>NZ_JAVSMM010000047.1:0-1865 GCF_032027225.1 Aromatoleum sp. | reverse complement strand
TCGAAGAGGTCGCGACGAACGCGCTCTTGCTGCGCTGCGTCAAGCTCGCGCAACCACGACGACAGCGCAACGAGCTCTTCGAATGCGGACACGGCCCCCGGGAATCCCTGACTTTGTCGGTCAGGCGACAACTATACCGACACGCGTACCATAGACTGCGCGGACAAGAGAGGGGGGCTGCAGGTTGGCCGGAGATCAGGGGCCGATTCTCGGGGTACGCGACGTCTCGCTGCAATTCGGCGGCGTGAAGGCGTTGATGGACGTGAACTTCGAGGTCCGTGCCGGCGAGCTCTTCTCGATCATCGGCCCGAACGGCGCCGGCAAGACCTCGATGCTGAACTGCATCTCGGGACGCTACTCGCCCACCGCCGGATCGATCCATTTCAAGGACCGCGACATCACGCGGCTCACGCCCAGCCAGCGCGCGGCGCTCGGTCTCGGGCGCACCTTCCAGAACCTCGCGCTGTTCAGCCACATGACGGTGCTCGACAACATCATGGTCGGGCGCCACCACCTGATGAAGAACAGTTTCCTCGGCGGCTCGCTGTACTGGTTCGGCGGCGCCCAGAAGGAGGAACTGGCGCACCGGCGTCACGTGGAAGACATCATCGACTTCCTCGAGATCAGCCACATCCGCAAGGCGGTGGCCGGCACGCTGTCGTACGGGCTGCGTAAGCGCGTGGAGCTCGCGCGCGCGGTGGCCGTGCGCCCCGACCTCATCCTGCTCGACGAGCCGATGGCCGGCATGAACCTCGAAGAGAAGGAGGACATGGCGCGCTACATCGTCGACCTCAACGAGGAATGGGGAATGACGGTCATCATGATCGAGCACGACATGGGCGTCGTGATGGACATCTCGCAGCGCGTGATGGTGCTCGATTTCGGACGCGTGATCGCCGCCGGCCTGCCGCACGAGATCATGGACAACGAGCAGGTCAAGACGGCCTACCTCGGCGTGGACGAGGGGCAACCCGCCGAGCAGGCGCAGGCCTGAAGCGATGGCCGCCGCGATGGTTACCGCGATGGTTACCGAATACGCCGACGTCGCCCGGCACGACACCTTCCCGAAGCTGCTTCTGCACAACGCCGGGCGCTGGCCCGACGAGGTGGCCATGCGCGAGAAGGAATTCGGCATCTGGAACGAGTTCACCTGGTCCGACTACCGCGACCGGGTGCGCGAGATCGCGCTGGGCCTGCTCTCGCTCGGTGTGCGTCGCGGCGAAATCGTCTCGATCATCGGCAAGAACCGTCCCGAGATGGTCTGGGGCGAGCTCGCCGCGCACGCGGTCGGCTGCATGTCGCTGGGCATCTATTCCGACGCGCTGAACGAGGAGGTGTCGTACCTCATCGACTACGCGCAGGTGCGCATCGTGCTTGCCGAGGACGAGGAGCAGGTCGACAAGCTGCTCGAGATCGCCGAGCGGCTGCCGTGCATCGAGCGCATCGTCTACTTCGATCCGCGCGGCATGCGCAAGTACGACGATGCGCGGCTGATGAGCTGGGACGACCTGAAGGCCGCCGCGGCGCGCATGCACGCCGAGGACCCGCAGCGCTTCCAGAACGAGGTCGCGCTCGGCAAGGGCAGCGACGTGGCCGTGTTGTGCACCACCTCGGGCACGGTGTCGAACCCGAAGATCGCGATGCTGCAGTCGGGCCCGTTCCTCGCGCACTGCCTGTCGTACCTGCGCGCCGACCCGAAGCTGCCCACCGACGACTACGTCTCGATGTTGCCGCTGCCGTGGATCATGGAGCAGATCTACGCGGTGGGGCAGGCGCTCATTTCGCGCATCACCGTCAACTTCGTCGAGGAACCCGAGACGCAGATGGCCGACCTGCGCGAGATCGGCCCCACCTTCGTGCTGCTC
>NZ_JAVSMM010000046.1:0-2036 GCF_032027225.1 Aromatoleum sp. | reverse complement strand
GGGAGGTCGAACATGATGTCGAGCAGCGTCTGCTCGAGGATGGAACGCAGCCCGCGCGCGCCGGTCTTGCGCTTGAGCGCGCGCCGGGCGATCGCCTGCAGCGCCGCCGGGCGGATCTCGAGATCGACGCCTTCCATCTCGAACAGGCGCTGGTACTGCTTGACCAACGCGTTCTTCGGCTCGATGAGGATCTGCACGAGCGCGTCGTCGTTGAGCTCGTCGAGCGTGGCGACCACCGGCAGGCGGCCGACCAGCTCGGGGATGAGGCCGAACTTGACGAGGTCTTCGGGCTCGACCTCGCGAAGGACGTCGCCCACCGCGCGCTCGGCCGCGCTGCGCACCTCGGCGCCGAAGCCGATGCCGGTGCGCTCGGAGCGGTTGCGGATGACCTTCTCGAGGCCGTCGAAGGCGCCGCCGCAGATGAACAGGATGTTCGTGGTGTCGATCTGCACGAAGTCCTGGTTCGGATGCTTGCGCCCGCCCTGCGGCGGAACCGACGCGATCGTGCCCTCGACGAGCTTGAGCAGCGCCTGCTGCACGCCCTCGCCCGAGACGTCGCGCGTGATCGACGGGTTGTCGGACTTGCGCGAGATCTTGTCGATCTCGTCGATGTAGACGATGCCGCTCTGCGCCTTCTCGACTTCGTAATTGCAGTTCTGCAGCAGCTTCTGGATGATGTTCTCGACGTCTTCGCCGACGTAGCCCGCCTCGGTGAGCGTGGTGGCGTCGGCGATGACGAAGGGAACGTTCAGCAGCCGCGCGAGCGTCTGCGCGAGCAGCGTCTTGCCCGAACCGGTGGGGCCGACGAGCAGGATGTTGCTCTTGGCGAGCTCGATCTCGTCTTTCTTGCCCTTGTGGCGCAGACGCTTGTAGTGGTTGTAGACGGCGACGGAAAGGATTTTCTTCGCGCTCTCCTGGCCGATCACGTACTGGTCGAGGATGCCGCAGATCTCGGCCGGCGTGGGCAGGCCGCCCTTCTGCTTGCCGTTGGCGCTCTCGGCCTGCGTCTCGTCACGGACGATGTCGTTGCACAGCTCGATGCATTCGTCGCAGATGAAGACCGAAGGTCCGGCAATCAGCTTGCGGACTTCGTGCTGGCTCTTGCCGCAGAAGGAGCAGTAAAGCAGTTTCTCGCTCGAGCCCTTCTTGTCCGTCATGTTCGCTCCCGGCCGGACAGGTCGACTTCGCGGTGCGCGCCTGCCGCAACCGGGCCGTGCGCGTCGTGCCGCGGAACCGCACCGTGCGTTGCGGCCGACTCAGGCACCTTCCCCCCGCTTCGACATCACCTTGTCGATGAGCCCGTAGCTTACCGCATCTTCCGACGACATGAAGTTGTCGCGATCGGTATCGGTGGCGATGCGCTCGATCGGCTGGCCGGTCTTCTCGGCGAGGATGCGGTTCAGGCGCTCGCGCGTGTAGAGGATCTCCTTCGCGTGGATCTCGATGTCGGAGGCCTGGCCCTGCGCGCCGCCCGAAGGCTGGTGGATCATGATGCGCGCGTTCGGCAGCGCATAGCGCTTGCCCTTCGTTCCCGCGGCGAGCAGGAACGCGCCCATGCTGGCGGCGATGCCCATGCACAGCGTGGAGATGTCGGGCTTGACGAACTGCATCGTGTCGTAGATGGCCAGGCCGGCCGACACCGATCCGCCCGGCGAGTTGATGTAGAACGAGATGTCCTTGTCGGGATTCTCCGACTCGAGGAACAGCAGTTGCGCGACGACCAGGTTCGCCGTCTGGTCCATCACCGGACCGACGAGGAAGATGACGTGCTCGCGCAGCAGGCGCGAGTAGATGTCGTAGGCGCGCTCGCCGCGCCCGCTCTGCTCGATGACGATGGGCACCATGCCGAGGCCCTGCGGCTCCCGGCGATGCGCAAGGTGGGCATTGACGAGGTCTTCGACCAGGCTGTTGAAGGTCATCGCTGTCTCCGCGGCGTGCGCACGGCGCGCACGCACTGTTGCTGCTTCCGGTATTCGGCGCTCAACGCGAGCCCATCAGTTCGTCGAAGTCGAGCGTGCGCGTGGCGGCCTGCGCCT
>NZ_JAVSMM010000045.1:0-3114 GCF_032027225.1 Aromatoleum sp. | reverse complement strand
TTGACGTAACTGAACAGAGCGTTCTGTTTGTGGTCGGTGCCACGCATCGAGATTATTGATTTGTTGATTCGAATGGAATTATATCAGCCCTGAAATACCCGCCAATACTAGGATTTATCGTAAATCAACACCCTGCTAGAGTCGCCAGTTCGGTCAGCATCGTGAGGTCAATGACCCACACGACCTCTGTCCTTAATAGCTCCTGCACGATATCGTGGTTCTGGCTCCATCCGCTTCCGACCTCAAGCTTGGGTCCCTTGCTCGGCCAAGCACGCACGAGGTCGATGACGTCGCAACTGAGCCGCCGTGCGATTATTCCCAAAGGCGCCGGATGCTGTTTGTACAGGTCCAATGTCTGGGTAGCGAGCTCGAACCGCCTTTCAAGTTGACGCCTAATAACGGTTAGGTCGAGCGTGCCGTCCTCTGCGGTTCTTAGGGGCATCGCCGCCATGTACTTGCTCGGGCTAAGCGCCGTACTAATGCAGAGGTGGGAGGTCTCAATCAGACGGCGATGCGCGGAGCAAAGCTGCGCGACCGAGTATTTTCTCGTCTCACCGAAGTGGGTCACCTTCATCGAATCGTTCAGACGCAAACCGAACAATCGTTTGGCTTCCGGGCTAGTGGGGGAGACGAACTCGTCGGTGACTGGAAGTCCGTCAATGCCTTCCGGGTCAACGGTCAGACGGCGTTCATTCCCCTCAGCGTCGGCGAGCAGTACGGACGTGCCTGGTCCGACGACCTCCGGTATTTCTTCAAGCTCCTCAAGCGGCACCTCAGTGAGCAAGACGGCCGTGAGGTGCCCCGCCGCGGCTTCCGCGTCTCCCATGTGAAGGCGTCTTGTCCGGTAAAGGCGTCGCAAACCCTTCATTACATGGCCGTGCCGAATTTCGGCAGAGGCCAACTGAACAACTTGCTGAACAGAACCTGATAGTTCTTCCGGCGCATCTCCAATCACAGCTACGAGATTGGGCTGCTCGTTGTTTGCTGCAGCAATAATGCGAAGAAGCCAGGCAGTTGCCCGCTTCGGGTCAGCCGCCATTTCGTCCTCGGCGAGACGTCCGACCATCGGCCAATCCCCGGTGAGCTGGCTCAGCTCAAGCGCTAAGTGTCGAGCGTCCTGCGACTGCCGCCAGGCTGGCGACATCGTTTGGAGCAGTTCCCGGGCCCTGGCTCGCTGCCCAGTTTGCAAGTAGCAGGAGAGAAGGTCGGTATGGAGGGCTGAGAACGAACTTGCGGGCAGAATTCGCTCGTAGACGGCCGCTGCCTCAGCATAACGCTTAGTGTGAAACAATAATTGGGCACCGAGGTATCCTTCATTGAAGTCGGAGCTCTCCTTGGACAGCTCCGCCACTCGGTCGATATATTGCGCGGCTAGTTTCTTGTCACCTCCCGGCGCGCGGTGGCCTCTCGCAGCGAGCACAAGGTCAGTTATGGATGTGCCTGCCGGTGTGACCCCGGCCGCGTCTAACGCCTCCCGCAACTCCCCTGACCGACCGCTCCGCAGCATTGCCTCCCAGCGCATTAGGCGTAGAGTCCCGGTCAACTGTTCCCAGTCAGGAGAAACCGTTCTTCGCAGCCCCTCTGCGTGGACTGCTTCGACCTTCTCAAAATCCCCCGCGGCTAGAGCAGCCTGTCCATACGCCACAAGTCCGTCACTCGGAAGTTGTGGCAGCGATTTGACCAATCGCGTTAGCGCTTCCTGTGCACGCCCCAGGTCGCACAATGCCTCAATTTCGACCCGGTACAGCGAATCGGTGGATACTCCGCGGGCTCTGGCTTCCTCGATGAGCGCCACAGCCTCCTGGGGTTCCCCAATCAGCAAATAGGCATAGCCGAGATGCGTCAGCACCGCTGCTTGGGCCTGTGGACTTTGAACAGGCCACAACGACACAGACCGGTCGGCAAATGCCAAGGTCGCTTCACGGAGCAGGGCTAGGTGCTCCGGAGGCAACATGCGAAAGCCGACGTTGAGATTGTTCTGTGTGGCGAGCTGAAGGACATAGCGTAGGAAGGCCTCTTTCGTAAAGAACGAGACGTCTTCCTTGGTCAGCGCCACCTTCACCGTTTGGATGGCCGCTATTAGGTCGCCCGCGCGCTCTTGTGAGGTCGCCAATACTTGCCAAGCAAGAGCTTGCTGCTCATGGTCTTTTGGGATATCCGCCGCGGAAAGATTATCGCCATATAGAATCCGTGCATTGGCTGCCGACACCCAAACCGTCAGCGATTGAGGAAAGCGTTCTGTGGCTTCTTCGCCAGCGGCCACGGCTTCGGGGATTTCATCTTTAAGCATGTGGCCACGGATGCGGGCTGCCACAAATTTGTCTTCGTCGTCGCACAGGGTCGCTGACCTGATGAAATCATCCGCGGCCCCTTTCACGTCATCAGAAATATGCCACCTGCACATACCGCGCTGCAGATACCATCGCGCGCGCTGATGGTCGTCGAAATCTTTCATGTCGTGGCCCAAGACGTTCAGCTGGTCCATCGCGTCGCGGAAGCGGTACTCCTTCAGCAGGTCACTAATGTTGTCCAGATGGCGCGAGACGAACTTATTGAGCGAGCTAGCCCGAGCTGCAGGTACAGCGTCCGGATAGCTCGAACCGTGAAGTGGGGCGACAGCACCAGGCCCTAAGAGAGCTCCAAACGTGGGCATGCCTGACCCATGACCTTCAATGCCGGACAAAAGGCCAAGCTGGGCCAACCTCTGATGCTTACGCATTACGCGGAAGGTATGGAACTGTTTGCTCAGCTCAGCCCCAATATGGCGCTCGACCGTATTCAAGTCTATATCGCCACCGAGACCATTGAGTTCAACGCAGGCTTGCACCAGTTGAGCCCACACGCGACCGGTTTCGGAGTTTGGCACGTTAGCCAGAGCTAGGATTTGCTTCTGAAGCGCGACTTCACTTGTCGAATCTGAATCTAGGTCGTGTTGAATGAACTTAAGGTGCACGACGAATTGGTGTAGTTCGTCGGTAAGCCCCCGGCGAACCCGTCTTGCCGTTTCGCTCAGGTGCAGACGGCCGGCTGCCAGCGATGCGGCAGCAACTCCCCGATCTTGCTGTAGGGCTGCGTCGGCAGCCGTTCGAGCACATCCTTCAGGTACGCGAAGGG
>NZ_JAVSMM010000044.1:0-3163 GCF_032027225.1 Aromatoleum sp. | reverse complement strand
CGACGTCGCGGATCTCGAAGTCCATGCCCTTCTCGAACAGCACGAACCTGCAGCGTTGCGAGAACGGGCAGGTCGTGCCGGAGTACAGCACCATCATCGCGGGAACTCCCGATGCAGAAAACAGCAGGGTGAGCCCGACGGACTCACCCTGTCAGGACCGGGCAGGCCGGCCTCAACGAATGGTCGCCCTCACTTGACGTCCTTCCAGTACTCGCGATTGAGCATCCAGGCGAACACGGTGAACACGCCGAGGAAAAGCAGCACCCACACGCCGAGACGCACGCGGGTACGCGCGCTGGGATCGGACATGTAGGCGAGGAAGGCAGTGAGGTCGGCGACGGTGTCGTCGAACTGGGCCTGCGACAGCGTGCCGCCCTGCGCGTTGCCGAGCGTCCAGTGGCGCGACGGATGCAGGCCGTGCCCGTCGAGTTTCTCGGTGGTTTCGGCACGGTTGCCGTGCGCATCGAAGACCACGGTGCTCTTCACGAACGAGGTGCCGCCGTTGGCCGAAGGCTCGCCGACCTCCCTGATCTCCTCGAGCGTGGCGCCGCGCATTCCCTGCAGCTCCCACAGCACGTTCGGCATGCCGACGCCCTCGTAGACGGTGTTGTTCCAGCCCGTCGGACGCGTGTCGTCGCGGTAATACGCGCGCAGATAGGTGTAGATCCAGTCGGCGCCCGAACCGGCGCCCGACGAGCGCGCACGCGCGGTCACGGAGAGGTCGGGCGGGGTGGCGCCGAACCAGGCCTTCGAATCGGCCGGGCGCATCGCGATCTTCATCAGGTCGCCGACCTTGCCCTGCGGGTCGAGCACGAGGTACTCGCGGATCTGCTCGTCGGTGAGCCCGATGTCGCGCAGCCGGTTGTAGCGCATCAGGCTAGCGCTGTGGCAGTTCAGGCAGTAGTTGACGAACAGCTTCGCCCCGTTCTGCAGCGAGGGCTCGTCGGTGAGCTTGTGCGTGGGGAAGGGATCGAGCGGATAGCCCGCTTCGGCCGCCGAAGCGGCACCGAAGGACAGCGAGGCAGCGATCGCGACCAGGATACGGGTGACGAGGTTCATGTTCTGTTCAGCTCCAATGCCGCATCCGCGAATCAGTGCGCGTGAAAGGTGACGCGCTCGGGAACCGGCTTGAAGCGGCCCGCGCTGCTCCACCAGGGCATCAGCAGGAAGAACGCGAAGTACAGCAGCGTGCCGATCTTCGAGAACAGGGAGTTGGTCGGCGACACCGGCGTCGTGCCGAGGTAGCCGAGCACCAGGAACACGACGACGAAGGCGGCGAGAACGCCCTTGTGCCATCCGGGGCGATAGCGGATCGAGCGCACCGGGCTCTGGTCGATCCAGGGCAGCACGAAGAGGATCAGCACCGCGGCGCCCATCCCGACCACGCCCCAGAACTTGGCATCGACGACGAAGAAACCGATGACCATCGCCGCGACCACGACCGCCGCGATCAGCTTGCTGAGCACCGAACGCGCGGTGAACCAGACGAGCAGCGCGAACAGCACGAGGAACGGGATCATCCAGAACAGCAGGAAGTCTTCCGTGGTGGCGCGCAGGATCGAGTAGAACGGCGTGAAGTACCAGACCGGGGCGATGTGCGTAGGCGTGATCAGCGGGTCGGCCGGAATGAAGTTGTTGTATTCGAGGAAGTAGCCGCCGAACTCGGGCGCGAAGAACATGATCGCCGAGAAGACGATCAGGAACACGGCCACGCCCAGGATGTCGTGCACCGAGTAGTACGGGTGGAAGGGGATGCCGTCGAGCGGGATGCCGTTGGCGTCTTTCTTCGCCTTGATCTCGATGCCGTCGGGGTTGTTCGACCCGACCTCGTGCAGCGCCATGATGTGCGCGACGACCAGGCCGAGCAGCACGAGCGGGATGGCGATGACGTGGAACGAGAAGAAACGGTTCAGCGTGGCGTCGCTCACCACGTAGTCGCCGCGGATCCAGATCGCGAGGTCGGGACCGATGAACGGGATGGCGGAGAACAGGTTCACGATGACCTGCGCGCCCCAGTACGACATCTGGCCCCACGGCAGCAGATAGCCGAAGAAGGCCTCGGCCATCAGCGCGAGGAAGATCATGCAGCCGAAGATCCACACCAGTTCGCGCGGCTTGCGGTACGACCCGTACAGCAGCCCGCGGAACATGTGCAGGTAGACGACGATGAAGAACGCCGACGCGCCCGTGGAGTGCAGGTAGCGGATCAGCCACCCCCAGGGGACGTCGCGCATGATGTACTCGACCGACGCGAAGGCGAGCGCCGCGTCGGGCTTGTAGTGCATGACCAGGAAGATGCCGGTGACGATCTGCAGCGCCAGCACGAGCATCGCCAGCGAGCCGAAGAAGTACCAGAAGTTGAAGTTCTTCGGCGCGTAGTACTCCGACAGGTGCGCCTTCCACAGCGACGACAGCGGAAAGCGACGGTCGACCCAGCCCAGCAGCCCGGTGCTTTCCACCTGGTTCTCGTATGCCTTCTCGTAGGCCATTTCGCGCGGCTCCTCAGGCTTCCTTGTGTTCGCCGATCAGCAGGCGCGTGTCGGACAGGTACATGTAGGGCGGAACCTCGAGGTTGTCGGGCGCCGGCTTGTTCTTGAACACCCGCCCCGCGAGGTCGAAGGTGGAGCCGTGGCACGGGCAGAGGAATCCGCCGACCCAGTCGGCCGGCAGCGAAGGGTCGCCGGCGCCGTCGAACTTCGGCACCGGCACGCAACCCAGGTGCGTGCAGATGGCGACGAGGACGAGGTACTCGGGCTTGATCGACCGGTATTCGTTCTGCGCCCAGTCGGGCGTGGGGAACCCGCTGCGCTGCGACTCGGGGTCGGCCACCTCGGAATCGGTGACCTTCAGCGTGGAGAGCATCTCCTGCGTGCGCCGCAGGATCCAGACCGGCTTGCCGCGCCATTCCACGCGCTTCATCTCGCCGGGCTCGATGTCGGAGAGATCGACCTCGACCGGAGCGCCGGCCGCCTTTGCTCTTTCCGACGGCGACATGCTCGCCACGAACGGAACGGCGACGGCGACCGTGCCGACCGTTCCCGCGGCGATCGTCAGACCGAGTGCGGTGCGCCGTGACGAATCGGAGGGCTTCGATGGATCACTCATGACGTTGGGAAGATAGGCGGTTCGGGAGGTGAAGGGACGCGAGGAAACCCTTAATCTT
>NZ_JAVSMM010000043.1:0-3256 GCF_032027225.1 Aromatoleum sp. | reverse complement strand
TCCTGCAGCGCCTGGGGCAGCAGCATCTGCTGCTGAGGGCAATAGGGCAGATAGCTCGTCATCTCAACAGTCTACCGGCCCCGACACGCCAGGGAGGGCTTACCTCACCGACGCTTGGCTTCTGCCGCGCAGACTCCTAGGTTCGCCCGAACGCGATCGGAGGCAAGCAGCGTTCCCCGGCAGCGGCGGGATCGGCGCGAGGCGAAAGCCCGGCGCCTTCCCCCGTCCGCCTTAATACCCGGGTACCGCGTCGAATGGCCGTGCGCGGGCGCGGCCGCTCCATTTGACCGATCCGCCGAGACCGCCCACAGTGTTGCGTTGCGCGCAGTCGGTATCCTCCGGCCGCGATCTGATCGAATCGACTTGGAGGTCAGGAATGGACAATCCCCCCGTCGCTAACCTCGCGCAGCCGGCGACTCCCGCCGACCTGCTCGATGGTCAGGTCCACGCAGCGGTGGCGCGAGCGACGATGTCGCTTTCGCCGATGACCGCGATGCTCGCGATGATCGACTGGGCCGGGCATCTTGCGGCCTCGCCGGGCAAGCGGATGGAGTTGGTCAAGCTCGCCTTCGAGCAGAATGCCCGGCTCGCCGGGCACGTGCGGGAGGCGTGCAGGTATGCGGTCGACGGCCGGGCCGCCGAATGCGTGGCGCCGCGCGCAACGGACCGGCGCTTCGCCGCTGACGAATGGCACCACTGGCCGTTCAACGTCATGCAGCAGACGTTCCTGTTGGCCGAGCAGTGGTGGGGCGCGGCGACGACGAACGTATGGGGCGTGTCGGACCGGCACGAGCACATCGTCTCGTTCTCCGCGCGGCAATGGCTCGACATGCTGTCCCCGGTCAACTCGCCGCTGACCAATCCCGTCGTGCTGCGCCGTACGATCCAGAACCGCGGCACGAACCTCGTCAAGGGCCTGCTGAACGCGATCGAGGATTTCGACCGCTACGTCAAGGACCTGCCGCCGGCGGGCGCCGAGGACTACGTCGTGGGCCGCGACGTCGGCGTCACGCCGGGCAAGATCGTCGCGAAGAACGGGCTGATGGAGTTGATCCAATACACGCCGACGACGGAAAAGGTCCATCCCGAGCCGGTGCTGATCGTGCCGGCGTGGATCATGAAGTACTACATCCTCGACTTGTCGCCGCAAAAGTCGCTCGTGCGCTACCTCGTCGAACAGGGCCACACGGTCTTCTGCATCTCGTGGAAGAACCCGGACGAGAACGACCGCGACCTCGGCATGGACGATTACCTCGAACAGGGCCTGTTTGCGGCGCTCGATGCGGTCAATGCGATCGTGCCCGAGCGCAAGATCCACGCGACCGGCTACTGCCTCGGCGGCACGCTGCTGATGATCGCGAACGCCGCGATGGCCCGTGACGGAGATCGCCGGCTCGCATCGATGACGCTTTTCGCCGCGCAGGCCGACTTCACGGAACCGGGCGAACTCGGCCTCTTCATCGACGACAGCCAGATCAGCATCCTCGAGGCGCAGATGGGGCAGACGGGCTATCTGACCGCCGGCCAGATGCGGGGCGCGTTCCAGCTCCTGCGCTCGTACGACCTGCTGTGGTCGCGCAGCGTCAATGAATACCTCCTCGGCGAGCGCGCGCCGATGAACGACCTGATGGCCTGGAACGCCGATGCGACGCGCATGCCGGCGCGCATGCACAGCCAGTACCTGCGCCGCCTGTTCCTCGACGACGATTTGAGCGAAGGCCGTTATCCCGTGCATGGCCGGCCGGTTTCCCTCGGCGACATCTCGACGCCGACCTTCTGCGTCGCAACCGAAACCGACCACGTCGCGCCGTGGCGCTCGGTCTACAAGCTGCACTACCTCAGCCCCGCGGAGATCACCTTCGTGCTGACGAGCGGTGGCCACAATGCGGGCATCGTCAGCGAGCCGGGGCATCCGCGCCGCCGCTACCGCATCCACACCCGCGCTGCCGGCAGCACCTACGTCGCTCCGGACGACTGGGCGGCGACCGGGCCGATGAACCAGGGCTCGTGGTGGTCGGAGTGGATCGCGTGGCTGAAGGCGCGCTCGGGCGATGCCGTCGAGCCGCCCGCGACTGGCGCGCCCCAACGCGGGTATGCGGTGCTCGGGGACGCGCCCGGCGAGTACGTACTGCAGAAGTAGCGCGAACGAGCGCCCGCCGGCGAAAGCCGGCCTGGGCGCCGCGGGGTTGCCGACAGCCCGTCAGATGCGGCTGCTCGGCATACCCGCAGGCAAATGTCCTATCGGTTCAGGCAGGACGCGAACGCGGCGGGGTAGTTGTGGCAGGCGTCGCGAATGCGCTGTTCGCACTGAAATGTCGACGACCAATCCGGCAATCAAACAGGTAATGGGTTGTGACCGGCGTGTCCCGCACGCCGATCGAGAGGCGCACAACGCGGTGTCGCTCTTCCAGACGTTTTCGCCTATCTAATTACCGGATTAATGGAGCACCGTCGTCAGAGCAGCCCGCGCGCGAATTGGTCGAAATTCCATTTGTCGATATCGAAGGAGACGAGATTGTTCTCGTTTCCGTCCAACATCCCCACCGCGTAACGCCCGCCCCATATCCCGCGCAATTCCTCGCGCGAAAGCGACCGAACCGTCGTCGTTTGCTCGCCGTGCTGCTCGATGTCGAGCGACCGCAAGTCCTTGATCATTAGCGTGCTCATGGCTTTCTCCTGGCTGTGAATCAACGGGTGTTTGTTTCAATCGAGCAATTGCAGTGCTCGATTGAACAAGAGCACGAGGCGTGCCGATTGCGGAGAAAAACCGGACGATTGCCGTCACCGCCACAAAATCCCGGGGCTTTCGCCACGACCGTCGGTATTGCTGTAGTGCGGCCAAGGACAACGCGGCATGGAGTGGTCGGAGATGTCCGACATTGCGATTAACCTGTGCGGGGCTACCGAACATCTGCGAGCCGCACTCGCTCGGATGTTTCCGGCGCGGTGCGTCCTCTTCCTTGACCCGGGCTGCGGGACGCTTATTGGATCGCCGGCAAGGATTCAGGGAGCTTGTAGTACGGTTGTCGAATGAATAATCTCACAACGTTTGAATCAGAGCACTTACGTCATGACCGAACCGATCCGCACATTGATTCAGCGCTGGAAGGAAGATTGAATCGCCCCGGGTTTCCTAGACACCCTTTTGCCTCACAATGAGGCGTCATGGAGGTGTTGATGGAAACGAAGAAGGCGCAACGGCGCTTCACCGAAGAGTTCAAGATCGAAGCGGTCAAGCAGGTGACCGAACGGGGGC
>NZ_JAVSMM010000042.1:0-4423 GCF_032027225.1 Aromatoleum sp. | reverse complement strand
GCCCTTCGCGTACCTGAAGGATGTGCTCGAACGGCTGCCGACGCAGCCCTACAGCAAGATCGGGGAGTTGCTGCCGCATCGCTGGCAGCCGGCCGTCTGCACCTGAGCGAAACGGCAAGACGGGTTCGCCGGGGGCTTACGTTCCATTCGCTGGTCATGCTGCCGCAATACTCCTGCGGGGCGGTCACGGCAATGCGAAGGGGCAGTCGAGCCTTGGTGTCGTCGGGACCGAATATCCTGTCGTTGCGACGAGACCGCCTTAGCGGCATCACGGAGAACGCCACGACCTGGTCGCCGACCACAGCGAAGAGCTCCTCTGCCTCGTCACCACGACAGGATGGACGGCAGCTCGCTCTGGAAAGCCCCACGAAGATTGCGTTGATGAGGCGCAGCCGTCGCTTTGCCGCCGGTGTATCGAATTTAGGCGAGTGAATCGGGTAGCGCAGCTTTTCTGCCTGCTTTCTTCGCTCTTCGTCTTCTGCGAGAAGACGGGCGATGTGCGCGTGTGGATTCGCGAGCGACCGTGGGAGCGCTGCCTTCCCCGCCTGCTTCCTGGCCCGTTCGACGACGACGTCCAAGGTTTCAGCGAATTCGGGGCGAGGGGGAAGCTCGCCTATCGGTTCGTCGTGGTACCAGCCGGTACGGCGACCGATTTCGACACTCCCGGACTCTCCGAGTCCCCGGCGGGGCAGAGGAATGCGGCGAACCGGCTTGCCAGCCGCGTGAGCCGCCCAGTAGCCGCGGGGTGGAACCGGTACGCGGGCAGCTGCACAGGCTTTTCCGAGCGCAACGTCCGACAATCCGAATTCCTTGGCTAGGGCGGTTTTTGGCTTACTCCACACCTGTTCGTACAGGTCTTCGCGTGTCAGCGTTTGCGACATGTGACGTGCTCCTCGAGGCCGTAGGCGTAATGGTCTAACTTACCGACCACTGCGACTAGGGTGAGGGTCATGTCCCGTACTCGCTGTTGTGCGTTTCACGGAACATTCAGAGTCAGGGGGGCGGCTGAAGACGGGCTCGAGGAGCCGCGTCGGGCGCGGCGACCGCACCGACATGAGTTGGCGGGCGGCTCCGAACGGCTACCCCGGTCGTCTTCGAGCCTGAAAAGAAAAAAGCCCGAGCAACGGGGCCCGGGCTTAAATCCACACCAAGGAGGAGGGTGGAGGAGACAGGTGAACGATACGCCTACGTATTGATGCGACGCAACAAATAATTTTTATCGCCCCATTGCAGAGGCTTCGGTCGTCTCCGTCCCCCTTCGGGTCACCAACGTCGGCTGCACGCATCAACCCACGTGCTTCCCGCGCGTGCTCGCAGCCGTTGAATGGATAATGGGCAACACGTCCGCGAAATGCTCGTGCATCTCCCTCACCGGCTGCATGTTTTCAGCAACTCCTGACAGGATGGACTGCAGCTGCGCGGTCAGTGCGACGACCGCGTTGGAATTGCGGATGACGTCGTAAATGAGCTGCGGCGGGTAACCCGTCATGGTGCGGGACAGGGGATGCAGACCGCCGTGCGCATAGCTGTTCATTGCCTTCCACGTGACTTCCTTGTACTCGCGCAGTTGCGCGACGATGGGCGCGGGCGCATCGGGGTGGGCTTCTAACTCGTTGAGCATATCGGCCAATCCCAGTCCCTCATTGGCGCGCTTGGCGGTTTCCATCGTGAGGGGCTCGGAAAGCTTGGCGACCCAGCTGTCGCTGGCCGCGTGGAGGAGCCAGACGCCTCGAACCAAGCTCTCGAACTGCGGGCGGGTCAGCGCAATCGCTGATGAGAACAGCCCTTGGTCGACCAGCATCAAGGTACTGAGAGCGTGTTCCAGCGAAAGCAGGCCGGACTGGAATGCTGCCACGAAGCGCTCGTCCGGCGCGGACAACAGCGACTGTACATGGCGCTGCACCTCCGTGTGGAACTGGGCGGTTCGGTCGAGGAGTCGATGAAGTTTTTCGTCGGTCATATAGAGGTGAGGGAAATGCGGGAAGACAGATGGCATACTAGCGGAACGGCCGGCGACCATATCTTCGCGATGCGTGATGGTGTGTGAGGGAAAAGATTGAATGGTTTTCGATAGTCCGCTTACCGTGGCCGGCACCGACATCGGCGGGTCCAAGAAGGGCTGCCACCTCGTCGTCCTGCACGGCAACGACATTGTCTGCAGCATCCGTAGCGGCGACCCTGACCATCTGGCGCGCACGTGCGAGGACCTTGGTGCGGTAGCGGTCGGCATCGACTCGCCCTGCCGGTGGGGGCAACCGCAATCGGGCCGGCTGGCGGAAAAGGCGCTCGCCAAGGAGCGGATATTTTCCTTCGCGACGCCGACGCGGGAACGTGCTGAGGCGAACACGTCTGGGTTCTATGGCTGGATGTTCTGCGGTGAGCGTGTCTATCAGGCCTTGGCTGCCACCCACCCGCTGTTGAGTGACGTGGGCTACGCCGGCGGGAAGGTCTGCTTCGAGACGTTCCCGCATGCCGTCACCTGCGCGATGCTTGGCACTGGGGAGGCCTCGGCGAAACGTAAGCGCGTGCAGCGCCGACAGCTGCTGAGGGATGCGGGCATTGACCCGACACCATTGAAATCCATCGATGCAGTGGATGCGGCCCTGTGCGCGCTGACCGCCACATATGTGATTGCCGGTCGGAGCGAGGCATACGGGGATACCGAGGGCGGCTACATTTTCGTTCCCGCCTCCCTATAGGCCATTTGATTTTTGAAGGGCCTTGACCGCACAGCGGAGTCGGCAATAGTGATTGCAATGATTGCGGTCCGCGCTAAAATGCAAGCATTGCAATCGTCAGGAGAGCGCCATGGCGACCAACCTTGTTGTGCGCAACGTCGAGCCGGAGGTCGCGCAGGCCTTGAAGGAGGCGGCGGCTCGGCACGGACGTAGTGCTGAAGCGGAGCACCGCGAAATTTTGCGGGTGGCCCTTTCGCGCCCGGCTCGCCGAACCTTCAAGGACGTGCTTGCGAGCATGCCCGACGTGGGCACCGACGAAGACTTCAACTTTCGGCAGGGCTGATGTACCTGCTCGACACCAACATCATCAGCGAGCTGCGCAAAGGCGGGCGCGCCAATCCCGGCGTTACCGCCTTTTTTGCGACTCTGGCAGCGGAAGACATCTATCTATCGGTGCAGACCGTCGGCGAGATTCGTCGCGGTGTCGAGACAATCCGTAAACGAGGTGACTGCGAGCAGGCGAATCGCCTCGAGGCCTGGCTGGACATGGTGATTGCCGACTACTCGGACCGGATACTGGGCTTCGACCTCGACTGCGCGCAGGTATGGGGAAAGCTCATGTCGCCGAGTCCCCAGCATCCCATCGACAAGCAGATTGCAGCCATTGCTCTCATCTACGACCTGACGGTCGTCACGCGTAACACGGAAGATTTCGAGTCCACCGGAGTGCGGAACATCAATCCCTTCAGCTCGCCGCTGTCGGCGACCTGAACAGCGCTCGCACCAGCGGCCGGCTCGGCCACAGGCACTCAGCATGGAAAACGAGAAAAATACCTTGGTCTCGCGCGTCGCGGCCCATATCGCCGCGAGGTTCGCAGACGAGAGCTCCGGCCACGATTGGCACCACATCAACCGGGTCTAGAAGCTTGCCGGCCGCATTGCCAAGAACGAGGGTGCAGACCAAGAGGTGGTTGAACTGGCCGCACTTGTCCACGATATCGCCGACTGGAAGTTCCATGGAGGCGATGACGCCATCGGACCGCGTCAGGCGGAGCAGTTGCTCAGGCAGGAAGGGGCTTCCGAGGAAGTCATCGACCAGGTTGTCGATATCGTGGCGACCATCTCCTTCAAGGGAGCTGGCGTTCGTACCGAGATGAAAACCCTGGAGGGGAAGTGTGTCCAGGACGCGGACCGGCTGGATGCGCTCGGTGCCATCGGTATCGCCCGGTGTTTCGCCTACGGGGGACATGCCGGCCGCTCCATGTACGACCCGGATGTGCCGCCGGTCCTGCACGATACCGCGGAGGCGTACAAGGCCGCCAAGGGGACGAGCCTCAATCACTTTTACGAGAAGCTCCTGCTTCTCAAGGACCGGATGAACACTGCGACCGGATACGCTCTTGCGCAGGAGCTTCACCGGTTCATGGAAGAGTTCGTGGAGCGCTTCCTCGAGGAGTGGAACGGGGCTCGGGAAGGCCACGTGTAACGGACGGGGCGAACTGGGGCAAACGGGTACGCTCGGCAGGTCGAGCTGATTGACGTCTCCCAGCAAGAGCGCCCACGCCTCATCGCGTCACGAGTTGGGCGTGAAAAGGCATGTGGCGGCCTAGCAGGGTGTTGAAAATTCCGCCTTCACCTTCGGTTTCCGGCCGCCTGGAAAAAAATCGATGCTGAAAAGATCCGACCTGAGCCGCCCTGATGACGATTCCAGCTGCTTTTTCAGCCGATTGTGCAACGGCAATTGG
>NZ_JAVSMM010000041.1:0-4529 GCF_032027225.1 Aromatoleum sp. | reverse complement strand
CGCGGTGTCGTAGCCGCTGAAGCGCACGCGGTCCTCGCGGTCGCGGATCGCGATCAGCACCTTGCCGAGCCGGCTGTGGATCACGAACACCGCCGCCGCCATCACGACGAGCAGCAGCGCGACCTCGATCAGGTAGAGGACACCCTTGGCGTCGTCGCCGAGGATGTCCATCCCGAGCAGCGTGCTGAAGTCGGTGATGCCGTTCGCACCTCCCGTGTCGCCCTGCTGGCCGACGATCAGCACGGTCATCGTCAGCGCCAGCGCCAGCGTCACGATGGCGAAATACACGCCGCTCACCCGCTTGCGAAAGATCGCGTAGGCGAACGGGAACGACACGAGCACCGGCAGGATCAGGATGAGCGCGACGGTGAGGGGGAAGCTCTTGAACGGCAGCCACCAGCCCGGCAACTGCTCGACGCTGCTCCAGACCATGAAGTCGGGAAGCTCGGGCGCCGAGGCTTCGAGCTTCAGGAACATGGCCATCATGTAGCCGCCGAGCCCGAAGAAGATTCCCTGGCCGAGGCTCAGGATTCCGCCGTAGCCCCATGCCAGGACGATGCCGACCGCGACGAAGGCGAACGACAGGTACTTGCCCATCAGGTTCAGGCGAAACGGATCGAGCGCCAGCGGGAAGACGACGAGCAGCAGCACGCCCATCGCCGCCAGGCCCGAGAGCGCGCGCAGGTTGCGCGAGGCGGCGGCGCTCACGTCCTCACCTTCGCGGCGAACAGCCCGTTCGGGCGCAGGTACAGGACGAGGATCACGAGCAGCAGGATCGAGACCTTCGCCATCGAGCCGCTCATCAGGTATTCGAGCGTCGTCTGCGACTGCGCGATGCCGAAGGCGGAAAGGCCGGTGCCGAGCAGGCTCGCGACGCCGCCGAAGACGACGACGATGAACGAATCGACGATGTACAACTGGCCGGTGCCGGGATTCGTCGAGCCGATCATCGTGAACACGCTGCCGGCGATCCCGGCCAGGCCCGAGCCGAGCGCGAAGGTGACGGCGTCGACGCGGTTGGTGTTGATCCCCGCGGCGCCGCTCATCGCGCGGTTCTGCATCACGGCGCGCACCGACAGGCCCCAGCGCGTCCGGTACAACGCGAAGTACACCGCGGCGCAGACGAGCACGGTCAGCCCGACGATGAACAGCCGGTTCAGCGGCAGCTCGATGCCCTCGCTCATCTGCCACGCGCCGCTCAGCCACGACGCAAGCGGGACGCTGACTTCCTGCGCGCCGAAGATCGAGCGGTAGGTCTGCTGCAGCACGAGGCTCAGGCCCCAGGTGGCGAGCAGCGTGTCGAGCGGCCGGTTGTAGAACCAGCGGATGAAGCCGCGTTCGAGAAGGTAGCCGAAGGCGAAGGTCGCGAGGAACGCGAACAGCACGGCGAAGAAGATGTAGATGTCCATCATCGACGGGAACATCCGCTCGAAGGCGAGCGACGTCAGGTAGGTGACGTACGCGCCGAGCGCCATCAGTTCGCCGTGCGCCATGTTGATGACGCCCATCAGCCCGAAGACGATCGCCAGGCCGATGGACATCAGCAACAGGATCGTGAACAGGCTGATGCCGTTGAACAGCTGCAGAACCACGAGATCGAGAGACATGCCGCCCCCTCCGGGCTCGTCCGATACCGACCGTGCCGCGCAGGGCCGCCGACCGTGCGGCGGCCCTGCAGCGGCTTCAGGCGCCCAGTTTCGGGAAGGGGTTGGGCTCCATCATGTCGGACTCCCACACGATGTCGAACTGGCCGTCGGCGCGGGCGCGACCCACGCGCACCTTCTTCCACACGTGGTGGTTGGTGTCGTGCACGCGCACCTTGCCTTCGGGCGCGTCGATCTCGAGCCCGGCGGAAGCGGCGATCACCTTGTCGACGTCGAAGGAGCCGGCCTTCTCGACCGCGGCCTTCCACAGGTGCACGCTGTTGTACGCGCATTCCATCGGGTCGCCGATCACGCGGTCGTTGCCGAACTTCCTGTGGAACGCCTGGATGAAGCGCTCGTTGGCCGGGTTCTTCAGCGACTGGAAGTACCCCATGCACGCGTAGTAGCCGACGGCGTTGTCCTTGCCGATGCCGTCGATCTCGTTCTCGGACACGACGGTGGAGAGCAGCACCTGCTTCTCGCCGTCGAGCCCCGCCGCCTTCAGCTGCTTGTAGAACGCCACGTTCGATCCGCCGACCACCGTGCTGTAGATGCAGTCGGGCTTCGCGGCCTTGATCTTGGTGATGATCGACGAGAACTCGGTGTGGCCCAGCGGCGCGTACTCCTCGCCGAGCACCTTCCCGCCGAGCGACGTGATCGTCGGCTTGGCGATCTTGTTGCAGGTGCGCGGATAGATGTAGTCGGACCCGACGAGGAAGAAGCTCTTGCCCTTCTCGCGCGCCATCCACTGGATGGCGGCGATCACCGATTGCGTCGCCTCCTGCGAGGTGTAGATCACCTGCTTGTCGAGCTCCTGTCCCTCGTAGTACGTCGGGTAGTACAGCAGTCCCTTCGCCTGGTTCAGCGCCGGCAGCACGGCCTTGCGCGAGGCCGACGTGTAGCAGCCGATGATCGCCGCCACCTTGTCGCGCTGCAGCAGCTTGCGCGCCTTCTCGGCGAACACCGGGTTCTCGCTGGCGCCGTCCTCGATCACCGGAACGATCTGGTGGCCCATCACGCCGCCGGCGGCGTTGATTTCCTCGATCGCGAACTTCTCGGCGTCGACCAGCGACGCCTCCGCCAGCGCGATCGTTCCGCTGAGCGAGTGCAGCAGCCCGAGCTTCACCGTCTGCTGCCCGAATGCGGTTCGCGGCAGCACGCTGGCGGCAACAGCGGTGCCCGCCAGTGCTCCGCCCGCCTTCACGAACCCGCGCCGATCGAAATTGCCCATGTCAGTCACCTCTGCAAGTTGTCGGATCTGGAGACCGCTTCAAATGCACACCAGCGACGGCGGACCGGCACGGAAGCAGCGACGCCGGCTCGGCGGGCCGGCACGACGCGCGAGGTGCGCCGCGGCCCGGATCGATCCGGTTTTTCTTTCGCTGTCTTGCATTGCCCCTCCTCCGTTGACGCGAGACCCCGCATCCGAGCGCGGCGGCTTGCCCACCCCTCGCCGCGGCTTTGACCGTCGACGGGGGTTTCGTTCGGGCAAAAGAAAAGAGCCCACTCCGAAACGAATCGGACTGGGCTCTATTGCCTTGTCACCTGACCGGCAGCACTGGCGGTCGGTGTACTACGGATTTTGTGCGGAACTGCTCGCTGCTCGGGATGTTAGCCGCAAAATCCTTGATGTCAACACTTGTCCCTCGTCGCCGATTCTGTTTTCCGCGACCTCGTGTCGCGCGCGCGCGGCGATGTCAGAATCCGCGTGCGCCGCATCGCTTCGATGCGCGGGAGGGAACATGGCGATACACGTCGTACGGATCAACACGACGCCGGTGAAGGGCACCGCGTTGCATCAACCCGCACAGGTCACGCTCGGGCCCGTCGGAGTGCACGAGAACCGGCGCTTCCACTTCATCGACGCACGCGGAACGATGATCAACGGCAAGCGCGCCGGCGAGCTCGTGCGCCTGCGCAGCGACTACGATGCCGAAGCCGATCGCCTGTCGATCGCCTTGCCCGACGGCCGGCGCATCGAGGACCACGTTCGCGCCTCCGACGAGGCGGTGACCACCGACTTCTACGGACGCCCCGTGCACGGACACGTCGTCGACGGCCCGTGGAGCGCTGCGGTGAGCGAGTTCGCCGGCGTCGCGCTGCGGCTCGTGCGCATCGCGCCGGAGATCACCGGCACCGATGTCCACCCGGTGACGCTGATCTCGCGCGGCACGATGGAGCACGTTCGCAGCATCGCCGGCGGGCCTGCCGAGCGCTGGGAAGACCGCTTCCGGATGCTGTTCGAGCTCGACGGCCTCGAGCCCTACGAGGAGGACAGCTGGATCGATCGCAGCGTCGCGATCGGCGAAGCGACCGTGCAGGTGATCGGCCCCGTCCCGCGCTGCGTCGTCACGACACACGATCCCGCCAACGGCGTGCGCAGCTTCGACACGCTGGGTGCCCTGCGTCGAGCCCGCGGCGAGCACCGGCAGGCGCTGTCCACGCCGACCGCGCACCTGCCCGACGGGGGCAAGCTGCTGCTCGGCGTGTACGCGGTGGTCGAGAAGCCCGGCGCCGTGCAGCTGGGCAGCGCAGCCAGCGTGCGCTGAGGCGCGGCGGGACGCGCGTCCACATTGCCGCGCGCCTCGCGGCGCGCGGGGGGCGCATCAGTGCGCCTGATCCCAGTTCGCGCCGACGCCGCACGCCACCTCGAGCGGGACGGCGAGCGTGGCCACGGCGCTCATCATCCGCGGCACCTGCTCGCGCACCGCGTCGAGCTCGTCTTCGGGCGCCTCGAGCACGAGCTCGTCGTGCACCTGCAGGATGAGCCTCGAGCGCAGCGACTCGCGCTCGATCCAGCGCTGCACGGCGATCATCGCCAGCTTGATCAGGTCGGCCGCGGTGCCCTGCATCGGCGCGTTGATCGCCGCGCGCTCGGCGCCCGAG
>NZ_JAVSMM010000040.1:0-6002 GCF_032027225.1 Aromatoleum sp. | reverse complement strand
TTGCGCTCGTCGACAACGTGGTTCTCGAGAATCTCTCTGCCGCACAGGCTTCCGTTCCGATGGCCCCGTCCGCTCTGGCCCTCTTCGGCCTCCTGATCGCCGTCATTGGCGTCGTCGCCTGTCGCCGCGCCGTGGCCTAACCCGGGTTGCACCGGACTCGCTTCGCTCGCCGGTGAACCCACGGTTAGGCCGCTGCCGGCGCCTCGTCTCCCATGCACACCAGACATCACGCGCTCCTTCAGCTTACTCAGCAGGTCGATGCACTCATCTCGTGCGTCCGGGCCGTCGACGCCGAGACACTCCCGGTCTACTCGCTCTGGACCGCCAAAGATGTGCTCTGTCACCTCACGTTCTGGCATGAGAGTTTCGCGCGCAACCTCCACGCGGTGGCCCACCAACAGAAGCCGTCACCGCTCAAGGGCACGCTCACAACCCTGAACCAACAGGGCGTCGACGAGCTCCGCGGCAACTCGGTCGACACGCTCGTCGGCCGCCTCCTTGCTGCCCACGCGTGCATTCAGGCTTCGATTCTCGACCCCATCCTCGGCCTCATACCCTACCGTCGGGGCTCGAGGCCCTACACACCCGGCGAGCACCTGGAGATCGTCAGGGCTCACATCCAGAAGCACACCGGAGACATCTATTCGGCACAAAGCCGGTCCGCGTCGGCCTCCGCCTCAAAGACGCATCTCCCCGCAAGCACCCCTCCGGCTTCATCACCATCGCGGCCTAACCCCGGCATGCAGCGGACTCGCTACGCTCGCCGCTGATGCCAGACGTTAGGTTGCGTTCCGCAGATCTCATGCGCATTCACAGCGTCCACTACCGAGAGCTACCCGTGCCACCCGAGGTTCTCGCGGGCGCTTTCGATTCGCTTTCAACGCCGGACGACCGCCTGTGGCCCACCGCCTTCTGGCCGCCTATTCGCTTTGACCGGCCACTTCAGGTCGGCGCCGTCGGCGGTCACGGTCCCATTCGCTACACGGTCGAGACGTACGTCCCGGGTCAGTCCATCTCGTTTCGCTTCACAGCGCCACCGGGCTTCACCGGCACGCACTCCTTCCTTCTCGCTCCCACGGCCTTTGGCTTACGCATCTCACACGAGATTCGTATCGTCACAACTCCGTTCGCCAGCCTCTACTGGCTCGTCGTCATTCGTCCCCTCCACGACGCCCTCATTGAGGACGCACTCCATCGGGCCGTCACCGCAGCCGGCCTTCAAGAGCCCAGACCTTCCTGGTCCTTTTGGGTCCGGCTCCTGCGCGCCGCCTTTCGCCCCCGCAAACCCATCATCGCAACCTAACCCCGGCATGCAGCGGACTCGCTACGCTCGCCGCTGATGCCAGACGTTAGACGGCACAACCCAGCCCCTCGCATGTTCAAGACGTCTCTATCTGCCCCTTCCAAGTGATGGCCCTGTTCGCTTCGGCCGTGGTCTACCTGACGGGTCTCTACTTCATTGCCCTCGGCGTGGGGTCATTCTTCGCGCCCGCCCTCGTGCGGCGCTTCCTCCTTGGCTTCGCCGGCACTCCCGTCGCCCACTATCTGGAGCTGACTCTTCGCCTCGTCGTGGGCGGCGCCTTCCTCGGGCACGCTCAGTACATGCTGTTGCACGGCCTCTTCACTGCCTTCGGTTGGGTGCTCGTCATCACCACCGCCGTAATGCTCGCCGTTCCCTGGCAATGGCATCGGGGTTTCGCAGAACGCTCAGTCCCCCATGCCCTTCGGCGTCTGCCCCTACTCGGCCTGGCTTCTCTCGTCCTCGGCAGCTTCATCATCGTCGCCGCCACCCACGGTGCCGTCTAACCCGGCTTGCAGCGGACTTCGCTTCGCTCGCCGCTGAAGCCACGGTTAGGCCGTGCTTCGCACCATGCTCCGCCGCATCGCCTTAACCTGCGCCCGCGCCCTTCTTCCTTTCGGTCTCCTTCTTGTGTTCCTCGGGCTTCTGGGTCGGTCGCACCTTGCGATCGACTGGCTTCCGTTCTCTGCGCCCCTCTTCCACGGGGTCCCCGTCGCCGGCACCTTTTCAACGGACCTCCCCGCTACCTACGATGTCGAGGTCTGGTTCGAGCGACCGTCGGGCCAGTCTCTTCCCGCCACGGCCGACCTCACTGTCGTCTGGTCCATTCAGTCGGGCACTCACACGCTCGCGGGAGCGACCTCGGTTCATCCGCGCGTCTGCCTCTACTCGCCAGATACCCTCGGTGCGCCGCTCGGGCGCTTCGAAGGGTCAGCACACGGCCGGTTCTCCATCACGGCTGGTACCAGCGATATCGCACCTTCCCTCAGCTCACTACATCCCCGCATTCAAGTCAGCCTTGACGGCATTCAACGCGAGAGCAACCTCATCTCTCTCTTCTTCGCCGACCTTCTCCTTCTCGGTGGCGCTGTTCTTTCCGTAATCAGCCTTCTCGCCCTCCTCGCCCTCCGCCTCACAGGGCCAGGCACGGCCTAACCCCGGCGTGCAGTGGACTCGCTCCGCTGCGCTGCGCTCGCCACTGACGCCAGACGTTAGCTGCGCTACCGTAGAGATGTCCGTCGCGCATCACGCGCCTTCGCTCGCTGGGCACGTCTTGGGCGCGTCGACGCTCGCACCCGGCCCCACCTGGCATCCATCGGCTCAATCGGTCTCCTCCAAGGCCTCGGCCGCGCCAGCGTTCGACCGAACCGTTCCGCATCACTTCGTCCGAGGCCGCCTCGTCCTCGCCCACCCGGCTCGGACTCGGCCATGCGTCTTCGGTCCTCACTCGCGTACCCCGGTGCCAGTCGTCACCACTCCCGTTCGCGCCGCTGTTCTTCAGCCGTACCAGAGCACCGGGGTTCTCGAAATGCCCAGCTTCACAGTTCATCGCCTCCTGGGCACGCCACCGTCCTCACCATTCCCTGCGAACACCACCAGGGCTCACGTGGCATGTCCTCGGTTTCGGCCACACGCTGGCGCCATAGCAGCGTCCACCCGCACAGCTAACCCGGCGTGCAGTGGACTCGCACAGCTTCGCTGTGCTCGCCACTGACGCCCACGGTTAGGCACCGTTCCGATGCGCCTCACGCATTTCGCGCTTCTCGCCTCACTCAGCGCCGCCTGCGCCTCAGCACCGCGCGGCCGCACTGTCACCGTCCTCGCCGCGCTTCCGCGTCTCGGTTCCGCGTTCGCGCCTCCAGCGATCGCGACCACCGTTCTCGGCCAGCACGTCTACCACGTCAGGGTCGCGAACGCCCTCTTCGCGGTGTCGGTCGACGCCTCTACCTCGCGCGTCACTACCATCTCTACTCGCGATCCTCACTTCAGGTCGCCCGAGGGCGTCTCCGTCGGTCTTTCGGTCTCGGCCCTCGCGAACGACTCCGCAAAGTGGCACTCCGTTCCCGCTGTCGGCTGTCTCATCGTCCTGCCTTCCGGCTGGCGTGCCATCGTCTCGTCCGGCACTCCCGCATCCGGGCAGCAGCCGGTCACGTCCGCGGCAGCACTTCCGGCACCCGTATCAGCCACTCCAATCGCTCCCGTCGCAACGCCGTCCTGCCCGCCGATGCAGGGTGCGGTCTCACAACTCACACTCGACGACGACGGTGCCTAACCCCGGCGTGCAGCGGACTCGCTTCGCTCGCCGCTGACGCCAGACGTTAGGTGGCCTTCGGCATGCGTCAGACATCTCTGAGCGGCTCACGTCTCCGTCCTCGCCGCACCCTCGGCACCGTGCCCGTCCGTCCGGGCGCGCGACGTTCCGCCCTGCGCGCGACCTCTTCATCGTCACGTCGTCTCTTCGCCTGACCAACCGACTGGATAGCACGATGGCCACCTCACCCGACTCCACGTTCTCCCTGTCGCTTCCAGAGCAGCAGCTCGAGGGCCTCTTCACGTCTTCATCGGCGCCGGTCCAGGCCGAGGGCCTCGTTGCGGGCATTCCCTTCTACTTCCGCGCCCGCCACAACTCCTGGTCCTTCGCCGTTGCCTCGGGCGCACAAGCCGACCCCGTCCTCGTCAGCTGCCCCACCGAGGGCTTCCTACTAACCGGCACAGTTCCCGGCGGCCAGTCGGCGGCAAGCTATCTCTCCCTGCAGGACGCCACCGAAATCATTCGGTCATCCGCGACCGCCTTCCTGAATCAACGGGCCACCTAACCCCGGCATGCAGCGGACTCGCTTCGCTCGCCGCTGATGCCAGACGTTATGCGCACCCAGACACGTCCGTAGGCCGCTTCGAATGGTCGTGCATTCGCTGAAGCACGAGCCCGCAGGGTCGGTCCTGCGAACGACCGGGGAACCCCGGCGAGGGCGCTGCAAGAAGAGCACTGGCGCCGACAGCGCCGTGTCCTTTCACGCGTTCGGTCGCGCAGTCTCCCGTCCCGCCACGGTCACTTCGTCGAGCCCGGCGCCCCATCGCTTCGCTCACCGAGCCGCGCCTCTCTCGGCAGCCAGGTCATCGAGGGCCGAGACTCGCTCCTTCGCTTTCGGGTCCATCCCGGTGTCGTCTCCGGCGCGGCCCAGCAGCGCCCACGCCCCGGGCCGGTCCAGCGCCGGGATTCTCTCTGTTCTTGTTGAACCTTCCGCGATCGTCCCCTCGATGAACGCCCCGACGACGGCCCGGGTCGCCGCCGGGGATTCCCCGGTCGGCCCCACCCACGCTCCGCGGCGGCCTCGAACGTGCCGCCGGGTGCGGTTCACCACCGTGGAAGGGGCGCATAACCCTGCGTGCAGCAGACTTCGCTTCGCTTCGCTCGCTCGCTGCTGACGCATGTCGGTTAGGCTGCTGACGACAGCTCATGCGTTCTTCAGTCGTTCTCGCCTTCGCTCTTACGCTTCTCGTCGCCACTCCTGCGCCTGCCGTTGGGACCCTCGACGCGGAGGCATCGGCTGCCGTCGTCGCGACCTGGCGCGACTCCCTTAGCGACGTTCGCTACCCCGGCCTCTCGGTTCTGGTTGAATACCGCGAGAAATGGGCGGTCCACAGTCAGTTCGTGCTGCTGACCATCAACGGCCAGACGGTTACAGCGCACGCTCTGCTTCTCATCGCCACTCCCGACGCCGATCCATCGGCGCCGCCTCCGCCTCGCTGGCGCACCGCGTCGGCGACGTCGGCCTCATGCCCGCAGCTCGCGGCTCTCGCGAAGGCCGTCTCGGGCTTTCGCCTCCCGCTCGTCCCGTCCAATGCACTCACCCTCGATCCCGCCACCTACGCCGTAACGGTCGCGACGTCGTCGGCCCAGACGTCCTTCCGGGTCAACGAGCCCGAGGGCTCGTTCTGGGGCGACCCCGGCGCCCCCAAGAACCCACTGCCCAGTTGGGTCCGGCGCCTCTTCTCAGCCCTTCACGCCTGCACCGCACCAGCAGCCTAACCCCGGCGTGCAGTGGACTCGCTGCGCTCGCCACTGACGCCAGACGTTAGACCACCCCGGACAGCAGGCGCGTAACATCTACGGGTCGTGCCACCGCTCAGCATCGCGCTCCTGCGGCAGCTCATCCGATCCCGGCAGTACGTGGTGTCGCTCCACGCTGCCGACGAGCTTGAAGACGACGGGCTGTCTGTCCTTGACCTTGAGAGCATCGTCCTCACCGGCCGCATCGTTGAACGCCAACGCGACCGCACATCCCGCGAGTTGAAGGTCGTCGTTCGCGGGCAGGACCTCGCCGGTGCCACATGCTGCACAGTGGCGAAGCTCGGCCCGACCGGCCGCGCTATCATCATCACGGTCTATGTCGAAGGCTAAGGCTCCCGCATGCGACTTCTGCGGCCATCCGGGCCTGCAGACGAAGCTCGTCACACGTAGCTATGGCAAGGGTGCGGCTCTCCTCGTCATCGAGGGCATTCCCGTCCACTCGTGCCCTTCCTGCGGCGAGTCCTACCTCACGGCCGACACCCTTCACGAGATCGAGCGCATCCGGGCACTCCGGAAGGCCGTCTCGGTCGTCCGCCCGGTCGCGGTCGCAACGTTCGCGTAGGGTGGTCTAACCCGGCGTGCAGCGGACTTCGCTTCGCTGCGCTCGCTCGCCGCTGACGCCCACGGTTA
>NZ_JAVSMM010000039.1:0-6083 GCF_032027225.1 Aromatoleum sp. | reverse complement strand
CAGGTTCTCGACGTTGCCGACGAAGACCGGGATGGATGCGCCCTGCTCGGTGATGACGTGGAACTGATCCAGTCCCTGTTCATCCCGGCCGAGGGTCAGGCGGGCGAGGAACTCCTGAACGGCGGTGTCGCGCGCCCAGATGGAGAGAAAAACCAGGTTGCCGTTCTCGTCACCGATGCAGCCGTCGGCCATCAGGTCGGGGCATTCGTCGATGCGATACAGCGTCTTGGAAGAATGGGTAGCAGGCATGGTGTTGTCCTCGAAGGAATCGGAGACAGCACGGCCCGCCGGGGCAGTCGCTGCCCCAAGGGGTGGAAGAAAGCGCCGGGAACGGCTTGGCGAAGAGAACGACCTGTGCGCCGCAACGCACCGGAGCCTTGAAGGTCTTGGCTACCTGGGCATGTTGTCGGCAACGCCGACGGACATGGGGACAGATTGCTTCAGGTGATCAATGGGCCGTAGCGAAAAACCGCTTTTCAGTGTGCCCTTGTTTGCCCGCTTGGCCCCGATACCCTGAGGAGGGCGCTGGCTATCAGTACCTTCGCTCCAGTTCGCTGTAGCGCGGTTCGGCAACCCGGGCGGGTCAAATGCAGACTTCGGCCACAAGCGAAAGCTCAGCTTCTCAAAGTTGCTGCCCGTCAAAGGGCCGGTTCGCTCTGATATATGCCCGGCGCGTATCGCGCGTGCCTCAGGAAGAGGCGTTCGTCAGCGGACGATCGAACAGTCTGCCAACTAAAGCAACGATCAATCCAGATGTTTGTCGGCCAGGAATTTTGACATCAGGTCCGCAATCTGCACGTTGTTGAGGTCGGAGAACGATGAGCACGATCCGCTTGGGGGTCAGGCTTTCAGGTTACGCAGGCCTTCCGCGAGCAGCCAGAGTGCCCGGTTGAGCCGGACATTCTGATCGATGCCCTGGACAGGCCGGGTGCGCTGCTGTCGCCCGTTGGCGCTACGGCCGGTCAAGCCGCCTTTGACGAGGTTCTCCTGGACCCGGTTGAACGTGGACCACAGGTCCGCATGGTTATCGTCGAAGCGACGGGGGCGCAGGACCTGGCTTTCCGTGATCGGCAGGGTCTTGCCAAGTTCGTCGTACTTGAGGACCAGGGCTGATCTGGCGAAGACCTCGGCCTCGCCGTCGTCGAGTGTGATGGCACGCATGGCGTCGCGCGAGTCCTGCACTTGCTCAAACCCATGCAGCACCTCGTAGGCGCCCTCGATTACGTGATCGGTGACATTGCCCTTGTGGGGTACGCGCACGTCGGCGAAAGTGTCGCCGCACACCAGGCCGTTCTGACAGACGAAGCGGAACATGCCCGCCAGCATCTGGTAGCTGCTCGTGCCATCGTGCGAGTTGAGCAGGATGATCTCGTTGGCCTCGGCGCCGTTGATCTGACTTGCGTGGCGAAGGCGCAGCATGTGCTTGGTGTAATCGCGGCGGTCCTCTTGGCGCACGCGGGTCTGGCACACCATGAACGGCTGGAAGCCTTCCTTGCGCAGTTCAGTCAGCACAGCCGCCGTGGGGATGTAGCTGTACCGTTCGGATCGGCTCTCGTGCGGGGTGTCCGCGTAGATGGAGGGTGCGACGGTGCGGATCTGGTCATCCGACAGCGGGTGATTCGACCGCAGCACCGGAGAACGATAAGCGAAGCGGGATGCGAGTTGCATGACGATCTCCTTGGATAAGAGACCGGAGCCCCGCCCCGCCGGGGAAGGAACCCCGGTGGGTGGTGGAACGCCGCTGGCGCGGCGGTTGGAATCAGGCCTTGGCGAGATGCCAGTCCTGGGATAGCGGAGCGAACTCATAGCCAAGCGCACCGAGCCGGTCGCGCTGCTGGCGCAGAATGCGGCGATCGACAGTGGCGTCGAGCTTGACGATCTCGCCCAGCGGCCAGATCGCACCGAACAGCGCCGCGTCATCCGCGTCGGCCGTGGCCTCGGGGGATGCAGCGGCCGGCGCGCTGCCAAACGGCGTGGTATCGACCAGAGGATCGCGCGGGTTGCGGGACTTCGGCCTGGCCGGCGCCTTGGGTGCGGCCGGCGCGGGAGCCTGCGCTTCCTCGTCGATCGGGTCGACTTCCTGCGGACTCAGCCGGCGGGCTTCGTCGCGGCTCAGGGCGTCGATGTTGGACAACGTCATTCCGCCCAGAAGGGCGCGGATTTCGATGACCATTCGGCCGTTGGCACTGTACGTTGAGGGGCGAATCTCAGCGATGACGAAATCGCCCTCGTACTTGCCTTCGGCGTACTGGTCGAGCTCGGCGTTCTTCACGACGAACTCGCCGATAGAAGTCGCGAGGCGGCCGACGTTGAAGTCGCCGTTGCGACCATGGATCGTCTTGATGGCCAGTTGGCCGGGGAGGGTGATCATGAAGGTCTCCTGCTGACGAAGAGAAGCCGAGGCCCCAGGAAACGGGGCCTTGCGAATCAGAACGACTCGGCGGCAGCCAATGCGGGGGCATCGGCATCGTCGGAAGCTTCGGCGGTGGAGTTGGAAGGCTCCTGTACCGAGGCTTGCTGCGCAGCGGACGCGTTGGAAGCTTCGGGGATTTCCGCGTCGCGCGCGTCGGCATCGGTCGGCTTGGGTTCGGCCTTGTAGACGAGCTTGCCGTCGACCTTGATCCAACTGACGAACAGCAGGCGGGCCTTGAGGCTCACCCCCTGTTCGCCGGCACGCTTGCCCTTGGAGTAGGTGAAGGTGTCGGTCCACAGGTCGCCCAGGCGGAAGCCGATCATCACCTTCTTCTCGGCGTCGACCGCCTGAATGCAGCGGCGCACCAGGTGCTGCGCTTCCGAACCCGATACGCGCGTGTCGAAACGCACATACGAGACGTCATCGCTGGGACCGTTCAGAGCCGCGATGTCGCAGGCCAGGAACGCATCGCCTTTCTTGGGCTTCACTTCGCGGATGCGATTGAGATACCCGAGGCCGGTGATGTGCAGATCGAAGTAGGATTTTTCGGTGGAAGTGGTCATGGTGAATCTCCTGGGAACAATGAGGCGGAGACACACCCGACCCAAGGCGGGGAAGGTGTGGAACCCCCGCGTGGGTTGATGGAACAGCTTGGAGGCATCGCCATCGAGAACCGATGGCCGTTCGCGCATGGATGCCGGTGCGAACTGGAGTGATCAACGCGGTCGGAACCGCGTCGCAGCCTTGAAGATCGTGGCTGCCTGGGCATGTCGCTGACGGACCTCAGCGGAACATGGCCGGAAGCGTGGCGCCAGGACGGCGCGCAGGCGAGCGGCAATCGGCACTCGCGGCTGTCCGCATTGCCGGGAAGAAAGAGGCCCCCGGAGCGGGGGCCAGGGATGGGCGGTCAGTTGCCGCTGGGCGTGGAAGGAACCGCCTGCAGCGACAGGTGTGTCGCGGTGGCGGACACGTCGAGGTCGTCCTCGCTGTGCAGGATGCGCGCAAACACGCCCTCCTGCGGATCGAAGAACTCGCCGAGGTCGTCGCCACCGAACTCGGCGCGCGCCAGCTCCCACCAGTCATCGAACGCATCGACATCCGGGTTGCAGCCGGCGGCATAGGCGATGGTCTTCTGGCGACCATCGGGTCGGCGCTCGCCGCGCTCGGGCAGGAAGTACACGCCGTGATCCTTGACCAGGATGACGCGGCACTGATTCGCCACCGCTTCGGCGAGCACGGGCCGCAGCTCCGTGCCTTTGAATCGAACAGTCATGGGTGTGATCTCCAGGGAGGCAGGAAGAGAGGCTTCCCGCCGCGAAGGCGGGAAGCTGCTGGGAGGTCAGTGCCGGACAGCCTTGCGACCCGACAGGCACTGCACGCGGATGCGTCTCCAGCTCCCGTCGTCGATCAGCCGTTCCAGCGTCTCGCCGAGGGTGTCGAAGAACACCTCATCGACCCGTTCGACCAGCTCGCCGGCGCGGTGCAGCTCCACCGCGTAGAGGTCGAGGCCACGCTCATACAGCACGGTGACGCGACCCTGGAACTTCATCGTGGCGACGGTGAAGCCGATGGCCGGTGGCGTGCGGATGGTGTCGGCGGGCAGCGGATCGACCCAGGTGATGTCCCGCGCACCGGCATCCACCAGCATGTGGGTGATGCGCCGGAAGCCGTCGGGAGCGGGCAACTGCTCCAGTTGGTCGATCAGTTCCTGCAGCTCGGGGCAGCGCGGCTCGGGGATCGGCAGCTTCGCCGGTGCGGAACCGAGCACGAACCGCTTCACCGTGTAGGGCTGGCCGTCGGCGGTGAACTCGGTCTGCTCCTCGGGCGTGTCCGCCCGCTGACCGTCGAAGCGGCGTCTGACATAGGGTTCGACCTGCACCTTGGCGCCCTCGTCGGGCACTTCGGTCACGAGCGTGCGATCGAGTACCGCGAACTCGGCCCGTCCCGTCTTGACGACGATGGCCTCGTCGGTGGTGGCGATGACCTTGCCCTCGAATGGCTTCGGGTCGATGTGAAAGCCCAGCGTCGAAACCTTGGGCTGGCCGTCGAAGATGTTGAACTTGAACGAACGGACGTTGGAAGGCACATGACCGACGACGAGCGCCGGCATCTGTGCGCGGATGGCTTGCGTATCCATGGGGAGACTCCTTGTGGCAACCAAGGGACTCCCGCCTGCAAGGGAGGTCGGTCCCTTGAGGGTGAGGTGGATGGACGCGGGTGCGCCCGGAGAACGAAGCAACCAGCACGGCGAACCGCGCCGCAGTCTCGAAGGTCTCGACTGCCTGGGCATACTGCCGGCAACGCCAGCGAACATGCGGCCAGCGTGCGGCACATGGCGGCGACCGTCCGTTGGGAATCGGCAATGCGCCGGCACCGCGTTCCGCGCAAAAGAAGAGCCCCGACGTGGGGGCTCGAATGGGTTGCGGGTTACTCGTCGTCGTAGAGCGTCAGCCCGTCCAGCACGGGCGCGTCGGCATCGAACACCAACATGCGAACGTCGGCGAGCGCAGCCAGGTGCAACACTTCCACGAGGGACTCCGGCACGCCCTTGGCCCGGTGCTCCTGCCGCAGCTCTTCGGCGGTGATGCCCTCGACATGCTGCAGGTTCGCATTCGTCCAGGGGGTGGCGATCAACTTCACGCCGATCGCGGGGCTGTACGGGATGCGGAAGGCGACGAACAGAAAACCGCTCGGCGTGGCGATGTCCGCCAGTTCGGCGAGGAAGCGGCCGGCCTCCTCGGTGATGTGCGCCGAACTGATTTCCCAAGCACGGCTGTAGAACCCGGTCTCGAAGCGCAGGCGGCGTACCACCTCGCGCGCGGCTTCCTCGGAGTAGGTGTCGCCGACGTGCAGCGGCTTGCCGGCTTCTTCGGCCATGACGGCGTAGACGACGTTTCGGGCGATGCCGTGGCTGGGGCACTGCGCGTCCAGCTCGGGCGGCACGTTCTGGCCTTCCGTGATCAGCGCGAAGTCGTCGCAGAAGACGCAGGCATGGCGCTCGACCTGGCTGTCCGGCAGGTGCGACTGCGAGACGTGCAGCGGCAGATAGCTCAGCGGGCAGTCGTCGTCGTAGGAAATCGCCAGCAGCCGCTGCACGGACAGGCCACCGTAGCCGCGGACGAAGGGGTTTTTGGAATGAGACATGGGATTGCTCCAGCAGAGGATGGCCGAGGCAATCCCCTGCCGGGGATTGAACCCCAGCGAGTGGATGAAGTGGCAGCCGGTCAGCCGGCCGCGGCGTCGGGCCGCCCTGGTGGCGGGCGGTGCAGGTCAGTGGAAGATGGTGATTCGGGACATGGCCGCTCCTGCGAAAGGAAGGAGGGACATGGCCCCGAACGGGGACGCATGTCCCTCGTGGGGTGGGATGAAAGGACGGTGGGTTGCCAGGCGCGGTTCACCAGCCGTTGTAGTGCAGCGTGAGATCAGCGATGACCTGGCGCCGTTCCAGATCGAGGCCGCCGAAGTCGGACAGCCCCTCGAAGCCGCAACGCTTGAGCATCGCGCCGCCCTCGCGGGAGTTGTAGAAGCTCACCATCGCGGACAGGAACATGCGTTGACCGCTGCTCAGCACGCCCAGGGCGTCGTTGAGCATCAGCATGTTGGGCCGCAGGTCCCACTTGGTGGTGGCACGCTGCAGACCTTCGCGTGTGCCGTCGCCGAACCACTCGTG
>NZ_JAVSMM010000038.1:0-6950 GCF_032027225.1 Aromatoleum sp. | reverse complement strand
TAGTCGGCCCTGCGAAATTCAGCCCGCCGCCGCGGTGCCCGACAGCCATCGCGAATCGCCCCGCATCCGCTTCGACGACGGCAACAACGCCGACGCGATGAACATACCCCGCAGCACTGCCAACCAAAGGGCGAAAAAAAGTCGTCCGGTGCGCCCGCGCACGATCGCCCGTAGCAGCCAGCGCAGGTTGTAGCCCGCCGCGCACAGCACCGTGTGCAGCGCATCGCCGAGGCTTCCGGCCAACCAGCATCGGTTCATCCGGTGATCGGCCTTCAGGTGCCCGATTGCCGGCTCGATCGCCTGGCGACGTTTCAACCACCGGCGCTGCCGGTTCGTCATCGACTTGAATCGTCCGCGATGGATGATCTCGATGCCCGGGTTGTCCGCATCGACACCGCGATAACCGAGATCGACAACGACCTGCTTCGGTGTGCGGCCGACGTCCTCGAGAAGAATTCCCGTCTGCTCGAGCTGCGCCGACAGGACGTGCCCGTCGTACGGATTGCCCGGGAAAGTGCGCGCACCGACGATCAATCCACGTCGGTGCGTGACGGCGATGCTCGCCTTCACGCCAAACTCGTAGGGCTGGCGTGCCTTCCCCTTGCCGATGCACTCCACTTCCGGAGCGTGCATCGCGTAGAGCTTGTTCTTGTCTTTCGGCTGCTGCTTGCGAATGCGATCGGCGCGCTCCATCACCGTCTGCAGCCGATGCACGGTGAAGGGCGACTCGGTCGTTGCTGTCTCGAGCTTCCTTTGCACCTCGCGCAGCACGATGCCGAGCACCGTGCGTTGGCGCTTGAGCACGCGGCGCAGCCGCTTGTACTGCTTTGCATGCGCATAGCCGCCGGCGCGACGGCGCAACGACTTGCCTTCGCGCGCGAAGGTCTGCTTCAGCGCGATGCCGGCGGCCTTTGCTGCCATCACGACCTTGTGACGTGCGATCTCCAGCAGCCGGCTGTCGGTCGGAAACGCGATCGCCTTCTCCTGCACCGTCGAGTCGACGATGACGCGCTCGAACTCGTTGGGGCGCACTGCCTTCGTCGTCACCGCCGTGTCGATCGTCGCCTTGAGCAGTTCCTCGACGCCGGCCTCGCCGATCGCACGGCGAAAGCGCCCGATCTGCGTCGCATCACACGGTGGCCGTGGCTCGTAGTACTCGTTGCCGCTGAAAAACTGCCAGACCACGTTCTCGGTCCAGCGCTCGACGAGTTCCTCGTCGCTCAAGTTGAACGCGTGCTTCAGGTACAGCAGCGACGCCATCAGGCGAATCGACAGGCGCGGCCTTCCTGCCGCACTCACTCCCGCGCCGACGAGTTGCGCGCTCGGGCCGAAGAGGTCGACCTCACCAACGACTGCGCCTGCGCGGTCCTTGTGCGCGAGCGGCGGGGCGAGAGCCGCTTCGATCTGCGACCAGGGCATGCGTTGCGCGAGAACCGCCAGCGGATGGCGCAGATCGATCATCTGATCGAGTCGGTTGCGAAAAAAATCGTCGGTGGCCAATGCGCAAAACCTCGATCGGATCGATGCGGAAAACTCTCAGGTTCTGCGCATGATTACACCAGTTTCTGAGAGTTCGGGCCACCGCGGATGTGCCGGGAATCAAGCACTGGCGCGGCTTTCCGAGGTTTCGCAGGGCCGACTCCCTAGGTTCATTCGAAGACACGATTCAGCTGGCGCTACGATGTGGCACTTCGCACTCGATCGTCGACAAGTAACGAACGCCTGTTCGCTTGGATATGCATCCGACGCGATATTTCGCGGCGCTCGCGCGGGACGATCAAACTCCGGATCGCTTGCGTCTCGCACCGCACGGCACGCCAAGCACTTTTTCGACTTTCTCTCCCACGGACTGCCATTCCGCAGTCGCTGGCGTCTCGGCGCAGATTATCGAAGTGGCACGTAGGTGCGTACCGCTCGCGTGTCTACTTACCGTTCGCGAGTTCAAAATGCGCCACGGAAGCGCCTGCATTCATCGCTGCCAAACGCCAGCGACTCCTGGACTCCTGAGGGACCGCGCTGATCGAATTCGCCGACTCGGAGTGATTGTGTGATAACTGGAATGCGAACTCCTCACCATTCGAAAGATCTAGCCAATATTTCCACAGTGTTCCCGGTTCCGCTACGTCAAACAATCCAACCTGCGCGCCCTGCTGAAAAAATATGTACTCCCGGTGGCGCTCCCGCTGCAGCGCAACGCCGCTCCAGGATGGCGGAATCGGGAAGTTCAATTCATGGAGAATTGTCGGAGCAATGTCAACCTGCGACGAGAGCCCAGAAAAATCCCGATCGACGAACGAGCGATAGCCAAACTCGGCGACTACAAGCGGTATTTCCAGCGCTTGCTGGTAAACGGCACCGCTATGCGAGAACACTCCGTGCTCTCCCAACATTTCCCCGTGGTCCGCCGTGATCACCACTATCGCGTCGTCGAGGTAACCCTTTTCTGAAAGCGCTTCGATCGACTTGCGGACCATTGCGTCAAACTGCAGAACGCCATTGTCATAGAAGTTCCGTGCCCGTTCGACGTCCGAGCTATCGGACAAGGTCTTTCCGAAACGAGCGTAGTTGACAAATGGACGAAAGCGCTCGAATCTTGCTTCTCGTCTGCCGAGAACGTGCGACGACATGAGATGCAGTTGCATCATCACAGGCGTCCCATCCCACCGGGGAAGAGTTTGCAGACGATCAATCACCAGCTGATCGTCGTTGGCGTAGTAGCCATGCGCCGTCGAGCCATCGACGTAATCATCCACCGCGCCGAACGACGCTCGGAGACCATAGAAGTTCGTGTGATCGCCACCGAGAATCATGCGGACCGAGTAGCCGTGCAATCTCAGAACCTCGTAAAGGGTTATTGGCTTCTCGGGGAACTGGTGTGCATATCGAGACTGCGCGATCGCCATCAGTCCGCAACTTGATTCTGCACACACGGATACCACGTTTGTGAGACTTCGAGCGCTACCCGATGATATAAGCCAGTCAATATAGGGGGTCGTCGACCGAAAGTAGCCGTTTGCGCTAATGTGGTCTGCGCGTAACGCATCCCCGATAATCAAGACAATATTCCGCTTGCGTAATGACGGAGCGGTAACGTAGTTCGCGCGAGCAACAGCTTCGGCGACATCAAGCATCTTTGCGCGTGTGGAACGCGTTTGTCCATGGCGCGCTCCCAATTCCGGAAATAGCATGAGACTGAATGGCTCTCGCTCCTTAGTTGGCGGAGTCGAGGCGAACAAATACAGTCGAACAGAGATAATGACGCATGCGGCGGAGAGAAGGAGAAGCAGCCAACGGGTCGGGGTACGACGAGCAACGACGATGACCCAATGGATCGGCGCCACAGAGCGGGAAAATAGGATGAGAGCAACTGCGACTAGTAGCGCGAGCGCGGAAGAGACGAGAGCCGGTGGAAACCCAAGCGCATCCAGCAACTCGAATGACTGCCCAATATACGTTCGAATCATCGGCAGGGTAGGCACCCTCCCCCAAGAGTGCAGGCCGATCGTGAAGCCAGTCTCGCAGATGATAAGCACAATCAGGGGGCCGACTACTAACCAAGCGTTAAGCCAGCGCACCAAGCGATCGCTTCTCACCGCACTACAAACCAAAAGGCGGAGCGTCACCCATGCGCCCCACAAGGTCGAGATGAGTGCGATGTGCGGCACGACAGCAGTCGCTTCTTCACCGAACCGACGCACATATACTGCGAGGAACACTGTCAGAATGGCCGCGATAAGAGCAAACTCGGCGCCTGCCCGCAGCGTTAGGCGTAACGACTCGAATCGAGGTCGAATGTTGTGCTTCGCGCTTAAGAAGGGTCTGATCAACGCGCCAAGGACAACGCTTCGCTCTATTGGATAAGGCACGCGTCGTCCTCCTCCACTTCAATCACGCTCGCTTCGTCGCAAATTCGCGTCGGCACTGAACCGATTCGCACCGCTCTACGCGTTGGGCACACGGGTTGATGGCGTCAACGCCACCAGCTTTCGGCACGCCACGCAGAGGTTCGACGACGCGAACAGCGTGTCGAGTTGAGTCGTGCTTTTCGATTGCGCGGGAGCGCACCTTCGTGAACCGGAACCGGTGCTTGATCACCACGCGAACGGATGCTCGATCCTCGCCCGCACGCTCGCCTTCAGTCGCTGTTTCGTTACACGGCGCATTCTCTCGGATCGTTCAGGCCTACCTCTTGACGGTTGCTCGGACCTGCAATGTCGATTCGGTGCACTTGCGCGCTCCTGGTTAGGGTATTTCCCTAGGCAACTCCTGCTTTGGCATGCAGCAGCGCCGGCCGTGTCACCACTCTGTGGGCAAAGGTTTCGGTCGCACTCGCGCAGTAGCGCTTTCCCTGCTCACCGCAATGAACTCACCCACGCACTTCCGCAAGCGGGGTCTCACGCTGGGCGCAAAACGAAAGAACCGCCCGAAGGCGGTCTTTCGAATAGCAAGCAACCAAGCTTATCGGCACTGTGCGGGAACGTACTTGTCATCGATCGCCGTCGCACACACCCACGTCAGCTGACCAGTACCGCTGATCTCGGTCGGCGTGAGGGTGATAGTTCCGGACGCATTGGGCACGGTAGACGTGATCGTGACAACGCCCGTTGTGTCTGTGATGGCGATTCCGCTCACGTAGGTCGTCGCGCCCGGAAACGTGTAGCCGCTGTTCGCCGCCGTGACCGAAGCGAGCGATCCCAGTGAGGACGTCGTTTCGGCCACTGCCAACTTGGCAGGCGCGGCCATCACGAGCACCTCGCTGATCTTGGCACGCGTCGTGTAGTCCTGATACGCCGGCAGCGCTACCGCTGCCAGAATCCCGATAATCGCAACAACGATCATCAGTTCGATCAACGTAAAGCCCTTCTGCACCTGCCTGCGAACCTGAGTCATCTTCATCTCGAGCTCCTCGATGGGTGATTGAGTCGGCCGAGGTCGTCGGCTCGTATCAATGGACGCAGGCAGCGTGCCATCGGGAATGAACGGTTCGAAACGCGCGACGGACGGCGCGAGCCGTGCAAGGCGTGTGCAATGCATCACGCTCGGCGCCGCAGGTCGTGATTCGAGGCTTCGACACCGTCGGAGAGGTGACGCCGGAGGTCAGCACCAGGTGACGTACCCCGTCACTTCCGCGCGGCTGCAAGGCCACGCCTTTCCGGCACTCGCACCGTGTTCACGGATGTCGCCATCCCCTGCCGCGGTGCCCGCCGCGGCGGAACCCTGATGCGTCACGTTCTTGCGGCGCGCGGTAGCGGTGCGCCCGCGCGGCATGGGCGAAGCGCCTCGCACGGCTGGAGTGGTAGCGTCGTCCGGCATCGGGCACCTCGGCGAAGAACCGACCGAAGTGCGATGGACGCCACGGGTGCTCGATGCAATACTTGCTCGCGCCTACGAGGCAAGCCCACAAGGGCTCCCGCGGGTGGGGCGCGGCGGCGACGCCATCGGTAATGTCGGCTCGCACTTCGCGGCACACGCAAATTGCAGCGCTTCCTGGCCGTCACTCACACCGCGAATCGCGACTCGAGAACTCGGCGACTCGGCGTAGATCTCCCGGCCGGTGCCAAGCCAGCCCGCCGGCGCTAAGATTGCCGGAAGGAACAGCAGTTGCCGGATTCGATACCGGAACCGAATACTCATCGGCGGCGCCACAGTCGACACCTCGAGGTTCGCCGAAACCCTCCAGGAGGCGGGAATTCCGGAGACGCAGGCGAAAGCGATCTCGAATGCCGTACGCAACGCCTGCGAGACGGCCGAACTGGTCACGAAAGCGGACCTCCGCGAAGCCGTCTCCGAGGTACGCGCGGAGATGCAGACGTTGGGTAACCGGATGCGATCCGACATCCAGCGCCTCGACTTCAAGATCGACAGGCTCGAGTTGCAGTTGACCGTCCGCCTCGGTAGTCTCGTCGTCGTCGCGCTCGGCGCCTTCACGGCGCTGTCGAAGTGGATCGCCTGAGGCCAGTGCTGGCACGGTGCGGCAACCGCGTCCCGATCGACCCCGCCCGAACTCGGCGCAGCGTCAGCTCTCGAGAAACGGATTCTGCACAAGCAGCCGTCCGTTCAACCTCTGCCCGTGCTGGAAGTCTTCGCTGTAGAGAATCTCGCAATGGCTGCGCAAGGCGGCTTCGGCAATCAGGGAGTCGAACCAGGACAACCGCTCCGCGTTCGCCAGTTCGTGCGCGTCGAGAACGAGATTGGGATGGGTGACGACGACTTCGAAGCTCGCCAGCGCCTCGAGCGCAACGCGGACGTCTGCCGGCGAAAATGCCGGCGCGAGTTTGCGCGTCAAGGCCGAGCGCAGTTCGATCATGACCTGGGTGCTGATCACGATGTCGTGCTCGCCGGCCAGCCCGCGCAGCCAGCGCGAAACGATGCGAGTCTTTTCGGGCTGCCGTCGATCCAGACGGTAGACCCAGAGGTTGGTGTCGACAAAAACACGCATCCGTTGCGCGGCAACTGCAACTCAGCGCTCGTGCAACGAATCGCGCGTCCAGTTTCCCGAACTACGCGAGACATTTCGCTTCGCGACTTTGTCGAGCGCATCCAGTGCTTCGAACTGGCGCGAACGGGCGTCGACGTAGCGGATCAGAAACTCGCGTACGACGGAGTTGACCGAGGTCTGCTCGCGTACCGCCGCTTCACGTGCCTTTTGCAGAAGATCGTCATCGATGCTCAAAGTCAGATTCGCCACCTGAGCCCTCTTGACGCCAAACGGGCAGTGTAACACGGGACCTGTGTTACTTTGGACTGTGTTGCTTCGGACGGTTCGGGCTCGCGACAGGCCCTACAACTCGAGCACATCCCCCCGCTCGAGCATCCTCGGCGTAAACCGCCCCGCCCACGCCCCCACCTCGCGCGCGATCGTCTCGCGATCCGAAGGCTTCAGGTGCGTGATCAGCACCTCCGGCTCCTTCTGCAGCTTCGCCAGCTCCTGCCCCAGCTGAATCGGGAAC
>NZ_JAVSMM010000037.1:0-10266 GCF_032027225.1 Aromatoleum sp. | reverse complement strand
GACCGCTTGAAGGCTTCGCTATGCGTTCGCCGACTCCGGCGCGGGATAACCACATCCATGGTGTCCACCATCGAAAATTAGTGGACACGATCTTCAATGGGCTAGGCGGCTGGGGGAAGGTGGGTTCGCCGGGTGCTTACGTTCGTCGACGGTTACCGGAGCCTTGTTGTACAACTCAGCGGCTCCTTTGATAGCCGCGTAGGCCTCCCGATTGCGTTCATTGCTAAAACGCTCGGCGTGAACTTTTACCTCCCAGGATGCTGCGTCGCTGGATGAACTGGCCATATTGGATACTTCTACAGCCGCCTCCATCGACTTAGCGCTGGCGCTCTGGTACACGATGAAATTGGCGTCCAGCCCCCGGCGGAACGTCCCTTCCTTGAAGTCGAGCCACGCTAGTCCGATGGCTTCTTCGAATGTGCTGTTCTTGGTGGTGGGCGTCAGTGCCCGCTTCATTTGCATTCGCAGCGTCCCGGTATCGCCGTCAGGCGCTGCGATGGTCAGGACTAAATCGTCGGTGTTGTGCTTGTGAACCCGGCCTTGGAAGGTCAGCTTAACGATGGCGAAGTTGTCCGGAACGCCAACGCAAGGCATTTCCGTACACATAGCCAAGAGCCTGACGGCTTGTACGCGATGTTCAAAGGCGACGCCGCGCGCACCGGTGGCGATTGGGCTGGAAAGCTTTTTCTGAACACCCCGCCTCTTTTCGGTAGGCTGCTCCGTCCGGTTTTCCTGCTCAACTCGTTTTCCACTTCTTCGCTGGCTCTTATTGGTCGGCGTGCTCATCAGGTCTTTCGGTGTATTGAATTTCGTTATGTTAGCTAGGTTCCCAGACAGGTACAGCGCTGCGCCATGAGGAACTCGATTTACTGAGCAGCCACTATCCTATGTGGAGGGAGCGCTACCGGCCAGGAGAATGAACAAGGGGTAGTCTGCCCCCGACTCTCCATGCCGGTGTCGCCGACTAGACGCGATGCCATGAGGAACCAAGCGCGTGGCTTAGCTACTGCGCCGAGAAAGGGCACTGGTTCCATCGAAGTGGCAAGCCACTTCGTCCTCGTTCTTCAGGATGATTTGCTGCGCCTGCGGCGTCACCGCTTGGCGCCCCTCGAACCCGAGATGCCTGAGCAGGTAGAAAAGCAGCGCCTGCCGACACTGGAGACGCGCTTCCCCGTCCTCCATGCCGTAATCAAGTTCAATGACTTTCCGCTGCGGCGGGGGCAACCCCGGATGCGGCGCGATGACCAAGGTGACCATCGTGTGCCAGGCGCGGTCGTCCTCCGGTGAAACGGTCGAGGCGCTACCCGGCCGAATGGCGAGCATGCGCGCAATCACGAAATCGCGGAACGACTGCCGCGAATGGCAGAACGCACGGACGTGCCACCGAAAACCGTCGAAAGCGAGGGCATGTGGCGAGAGCGTTCTGCTCTGGGGTTCCTCACTCGTAAGGGACTGGTATTTCACCTTGACCGTTTCACTGTTCCGTATCGCATGTAGCAGCCGGCCGAGGGTCTGCGTCGATACGAGGCGCGTCGGAACCGGCGTTACCCCGACCGGCGGAGCCCATCCGATGAACAAGCTCCCCTCAGAGCAGAGTCCGGAGGCCGACGCGAGCAGGTCGTTCAGGTACCGCTGAGGATTGTCCGTGTTGTATAGCGGCGCGAAGGATGTGCCGGAAAGGTAGGTCCGGGCGCTGGCGTCGTAACGGATGTTGTTCGGTGCCAGTTCCGTGTACCGGGCGATGTCGAGCGAGGCCTGCGGCACCGAGATGCCGAAGAACTCGATGAGGTCCGCCCGGTTGAGGCGGCCTTCCCAGCGCAAGCGGTAATCGATGAATTCGAGCCGGCGTTCCTGGCTCCAGCGGCCCGACGGGCGGGAAGCGCTTGGAACTGCGGGGGCAGTAGAAGTGGTGCGCGCAGTCATGGCGGCAATCTTATCGCGAATATAAAAACTATACGAGTATAGTTTTTATGCCTACAATGCCGTTGTGATTTCAACGATAGTGCCTGCTGCCGTGGATTCCTATACTCGCTATGGACCAAGCTGCTGAACTTCCGCATCTCGACGATGCGGTCCCCGCGCCGGATTCGGTCGCCGAACTGCTCGACCTCACGAAACAGCAGCGAAACCTGCTCCTGCTGCGCCCGCTATTCCAGCTCGAACTCAACAAGCACAGCATCGGTTCCGAGGCGGCTGGCGCCGTGCCGCTTTTCAAGGACCTCGACACGCACTACCTGGTCCTTACGGCGCTGGACCAGATGATGGAAGGCACCACCATCCACATGGGCTGCACGCCGGCGGAGCTCATTGACCGCTTGATGGCGGTTGCGCAGGCGATGAAATCAAGCCTCAACGCGTCGCAGGCGCGCCGGGTGGCGGAAGTCATCCTCGATACCCTCGACAACAAGGCCAATGCGTACCGCGAGTTCGCCTTCGACTTCTTCGATGGGGGCGCTCGCCAGACAAAAACCGTACGTTTCCGGCTGGTCAGTTACGAGCCCGACCTCGAGGACGTGTACCGCTATCGTCCGACGGCCGAAGGCTATCTCGTCTATCTGGGGATGCTGGACCTTGCGCCCGAGGATGCCCAGGAACTCATGGAGAAGATGCTCGACCTGCTGGTGCAGCGAGGGCGCTTCGATGCGGCCCTCGAAATCGCCAAGCGGGCACGCACACTTTCCCTCGAGTATCGCCAATTCATCCGAGACCGACTGATGCAGGCGTATCGCGCGCCGGGGTCAGTGAACTGGACGAAGGAGGTGGCAGGGAAGCTTAAGGATGCCCGCGGCCACGTCGGCGCCCGCCAAGCCGAAGACCAGCGCATGACCGAGGCGGTGAGGGAAGCCTTACAGTCCGCCGAGGAAGCGAAAACGCGGCAGGACCTCGCGCAGCTGTTGAAAACGCTGCAGGGGGCAAGCGTGATACGGGCCAACCTCGTGAGCGACATTACGGTCGCCCCCGAGAAGTTTCTGCTGGCGCAGCGCGCACTCTTCCGGGCCCGGCGCCCGTCCGGGTTGCCGGACCTGGAAACCCGCCTCTTGCCCGAACTGCTCAAGCTCGGTCGCCACGTGTTGTCCGACCATGCGGACGACGCCATCAGCGGCTTGTACCCGGCCAAATGGCCGAAGGTGTATGGGCTCAACAATGTCTTCGGCCTGCTTCTCGAGCGGCGCGCCGAGGCGCTCGAGCCCGACGACGAAGAGGGCGAAATCGAGCCCTTCGTGCCTCTGCCCGAGCAGTTTCCCGCGGCCCTGGTCGCCGAGGTGCAGGCGTGGGTCGCGCGCAAATTCGAGGAAGCCGGGTCGTGCAGTGTCGATGCCCTGTTGGGCATGGCCGAATCGGAAGGCTTTGACCGGACCAGGCAGCGCTGTCTCGTGCTCATGATGTTCCGTAGCTACGCGCAGGCCGAAACCCTCTTTCCCGCGATGCGTGCCGAAGCCGATGGGCGCTTCGAGCGCGAAGCCGCGCAAGGCTCGAACCTGCACTTCTCCCGTCTCGAAGGGACCCGGTCATGACTGCTTCCATGAACAGGGCGCGGGACGCCGCGCGCCTCGTCTACAAGGCCATCCAGCCGGCCCTCTCGCCCGTCAATGACGCGCAGTACCGTGAGCTGCTGGACCTCTACCGCGCGGAACCGACTTTCGCCGCGATGGTGGAGGAAATCGCCGAGGGACTCGAGCTCGCCGTGCTCGACTTCAGCGAGCGGGGGCTCGTCGTCGTACCGACCTCGCGCGAGAGCAAGTTCGCCATGCGCATGACGGATATCCGTTCCGGGCTCAAGCCTGAGCAGAAGGCGGCGCTTGTCCTCGCACACGTCGCGGTGGCGGCCGTGTTCTATCCGACCACGAGCGGACTGGAGGACGACCGCTTCGTGCCGCCGCCCGCAAGTCTCGCGCAGTTTCGCGACACCTTGTTGGCCCTGGCGCGACGCATGAAGGACGGTGCAGAGGAGGAACCCGACCTCAAGGAGATTCCGGTCGAGCTCGCCCCGGGCTGGGAGCTCATCTGTTCGATGCCTCTGATGTTGCCCGGCGCCCAGCGGGCGTCGCCCGCTTCGGTGACCGGGCTCATCGGCCTTGCGCTCTTGCACATGGTGAACGGCGCCCTGGTGCGCATCGACCGGGAAGCTGCCGACGAAGCATTGGTGACCTATACCCCGACTCATCGCCTGCAGGTGCAACTTCGTGAGCTCACGTTGCGGCGTCTTTTCGAAATCGCCCAAGCGGGCACCGCGGCTGCAGGGGTCTAATCATGCAGAAGATTTCGCGCATCTACGTGGGCAACTACGGCGCTGACATGGCGTGGTACGACGGGGTGACCTTTGACCTCACCGACCCCGTCACCGGCGAGCCGACCGACACCATCCTGAACCTCGAGAACGGCGGCGGGAAAACCACGCTGTTGAGCTTCGTGTTTTCGTGCTTCGACACGCCGCAGGAACGCTTCCTCAAGCACATCCAGAACAAGAACCATCGCTTCAGCCAGTATTTCGCTCGCGAAGGACAGCCCGGCGTCATCCTCATCGAGTGGGTGATGCCGCCGCGAATTGCGGGCGGACAGCCTTACCGTCTGGTCCTCGGACAGGCGGTCGCAGTGAAGGCGGGCGCCGAGCGCGATGAAGTCGACCGCCTTTTCTTCAGCTTCGAGGCCAACAGCGCCCTGAACTTCGAGTCGGTACCTGCACCAAAACTCAACTTTGCCCCCGTTGGCAGCATGCTCGAACTGTCGCGCTGGATTCACGACGCGCACAAGCTCGCCCCGGACTTCTTCCAGACCAAGGTGCAGCAGGACTGGCAGAAGCACTTGCGCGAGGAGCGCCTCATCGACGTCGACATGCTCAAACTGCAGGTGAATTTCTCCGCAGAAGAAGGCGGCATCGACTCCGGGTTTCTAACCTTCAATTCGGAACCTGAATTCATCCGCAAGTTCTTCGGCCTGACCCTCGATGAAGGGCTGGCGGCCTCCGTGCGCCAAAGCGTGGTCGATGTCTGTGACAAGCTTCGGCGCAAGCCTCACCTGCAGAGGTGCCTGACCGAACTCACGCGTCTGCGCACTTCACTGCTCACCTTCAACGATTTCGCGGTCGCCTACAATGCATCCCGCAGCGCTCAGGATGCGGTGCTGCGCCGTGGGGCCGGTCTTGCGCGCGGCCTCGAGGCGATGGCGCTTGGGTTACGGGAGGAGGAAGAAGTCGCGGCCGCCAATGAGGCATCGCAGACCCTTTTGGCCAAGAACAAGGAACTCCTCGCGAAGCGGCACGCAGGGGAGGCCACGACGCTGCGTCTGCTACAGCTCACCCGCGCCCTGGAGAAAGCCTCCGAGCGCAAGGAGTCAGCCCAACGCGGCGTCGACGCCGCGCGGACGACCCAGCAGTGCGTCAGGGCGGCCAAGACTCGCGGTGAGATTGCCGCGCTCGAGGCCCGCTTGGAGGAGTTGGTTGCGAGTTCTGCCGCCGCGCGCGAAGCGCTCGAGCCTTGGCGAGACAAGGCAGAAACCCAAGGGGCGCTGCTGCGCCACGCGCTTCGCAGCGCCGAGCAGGCGCTGCGTGACCAGATGAGCGCAGCGGGTACTGAAGAGTCCGAAGCGGGCCAGCGTCTCGGCACGCTTGTGCAACGTCTGCGCGAGCTCGAGGCGGCCGTGCGCAAGCTCGATGCCGAGGAGGCGCGCCTGAACGCGGCCGAAGACGCCTATCTCACGGCGCTCGCCCAACTCATCGAGGAAGGCGTGCTCGACGAGGGTGAGGCCCCGTCGGCGGCCCTGTCACGCTACGCTGACCTCGCCTCTGAGAAACGCAGCGAGGAGCAACAGCGCCGCACTCAGGCCGCGACGTTTCGGGGGCAGGAGCGCGATGCACGTCAGCATGCCAAACAGGCCGAGCTTGATGCCGCCACGGCCGCGGGCAGCATCGCCCAGCATGAGGCGTTTGTCGCCGATGGCGAAGTCGAGCGCGAGAAGCTCTCGCAGTTGCCGATTCTGCGGCTGGTGGCCGAGGCCGACACCGCCGACCCCGAGTCGCCGGCTTTGTTGCCCGCCCTGGAGCGACTCATGCTGGCCGAGGAGCGCTCGGTGGCGCAACACGCGGTGCAGCTCTCGACGCTTGAAGCAAGCCGCAGCGCCATTATGGAGACCGGGGTCGCGGGGGGCTCGCGCGACGTCGATGAAGTCGTGGCGAGCCTTCGCGGACTGGGCGTGAAATCGGCCAAGTCTTTCAACACCTATCTCGCGCAAGCGATTCCGAATGCCGCAGCGGCCCGCGACCTGGTCCTGAGCAACCCGGCGCGCTTTCTGGGCGTGTCGGTCGCGTCCAGCGAGCTCACACGCGCCCGCGAACTCGTCGGTCAGGCGTTGCCGCTCGATGCTCCGGTGATGGTGTCGGTGGCCGCGCTGGAGCCCGAGGTGGCGGGCGAGGACCGCTTCGTGCTCCCCGCAGCCGATGACGCCGCCTTCAACCAGGAGGCGGCCCAGGTCCTGCTTCAGCAACTCGACGGTAAGATTGCCATCGCGGAACGGCAGCGTAATGCACACGCATTGCGCCACAAGGAGGCGGTGACCGCTCAGGAGCAGCTTCTGGCGTACGGCAAGCGTTTTGGCGGCGGTGCGCTCGCCCGTGCACAAGCCGAGATTGAGCGCTTGCGTGCCGAGGCGGCGGCCGCGTTGGCAAGGGCGCAGCTGTTCGAGGCGCAGGCCGAGGAGTATGACCAGCATGCCGAGGCGGCGATGGAGGCCGCGGACGGTTGCGCTCGTGGCGCGCAGACCGCCGAAATGCATCTGCGCGCAGTGCGCGGCTTCAGCCGGACTCACGATGCCGACCGACCGACGCGGCTCGCTCGTCTGCAGGCAATTTCCAACGAGCGCGCCGAACAGGACGCGCAGCGGGCTCAACTCGAAGCCGAGCAGACCGCGCTCGCCGCGGCGAAGGAGCGCGCCTTCCAGCGCAAGGTAGAACTCGGTGCCAAGTCGGGTGAGTTGCTCAAGGAGCAGCTGTCCGTAACGTACTGGCGAGAGGGCTTTCCGGCGGAAGAATGGTTGCAGGCACAGCCGCAAACGCTGGAGGTGTTACGTGCCCTGTACGCGGACGCGGAGCGGGTCTACAGCACCGCGGCCGAAGAGCGGCTGGGCGTGCTCCAGTATCAGGAGGAACAGGTGCGCAAGGACCTCGCCGCGCGGGAGCGGGGCTTCGCAGCGGAGTTCGCAGAGGTGCGTCCGGAGGACTACGAGCCCTACATCGCTATTCAGGATTTCACTGCGGAGCTCCGGCAATGTGCTGACACGCTCGCCCAGGCCCAGCATGCGCTCAAAGGCGCGGAACGCAACGAAACAGAGGCTGCGACGGAACGCAAAGTGTTCCGGAAGGACAACCCCCAGGTCGAGCCGGCAACGGCCAACATGCTGGCCCTTGATGACGCGGCGCTAGAGGAAACGCTGTCTCGTACCGTCTTGGCGCAACAGGAGGCGAGCGCCACGGCGCAGACTGCCCTGGCGGCAGTCCTCCGCTATAAGAGCGCGGCTCGTGATGCGGGTGACAAGGCCAGCAGCGCCGAGCAGTCGGCGGCGAGCCTGCGTGCGTCGTTGGGGGTGCCGGATTTGCTCGACGGCGAAGCGGAGACCCCGGATAGCGCATTCGCGCTACAGGCCACGGCCCTCGTCTCCGAGTTCAATCGCAAGCGTAACGAATCGGAGGGAGCACGCAAGGACGCCAACAAGGCCTTCGAGCGACTGAAGGCCGAGGCGGCGACGCCCACCATGCAGGAGGTGGAGGCCGACATTGCCGGCCAACTGCTTCGCAATGAGTTCGAGGCGGCCTGTGCGGACAGCGCCCGCCTGCTCGAAGGGCTCGACGACCGCATCGGCACCACGCAGTCGAGCCTCGATGGCATGCGCGAGGACTTCGATGCGTGCCTGGGCGAACTTCATAACCTTGCCGGTAGCGCCATCACCCTGCTTAACTCGGCCTGCACCAACAAGCGGGTGCCCGCCGGGGCGCCCTATGTGGGTGGCAAGCCCATCCTGAAGATGCGGGCACGCTTCAATGAGCTTGGGCATGACGTTCGCCGGCAGCAGCTTGGCAACTATCTCGACGACCTGATTGATTCGAAGACCGTACCGGTCAAGGGGGCCGACCTCGTCGCCGACGCATTGCTGCGCATCCACGGCAAGCCGTTGGGCCTGCAGATGCTCAAGATGGTCCCGGACGAGGCCCTCCAGTATGTCGCCGTGGACAAAATACAGAACTCCGGCGGCGAGGGTGTCGTGATGGCGATGTTCCTCTACATGCTTACCAACCAGCTGCGCGCCGAGACCCAAGCAAAACTCAAGAAGGCGGGCGGCGGACCGCTCATCCTGGACAACCCGTTTGCCAAGGCCACCACGCCCACCCTGTGGAAAGCGCAGCGATTGCTCGCGCAGGCGATGGATGTGCAGCTCATCTTCGCTACCGCACTGCCCGATTACAACACTGTGGGTGAGTTCGGACGCTTCGTGCGTTTGCGCAAGGCGGGCAAGAACACGAAGACCGGCCGCTGGCACATCGAAGCCGTGGACTTCAAGCTTAACGAGGAGCGTCCGGTTGCAGAGGTCGCGCGATGAGCGACGCATTCCTGGAGGCACTGCGGACCGGCACCCGAAAGCGCATCTCGCTGGATGACGTCCGACGGGCCTTCTTTGCTGCGCATCCGGAAGTCCTCACCAATCCTGGTCGCAGCGCGCTCCTCCTTGAGCGCCTGCGAGCCCTCGAGGAGGCGGGCGCGCTCGTGTTGCCGGCGGCCGGAAGCTGGGAGAAGGTCGGTAACCCGCCATTGCCGACCTGGGTGCAGGTCACGCGCGACCCGGCGTTGGTGTCGGCAGTGGACTACGCGGCGGTACCGTGGGTCCCGGAACTCGGATTCTGGCCTGAGCTGAAGCCCCCCGCCTTGGAGGCGGCCCGGACCATCAACGATTTTCTGCTGCGCCGGCGCACCACGCTGACGATGGTGCCCATCAAGGAGCGCTCACTGGAAATCTTCGGCGACGAAAAGCGCCTCGACGCCCTGCGCGCCAGCGGCGACAACAGTCTTTTTGGCGGTCGGCTCCCCCTGTCGGCCCTGGGCGCCTTCGTGGTGCCGTCCCCCTTGCCCTATCGTTTGGCCGATGCCGCCGGTCAGCCCGTGCTCGTTGTCGAAAACCACAACAGCTTCTGGAGCTTCGGCGAGTGGAACCAACAAGCGAGGCGCTACGCCGCCGTGGTGTACGGTTCGGGCAAGGCCTTTCAGGGCAGCGGCAATGCGCTCGAGCAGGTGCTGCACGAGGTTGGCGGCGTAGGCGCGCTCTACTTGGGTGACCTGGACCCGGCCGGCGTACGCATCCCGCTGGAGTTCAACCTTACTCGTGGAGATGGCTACACCCCGGTCAGGCCGGCGGTTGAACTCTATCGCTGGCTACTCGAAAACGGGCGACGGAGGCCGCTCGAGGAACGACAAGAAAGAGCCGGGCATATTGCACGGAACTGGCTCGGCGCAGAGCTCGGCGGCGAGTTGACCGCGCTGTGGGATGCGGGGCAGTGGGTTCCCCAGGAATCCTTGGGTTTCGAGCGCCTGACGGCGGGGGCAGGGGCTTTTCCCCCAAGTTAGTACAGGCAATCACGCTGAGAGCACCAAGCCCTGTCGTGAGGTTTTCGGCGGCGGGCTGGGGCGCTGTCTCATGTGGCAGGGTCCGGCGCCTTCGAATCTAGCTGGTCCTGGCCAGACAGCAGACGTGACAACGGGCCGCGCGTGACGTCCATGGCGTCGGCTTGGGAAAGCGCCCAGGCAACCCACCGCTCGAGTTCCTCGGGATGATGCGCCGCCTCCGGATGGTTCCGGATGGCCAGCACAAACGCGCGTATATCCGCCGCGCGTCGCCAGTTCTGTGCGTCGGATATCAGCCGGTCCCTCCGTTCGGCTTCTTTCCGGAGCAAAGCTTCACGTCGTTCCTGCTCTGCGCGTTCTCGCGCGGCGCGCGCGGCCTCGTCCCGGCTTCGTTTTCGTTCGGCGAGCCACTCGTAATGCCGCAGCGTCCCCGCACGGTACTGGAGCTCACCGAAGACGAGGAGGTGAACGACGATATCGTGCAGTCGGCCCTCCAAGGGCTCGGTCTCGGAGTCGTTCCATTGTAAGCACCCGGCGAACCCACCTTCCCCCAGCCGCCTAGCCCATTGAAGATCGTGTCCACTAATTTTCGATGGTGGACACCATGGATGTGGTTATCCCGCGCCGGAGTCGGCGAACGCATAGCGAAGCCTTCAAGCGGTCG
>NZ_JAVSMM010000036.1:0-14857 GCF_032027225.1 Aromatoleum sp. | reverse complement strand
TCCTGCAGCGCCTGGGGCAGCAGCATCTGCTGCTGAGGGCAATAGGGCAGATAGCTCGTCATCTCAACAGTCTACCGGCCCCGACACGCCAGGGAGGGCTTACCTCACCGACGCTTGGCTTCTGCCGCGCAGACTCCTAGGGCCGAGGGCGTGCCGCTGCAGTGCCCACGCGACGTGTTCGCGGACAAGCTCGGACGCGTCTTCGGCGCGGGCACGCAGCACCGCGACGATGTCGGGCGAGGACGGCGCATTGCCGAGTGCGACGGCGATATTTCGGGACCAGCGCTCGAAGCCGATGCGGTGGATCGGGCTGCCCGCCGTGCGCGTCGCAAAATCCGACTCGGTCCAGGCGAAGAGCTCGACGAGCGTCGCGCGATCGAGGCCGTGGCGTGGCGCGAAATCCGGCTCGGCAGTGATTTTCGCAAAGCGGTTCCAGGGACAGACGAGCTGACAGTCGTCGCAGCCGTAGATCCGGTTGCCGATGAGCGGTCGAAGTGCCTCGGGGATCGCGCCTTTCAGCTCGATCGTCAGGTATGAGATGCAGCGGCGGGCATCGACGCGGTACGGCGCGACGATTGCGCCGGTCGGGCAGGCATCGAGGCAGGCACGACAGGAACCGCAATGCGGCTCCTCCGGCCGATCGACCGGCAGCGGCAGGTCGGTGAAGATTTCGCCGAGGAAGAAGAACGAGCCCGCGCGGCGATTCAGCGTCAGCGTGTGCTTCCCCCGCCAACCCAGGCCGGCCCGGCTTGCGAGTTCGACTTCGAGCACGGGCGCCGAATCGACGAACACACGGTAGCCATGCGGTGCTTCGGCGCTGATGAGGTCGGCGAGTTTCTGCAGCCGGGCGCGCATCACCTTGTGATAGTCACGCCCCAACGCGTAACGCGACACGTACGCCCGGGCGGGGTCGTCAAGGGCTTCCTGCGCATCTGCCGCCTGCGGCCAGTAGTTCATCCGCACGCTGATGACCCGCAGCGTGCCCGGCACCAGTTCGTCCGGCCGCGCGCGCTTCATGCCATGGCGCGCCATATAATCCATCTCGCCGTGACACCCTTCCGCGAGCCAGGCCGCCAGGCCGGGCTCGGCGTCGCGAAGGTTCACGTCGGAAACGGCGACGGCATCGAAACCCAGCTCCGCCGCCCAGACATCCAGCTGCCCCGCCAGTCCGGTCAGAGACGGCGCACGGCCCGCTTCAACCGAGACATGCTGATGATTCAGATTCTTCACCCCGCAGATGATACCGGCCGCGGGATTTCCGCGCACCTTGACGGCGAAGCCGACACCGAAGCCATCGGGGCGGCGCTGGCGCCCGCCCTGCACGGTGCCCTCGTGATCTACCTCCGCGGCGACCTCGGCGCGGGCAAGACGACGCTCGTTCGCGGCACCCTCCGCGCACTGGGTCACGAGGGGAAAGTGAAAAGTCCGACGTACACCTTGATTGAACCTTACGTTTTTTCTAGATTAAACTTATATCACTTTGATTTTTATCGTTTCGCCGTTCCAGATGAATTTCTGGAAGCTGGCCTCGACGAATATTTCGCCGGAAACGGTGCGTGCCTCGTGGAATGGCCGGACAAGGCTGCTCCTTATCTCGCACCACCCGACGTGGAGTTGCGCCTCGGCGTTGCCGGCACCGGCCGCCACTTCGAGGCGTCTGCACTGACGGAGGCAGGACGTAAATGCTTGAGCAGACTGAATTCGGAACTGAGCCGCCCACCGCTGTGAACACCGCCTCGCACCTCACCCGACGCAACCTTCTGAAGTTCGCCGGCGCATCACTCGCGCTGCTCGTCAGCCCCGTCGGCTTCGCAGCGACGAGTCTTCTCGCCGTGCGGGTCTGGCCGGCCAACGACTACACGCGCATCACGCTCGAAGGCAGCCACCAGCTGAAGTTCACGCATCTCCTCGTGAAGGATCCCGAACGCCTCGTCGTCGATCTCGAAGACGTCCAGCTTGACAGCGTGCTGCAGACACTTCCATCGAAGGTGCTCGACTCCGATCCCTACATCCGGTTGATCCGCGCCGGACAGAATCGCCCGGGGGTCGTGCGGATCGTGATCGAACTCAAGAACGAAATCGCGCCGCAGGTGTTCACGCTCCAGCCGGTAGGCGATTACGGACATCGCCTCGTACTCGACCTCTACCCCACCGAGCCGGCAGATCCGCTGCTCGCGCTGATCGAAAAATCCTCCCCGCTCGACGCGGCAGCAGGCGAGCCGACGACGAGCGATCCGAGTTCGCCGCAACCAGTGCGCGAAAGCGTCGCGCAAGGGACTCCGAGACGTAAAGGCGGGCCGGCTGCGAACCGGCTCGTGACGATCGCCCTCGACCCGGGCCACGGCGGCGAAGACCCCGGAGCCGTGGGCAGACGCGGCAGCTACGAGAAGAACGTCACGCTGTCGATTGCCCGGCGACTCAAACGCAAGATCGACGCCGAACCGAACATGCGCGCGATGCTGACCCGCGACGGCGACTACTTCGTCCCGCTCGGCCAGCGCGTGACGCGCGCGCGCCGCGTGCAATCCGATCTCTTCGTGTCGATCCACGCCGACGCGTTCGTGCGCCCCGAAGCGCGCGGAAGTTCGGTGTTCGTGCTGTCGGAACGCGGCGCGTCGAGCTCGGCGGCGCGCTGGCTCGCGCAGAAGGAAAACGACGCCGACCTCATCGGCGGCGTCAATCTCGCGAAACAGGAAGGGCACCTCGCCCGCACCTTGCTCGACCTTTCGCAGACCGCGACGATCAACGACAGCCTGAAGCTCGGCAAGGCGGTACTCACCGAACTCGGTGACATCAACACGCTGCACAAGGCGCAAGTCGAGCAGGCGGGTTTCGCGGTACTTAAGGCGCCCGACATCCCGTCGATCCTCGTCGAGACGGCCTTCATCAGCAATCCGGAGGAAGAGCAGCGGCTCAACGACGACGCCTACCAGGACAAGATGGCCGAGGCGATCATGCGGGGGCTGCGAAGCTACTTCAAGGACAACCCGCCGGCGGGCCGCACGAAGGTCGCTCAATTGGACTGACTGACCGCGGCAGGAACGCGCGGACAGCCTGCGTTGCCGTTATAATTGCCGTTTTTTCAGGCGGTCATGCAGGTTTTTCGCGGGATTCCGGAGCGCGCCGCACAATCCTCGGTCCTCACCATCGGCAATTTCGACGGAGTGCACCGAGGCCACCAGGCCCTGCTCAAGATGCTCACCGACAAGGCCCGCTCGCTGGCGCTGCCCGCGGTGGTGCTGACGTTCGAGCCTCATCCGCGCGAATACTTCTTTCCCGCCAGCGCTCCCGCCCGCCTCGCATCGTTACGCGAAAAGCTCCTCTTGCTCGCCGGCTGCGGCGTTGACCGCGTCCATGTGTGTCGTTTCGATTCGCGCTTCGCCGCGATCACCGCCGAAGAGTTCATCGAACGGATTCTCGTGCGCGGTCTCGGCGTGCGCCACCTGATCATCGGCGACGATTTTCGCTTCGGGGCCAAGCGCCAGGGCGATTTCGCGATGCTGCAAGCCGAAGGCGCGAGCCGCCGATTCGCGGTCGAGGCGATGCCCACCCTCGACATCGACGGCGAACGCGCTTCCAGTTCGGCGATCCGCACGGCACTCGCCGAAGGCGAGCTCGCGCATGCCGCGCGCCTGCTCGGCCGCCCCTACAGCATCGCCGGCCGCGTGATCCACGGCGACAAGATCGGCCGCACGCTCGGCTTTCCGACCGCGAACATCCAGATGAAGCATCGCCGCCCCGCACTCGCCGGCATTTTCGCCGTCAGCGTCGAAGGCCTCGCGCCGCATCCGGTCGCGGGCGTCGCGAGCATCGGCGTGCGCCCGACGGTCACCGACTCTGGGCGACCGACGCTCGAAGTCAATCTCTTCGACTGGAACCGCGATTGTTACGGCGCGCACCTGCGCGTGCATTTCCTGAACAAGCAGCGCGACGAAGCGAAGTTCAGCTCCCTCGACGCGCTCACCGCCCAGATTGCCCGGGACGCGGACGAGGCCCGCGCCTGGTTTGCCCAGAATCCGATCCAAAATTGAAGCGGAACTCCACATGGCCGATTACCGCAAGACCCTCAACCTGCCCGACACTCCGTTCCCGATGCGCGGCGATCTCGCAAAGCGCGAGCCGGGCTGGATCGCCGACTGGCAGGCGAAGAAGCTCTATCAGAAAATCCGCAAGGCGGCCGCCGGCCGGCCGAAGTTCATCCTGCATGACGGCCCGCCCTACGCGAACGGCGATATTCACATCGGCCACGCGGTAAACAAGATCCTCAAGGACATCATCGTCCGCTCCAAGACGCTCGCCGGCTTCGATGCGCCGTACGTCCCCGGCTGGGACTGCCACGGCCTGCCGATCGAGCACCAGATCGAGAAGCAGCACGGCAAGCACCTTGCGGCCGACCGCGCGCGCGAGTTGTGTCGCGAATACGCGACCGAGCAGATCGCGCGCCAGAAGAAGGATTTCATCCGGCTCGGCGTGCTCGGCGATTGGGACAACCCGTATCGGACGATGAACTTTTCGAACGAAGCGGACGAAATCCGCGCGCTCGGCGACATGTACCGGAAGGGCTTTCTGTTCAAGGGCCTGAAGCCGGTCAACTGGTGCTTCGATTGCGGCTCGGCGCTCGCCGAAGCCGAGGTCGAATACCAGGACAAGAAGTCGCCTGCCGTCGACGTCGGCTTCCAGCTCGATGAGGCAGACCGCGCGAAGCTCGCATACGCATTCGGGCTCGACGCGCTGCCGGACCAGCCGGCGTTCGCGGTGATCTGGACGACGACGCCGTGGACGATTCCGTCGAACCAGGCGCTGAACGTACATCCGGAACTGATGTACGAACTCGTCGAAACGCCGAAGGGCCTGCTCGTGCTCGCCGCCGAACTGCGGCGCAGCGCGCTGGAGCGCTATGCTCTCGAAGGCCGCGTGCTCGGTGCTGCGCACGGCGTCGCGCTCGACCGCATCAACTTCCGCCACCCCTTCTACGACCGCCTCTCGCCGGTTTTTCTCGGCGATTACGTCGCGGCGGATGCCGGCACCGGGATCGTGCACAGCGCGCCGGCCTATGGTCTCGACGACTTCAATACCTGCACCCGCTACGGGATGCGCAACGACGAGATCCTGAACCCGGTGCAGGGCGACGGCGTGTTCGCCGACAGCCTGCCGTTCTTCGGCGGCCTGTCGGTCTGGGACGCGAACCCGAAGATCATCGAAAAGCTCGCCGAAGTCGGCGCTCTGTTCGCATCCGGCTCGCTCACCCACAGCTACATGCACTGCTGGCGCCACAAGACACCGGTGATCTACCGGGCAACGACGCAGTGGTTCGTCGGCATGGACCGCCTTCCCGGCCGCGAAGGTGTCGAGGCCGGCGCGCCGACGCTGCGCGAGCTCGCGCTGAAGGCGGTCGACGACACGCAGTTCTTTCCCGCGTGGGGCAAGGCGCGGCTGCACTCGATGATCGCGAACCGTCCCGACTGGTGCGTGTCGCGTCAGCGCAACTGGGGGGTGCCGATCCCGTTCTTCCTGCACAAGGAGACCGGCGCGCCGCATCCGCGCACGCTCGAACTGCTCGAACAGGTGGCGCAGCGTGTCGAGCGGGAAGGCATCGACGCGTGGTTCAAGCTCGACGCAGCCGAACTTCTCGGCAGCGAAGCCTCGCAGTACGACAAGATGCGCGACACGCTCGACGTCTGGTTCGACTCGGGCACGACGCACCGCACCGTGCTGCGCGGGTCACACGAGGACGAAAGCCGGTGGCCGGCCGACCTCTATCTCGAAGGCTCGGACCAGCACCGCGGCTGGTTCCATTCGTCGCTGCTGACCGGCTGCGCGATCGACGGCCGCGCGCCCTACGACGGACTGCTCACGCATGGCTTCGTCGTCGACGGCCAGGGCAAGAAAATGTCGAAGTCGAAAGGCAACGTCGTCGCGCCCCAGGAAGTCTCCGGCAAGCTCGGCGCTGAAATCCTGCGCCTGTGGGTCGCCGCGACCGATTACTCGGGCGAGCTGACGATCTCGAAGGAAATCCTCGACCGCGTCGTCGAAGTCTATCGGCGCCTGCGCAACACCCTGCGCTTCCTGCTCGCGAACACCGCCGACTTCGACATCAACAAGAATGGCGTGCCGGTCGATCAGTGGCTCGACGTGGATCACTACGCGCTTGCGCTGACGCGGCGTCTTCAGGAACAAGTCACCGCCGACTACGCGCGCTACGAATTCCACAAGATCGTCCAGGCGTTGCAAAACTTCGCAGCCGAGGATCTCGGGGCCTTCTACCTCGACATCCTGAAGGACCGCCTCTATACGACGAAAGCGGACTCGCCGGCGCGGCGCGCGGCACAGACCGCGCTGTGGCACATCACGCAGGCGATCACGCGGATGATGGCGCCGATCCTGAGCTTCACGGCAGAGGAAATCTGGCAGCTCGCCGGCGACGGTCCGGACGACAGCGTGATGCTGCACACCTGGCATGTGCTGCCGGACCTTCCCGCTGCCGACGAGACGCTCGCGCGCTGGGCGCTCATCCGCAGCACCCGCGCGGAGGTGCAGAAGGTGCTCGAGGGCCTGCGCACCGAGGGGAAGATCGGCTCGTCGCTGCAGGCGGAAGTGCGCGTGCGCGCCGCGGGCGAACGCCACGATGCGCTCGCGAGCGTGGGACAGGACCTGCACTTCGTGCTGATCACGTCCCGAGCGGAGCTCGTCCATGTCGACTCGACCGCGGACGAAGGCATCGACGCCGCGCCGTCAAGCGAGCAGAAGTGCGGGCGCTGCTGGCATTTCCGAGCAGACGTGGGCGATCACGCGGATCACCCGGAACTGTGCGGTCGCTGCCACACGAACCTCTTCGGTGATGGGGAAAGCCGCATCCATGCGTAGTCCGACTCCGGCCGCGCGGGCACGGTCGCCGGTTGCCGCCCCGCTGACTCGCCGTTTCTTCGGTTGGCTCGAACTATCCGCGCTGGTCGTCGTGCTCGACCAGATCGCGAAATGGGTGGTGCTGTCGAAGCTCACCTTCGGCGAGGCGATACCGGTGACAAGTTTTTTTCAGCTCGTCCTCGTCTACAACCCCGGCGCCGCCTTCAGCTTTCTTGCCGACCACAGCGGCTGGCAGCGGTGGTTCTTCATCGTGCTCGCGCTCGTCGTCTGCGGCTGGCTGCTCACGATGCTGCGCGCGCACCAGCGGGAATTGGCACTGCCACTCGCATTCAGCCTCGTCATCGGCGGCGCGATCGGTAACGTCATCGATCGCGTCGTGCACGGCGCGGTGGTCGATTTCCTCTATTTCCATATCGGCCGCTACGGCTGGCCGGCCTTCAACGTCGCAGACTCGGCGATTTCCGTCGGGGTCGTGCTGATGCTGCTTGCTCAGTTCCGCGCGCCCCGCGACACAACCACCACGGAGAACCCCTCGTGACCCAAATCGTCAAACCCGACAGCCTGGTGACGTTGCATTACCGCATCGCCATGGAAAACGGCCAGCCGCTGATCAGCACCTTCGAAGGGACGCCGGCGACGCTGCAACTCGGCGTCGGAGAGCTGCTGCCCAACCTCGAGCGGCTGCTCGCGGGTCTCGAGGTCGGCAAGCACGAACTCTTCACGCTCCCCCCGGACCAGGCGTTCGGCGCCCATAATCCCGAGCTCGTCGAGCGCGTGAAGCGCGAACATATGCCCGAAGAGGACATTGCCCCGATGACGATCATGGAATTCGCCGCACCCGACGGATCGCGGTATTCGGGCCTCGTGCGCGAGATCAGCGAGGAGTCCGCGCTCGTCGATTTCAACCATCCGCTCGCCGGCAAGACGATCCGCTTCGAAGTGGAAGTCATCGGCGTCCTCTGAGCGGCCGAAAACCGCTGCACCACCTCAAACCACGTCACGAGATCCCCAGATGAACGACAAGGAAATCCTTCTCGCTAACCCCCGTGGCTTCTGTGCCGGCGTCGAGCGGGCGATCGAGATCGTCGAGCGGGCGCTCGCGCGCTTCGGTGCGCCGATCTACGTCCGTCACGAGGTCGTGCATAACAAGTTCGTCGTCGACGGGCTGCGCGCGAAGGGGGCGATTTTTGTCGAGGAACTCGACGAGGTGCCGCCCGGCAACACTGTGGTCTTCAGCGCCCACGGCGTCGCCCAGGCGGTCCGCCAGGAAGCCGAAAGCCGCGGCTTGCGGGTGTTCGACGCGACTTGCCCGCTCGTGACGAAGGTGCATCTCGAAGTCGCCCGGATGCGCGAACAGGGGCGCGAGATTGTGATGATCGGCCACAAGGGCCATCCCGAGGTCGAGGGTACGATGGGCCAGATCGCCGACGGCATCCACCTCGTCGAGGTCGTCGAAGACGTCGCGGGCTTGAACGTCCGCGACCCCGGGCAGCTCGCCTACGTCACGCAGACGACACTGTCGGTGGACGACGCGGCGATGCTCGTCGCGGCGCTCAAGGCTCGGTTCCCCGCGATCGTCGGGCCGAAGAAGGACGACATCTGCTACGCGACGCAGAACCGCCAGGACGCGGTCAAATTCCTGGCTCCGCGCGTCGAAGCGGTTTTCGTCGTCGGTTCGCGGAACAGTTCGAACTCGAATCGTCTGCGCGAAGTCGCCGAACTGCTGGGCGTGCCCGCGTACCTCATCGACAACGCCGACGGAATCGATCCGGTCTGGCTCGAAGGCAAGAAGCGTTTCGGCGTCACCGCCGGTGCGTCCGCACCCGAAGTGCTCGTCGAGGCCGTCATCGAGCGCCTGAAATCGCTGAGCGGCGGTTCGGTGCGCGCTCTGGAAGGGGTGCCGGAAAAGATCACCTTCCCGCTGCCGAGGGAATTGCAGACGCCGAACTGAGCGCGCTTCCGAGGGGACTGCCCCGGACTCGGTGAAGCGCGCGCCCCTCAGGCCTCCCCTGCGCCGGCGAGCGCTTCGACCGCCGGGAGCTCGTACACGAAAAACGTACGCGAGCTCCGGGCAGCAAGACACCGCCCGGTTAGAGATGCGGCCCGAGGATCCTGCGGTAGAACTCGTGGAAATGCTGCATCCCGTCTTCGTACGGCGACTGGTACGGGCCGACCTCGTTGCGCCCCTCGTGCAGCAGCGCCCATCGTCCCCGGTCCATCCGCTCGCCGATGTCGTCGTCTTCGATCGCGGTCTCCATGTACGCGGCCTGCTCCGCTTCGACAAACTCGCGCTCGAACTCGACGATGTCCTCCGGATAGTAGAACTCGACGACGTTGGTCGTCTTGTTCACGTCCGTCGGGAGCAACGTGCTGACGACCAGCACGTGGGGGTACCACTCGACCATCACGTTGGGGTAATAGGTCAGCCAGATGGCCCCTTGCGCCGGCCTCTTGGCGCCATAATAGTCGAGGACGGCCTTGTGCCATTTCTCGTACGTCGCCGAACCCGGCCTGGCGAGCGAGGTGATGCCGACGCGCTGCACCGAGTACCAGTCACCGAACTGCCACGTCAGGTCGTCACACGTGACGAAGTGCCCGAGCCCCGGGTGGTAAGGAACGACGTGATAGTCCTCGAGGTAAACCTCGATGAACGTTTTCCAGTTGTAGTTGCACTCGTGAATCTCGACGCGATCGAGCTTGAAACCGGAAAAGTCGAACTCCGACGCGAGCTCCATGCCCGCGAGGTCCTGTCGCACCGAGCGCGGACCGGCAAACAACAGACCGTTCCAGCTCTCGAGCGTATCGCGCTTGAGGTTCAAGCATGGGTTTTGCTGGAAATGCGGCGCGCCGAGCAATACCCCCTGCTGGTCATAGGTCCACCGATGCACCGGACACACGATCCGTTCGGCCTTGCCGGCCCCTTGCAGCATGATCGCCTGGCGATGCCTGCAGACATTTGACAGGCGATGGATGCCTTCGTCCGTGCGGAACAGCAACTTGGAATGATCGAGCCATTCGAGAGAGCGGTAGCTTCCGGTTTCCGGAACCATCAGCTCATGGCCGACGTACCCCGCGCCCTGCCCGAAGAGCAACTGCTTTTCGAGCTCGAAAACCTTTTCATCGAAGTACATCGAGACCGGCAATTGGGAAACCGCCGGTGCCAGCTTCGCCTTGGATGCAAGGTCGGACATCCCGAACCTCCCCCGTGAATTCCAAGAAATTCGGAAAAAATGAGCGCATGATTCTATGCGAGAAGTTGTTTGACCGCCACTGGCGCGATCGGTTACTTTCCCCCCTTTTATCGTCCGTCTCCGAGCCATGGCCAAGACGCAAAACGCGCCGAAATCCTTCGAGTCGGCCATCACCGAGCTCGAAACGATCGTGCAGGAAATGGAAACCGGGACGATCTCGCTCGAACTGGCGCTGGAGCGGTATCAGCGCGGCGTAGTCCTTCTGAAACACTGTCAGGAGACTTTGCAGGCCGCCGAGCAACGGGTGCACCAACTCGAAAACGGCGTGGTCGTCCCGATCACTCCCGCCGAAAACAAGAGGGTTCCGGAATGAGCCTGACGAATTTTGCAACCTGGATGGACGGCATCCAGCGGCGCTCCGAACTCGCACTCGCCGAGGTACTACCCGAAGCAGGAGTCGCCCCCGCACGCCTTCACGAAGCGATGCGCTACGCCGCTCTCGGCGGCGGCAAACGCGTGCGGCCTCTGCTTGTTCACGCCGCCGGCGAACTGGCGGGAGCGAGCCCTGCGCGACTCGATCGGGTCGCGTGCGCCGTCGAGTTGATTCACGCCTACTCGCTGGTCCACGACGACCTCCCGTGCATGGACGACGACGTCCTGCGGCGGGGAAAACCGACAGTGCACGTGGAGTTCGACGAAGCGACAGCGCTGCTCGTCGGTGACGCGCTACAGGCACTCGCCTTTCAGGTGATCTCCGAGACCCCGCTGGCCGACGACCCTTGCGTGCAGCTCGACATGCTTGCTCAGCTCGCACGGGCGAGCGGTTCACGCGGCATGGCGGGGGGGCAGGCGATCGATCTCGGGTCGGTCGGCAAGCAGCTCACGCGCGAAGAGCTCGAGTTCATGCACATCCACAAGACCGGAGCCCTCATTCGCGCATCCGTCTCTCTCGGCGCTCGGTGCGGCGCACAGCTCGAACGCCATGCGATTGAACGACTCGACCGCTACGGGAAGCTGATCGGCCTACTTTTCCAGGTCGTCGACGACATTCTCGACGCGCAATCCGATACCGCGACGCTCGGCAAGACCGCTGGCAAGGATGCCGATCACAACAAGCCCACGTATGTCACGCTGCTCGGTCTGAGCGAAGCGCGCGCGCTGGCCGAATCTCTGCTGAACGAGGCACGGGACTCGCTGACGCCGTTGGGCGCCGGGGCTAAACGACTCGATGAACTCGCCACGTTCATTGTTCACCGAAGATTCTGAATTCCGACTTCGCCGGAACCTTACATGTCCTCGTATTCCCTGCTGCATCGCATCGACTCCCCTTCCGACCTGCGTCGCCTCGATCGGGGAGAGCTTCCCGCGCTGGCCGCCGAATTGCGCGCATTCCTGATCGAATCGGTTTCCCGCACCGGGGGACATTTGTCGTCGAACCTCGGCACGGTCGAACTTTCGATTGCGCTGCATTACATCTTCGACACGCCCGACGACCGAATCGTCTGGGACGTCGGACACCAGACTTACGGGCACAAGATACTCACCGGACGACGGGAGGCCATGGCCCGGCTCCGGCAGTTCGGCGGCATCTCCGGCTTTCCGCGGCGCAGCGAAAGCATCTACGACACCTTCGGCACGGCCCACTCGTCGACATCGATCTCGGCCGCGCTCGGCATGGCCGTCGCCGCTCGCGACCGCGGCGAGAGCCGTCGCGCGATTGCGGTCATCGGCGACGGCGCGATGTCGGCCGGCATGGCTTTCGAAGCGTTGAACAACGCGGGCGACACGCGCGATATCAATCTTCTCGTGATCCTCAACGACAACGAGATGTCGATTTCTCAGCCCGTCGGGGCGCTCACGCGAATTCTCGCCCGTATGATGTCGGGGCGTACCTACAACGCAGCCCGCCGCGCCGGCGAGAAGGTTCTCGGCGTCGCCCCGCCGATGCTCGATTTCGCGCGAAAAGTCGAAGAACACGTGAAGGGATTGATCACACCGGGGACGCTTTTCGAGGAATTCGGTTTTCACTACTACGGCCCCATCGACGGGCATGATCTCGACGCGCTGATTCCGACGCTGCAGAACCTGCGCAAGCTCAATGGGCCGCAGTTTCTACACGTGATCACACGCAAGGGACAAGGCTACAAGCTCGCCGAGGCGGATCCGATTCTTTACCACGGGGTTTCGAAGTTCGATTACCGGGCGGGCATCGACGCCGGTAAGGCAGTCGGCAAGCTTACGTACACGCAGGTCTTCGGCGATTGGCTTTGCGACATCGCTCGGCAGGACGATAAAGTCGTCGGAATAACGCCGGCAATGCGCGAAGGCTCAGGCATGGTTCGCTTCGCTCACGAGTTTCCCGACCGCTATCACGACGTCGGGATCGCGGAACAGCACGCGCTGACGTTCGCCGCCGGACTCGCCTGCGAAGGCTTCAAACCCGTTGTCGCGATTTACTCAACTTTCCTGCAGCGCGCATATGATCAGCTGATCCACGATATCGCGCTGCAGAACCTCCCGGTGATGTTCGCACTCGATCGCGCCGGACTGGTTGGCGCTGACGGCGCGACCCATCACGGAGCCTTCGATCTCTCCTTCCTTCTCTGTATTCCCAACCTGGTCGTCATGACACCTGCGGACGAGAACGAGTGCCGCCAGATGCTCTACGCGGCGTACCTGCACGATGGCCCCGCCTTGGTCCGCTATCCCCGCGGAGGCGGCATGCAGGTTCCACCACAAGCGACGATGACTGCTCTGCCGATTGGCAAAGGCGAGATTCGGCGCAGTGGTAAAGGGATCGCGCTGCTGGCATTCGGCAGTCTCCTCTCGAATGCCCTTGCCGCAGCCGATCAGCTCGATGCGACCGTAGCAAACATGCGCTATGCAAAACCGCTCGATCGCGATCTGATTGCAGAACTCGCCGCGAACCACGACTTGATCGTTACGCTCGAGGAAAATGCGATCATCGGTGGCGCGGGATCGGAGGTCGCGCGCATCCTCGAAGGACTTCCTCAGCGTCCGCGCCTGCTGCGCCTCGGTCTCCCAGATCGGTTCATCGACCACGGTGACCAGGCGCAGTTGCTGGAATCCGTCGGACTCGATATCGCAGGCATCACAGCCACGATCCGAGAAGCAGGAACGGTTCACGGCTAACACATGGACGGTAACAAAATCAGCGCACGCGAAACTTTCGGGAGCTCGCTATGACATCACAACAGAATCCGCAGATCCCGGACGTCCAGAATTCGAGCGACAGCCGTCAATTAGCGATCGACAAGGTCGGGGTCAAGTCGATTCGACACCCGGTCCGGGTAAGCGACAAGTGCGGCGGAGTGCAGCACACGATTGCGCTATTCAACATGTACGTGGGTCTCCCTCATAATTTCAAGGGGACTCACATGTCGCGCTTCATCGAGATCATCAACAGCAATGAGCGCGAGCTCTCTGTCGAATCGGTCGAGCCGATGCTGCGAGAGATGGTCAAACGTCTCGAAGCGGAAACCGGCTATATCGAACTGACCTTCCCGTACTTCATCAACAAATCGGCGCCAGTTTCGGGAGTCAGAAGCCTGATGGACTACGAGGTCACCTTCGCGGCGCAAATCCGCGAACGCGGAACCTGCGAGTTCACGATGAAGGTCGTTGTTCCGGTCACGAGTCTATGCCCATGCTCGAAGAAGATTTCGGACTACGGCGCGCACAACCAACGTTCTCACGTCACTGTCACCGCTCAGACGAACACGTTCGTCTGGATCGAAGAACTCATCGAGCTCGTCGAAAGCCAAGCCTCTTGTCAGCTCTACGGCCTGCTGAAGCGGCCCGACGAGAAATACGTGACCGAACGTGCCTACGACAATCCGAAATTTGTCGAAGACATGGTGCGGGACGTCGCAGGACTTCTCGACGCGGAACCACGTATCGACCGGTACACGATCGAGTCCGAAAATTTCGAATCGATTCACAACCATTCTGCGTACGCGTTGATAGAACGCGACAAGCGCAGCAACGATTAAAAACTCTCCCAGTGGCCGTTGCGCGGCTAAACCCCTTGCAACGGCCTCCCGTCCAACCGGCTACCCTTTATTTCCTCGCCGGCACAAGAAGTTCCGCCTGGCCTTCAAGCACGGGCTTTCCGGCGACGGTACACACGGTATCGAACAAAACCCGCTGCTTTTCCGGTATCAGTTCTACTATCGTTACTCGCACCACGACGGTGTCCCCTACTTTCACCGGCGCCTTGAATTTCAACGATTGCGCCAGGTAGATGCACCCCGGGCCGGGAAGTTTCGTCCCGAAAATCGCCGAAATAAAACTCGCCGACAACATGCCGTGCGCGATACGCGCACCGAACATGGTCGACTTCGCAAATTCGTCGTCGAGATGGACAGGGTTCGTATCACCTGAGACCCCGGCAAACATGAGAATGTCCGCATCTGTAACGGTACGACCAGACGATGTGGACATCCCTAGGTGAAGATCCTCGAATTCGTACCCATAACACTCGGAGAAATTACGTCTCGTTTCGCTCATATAGCCTCAGCCGTTAACAGTTTTGATCTCTTTTCTTCGTACGATATGACGTATGTGTTTCTTTGTCATTTCAATCGACTATAAGCATACCCGCGGAGAGCCCCGAGTCTTCGCTTCAATCTGAATCAAATCGTAGACGTAAAAAGCCGCTTCTCATTTTTTGAGAAGCGGCTTTTTTGTGTTGGGTAGTCTGACGATGACCTACTTTCACACCCGTATGGGCACTATCATCGGCGCGGTCTTGTTTCACGGTCCTGTTCGGGATGGGAAGG
>NZ_JAVSMM010000035.1:0-15408 GCF_032027225.1 Aromatoleum sp. | reverse complement strand
TGACCTGCTCCCCATTTTCAGTACCAGCCTGAAGTTAGTAAAGTCCGCTTTTGAAGGGAGAAGCGGGCATGAAGAAGCGGTTCACGGAAGAGCAGATCATCGGGTACCTCAAGCAGGCGGAAGCCGGGGTGGCGATCAAGGATCTGTGCAGGAAGCATGGCTTTAGCGATGCGGCCTTCTACACCTGGCGGCGCAAGTTCGGCGGCATGGACGTGGCGGATGCCAAGCGGCTGCGCGAGCTGGAGGCGGAGAACGCCAAGCTGAAGAAGCTGCTGGCCGAATCGATGCTCGACATCGAGGCGCTCAAGGTTGTTGTCAAGGGAAAGCGCTGACCCCGCAGGCCAAGCGCCAGGCGGTTGCCGTGATGCAGGAGAAGACGTCCATCTCCCAGCGTCGCGCCTGCCGGCTTGTGGGGGTATCGCGCACGGTGTTGAACTACGAAGCCAAGACCGACCCGGCCAACCAGGCGCTGGCCGGGCGGATGGTCGAACTGGCCGCCGAGCGGCGCCGCTTCGGCTACAGGCGTCTGCATGTGCTGTTGCGGCGGGAAGGCCATCAGGCGAACCACAAGCGGGTGTTTCGCCTGTACCAGGGCGCGGGGCTGGCGGTGCCCAAGCGCAAGCGGCGCAAGGGGGTGGCGATGGAGCGCCAGCCGCTGACCTTGCCCGAGGCGCCGAACCAGGTCTGGTCGATGGATTTCGTGATGGATGCGCTGTCCTCGGGGCGGCGCCTGAAGTGCCTGAACATCGTGGATGACTGCACCAAGGAATCCGTGGATATCGTGCTCGACCACAGCATCAGCGGGCAGTATGTGACGCGCGTGCTGGATCAGGCGGCGCGCTTCCGCGGCTTGCCGGCGGCGATCCGCACCGACCAGGGGCCGGAGTTCACCAGCAAGGCGCTCGACCAGTGGGCTTATCGGAACGGTGTCGAGTTGAAGCTCATCCAGCCGGGCAAGCCGACGCAGAACGCCTACATCGAGTCGTTCAACGGCAAGTTCCGCGATGAGTGCCTGAACGAGCATTGGTTCACGAGCTTGGCCGAAGCGCGGGTGCGGGTGGCGGCCTGGCGGCGCGACTACAACGAGTGCCGGCCGCATAGCGCACTGGGGTATCTCACGCCGGCGGAGTTCGCGGCGCGCTGTCGGGCAAGCTTGCCCGACAGCGCAACAGAACTGGAAATCGGATAGATTTATGTTTCGGATTTTACTAACCACGACCTGGCACTAAAGACGGGGGCAGGTCAATGACAGTAGTGCCGAAAATACCTAGCCAAAAACGCGACGTGCTAGCAAGACAAACACCCTCATCGAACGGTGTGTCACCACAATCGAATTCACGCAGATTGACGGCGTCGACAAACGGCATAAACAGGGCTACCCAACAAAAGGCCACCCCCATCAGTGGCCCCGTCCAGATTACCCATTCAGGTGCTGCCATCTTGCGCAGGTGGTTCTGTTGGGGTTTGGTCAGGAGAGCCAAGATCAAGAGCACCGGAAAGGCAATGCCCCATAGCATCGCAAGGAACAAGCGGGTCACATGTGGAAATTGTGAAAGCGCCGTGAGCTTGTCGATCGCCGGAACGTAACGGGCGACTAAATCGGTAAACGCAGCCGCCGACGGCCAGTTCGCCAGCACCGTCTCAGGCAGTGAATATGTAAAAATCGGGCTTGCGACAATGAACAGGAAAAAAATATTTGTGAATGCTTCGCGTGAAATCCGGAATCCAGAACAATCATCATTGTTCCGCACTGGTTTTACGTTTTGGATCAAATCGTTCTCCCAATTACGATTGGTATCGCCTCATCCGCCGTTCCCCGGCGACTGACTTTCCACGGCCTGTACAGTGACAGTAATCACCCGATGCTCACTTCTGACCTTCTCATCAGCACGCCATTTGCCGCTCCCGATCTCCGCCCAGCAGACCGTCCCCATTGGCTATAAGCCTCGACACCTCAAGCAACGACAGCCTCTGCGGCAGCGGCATCTATCAGTGCCGCTATGCCATATCAATTGACCGAAAGATATACGCCTGACTTGGCCTGCCGTCCTGTGGAGACTGACTTTTCCCGAGGGCGTCCGCACAACCCTCGATGCGAGCCGGTTCGGTGCGATGTCCTTGCCGAGTGCCACATAAGTGGCGTAGTTGTCGCCGTAGGGATCGCCCGAGGCGTCGACCAGCGAGACGTGGTCTTCGCGCAGCACGGCGCCGAAGGCCATGTAGCGGAAGCGGTACTGGGGGGTGCGCTCCTCCAGCCGCTCGGCCATCTGGGTGGTTTCGGCCCAGGCGTAGAGGAGTTGATCGAGGAGGGTGAACTGCGCAGCCCGGGTGGAAGCCGCACTGGGGCATGTAGGAAACGAAATCCTGCCAAGGCTCGGCGATGGCCGCCGGCGATTAGAATTGACACTCCTCCCCCTTCAGTACTGCAGATCGTTTTATGTTTTTATTGAAACGATCCAGATGCGAGCCAGCGAACGCATTCTATGCTGTTATGGATGACATGTAAATATAACGAAAGACATACGCCGGCTTTTCCTTGAAGCCTTTCATAACCCTGCGATTGGCGGATCAGAGCGCGTGGAGGCGGTCGCCGCTCGCGAAGCCGAGCAGGGGCCCATCGATCCCCTTCCCCAGTGCCAGCACCTTGAACAGCTCGCCCATCTCGGCGGGACTGATGAGCTTTTGCGCGCCGGAGGCGAGGCTGGCGTAGGCTACCGTGCCGTCTTCCTGGTGCGCTTCCAGCAGCTGCGCCAGGCCGCAATTGAGAAGGAACTGCGCCTGGCTGGTGTAGCCGAGCACGTCGAGTCCTGTCTCGTGGCCGGCCTCGGCGACGGCGGTGAAATCGACATGGGCGGTGAGGTCGTTCAGCCCGGGTAGCCAGAACGGGTCGCCGTGGGCGTGGTGGCGATAGTGGCACATCAGCGTGCCCTCGGCGCGCTGCGGGTGGTAGTACTCGCGTTGCGGGAAGCCGTAGTCGATCAGCAGCAGCGCGCCGCGCTGCAGGCTGCGCCCCCACTCGGCGACCCAGGCGCGCGCGGCGAGGGCGATTTCCGAAACGTAGGGCGGCGAAACAAAAGTCAGTCCCTGCGCCACGGCGAGCAGGGCGCCGGCGGCGGGCCGTTCCTGCCAGGCGAAGGCGCCGTTCTCAAATGCGACGCCGCGCTCGTAGATGCCGTCCTCGCGCCAGGCGACGATATTCACCGGCAGGGCGTCGAGCAGCTCGTTGGCGACGACCGCGCCGCTGAAGGTTTCCGGCAGGGCGTCGAGCCAGGCGAGGCGGTCGACGAGATGCGGCACGCCGCGGGCGAGGGTCTCCTGCTGGCGCGCGCGCAGCTCGCCGGAGAGTTCGAGGATCTCGTAGCGCTCGGGCAGGGCGCCGCGCCGTTCGAGCGCGCGCAGCAGGCCGAGCGCCAGGGCGCCGCTGCCGGCGCCGGCCTCGAGGAGGCGCGGCGCGCTCGCCGCCAGGATCGGTTCGAGCTGGACGGCCAGCGCCTCGGCGAAGAGGGGCGAGAGCTCGGGCGCCGTGACGAAATCGCCGGCGGCGCCGAACTTGCGCGCGCCGCCGCTGTAGTAGCCGAGGCCGGGCGCGTAGAGCGCCAGCTCCATGTAGCGGGCGAAGGGGATCCAGCCGCCGGCCTGTTCGATCTCGTCGGCGATCAGGGCGGCGAGCCGGCGGCCGCTTTCCGCGGCATCGGCATCGGGCTGGGGCATCGTCATGGCGGGGCCGAATGTGCCCGATTCCGTTAAAATTCGCAAATTCGAGAGGACCTTGCGATGCCTTCCAAATTGCAGGACAAGACCGTATTGATCACCGGCGCCGCCCGCCGCGTCGGCGCCGAGATCGCGCGTGCGCTGCATGCCGAGGGCGCCAGCCTGGCGCTGCATTACCGCAAATCGGCGGAGGCGGCGCAGGCCCTCGTCGCCGAGCTGAACACCGCCCGCCCCGGCTCGGCCCTGGCTTTCCAGGCCGACCTGCTGGAGACCGACCACCTGCCCCGGCTGGTGGCGGACGTCGTCGAGCATTTCGGCCGGCTCGATGCGCTGGTGAACAACGCCTCCAGTTTCTACGCCACGCTGATGGGCAGCATCGGCGAGCGCGAATGGAACGACCTCGTCGGCACCAACCTCAAGGCGCCGCTGTTCCTGGCGCAGGCGGCGGCGCCGCATCTGGCCGCGGCGCGCGGCGCCATCGTGAACATCACCGACATCCACGACGCGCGGCCGCTGAAGAACTTTCCGCTCTACTGCGCCGCCAAGGCCGGCCTGTCCGGGCTGACCCGGGCGCTGGCCCTGGAACTGGGCCCGCACGTGCGCGTGAACGCCGTCGCGCCCGGCCCGATCCTGTGGCCGGAGGACGGCTCCTTCGACGCCGCCGCCCAGGCCGGCGTCGTCTCGCGCACCCTGCTCAAGCGCTGCGGCGATCCGGCCGACATCGCCCGCACGGTGCTGTTCCTGCTGGCCGACGCCCCCTTCGTCACCGGCCAGACCATCGCCGTGGACGGCGGCAGGAGTATCGTACTGTGAGCGGTTATCTGGAGGCGCTTCTGCCGGAGGCATTGCCGGAAAAAGAGCGCCACGAGGCCAACAAGCTGGCCAAGCGCCTGCGCCGCAACGTCGGCCAGGCCATCGGCGACTTCAACATGATCGAGGACGGCGACCGCGTCATGGTCTGCCTCTCCGGCGGCAAGGACAGCCACGCCCTGCTCGACATCCTGCTGCAGCTGCGCGAGATCGCGCCGGTGCGCTTCGAACTGGTCGCCGTGAACCTCGACCAGAAGCAGCCGGGCTTCCCGGCCGAGGTGCTGCCGGAGTACCTGAAGGAGCTGGGCGTGCCCTTCCACATCGAGGAGCAGGACACCTACTCGGTGGTGAAGCGGGTCATCCCGGAAGGCAAGACCACCTGTTCGCTCTGCTCGCGGCTGCGCCGCGGCGTGCTCTACCGCGTCGCCGGCGAGCTCGGCGCCACCAAGATCGCCCTCGGCCACCACCGCGACGACATCCTCGAGACGCTGTTCCTCAACATGTTCTACGGCGGCAAGCTGAAGGCCATGCCGCCGAAACTGGTCTCCGACGACGGCCGCCACATCGTCATCCGCCCGCTCGCCTACTGCCGCGAGCGCGACCTCGAGGCCTGGGCCGCGCTGCGCCGCTTCCCGATCATCCCCTGCGACCTGTGCGGCTCGCAGGAACAGTTGAAGCGTAAAGAAACCAAGGCGCTGCTGCGCGAGTGGGACAGGCGCTTCCCCGGCCGCGTCGAGAAGATCTTCGCCGCGCTCGGCAACGTCGCGCCCTCGCACCTGGCCGACCCGAAGCTCTACGATTTCCGCAACCTGAAGGCCACCGGCCGGCCCGATCCGGAGGGCGACCGCGCCTTCGATCCCGAGGAGTTCGACGACCCCGCCGTCATCCCGCTTCGCGGCGGAGATGTTTGATATGATTCACCGATCAGCGAAGTCCGGGATCACAGCGCACATATGAACGCCAAAGAAAGCGCCAAAATCGAACGCAACCTCTGCGTGCTGTTCGCCGACGTCTCCGGCAGCACCCGGCTGTACGAGAAGCTGGGCGACAAGGAGGCGCTGCACGCCGTCGAGCGCTGCCTCAACCGCATGACGCGCGCCACCGAGCAGTTCAAGGGCCGCGTCATCAAGACCATCGGCGACGAGGTGATGGCGGTGTTCGACAGCGCCGAGGCGGGCATGGATGCCGCCTGCTCCATGCAGCAGCGCGTCGACGACCTGCCGCCCGTGAGCGGCATCAAGCTGGCCATCCGCATCGGCTTCCACTTCGGCCCGGCCATCGAGGACGCCAAGGATGTCTTCGGCGACACCGTGAACACGGCGGCGCGCATGGCCGGACTGGCCAAGGCCGGCCAGATCATCACCACCGGCGAAACGGTCGGCGCCCTGCCGACGCTGCTGCAGCAGTCCACGCGGGAGATCGACGCCCTCTCGGTCAAGGGCAAGGCGGAGGACGTGCGGGTCTGCGAGGTGATCTGGCAGGAATCGGACGATCTCACCATGAAATCCGGCAGCGTCGCGCCGGCCCCCGTCGCCGCGCGCCTGACCGTGCGGCATGGCGGGGAGGAGAAGGTGCTCGATCCCGGCCACGGCGCCTTCTCCCTCGGCCGCGATGCCGCCAGCGACATCATGATCGCCGACCGGCGCGCCTCGCGCACCCATGCGCGCATCGAGCGCCGCCGCGACAAGTTCGTGCTGATCGACCAGAGCACCAACGGCACCTACGTCACCTTCGACGGGGAAGCGGAGTTCGCCCTCAAGCGCGAGGAGGTCATCCTGCGCGGCAAGGGGCGCATCAGCTTCGGCCATGCCTGCGACGCGACCTCCGAGGTGGTGGAATTCAGGGTCGGCTGAACGCCGCCCGCGGGCGGAAAAACGAAGGCCCCGGTTCGGGGCCTTTTTCATTCAGATGCTGATCTTCTTCAGCGTCTCGGGGTTCTTCACCACCGCTTCGCGCCGCGACTGCGGCGCTTCGATCAGCGATGCCGGCGGCAGGGTGTCGAGACGGGAGAGGACGGCGGCGTCCTTGCAGCCGGCTTCCAGCATGACGACGATTTCGCCGCCGCTGCCCGCGCCGGCATTGAAGCATTGCTTGCCGAGCTTGTGGTTGAGCGGCTTGAGGATGCCTGCCTGGACGAGCTGTTCCAGGTTGGCCAGTCCGCCTGACAGGACCACGTCGAACACGGCGTCGCTTGCGCTGCCCGAGGCGAGACTGGCCGCCAGCACGCTGTGCAGACCGTTCAGTTCGCGCATCACCAGCTCTGCGGTGTCCTTGTTGGGCAGGCCCTGCAGCCTGAGGCGCACCTTCTGGCCGCTGAAGTGGAAATGGGAGAGGAAGAAGCCCTTGGAGAACTCCTCGCCGATCAGCCTGCCGATGTCGCGCAGCGCCTCGTCCTCCGTCGCCCAGCTGGTCTTCTCGGGGATCTGGGTGTTGTAGTAGATCTCCTCGCCGCTGCGCTTGTCGGTGGCCTTCACCGTCCACGAGGTCAGCACGAATTTCTCGACGGTGATGCCGGAGGCGGCCAGCTTGGCGGAGAGCTTCCTGAACTTCGCCTCGCCGGTGACGGCGAAATCGGCGCCGCCCTTGCCGTCCTTCGCCATGTCGTCGTTCCACAGGCGGAAGCCGAAGGAGTGGATGCGCTCCTTGAGCAGGTTTTCGGCCACCGGCGAGCGTTGTGCCGGCGCGGCAGGGTCGCCCTCGGCGCTCTTGGCGGTGATCGCCACCGAGATCTTCGGGTCGCCGTTGTTGCGGATGAACTCGACGCGCTCCTCGCGCGACATCTGGTTGAGCGATTTCTGCACGTCGCGCACGCGCACCGTGGCGCGCGTGGCCAGCGACATCAGGCCGTCCTTGCCCAGCTGCGGCGGCTGCTCCTCCAGCACGGCCTGGATGAATTCCCCGCTGCGGGCGAGCAGCTTGTCGCGCACCAGCGCGTAGTTCTTGGCGAGGGAACCCTGCTCGACATAGAGGCCGAGGGCCTTCTCGACGAGCTGGCGCCTGGCGTCCTCGCGCAGGTCGGCGTTGAGCAGGCCTTTGTCGTTCTGGTAGCGCGGGTCGGACGGGTCGGCCAGGCCGAGGGCGCTGATGACCATGATGCCACCGTTGGCCGGCGCGGCCGGGGCCCCGGCCTGGGCGGGGGCTGCGGCGGGCGTCGCCGCGGGCTGCGGCGCGTCGCCCTTGCCCATGAAGACATAGGCCGCGGCGCCCAGTCCGACGACGGCGATGCCGGCGACGAGGGCCAGCGCCAAGCCGGGCGAGGATTTCTTCGCCGGTGCCGGTGTCGCGGCGGCAGCGGGCGCAGCGGCCTTCGGCGACGCGGCCGGCCGCTCCATGGCAAGCGTCGCCTCGGCATCGTTGACCAAGGTGGCGTCGCCGTCGCCCGGCACGGCCTGGCCGGCCGCCGCCATCTTCAGGGCGATGGCGAATTCGCGGCCGTTCTGGAAACGCTCGTCGGGGCGCTTCGCCAGGGCCTTGCGGATGAGGGCGTCGAAAGGCCGCGGCACCTGGACGTTGAGCGCCGAGGGGGCGGCCGGCTCCTCCTTCAGCACCTTGTGCATGATGGTGGTCAGCGCGCCGGTGAACGGCTTTTCGCCGGTGAGGAACTGGTAGAGGATGACGCCGGCCGAGAACAGGTCGGAGCGGCCGTCGACGGTCTGGCCCATGAACTGCTCGGGCGACATGTAGCTGGGCGTGCCCAGCACCGAGCCGGCCTGCGTGAGGTTGGAGGACTCGACGCGGGCGATGCCGAAGTCGGCCACCTTCACCGTGCCGTCCTTGAGCAGGATGATGTTGGCGGGCTTGATGTCGCGATGCACGACGCCGTTCTTGTGCGAGTAGTCGAGCGCCTCGAGCAGCTGGCCCATGATGCGCACGATCTCGGCCATCGGGAAGCGCTCGTCGGCGTCGAAATAATCCTTCAGCTCGCGTCCCTCGACGAACTCCATGGCGATGAAGGCGGTGCCCTCGTCTTCGCCATACTCGTAGATCTGCACGATGTTCGGGTGGTTGAGCCGGCCGGCGGCCTGCGCCTCGCGCTTGAAGCGGGCGAGAATCTCCTCGACCTCGGTGCGATCGAGCTGGTCGCGACGCACGGTCTTCAGCGCCACGCGGCGTCCGATCATCGGATCGAAGCCGTCGTAGACGATGCCCATGGCGCCCTGGCCGAGCTCGCCCCGGATCTCGTACTTGCCGAGCTTCTTCAAATCGGTCATTTCGGCTGCTCCCTCAACTTGCGTCGGTCGGAGTGCGGGCCCCGCCGCCGGGCCGCCCCAAGGCGGGGCAGTCAACACATGGAGCGGGCATAGCCCGCGAACAACCGTCACACCCTTCCCGGGGAAGGGGGGCGGGGGGAAGGCTCATTTGTGCTTCGAATCGATTTCCCAGACATTCTTCTGCACCAGGCGCTGCACCATGCCGTCGAGGGTCAGGCCGCCGGCCTCGCCGCCGGAGAAGCCCAGGACCGAAGTCGACTTCGCGCCCAGCTCCATCTTCTCTTCCGTATAGCCGGTGGCGACCTGCTCGGTGGTATTGGCGTCGATGATCTTCCAGCGCATGCCGATGATCCAGACGCCGGTGGATTCGCGGGTGTCGACCGAGCTGACGACGACGTCGCCGGCGGCGCCGCCGCGGCCGCTGCCGAAGATGCCCAGCAGCGCGCCGATCGGGCGGCCGCTGAAGCCTTCCTGCGCCTGCGCCACCTGCTCGGCCTTGAGGATGTCGAACTTCATCACCCACTTGGTGGTCTTCAGCTTGCCTTTCTGCAGGAATTTCCGCGCCGTGTCGGGATCGCCCAGGTTGTAGGCGAGTTGGAATTCCTGCAGCAGGTGGCCGAGGCTGGAGCGTTCCAGCACCTTGAAGTTGGCCTTGCCGAGCTCCAGTTCGGCGAAGTCGGCGATGTTGTTGGGGCCGAACTTCTGCGCGAAGTTGGCGTTGTTGCTCTTCACCTCGCCCGGGATGACGATGATCATCGGTCCCGGCCTGGCGGCGTTGACGTACTCGACCGGCTTGTACATGCCCTTGTCGGCCATCTCGTTGGCCTTCTGCGAGGTGCTGCTGCCCTGGGTCGGCGAGGGGCTGTCGAAGGTGGGCTGGGCGGCGGCCGTGCCGGCCAGTGCAAACAGGGCGAGGCTGATGGTGCGAAGCGGAGCGTTCATGCTGGAGTCCCCGGTTATTTATTCTTGCCGGCGAGGCGGCAGTAGTCGTTGTAGAGCTGGGCCACCGCCTCGTCGGCCTGTTCGTTCACCAGAGTGAGCGCCATGCCGAGCGTGTCGGTGCCGGAATAGGAATCCGCCTTGGCGGTGACGTTGGAAATCGTCTTGCCGCCGGCCGAGACGAGGGTGAAGCCCATGTGCACGGCGACCTCGTTGATCTTCAGCACCGGATTGATGCCGGTCTGCGTCGTGATCAGGCCGCGCAGGATGAAGCTGGCGCCGAGCTTCTTCGAGGCGGCGATGGCGGCGTCGGGATCGTTGCGGAAGTGCGCGTCGATCTCCGCCTGGGCGATCTGGGCACGGATCTCCTCCTGCGTGTAGGTCTTCAGGCCGAGGGCGCGCAGGCGGTGGTTGATGGCCTGGAAGTGCGGGCCGTAGCGGCTCTGCACGGTGTTGTAGCCGTTCGAGGTGCGCTCGGCGATGACCAGCATGATCTTCCGGTTCTTCAGCTGCTGCTTGCAGGGCGTCGACACCAGCTGGCCGATGCGCTGGCCGCGGGCCTGGTCGCCGGCCTTGGCCTTTTCCTCTTCCTCGGAAAACTTGAAGGCCTGGGCGCTGCCGCAGGCCAGGGCCAAAGTCAGTGCGTAGGGGACGGCGAACGGAAAACGGCTGCGGCGCATGGGCGTTCTCGGCGGGCGGCGTAATGCAAGGGGAATGATTGTGGCAAAAAAGCCGCCGGCGTACAACCGCGCCGGCCGGCTGCCGGCGCGCTCAGCCGGCCGCGCCGTCGCCGTCGTCCATCGCCTGCTTGTGCCGCTCGACGAATTCCTGGGTGCTGTCGATGCCGCGCAGCAGCAGGATGGTCGAGCGCACGGCGGCTTCCAGCAGCACCGCCAGGTTGCGGCCGGCGGCCACCGGGATGCTGACCTTGCGCACCGGCACGCCGAGGATCTCGTGGGCCTCGGCGCCCAGCGGCAGGCGGTCGATCTCCACCGCGCCCTTCTGGGGCCGCAGCAGGTTTACGATCAGCTTCAGCTTCATTTTGCGGCGGCAGGCAGTCTCGCCGAAAACGGTGCGGATGTTGAGTACGCCGAGGCCGCGCACCTCGAGGAAATCCTTCAGCATCGGCGGACAGCGCGCTTCGAGGGAATTCGGCGCGACGCGCGCGATTTCGACGATGTCGTCGGCGACCAGGCCATGGCCGCGCGAGATGAGCTCCAGTGCCAGCTCGCTTTTGCCGACGCCCGAGTCGCCGGTGATGAGCACGCCCATGCCGAGCACGTCCATCATGACGGCATGCAGCTCGACGGTCTCGGCCAGCTGGCGCGACAGCCACAGGCGCAGCAGGTCGATGACGACGGCGGCCGATTGCGGCGTCGAGAACAGCGCCGTGTCCGATTTTTCGCAGGCCTCCCGCACGGAGGCGGGGATCGCGCAGCCGTCGGCGACGATCACGGCCGGCGGATGGGCGGCGATGATCTCCTCCATGTGGCGGGAGACGCGCACCGCGTGCTGCTTGGTGGCCCAGTTGATTTCCGGCGCGCCGATGACCTGGATGCGGTCGGGGTGGATCAGGTTGAGGTGGCCGACGAGATCGGCCGGGGAAGAATGCGCGTGATTGATTGAAATGGGTGCGTCGAGGTTGCCGCTGACCCGCAGCAGCTGGAGTCGCTCCCGGTGGTACTCAAATAGCTGCGCGACGCTCGCCTGCCGCATGGGCTTCCCAGCCGGTAAACAGGGCATGGATGGCGGCCGCGTCCGCGGCGGCGGCCAGCTGCTCGCGGAAGGCGCGGTCGGAGAACATCTGCGCCAGTTCCGAGAGGATCTGCAGGTGCTGCTCGGTGGCCTGCTCCGGTACCAGCAGCACGAACAGGAGGTTCACCGGCTTGCCGTCGGGCGCGTCGAACTGCACAGGCGCGGCCAGCCGCAGGAAGGCGCCGACGGCTTCCTTCAGGCCCTTGATGCGGCCGTGCGGGATGGCCACGCCCTGGCCAAGCCCGGTCGAGCCGAGCTTCTCCCGAGCGAACAGGCTGTCGAACACCGTGCTGCGGCCGATGCCCTGGTTGTTCTCGAACAACAGGCCGGCCTGCTCGAAGACGCGCTTCTTGCTGCTGGCCTCGAGGCCGACCTGGACGTTGGAGAGGGGAAGGAGCTTGGCGATCAGGTTCATGGTGTTACGGGCAGCGGCAGGTGGCTGTGGGAAGTGCTGGCGAAAGCGGCTGGGAGCGGTCCTGTGGGGCTTTCCTTGGCTGGCGGCGGATTATACCGGGAAAGCCCCACCGGGGGCGAGGCCTATTCGACCGCCTGGCGCTTGAGGGCCTCGTGGGCGTGCTCGGCCTTTTTTTCCTTGTGCTTGAGCACCTGGCGGTCGAGCTTGTCGGCGAGGGCGTCGATGCTGGCATACAGGTTTTCGTCCTGGGCCTCGACGAAGATATCCTTGCCGCGCACATGCACCGTCACCTCGGCCTTCTGCCGCAGCTTCTCCACCGACAGGATGACGTGCACCGCAGTGACATGGTCGAAGTGCCGGATGACGCGGTCGAGCTTGGCCTGGACGTAGTCGCGGATGGCCGGCGTGACTTCGAGGTGGTGTCCGGTGATGTTGATGTTCATGATGCCTCCTTGGTGTGGTGCCGGAACGGCTGCCGTCCCGGCGGGATAGGACTGGTTTACGGCGGTTAAATCGACTTCCTCAGGTTGACCGGCGGTATGTTCAGCGCCTCGCGGTACTTGGCGACGGTGCGCCGCGCCACCACGATGCCCTGCTGGCCGAGGATTTCGGCGAGCTGGGCGTCGGACAGGGGTTTCTTGCCGTCCTCGGCGCCGACCAGTTGCTTGATGAGCGCGCGGATGGCCGTCGAGGACGCCGCGCCGCCGGCCTCGGTGGCGACGTGGCTGCCGAAGAAGTATTTCAGCTCGTACACGCCGCGCGGGGTGGCCATGTATTTCTGCGTCGTCACCCGCGAGATGGTCGATTCGTGCAGGCCGAGCTGGTCGGCGATCTCGCGCAGCGTGAGCGGGCGCATCGCCACCTCGCCGTGCTCGAAGAACTGGCGCTGCCGGTCCACGATCGCCTGGGAGACGCGCTGGATCGTCTCGAAGCGCTGCTGCACGTTCTTGATCAGCCACTTGGCCTCCTGCAGCTGGCTGGCGAGGCCGGAGCCGCGCTGGCCCTGCAGGATGTCGGCGTAGAGGCGGTTGATGCGCAGCTTCGGCATCGCCTCGCCGTTGAGCGAGGCGGTCCACTGGCCGCGCACCTTGCGCACGATGACGTCGGCGATGACGTAGCGCGTGTCGGCCGGGGAGAACTGGGCGCCGGGCCGCGGATTCAGGGAGCGGATCAGCGCCTGGGCCTCGCGCAGTTCGTCCTCGCTGCAGGCGACCGCCTTGCGCAGGCGTACGTAGTCGCGTGCGGCGAGCTGGTCGAGGTGGTTGCGCACGATTTTCAGCGCCAGGTCGCGCGTCTTCGACGCCGCCTGGTTGGCCAGTTGCAGCGCCAGGCATTCCGAGGCGTTGCGCGCGCCGATGCCGGGCGGGTCGAAGTTCTGCAGGTGCTTCAGGGCGATCTGCAGGTCGTCGAGGCCGACCTCCAGTTCGGCCGGCAGCAGATCGACCAGTTCCTCCAGGCTTTGCGCCAGGTAACCGTCGTCGTCGAGCGCCTCGATCAGCAGCCGCACCAGGCTGCGGTCGCGCTCGGAGAGCGGCATCATGGCCAGTTGCGTACCGAGATGGTCGCGCAGGGAGGTGGCGGCGGCCTGGATCTCGGCGTAGGAGGGCTCGTCGTCGTTGCGATCGTCGCGCGGCGCGGCGGCGCCGCCGCCTTCGCCGATCCAGTCGGCCGGGCTGGCATCCCCGAAGTTCGGCTCCGGCAGGCCGCCGTCGAGGGATTCCGTGGGCGCCTGCAGGGCGTCGCCCGAGGCCGAGTAGACGGGCGCCTCCGGCGCCGGCTCGTCCTCGCGCTCGAGCAGCGGGTTTTCCTGCAGGAAGTTCTCGATTTCCTGGTTCAGCTCGAGCGTGGACAGCTGCAGCAGGCGAATCGACTGCTGCAGCTGCGGCGTCAGGGCAAGATGCTGCGAGAGCTTGAGCTGAAGTGTTTGTTTCATCGACCGACAAGGATGGTCGGCAAGAGCCGGGGCCTTTTTCTAAAGGCGGAAGTGCTCGCCCAGATAGACCTTGCGTACGCTTTCATTGTAGACAATTTCCTCCGGCTTGCCCGCCGCCAGCACTTCCCCCTCGTTGATGATGTAGGCATGGTCGCAGATGCCGAGCGTTTCGCGCACGTTGTGGTCGGTGATGAGCACGCCGATGCCGCGTTCCTTGAGGAAGCGGATGATCTTCTGGATGTCGAGCACGGCGATCGGGTCGACGCCGGCGAAGGGCTCGTCGAGCAGGATGAAGCGCGGGCTGGTGGCCAGCGCCCGGCAGATCTCGACGCGCCGCCGTTCGCCGCCGGACAGGGAGATGGACGCATTGTCCCGCAGGTGGCTGATGTGCAGCTCGGCCAGGAGATCCTCCAGGCGCTGTTCGATCTGCTCCTCGGTGAGCGGCTGCAATTCCAGCACGGCGCGGATGTTCTCCGCCACGTTGAGCTTGCGGAACACCGAGATTTCCTGCGGCAGGTAGGACAGGCCGAGCCTGGCGCGGCGGTGGATCGGCATGTGCGTCAGCACCTCGCCGTCGATGTCGATCTCCCCGCCGTCGGCGCCGACCAGGCCGACGATCATGTAGAAGCAGGTGGTCTTGCCGGCGCCGTTGGGGCCGAGCAGGCCGACCACCTCGCCGCTTCTCACCTCGAAGGAAACGTCCTTGACGACGGTGCGCGCCTTGTACTTCTTTCTCAGTCCGGTGACCTTGAGCAGACTCATTCTTCTCGTTCCTTGAGCACCTTGCGGATGATGTCGACGGCGAAGCCGCGTTGTTGCAGGAAGCGCGCCTGTCGCGCGTAGTCGGCGCGGTCGACCGGCGGCGCATCGAACTTGCGCCGCCAGACCTCGCGCGCCCGCTCGGTCTCGCTGTCCGCTTCCGCCGGCAGCGCCGCGGCGATGACCTCGTCGGCGATGCCCCTGGCGCGCAGGTCGTGGCGGAGCCGGGCGTTGCCGACGCGCGCCGCGCGCGACGAGACGAAGGTCTCGGCGAAGCGCGCGTCGGAGAGCAGGCCGGAGCGTTCGAGCTGGTCGAGCACGGCGTGGATGTCTTCCCGGGTTCCTTCGGCGGCGAGTTTCCTGGCCAGTTCGGCGCGGGAATGCTCGCGCCGGGCGAGCATTCGCAGCGCCTTGCCTTTCAGATCTCCGCTCAAGCCTCGGCCGCGACGGCGGCCTGATGCTCGGCCACGCCGACCGCGGCGCGCACCTTGTTCTCGATTTCGCGCGCCATCTCGGGATGCTCCTTGAGATACTCGCGGGCGTTGTCCTTGCCCTGGCCGATGCGCTCGCCGTTGTAGGCATACCAGGCGCCGGACTTCTCCACCAGCTTGTGCAGCACGCCGAGCTCGATGATCTCGCCCTCGCGCGAGATGCCCTCGCCGTAGAGGATGTCGAATTCTGCCTGGCGGAAGGGCGGCGCCACCTTGTTTTTCACCACCTTCACCCGCGTCTCGGAGCCGACGACTTCCTCGCCCCGCTTGATGCTGCCGGTGCGGCGGATGTCCAGGCGCACCGAGGAATAGAACTTCAGCGCGTTGCCGCCGGTGGTGGTCTCCGGGTTGCCGAACATCACGCCGATCTTCATGCGGATCTGG
>NZ_JAVSMM010000034.1:0-15960 GCF_032027225.1 Aromatoleum sp. | reverse complement strand
GTCGATCTGGTCGTAGGCCTTCGCCTCGCCACCGAACTTCCTCGACAGAATCGTCGTGATCGCCGCCGTCAGGGTCGTCTTGCCATGGTCAACGTGGCCGATCGTCCCAACGTTCACGTGCGGTTTCGTCCGCTCAAACTTGCCTTTCGCCATTGCTCAATTCCTCGCTTCGGTTCGTTGATTACTTGCGATTGTTGATCACCGCTTCCGCAACGCTCTTCGGCGCCTCGGAGTAGTGCTTGAATTCCATCGAGTAGGTCGCGCGGCCCTGCGTCAGCGAACGCAGTTGCGTCGCGTAGCCGAACATTTCCGCCAGCGGGACTTCCGCCTTGACCTCCTTCATGCCACCAGGCAAGTCGTCCATGCCCTGGACGATCCCCCGACGACCCGACAAGTCGCCCATCACGTTGCCCATGTAGTCCTCGGGGGTCTCGACGACGACCGCCATCATCGGCTCGAGCAGCACCGGGCTCGCCTTGCGCATCGCGTCCTTGAACGCCATCGACGCCGCCATCTTGAACGCGTTTTCGTTCGAATCGACGTCGTGGTACGAACCGTCGAACAGCGTGACCTTGACATCGACGACCGGGAAACCGGCGAGCACGCCATTCGGTAGCGTCTCCTGCAAGCCCTTGTCAACCGCAGGGATGTATTCGCGCGGCACCACACCGCCCTTGATCGCGTCGACGAACTCGTAACCCTTGCCGGTCTCGTTCGGCTCGAGCTTGATCCAGACGTGACCGAACTGGCCGCGACCGCCGGACTGCTTGACGAACTTGCCTTCCTGCTCGACCGCCTTGCGGATCGCTTCGCGGTACGCCACCTGCGGCGCACCGACGGTTGCCTCGACGTTGAACTCGCGCTTCATGCGATCAACGAGGATCTCGAGGTGCAGTTCGCCCATGCCGGAGATGATCGTCTGACCGGATTCCTCGTCAGTGCGGACACGGAAAGACGGGTCCTCAGCCGCGAGGCGACCCAGCGCGATACCCATCTTCTCCTGGTCGCCCTTGGTCTTCGGCTCCACGGCGACGTGGATCACAGGCTCCGGGAACACCATGCGCTCTAGGATGATCGGCGCCGACGGGTCGCACAGCGTCTCGCCGGTCGTCACCTCTTTCAGGCCGACGCAAGCCGCGATGTCGCCCGCGAGAACTTCCTTGATCTCAGCGCGCTCGTTCGCATGCATCTGCAGAATCCGGCCGATGCGCTCCTTCTTGCCCTTGACCGAGTTCAGCACGGTCTCACCCGACTTCAGCACGCCGGAGTACACGCGCACGAAGGTCAGCTGGCCAACGAACGGGTCGGTCATCAGCTTGAACGCGAGCGCCGAGAACTTCTCAGCGTCGTCGGCCTTGCGGACAACTTCGTTCTCGTTGTCGTCGGTGCCCGCAACCGGCGGAATGTCGACCGGCGACGGCAGCAACTCGATGACGGCGTCGAGCATGCGCTGCACACCCTTGTTCTTGAACGCGGTGCCGCACATCATCGGCTGGATCTCGCACGCGATCGTCCGCGTGCGCAGCCCGGAGATGATCTTTTCGTACGACAGATCACCGTTCTCGAGGTACTCGTTCATCAGCTCTTCGCTGGCCTCGGCGGCGGCTTCAACCATCTTCTCGCGCCACTCATCCGCGACGTCCTTGAGCTCGGCCGGAATCTCGCGGTAGTCGAACTTCATCCCCTGGGAGGCCTCGTCCCAGTAGATCGCTTTCATGCGAACGAGATCGACGACGCCGGCGAAGTGATCTTCCGCACCGATCGGAATCACGATGGGCACCGGGTTCGCCTTCAGGCGGAGCTTCATCTGCTCGACGACCTTGAAGAAGTTGGCACCCTGACGATCCATCTTGTTCACGAACGCAAGCCGCGGCACCTTGTACTTGGTCGCCTGACGCCACACCGTCTCCGACTGCGGCTGAACGCCGCCGACCGCGCAGTAGACCATGCACGCGCCGTCCAGCACGCGCATCGAGCGCTCGACTTCGATCGTGAAGTCGACGTGTCCCGGCGTATCGATGATGTTGAAGCGGTGCTCGGGGTACGACATCTCCATACCCTTCCAGAAGCAGGTGGTCGCAGCCGAGGTGATCGTGATCCCCCGCTCCTGCTCCTGCTCCATCCAGTCCATCGTGGCCGCGCCATCGTGGACTTCGCCGAGCTTGTGATTGACGCCAGTGTAGAAGAGGATGCGCTCGGTCGTCGTTGTCTTGCCGGCGTCGATGTGAGCCGAAATACCGATGTTGCGGTAGCGCTCAATGGGAGTCTTGCGAGCCACGGTTTTTCCTGCCTTGTGGAATTCGCGCGAACGCGCGGAATCTCTTGTCCAGTTACAAAACAATCGAGCCCTTGCCAGGGCTCGATTCACCGCCGTCTTGAGAAATCAGAAGCGGTAGTGCGAGAACGCCTTGTTGGCCTCGGCCATGCGGTGGACTTCTTCACGCTTCTTCATCGCCGAGCCGCGACCTTCAGCCGCCTCGAGCAGCTCGCCGGCAAGGCGCTGCGCCATCGACTTTTCGGCACGCTTGCGCGCTGCCTCGCGGAGCCAGCGCATCGACAGCGCCATGCGGCGCGACGGGCGGACTTCCACCGGAACCTGGTAGTTCGCACCACCGACGCGACGGCTCTTGACTTCGACCACCGGCTTCACATTCGCCACTGCCGACGAGAAGACCTCGAGCGGATCCTTGCCCGCCTTGCCGGAAATCTGCGCGAACGCGCCATAGACGATGCGCTCGGCCACGGACTTCTTGCCAGACTGCATGATCACGTTGATGAACTTGGAAACGTCCTGCGAACCGAACTTCGGATCGGGCAGGATTTCACGTTTGGGGACTTCGCGACGACGGGGCATAACTACCTCTAGCTATTTCTGGATGCCGACAATTAGGCTTTCTTCGGACGCTTCGCGCCGTACTTCGAGCGGGACTGCTTGCGGTCCTTGACACCCTGAAGATCGAGCGAACCGCGGACGATGTGATAGCGCACACCCGGCAAGTCCTTCACCCGGCCGCCGCGAATCAGGACCACGGAGTGCTCCTGAAGGTTGTGGCCTTCGCCGCCGATGTAGGAAATGACTTCGAAGCCGTTGGTCAGACGAACCTTCGCGACCTTCCGCAGCGCGGAGTTCGGCTTCTTCGGAGTGGTCGTATAGACCCGGGTGCACACGCCCCGCTTTTGCGGGCACGCATCAAGTGCCGGCACCTTGCTCTTGGTGACGGCCAGTTCCCGCGGCTTGCGGACGAGCTGATTAATTGTTGGCATAGCTTGAGAATTTTCCAATATACCGAGGCGACCCCACGGGGCCGCCTCGGGCGGTTGATTCCGGCTGCGACCGACTACGATTGGTCAGTCCACAAAAAGAGGCCGGATGTTATCGTGAAAAGCAAGCGAGCGTCAACCGGCCTGCACGTCCGGCGATACGTCGTGAGGCACTGCGGACGGCGCCTCCTCCTGGATCGCGGCCCATGCATGCTCGGCGGCGAGGTCTTCGCCGGCCGACTGCGCCTTGCGGTTGCGGTGATACGCCATGCCGGTTCCCGCCGGAATCAGGCGGCCGACGATGACGTTCTCCTTCAGACCGCGCAGGTCGTCGCGCTTGCCCATGATCGCCGCTTCGGTCAGCACGCGCGTCGTCTCCTGGAAGGAGGCGGCCGAGATGAACGAGTCGGTCGACAGCGACGCCTTCGTGATACCGAGCAACACGTTCTGGTACTGCGCCGGCAACTTGCCGTCGGCCTCGACGCGGTCGTTCTCGTCCAGCACTTCCGAGCGTTCGACCTGTTCCTCGCGGATGAAGCGCGTATCGCCGGCGTCGTTGATGACCACGCGACGCAGCATCTGGCGGACGATCACCTCGATGTGCTTGTCGTTGATCTTCACGCCCTGCAGACGATAAACGTCCTGCACTTCGTCGATGATGTAGCGCGCCAACGCCTCGATGCCCTGCAGACGCAGGATGTCGTGCGGGTCCGCCGGACCGTCGACGATCAGCTCGCCCTTGTTCACGACCTGTCCGTCGTGAACCATGACGTGCTTGTCCTTCGGGATCAGGAACTCGTGCGCGACGCCGTCCGCTTCGGTGATCACGAGGCGCTGCTTGCCCTTCGTGTCCTTACCGAACGAGACCGTGCCGGTGTATTCGGCGAGCACGCCCGCATCCTTCGGAGGCCGCGCTTCGAATAGTTCCGCCACACGCGGCAGACCGCCGGTGATGTCGCGAGTCTTCGCCGATTCCTGCGGGATCCGCGCGAGCACGTCGCCGACGCCGATTTCCTGGCCATCCTTCACTGTGATCAGCGAGCCGACCTGGAAGGTGATCGCGACCGAGTGATCGGTGCCGGCGATCTTCACTTCCTCGCCGTTCTCGTCGAGCAGCTTCACCTGCGGCCGCACGCCCTTCGACGACGCGCCGCTGGTGCGCCGCTTGCCGTCGATGACGACCAGCGTCGACAGACCTGTGACTTCATCGATCTGCTTGGCGACCGTCGCGCCTTCCTCGACGTTCTCGAACTTCACCGTCCCGGAGTACTCGGTGACGATCGGACGGGTATGCGGGTCCCACGTTGCGAGCATCACGCCGGCCTTCACCGCCGCGCCGTCGTCGACGAGCAGCGTCGCACCGTACGGCAACTTGTGCCGTTCGCGCTCGCGGCCCATGTCGTCGGCAACGACGATTTCGGCCGAGCGCGCGATGATGACCTTCTCGCCCTTCGCGTTCGAAACGTAACGCATGTTGCCCGCGAAGCGCACGGTACCGGCCGACTTCGACTCGACCCCGCTCGCCGCTGCTGCCCGCGACGCGGCGCCACCGACGTGGAAGGTCCGCATCGTCAGCTGCGTCCCCGGTTCGCCGATCGACTGCGCGGCGATCACGCCCACCGCTTCGCCGACGTTCACCAGGTTGCCGCGACCGAGGTCACGACCGTAGCACTTGCCGCACAGGCCGTAGCGGGTTTCGCAGGTCAGCGCGGTGCGCACCTTGACCTCGTCGATGCCGAGGCTTTCGATGAGGTCCACGGCGTCCTCGTCGAGCAGCGAGCCCGCCTCGATGACGGTCTCCTGCGACTCGGGGTTCACGACGTCCTCGGCGCAGACCCGGCCGAGAATCCGCTCGCGCAGCGGCTCGATGACTTCACCACCCTCGATCAGCGCCTTCATCAGGAAGCCGTCGCGCGTGCCGCAGTCATCCTCGGTGACGACCAGATCCTGCGTCACGTCAACGAGGCGGCGCGTCAGGTAACCGGAGTTCGCGGTCTTCAACGCGGTGTCCGCGAGACCCTTCCGCGCGCCGTGCGTCGAGATGAAGTACTGCAGAACGTTCAGGCCTTCGCGGAAGTTCGTCGTGATCGGCGTCTCGATGATCGAGCCGTCCGGCTTCGCCATCAGGCCGCGCATGCCGGCCAGCTGACGGATCTGGGCGGCCGAACCGCGTGCGCCGGAGTCCGCCATCATGTAGATGGAGTTGAAAGATTCCTGCTTGACCGTTTCGCCTGCGCGATTGACGACGTCTTCCTGGCCGAGCTGGTCCATCATCGCCTTCGCGACCTGGTCACCCGCGCGACCCCAGATATCGACGACCTTGTTGTAGCGCTCGCCGTCGGTCACGAGACCGGACGTGTATTGCCGCGCGATCTCCTTCACTTCCTGCTCGGCGGCGTGGATCAGAGTGTCCTTCTGACGCGGCACGAGCATGTCCTTGACCGCGATCGAGATACCGGCCCGCGTCGCCAGCCGGAAACCGAACTGCATCAGCTTGTCGGCGAAGACGACCGTTTCCTTCAGGCCGCAACGGCGGAACGACGCGTTGATGAGCTTCGAGATTTCTTTCTTCTTCAGCGGCTTGTCGAGCACGCTGAACGGCAGCCCCGGCGGCAGGATCTCGGACAGCATCGCGCGGCCCGCGGTCGTGTTGTAGCGCGTGATCTTCTCGCGGCGCTCGCCATCTGCGCCGACCTCGATCTCCTTCAGCCGCACCGACACCCGCGCGTGCAGCGACAACTGCTTCGATTCGTAGGCGCGCTTGAGCTCACCGACATCCGAGAACGCCATGCCTTCGCCGGCGACGTTCACGCCTTCGCGGGTCGAGTAATACAGCCCGAGCACGATGTCCTGCGAGGGGACGATGATCGGCTCGCCGTTCGCGGGCGACAGCACGTTGTTCGACGCGAGCATCAGCGTGCGCGCTTCCATCTGCGCTTCGAGCGACAGCGGCACGTGCACGGCCATCTGGTCGCCGTCGAAGTCGGCGTTGAACGCGACGCAAACCAGCGGGTGCAGCTGGATCGCCTTGCCTTCGATCAGCACCGGCTCGAACGCCTGGATACCGAGACGGTGCAGCGTCGGCGCGCGGTTCAGCATCACCGGATGTTCGCGGATGACTTCTTCCAGGATGTCCCAGACCACCGGCTCCTGGCTCTCGACCATCTTCTTCGCCTGCTTGATCGTCGTCGCCAGACCCATCAGCTCGAGCTTGTTGAAGATAAACGGCTTGAAAAGCTCGAGCGCCATCAGCTTCGGCAGGCCGCACTGGTGCAGCTTCAGCTGCGGGCCGACGACGATGACCGAACGGCCCGAGTAGTCGACGCGCTTGCCGAGCAGGTTCTGACGGAAGCGGCCGCCCTTGCCCTTGATCATGTCGGCGAGCGACTTCAGCGGACGCTTGTTCGCGCCGGTCATCGCCTTTCCGCGGCGGCCGTTGTCGAGCAGCGAATCCACCGACTCCTGCAGCATGCGCTTCTCGTTGCGCACGATGATTTCGGGCGCCTTGAGCTCGAGCAGGCGCTTCAGCCGGTTGTTGCGGTTGATGACGCGGCGATAGAGGTCGTTGAGGTCCGACGTTGCGAAGCGGCCGCCATCGAGCGGCACCAGCGGACGCAGATCGGGCGGCAGCACCGGCAGCACTTCGAGGATCATCCACTCGGGCTTGATGCCCGACTGCATGAACGCCTCGAGCACCTTCAGGCGCTTCGAGAACTTCTTGATCTTCGCTTCGGATCCGGTCGTCTCGAGGTCGCCGCGCAGCTTCTCGATCTCGAGCTTCACGTCGAGCGTGCGCAGCAGGCCGCGGATGCCTTCGGCGCCCATCAGCGCGTCGAAGTCGTCCCCGTATTCCTCGACCTTCGCGAGGTAGTCGTCTTCGGTCAGCAGCTGGCCGCGATTGAGCGGGGTCATGCCCGGCTCGACGACGACGAAGGCTTCGAAGTACAGCACGCGCTCGATGTCGCGCAGCGTCATGTCGAGCACCATGCCGAGACGGCTCGGCAGGCTCTTCAGGAACCAGATGTGCGCGGTCGGGCTCGCGAGCTCGATGTGCGCCATGCGCTCGCGGCGCACCTTCGACAGCGTCACCTCGACGCCGCACTTCTCGCAGATCACGCCACGGTGCTTGAGCCGCTTGTACTTGCCGCACAGGCACTCGTAGTCCTTCACCGGCCCGAAGATCTTGGCGCAGAAAAGGCCGTCGCGCTCGGGCTTGAACGTGCGGTAGTTGATCGTCTCGGGTTTCTTGACTTCACCGTACGACCACGAGCGGATCTTCTCCGGCGACGCGAGGCCGATCGTGATCGCGTCGAACTGGTCTTCGTTCGGCAGGGTTTGTTTGAACAGGTCAGCGAGCAGGCTTTTCATATATCACTCCGTCCGGGTCTGCAGGTCAGGCAGTCACCCGGTTCAGTACGTGTCCAGATCGATGTCGATCGCGAGCGAGCGGATTTCCTTCACCAGCACGTTGAAGGATTCGGGCATGCCCGCGTCGATCTTGTGTTCGCCCTTGACAATGCTTTCGTACACCTTCGTCCGGCCGGTGACGTCGTCGGATTTCACCGTCAGCATCTCCTGGAGCGTGTAAGCGGCGCCGTAGGCCTCGAGCGCCCACACTTCCATCTCGCCGAAACGCTGGCCGCCGAACTGCGCCTTGCCGCCGAGCGGCTGCTGCGTGACGAGCGAGTACGGACCGGTCGAGCGCGCGTGCATCTTGTCATCGACGAGGTGGTGCAGCTTCAGCACGTGCTTGTAGCCGACCGTGACCTTGCGGTCGAACGCCTCGCCGGTGCGGCCGTCGTACAGCGTGACCTGGCCGCCCGATTCGATGCCGGCGAGCTTGAACATCGCCTCGATCTCTTCTTCCTGCGCGCCATCGAAGACCGGCGTCGCGAACGGCACGCCCTTGACGAGATTCGAACCGAGCTCGATGACCTCGTCGTCCTTCAGCGAAGCAATGTCCTCGGGCTTGCCGTTCTCGTTGTAGATCTGACCGAGCAGCTCGCGCACTTCGCTCGCCGCTGCGTTCGCACGCAGCATGCCGCCGATCTTGTTGCCGAGCGCCTTCGCAGCCCAGCCGAGGTGCGTCTCGAGGATCTGGCCGATGTTCATCCGCGACGGCACGCCGAGCGGGTTCAGCACGATATCGACCGGGGTGCCGTCCGCCATGTGCGGCATGTCCTCCACCGGAACGATCCGCGACACGACGCCCTTGTTGCCGTGACGGCCGGCCATCTTGTCGCCCGGCTGCAGGCGGCGCTTCACCGCGAGGTACACCTTGACCATCTTCTGCACGCCCGGCGGCAGTTCGTCGCCCTGCGTGAGCTTCTTCTTCTTGATCTCGAAGGCCTGATCGAAGTCCTTGCGGGTCTTCTCGAGACCTTCGCGGATCGCCTCGAGCTGTCCCGCGAGTTCCTCGTCGGCCATGCGGATGTCGAACCAGTGGTAGAACTCGAGCGAATCGAGGTACTCGCCGGTGATCTCCGTGCCCTTCGCAAGCTTCTTCGGTCCGCCGTTGGCCTTCTGGCCGCTGATCAGGCGGCGGATCCGCGCGAACGCGTCGCGCTCGACGATCCGCATCTGGTCGGCGAGGTCGGTCTTGAAGCTGCGCAGCATGTCGTCGATGATCGACTGCGCGCGCTTGTCGCGCTCGATGCCTTCGCGCGTGAAGACCTGCACGTCGATGACGGTGCCGTTCATGCCCGACGGCACGCGCAACGACGTGTCCTTCACGTCGGACGCCTTCTCGCCGAAGATCGCGCGCAAGAGCTTTTCTTCCGGCGTCAGCTGCGTCTCGCCCTTAGGTGTGACCTTGCCGACGAGCACGTCGCCGGCGTCGACTTCGGCGCCGATATAGACGATGCCGGATTCGTCGAGGCGGGACAGCTGCGCTTCGCCCAGCGACGCGATGTCACGCGTGATTTCCTCGGGTCCGAGCTTCGTGTCGCGCGCGACGACGGTCAGCTCCTCGATGTGGATCGACGTGAAGCGGTCCTCGGCGACAACGCGCTCGGACAACAGGATCGAGTCCTCGAAATTGTAGCCGTTCCACGGCATGAACGCGACCAGCATGTTCTGGCCGAGCGCGAGCTCGCCGAGGTCGGTCGAGGCGCCGTCGGCAATGACGTCGCCCCTGCCGATGAGGTCCCCGACCTTCACGATCGGGCGCTGGTTGATGTTCGTGTTCTGGTTCGAACGCGTGTACTTGATCATGTTGTAGATGTCGACGCCGACTTCGCCCGCGAGGGTTTCGTCGTCATTGACACGCACGACGATCCGGTTGGCATCGACGTAGTCCACCACGCCGCCACGCATCGCCTGCACCGCGGTGCCGGAGTCGACCGCGACCGTGCGCTCGATACCGGTGCCGACGAGCGGCTTCTCCGGACGCAGGCACGGCACCGCCTGGCGCTGCATGTTCGCGCCCATCAGCGCGCGGTTCGCGTCGTCGTGCTCGAGGAACGGAATCAGCGACGCAGCGACCGACACGATCTGACCCGGCGCGACGTCCATGTACTGAATCTGGTCCGCCGTCGCGAGCAGGAATTCGCCCTTGTGGCGGCACGACACGAGATCGCCGAGCAGTTCACCGTCTTCGCCGATATCGGCGTTCGCCTGAGCGATCACGTACTGACCTTCCTCGATCGCCGACAGGAAGTCGATCTGGTCGGTGACCTTGCCGTCGTTGACCTTGCGGTACGGCGTCTCGAGGAAGCCGTGACGGTTGGTCTGCGCATAGACCGCGAGCGAGTTGATCAGACCGATGTTCGGGCCTTCCGGCGTCTCGATCGGGCACACGCGGCCGTAATGGGTCGGATGCACGTCGCGGACTTCGAAGCCCGCGCGCTCGCGCGTCAGGCCGCCCGGGCCGAGTGCGGAGACACGGCGCTTGTGCGTGATCTCGGACAGCGGGTTCGTCTGGTCCATGAACTGCGACAGCTGGCTCGATCCGAAGAACTCCTTGATCGCCGCCGAAATCGGCTTCGCGTTGATCAGGTCGTGCGGCATCAGGTTGTCGGATTCGGCTTGGGACAGACGCTCCTTGACCGCGCGCTCGACGCGCACGAGACCGGCGCGGAACTGGTTCTCCGCGAGTTCGCCAACCGACCGCACGCGACGGTTGCCGAGGTGATCGATATCGTCGATCTCGCCGCGGCCGTTGCGCAGTTCGACCAGCACACTCATCACGGCGAGGATGTCCTCGTTCGACAGCGTCGCCGGGCCCTCTTCGCCGCGCGCGCCGACCTTCTCGTAGAAGCGCTTCAGCCAACCCGGCGCCTTGTCCTCGATCTTTTCCGGATAGGCGCGGCGGTTGAACTTCATGCGGCCGACCGACGACAGGTCGTAACGCTCCTCGGCGTAGAACAGCCCCTGGAACAGCGCCTCCACCGCATCCTCGGTCGGCGGCTCGCCGGGACGCATCATGCGATAGATCGCGACACGCGCCGCCCACTGATCGGCAGTTTCGTCGATGCGCAGCGTCTGCGAGATGTACGCGCCGCGATCGAGGTCGTTGACGTACAGCGTCTGCAAGTCCTTGACGCCGGCGATCCGCAGCTTGTCGAGCAGATCCTCGGTGATCTCGTCGTTCGCGCGTGCCAGCAGCTCGCCGGTTTCCGGATCGGCGACATTGCGCGCGAGGATCCGGCCAAGCACGAACTCGTCCGGTACCGCGATCGTCTTCACGCCGGCCTGGTCGAGTTCACGGATGTGCTTCGCGGTGATTCGCTTGTCGCGCGCGACGATAACGTTGCCCGATGCATCGGTGATGTCGAACTTCGCGACGTCACCGCGCAGGCGATCGGGGACAAGCTCGAACAGCGTCGTGTCGCCGCTCATGTGGAAGGTGTCGAAATCGTGGAAGGTCTCGAGGATCTCTTCCGGCGTCATCCCGATCGCGCGCAGCAGAATCGTCGCCGGCATCTTGCGGCGGCGGTCGACGCGGAAAAACAGCGCGTCCTTCGGATCGAACTCGAAATCCAGCCACGAGCCGCGGTAGGGGATGATCCGCGCCGAGAACAGCAGCTTGCCAGACGAGTGCGTCTTGCCGCGGTCGTGCTCGAAGAACACGCCCGGCGAGCGGTGCAGCTGCGAGACGATGACGCGCTCGGTGCCGTTGATGACGAAGGAGCCGGTGGAGGTCATCAGCGGGATTTCCCCCATGTAGACTTCCTGCTCCTTGACCTCCTTGACGGTCTCCTTGGGAGCGTCGCGGTCGAGGATGACGAGGCGCACGCGGGCACGCAGCGGAGACGCGAACGTCAGGCCGCGTTGCTGGCACTCCTTGACGTCGAACGCCGGCTCGCCGAGCATGTACTGAACGAACTCGAGACGGGCATTGCCGCTATGGCTGGAGATCGGGAAAATCGACGTAAACGCGGCCTGGAGGCCGTCGTTCAGCCGGGACAGCGGGGGTGTCTCGGCCTGAAGGAAAGATGCGAACGATTCGATCTGCGTGGCGAGCAGGAAAGGGACGTTCAGCACTGCCGCGCGCTTGGCGAAGCTCTTGCGGATACGTTTCTTTTCGGTGTAGGAATACGCCATGGATGCTCCGGGTAGAGGTCGGACGTCAAAGAGACAGAACGCAGCGCACCATCGGCCGCACGCGTATTGAGACTTGATCGCGCGCCCAGGGTTCTATTTGACTAGGCGAACGCACGCTGGGTTCTGGCTTCTCGCGATACAAAGCACGAAAGGGCCGGCGCCCGTAGGAACGCCAGCCCCGAGAAACACAAAGGTCTTACTTGATCTCGACCTTCGCGCCGGCTTCTTCGAGTTGCTTCTTGAGCGCTTCGGCGTCGGCCTTCGAGATGCCTTCCTTGACGGGCTTCGGTGCACCGTCGACCAGGTCCTTCGCTTCCTTCAGACCCAGGCCGGTAGCGGCGCGGACGACCTTGATCGCCTCGACCTTCTTCTCGCCGGCGGCGACGAGGATCACGTCGAACTCGGTCTTCTCTTCGGCAGCCGGAGCGGCGGCGCCACCAGCGGCGGGGGCGGCAGCGACGGCGACGGCGGCGGCAGCCGACACGCCGAACTTCTCTTCCATGTCCTTGATGAGCTGCGACAGCTCAAGCACGGTCATGTTGCCAATTGCTTCCAGAATATCGTCTTTGGACACAGCCATTTCTTACTCCTGAATGATTCATTACGCCCCGTTTCGAAGGCGCGGTCAAAATTGGATTACGCAGTCTCTTTCGAGTCACGCAGCGCAGCGACGGTACGCACAAACTTGCCCGGAACTTCGTTGAGCGTTTGCACGAACTTGGCCACCGGCGCCTGCATCGTCCCGAGCAGCGTGGCAAGCAGTTCTTCACGGCTGGGCATCGACGCCAACGCCTTGACGCCTTCGGCGTCCATGACGTAGTTCGGCATCGCGCCGCCCTTGATGATCAGCTTGTCGTTGGTCTTGGCAAACTCGTTGAGCACCTTGGCGGGAGCCACTGGATCCTTGGAAATTCCGTAGATCAGCGGACCGACCATGTGCGCGGCCAGACCTTCGAAGGGCGTGCCAGAAGCAGCGCGCCGCACCAGCGTGTTTTTGAGGACGCGCAGATAGACACCCGACTCACGCGCTTTCGCACGCAGAGCGGTGACCTGCCCGACTTCGAGACCACGGTACTCAGCGACGATCACCGCCTGCGCATTCGCCAGTTCGGCGGACACTTCGGCAACGACTGCCTTCTTGTCGTCAAGATTGAGACCCAAGGTCGTCATCTCCTACTAGTGAAACGTCCGTCTGCCGATCGGGATTGACCGGAAAACGAACAACCACGGCGACCGTCATTCAGGAACAAGGCGACTGCCGCGGACGACAGTCGGACTTCAAAATCCTTCATCGGGTGACGCCATCTGCGCTGGGCCCGGACCGAACCGGAGTTCGGCCGACATTAAGGCTCGCCTTCGCGAAGGAACCCGCAAGTGGGTATTCGTTCTTGCAAAGCCCCCAGCGGTCTTTGACAACCTGCCGTCCAGCTACGGACGGCAGCCCAAAGCCCTCGGGCGACGCGAGTCGCCCGCTAAATTCTTACGCAGCCGTAATGCTCGCCGGCTCGACGCGGACACCGCTGCCCATCGTGCTCGAAACCGCGACGCGGCGCAGGTACACGCCCTTCGATGCAGCGGGCTTCGCCTTCTGCAGCGCGTCGATCAACGCGCCGAGGTTCTGCTGCAGCGCTTCGACACTAAAGGACGCACGACCGATGGTCGCGTGGATGATGCCCGCCTTGTCGGTCCGATACTGCACCTGGCCCGCCTTCGCGTTCTTGACCGCGGTCGTCACGTCCATCGTCACCGTGCCGACTTTCGGGTTCGGCATCAGGCCGCGCGGGCCGAGGATCTGGCCGAGCTGACCGACGACGCGCATTGCGTCGGGCGTCGCGATGCAGAGGTCGAAATCGATATTGCCGGCTTTCACCTGCTCGGCAAGATCGTCGAAACCGACGACGTCGGCACCGGCCGCACGCGCGGCTTCGGCCTTGTCACCCTGCGCGAATACGGCAACGCGCACCGTCTTGCCGGTACCGGCGGGCAGAACGACCGAGCCGCGAACGACCTGGTCGGATTTGCGCGCATCGACACCGAGGTTCACCGCGATATCGATCGATTCGTCGAATTTCGCCGTCGCGCAGTCCTTGACCAGCGCCAGCGCTTCGTCGATCGGGTAGGTGCGGTTGCGGTCGACCTTCGCGCGGAGAGCCTGAACGCGCTTCGAAAGCTTAGCCATGATTACAGGCCCTCCACGGTGATGCCCATGCTGCGGGCGGAACCGGCGATGGTGCGCACCGCGGCTTCCATGTCGGCAGCGGTCAGGTCGGCCATCTTGGTCTTGGCGATCTCTTCAACTTGCGCGCGGGTGATCGAGCCGACCTTGTCGGTATGCGGCTTCGGCGAACCCTTCTGGATCTTCGCCGCCTTCTTGATCAGGATCGTCGCCGGCGGCGTCTTCATGATGAAGGTGAAGCTCTTGTCCGCGTACGCCGTGATCACCACCGGAATCGGCAGACCGGGCTCGAGGCCCTGCGTCTTGGCGTTGAACGCCTTGCAGAATTCCATGATGTTCAGGCCGCGCTGACCGAGCGCCGGGCCGATCGGGGGGCTGGGGTTGGCTTTACCAGCTGGCACTTGCAGCTTGATATAGCCGGTGATCTTCTTTGCCATTGCGGCTCACTCCTGTTTGAGTACGAACGCACCGACTGCGGTCGGCGCTCCTCGCGATGCCCGCGTGAACGGGCTGCATCGGGCCCGAAGGCCCGCCAACATCAGGTTTTTTCGACCTGACTGAAATCCAGCTCGACCGGCGTCGCGCGACCGAAAATGGTCACCGATACGCGCAACTTGCTCTTGTCGTAATTGACATCCTCGACCGAGCCATGGAAGTCGGTGAACGGACCTTCCTTGACGCGCACGACTTCGCCGGTTTCCCACAGCACTTTCGGACGCGGCTTTTCGACGCCTTCCTGCATCTGCTGCATGATTTTCTCGACTTCCTTCTCGGAAATCGGGGACGGCTTGTTCGCGGTTCCGCCGACGAATCCCGTGACCTTCGGCGTCGACTTCACGAGATGCCAGCTCTCGTCGTTCATTTCCATCTCGACGAGCACGTAGCCGGGGAAGAATTTCCGCTCGGAAATGCTCTTCTGGCCGCTCTTCATCTCGACCACTTCTTCGACCGGCACCAGGATTTGCCCGAAGGCATCCTGCATTCCGGCGCGATTGATGCGATCCACCAGCGCACGCTGGACCGACTTCTCGAAGCCCGAATAGGCATGCACCACGTACCAGCGCTTCGTCATGATCACTTCCAGCCCAGAATGAGGTCGTACATCACCCATTCCAGACTCTTATCCGTCAGCCACAAAAAAATCGCCATCACGACCACGAAGGCGAACACCATGCCCGTCGTCTGCACCGTTTCCTTGCGCGAAGGCCATACGACCTTCTTCGTCTCGGTGACCGACTCGCGCGCGAATCCGACGAAGCGACGCCCGGATTCGGACTGCGACGCGACTGCGGCGGCGGCCGCGACACCTACAAGAACCGACACCACGCGCAAGACCAGCGCCTGTTCGGACAGCAGGTAGAAGCCGACCACACCGGCCGCAACCAGTGCGATAGCCAGCGCAACCTTCAACTTATCGGCCATCAAATATGAATACCCGGAAAGGAGTGGCAGGGGCAGAGGGAATCGAACCCCCAACCTTCGGTTTTGGAGACCGACGCTCTGCCAATTGAGCTATGCCCCTGCAGCAGAGACTACCGGGCGCTCCGACCTGCGGAGCGCCCTTGGATCAAACAATCGCTATGCGATGACCGCCAATGAACGATTACTCGATGATCTTCGCGACGACGCCGGCGCCGACGGTACGACCGCCTTCGCGGATCGCGAAACGCAGACCTTCTTCCATTGCGATCGGCGCCATCAGCTTCACGGTGATCGACACGTTGTCGCCGGGCATGACCATCTCGGTGCCTTCGGGCAGCTCGATCGAACCGGTCACGTCGGTCGTACGGAAGTAGAACTGCGGACGATAGTTATTGAAGAACGGCGTGTGACGACCGCCCTCTTCCTTCGACAGCACATACACCTCACCGGTAAAGTGGGTGTGCGGCTTGATCGAACCCGGCTTGCACAGCACCTGACCACGCTCGACGTCTTCACGCTTCGTGCCGCGCAGCAGCACGCCGACGTTGTCGCCCGCC
>NZ_JAVSMM010000033.1:0-25689 GCF_032027225.1 Aromatoleum sp. | reverse complement strand
TTTTGTGCGCCCGGCACGGGCGCACTCTTGGAGGTGAAAGTCCTCCCGTAAGTTGATCACAGCGAACGAAGCGAAGCGCAACTGCATGAGGGTGACTGATTGTGGGGAGGAAGCGTGGAGCGAAACTGCGAGCCGATGAACAAGAACCGGATAGAAGGCGTTGCCGAGCAGGGCGATCGGGCGAAATTCCGCGAAGCTCTCGTGATCAAGGCGAAGCGGCGTAGATCCGGCGGTTGTGCAGTGAAGGAGTGCGTTCTTACCCGGGGAGATCTCGCCTCATGGCTGAAAGGCCGACGTCGCAAGACGGAGCGAGAAGTCAGCAGAGGCCGTAGTAGCTGCCGGTAGGGGGCGAAGGGCCGAACGAGGAGAAGTGTTCGAGACCATGTCGATGTTGAACGCAAGGCGTCAGAAGTCTGCGCAAGCAGAGCGGGCAGGCGTAGCGCACGGTGAAGCCGGGCACGATCCTGCCCGCGACGAAGCGTCCAGCCCGCGACGGGAAACCGAGAGCACAGGGTCGGGACTGCTGCAAGCTGTCCTGACGAGAGAGAACCTGCGGCAAGCATGGAAACGCGTCAAAGCCAACAAAGGGGCGGCGGGCGTGGATGGTCTGGATATTACCCAGACCGCACGCCACCTCGTCACCACGTGGCCGAAGATACGGGAACACCTGCTGCGGGGGACGTACCGGCCCAGCCCGGTACGACGGGTAACGATCCCGAAACCGGACGGCGGCGAGCGCGAGCTTGGCATCCCGACGGTCACGGATCGGCTGATCCAGCAAGCCCTGCTGCAAGTGCTGCAACCGATGCTTGACCCGACATTCAGCGAACACAGCTACGGCTTCCGCCCCGGACGGCGGGCCCACGACGCGATACTGGCGGCACAGGGCTACGTCCAAACTGGCCGGAAGATCGTAGTTGATGTCGATCTGGAGAAATTCTTTGATCGCGTCAACCACGACATCCTCATCGACCGCTTGAAGAAACGCATCGACGACGCCGGGATCATCCGGCTGATACGGGCGTATCTGAACAGCGGCATCATGAGCGATGGCGTCGTGCTGGAACGGTATCAGGGCACACCGCAAGGTGGGCCGCTGAGTCCGCTGCTGGCGAATGTGATGCTGGATGACGTGGATAAAGTGTTGGAGAAGCACGGCCATTGCTTTGCGCGCTACGCCGACGACTGCAACGTGTATGTACGCAGCCAGAAAGCGGGCGAGCGGGTGATGGCGCTCTTGCGCAAGAGCTACGGCAAGCTGCGGCTCAAGGTCAACGAGGCCAAGAGCGCGGTAGCGAGCGTCAAGGGGAGAAAGTTCTTGGGCTACAGCTTCTGGTTCGCCAAGGAAGGCGTCAAGCGCAGGGTGGCCGACAAGCCGATGGGGACGTTCAAGCAACGGGTAAGGCAACTGACCCGGCGCTCGTGCGGACGCAGCATGGCGGAGGTCATCGACAAGCTCAAACCTTACCTGTTGGGATGGAAAGCCTACTTCGGGTTGGCGCAAACACCGGGAATCTGGCGCACGCTGGATGAATGGCTGCGCCACCGATTACGGGCGATTCAGCTCAGGCACTGGAAGCGGGGTAGCACGATATACCGGGAACTGATCAACCTGGGCGCGGCCGAGCATGTGGCGAAACGCGTGGCACAAAATGCTCGCTGCTGGTGGCGCAACAGCGCCGGAGAACTCAACCGGGTTCTGACGATTGCCTACTTCGACAGGTTAGGCCTGCCCCGTCTCTCATGACCTCAACTTCTCGAACCGCCCGGTGCGGACCCGCATGCCGGGTGGTGTGGGAGGGGATCGGTCAGGTATCCTGACCGCCCCTATCCCGATGTTTCAGCATGACTCCAGCACCGAACTTCGCTGGACTACGCCACAGCCCGTTGTGGCAGGTTTATCAATAGCTTACGTGAGTTCATCCTATGCCGGTGCTTTCCGAAACTTGACCCGGCTTCCGTCCGCTTGGCTCCTAACAGGCTCCTGGAAACCGCGTCTTTCCGAGGAGTCATCATGGCTAAGATCAAACTCACCAAGTCCGCAGTCGATGCGGCAAAACCCCAGGCGCAGCCCATCGAGCTGCGTGACACGCTTGTTCCCGGCTTCCTGTGCAAGGTTACACCGGCCGGTCGCAAGGTCTTCATGCTCCAGTACCGGACGAATGCCGGCGAACGGCGCAAGCCGGCGCTGGGCATGTACGGAGAACTGACCGTCGAACAGGCCCGCTCGCTGGCGCAGAACTGGCTGGCTGAGGTTCGCCGAGGCGGCGATCCTGGTGCCGCCAAGACCGAGGCGCGCAAGGCACCCACTGTTGCGGAGTTGTGCAAGAAATTCATGGAGGACTACTCCAAGAAGCGCAACAAGGCCAGCACCCAGGTCGGCTATCAAGGCGTCATCGATCGCTGCATCATCCCGCTGCTGGGCCGCAAGAAGGTTCACGACGTGAAGCGGCCTGACGTTGCCGGATTGATGGAAAAACTTTCGTACAAGCAGACCGAGGCGAACAAGGCGTTCAGCATCCTGCGCAAGATGTTCAACTTGGCCGAGGTGTGGGGCTATCGGCCTGACGGCACGAATCCTTGCCGCCATGTCCCGATGTTCCCTGCAGGCAAGTCCACCCACCTCATCAGTGACGAGGACATGGGCAAGCTGTTCCGGCAGCTCGACAAGATCGAGACCGAAGGGTTGGAGAACTACGTCATCCCTCTGGCGATCCGTCTGCAATTCGAGTTTGCCGGCCGCCGCTCCGAAATCGTCACGCTCCAATGGGAATGGGTCGATCTGGAGAACCGGAGGGTGGTCTGGCCTGACAGCAAGACAGGTGGCATGTCCAAGCCTTTGAGTGAGGAAGCCTACCGGCTGCTTTCGACGGCGCCGAGGCAGAAAGGCAATCCCTACGTGCTGCCGTCGCCACGCCATCCGGGGCAGCACCTGACGACGGGCGAGTATTACGGCGGCTGGTGCCGTGCGCTCAAGGCGGCGGGCGCGACGCATGTGGGTACGCACGGCATCCGCCATCGCTCGGCGACCGACATTGCCAATTCGGGTATCCCGGTCAAGGTCGGCATGGCGCTGACGGCGCACAAGACCGTGGTGATGTTCATGCGCTATGTCCATACCGAGGACGATCCGATACGCAAGGCGGCCGAACTGGTGGCGAATCGTCGCAAGACAATCACCGGCGAGCAGCGCCCTGCGGAGGTGGTCGCATGAGCAAGGGAACGCTTTCCACGACGACCGCGAAAGGCGCCGCCGTCCCAGCCGGCTATGCCGGCATCCACAGCGGCATCGTCGAATTGCTCGATGCCGCGCGCCAGGCGGCAGCACGCAGCGTCAATGCGTTGATGACGGCGAGCTATTGGGAAATTGGCCGCCGCATCGTGGAAGCCGAGCAGCAGGGCAAGCGCCGTGCGGGGTACGGCGAGCAGTTGATCGAACGGCTGTCCAGTGACCTGACTGGGCGGTTCGGGCGGGGCTTCGGTGTCAACAACCTGGAGAACATGCGGCGCTTCTTTCTCGCGTATCCCCGTTCGGTGATTTCCCAGACACTGTCTGGGAAATTGCGAAACGAAGTGGCTTCTGAGAAATCCCAGGCAGTGTCTGGGAAATTGAGCCTGTCCGATCTGGCGCACGCCTTCACGCTGCCGTGGTCGGCCTACGTGCGGCTGCTGTCAGTCAAGGACGACCATGCCCGCCAGTTCTATGAAGCCGAAGCCCTGCGCGGTGGCTGGAGCGTGCGCCAGCTCGACCGGCAGATCGGCAGCCAGTTCTACGAACGCACGGCGCTGTCGAAGAACAAGACGGCGATGCTGGTCAAAGGCGCCGTGCCGAAGCCGGAAGATGCCGTCACGCCCGACGACGCGATCAAAGACCCGTATGTGCTGGAATTTCTGGACCTCAAGGACGAGTATTCGGAGTCCGATCTTGAACAGGCCCTGATCCATCGGCTGCAAGACTTCCTGCTCGAACTCGGTGAGGGCTTCACATTTGTTGGACGACAGCGGCGGTTGCGCATCGACCAGACCTGGTATCGGGTCGATCTGCTGTTCTTCCATCGGCGGCTGCGCTGCCTCGTCATCATTGACTTGAAGCTCGGTGCCCTGACGCATGCCGATGTGGGCCAGATGCACTTGTACTGCAACTATGCGAAGGAGCACTGGACGTTTCACGACGAGAACCCGCCCGTGGGTCTGATCCTGTGCGCGGACAAGGGTCACGCTTTGGCGCGGTATGCGTTGGAAGGTTTGCCCAGCAAGGTCATGGCAGCAAACTATCGAACCGTGTTGCCGGATGCCGAACTGCTGCAAAAGGAATTGGAGAACACGCGGCGTCTGCTGGAATCTCACGCAACGATTCGTCCCAAGACTCGCAAGCGATAACGGTGCGTCCCGGCGTCCCGGCGTCCCGGCGTCCCGGCGTGCCGCCGTCGCGCTGCGCATCGAGCCTCGCTGCGCGAGTCTCGCCTCATTCGGGCTTTCATCGTTCCCTCGCTCTGCTCGGCTGACGCCTCCGGTCCTTGAGGGCCTGCGCGCTCCGCTTGCCCATCCGTGCCTTCGTTGGAGGTGGGGTGGGCGGTCTTGCTGTTCCCTATCACCGTACCACGGCGTTCTCGCCGTCAAGGGCTGCGCGTGCCTTGCACGCTTGCGGCCGTGGCCGTCCATGACCCTGTGACAGCTTGCGCTGCGCCGTGCTGGCGCCGGTTCCGGGCAATTCCGCCCGAGCAACCGGAGCACGATCATGTCGCAACTCTCTCTCGCTTTCGATTCCTCGCTGCTGGTGCGTGACAGCCAGGGGCGCTACATGCTGGCCACCGCCGATCAGATCCTGGAGGCGGCCCGCCAGGTCATCGACCAGAAGATCCCGCGCGGTGCGCTGTTCACATCGCCGACGCTGGTCAAGGACTACCTGCGCACCAAGCTGGCCGGCTTCGAGTATGAAGTCTTCGCGGCACTGTTCCTCGACAGCCAGCATCGGCTGATCGAGTACGCCGAGCTGTTCCGTGGCACCATCGACTCAGCGGCGGTGTACCCGCGCGAAGTCGTGAAGACGGCACTGCGGTTCAACGCAGCGGCAGTGATCTTCTCGCACAACCATCCGAGCGGGAACCCCGAGCCAAGCCAGGCCGACAGACAGATAACCCAGCGGCTCAAGGAGGCGCTGGCATTGGTGGACGTGCGCACACTGGATCACATCGTCGTCGGTGGCGAGTCCACAGAGTCCTTCGCCGAACGGGGGCTGTTGTGATCCCGGGGGTTTCGGCCCCCTTTTTGCTGCGCCTTATGTCGAACTCTCCGGCCCCATGAGCCTTCGCGCCTGCGGCGCTGCGCGCTTCGCTTGCACGGGGTCTGCGCCATCTACGGCCGTTGCCAGAACTTCTATCTTCCCTCGCTCATCATCTGATCCGCGACTGTAGTCCGCATCGGCGCGCCTTGACGCTTCGGTGCGTTTTGGTGCATTTCGGTGTAAGCTGGTGATCGAGTTTCATATTGGTTGGTCCGACGCTTATGCCTCAATCGCAACCGCTCAAGCGCTTCACAGTCTCCCTTGATGCTGAGGACTACGAGGCTTTGCGCAAGCTGGCTGAAGCGCAACGTCCGCCGTTGCCGCTCCAGTACGTTGTGCGCTTGGCCATCCGGCGCTTTCTGGATCAGCCTGAAGGTACGGTTCTTCGGCCCATTGAGGACGATACACGGTGAAGCGAACAATGAGATTGGCTATGCCATAAAGGACGCAATGCAGCGAGGGGAGTATGACGGTCCTACAAGAAATACTTGAATGGTCTCAAGGCCGTCCAGCGTGGCAACGCGACGCGCTGCGTCGGCTCGTACTCAATGGAGAACTCTTCGACGATGACATCCGCGCACTTACCGAGGTTTGCAAGAGTGCGCATGGCCTCGCTGAGGAGCAGGAAATCGCGCACTTCGCCAAGGAGCATGTGTCCGACACAACAGCGGGTGCTGCCCCTGTTTCTCTGGTATCAATCTTCCATCATCGCGGTGTGAATGCGCTGGCCGAGGACCAGACACTCAAGTTCGCACCCGGTCTCACCGTGGTTTATGGTGATAACGGCGCAGGCAAGACGGGCTATATCCGAATCCTCAAGGGTGCCTGCCGGGCGCGGGGGCAAGAGAAAATCCTGGGCAATGTTGTCTCCGGCACAGCACCGCTCGCGCCGGTGGTTGCGATCAAGTACAAGATCGGAGCTGAGCCTGAACCACGGGAATGGACCGGAACCGGTGAGGATGAGTTCGTTTCGCGTGTGAGCGTATTCGATACACAGTGCGCTTCCGTCTACCTGACCGAAAAAACCGATGTTGCCTTCCGGCCCTTCGGCTTGGACCTGTTCGACAAGCTCGTGAAGGCGTGTAAGGCCGTTCGCGCAGAACTCGAAAGCGAACAGCGCGCTCTTGCGTCAAACGCTCTCACCGCTGTTCAGGCACAGGTCCCCGAAGGTACAGCAATTGCGAAGTTTCTAACGAACATTAGCTCCCTTACCAAGCTGGACGCCGTAGAGGCACTCGCGCGTCTCTCCCCGGAGGACGAGGCTCGGCTTGCGCTTCTGGAGAAGTCGCTGCTCGACTTGCAGGCCAATGATCCCGAAAAGCTGATCCGGCAACTCACCCTGCGCGCGGGTCGGGTTCAGACACTGGCCCGGCACCTCAAGGAGGTGGAAGCGGCGCTTTCGGTGGAGGCCGTGGCTGCCGTGTTCGATGCACGGACAGAAGGCCGCCGCAAGAGCGAGGAAGCAAAACGGCTGCGGGAGGCAACATTTCCCGAAGGGGTGCTGCCTGGAACCGGCACCGATCCCTGGATCGCGCTTTGGGAAGCGGCGCGTCAGTTCTCGCAGGAGTTAGCCTATCCAGACAAGGCATATCCGGTCGTAAAAGACGGCGCTCATTGCGTCCTGTGCCAACAGGATCTCGATCACGCAGCATCCCATAGGCTCAGCCAATTTGAAGCGTTCGTGGCTTCGACAACGGAACGTGAACTCCGGCAGATCAGGGAGAAGTTCGCACGTTTGCGAAAGGGCTTCACTGATCTCAGGACGACAACCGAAGCCGTTGACGAAGCGCTCAAGGAAATCCGCATCGAGCATGAGGCCGTTGCGGACGCAATAGCCGCAGCGCTTTCAGCCAACGAGAACCGCCGTAGGACTGTCACCGCAGCCATCGCCGAAGACAAGGACCTGGCCCCCGAGTGTCCCGCCCTCGTGTCGGCCTCTCGTGACGCCGAGGCGCTGGCCGGGGAAATCGAGGCCCGGATCAAGATGCTGCGCACCAGCGCTACCGATGAAACCCGCAAGCGCATGACCACCGAAGTACAGGAGTTGCGTGCCCGTAAAATTCTGGCAGCACATCAACAGACTGTTCTTGATGATATCGAGCGTCGGAAGAAGTACGCCGCTTATGGGCTGTGCATTGACGAAACCAAGACACAGGTGATTACGCAGAAGAGCACTGCTGTTACGAAGGCTGTCGTATCGCAGAAGCTCAAGCAGAGTTTTAAAGATGAACTGGTCAATCTGTCTTTCGGTCACGTCGAGGTCGAGTTAAAGGAACTTGGCGGTGCGGACGGCGTTTTCTACCACAAGCTTGCTCTTACGCGCGCACCTGGCGTTGACTTGCCAAAAGTTGTGAGCGAGGGCGAGCAGCGCTGCCTATCCATCGCCGCATTCTTTGCGGAACTCAGCACTGCTGATGACCTCTCTGGCATCGTGTTCGATGATCCTGTGTCCTCGCTTGATTACCAATGGCGTCAGGGTGTGGCTCGGCGCTTGGTGTTGGAGGCCAACACCCGGCAGGTTATCGTTTTCACCCACGATGTCGTCTTCCTGCTGCTCCTAAAGCAATTCGCGGAAGAGCTGGGCGTCGATCAGTTTGACCAACACGTCCGGTTCCTTTCCAAGGGTGCAGGCGTGTGTGCGGAAGAGCTTCCGTGGGTTGCGCTGCCGGTCAAGAAAAAGATCGGCTACCTGAAAAGCGGCTGGCAAGCCGCCGACAAGCTTTCTCGTGACGGTCATCAGGACGCCTACGAGAAAGACGCCAAGTATCTTTACGGTTTGCTGCGGGAAGCATGGGAGCGCGCCCTCGAAGAAGTCCTATTGGGCGGCGTGGTCGAACGCTATAGGCCGAGTGTTCAGACACAACAAGTTTCTCAGATCGCCGACATCACTCCCGAGGACTGCAAGACCGTCGAGGCGGCTATGACGAAATGCTCGAAATGGCTGCCTGGCCATGATCAAGCCGCGGCGGCTCGTGCGCCGGTACCCGGTCCGGCAGAACTCAAGGCCGACATCGAAGCTTTGGAAAACTGGGTAACGGCGATACGTAAGCGCCGCAAAAAACCCATTGAGACCGCATCCGCATGAGCAACGTAAATATCAAACGCGCCGTCGAGAATATTCGAGCGAACACGACCGTCTACACGCCCGTTGTCGAGATGATCGTTAACGCCATTCAGGCAATTGACGAGGCTGGCCGCAAAGATGGGAAAGTCCAGGTCCGCACGCAACGGAACGCTCAGGTCGAGCTGGATGGAAGCTTACCGGAGGTCACAGGCTTCGACATCGAGGATAACGGTATCGGCTTTAATGACGCGCACCGCAACTCCTTCGACACGCTCTACACCGACCTCAAGATTGCCGAAGGCGGTAAGGGATTCGGCCGTTTCACTGGACTTAAATATTTCGAGGACCTGCACGTCAAGAGTATCTATCGCGATGGTGCCGTCCTTAAAGCACGCAGCTTCTCAATGGGCAAGGAACACGAGATTATCGTGCGCGAGAAGGTCACACCAAGCGACAAGCAGGACACTGGCACTGTGGTCACTCTGGCGCCTCTGAAGACGGGACGCGCCTTCGACAAGAAGCTTTCGACCATCGCCCGCAGCCTCGTGGAGCGGCTGCTGCCGTATTTCATCACGCAGGATTACGTCTGCCCCGACATTGTTCTTTCGGAGCAGGACGGGAGTAGCGCGATCCGCTTGAACGATTTCGTGAGCAACGAATTGTCTGCCGTCATCCGGGAGATCGGCATTGATCGCAAGACCTTCACGCTCAAGGCTTCCGATACGGAAGAGGAGTTCCTGGTCCGCGTGTTTAAACTCTACTCCCCGCGCAACCAGAAAAGCCGAATCAGCCTTGTCGCGCATAAGCGGGAAGTCTCAGGGTCTGCGATCCACAAATACATCCCAGAGTTCGTAGACGAGTTCTTAGAGAAAGATCGAAACGGTGAAGTAGACAGCACACGCAATTACATCATCAAAGCTTACGTATTCGGACCCTATCTCGACCGGAATGTTTCGCTGGAGCGAGGCGGGTTTGAGTTTCAAATGGACAGCGACCTGATTCTCGGAATTGGGCAAACCCAGATTGAGCAGGACGCTGCCACGATCGCCCGTGAGGCGATGGGTGCAGATATCACGTTCCGGCAGGAAAAGAAGAAAGAGCGTGTGCAGTCCTACGTCGATGAAGAAGCGCCGTGGCACAAGGCCATCCTGGAAAAGATCGACCTGAGCGGGATGCCCTATAACCCAAGCAATGAAGAGATCGAAACGCGGTTGCAGAAGGAGAAGTTTGCGCAGGAGATCGCCATCAAGCGCGATGTAGCGAAGCTGATGGCCGAGACAAATTTCGAGAATGTGCAGGACAGCGTGATCGAGATCGTCAATAAAATCTCCGGCACCAGCAAGAATGATCTGATTCACTACATCGCATTACGCCGAAAAATCCTAGACATCTTCGGCAAGAGCCTTGAAACAGATGAATCTGGAACGTATTCCTCCGAAGGTGTGGTCCACGACATCATCTTTCCACGCAAGGGTGACACCGATATCACGTCCTTTCACGATCACAATCTCTGGATCGTAGACGAAAGGCTGAATTTCACCACCTACGTTTCCTCTGACCTCCCCCTCAACGGTGGGAATACTGATCGTCCTGACCTGTTGGTCTACAACAAGCGGGTACTGTTCCGAGGCGATAACGAAGCGAGCAACCCGATTACGATCTTCGAGTTCAAGAAGCCTCAGCGTGACGACTTCGTGAACCCGTCCTCCCGAGAGGACCCGGTCCAGCAGATCGTGCGCTACGTGAACGACATCCGGGACGGCAAGTACAAGACACCCGAAGGCCGCAAGATACTTGTTGCTGAGAACACACCGTTCTACGGCTACATTGTGTGCGATCTGACGGCCAAGGTAGAAACCTGGCTTGAGCGCGAGAAGAACTTTACGCCCATGCCCGACAGGCTCGGCTGGTTCCAGTGGATGGGCAACATCAATCTCTATGTTGAGGTCATAAGCTGGGACAAGGTGCTGAAAGACGCGAAGATGCGCAGTCAGATATTCTTTCAGAAACTTGGAATCTAGTGCGGCCGTCATGTGCGCGCTGAATTGCGCTGGCTCGATAAGTTCGAACGTGAGCCGGAAGAAGCATCATCGTTCGGCATTTTTTTTGCGCCAGCAAGAATTCAGGGCAAATCGAATTGCTGGATCTGAACAGGTCGGGCATCCACGTCGCCGATTGCCTGAGCAACGCAAGACAGATAACAAGCAGTCCTGATCGTGGTATCTCTGCGTCCCGGCGTTCCGCCGTCGGGCTCGCGGGCTGCGCCCCGCGCTTCGTACCGAATCGCGGCCATCCGGCTTTGATCCCTGACGCCTCCGGCCCTTGAGGGCCTGCGCGCTCCGCTTGCCCATCCGTGCCTTCGTGGGAAGTGGGATGGGCGGTCTTGCTGTTTCCCTTCACCGTACCACGGCGTTCTCGCCGTCAAGGGCTGCGCGTGCCTGCACGCTTGCGGCCGCGGCCGTCTGCGACCCCTGACTGCTTGCGCTGCGCCGTGCTGGCGCCGGTTCCGGGCAATTCCGCCCGTGCAACCGGAGCACGATCATGTCGCAACTTTCTCTCGCTATTGATTCCTCACTGCTGGTGCGTGACGCGCAGGGGCGCTATCTGCCGGCTTCCACTGACCAGATACTGGCTGCCGCGCGCCAGGCCATCGACCATAAGATGCAGCGTGGAGCGTCTTTCACTGCACCGGCAACGGTCAAGGACTACCTGCGCACCAAGCTGGCCGGCTTCGAGCACGAAGTGTTCGCAGTGCTGTTCCTCGACAGTCAGCATCGACTGATCGAATACGTCGAAATGTTCCATGGCACGATCGACAGTGCATCAGTTCATCCGCGCGAAGTGGTCAAAGAGGCGCTGCGGTGCAATGCGGCGGCTGTGATTTTCTCGCACAACCATCCGAGCGGGAATCCCGAGCCGAGCCAGGCCGACAGGCAAATAACCCAGCGGCTCAAGGATGCGCTGGCACTGGTGGACGTGCGCACGCTGGATCACATCGTTGTCGGCGGCGAGTCCACAGAGTCCTTCGCCGAACGGGGGCTGCTTTAACCAAGGGGGCTTCGGCCCCTTTTTTGCTGCGACTGGTGTTGAGTCCTTCGGCTCTCACGGGCCTGCGCACTGCGCTTGCACTCCAGGGGAACGGCTTGCAGCCGATCCCCGCCGCGCGTGGCTTGGCGCCCCTGAAAAGCTGCCGAACAGGTTGCACCTGATCGGCCTTCGCGCCTGCGGCGCTGCGCGCTTCGCTTGCGCGGGGTCAGCGCCATCTGCGGCCGTTGCCACAACCGCCGTCTTCCCTCGCTCATCACCTCATCCGCGACTGTAGCCCGCGCCCGTGTGCCGTCAAGGCGCGCCGGGCCGTGTCCTCGCTGCGCTGCGGGCCGCACCAACCCGTCGCTTGTTTCCTTGACGGCACCCGTTCGCGCGCTCCTGACCGTCGCGGGCGATGAACTCAGGAAAGACGGTGGCAACGAGGCCGGCCCAGGTCTCCGCGCCGACCCCACCGGAAAGCCGAAAGGCGGGCTCCGAATCTAGGAATCCGGTGGGGTTTCAACAGCAAACCTTTTGTCAGGAGTAAGCACCATGCAACTTGCATCCCGTTTCGCATCCCGTTCCCCGATGCTGCGCGCAGATCATCCGCTGTCGGATGAGCAAATCCAGCGCGTAGCCCCATCCATCTTTGCGGAAGCCCCGCACGAAAGCCGCTCCGAGCGATACAGCTACATCCCCACCGCCGCCGTGCTGGCCGAACTGCGCGGCGAAGGGTTCCAACCCTTCATGGTGTGCCAGACCCGCGTGCGCGATGAAGGCAAGCGCGAGCACACCAAGCACATGATCCGGCTGCGCCACGCCAGCCAGATTGCCGGCAGCGAAGCCAATGAAATCATCTTGCTCAATTCCCATGACGGAACGAGCAGTTATCAAATGTTGGCGGGCATGTTCCGCTTCGTGTGCAGCAATGGCCTTGTCTGCGGCGACACCGTGGCGGACGTGCGCGTGCCCCACAAAGGCGACGTGGCAGGCCATGTCATCGAGGGCGCTTATGAAGTCTTGCATGGCTTCGAGCGTGCGCAGGAATCCCGCGATGCCATGCAGGCCATCACGCTGGACAGCGGCGAGGCCGAAGTTTTCGCCCGCGCCGCGCTGGCCCTCAAGTACGACGACCCGGACAAGCCCGCACCCATCACCGAAAGCCAAGTGCTGGCCTCGCGCCGCTTCGACGACCGCCGACCCGACCTGTGGAGCGTGTTCAACCGCACGCAGGAGAACTTGACGCAAGGCGGACTGATGGGCCGCAGCGCCAACGGACGCCGCCAGCGCACGCGCCCCGTGCAGGGCATCGACCAGTCCGTGCGCCTGAACCGCGCCCTGTGGCTACTCGCCGATGGCATGCGCCAGTTGAAAGCCTGAACCCCACGCGGCAGGGGCAGGCAGCAGCCCTTGCCGCTTTCCTTCGTCGCTGCATCCCTTGACCGATAGGAGCTATCACTATGAACGCCGTAACCCAAACCGAAACCCGTGCCATCCACACCGCCGCCACGCTGGAAGTGGCCGACCCCACCAAGAACCTGATTCTGGTGCCGCTGTCGCAGCTTCGCCCGTCCAAGCGCAACGTGCGCAAGACCAACCGCCGCCTTTCCATCCCGGAACTGGCCGCGAGTATTCAGCGCGTCGGCCTGCTGCAAAACCTTATCGTCAGTCAGTCCGAGGATGACGAGCACTACGAAGTCGAAGCCGGAGACCGCCGCCTTGCGGCGCTGAAGCTGCTGGCAAAGAAGAAGCGCATTGCCAGTGACTTTGAAGTGCCTTGCCTGCTGGTGGCCGATAGCAGCGCCCGCACCGTGAGTCTTACCGAGAACGTGCAGCGCGAGGCCATGCACCCCGCCGACCAGTTCGAGGCATTCGCCGCGCTGGTCAAGGAAGGCCGCCCCATCGAGGACATTGCCGCCGATTTCAGCGTCACCCCGCTGGTGGTGCAGCGCCGCTTGAAGCTGGCGAACGTCTCGCCGCGCCTGATGGAGGACTATCGCGCCGATGCTGTGACGCTCGACCAGTTGATGGCCCTTGCCATCAACGACGACCACACCGCGCAGGAAACCGCGTTCTATGACGCACCGAACTGGCAGCGCAATCCATCCGCGCTGCGCGAGCGCCTGACCGAACGCGAAATCGACGCCACGCACCCGCTGGTGCGCTTCGTCGGGCTGGACGCCTACACGGCGGCAGGTGGCGGCACTCGCCGCGACCTGTTCGCAGACGATGACAGCGGCACTTATCTGGTCGATGCCCCGCTGCTGGAAAAGCTGGTGCGCGGAAAGCTGGATGCGCTGGCCGAGGACGTGCGCGCCGAGGGTTGGGCATGGGTGGAAGCTGTGCCGCACCTGAGCTACGCCGAACGGCAGGCGTTCCAGAACGCCCCGCGTCAGCAACGCGAACCGAACGCCCGCGAGGCCCGCCGCATCGCTTCGCTGCAAGCCCGCCTCGACAGGATTGACGCGGCGCTGGAAGACGCCTACGACGCCGAGGACGAAGACAAGGCCGAGGCGCTGGAACAGCAGCGCGAGCCGGTGGCCGCAGAACTGCAAGCCGTGCAGGACGCCTTGCAGGACTATGCCCCGGACGTGCGCGCCGTCGCCGGTGCCATCGTCACCATCGACCGCGACGGCGAAGCCGCGATTCATCGCGGGCTGCTGCGCGAGGCCGAGGCCAAGGCACTGCGCACACTGGAAAAGCTGCGCCAAGGCTTCACCGGCACGGAAGACGCGAACGACGATGAAGGCGAGGACACCGAACCGCCGAAGGCCGCGAACCTGTCCGACCGGCTGGCGCAGCGTCTGAGTGCGCACCGCACCGCCGCGCTGCAAATCGAAGTGGCCCGGCATCCGCAGGTAGCACTGGCCACGCTGGTGCATGGCATGGTGCAGACCGTCTTGCAGGACAGCCACTACGGCCACACCCTGCCGCTTGGCGTGCGCCTCACCGTGAAAGACAGGCTGGACGCCTACGCGCCCGACTGGCCGGAATCGCCTGCCGCCGTCGCCTTGCGCGAACTGCAACAGGCATGGGGCGAGCGGCTACCGCAGGATGATGCCGACCTGTTCGCCACTCTGCTGGCACTGCCGCAGGACGAACTGGTGCGGCTGCTGGCCGTATGCGTCGCCGCCACCGTGGACGTGGTAACGCCACGCGCCACGCAGCACCAGCCCGGCGCGGAACTGGCGCAGACGGTCGGACTGGACATGGCCGCATGGTGGAAACCGACCGCCGAAGGTTACTTCAACCATGTGTCCAAGGCCGTGATTCTGGAAGCCGTGCAGCAGTTCGCACCGTCGCACGTCACCCGGCTGTCCAAGCTCAAGAAGACCGACATTGCCAGCGAGGCCGAGCGGTTGGCCGAAGGCACAGGCTGGATGCCCGCCCTGTTCGTGGCAGAGTGCGGCACGGCGCAAGACACAGCGCCGCAGGAAGCTGACGCCGAGGCCAACACCGAAGCGGCGGAAACGCGGGCGGCATGAGGTAGCCGCGTGAAGCATGGCCCCGGCGCAAACCGCGCCGGGGCTTTTTGCTGCACTTCAAAATCCGGGCGCGGCACATCTGCCGCGCCCGGTCTCAACGGCCAAAGCAAAAACGCCACGTCGCCGCCTTGAATCAGGCGGCGACGTGGCGGCGCACAAATGCCTTGTGCGCGGTTCGGCAATCGGCGCCCGCAAGCGGGCCAGGTTTCCACAGCGCCCCGCCACGGTGGGCGGTGCGCGGGGCTACGCCTGACTTGGCTGCGCTGGGTTGTGCGAAAGCGTGCCGTCCTCGACGCTGACGGTGGGCTGTCCGGGCCGTCACGCCGGCCTGTTCACCGACATGCCCCACGGCCTTTGCCATGACGAATCCACAACACGCCTCAAGCCGTCCACCACTGGATGCAGAGGACATTCCCGCCTGTCGCTGCGGGTCAGACCTTGCCGGCATCAGGGCGCGTGCCGGCGAAGCCTTCATGCGGAGCGCCGAGCCGGCCATCGCTCCATTCGGGTCAGTTCGGCCCGTTGCGTCCTTGGTTCGTTGTGAATCCTGGCAGGGGCACGGCTGCGCCTCGGGCTTCCTGGCTGCAACCGTCCGGCGCAAACAATTTCCCCTGCGCTGCGCGCATTCCTCGCGGGACAAATTCTTTGCGCCTCCCGGTCCTCCACGCTGTTGCGGCCGCTACGCGATGCAGCCCGCCCGTCCCCCGCCGACCGGATCACAACAAGGACGCGATGGGCGCGACCTTGGCAACCCGAAAGGAGCAAACATCATGGCCAACATCGGCACCTTCACCGCACAGAACGACGGCTTCACCGGCACGGTCCGCACCCTGACGCTGAACGTCAAGGTCAAGTTCGTCCCCAACGACAAAGGCAGCGAGAATGCCCCCGACTTCCGCATCCAGGCGGCGGGCGGCTACGACATCGGCGCGGCATGGAAGAAAGTCAGCCAGGCCGAGCGGCCCTACCTGTCGGTGACGCTGGATGATCCGTCGTTCCCGGCGACGATCTACGCCCGCCTGATCGAAGAAGAAGACGGCTCGCACAACTTGATCTGGTCGCGCAGCAAACCGGCGGCCTGACAGCCGCCCCGGCGCCCCGCCCACCGTGGCGGGGCGCTCTTCTCGCTACGACTCGGATGCCGCCAGGCGGCGTTCCGTCTCCGCCATCAGCTCGGTCGAACTGCACCCGAGCGCTCGCGCGATCTTGAGGATGAGCGCGAGCGTCGGCATGTGCTCGCCGCGTTCCACCTTGCCCATGTGCGAGCGCTCGACGCCGGCCAGATGCGCCAGCGCCTCCTGCGCCACACCATGCTCCGTGCGCAGCGCACGCACCGCCTCGCCGAAAGCCCGTGCCGGCTCGGCCTCGAAGGTGGTGGCGCCGGCCGGTCGGCCGCGCTGGATTGGACGCTTCTGCATACACAGAAGCGTCGATTCACGGCACAATTAAAACCACGTTAAAGATAACTCTTTCCTCGCTTTTACCCTACGATTCGAGCACTTGCTGCTGGCCCGCCGGGCCGGCTTTGGGTGGATGCGCAAAGGCGGATTGCCGCCTTCGTGCTTCCGTTGATTCGGTGATTGCCGCGAGTGCGCTTCCGTGAGCTTCTGCAAATACGCTTCGCCTGCTTCAAGGTTTTCCGTACTTCCACGAATCCGGCTTTGCGGATTGGTGTGCAAGCACATGCGTGCATCGTCGGCTTCGTGCGAATCAGTGCCGCTTTCCCGGTTCACCCCACAGCGAACAAGCACGCGAGCCTGGCGCACGCCGCTTGCCGTCAACCCCGGCCCGCACCGGACCGTGTTGGGGTATGACGGCCGCGCTTGGCGCGTGCGCCTTCTGTCGCCTCGCTCCGCCGTGGAGCGAACCCTTCAAGAGGAAGCGACCATGAAGACACTCATTACCGACGAACAACGCGCGCAACTGCTCGCCAACGGCCGCGCTCGCGCCGAAGGCGCGGGCATCGACCCGCTGCCGGTGGTCAAGCTGTTCACCCCGGACGCACACGCAACCTGGCTGCTGACCGAACTCGATCCCGAGGATGGCGACACCGCCTACGGCTTGTGCGACCTGGGCCTGGGTATGCCGGAGGAAGGCACCGTGCGGCTGTCCGAGCTGGCGTCCATCGTCGGGCCGCTGAAGCTGCCCGTCGAACGTGATCTGTACTTCGTCGCCACACGCACGCTGTCGGAATACACGCGGTTGGCACAGCGCAACGGGTCGATCATCGACTGACCGGCCCCGCTGGCCCGCAATCGCGGGCCAGCACAGCGCTGCCAAGCGCGGCGCACTGTGTCTATTTCGGTCTGAGTTCAGACCGCCCGCGCATCAATCGCCACTCATGCACCGGCGAAGTGCGGGCATGACCAAAACAGTCCTGATTGCCGCTGCGGCTTGCGGCATCGTGTCCATTGCTGCGCACCATCATTGTTCGCGCAGCCGTCGCATTCGGACGACCTGTGCAATGCCCTGGAGCCAATCGGTCTTGACACCGCCAGTTTAGCGAGTACCCGTGACGATACGCCGATGAAGCCGTAGCTCCCCCTGACGCCCGTGGCGACGAGCCCTGCTGTCCGACAGGAGGCTGCGTCATGGCAGAGTCCGATCATTGGCGCCCCGGTGCCGCTTACCTTTACGTCCTGCACCTGGACGGCCCCGCGTTGGCATGGGAATACTTGCGCCGCCACCCCGACTATCGGCGCGACTGGCTGCGCCGTCGCCGTCATCCCGGAGCGGCCCAGCACTGGGGCCTGCGCCTGCTGGAAGACCCGGCCCTGGATGCGCGCGACGCGCACCCGGCCTGGTTTCCCGACCACGACAGTGTGGTGCAGCTCTATCCCGACACCGATCCACCGCCCGATGCCGAACGCTTTGCGTTCTGGCATCTGCCAGGTCGCAAGCACCTGATCCACGATGGACGGCGGCTGGTGCTCGCCACGCGCTGGGCCGGCTGCTGTCTGCACCTGGCCTTCGCGTCCGATCTGGCGGATGGCATGGCCTTCGCCTATGCCGTGCGCGCATCGCCCGATCCTTGTTCGCGTTGCCGCGCACTGGTGGGCGAGCTGGACAAACTGGTGGCGACCGCACCGACAGCATTGGCCGGGCCGCGTCCCTCGACGACCGCGCTGCTGGAACTGCGCACCTTGCAGGCCCTCGACGGCACGCTGGCCGGCGCATCCCTGCGCACCGTGGCGGACGTGCTGTTCGGTGCGGCGGCCGTCACCCGAGACTGGCACGCGGATGGCGCACTGCGCGCTCGCGTGCGCCGCCTGGTGCGGCGGGGCCAGACCTTGATGCGCGGCGGCTACCGCCGTCTCGCGCAGCTTCATCCGCACACGCAGGGACGTTTCGCATCCCTCGCAAAACGTCCCTGAGCACAGCGCCTTTCTTTTCTGAGACTGCCTCCATCCGGCCGCGCTGTTGTGGTCGGCGATTCAGACCGATGGAGGTTCACGCCATGAGACCCGCACCGCTGCGGCCGCAAGCCGCCCCCGCTGCCCAGCAGCAGCCCGCCCAGCCTTCGCGCTACCTGACCAACGACGAAGCCGCCGACTACCTGCGCCTGTCGCCGCGCACGCTGGAAAAGCAGCGCGTGATCGGCGGCGGCCCGCGCTTTCGCAAGTTCGGCCGCCGCGTCATGTACGCGGTGGCCGACCTCGACGCCTGGGCCGATGCGCGCAGCTTCGAGGCCACGTCCGATCCCGAGTACGCCGAACGCCATGCCGGCGATTACCGCGATGGCCGCTGACAGCCGGCGCGCGGGTGGCCCTCGTCGTGTCCAGCTCGGAGAAGGAGCGCGAACAGCTCGACCTGTTCCGTGCGCTGCCGGGCGACATGGCGCCGCGCGACGCACAAGACCTGATGGCCTATCCGTTCTTCTCGCTGGCGAAATCGCGCCGCACCGCGCCGATCGACTTCCGCTCCGGCGGCGTCACCGTGCGCGTGGAAGGCACGCAGGAGCACGGCATCGCCACCATCTGGGATGCCGACATCCTCATCTGGGCCGCCAGCCAGATCGTCGAAGCGCGCGACGCAGGCATTCGCCCATCGCGCAGGATGCAGGCCACGCCCTACGAGATCCTGCGCTTCATCGGGCGCGGCACGTCGCTGCGCGACTACCAGCGCTTGAAGGCTGCGCTGGATCGCCTGCAATCGACCACGATTGCCACCTCGATCCGCGAGACGACCGGGCGGCGCCTGCACCGCTTCTCGTGGATCAACGAGTGGAAGGAGCGGACGGACGCCAAGGGCGTGCCGCTCGGCCTCGAACTCATCCTGCCGGACTGGTTCTTTGCCGGCGTGCTGGACGAAGCCCTGGTGCTCACCATCGACCCGGCTTACTTCAAGCTCACCGGCGGCATCGAGCGCTGGCTGTACCGCCTGGTGCGCAAGCACGGCGGCAAGCAGCGCGACGGCTGGCAGTTCGACTTTCCCTACCTGTACCGCAAGTCCGGCAGCCTGGCGCAGCCGCGCGACTTCGCCCGCGACCTGCGCCTGCTGGCCGCGCGCCAGTCGCTGCCCGGCTACGTGCTGTCCGTCGAACGCTGGCCCGGCACACCGGAAATCCTCGCCTTTCGTCCCGTGCCGTCCACGGCACGTTGATAACCGTGGGGATGAAAGCGGGACAAGCTGTGAATGGGCTCGTGCTATCGGGCGCGCCGGGACTCGTGCTATCAGGCGCAGCGGTATCGTGCTATCAGGCGCGCAAATCGCCGCTAACTTCAGCGGCCGCAAGGGTTTTTCCGGCCCTTAACTTTATATCTAACTTTAAAAGCTCTCTAACGAATAACAAGAGCTTGTTATTGGCGCGGTGGATAACCGCCGAAGGTCAACAGCAACAGCGTTTTTCAGGCCGTTCATCGAGCCGCCTTCCGCAAAGGAGGGCTGCGCCATGATCGTCGCCTTGCTCAACCAGAAAGGCGGTGTCGGCAAGACCACGCTCGCCACCCACATCGCCGGTGAACTCGCGCTGCGCGGTCAACAGGTCATCCTGCTGGATTCCGACCCGCAAGGTTCATCGCTCGACTGGACACAACGGCGCAGCCAGCAGGGGCTACCACGGCTGTTCAGCGCCGTGGGCCTCGCACGCGAAACGCTGCACCAGGAAGCGCCGGAGCTGGCACGCCGCTGCGATCACATTGTCATCGACGGCCCGCCACGCATCGCCGCACTCGCGCGCTCCGCGCTGCTGGCGGCCGACCGCGTGCTGGTGCCGGTGCAACCGAGTCCCTACGACCTGTGGGCCAGCGCCGAGATGGTGGCATTGATCCGCGAGGCGCAACTGTTCAGGCCAGCGCTTCGCGCGGCCTTCGTCATCAACCGGCGTGTGGTGCGCACCGTCATCGGACGCGAAGCGCGTGGCGCACTCGCCGAGCAGCCGCTGCCCGCACTGCACGCGGAAATCCGCCAGCGCATCGTCTTCGCCGACAGCGTGGCCGCTGGGCGGCTTGCACGAGAAACCGCGCCAGACAGCGCTGCTGCACGCGAGATCACGGCGCTGACCGACGAGCTGCTGAGGTGGTCGCCATGAGTAGCAAGCGCATCGCCATCGGCGTGCGACCGCCGGCGAATCCGCAGGCCGAGGCCTGGATTCGCCAAGGCGACGCCAACGGCGTCCAGAAAAGCGACCTCTACACCGCGCGCCTGACCCTCGATGTAACGCCCTCCATGCGCGCCCGCATCAAGGTATCGGCCTTCACGCAGGGCGTGACGGTAGCCGAGCTGCTGCGTGCGCTGCTGGAACGCGAGTTCCCGGAGCACACGCCATGAACCCCGCCACGCAGGCGGTCATGGCTGCGCCACCGTCTTCACCGCAGCCGCTCGCATCACTCGACAGCCGCGTGCCGCTCACGCGCGTGTCGCTCGCCTACATCGAGCAGCGCATCAATCTCTATCTGCGCTTCGGCCATCCAGCTCGCACCGTGCAGCTCGACCGCTGGCGGCGCTGCGCGGTGTTCCTGCCGGCGGCGGTCTTTTGCCGCATCCGCTGGGAATCGAACGACTACGGCACCGTGCGCTGGCAGCTCCTGGTGCTGCAAGCCTGCACGCCGCTGGATGCCATGCAGAACATCCCCGGCATTCGTCCTGGTGCGCGCCTGCTGCTGCACGCCGAAGGCGAACAGAAAACGCGATCCGTGCTCGCACGGATCGACGCCATCGAAGCGCTGGGCATCGACCCCGCCGACGTGTCGCCCGCGTACTGGCGCACGCTCGGCAACCGTCTCGCCGCACGCCTGCCGCTGCCGGACTACACCGCCGAACGTCATGCGGCCTGGCTGGCCGGGAGGGCACTGCAATGAACATCACGACCGTCACCACAAGCGCCGTTCCTCGCTCGCGCCATCGCGCGCGCCTCGCACTGGCTGCACTCGCTGCCTGCGGCCTCGCTGCGCTGGCCTGGGCGGCCTTCGTGCAGCCATCGGCGCGCATCGTCTACAACCCGTCCGACAGCGTGCCGGTCGGCTGGTATCGCATCGAACCGGCGCACGCGCTGCACGTTGGCAGCATCGTGCTGACCACCTTGCCGGCAGACGCCGCCGCGCTCGCCGCGCAGCGCGGCTATCTGCCGTCGCACGTTCCGCTGCTCAAACGTGTTGGCGCGGTCGCGCCGCAACACGTCTGCATCGTGAATGGCATCGTGCGTATCGACGGCGTGCCCATAGCCGCCGTGCTGCGCACCGATCGCTGGGGCCGGCCGCTGTCATCCTGGCCACAGTGCCGTCCGCTCGCCGATGATGAGCTGTTCCTCCTGAGCAACACCAACCCGGCATCGTTCGACAGCCGTTACTTCGGGCCGGTCAGCGCCGTCGCCGTGCTCGGCGTGGCGCGACCGATCCGCCTGGAGCCACAGCCGTGACGGCGCACAGCAGCGCGCCGTTCGGCATGTCGTTCCCGTGTTCAGGCCGGTGCAGCGCGTGTGCGTTCGCACCGCGCAGCAACCGGCATTCCCCCGTGCAGACAGCTTGCCCTGAGCGCGCCATGCCGCAGGCATGGCGGGCGCTCGCCGGCGGCCAAGCTGCGCTATGCGCAGCGCCGCCGGGGCATCGCCCCCCCCCGTGCCGTCAGGCCGGGGGAAGATGCAGGGCAAGATTGAAGGGTGCGGCACCACGGTGCGCACAAAGCCAGTCTGCACGTGGGGTTGGCGCGGCACGCGCCCTATCGCGGCACCGTGCCGCGAGCAGCGTCAATGCCGCACGGGCATTGGCGAAACCGCGTGCATCACGCCCTGTGGTGCGCTGCACTTCGCCGGAGCTGCCGCATGAGCCGGCGCAGCAATGACGACGCCGACCGCTTCCGCCTGCGCCCCGGCGCGCCGAAGCAGCGCGGCGATGCCTTCGTCTCCAAGGTGCTGCGCCAGGCCAGCAAAGCGGCCAATGCCACCGGCGGCAAACGCGGCAAGGCACCCGGTTCGCGGTTGGGGCGCGGCCACGTCGCCGCGCGCTTCACCGGGCAGTCGCTGTCCGCGACCTCGCGCCGCGCCACCGTCAAGGTGCGGTTGGTGTATCTCAAGCAGGCCGGCGCGCGTTCGACCATCACGCACCTGCGCTACATCGAGCGCGAAGGCGTCGGCCGCGACGGCGAGCCGGGGCAGGCGTACAGCACGACCACCGACGACGCCGACCTGGCCGCCTTCGAGGAACGTGGCCGCGAGGACCGTCACCAGTTCCGCTTCATCGTCTCGCCGGAAGATGCCGCCGAGCTGGAAGACCTGCGGCGCTACACCCGCGACCTGATGACCCGCATGGAAGCCGATTTGGGCACGAGACTCGATTGGGTTGCCGTCGATCACTGGAACACCGACAACCCGCACACCCATGTCGTCTTGCGCGGCAAGGACGACACCGGCAAAGACCTCATCATCTCGCAGGAGTACATCACGCGCGGCATGCGCGAACGTGCCGCCGAACTCGCCACCGAATGGCTCGGGCCTCGCACCGAGCTGGAGATCCAGCGCAGCATGGCGCGCGAGGTGGAACAGGAACGGTGGACGGGGTTGGACCGTACCCTACAGCGTGAAGCGGCGGACGGCCTGGTGCATGTCGAACACTTCAACGAACCCCGGCTGCAACGCCAGCGCCTGCTGCTGGTTGGCCGCCTGCAACGCTTGCAGCGCATGGGACTAGCGAGTGAAAGCCAGCCTGGTGTGTGGGCCGTTCATGCCGACGCGGAACCAACGCTGCGCGCGATGGGCGAGCGCGGCGACATCATCCGCACCATGCAACGGGCCATGAGCGGCCAGCCGCGCGAGCTGGCTGTCTTCGAGCCAGGTGAGGACGGCCGAACCGTCATCGGCCGGGTGGCCGCCAAGGGGCTGGCCGACGAACTGCTCGACCGGGGCTATCTGATCATCGACGGCGTGGATGGCAAGGCCCACTATGTCGCGCTCAACGCCCGCGACGCACCCGGCAACTACCCGACCGGCGCTGTGGTGGAAGTGCACGGTTCCGCCGAGGTGCGGACGGCGGACAGGAACATCGCCGCGCTGGCGAGCGATGGGCTGTATCGCACCGATCATCACCTGGCGATTGCACAAGGTCAGGCGCAGGCCGGCCGCGATCCGCAGGAAGTCGTTGCGGCCCATGTCCGTCGGCTGGAAGCCCTGCGCCGGGCCGGTATCGTGGAGCGTGTGGCCGAGGGGCTGTGGAAGGTGCCGGACGATCTGCCCGCACGCGGGCATCAGTATGACGCGCAGCGCCTGGGCGGCGTGGCCGTGGAGTTGAAATCGCACCTGCCCATCGAGCGGCAGGCTCACGTGATCGGGGCTACCTGGCTGGATCAGCAGTTGATCGGTGGCGGCAAGAGATTTGGAGATTTTGGCTTTGGCAGCGAGGTCAAGGACGCGCTACAGAATCGGGCAGATTTCCTGGCCAAACAGGGACTGGCCGAGCGGCGCGGCCAGCGGGTGATCCTGGCGCGCAACCTGCTGGCGACGCTGCGCAATCGGGAACTGACGCAGGCCGCGCAGGACATTGCCACCGAAACCGGGCTGGAGCATCGCTCAGTGGCCGACGGGCAGCGCGTGGCCGGCATCTATCGGCGCAGCATCATACTTGCCAGCGGGCGCTATGCGATGCTCGATGACGGCATTGGGTTCCGTCTGGTCCCGTGGCGGCCGGTGATCGAACAGAGACTGGGACAGCAGATCGCCGCCACGGTGCGAGGCGGTGGCGTGTCGTGGGAAATCGGACGTACCAAGGGCATATCCGTCTAGTGTCGGATGCCCCATGCAGCTCCACGTCTCGAAGCCGGCGTCAATCGCGCGGCGGGTGGCCTGCTGATCGCCGAGCGCTTCCGTTTGTGTTCGCACGCCCTAGCACGATCTCAACTTGACGCGCCAGATCAGCTTCCTGGTGCAACCAAGCGCGAAAAGCTAGAAGTGCCGGATCTTCCTTTCGAATAGCGCGGTATTCTAGAAGCCAACTCCCGACTGTGTGCGCGACGATCGGGAATGGCGCGACCAACCGGCCCGCTGCCAGGGCGTCGCTGACGTAAGGGATTTGAGCGATAGCGACTCCGACCCCGTCGAGCGCTGCCTGCATCGCCATGACATTGCTCTCGAACGACACTTCACTGGCGGGGTGCACGGGAGAACGCAAGCCCGCAGCCTCGAACCAGTACGGCCATTCATTGGGCATGTCGGACACGACGATGAGAATCGCGTCGCGCAAATCGTCAGGCGAGCGCAGCGTCGATGCGAGTTTAGGGGTGCAGACCGGCACGACGGCGCTCGGGAATAGGCGTTCTGCATCGTAGCCTGGCAACGCGTCGGTATCGCGTCGGATAGTGCAGGTCCAGTCATCGCGTACCGGACGAGTTGCGCCACCCGTCGCCATGCGCACTTCGACGTCGGGATGGCTGCGATAGAAGCTTGCCAGTCGCGGGATCAACCAAGTGATCGCCAAGGTTGGACCGACTCCAACCGTCAGCACCGGGCCACTACGCATTGCCGTAACGCTTTCGGTGAGCCGGGCAATGGAATCGAAAGCATCAGTCAGACCGGACAGCAGCGCCTGCCCTTGCGCCGTCAGTTCAAGTGCGTTCGCATGTCGCAGAAACAGAGGAAAGCCAAAACGATCTTCCAGCAGACGGACCAAGCGACTTACCGCAGTTTGGGTGACGTTCAGCTCTCTTGCCGCGGCAGTGAAACTGCCATGCCGGCCAGCCGCCTCAAAAGCCCGCAGTCCGTTCAGCGAGGGCAACTGTCGCATCATGTGAGACCCCAATTTTTTCTTGGGGGAATGGTAAGTTAAAGTCGTTTGTCTGACAATGCCTACTACCTTAATATGCCTTGAAAGAATCAAATTTCTTACGGAGGCTCACATGCACTACTTCGCTAATTCAGGCTCTGTTTTCAACTGGCTATCGCCAGCGCAATGTCCGGTTCCAGTCGGACCCGGCCTTTGGGCATCTCTGAAGGTTGGGAGGCAATGTGTGACCAAAGGCGCTCTCTTCAGCATCGTCATTGCGATAACAGGAGTTTTATGTATGGCTTACACCCAACCGGCTTTCGCCCAGGAAAAGCGAGGCGTGATACCGCATGCGCCGCTGCTGAGAACAGCCGTGCCCGATACGGCTAACCAGGAAGTCGCCGTCTATCACGTCGAATATGAGCCGGGTGGCATCAATCCACGGCACCTTCATCCGGCTGCGGTCACCTTCCACATCCTTTCCGGCACTGGCATCTGGCAGGAGGAAGGTGAACCGCCAGTCACTCTACGCGCTGGCGACAGTCTGCTCGTTCCGGCCGGCACCATTCATGCTCACTGGAATCCGAGTTCAACGGAGAGACTCCGCTTTCTCGAATTCATCGTGGCTGAAAAGGACAAAGG
>NZ_JAVSMM010000032.1:0-27567 GCF_032027225.1 Aromatoleum sp. | reverse complement strand
TGTCCCCCTTCCCGTCCGGCACGGGCGCAGCACCGTCGCAAAGCAACTCAACCACGGCCGCAGTCTCTTCCCGCACCTCTCGCTTCGCCGATCCTTCTGCTAAAACCCACTCTCTGGAGTTCTGCCGCGCAGACTCCTAGCTCCGGGACGTGACGACAGCGCCGGCAGCGGTCGCTGCTCGCGGCCCGGGTGCTAGAATCGCGCGCTTCCAACCGATTCAGGCTCCGCCGTGGATGTTTCCCGACCGATAGGCGTATTCGACTCCGGCATTGGGGGTCTGACTGTCGTCCGCGCGCTGATGGAGCGGCTGCCGCTCGAACGGATCGTCTATTTCGGCGACACGGCCCGCGTGCCATACGGTGTGAAATCGGTCGCGACGATCGAGCATTTCACGGCGCAGATCACGGACTTCCTGCTGCAACAGGACGTCAAGATGCTGATCGTCGCCTGCAATACGATGGCGGCGGTCGCGGCGTCCATCGTGCGCGAGCGTGCCGGCGGCATTCCGGTGCTCGATGTCATCGAAGCCGGCGCCCTTGCGGCGGTCGCGCAATCCCATGGGCGCGGCATCGGCGTGATCGGAACGCCGACCACGGTCAACAGTAACGCTTACGCTCGCCGCATTCACGCGCTCGACTCGGGCGCGCGCGTCTATTCGCAGGCCTGTCCGCTTTTCGTCCCGCTCGTCGAGGAAGGCTGGCTCGACCACCCGGTGACACGTCTTACCGCGCAGGAATATCTGAAACCGGTGCTGGCCGAGGAGGTCGAGAGCCTGGTTCTCGGCTGCACGCACTATCCACTGCTGAAGCCGCTGCTGCGCGACGTGGCGGGTCCCAGCGTGCGGCTCGTCGATTCCGCGCTGACCACGGCGGAACTCGCCGCCGCGAAGCTGCAGACACTCGGCATCGCGAATTCCCTTCCCCGCGAGTCGATGTACCGTTTCGTCGTGACGGACGTGCCGCTGCGCTTCCAGACGATCGGCGAGCGTTTCCTCGGCCGCTCGCTCGGCACAGTCGAAAAGCTGGACTGGTAGCCGGGGCACCTCCGGGCTGCGCGGCGTGGGTGCGTGAACTAAGCTTCAGCCAAGTGCCGCGGCGCGCAGCCGCGAGGCGAAGGAGGACGGCATGGAGCAGAAGAAGCTTGCGGTGATCGTCGGAGCGGGGCCGGGGCTCGGATGTGCGTTGGCACGGCGCTTCGGCAGGGCCGAGATGAACGTGGCGCTCGGTGCGCGGGATTTGGCCCGGCTCGAGTTGCTCGCGACCGAGTCGGCGGGGATCGGTCATGGCGCGCGGGCTTTCGCCTGCGATGCAGCCGACGAGCGGTCCGTCGAGACCTTCTTCAGTGAGGTTCGCGCCGAACTCGGCGAACCGGACGTCGTCGTGTACAACGCCGGCGCCTTCGTTCCGCGCGGCATCCTCGAAACGACCGCGGAAGAGTTCGACCGCTGCTGGCGGGTCGGCTGTATGGGCGGCTTTCTCGTCGGCCGATGCGCTGCGCGGGGGATGCTCGCGCGGGTTGCGGATGGAGGGCGGGGCGGAACCATCCTCTTCACCGGAGCCACCGCGAGCCTGCGGGGAAGTGCCGGTTTCCACAACCTCGCGGTCGGCAAGTTCGGACTGCGCGCGCTCGCTCAGAGCATGGCGCGCGAACTGCAGCCGAAAGGGATACACGTCGCTCACGTCATCATCGACGGCCATATCCGTCCTTCGGGAAGCGTGCAGCGCAGCGCCGACGATGCGGGTGACGCGACGCTCGACCCGGCGGCGATCGCCGAAGCATATTTCCAGCTTTACTGCCAGCCGCGCAGTGCGTGGTCGCAGGAAATGGACCTGCGTCCATGGGTCGAGCGTTTCTGAAATGCCCCGACCCTCACGGGTGAGGTCCGAGCGGGCGGTTTGCGCCGCCGTGCGTGGTCTTGCGTCGAGCGAGACCGGTTCGGTGTCAGTCGCGCCGGATCGACGAGGCGGGGCTTCAGCTGAAGCCCGCTGGCCATTGCGGTTGCATCTCCCCGCGTTAGCGGGGCTCGGCTTGTTTGACCGGCTTCAGTCCTCGGGCCCGGTGGCGACCGACCGCGCGGGGTCGGCGCACCATTCGCTCCAGGAGCCGGGATAGAGTCGCGAGCCCGACAGGCCGGCCGATTCCATCGCAAGAAGATTGTGGCAGGCGGTGACACCTGAACCGCATTGGTGGACGACGCGATGTGGGTCCTGCCCTTCGAGCAGGTGGCCGAATTCTTCGCGCAGCACCGAGGCCTGTTTGAAGTTGCCGCGGGCGGTCAGGTTGTCGCGGAAGAAGCGGTTGCGGGCCCCCGGGATGTGGCCGCCGACCGGGTCGAGCGTTTCGTTTTCACCGCGAAAGCGATCGGGGCTGCGTGCGTCGACCAGCGTCATACGATTGTCGCGGAGATGGTCCTGAACGAACGCGGCGTCGACGGCCGCGGGCTTCAGCGAAAACTCGTAGGTCGTCGCCGGGAAGGCCGGAACCGCCGAAGTCAGCGCTTGCCCGGCTTCGCACCAGCCGACGAGACCGCCGTCGAGTACCGCGACGCGGCGATGCCCGAGCCAGCGCAGCAACCACCACAGCCGCGCCGCAAACATGCCACCTGCGTCGTCGTAGGCGACGACCTGCATGTCGTTCGCGACGCCCAGGCGGCCTAGCCGCGCGGCGAGTTCGTCCGGATCGGGCAGCGGGTGACGTCCGTTCGTGCCGCTCGTCGAACCCGATAGATCTTCGTCGATGTGCAGAAATTGTGCGCCGGGTAAATGCGCTAGAGCGTAGGCAGCCCGCCCGAAACCCGGGTTTGTCAGATCGTGCCGGCAGTCGAAGATCCGCCAGTCCGCTTCGCCCAGGTGCTGCACGAGCTCTCGAGGGCTGATCAGCGTGCCGTAGGACGCCGTCACTGCGTCGGTTCCTCCGCGCCTTCGACCCACGCCCGTGCGTCGGCCTCCTCGAAGAAGACCTGCACTTCCGCATCGACGAAGAACTGCGTTATCCACGCGCTCCAGGTCACCCACTGGTTCTCGGTCAGCACTGCGATGCGACTGAAGTCGCGAGAATGGCGGCGCGAGAACTTGATTTCTTCCCAGGCGACATCGACCGTGAAGCCGATCATTTGGCGCAGGTCGATGAGCACGTTGAGCGGGCCTTCGAACTGCACCTTGTAGTTCACGACCTCCTCGAACTCCTTGTAGTCGGCGAGCGTAAATTCGCCGAACACGGCGACCGAGACGACATGCGGGCTGTGGTAAGTGGTGATCATCGTGCTCTCCGCAACGGCGAGTGGGTCATGCGCACCACTATAGCCCCGCTCGGGGGGGGCTTCAATCTATGCTCAGAGGATGCCCGCCGGTGCGACGAACGGAGTAGGCTTGAGCCTCGTTCAACTGCGGAGCGGCGCATGATGAGCTACGTGCTGGCGCTCGATCAGGGCACGACGAGTTCGCGGGCAATCGTGTTCGACGCCGACGGGCGGGTGCGCGGCACGGCGCAGCGCGCGATTTCGGCGCGTTATCCTCATGCAGGTTGGGTCGAGCACGATCCGGACGAGATCCTGTCGACCCAGCTCGATTGCGCGCGGGGGGCGCTCGGCGACGCGCGAATCGACGCTTCGCAACTCGCGGCGCTCGGAATCGCGAATCAGCGCGAAACGACGATTCTGTGGGATCGGGCCACCGGGCGCACAATCGCCCCGACGATCGTGTGGCAGGACCGGCGCACTGCTGCGGACTGCGACCGGCTGCGCGATGAAGGACATGCGGACCTGATCCGCGCGCGCACCGGCCTCGAACTCGACGCCTATTTCTCGGCGACGAAGCTCGCGTGGCTGCTGCGCAACGTGCCCGGCGCAAGGATGCGCGCCGAGCGCGGCGAACTGGCGTTCGGCACCGTGGACAGCCGGCTGGTGTGGCATCTGACCGGGGGCGTCGCGCATGTCACCGACCCCGGCAACGCATCGCGGACGATGCTGTTCGACATCCATCGCGGCGGTTGGGACGACGAACTGCTCGCGCTCCTCGACATTCCCCGCGCGCTCCTGCCCGAAATCGTCGACAGCAGTGGCATTTGCGGCGAGATGCGCGCCGATGTCCTCGGCGCGGCCGTGCCGATCGCGGGGCTCGCCGGGGACCAGCAGGCGGCGACCTTCGGTCAGGCCTGCTTCGCACCCGGAATGGCGAAGAACACCTACGGCACGGGCTGCTTCCTGCTGATGACTACCGGCATTCGGCCGGTCCCGTCCGAGAACCGGCTGCTGACCACGGTCGCGTGGCGGACTCCCGCGGGGACCCGTTATGCGCTCGAAGGCAGCATTTTCATGGGCGGCGCGACCGTGCAGTGGTTGCGGGACGGCCTCGGGCTGATTCGGACGGCGGCCGAGGTCGAAGTGCTTGCGGCGAGCGTGCCGGACAGCGCCGGCGTCGTCCTGGTGCCGGCCTTCACCGGTCTCGGCGCGCCATACTGGGATGCTTATGCGCGCGGCGCGCTGTTGGGGCTGACGCGCAGCAGCGGGGCAGCTCATATCGCACGTGCGGCGCTCGAAGCGATCGCGTTGCAGACCGTGGATCTCGTGGCCGCGATGAACCGCGACGGGGCCGCGCCGCTGACCGAGTTGCGCGTCGATGGCGGCGCCGCGGCGAACGACCTGTTGATGCAAATACAAGCGGATCTGCTCGGCGTGCCGGTCGTCCGTCCACAAATGCTCGAGACGACCGCGTTCGGCGCCGCCTGTCTCGCGGGTCTCGCGGTGGGCCTATGGTCCGGCCTCGACGAGATCGCCGCGCACTGGCGGGAGGAGCGCCGCTTCGAGCCGGCGATGTCGGCCGCACTGCGGGAGGCGACTCTCGCGCGGTGGCACCGCGCGGTGGAGCGAGCCAAGGCCTGGGCGGACGAATGATCGGGAACGTGTCGTGGAAGACCCGATCTTCCTCCGGTTCTGCCCCTTGCGGCCCATCGGATGATCCGCACTCCGCTCGCGCGTGAAGCGCTGCTCGCCCGCGCGCGCGAGCAGCGCCGCTGGGACGTCGTCGTCGTCGGCGGCGGCGCGACCGGCCTCGGCTGCGCGGTGGATGCCGCCGCGCGCGGGTACTCGACTCTGCTGCTCGAGGGACACGACTTCGCGAAGGGAACGAGCTCGCGCGCGACGAAGCTGATCCACGGCGGCGTGCGCTACCTCGCGCAAGGCAATTTCCCGCTCGTGCGCGAGGCGCTTGCCGAGCGCTCCCTGCTGCTCGCGAACGCGCCGCACCTCGTCCATCCATTGCGTTTCGTCGTCCCCGCGTATCGCTGGCACGAAAGGCCGTTTTTCGGCGCCGGCCTCGCGATGTACGACCTGCTCGCCGGCTCGCACGGTCTCGACCGCAGTCGGCAACTCGGCTCTCGCGAGACGCTGGCTGCGGTGCCGAACGCCAAGGCCGACGGGCTGAAGGGCGGCATCGCCTACTGGGATGCGCAATTCGATGATGCGCGGCTCGCGATCGCACTGATGGCGACGCTGTTCGATCTCGGCGGGCTGGCGCTGAATTACGCGCCGGTGGAAGGTCTCGTGACGGCAGGCGGACGTATCGTCGGTGTGCGCGCGCGTGACGCCGAAAGCGGAAACGCGCTGCAGATCGACGCCAGGGTCGTCATCAACGCGACCGGCGTCTGGGCCGATACCGTGCGGCGATTCGAACAACCCGCAGCCGAGCCCCTGCTGCAGCCGAGCCAGGGGGCGCACGTGGTGGTCGATCGCCGCTTCCTGTCCGGTGAAGACGCGCTGCTCGTGCCGCGCACGCCGGACGGCCGCGTGCTGTTCGTGATCCCGTGGCAGGGAAAGGTGCTGATCGGAACGACGGACCTAGCGCGGCAGGACTTGCCGCTGGAGCCGAAGCCGCTCGCGGGCGAAGTCGATTTCATCCTCGCGACCGCGGCGCGTTACCTGGCCCGCGCCCCGACGCGAGCCGATATCCGTAGCGTTTTCGTCGGGTTGCGGCCGCTGATTCACGGCCGCGGAGCCACCGCGACGCGGCGCCTGTCGCGCGAGCATTTCATCGAAGTTTCGCCGGCCGGGCTCGTGACGATCACCGGTGGGAAATGGACGACTTACCGCCGGATGGCCGAGGACGCGGTCGAGGTCGCTCAGTCGGTCGGTCAACTGCCGGTGCGCGCGTGCCCCACCGCCCGGCTCCCGCTGCACGGCGCGACGCGGAGCTTTTCCCGCGACCCGTACGGCTGCGACCGCGAAGCGATCGACGCATTGCCGGGCGCGCGTTGGGCGCTTCTGGATGGTTCGAGTCTGACCGAAGCGGAGGTCCGACACGCGGCGCGACATGAGCTCGCGCGAAGCGTCGAGGACGTTCTCGCGCGCCGTCATCGGATGCTGTTCCTAGACGCGACGCTCGCGAGCGCCGCGGCACCGGCGGTCGCTGCGATTCTCGCCGAGGAACTGGGGCGCAACGACGACTGGCAGCGCGCCGAAGTCGCGCGTTTCCGCTCGCTCGCGATGCAGTACGCGATGGTGCGGGAAAACGGAGGCGAGTCCTGACGGCCAGCACAGCCGTCGATCGACCGTGATCGAGAAGGCGTCCCAGTGGGCGGTGACCGACGTCGGACCAGCCGGTCAGCATGAATTCGCTGACGGCGAAGTCGGTGTGGATTCGCAGGGGACGAAAGGTCCAACGGACGGTAAGCGTTCAGACGGAGGGAGCAGGGCGCATGTCCCGCGCAGCCGCGTGCCGGGGCAGCGCCACGTGGGCCTCGAGGCCGCCCCCGGGATGGTTCGCGAGCTGCACTTCGCCGCCTTGCGCGCGTAGCAGGTTCCGCGCAATCGCGAGGCCCAGCCCGGTGCCGCCGGTTTCGCGGTTGCGCGACGCCTCGGTGCGGTAGAACGGCTCGAACACTTTTTCGAGCTCGGTGTCGGGCAGGCCGGGACCGTGGTCCCGAATGCGAATGTCGAAGGTCGATGCGCTTTGCGCCAGCGTGATCTCTACCTTGCCGCCGAACTTGACGCCGTTCTCGATCAGGTTCCACAGCGCACGGCGCAGCGCGTCGACGCGTCCATGACATGGAGCGTCGATCTGTCCGGATACTTTCACGTCCCAGCCCATGTCGACCGCGTCTTCGCGCAACGCGTCGATGAGCCCGTCGAGATCGATCGCCTGCTCGACCGCGGTGGCGTCGAGGCTGCGGGCGTAGGCGAGGCCTTCCTTGACGAGCGCCTGCATCGCGTCGAGATCCGCCTGGATTTTGGTGCGCAGTCCTTCGTCGTCGACGAGTTCGGCGCGCAGGCGCAGCCGCGTGATCGGTGTCTGAAGATCGTGCGAGATCGCGGCGAGGATGCGCATGCGCTCGCCGACGTGTTGCCGGATGCGCTGCTGCATCCGGTTGAACGCCTGGGCCGCACGCGCGACTTCAACTGGTCCGCGAAGATCGATCGGCGTGCGTTCGGGGTCGGCGCCGAGCGCGTCCGCGGCGGCGGCGAGCTGCGAAATCGGACGCGTCGCGATCCGCACCGCGAGCCATGACAACAGCGAGACGCCGACGATCAGCGCCAGCAGCGATGCCAACAAGCTTTCGGGAGGGGGGCGGGCAGGCGGCGCAAACAGCGGCCCCGGCAGGCGCACCGTCATCGGGCGACCGTCGGCGAGTGTCACGGTGGCAAGCACGCGCGGGTGCGGCGAGAACCGGCCGGCGTGGGGCGGAAGCTCGACGACCGCGACGGCGCGATCGGGCAAGGCGCGGCGCAATGCATCGGTCAGCGCAGCAGCGGATGCGAGCGGGCGTGCGTCGGCCGGTGGCCCTCCCGGCAGGAAACGCAGGCGGCGCCGGCCGAGCGTTTCCATCCATTCGATGCGCTGTTCGGGCGATAAGCGGTCGAGCACGTCGACCGCTGACACGACTTCGCGAGCGATGCCTTCGGCGAGCACGTCGCGGGCGTAGCGGTGGCGTTCGTTGATGAACAGCGCGATGCTGACCGCGAGCACGAGCGCGATGCCGACCAGCCAGATCAGCATCAGGCGGGCGAAGAGCGTGCGCGGCCAGCGCACTGTCACCGCTCGCCCGCCGGGCTGTCGACCGCGGTCACGGTGCACGCCAGCACGTAGCCCTCGTTGCGGACAGTCTTGAGGATGCCCGGCTCGCGTGCGTTGTCGCGCAGGCGCTGGCGGAGCCGGCTCACGAGGAGATCGATCGAGCGATCGAACACGTCGGCCTCGCGCCCCTGGGTCAGCTCCATCAATTGGTCGCGGCTGAGCACGCGCTGCGGATGCGTGAGAAATACCATCAACATGCGGTACTCGGCCCCCGACAGCGGAACGACGACTCCGTCCGTGTCGATCAGATTCCGCCCGGCGATGTCGAGCCGCCAGGCCGCGAAACGCAGTTCCGCCGCACGTTCGGCGGGAGAGCCTTCGAGGTTCGGCGGCAGCGCACGGGCCCGGCGCAGGATCGCGCGCACCCGCGCGTACAGTTCGCGCGGCACGAAAGGCTTCGCGAGATAGTCGTCGGCGCCCATCTCGAGCCCGACGATGCGATCCATGTCCTCGCCGCGTGCGGTCAACATCAGCACCGGCGTGTTCATGAACGGGCCTCCGGCGCGCAGGTTGCGGCACAAGGTCAGGCCGTCTTCGCCCGGCAGCATCAGGTCGAGCACGATCAGGTCGACCCGGTGGCGTTCGAGCGCTGCCTTCATTTCACGCCCGTCGGCCGCGGTCGTGCACCGCAGCCCCTGCTTTTCGAGGTAATCGGCGAGCAGGCTGCGGATCTCCGCGTCGTCGTCGACGATGAGGATGTGGTCGTGGGAAACAGTCATGTCAGGATCTCCCGCCGGGCCGGGCCGGACCATGCGTGATTGCGATTGCCCGAATCATAAGCGGCGATCCGAGGCGTTTTGTATCCCAGAGTATCTCGTGCGGCGATCGAGACATGGTCATTCAAACCGGGGCGAAATCGACAAATCGGGCTTACATCGCGATGTTGAAATGCTTTCGCCGCCCGAATGAACGGGCGTTCCGGATCAACGTGGAGAGCTCTCATGAAAACCAGCACCAGAACTTCTCTTGCAATGGCACTCGTCGCGGCCACGGTCTTTGGCGCTTCGACCGCAAGTGCAGGTACTACGACCCGCGACTGCGGCGAAATGCGCGCGGACCACGGAATGCAGGGTGGCATGAAGCGGATGCACGGGATGAAGCACGGCGCCGACCCGGCTGCGTTGACGCAGCGCGCGGACCAGCGACTCGCGAAACTCGAGGGAGCGCTTGCGCTCTCTCCGACGCAGCGGCCCGCCTGGGACGAGTTCAGCAGCACGATGCGCGGCACGGCAGCGCAGAGTGCGGAGCGCCTCGACGCGATGCGCAAGCGGGAGCCTGCGCCCACCGCAGTCGCGCGGCTGGAACGTATGGAGGAATTCAGCAAGGAAAGGCTGGAGTCGATGCGGGAGATGCGCAAGGCGGTTTCGGCCCTGTACGCGCAGCTCGATGAGAGCCAGAAGAAGACGTTCGACGAGCAGTTCCGCTTCGCCGGGCCGCGCCAGCCGGGCGAAGGGCGCCGCGGTTCGGGTGGGATGCAGCGCGGGTTAGAGCCTTCGCCGGGCGCGTAAGCACTTGCGCTTCCGTCGCCGGGCGGCGCCCGAAGGGTCATCATGGGCCGAGGGGCTATCCCCTGTGCCCTCGACCGCAAGCGAACAAAAAAGGCCGCGCCTTTGCAGGGCGCGGCCTTCTTGCGAGCAGGCGAACCGCAAAAACGGTTCGCCTGTTGTTGCAGCGATCAGTGGAACTGCTCTTCTTCGGTCGAACCGGTAAGCGCGGTGACGCTCGACGCGCCGCCCTGGATCACGGTCGTCACGTCGTCGAAGTAGCCCGTGCCGACTTCCTGCTGGTGCGACACGAAAGTGTAGCCGCGATCGCGCGCCGCGAATTCCGGCTCCTGCACCTTCTCGACATAGGCCGACATGCCGCGCTTCGCGTAGTCCTGCGCCAGATCGAACATGTTGTACCACATCGAGTGGATGCCGGCCAAAGTGATGAACTGGTACTTGTAGCCCATCGCACCGAGCTCGCGCTGGAACTTCGCGATGGTGGCGTCGTCGAGGTTCTTCTTCCAGTTGAACGACGGCGAGCAGTTGTAGGCGAGCATCTTGCCCGGGTGCTTCGCATGCACCGCTTCGGCGAACTTGCGCGCGAACTCGAGATCCGGCGTGCCGGTTTCGCACCACACGAGGTCGGCGTAGTCGGCGTATGCGATTGCGCGGGAGATCGCCTGCTCGAGGCCCTTCCGGGTCTTGTAGAAGCCTTCCGCGGTGCGCTCACCGGTGAGGAAGGGCTTGTCGTTCTCGTCGTAGTCGCTGGTCAGCAGGTCCGCGGCTTCAGCGTCGGTGCGGGCGATCACGAGGGTCGGCACGCCCATGACGTCGGCGGCGAGGCGCGCGGCGATCAGCTTCTGCACGGCTTCGGCGGTCGGCACGAGCACCTTGCCGCCCATGTGGCCGCACTTCTTCACCGACGCGAGCTGGTCTTCCCAATGCACGCCGGCGGCGCCCGCTCGGATCATGGACTTCATCAGCTCGAACGCGTTCAGCACGCCGCCGAAGCCGGCTTCGGCGTCGGCGACGATGGGCGCGAAGTAATCGACGTAGCCCTTGTCACCCGCGTTGATGTTCTTCGACCACTGGATCTGGTCCGCACGCTGGAACGCGTTGTTGATCCGCTCGACAACCGTCGGCACCGAATTGACCGGGTACAGCGACTGGTCGGGGTACATCGCGGCATACGAGTTGTTGTCGGCAGCGACTTGCCAGCCCGACAGGTAGATCGCCTTGATGCCGGCCTTCACCTGTTGCATTGCCTGGCCGCCGGTCAGCGCGCCGAGGCAGTTGACGTACGGCTCGTTGTTGACGAGGTTCCACAGCTTTTCCGCACCAGTGCGCGCCAGCGTGCTTTCCGGCTGGATCGAGCCGCGCAGGCGAACGACGTCGGCCGCGCTATAGCCGCGCTTGATGCCTTTCCAACGCGGGTTTTCGGCCCAGTCTTTCTCGATGGCGGCAATTTGCTGTTCGCGGGTCAAAGTCATGGCAGGTTCCTTGTTTGCTGACGTTCAAAATAGGGAAAGACCTCCTTCTGCTCCGGTCCTGAGTGCTGGCCGGGCGGCGTTCTCTCCGTTTCGCTGCGGCGACTCGTCAGGCCGTCGCCGAATGGAAACAAGTATAGGAAGCTTCTCGCTTTGCAGCAATAAGTCTTATATAAGATATAAGAAATTATTTTTCCCAATGCCTTCAGCGGCTTGAGCAATACGTTTCACATTGCAAGACGCCGATCAGCGTCGTGAAACGCAACGGTGCTGCAATGCGCCATCGCACACTCGGAATGCCGCGATTTCGCTCCGCCCGGGCGCCCTCGGGTAGAGGGCGGGGCCGGCCGCGAGTTGATCAGAGTAGCGACGAATCCGAAACAATGACGCCGTCTTCGTCGGCGTAGACGTATTGTCCGGGTGCGAAGACGACGCCTCCGAAGTTGACCTCGATGTCGCGGTCCCCAGCGCCCTTCTTGATGCTCTTCTTCGGGTGGGTGCCGAGCGCGAACACGCCGAGATCCATTTCGCCGATAGCTTTGGCGTCGCGGATGCAGCCGTACACGATCACGCCGGCCCAGCCGTTCTTCACCCCGAGCAGCGCCAGTTGATCCCCGACCAGTGCACAGCGCATCGAACCTCCGCCGTCGACGACGAGCACTCGGCCTTCGCCGGGGCCTTCGAGTTCGGCGCGGACGAGCGAATTGTCCTCGAACACCTTCAACGTCGCGATCGGCCCGCCGAAAGCCGGCCGGCCGCCGAAGCTGCCGAACATCGGCTCGACGACACGCACGCGCTCTTCATGGCTGTCGCAAAGGTCGGCGGTATGAATTTCCATGCTTGTTTCCTCCTGTGAATGGTGGGCGAGTGGGGACGGCCCTTCTCCTTGCTCGAGCCGGCCCGAAAGCTCATGACGATAAGGCGATTCGGCGGACAAAAAAAGGGCGGCCCGCAGGCCGCCCTTTTGTTAAGGCTGAAATTCGCCGTCGTCAGACGGTTTCGGCTTCCAGCTGATCGAACTTCAGCTTGACCTTGCCGTCGTCGTCGAGGTCGATCGTGACCTTGCCGCCGTTCGCAAGCCGGCCGAACAGCAACTCGTCGGCGAGCGCCGAGCGGATCGTGTCCTGGATCAGCCGCGCCATGGGCCGTGCGCCCATCAGCGGATCGAAACCTTCGCCGGCGAGCCATGCCTTCAGTTCGTCGGTGAAGTGCGCCTCGACCTTCTTCTCGTGCAGTTGCGCTTCGAGCTGCATCAGGAACTTGTCGACGACGCGCAGGATGATCTCGTTGTCGAGCGGCTTGAACGAGATTGTCGCATCGAGCCGGTTGCGGAACTCCGGCGAGAACATGCGCTTGATCTCCGCCATCTCGTCGCCGGTTTCGCGCTTCGCCGAAAAACCCATCACCGCCTTCTGCATCGTCTCCGCGCCCGCGTTCGTCGTCATGATGACGATGACGTTGCGGAAATCGGCTTGGCGACCGTTGTTGTCGGTGAGCGAGCCGTGGTCCATGACCTGCAGCAGGATGTTGAAGATGTCCGGATGCGCTTTCTCGATTTCGTCGAGCAGCAGCACGCAATGCGGCTTCTTCGTGATCGCTTCGGTCAACAGGCCGCCCTGGTCGAATCCGACATAGCCCGGAGGCGCACCGATCAGCCGACTTACCGCGTGACGCTCCATGTACTCCGACATGTCGAAGCGCACCAGCTCGATGCCCATCGTGAAGGCGAGCTGCCGCGCGACCTCGGTCTTGCCGACGCCGGTCGGCCCCGAGAACAGGAAGCTGCCGATCGGTTTTGCCGGATTGCCGAGGCCGGAGCGCGACATCTTGATCGCCTTCGCGAGCGCGTCGATCGCGGCTTCCTGGCCGAATACGACGTTCTTCAGGTCGCGTTCGAGGTTCTTCAGTGCAGCCTTGTCGTCGCTCGAAACGGTCCGCGGCGGAATGCGGGCGATCTTCGCGACGATGTCCTCGATTTCACCTTTGCCGATCAGCTTGCGCTGCTTGGACTTCGGCAAAACGCGCTGGGCCGCGCCCGCCTCGTCGATGACATCGATCGCCTTGTCGGGCAGGTGGCGGTCGTTGATGTAGCGTGCCGACAGCTCGGCTGCCGACGAAAGCGCCGCGGATGAGTACTTGACGTTGTGATGTTCCTCGAAGCGGCTCTTCAGCCCCTTCAGGATCTCGACGGTTTCGGCGACGGACGGCTCCGAGACGTCGACCTTCTGGAAGCGCCGCGACAGCGCGTGGTCTTTCTCGAAGATCTGCCGGAACTCGGAATAAGTCGTGGCACCGATGCATTTCAGCTGACCGGACGACAGGGCTGGCTTCAGCAGATTCGACGCATCGAGGGTTCCGCCCGACGCGGCGCCCGCGCCGATCAGCGTATGGATCTCGTCGATGAAAAGGATCGCGTTGTGCGTCTCGCGCAACTGCTTCAAAACGGCCTTGAGCCGCTGTTCGAAGTCGCCGCGATACTTGGTGCCGGCGAGGAGGGCGCCCATGTCGAGCGCGTAGACCTGCGCTCCTTCGAGAATCTCGGGAATCCGTCCCTCGATGATGCGGCGAGCGAGACCTTCGGCGATCGCGGTCTTGCCGACGCCGGCTTCGCCGACGAGCAGCGGGTTGTTCTTGCGCCGACGGCAGAGCGTCTGGATCACACGCTCGAGCTCGCGGTCGCGACCGATCAACGGATCGATCTTGCCGACCAGCGCCTGCTGGTTCAGGTTCTGCGTGTAGTTTTCGAGCGCTCCGCCCGATTGCGCGGCCTCGGGCTCCTGTTCGCCTTGCTCGGATTCGCTCCGGTTCGGTGCGTTCGCGCCCTGCTGCGGCGTTTTCGCGATGCCGTGCGAGATGAAGTTGACGACGTCGAGCCGGGAGATGTTCTGCCGTTGCAGGAAATAGACCGCGTGCGAATCCTTCTCGCCGAAAATCGCGACAAGGACGTTCGCTCCGGTGACTTCCTTTTTGCCCGAGGACTGGACGTGCAGGATCGCGCGCTGAATCACGCGCTGGAAGCCGAGCGTCGGTTGGGTGTCGATTTCGTTCGTGCCTTCGACGCGCGGTGTGTGCTCGTTGATAAAGGTCGTGAGTTCACGACGCAGCTCATCCACGTTGGCGGCGCAGGCGCGCAAGACTTCGGCGGCGGAAGGGTTGTCGAGCAACGCGAGCAGCAGGTGTTCGACGGTGATGAACTCATGCCGCTTCTGTCGCGCTTCGACGAACGCCATGTGCAGACTGACTTCAAGTTCTTGCGCGATCATTCTCAGTTTTCCTCCATCACGCAGGCCAGCGGATGCTGGTGCTGCCGGGCAAACGACACGACCTGTTCCACTTTTGTCGCAGCGACGTCCTTCGGGAAGACGCCGCATACTCCCATGCCTTCTCTGTGCACTTGGAGCATCACCCTCGTTGCCCGTTCGCGGTCCATTCCAAAAAATTTCTGCAGCACGACTATGACGAAATCCATCGGCGTGAAGTCGTCGTTGAGCAGAAGCACCTTGTACAGCGGCGGCGGCTTTGTACGTGTGTGCTCTGCTTCGACGAGAAATTCGTCCTGCTTTTGGGTGGCCATGCAAATCATTCTAATGAACTCGAAGCAGAGTGCAACACGGCCGGCGACAGTTCGAATCTGGGGGTGGCGCAGTCGAAAAACAAGGCCTCCCTTATTGCGACGCAAGAACGGTTCCCGGGGCTGATTTCCTTTCGCGGCGGAGCGCAACGGAAGCACCGATTAATATTGATCCCGAATTTGTTGCAATGCGAAAAAAGGACATTCAAGAAACTGTTGACGCTCCTGGGTCAAGTGCGTAAAAGCAAAATAGTGCGACGTGGAAAGTTCAACGCTCCGGTGCCGCCTGACTCCGCTACGAACGTGGGTGCCAGTCGATGTCGGTCGTGTATTTCTGGGAGCACCGAAGGGGAGTTTTCCCCGTATTGTCAGAGAAAATTTGAAGGATTAAGGCAACATGGCAACTGGCACCGTTAAGTGGTTCAACGACTCCAAGGGCTTCGGCTTCATTACTCCGGATGATGGCAGCGAAGATCTCTTCGCACATTTTTCGGCGATCAGCATGAGCGGGTTCAAGACGTTGAAGGAAGGCGAAAAGGTTTCCTTCGAAGTCACCCAGGGCCCGAAGGGCAAGCAGGCCTCTAACATCCAGAAGGCCTGATGTCCTGACTCGGAGCACCGTTTCGCTACAGCGGGGCGGGCTTCAGAAACAAAGAGGCCGCCGGAGCAATCCGGCGGCCTCTTTAGTCTGGAAGTCGCGTCGATGTGACGGGCGTCAGCCCGCGAGCGAAATCACTTCAGCTTGATTTCCTTGTACAGCACGTGCTTGCGCACGACCGGGTCGTACTTCTTGAACTCGAGCTTGGTCGGGGTGGTGCGCTTGTTCTTCGAAGTCGTGTAGAAGTGACCGGTACCTGCGGTCGACTCCAGCTTGATTTTTTCGCGGGCGCCTTTGGCCATGTGACTCTCCGTGCAGTTGCTTCAGTTACGTGGCGAGACGATCAGACCTTCTCGCCGCGGGCGCGAAGTTCGGAAACGACCACATCGATGCCCTTCTTGTCGATGGTGCGCAGGGCGGCATTGGATACGCGCAGGCGGATCCAGCGATTCTCGGATTCGCTCCAGAACCGGCGGTTTTGCAGGTTCGGCAGGAAACGACGCTTGGTCTTGTTGTTCGCGTGGGAAACGTTGTTTCCCACCATCGGTGCTTTACCGGTCACTTGGCAGACGCGAGCCATATGATGCTCCAGGGGATTCGGGATTTCGGAAAACCTCGGATGCTATCGCAGAAAGGGGGCTCGACGCAAGAAAGTAATGCAAAATCAGTCCTTCGCCGCGGTCCGTTCCGCTTCCATCGGCGCCAGCAAGGCTTCGAGCGCGTGCTGCTCGGTGCGAAACGTCGCGAGCGGTCCGATCCGGCTCCACAGCTCGGTCCGTTGCATGACGTCGAGAACCTGCTTCTTCGCCCCGCAGAAAGCGAGCGTGAGGTTCGTGCTGCGAAAACGGTCGAGGAGCGCCGACAGCGTGTGCATTCCGGTCGCGTCGATCGTGTTGATGCCCGACGCGGAGACGAGTACGGCCGACACGGTGGGCTGGGCCTCGCTCGCCGCGATGACGGCCCGCTCGAAGGCGGCGGCGGTCACGAAAGTCAGGGGACTGTCGAAACGCAGGAGCACGATGCGGGGATCGGGGTGCTCGAGTCCGAAGCGCACGAGATCGCGGTAGGTGCCGTCGGGATGCAGCCCGAGGAGCGCGGTGCGCGGGCGCATGTCGCGGTACAACATCAGTGCGAGCGACAGCAGCAGTCCGGTGAGGATGCCATTCTGGATGTTCGGCGCGAATACGAGGGTGCTGACGAAGGTCAGTGTCGAGGCGAGCCCGTCGTCACGGCTGATCCGCCACGCCCGACCGAGGGCGCGGAAGTCCGGCAGGCTTGCGACGACGAGCAGGATGATCGCGCCGAGAACCGGTCGCGGAAGATGCCAAAGCAGCGAGGTGAGATAAAGCAGCGTGACAGTCACCGCGGCAGCGGCGACCAGCGAAGAAATTCCGGATCGTGCTCCCGTCGCGTAATTGAGGCCCGAGCGCGAGAAGGAGGCGCTTACCGGAAACGCGCCGCTCGCCGCCGAAGCGATCTTCGCGAGGCCCTGGCCGATCAGTTCCTGGTTCTGGTCCCAGTGATCTCCGGTTCGGCCCGAGATCAGTTTCGCGCTCGAAGCCGCTTCCATGAAGCTGACCAGCGCGATGACGAAGGCCGCCGGGAGGAGGGTGATGGCGGCATCCCAGTCGACGTCGGGAAGCGCCGAAACCGGAAGTCCGGCGGGGATCGCGCCCACCACCTTGCCGCCGTGCTCCGCGTAGCCGGTGACTGCGGAAATCGCAGTCGCGAGGACGACGACGATCAGTACCGCCGGGAGCTTCGGGAAAAAGCGCCTGGCGAGGATCAGGGTCAACAATGCGCCGCCGCCGAACAATGCCGACGGCAGGTGCAGGGTGTGGAGCTTGCCGGCGGCCTGCGCGAAGTCGGCGAGAAAGTGGGTCGTCTGCGGCATCGACAGACCGAGTACGGACGGCACCTGCGACAGGCCGATGATCAGTGCGGCCGCGTTGATGAAGCCCGTGAGGACCGGGTGGGACAGCAAGTTCAGCAGCCATCCCGTGCGCAACGCGCCGAGGGCGAGCTGGATGAGGCCCGACATCAGCGCGAGCAGGATCGCGAGCGACAGGAACTCGGGTGTCTCCGGCGGTGCGATCGCGAGCAGGCTTGCGCCGCTCAGCAGTGCGGTCAGTGCCGCCGGGCCCGTCGAGAGCTGCCCGCAGGAGCCGAACAGCCCGGCAACCATCGTCGGTAGCAATGCCGCGTATAGGCCGACGTGGGTCGGCAACGACGCGAGCTGAGCGTAGGCCAGCGATTGCGGAATCGCCACCAATGCGACGGTGATGCCCGCGATCGTGTCGCCCCGCAAGGACGCGGTCGACCACTGGCGACGCCATCCGAGAAAGGGCAGCAGTCGCTCGAGGCGCGGGAGCAGGGCCATCGAAATCGGGAGTTCACGCAGGGTGCGGCGGGAAGCGGATAGTAGCAAACCCGCCGCAGGCTCCGTCGCAACACGCCTGCGGCGACGAGGAAGGGGCGATTTTTCCCGATCGGGCTGCAGATCCTCGACGGACCGACGGCCTCATTCGTGCTCCCGCGGGCGGCTCCGGGTTCGCTTGCGTGAATGCTGACAAACTGCCTCCCGCGCGGTTAGTATTCGAAACGTTGTCAGACAACATTTCGAGTCGATGAACGCATCCCCGACAGCCAAGCGCACCTCGCGCCTCAGTGACGCAGTCGCCGAGCAGCTCGAGCGCTGGATCACCGAACAACACCTGACTAGCGGGACGCAGCTGCCGACGGAAAAGTCGCTCTGCGAACGGTTCGGGGTGAGTCGCGCGGTGATCCGTGAGGCGATCTCGCGACTGAAGGCGGATGGCTGCGTGACGACGCGCCAGGGCTCGGGCGCTTTTGTCGCGGCTCGGCCCGGGCAGGGCAGCTTCCGGCTGGTGCGGGATCCGGAACATTCGTCGTCGATTATGGCGGGTGAAATATCGGACATCTTCGAGCTGCGCTACCTGGTCGAGACCGGCGCGGCCGAGCGCGCGGCGCTGCGTCGCACCGCTGAAGATCTCGAGCGGATGCGCGCAGTGCTAGCGCGAATGCAGGACGCGTTGGTGGCGCAAGTCGACGCGGTCGGTGACGACGACGCGTTCCATGTCGCGATCGCGATCGCGACCCACAATCTGCAGATCGCGCGCTTCCAGGCGTTCATGGGTGCGCAGTTCTCGGATTCGCGCGCGCCGACGTGGAGCAGCGACGGCCACCGCAGCGGCCGGGCGCGGGAGGCGCAGGCCGAGCATGTCAGGATTTTCGAGGCGATCAGCCGCAGCGACGCGAAGGCGGCACGAGAGGCCGCGCAGGCGCATCTGGTGAGCGCCGCGCGTCGTCTCGGGCTGGATCCGCTGCTTTGGGCCGGCGACAAAACGGAGAGTACGCGATGAACATGGGTACCGAGGTGCTTGCGCCGGGCGAGCGCGATGCGGACTTCTCGGGCGTCGACAAGGCGGGGCTCGTGGAAGCGCTGGCGCGGGTGCTGCCGGCCGGCGCGCTGATGTACGACGCGGAGGACTTGCGTCCTTACGAGTGCGACGGGCTGTCCGCTTACCGGCAGCTGCCGCTGATCGTCGCGCTGCCGACGACCGAGGAGCAGGTCGTCGCGGTGCTGCGGACCTGTCACGAGATGCGCGTGCCGGTCGTCGCCCGAGGCGCCGGGACCGGCCTGTCGGGCGGCGCGCTGCCGCATGCGCACGGTGTCGTGCTGTCGCTCGCGCGCTTCAACCGCATCCTGCATCTGGACCCGCACGCGCGCACCGCGGTCGTGCAACCGGGCGTGCGCAACCTCGCGATCTCCGAGGCCGCCGCGCCCTACAACCTCTATTACGCCCCGGACCCCTCGTCGCAGATCGCGTGCACGATCGGCGGCAACGTCGCCGAGAACTCCGGCGGCGTGCATTGCCTGAAGTACGGCCTAACGGTTCATAACGTGCTGCGCGTGCGCGGCGTGACGATCGAAGGCGATGTCATCGAGATCGGGAACCACGGTCTCGACGCGCCGGGCTACGATCTCCTCGCGCTGATCAACGGCTCCGAGGGCATGCTCGCGGTGACGACCGAAGTCACCGTGAAGCTCACGCCGAAGCCGCAACTCGCGCAGTGCGTGCTCGCCGCGTTCGACGACGTCATTCGCGCAGGCGACGCGGTTGCCGAGATCATCGCGGCCGGCATCATTCCGGCGGGACTCGAGATGATGGACCAGCCAGCGACCGCGGCGGTCGAGCAGTTCGTCCACGCCGGCTACCCGCTCGATGCGAAGGCGATCCTGCTGTGCGAGTCGGACGGCACGCCCGAGGAAGTCGCCGAAGAGATCGCGCGGGTGCGCGCTGTGCTCAAAGCGGCCGGTGCGACCGAGATCCGCGTGTCACACGACGAGGCCGAGCGCGTGAAATTCTGGGCCGGGCGCAAGGCGGCCTTCCCGGCCGCCGGCCGTATTTCACCCGACTACTACTGCATGGACGGCACGATCCCGAGAAAGCGACTCGGCGAGATGCTAGAAGCGATCCAGGCGATGGAAGGCAAGTACGACCTGCGCTGCATCAACGTGTTCCACGCCGGCGACGGCAACCTGCACCCGCTGATCCTGTTCGACGCGAACCGGCCCGGCGAGCTCGAGCGGGCCGAGGCCTTCGGCGCCGAGATCCTCGAGCTGTCGGTCGCGCTCGGTGGAACGATCACGGGGGAGCACGGTGTCGGCATCGAGAAGATCAACCAGATGTGCAGCCAGTTCTCGCGGCCCGAGATCGCGACCTTCTTCCGCGTGAAAGCGGCGTTCGATCCGGCCGGCCTGCTGAACCCCGGCAAGGCGATCCCGACGCTGAACCGCTGCGCCGAGTACGGCCGCGAGCGCGTCAGCGCCGGTCACGTCCCGTATCCGGATGTTCCACGTTTCTGATGGACAAAGGCTCGATCCAGTTTCTGCTGGTAGTGGTGCCGGTGCTGTCGCTGGTGGGCTCTTGGCTCGCGCTGAAGGCGGTCGGCGACCGTCGCGCGCGCAAGCCGGACGGACGAAAGATGGACGGCGCAAAGGACAAGGCGAAGGACGAATGAGCGATTTGATCGAACAGTGGCGCGAGCGCGTGCGCGCCGCCGTTGCCGCGAATGCTCCGCTGGAGCTGCGCGGCGGTGGCACGAAGGCTTTCTATGGGCGCAAGCCGGCCGGCGACGTGCTCGACACGCGGGCGCACTGCGGCGTCGTCAACTATGAGCCGACCGAGCTCGTCGTCACCGTCCGCGCCGGCACGCCCCTCGCGGAGCTCGAAGCGCTGCTCGCGGAGCGCAAGCAGATGCTCGCCTTTGAACCACCGCATTTCGGCGAAGGTGCGACGATCGGCGGCTGCGTCGCGGCCGGTCTCTCGGGGCCGCGTCGCGCGACTGCGGGCGCAGTGCGGGATTTCGTGCTCGGCGTGAAGATTCTCGACGGACGCGGCGAGGTGCTGTCGTTCGGCGGCCAGGTGATGAAGAACGTCGCGGGCTACGACGTTTCGCGCGTGATCGCGGCCAGTCTGGGCACGCTCGGGCTGATCCTCGACGTGTCGCTGAAGGTGCTGCCGCGCCCTGTCGCGGAGACGACCTTGCGCTTCGAACTGAACGAGGCCGACGCGATCGCCCGCCTCAACGAATGGGGTGCGCAGCCGCTTCCGCTGTCGGGCTCCGCGTGGCACGAGGGGACCTTGACGCTGCGATTGTCGGGTGCCGAGGCCGCGGTGCGCGCCGGCGAGCGCAGGCTGGGCGGCGAAGCGTTGCCGGCCGCCGTCGCTGACGCGTTCTGGCGCAGCGTGCGCGAGCAGGATGACGGGTTCTTCGCGTCGACGGCGACCGGCGCCGAAAGCGTTCTGTGGCGCCTGTCGCTGCCCAGCTCGGCTGCGCCGCTGAAGTTGCCCGGGTCGCAGTTCATCGAATGGGGCGGGGCACTGCGCTGGCTGCGGTCGGACGCGCCGGCCGCGAGCCTTCGCGAGCGCGTCGCGAGCCTCGGCGGCCATGCGACGGCGTTTCGCGGGGGCGACCGCGAAGCAGACATCTTCCAACCGCTGCCGGCGCCGCTGATGGCGATCCACCGGCGCCTGAAGACCGCGTTCGATCCGGTCGGCATCTTCAATCCGGGCCGCCTCTACCACGGACTCTGACATGCAGACCCAGCTTGCCGATTTCATCAAGGACACGCCGGAAGGGCGCGAAGCCGAGGCCATCCTGCGCAATTGCGTGCATTGCGGCTTCTGTACCGCGACCTGTCCGACCTATCAGCTGCTCGGCGACGAACTCGACGGCCCGCGCGGACGTATCTATCTGGTCAAGCAGTTGCTCGAGGGGCACGACGTCACCGAGAAAACGCAGTTGCACCTGGACCGCTGCCTGACGTGCCGCTCGTGCGAAACGACCTGCCCGTCCGGCGTGCATTACAGCCGTCTCGCGGATATCGGCCGGAACATCATCGAGCAGCGCGTCCCGCGCACGGGCGCCGAGCGCGCGAAACGCTGGGCGCTGCGCGAACTGGTGCCGCGTGCTGGGCTCTTCGGGGCGGCGATGAAGGCGGGCCGCCTCGTGCGGCCGCTGCTGCCCGCCACGCTGCAGGAAAAGGTGCCGGACGCGCGGCGGGCGGGGCCGTGGCCCGCGCCGCGTCACGCGCGCCACATGATGGCGCTCGCCGGCTGCGTGCAGCCGTCGATGGCACCGTCGATCAATGCGGCGGCCGCGCGCGTGCTCGATGTGCTCGGCATTTCGCTTGTCGAGCAGCCGGGGGCGGGCTGTTGCGGCGCGGTGCGCTACCACCTCAACGACCAGGACGGCGGGCGCAACGACGCGCGGCGCAACATCGACGCGTGGTGGCCGGCCGTCGAGCGCGGCGAAGTCGAGGCGATCGTGATGACCGCCTCGGGTTGCGGCGTGCAGGTCAAGGATTACGGCCATCTGCTTGCGCAGGACCCGGCCTACGCCGACAAGGCGACGCGGATCGCGGCGCTGACGCGCGATCTCAGCGAGGTGATTGCCGCCGAGGCGGATCGGCTCGAAGCGCAACTGCTGAAGCGCCGTGGTGAGCGCCGGCGCGTCGCCTTCCAGTCGCCGTGCACGCTGCAGCACGGGCTGAAGATCCGCGGCGGCGTCGAGCGCCTGCTCACCGCCGCGGGCTACGAGCTCGCCCCGGTGCGCGACGGGCATCTATGCTGCGGCTCGGCCGGGACGTACTCGTTGCTCCAGCCGGAACTGTCGCATGAGCTGCGCGAAAACAAGCTCGCAGCGCTCGCTGAAGGCGGGGCGACGTTGATCGCGTCCGCCAACATCGGCTGCATGACTCACCTGCAGGCGGGGACGGCGACGCCGGTGCGGCACTGGGTCGAGCTCGTCGACTGCCGGCTGAACGGGTTCCCGCTCTGACACGCGGGTAGCCGACGGGTCGAAATCCCCCGCGCGTACTCCATTCGCGTTTTGCAGCCACCTGCCGGGCGCGGGGAGGCGGAACCGGCCCGCGCGCATGCCTCGGCGTACGGCGCGCAGCAGTTTCCGGGTCTTTCAGTCGCGCGGATTGTTCGCGACGAGCATTTTCGCGTCCGCTTCGGCGACCTTCGTCTCCTCCTGGTTCGTGCAGATTCCCGACAGGCTGACGATGCCGCCGTCGTGCTTCGGCTTATCCAGCCGCTCGGTCACGGTCCAGACGATTCTCAGCGTGTCGCCCGCGCGCACCGGCGCGGTGAAGCGGGAAGTGTGTTCGACATAGGCAATGGCGGTCCCATGGAACACCATGCCGAGTTGCGCCGCCATGAACGACGTCGTGATGTAGCCGTGCGCGATGCGGCTGCCGTAGCGGCTCCGCGCGGCGACCTGCTGATCGACGTGAAGGGGATTGAAGTCGCCGAAGAGGCCCGCACTGAGGACGAGGTGCGTCTCGGTGACGGTCATCGAGGTCTCGAAGCGGTCGCCGATATCGACTTCGTCATAGCCGCGTCCCGGGTGCATGCGTATCTCCTTCGTAATAGAGAGCGAATTATTGCGTGACGGAATTCACGCGCCCTTGCGTAACAAAATGGCATTTCTGCGCTATCGTGCCATCACCGTCGGTATGATGGCCGCCACTCGAATTCAGTCGCTTTCATGCCGCTTTTTGTCGAAACCTGCGTTGCGCGCCATGCCGGTGACCGGAGCGAGCAGCAGGACCGCGCCGCCATATTCGCACACCCGTCGCAGCGGGGGACGATGATGGCCGTGCTCGCCGACGGGACGGGAGGGCACAGCGGCGGCGCACTCGCGGCCGAGCAGGTCGTGCTCCAGGCAAAGCGGAGTTTCGAGTCATATGTACCCGACAGTGCGACTCCCGCACAACTTCTCGAAGGCATTATCGGCGACGCGCACCGCTCGATCCGTAGCGCGCGCTCCGCTACCGATCAGGAGCCGCACTCCACCGCAGTCGCGCTCGTGCTCCAGCCGAATCGCATCAGCTGGATACACTGTGGCGATTCCCGGTTGTATCACTTTCGAGATAGGCGCACGCTGAGCCGCAGCCAGGATCACTCCCTCGTCGCCGAGTTGCAGCGCCGCGGACGCCTCGACGACGTGGGGGCCCGGTTTCACCCGCGCCGGCACGTGCTGCTGTCCTGCCTCGGCAGCGAGCATCCGCCGCAGACCGCGCTTGCGGCGCCGGTTCGTCCGAGGGCCGGCGACTGCTTCCTGCTCTGCTCCGATGGCCTGTGGGCCCACTTTCCCGATGAAGAACTCGCGCAGACGATCGCGTCGCTACCCGCCCGGGCCGCGGCGGAGAAACTCGTACGCGACGCGCGCAAGCGGGCGGCCGGGACCGGTGACAACATTTCTCTGGTGATCATCAGGCTGAACGACGCGGAAGCGGCCGACGCGCCGTCATAGACGCAGCCAGTTGCGTCGCCAGAAGACCGCTGCCATCACGAGTGCCACTCCTCCCATTATCCCCATCGCCATGTAGAAACCGTTGCCGCGTCCGATGAGGGGCATCCACTGGAAGTTCATGCCGAAAATGCCGGTGATCAGCGTGGCCGGCAGGAACAGCGTGGTCAGCACGGTCAGGATGCGCACCTCGACGTTCAGGCGGTTACTGACCGACGACAGGTAGATGTCCATCAAGTCGCTCAGAAGCTCCCGCACCGCGTCGAGCGTTTCGACGACGTGGATCGTGTGATCGTGGAGGTCGCGCAGATAGAGCCGCGTCTCGTCGCGGAAGAACTTGCTCTCTCCGCGAATGAGGCCGTTGAGCACCTCGCGCAGCGGCCAGATCGCGCGGCGCAGCATATGGGTGTCGTGCTTGACGAGGTTGATCGTTCTCAACAGCGATGGAGTCGGGCTCGCGAGCGCGTCGTCTTCGAGATCCTCGGCGGTATCTCCCAACTTGTCGACGACGACGAAGTACTGGTCGACGATCGCATCGAGCAGCATGTAGGCGAGATAGTCGCTGCCGTGCCGCAGCAGCGGCGATTGCGGCGACCGCAGCCGTTCGCGGACGGGCGCAAACCGCCCGCTATGGCGTTCCTGAAAGGTCAGGACGAAGTCCTCGCCGAGCACGATGCTCACTTGGTCGGACGTCAGCGTGCGACTCTCCGCGTCGTATTCGAACACCCGCGCGACGCAATATAGATAGCTGCCGTAGTCCTCGATCTTCGGGCGCTGATGCGTGTTGAGGATGTCTTCGAGCACGAGCGGATGCAGGTGGAAGCGGCGGCCGATCTCTCCGAGGATTTCAGGGTCCTGTAGCCCGTACACGTTCAGCCATAGCCTCGCGCGGCCGCGGCGGTACTGGCGCGACTCGGCAACGCTCTCGAAGCTGCGTTCCTCGATTCCCCCTTCGTCATACGCAATCAGGGAGATCTGAGGGTGTTCGGTCTTGACGTCGCCGACATGCACGAGCGTGCCGGGAGGCAGCCCGGCTTTCGCAGGGGTCAGCGACTTTGCTTTGCGGCGTTTGCTGCCGGGGCGTTTCGTAGCCATGTGGTGCATCGCAAAAAATGAGGTTGCGTCCGGGCCGGGTATCAGTATTATCCCCTATGCGCTGCATTTCGCCGATCCGGTGGGATGCAACAAATTGACATAAGAACGATAGGGTGACGGCGCAATTACCCGTAGATTTATTGTGGATCAGGGGGAGGGCCGACGGTCGATTCCCGGGTAGCGCATCTTCGCGCAACCCGGTATCCGTCGTCTGCCGATGGTGATCCATCCGGATTTCCTAACACCAACCAGTCAGGGAGAATGGCCAATGCCTCTGTTGATCGGAGTGCCTGCGGAGACCGTTCCGGGCGAGCGACGCTTGTCGATCGTGCCGGACGTGGTCAAGCGATACATCGGCCTTGGCGCGCAAGTGATGATGGAGTCTGGCGCCGGCCAGCCCGCGCACTACCGCGACGAGAGCTTTTCGGATGTGAAGATGGCAGCGTCGGGCGATGAAGTCGCGTCGGCCGCCGACGTCGTCTTCTGCGTACAACCGCCGTCCCCGGAGCGGATTGCTGCGATGCGGGAAGGCGCGGTGCTGATCGGAATGCTGCAGCCGTGGTCCGACGCCGAGCGCGTGAAGCTGCTTCAGGAAAAGCGCATCACTTCGTTCGCGATGGAGCTGCTGCCGCGGATCTCGCGTGCGCAGAGCATGGACGTGCTGTCGTCGCAGGGCGCGGTGTCGGGCTACGAATGCGCGCTGATCGCCGCCGACCACAGCCCGAAGTTCTTCCCGATGCTGACTTACGCCGCCGGCACGATCCGCCCGGCGAAAGTGCTCGTCATCGGCGCGGGCGTCGCGGGCCTGCAGGCGATCGCGACCGCGCGCCGGATCGGCGCGATGGTCGAAGCGTATGACGTGCGTCCCGAGACGCGCGAGCAGATCGAGTCGCTCGGCGCGAAGTTCGTCGACACCGGCGTCTCGGCGGCGGGGACCGGCGGCTACGCGCGTGAACTCACCGACGAGGAAAAGGCGAAGCAGGCCGAACGGCTCGCGAAGGCGGTCGCACAGTGCGACGCGCTGATCACGACCGCGGCGATTCCGGGCAAGCGCGCGCCGAAGATCATCACCGCCGACATGGTCGCGCGGATGAAGCCGGGCGCAGTGGTCGTCGACATGGCGGCCGAGACCGGCGGCAACGTCGAGGGCACGGTCGCCGGCGAGAAGACCTGGATCAACGACGTGCTCGTCATCGGCCCCACGCACATCCCGAGCCGCATGCCCGTCCATGCGTCCGAAATGATCGCGAAGAACCTGTTCAACTTCCTGTCGCCCTTCATCGAGGACGGCGCGCTCGCGCTCGACTGGGAAGATGAAGTGATCAAAGGTGCCTGCCTCACCCACCAGGGCGAAGTCAGGCATGCGGGCGTCAGTCAGGTGCTGGGCATCGTGACCGAAACGGAGGTGGCATAAATGGAAGGCATTGCAGCGCTGTATATCTTCATGCTGGCCGCGTTCACCGGTTACGAGGTGATTTCGCGCGTGCCGGTGATTCTTCACACCCCGCTGATGTCGGGTTCGAACTTCGTCCACGGCGTCGTGCTCGTCGGCGCGATGGTCGTGCTCGGCCACGCGGATCCGGAGGATCCGGTGCAACTCGCGATCGGCTTCGTCGCGGTGTTCCTCGGCGCGGCGAACGCGGCCGGTGGCTACGTCGTCACCGAGCGCATGCTCGCGATGTTCAACAAGGGCGGCGCGAAAGCCGCGGCGAAGGAGGGCGCATGATGGGCGCTAACGTTCTGGTCGACCTGTCGTATTTCGTGGTCGCGGTCGTATTCATATTGGGATTGAAGGCGATGAGCTCGCCCGTCACCGCACGCAAGGGCATCGTCTGGGCCGGCGCAGCGATGATCGGCGCGACGCTCGTGACCTTCGCGACGCCGGGCCTCGGGAACCACGGGTTGATGATCACCGCGATCGTGCTCGGCGGTGCGCTCGCGACGTGGAGCGGCCGCGCGGTGAAGATGACGGACATGCCGCAGATGGTTGCGATCTACAACGGCATGGGCGGCGGCGCGGCGGCGGCCATCGCGGCGCTGGAATTCGCGCGCGGCGCGGTGCATGGCCCGGGCGCGGCGACGCTCGCGGTGCTCGGCGCGCTGATCGGTGCGGTGGCGTTCTCGGGTTCGTGCATCGCGTTCGCGAAGCTGCAGGGCATCATGAAAAAGGCGTGGCGGCTGCCGCAGCAGAACGTTGTCAACGTCGCCCTCGCGGCGCTCACGGTCGTGCTCGGCGCGGCGATCGTCGCGACCGCGACGCCGACCCCGGCGCTCGTCATCGCGTTCTTCATCGCTGCGCTCGCGCTCGGCGTGATCCTGACGAGCCCGATCGGCGGCGCCGACATGCCGGTCGTGATCTCGCTGCTGAACGCCTTCACCGGTCTCGCGGTCGGCTTCGAGGGCTTTGTGCTCGGCA
>NZ_JAVSMM010000031.1:0-30260 GCF_032027225.1 Aromatoleum sp. | reverse complement strand
GATGCGCTACGCGAGCAAGGTCATCATCGTGCCGGGTTACGGCATGGCGGTTGCCGGCGCGCAGCACAAGGTATGGGAGATGGCGCAGTTGCTCGAAGAAGGCGGCGTCGAGGTCGTGTTCGCAATCCATCCGGTCGCGGGACGGATGCCGGGCCACATGAACGTGCTGCTCGCGGAAGCGGGCGTGCCGTACGACAAGATCTTCGACCTGGAGGAGATCAACGCCGACTTCCCGCAGGCGGACGTCGCGCTCGTGATCGGCGCGAACGACGTCGTGAACCCGGTCGCGCGCACCGACAAGTCGAGCCCGATCTACGGCATGCCGATCCTCAACGTCGACATGGCGCAAAACGTCATCGTCGTCAAACGCGGCAAGGGTGCAGGCTACTCGGGCATCGAGAACGCGCTGTTCTACAAGGACAATTGCCGGATGCTTTACGGTAGCGCACAACAGGCGATCGGCGAAGTCATCACGCACGTGAAAGCGCTCGAAGTCTGAGCGGCACCGGCGCTTTCGCCCGTCTCCGCAAGGAGGCGGGCGATGACATGCGCGAGCGGAATCGCGTGGGCGTTCAGTGGCCCTTGCGGTTCCGCTGCCGTGCGAGGTAAGCGCGGAATTCGTCCGCATCCATCGGCCGGCCGAATAGCGGACCCTGCTGAAGCCGACAGCCCAGCGCCGACAGGAATGCCTGCTGCGGCCGACTTTCGACGCCGCGGGCGAGGACATCGAGCCCGAGGATGCCGGCCATGCTGGCGATCGCTTCGACAATCGCTTCGCTGTCTTCCCGCGTCCCGACTTCCTTCACGAGCGCGGGATCGAGCTTCAGGGCCTGCACCGGATAACGTTTCAGGCGCGGAATCGACGCGAGCCCGCGCCCGAAATCGTCGATCGCGAGGCGCACCCCGAGGTCGTGCAACGCGTTCAACGTCGCGAGAACCTTGCCGTTTTCTTCGTTCAGCACCCGTTCGTCGAGATCCAGTTCGAGCCGTGTCGCAGGTAGTCCCGAAGTCGTCAGCGCATGGCGCACGCGCTCGGCAAGGTCGCCGCGGATGAGCTGCTCGATCGCGATGTTGACCGTGACGCGAGTCGCGTCCGGGCCGTCTGGCCAGGCGGTTGCGCGGGCACACGCCGCATGCAGCACCCAGTCCCCCATCTGGTCGAGAAGACCGGTGGCACTCGCAATGCCGACGAAACGCTGAAACGGAATCAGCCCGAGCTCGGGGTGATTCCATCGCAACAGCGCTTCGCCGCCGCACACCCTGTCGTCGCGGGCGTCAACAAGAGGCTGGAAGTGCACGTCGAGCTGGTCGAGGTCGACTGCATGCCGCATCGGATGGTCGAACGTGGGGCGCGGCAGGTCGGGCAGGTCGTGCATCAGGACGACCGCGCCTGGCCGGCTCGCCGACTCGATGGGATAGGTCAGCACTTCCGCCTTGAAGCTGCTTCCATCCTTGCGGCGGTGTTGCCACACGCCCGATTCAACGGCCGCCCGGTCCGCATCCGGTTCAGCACGTAGATCAGCGATCCGCATTCCGCACAACGCCGCCTTCGAGTAACCGTAAGCCGCGGCCGCGGCCTTGTTGGCTGCGAAGATCCGCAGGTCGGCGCCCTGGCACAGAAGCGTCGGCAGCGGGCTGTCGGCGAACATGCGTTCGAGGGAGTCGTCGCTCGCAGCGTCCGCGGCCGGTCGCGCCTTCGCTCCCTTCTGTCTTGTCGCGGCGCCCGGCGATGGCGGCAGGATCAGCAGGCGCCAACCGGGTCGGGGGCCCGGAAGCACGCGGGCCCTAACCATGCCCGCGCCTTTCGGCTTCGTCAGCCGCGCGAGCGAAGCTTCGCCCGAGGCCGGCCAGACGATGCCGATACGGGAGGAGAGGGTCTGGCCGACGAGGTCCGAGCGCTCCAGGTCGAGCGTCTTCAGTGCCGCGGCGTTGGCCGCGGCGACTTTGCCGTTGTCGTCGACGACGATGACTGGCTGATCGAGTGCGGCGGCGAGGCGCGGCCAGAGCAGATCGGACGAGGTCTCGTCGGCCGGTCGATCGGCCGGGCCGGCCGAGCGGTCACTCAGGATCAGCGCGTGGATGCCGGGGCGAACGCGCGGCGCAGCGATGAAGTTCAGTTCGCGGTCGCCGCCGTCCGGCAGCGCGAAGCGAAGGCTGCCCCGGTTTTCGCCTTTGATGAAGAGCCGCGCGCGCGCTTCGAGAAATTCACGCTCGGAAGGGAACAGCTCGGCGAGCGGGCGGCCCGCAATCTGACGATAATCGCGGCCGAGCAAGCGGCAGGCGGCGGAGTTCACCTCGAGGACGAGTTCGTCGCCGGTGATGATCAGGCCTTCGTCGAACAGCTCGAGGAGCGCGAGGTAAAGCCCGGTCTCCGCCCCTTCCGAGACGTCCGGGACGAAAGGTGTTCCTGAGTCTTCGCTGCCCCGCGGGCGACGGCCTGTATTCATCTCGACGGACATTCCACGCATTCTGAAAGCTTGTCAACGCAGGTTCAGAATACTTGAAGCCGTCGGACCGTATCCCCGGAAAAGCCGGGGTCGGAGGGCCTATTTCCGCCCCAGGCCGCCCAGAAGCACCGCGATCGGTCGTGGGTTGCGGCGCGACCCGCCGGGCGGGAAACCGGTGTTCGCGTCGGCGACAGCGGCGGCTTCGCGAATCGGGTGCGCCGGTTCATACGGTTTGCTGTAGTCGAATCCGTCGCTCGCGATCGTCGACTTGGCTGCGCGCCGACGGCTTTCGGACGGTCGCGCGGCTGCACCGGCTTTCGGTGGGCGCACGGACGCCGTCTCGCGCGTCGTTTCCTTCGCAATTTCTCCGGGACGCGCGGACGCGGATCCCTTCGCCTGCTTGCGGCGCGCTCCGGCGTCGAAAAAGTCGGGCTCCGGTTCGAAGCCCGGAATCACTTCCTGCGGGATCTGCAGCTTGATGAGCTTCTCGATTTCCGCGAGGTGATGCTTTTCTTCGGCCGACACGAGGGAAACCGCGTTGCCCTGCCGTCCCGCACGGCCGGTGCGACCGATGCGGTGCACGTAATCCTCGGCGGTGTGGGGCAATTCGAAGTTGATCACCGACGGCAGTTCGTCGATATCGAGGCCGCGTGCGGCGACGTCGGTCGCGACCAGCACGCGCAGCTTGCCCGACTTGAACGCTTCGAGCGTCTCGGTCCGTTGCGCCTGGCCCTTGTCGCCGTGAATCGCGTCGGCAGTGATGCCGTGACGTTCGAGAAAGTGCGACAGGCGACCGCAGGCGAGTTTGGTTGCGACGAATACGAGCGCCTGGGTATCCGGCTCGTGACGCAGCAGATGCGCGAGCAGGTTGCGCTTGAGCCCCGCCGAGACCGGATGGACCCGGTGCGTGATCGTTTCGGACACCATGTTGCGACGCGCGACTTCGATCAGCTGCGGCTCTTTCAGCATCTGGTCCGCGAGCTTCTTGATCTCGTCGGAGAAGGTCGCCGAGAACAGCAGGCTCTGGCGCGCCGCCGGGAGCAGATCGAGGATGCGGCGGATGTCGGGAATGAATCCCATGTCGAGCATGCGATCAGCTTCGTCGAGGACGAGCATCTCGACCTGCCCGAGCTGGATCGTCTTCTGCTGCACGTGGTCGAGCAGCCGCCCCGGCGTGGCGACGACGATTTCGCAGCCGTTGCGCAGGTCCTGGATCTGCGGCTTCATGTCGACGCCGCCATAGATGCAGGTCGAGCGCAGCGGAACGTGCTTGCTGTACGTCTTGACCGATTCGAACACCTGCATCGCGAGTTCGCGGGTCGGCGCAAGGATCAATGCGCGCACCGGATGACGCGCCGGACTCGTCGAAGTGCTCGCGTGGCGCGAGAGGCGCTGCAGCAGCGGCAGCGTGAATCCGGCGGTCTTGCCGGTCCCGGTCTGCGCGCCGCCCATGACGTCGCGGCCGGCGAGCACGACGGGGATCGCCTGCTGCTGGATCGGGGTGGGGGTGGTGTAACCGGTTTCGGCTACCGCGCGTAACAGCTCGGGAATCAGCCCGAGGTCGGCGAAGCTCATAGGCGCCATTCTTCCATGGAGGCCTGCCGCGCGAAGCGCGACGCCTGGAGAGGCGATTGGATGAACGATGACCGGAACGCGTGGGTTCCGGGAGGGCTCGCGCCAACCGGCAGGCCGGGTGCTTTAAAGGCAGTGATTATACATCGCGTACGCGCTTCGTTTGACAAAGAACTAATGTGCGATTAGTCAAGGGGCCCGACGCACGCCGTTTCTCCGTCAGGCCGCCGCGCTCTTCAGCGTCAGATACCCGGTAATCTCCTCACGGTCGTGATAGAGGTGCTTGAAGCGCAACTCGAACGGGCCCTGCTGCGCGAGCCGCTTCGTGATCAGCGCGCGGCATTGCTCGACCGCCTCCAGGCGCTTCTTCATCGGCAGCTTAAGGTTGAAGATCGTTCGGCGGCAGCGCCCGGTGGCGATCCACTCGGCCACGAGCGCCGCAATGCGCGTCGGCTGCTCGACCATGTCGCAGACCATCCACTCGACGGGACGGGGCGGCCGCCACGTGAAGCCGTCGGCGCGAACGTGCTCGACCATCTCGGTCGCCATCACCGATGGCGCCATCGGCCCGTTGTCGATCGCGGTCACACGCAGTCCGCGGTGTGCGAGTTGCCACGTCCACCCGCCCGGTGCGGCGCCGAGGTCGACCGCGCGCAAGCCGGGGCGCAGGCTTGCGTTCCGTTCCTCCTCGGTTAGCAGCGTGAAGATCGCTTCGGCGAGCTTCAGGGTCGAGCGGCTCGCCGCTTCGCGCAGCATCCGCAGGCGCGGAATGCCCATAGGCCAGAGCGCGGCCTTGCCGGGGAGGGCTGCGCACAGCCAGGCCGTCGTCGCGTCGGGAAAGAGGACGTGCAGCTCGGGCAAGCCTTTCGCATGCTCGCGAAACACGCCGGTCTTTTCCAGCTCGCGCTGCAGCGGTGCGGCAAACCGGCGGCAGAAGCCCGACTGTTGCTTGGCTTCGTCGGTGTCCGGCGTCTCGAGCATCAGTTCGGCAAAGCGCTGACTGGCCGCGCGCGCCGCGGTGACGATGGGTGTGGCACGGTCCCGTTCCGGCAGGTCGTCGATGCGAGCGAACCACGGCAGCAACTGGCGCGCGAAAATCAGGCTGCGCCAGTCGCAGCGTTCCGCAAGATCGACGAATGGCACCGGTTCCTGCGTTTCGAACGTCACGAAAGCCGTGTCAGGTCGGGCGCGAACGAAGCCGATCAATCCGAGTTCCGCGGCGAACTCGTCGAGCTCGGCGGCGGTTTCCTTCTCGAAACCGCTGCGGCAAAGAGCCAGCAGGCCATACGCGGCAAGGCCGAGACGATTGGGAGGCGCGAAACTCATCGTGGGGAACTCATCTGGTGGCGACCGCGGGGGCCGGGTCGCGGCGGATGATAAGCCGCGACCGAGCGCCGGCAAAATTTCGACGGGCGGCGCCGCGTCACTGAGCGGCACGGGCTGGGCGCGCGGGCGTGTCTTTCGCGGCTGGATCCGAAGCACGCGCGTCCTGCGTATCCGCGACGCTGGCCGATTGCGGGGATGCTGGCGTGGTTTCGGGAAGCTGACTCAGCCGCGGGGGCACGGACTGCATGTTGTTCTGCATCATGTAGTCGTTCATTTCCCGCCAGCCAGAGAAAACGGCCGCCTTCTGCGCCTTCGGGTTCATCGCGTAACAGTCCTCCAGTGCGCGCCCCGAATGCCGGCACGCTCCGCCGATCGCCTTGCCTTCTGCCTCGATGGCCGCAGCTTCCTTCTGCGGATCCGGCAGTTCGAGCAGAGCGCCGAGTTGGTCGCAGCCGGCAAGCATGAGTAGCAGAAGCAACGGAGTGAGGCGGGTGGCGGGCATGGGGTCGGCGGCACGGCAGGGGACTTGGATCGATTAACGTCACGGCGGACGGAATCTTGACGGAATCTATCGAATCGACGATGCCGATTCGGCCACTCCGACGGTGCAACCGGCGCTGCAAAAAATGCTGCCGAAGAACACGTAGCGCGCACCTATTTTGACGTCGGCTGCATCTATACTTCGCTCGCTGAGGCTGCTTGGGGCGGCCTGTAAAGGAAACGGGAATGCGATCGGTAACTGGAACGATAGGTAAATGGGCGGCGACGGTGCTGTGCGGAAGCGGGATTCTGATGGCCCCCGCAGCGGGCCACGCGCAGTCCGCAGCGCGCGCGCCTGCGACGGCCGTGAATTCCGCGAAGGAGATCCGGCTGGTTCATGGGTTCGCGGGCGAGCGGGAAGAGGCGCTGCGGCAGCTCGCGGCGCGCTTCAACGAGCAAAGCAAGGATTACCAGCTCAGCGTCCAGGCGGGAAGCTGGAGCGATGGAAACGTGCCGCACCTGCTGATCCTGCAAGACGAGGACCTGGACCGGTTTCTGGCAGGCAAACCGCGCTACAAGGCGGTCTCCGCCGTCATGCGCGAAGGCGGCGCGCCGCTGCAGGCGTTGAAAGCGTCCGCGATGATGCCGCGCTCGCTGCTCGATGCGAAAGGTCAGCTGCTTGCGCTGCCGGTCGGGCAGTCGACCCCGGTGCTATATATCAACCGCGCCGAGTTCGCGCGTGCCGGGCTCGACCCGAACACGCCAGTGAAAACCTGGTTCGATCTCCAGCAGGCGCTCGGCCGGCTCTTCGACGCCGGCTCGACTTGCCCTTACACGGTCTCCGAGCCCGGTCGAGTGATGGTCGAGAACACGAGCGCGTGGCACAACGAGCCGGTTTCCGCGCGAGAAGGCAAGGGTGAGCGGCCGTCCTTCAACGGCATGCTTCAGGTCAAGCACGTGGCCATGATGGCGAGCTGGCACCGTGCGCGTTATCTGCGTATTTTTGAGGGCGAAAGGGAAGCCGAACAGAAATTCGCGTCGGGAGAATGCGCCGTAATCGCGGCGCCGTCGGCGAGCTGGACGGATTTCCGCCGCAAGGCGAAGTTCGAGGTCGGCATCGCGTCCCTGCCCTACCACGACGATTTCTCGGGCGCGCCGCAGAACACCCTTGCCGACGGCGCGGCGCTGTGGGTCGCGGCGGGCAAGAAGCCGGCCGAATACAAGGCCGTCGCGCGGTTCATCGCTTTCTGGCTGCAACCCGAGAACCAGGTCGCATGGCAGCACGAGTCGGGCTATCTGCCGCTCGATCGCTCGGGCGTCTTCGCGGCGCAGAGCGAAGCGCTCGGGCCGGATCTCGAAAACGTGAAGGTCGCGGTGGCGCAGTTGAACAACAAGCCCGCGACGCTCGATTCGGGCGCGTCGTCGGTCCTCGGACGTGCGCGCGTGCTGAGCATCGTCGACGAAGAGCTCAGGGCCGTCTGGGCCGACCGCAAGCCTGCGAAGGAAGCCCTGGATACCGCGGTAACGCGCGTGCGAGCGCTGGTGCCCGCGGTTCGCTGAGTCGCGCGATGTCCCGTTGGCCCCTCGCGCGGGTGCTCGCGCATCGATGCGGAGGGGGGCTGGCGCCGGAAAACACCTTGGCAGGTCTTGACGTCGCCGCATCGCTCGATTGCGGCGGCGTCGAGTTCGACGTGATGCTGAGCGGCAGCGGCTCGCCGGTGCTGATTCATGACGAGACGCTCGAGCGGACCACCGACGGGCGGGGCTATGTCGCGGAGACTCCGGACGACCGCCTGAGACAATTCGACGCGGGGCGCTGGTTTGGCGAGCGTTTCGGGGGCGAGCGGATCCCCACGCTGAAGCAGGCGGCGGACCGGTGCATCGCCCTCGGGCTGTCGGTGAATCTGGAGATCAAGCCTTCCCACGGGGCTGACGAGGTGACGGGGCGCGTCGTTGCAAGCGACGCCTTGACGTTGTGGGCGAATGCTCATGTTCCGCCGTTGCTGTCGTCGTTCTCGGCGGATGCCTTGAGCGCTGCCGCGAAGGCAGCGCCGGCGCTCCAGCGCGGCCTGCTCGTCGAGCGAATTCCCGCCGACTGGCTGGAGCGCTGCAGGAGCGTCGGGGCAGTCGCGCTGCATGCCGACGCGCATCATCTAACGTTCGATGTCGTCGCAAGAGTGCGCGCTTGCGGCTTGCGCGTAGCGGCTTATACGGTGAACGACCCATGCCGGGCGTACGAGCTCTTCGGCTGGGGCGTGGATTGCGTGATCACCGATCGCCCCGACATCGTGCAAAGCAGGGATTCGGACCACACGGGCCCGCCCTCCGCCGCCGAAACACAGAATGGCTTTCCGGGGTGCTTTCCTTGACGGCGCGCCGGCCGCCCCCCTAACATCCGCCTTTTTCCGGTGAGCGCGCCCTTGTCCCTCCAGCAGCTCTACGCACCGATAGCCGCCGACATGCAGGCGGTCGATGCGGTCATCCGTCAGCGTCTGCACTCTGACGTCGTCCTTATCCGCCAGGTTGCGGAATACATCGTTCAGAGTGGCGGCAAGCGGCTGCGACCGGCACTGGTGTTGTTCTCGGCGTGCGCGCTGGGTTACCAGGGGCGCCACCATCACGAACTCGCGGCGGTGGTCGAATTCATTCATACGGCGACCCTGCTGCACGACGACGTTGTCGACGAGTCCGAGTTGCGCCGCGGCAACAGGACCGCGAACGCGTTGTTCGGCAATGGTGCGTCGGTTCTCGTCGGGGATTTCCTCTACACGCGCGCGTTCCAGATGATGGTCGGTGTCGACAATATGCGGGTCATGCAGGTGCTGGCCGATGCGACGAACGTCATCGCCGAAGGCGAAGTGCTGCAGCTGCTCAATTGCCACAACGCGGACGTCGAGATCGAGGACTACCTTCGCGTGATCCGCTACAAGACCGCAAAGCTCTTCGAAGCGGCGACCCGTCTCGGCGCGATTCTCGGCGGCGCCGAGCGCGGTCTCGAAGAAAAACTCGCCGCCTTCGGTATGCATCTCGGGACGGCGTTCCAGCTGATCGACGATGTACTCGACTACTCGTCCGACGAAGCGGCAACCGGCAAGCATCTCGGTGACGATCTCGCCGAGGGCAAGCCGACGCTGCCGCTGATCCATGTGATGAAGCAAGGCAGTGCCGAGCAAGCCACGATCGTGCGCAGCGCGATCGAGAACGGGGGCCGCGACGACTTCCAGCGCGTCCTCCACGCGATCCGGGAAACCGGCGCGCTCGACGAGACTCGCCGCTACGCGCGGGCCGAAGCCGCGCGGGCAAGCGCCGCGTTGGATGCACTCCCCTCTTCCATTTTCAAAGATACGCTGCTACAATTGTCGGACTTTGCAGTTGAAAGAAATTATTGATTTCTGCAGAGGTGTCGGGGAATAGCTCAGCCTGGTAGAGCACTGCGTTCGGGACGCAGGGGCCGGAGGTTCGAATCCTCTTTCCCCGACCAAGGATTCATCAAAATAGCCGCTCACTAGAGCGGCTTTTTTGTTTTGTGCCTTCGGAGCAGCATCTTTGCCGGAAGGGCGGTTTTCCACTTCGTGGCATTGTGGGAGCGAGTCGAACTGCGAGGGTGGCGCCGGCAATTCCGATAGCCCGCCTACGTGGACAAAAGTGGAAGTGTGCCTGAAAGCGACAGTCGTTTACGGCGGCTGCCTCGGCAGGCTCCAGTCCCACGATCGCGTCGGGGAGTTTTCGAGCAGCTTGATCGGACGCGACGCGCGGAGGGCGCTCAGCTTGCTCTACAGCGCGTGGGGATGACGTGCAGGGGTATCGGCCTGCAAACTGGCGCGAGCCGTAGCGAAAGCGCTTTTCCCGAAGTTCTCCTTTGATAGTTCGGGTGTGTCGCGCTGCTCGGTCTTGCACGACGACTGCGCTGCCGATCGTCCTCCGCCGCTTACGGAACCCGCCTGTACCGCGGGGCGAGAAGGGCGAAGGTGTGGCATTCGTCGCCTGCTTAATGCTTCCGTCAGACATAACAAAAAGGCCTGCACGATGTGCAGGCCTTTAGTGTTTGGTTGCGGGGGTAGGATTTGAACCTACGACCTTCGGGTTATGAGCCCGACGAGCTGCCAGACTGCTCCACCCCGCGTCGGAGAAACAGAACTATAGCTTGATCTATCTTCCAGGTCAAGAACTTTGACGAACTTTATTCGGAGGCGTTCGCCGCCGGGGCGAGAGGGTCCGGCGACGCGGCGCGAATTCCTGCGGCGGGTGAGGTCGCATCCGGCCGTCCCCACCCGCCGTCCCCTTACCCGCGCGCTTTCGCGACCTGACGCCAACGGTGCAGCAGCGGCTCGGTGTAGCCGCTCGGCTGCGCGCAACCCTTGAAGATCAGGTCCTTCGCTGCCTGGAATGCGACCGACTTGTCGAAGTCGGCGGCCATCGGGCGGTACAGCGGGTCGCCCGCGTTCTGCTGGTCGACGATCGCCGCCATGCGCTTCAGGGTCTCCGTCACCTGTGCTTCGTTCGTCACGCCGTGGCGCAGCCAGTTCGCGATGTGCTGGCTGGAGATGCGCAGCGTGGCGCGGTCTTCCATCAGGCCGATGTTGTTGATGTCGGGCACCTTCGAGCATCCGACACCCTGGTCGACCCAGCGCACGACGTAGCCGAGGATGCCCTGCGCATTGTTGTCGAGCTCCTGCTGGATCGCTTCGGCGCTCCAGTCCGCCTTCGGCGCCACCGGGATCGTGAGCAGGTCGTTCATCAACTTGTCACGTTCTGCGTCGAGGCTGATCTTTTCCATCTCCTGCTGGACGGCCTGGACGTCGACCTGGTGGTAATGCAGCGCGTGCAGCGTGGCACCCGTCGGCGACGGCACCCATGCCGTCGTCGCGCCGGCTTTCGGATGGCCGATCTTCTGCTTCAGCATTTCGGCCATCAGGTCGGGCATCGCCCACATGCCCTTGCCGATCTGCGCCTTGCCCCGCAGTCCGCAGGCGAGGCCGATGAGCACGTTCTGGCGCTCGTAAGCCTGGATCCACGCGGACGACTTCATGTCGCCCTTGCGGATCATCGGGCCGGCTTCCATCGACGTGTGCATCTCGTCACCGGTGCGGTCGAGGAAGCCGGTGTTGATGAACGCGACGCGCGATTCGGCGGCCTTGATGCACGCGGCGAGGTTCACCGAGGTGCGGCGCTCCTCGTCCATGATGCCCATCTTGACGGTGTTCGCCGGCAGGCCGAGCAGCTGTTCGACGCGGCCGAAGAGCTCGCTCGCGAACGCGACTTCCGCCGGCCCGTGCATCTTCGGTTTGACGATATACACGCTGCCAGTGCGCGAGTTGCCCTTGCGCTCGAGGTCGCGCAGTGCGACCAGCACGGAGACGACGCCGTCCATGATGCCTTCGGGAATCTCCGAGCCATCGGCGAGCAGGATCGCGGGGTTCGTCATCAGGTGGCCGACGTTACGGATGAAGAGCAGCGAGCGGCCATGCAGGCGCAGCGTGCCCCCGTTCGGTGCGGTGTACTCGCGGTCCGGGTTCATCCGGCGCTCGACCGTCTGGCCGCCCTTCTCGAAGGTTTCGACGAGCTCGCCGGTCATCAGGCCGAGCCAGCTGCGATAGGCGAGGACCTTGTCCTCGGCGTCGACGGCGGCGACTGAGTCTTCGCAGTCCATGATCGTCGACACGGCGGCTTCGACGACGACGTCCTTGATGCCCGCGGCGTCCGTCTTGCCGATCGGGTGGCTGCGGTCGAACTGGATGTCGAGATGCAGGCCGTTGTTCTTCAGCAGGACTGCGGAAGGCGCATCCGGGGCGCCGTGATAGCCGACGAATTTCGCCGGGTCCGCGAGGCCGGTCTGGCTTCCGTCCTTCAGGGTGACGACCAGCTTGCCGCCGCTGACGGTGTAGGCGGTCGCGACGTCATGGCTGCCCTGCGCGAGGGGTGCTGCCTGGTTCAGCACGTTGCGCGCAAACGCGATCACGCGCGCGCCGCGGACGGGGTTGTAGCTCGCGCCGATCTCAGCGCCGCCGTCGGTCGGAATCGCATCCGTGCCATACAGCGCGTCGTACAGGCTGCCCCAGCGTGCGTTGGCCGCGTTCAGCGCGTAGCGCGCGTTCATGATCGGCACGACGAGTTGCGGACCGGCCTGTTCGCCGATCTCGATATCGACGTTGGCGGTGCTGACCTTGAACGGGGCCGGCACCGGCTGCAGGTAGCCGATCGACTCCAGGAACGCGCGGTAGGCGGGCATGTCCTGGATCGGCCCCGGATGCGCGCGGTGCCAGTTGTCGATTTCCGCCTGCAGTCGATCACGCTCGGCGAGCAGCGCGCGGTTCTTCACGGCGAGTTCGTTCGCGAGGTCGCTGAAGCCTTTCCAGAACGCCGTGCCGTCGATCCCGGTGCCGGGCAGGGCCTCGTTCTCGATGAAGCGGTGCAGCAGCGCGTCCACCTGGAGCTGATTACATTGGATTCGTTCGGTCATGATGTCTCGCCCTTTATTGCAGATAGGTCGTGGAGAAATAGTAGACGGTCAGGGTCGTGCCGACCGCGATGATGAAGCGCCGAAGCCAGATTGCCGGGATCCTTCTCGCCCCGACCGCGCCCCAATATCCACCCGCCGCAGCCGTCGTCAGCATGACGAGGGTGTGCGGCCAGCTCACCGCGCCGGCGGCGACGAAGGTGACGACGGCGACGCTGTAGATGACGGCCGACAGCCAGTTCTTCAGCGCGTTGATGTCGTGGATGTCGCGATGGCCCTGGATCGCGAGCGCCGCGATCATCACGATGCCCATTCCCGCGCCGAAGAAGCCGCCGTAGACCGAGACGCCGAGCTGGAACAGCAGCCCGCCCGCGCTCGCGTGCGACGGGCCGGCTTCGGCCTGCTGGCGCATGCGAGCGAGCAGTGCGGCGATTCGGCCGCTCCCGGCGAACATCACGGTGGCGACCAGCAGTAGCCACGGAATCAGCTTCGAAAACGTATCGTCGCGCGTCGATAGCAGCAGAATTCCGCCGGCCACACCGCCCACGAGCGCGACGACCGTTAGTGCGGGCAAACCGACCCGGAAACGCGCGAGTTCGCGCCGGTAGGCGTAGGCGCCCGACAGACTCGCCGGCCAAAGTGCCACCGCATTGCTCGCGTTGGCGACGACCGGCGGCACGCCGATCGCGAGCAAGGCGGGAAACGAGAAGAACGTGCCGCCCCCGGCCACCGAGTTCATCGCGCCGGCCATCGCCGCACCGAGACCGATGATCAGGATCTCGTTCAGCGTCATGTGCGGGCAGCGGGGCGGTAGCGCGACTGGACAAAGTCGATGATCTCGGTCAGCCGCTGGCCGGTCGCGGAGGGCTCCACGCCGAGCTCTTCGAGCGGGAGCCCCGCCCGGTTGATCCAGAACGTCGTATAACCGAACCACGTCGCGCCGGCCGCGTCCCACCCGTTCGACGACACGAACAGGATCTCGCGCGCGGCGCAGCCGAACGCGTCGGGGCCGAGCTGGTAAGCGGCTGCGGACGTCTTGTATTGCCGCACGGCGTCGACCGACAGAACGTGGTCGAAGAGCCCGTTCATGCCGGCGCTCTTGATCGCGACGTCGAGCATTTCAGGTGTGCCGTTCGAGAGGACGGCCATCGGAACCCCGAGTTCGCGGAGCATTCTGAGCGCGCCGAGGTTCTCGGGAAAGGGCGACAGGCACGCGTACTGATTCATCAACTGGCGTTGCTGCGCTTCGGTCATCGCAATGCCGAGCTTCCTGCACGCGAAGACGAGCGCATCCCCGGTGATTTCGTAGAAGGGCCGATAGCGGCCGGACAGCGTGCGCAGCAAGCTGTATTCGATCTGCTTCAGCCGCCACAGCGCGGCGAGCGAATCGCCTTTTCCCGGGAACAACTGTTCGGCCAGCGCCCCGACGGAATAGACGTCGAACAAGGTGCCGTAGGCATCGAAGGCGATCGCGCGGATGGTTTCGTTTTTCATCGGGTCCCTTGGGGGCGCCTTTGCAGCCGGCTCGTGCCGGCTGCGGGCGTCTTGGTGTCGGGTAGCGTCTCCTCCACCCTTCAGTTGCCGACGAGTGTATTGATATCATCCAGAAGACAGAAGACCTGCTATGGTCAATTTATCTTTTACTAAAAGTATGAAATGGACGCATTCAAGCAGGTCGAAAGCTTTGTCAGCGTCGCGAGTCGAGGAAGCCTTTCCGCCGCCGCTCGCGCGGAAGGCGTGACGCCGGCTGTCGTCGGGCGTCGTCTCGACGCGCTCGAGCAACGCCTCGGCGTCAAGTTGCTGACCCGCACCACGCGCAGCATCTCGCTGACCTTCGAGGGCGCCGCGTTTCTCGAGGATTGCCAGCGCATCCTCAACGACCTCGCGAACGCGGAGGCGTCGGTGAGCCTGGGCGGGGTGAAGGCGAGCGGCCACCTGCGGATTTCCGCGCCCGCCGGCTTCGGCCGCGTCCATGTCGCACCGCTGATACGGGAATTCCTCGACATGAACCCGGACGTTTCATGCAGCCTCGACCTGACGGACCGCCTCGTCGATCTGGTGAACGAGGGCATCGACTGCGCGATCCGCATCGGCGAATTGCCCGATTCGAGCCTCGTCTCGATCCGGCTCGCCGACAACCGGCGCGTCGTCGTCGCGAGTCCCGCCTATTTCGATCGACATCCGCCGCCCGCTAGCCCGCAGGACCTCGCGGCCCACAACTGCCTTCCGCTCGGGCAGCAGCGCGGATGGGTGTTCCGCGACGAAGACGGCGCGGTCGCAACGGTAAAAGTCAGCGGCCGGCTGGAATGCAATGACGGCGTCGTGCTGCACGAATGGGCGCTCGCCGGGCAGGGGCTCGCCTGGCGGTCCCTGTGGGAAGTCGACGCCGACTTGCGCGCCGGCCGGCTCGTCTCGGTGCTCGACGAGTTCGCGGCGCCGGTGACCGGGATCTACGCGATGTTTCCGCAGCGCAAGCACCTCGCGCTGCGCGTCCGCTTGCTGATCGACCACCTGAAAAACCACTACGGTCGACCGGATTACTGGGGTTCGGGGAGCTGAGGCCGGATCTGGCGGGCCTTTCGGTGCGACCCGCGAACCGCGCGCGGCGGCCAAGTTTCGGCGATCCGCGGGGAAGTCGAGTGATGTGACAAGCAACAGTTGAACCCGGCGCGCGCCTGAGGTATATTTCGCCGCCTTAGCTGCTGTAGCTCAGTCGGTAGAGCAACTGATTCGTAATCAGTAGGTCACCAGTTCGATTCCGGTCAGCAGCACCATAGATTCAAGCACTTAGGCCAGATCTTCGGATCTGGCCTTTTGCTTTTCAGAGTTTGGGGAACGGCTGGGTGTAACGCCGCGCGCGCTTTGTCACCGATTTGCGCGGCTTTTGGCACGGCTGATCACTCGTCTCCGAGCGGCGTTTTTCAGCTGGCGCGATCGCCTCGGTGAGCGAGTCGCCGGCGCGCCTTTCGGTACTCCGAAAAGACGCGCGGCCTCGCCCCATTTATAACGGGCAGAGGCCCCGGCCCCCTTCTTACCTCGAACTCTAGTGGGCGGTCTCGTCGAGGACGGAAAGCACGACTTTTCGCTCGATCGCGTCGAGCGCGGCTTCGACGGCGGCGGGCTCGCGGGGACGGTCGGAGGATTCGAGATACCGAACCATGAGCGAAGCCGTGCTGTGCCCGCGGCTGGCCGCCTTCGAGATCCAGTCGGCGCCGGTCTTCTCGTCCGCAGGCACGCCCTTGCCCGAGATGTAGCAGCGGCCGAGCCAGTGCATCGCTTCGGCGTGGTACTGACCGGCTGCAGCTTCGAGCCACGGCAGCGCGGACTCGGCGTAGTCCTGTGCGAGAAACATCAGCGCGAGATCGCACTGTGCGTCCGGGTCGCCCGCATCGGCGGCGACAACGAGTTCGCCGTCATCGGGGGAAAGGCGCAGCCGGGACAGCGCGATGGCATCGTCGAGCGCTACTCCGGTCCGTTCACCCGCGCCGGCCGAGAGCGCTCGAAGCATCCCGTCGGCGACCCGCCGCCACAGCGTGCGCTTGCTGAGTCCTGAGAGAGACGCGGCGGTATTGAGGGAGATGTAATGCATGGTGCGCTCGATCAGGCTGGGTGAGGAGCACACAGTTTATCCCCTCTGGCATAGGGTCTGGGTGCCGACCGTCGCCACTTCGCCGCCGCGTGGCACAAGGGGGCGCGACAATTGATGCCTTTGGCACGGGGGGGCGCGACGTCACGCGGCGCTGTCACAGCGTGAGTAGCGCCAGACGCCCCAGTCAGGCCGAATTTCCGGCTGGCACGCCCCTTGCGAATATGTAGCCAAGCGGATCTTCCGTGGCACATCTCTCAAAGGGGAACATCATGAAAAAGGTTCAACAAGGTTTCACGCTGATCGAACTGATGATCGTCGTCGCGATCATCGGCATCTTGGCAGCGGTGGCGCTGCCCGCGTATCAGGATTACACAAACAAGGCTAAAGCGTCGGAGGTCGTACTCGCAGCGAGCGCGGCTCGAACTTGTGTATCGGAAATCAACCAGGGGGCAAAAGACCTTACTAAAGCGGACTACACGGCGTGCAGCAATACTGAAAAAACTCAGTATGTTAGCAAAGTAGACGTAACTGCAGCTGGAGTGATCACCGCCACGGGTACTCTTGTCGCAGCCGACGACACCACGGTTACTCTTACCCCAGACGCGTTGGCGAACGTCGGCCCTATCACTGCCTGGACCTGCACGGGGACGCCGAAGGAGTGGATGCCGGGAAGCTGCAAGTAAGTCGAAAACAGGGGGCGTAAATGCCCCCACAATTTACGGCAAAGAGACCGCTTCGGCGGTCTTTATGTTTTTGACCTGGACTGGGGGCGCTCTATGTCCCCCCCGATGCGGATTACACCTCCTGATCCACCCCCGTCAGCGCCGGCGCCGGGCCCTCGATCACCCCTCCCCGCACATAGACATGCTCACCGACTGCTGCTTCGCCGCGGGCGCGGATCGTTGCGCCGTCGACGAGTTGGATGGTGACGCCGTCGGTCGTCACGGCGGTGACCTGGCCGGCGTCCAGCGGCTGGCCGGGGATGAGGGCGAGGAGGCGTTTATACGGGTTCCAGCTCATGGGTTTCGATCCGGATGGTTTGCCAGAGGTCTGGGAAGCGCTGCTCGAGCTGCACGGCGCGGGTGAGGCCGAGGTGGGTGTTGCCGCCCTCCTGATACCGCACCAGCTTGCCGGGGCGGATGATGCCGGTCTCGGGGAGCACGGGCAGGCGCAGGCTGATGTGGGCTTGGCGGCCGGTGTCGGCCAGCACGGCAAGGCCGCGGGCGCGGGTCATTTCGGGGGCCGTGGCGAGCGGGTCGACGATGGTCGGTGCGGTACGGTCGGCGGCGGTGCCGGCACGGCGGATGCGATCGCGGCGTCCCGCCTCGCCGCCGGTGACCCACACGGCGTTGTATGCGGGCTTGTCCTGCCACTCGATCCCCTCGACCTCGCACACATCCTCCGGGAGCTCAATGTCGGGCGTCTGCGCCGCCCATTCCCACGGCGCGGACGGGTAGCGCGGCAGGACGATCAGTGTCTGGTCGGTGTCGTGCGCCTGGGCGTAGCCGCCGCCGGCTTCGGCGAGGCGCGTCGCGGCGTCCATGTAGGTGCCGGTGTGGCTCCACGCCCCGGCGGGCACGAGCCAGTCGGCAATGCGCCAGTCGAGCGTCCAGCCGATCGACACGCCATTGACCATAAGTGCATCGGCGAGGAGCTGCTGCGCGGTACGGGCGGCGCTGTTGTAACGGGTGGCGATCGGCGAGTGCGGGTCCGCAAGCCACGCGGCGCGGCCGCGGCCGGAGATACGCAGCATTGCCGAGCCGAAGCGGCGGTCGCGCCCGAGGCGCTCGACGACGAGGCGCAGCGGCGTGCCGTTGAGGGTCGCGATCAGCTCGACGTGCTCGCCCAGCGCAGGCGAGCGCACGAGAGGCATCAGCGATGCCGGCAAGCTCGCGGACCAGCCCCAGCACCAGGAGTCGACGTCGAGCGAGGCGCTGAAATCCTGCACATCGACGGACTCGCCGGTGTCGGCGCGGACGAGCGCGAAACTGTTGATCACGAGATAGACCTCACGGATGGGGATGACAACGGTGCCGGCGGGCGGCTCGGCCGGCGGGCGGTTGCCGAATCGGAGGCGGTGCGTGCCGTCATTGATCCGCCAGAAGATCAGATGGACGGGGCTGCCGTAGGGGATGGGCGGGTTGGGCGGCTCCGGGGGCGGCAGGACGGTGCCTTGCCAGAAGCCGACCGGCAGCGGCAGCGCCTGGGCGTGTGGAACGCGGTTGCGGGCCGCGGTGGGCTGTCCGTGGTGCGAGGGGGCGGCGCCCCGGGTAGTCGTCGGCAGTGCGTAGGTGTGGCGCTGCTGGACGCGGCGGCGCAGGCGGATGCGTTCGGCGTGGCGGGGGTGCGTGCCGGCGGCACGCGGGAGGCCGTGCGCGTGGCGGGTGGCGGCGTGGCGGCGGGTGCGCTCGTGGTCGGCGTGGCGCGGGCGGAGGACGGCGGCGAGGCGCTCGCCGTGCGCGTGGCGCTGAGTCGCGGGGCGCTCGGCGGGGAGCATCTGCTGTTGCTGCACGCGGGTGCCGCCCACGAGCTGCGCGGCGTGGGCGTGCGGGGCGTGGCCGGGGGTCGGCGCGGCGCGCATTTCCTGCTGCGCGAGGGCGAGGCCGGCGGCGACGGCGATGCCGGCGTGATGCGCGAGGCCGGCGCGGGGGCCGTCTGCGTCCGGCAGGTCGAGATCGATCGTGATGCTCGCCGAGCCTGCAAAGCCGAGCGGCGACAGCACGGGCGGCGGCAGTGTCGCGGCGAGCGCGCCGGGCTGCACGCTGTTGCCGACGGCGGTGAGCGACAGCGACAGCGTGGGGGCCGGGAGCGCGGCCGCGAAGGTGCCCTCGGTCGCGCGGATCGAGAGGGTCGCGGCGAGGCTGAGCGAGAGCGCGGCGGGCGGCAGCGCTGCTGCCAGCGTGCCGGGGATGACGACGGCCGGGACGTAGGTATCGCCCGTGGCGGCGAGCGCCAGCGGCAGCGACGGCGCGGGCAGTTGCGCGGCGAGCGTGCCTTCGGTCGCCTGCGGCGCGTCGTTCGCCCCGAAGCGCAGCGCGACCGGGCCGGGCGTCGCCGTGGCCGGGGTCGCGAAGCGCAGGACGACGGTCATTTAGCCCTGCAGTACGGCACTGACGAGGCGCGCGAACGCGCCGGCGGCGAGTTGCGCGTCGCCCGCGACGCTCTCGCCGTCGTCGAGCTTGATCTCGCCGGTGCCGGCCGTGTTCGACACGCTGGCGTCGGCCCACCACGCGCCGGCCCCGTCGTAAATGCGAGCCCAGTTGCCGGCGCCGTCGGCGTCGATCTGCGCCTCGATCGGGGTTGCGAGGACGATCTGCGCGGTCGGGGGGTCGATCGTGCCGGCGCCCGCGGCGAGCGGGATCGTCACGAGCGCGGCGGCGCCCGGCGCAGCGCCTGGGGCGGGACGCGGGGCGGCGTAAATCGCGATCGTGCCGGGGCCGGGCGGTGCGGCGAGCAGATCGAGGGAGGCCTGCAGCGCCGGGATGCGCGCGGCTTCGTCGCGGGCGTCGGCGTGGGCGGTGGAGATATCCATCAGGGGTGCTCCGAGGGGTCTGGCGGCATGGGAGAGGGGATTTGAGACGCTTTCATTACGGGGTCGTATGCGCCGCCTCGCGCCTGTTTTGCCAAAACCCCATAGCCCCTCGCATTACTAGCAAGCCCAGCAAATTCCCAGACCCCCGAGGCGTCAGCCGCGCCGACGGCAATGGTTTTGGGTATGTCAAATCCAGCGAACAAGAGAAGTTCGCTGTTCGGTGCCGGGAGGTCCGGCGTTCCCGCAACAACAGTAGCGCCGGAAAGTTGATTGCAGCCCAAGCAGGACAACAGCGCCGGAACGGCCAGATATTCAAGGTTTTGCGCCATGGCTCAATCCCACTTCCCGTCTCTACCTAAGCTCACGAGAAAGCATGTCTTGGCGAGGCCACTCGAAGTTAACCCACCACTCTGGCGACAGAACAAGAAACCGTTTCCAGACACACCAATTTTTTCAAGACCGATTGCTAAGGAATCGGGCACATGTTGCATTAGGGTCCGTATCGCGGGGACCACGAATCTGGGGGAATGCGTCGAGGGCGACGCGCCGAACGTGCATGCGAGCAGCGAGCAGGGCATCAGTGAATCCCCCAAGGTCGCCGGGGCGAGCAACGCGTTACCCGACACGTAGTTACTCGAATACGAAAAGTACCGGTGACTAACCTCCACCGATTTCTGCACGCCGCTGCCATCCCTCGCGGCCCACTTTCCGGTCCCGGCCGCCGTCTCCTGCGTCCACGGCAGGCCGTTAATTCCCACGTTCACTTGTAGCGCTGCGGAGCTTGTCATGAACCCGTTAATGAAACACGCCCAGGGATCAAGCGCGGAATTTTCAGCCCGTCCGAATACATAAGGGATGGTTTGATTCGGGTAGGTCTGCGAGAATGCCAGCAGCAACACAATCCGCTTCGCATCCGCTACCACTGCCCATTTTCTAGGGGAGGTAGACGCTACGTTCGACTTTGCGAGGTACAGCCCTACAGCCTGCTGGCCCTCATTCGGAAACGGATCCGTTCCAACATCTATCCCGCTCATCGACTCATAGCCGCGCCACGTCGCGGTCGTCGCGCCCGAGTCGTCGACGTGGCAAATCATGCCGTTGTGTGTCGCGTACTGGAGCGAACGGTAGGCCGCTTTGCCGGCCGCTGCGTGCAGCTTCTCCCACCCTGCGGGCGCGCGCGACACCGTCATTGTCCCGACTGCGGTGCCGTCAGCGATTCCGAGGCCGGCAACCGAAAAAACTAGAGAATCTGCTGTCGTACTCGCAATCCGCCAGTCATCATTGAGCGCCTCCGGGTCAGCCCCCGCTAGCCTGATGACATCGCCCTCGGCGAACGGATGCCCGGCCGAGATCAGTACAGTTGCCACGCCTCCCGCAACCACGACCGAATTTACCGACCGCGAGCCGAATCCATTCACGAGGCATGCGTCCATCACCTCGATCAAGCTGCCCGCAGTACCGGATAGCGTGGGAGAGTCCGGCATGTCGCTGGAAAAGAAGCGCACTTGATTGCTCATTGTCGCCATGGATACCCCTGTTACGGTCTATCGATATTGCCCAGCGCATACAGCTCGCACCCGTCCGCCCCAGTCCCGAGGGGTTCGTCGGACTGCTGGATGCTGCGCGCGAGCCAGATGTCGGCGAGCGCGCCGACGGTGTTGATGCGCACGACGTTGCCGGCGCTCCAGCCGCCGCCGTTGGCGGCGACGGGGATCGTGAGGTACGGCGTGCCGCCGGTGCCGTCGGTGTTGCGCGTGCGCGAGTTGATCGGGGCGATGTCGGCGGTGAACGCGCCGGAATAGACGAGGCCGCGTCGCTCGCCGATGAGCTCCACATTCGTGGTGCTGGTCCAGCGCAGCAGCCAGCGCTCGGTTTCCGCGCCTTCGTTCGTGACGGTGATCGGGTGGGCGATGACGTCGAGCGTCGCGGTCGCCTCGCTGCCTTTGATGCTGTCGGCCCACGTGCCGTCCCACGTCGCCTGGTCCCACACGGCAGAGACCCGGGCGCGGCGGTCGCCGTGGATGAGGCAGGAGGCGACGATCGATTCACCGGCCGGGAACGCGTGCGTGAGCGGGCGGGCGACGGTGAGTTGGCCGCTGATCTGCGCGTCGGTGATCTGGCGCAGGTCGCCGACGGTATGGCGCACGGTGACGGGCATCGCGATGCCGGCGACGTCGGCGAAGGTGACGATGCCCGCGGCGCGGTCGAGCGTGTAGCCGCTGGTGACGCTCGCGCCGGTGGCGTCGATCACGCGCACCCAGGCGATGCGCGTGCGGCCGAGTTCGACCGTGCCGCCGGTGAGGACGGTCTGCGGTGCGGTGTCGGCGGCGTGCAGAATCATGACGACGTCGCCGGGGCGGTAGATCGGCACGCGGCCGTCGGGCGGCAGGCGGACCGGGTCGATACCGAGGATGTCGGCGTTGAGCGGGAGATAGGTGTAGCCGACGGCGTTGTAGCGGATCGTCGCGGGCAGGACTTCGCGCGGCTGCCACACGCCCGCGACGAGCTCGCCGAATTCGACCCATGCGGTGCCGAACTCGTAATTGACCGCGCCCCGAGCGTAGGTGCCGGCAATGACGCCGTCCGGGTCGGCGGCGGCAGTGATCTGCGCACCATCGGCGGCGGTCGAGGTGATCGTGACGCTCTCGGGCTTCAAGGGCGCGACCGGGGCGCGGAACGAGGCGTCGATCGCCTTCCACTCGCCGTACTGCGTGAGGCACGCGAGCACCTGCACGCCGACCGCGGTGTTGTCGGCCCAGCGCGTGAGGGTCGCGCGACCGCTACTGTAGTCGATGCTGCCCGCGACCAGCGCGGCGCCGGTGGTGACGCTCGGGTCCTGGTAGAGCACGCCGCCGCGGTCGACGTAGAGGCTGCCGGTTACGGACAGCAGCACCGAGGTCGCGACGACGGGGTCGCCGACGGTGGCGGTCAGGTCGAGCGTGAGGCCGACCGCGCCCGGTGCGACGGTCTCGCCGGTGACGGCAGCCGGGTTGAATGCGGCCGTGTCGCGCTCGACCGCGATCGCCGAGACGCCGCCGATCGTCGCGCTCTGCGTTTGATACTGCCACTGGTGGCTGATCGTCTGGTAGGCGTTGAGCGCGACGGTGACGCCGTTGGTCAGCGTGACGACGCCGGTCGCCGCGTCGAACGTGCCGACCGGCTGATCGAGCCAGACCGTGTAGTTGCCGTCGGGCTGGCGGGCGCGGCCGCCGGCAACGCGGATCTGTCCCCCGCTCGTGATGTACCCGGCGCAGCTGATCGCGCCGTTGTTCGTCGCGGCCGAGAACGTCATCGAGCCGCTGTTGCGGAACGGGGCCTGTCCCGGGACCGTGAAGGTGCCGCCCGAGATCGTCGCCGTCGTGCCGCTCAGCAGGCCTGTTCCGTCACGCCAGGTGTAGGCGTTGGCGACATTCGCCGCGGCATCGGGCGGCGTAGAGAAATCGAGCGTCACGGCGCCCGTCGCGTAGTTGATCGTGCCCGAGACGCCGGTGCCGGTGATGTTGCCGTTTGCCGCGGCGTCGGTCGCGGTGCGCGTCGCGCCGCCGACGGGGTAACTGATCGTGAGCGAGCCGGGGACGACCGGGGACGTCTGGAGCACGTACTCGAGGCGCAGCGTCGCCCCCGCGTCGGCCGTCGCGCCGGCGCGCACTGCGTAGTGCGCGGGGCTGCCCCACGTCAGCATGATCTGGCTGCCGACGTCGGGCAGCGCGCCGAGGGTGACGCTCAGCGCGCCGGTGACGTAGCTGATCGTGCCGGCGCCGAAGCCGGGCTCACTGCCGACGATGTTGCCGTTGCCGTCGTCGCGCAGCGTGTACCAGTTGCCCTGCGCCATGTAGCTGAGTTGCAGCGCACGCGGAGCCGGCAGCGGCGCGAGCGTCTCGACCCAGTTGAGGCGGCGGTTCTCGGCGGTGACCTGCCGCGCGAGCGTGTGCGCCTGGTTCGCCGCCGCGGCGGCCGGGCGGTAGGTGATGGTCGCGGTGCCGGACGCGGACGGCGCGTTGGCTCCGAACAGGATTTCGCCGGTCGCATAGCTCGCCGTGCCGATCACGGTCGCGCCCGACATCGCGTTGCCGGCGCCGTCATCGGTAACGGTGACGCCGCCGACCGAGGCCGACAGCGAGCCTGGCAGAAAGCCGGTGCGCAGCACGAGCCGCAGCGCCGGGCCGACCGCGGCGCCGGCCGCCGTGTAGGTGATCGTGCCGGCGGCGGCTGCGATCATCGGCGCAACGTCGTCGGCGAGCGTGCGCGAGACGAGCGGGGTTTCGGTCTGCGCGCTGGGGACGAGCTGGGTGAACATCGACGCGGCGCGCAGCTGCAGGTCGCCGATCGCGGCCGGCTCGGCGAGACGCTGCGCGCCGTAGTAGCGCGTGGCGTCGGCGACGGAGGTGTCGCGGATGCGCGCCTTGCCGGTGTAGGTGTACGACGATTCGAAGCGGCTGGCGCTATGCCCCGTGAAATTGAAGCGCAGCGCGTCAGAGAGCGTGAGCGTGACGATCCAGCGCGTGAAGTCGCCGGAGTTGTCGGTGAAGGCCGTCTCGACGTAGCTCACGCCGGTGACGCGCACGTACTGCTCTTTCTCGGCCGCAAGTCCCTCATCCTGCACGATGCACAGCGTCTTGCCGACCGGCGGCAGTTGCGTGCCGACGCGCTGAATCACGCCGATCGTCTGCATGCCGCTGATGTGGTTCTCGTGCAGGTAGCCGGGCCACGTCGGGCCCTTGTAGAGGTACGCCTCGACGCGGTTAGCGGCCTGCTCTCGGGTGTCGAACGGGTCGTTGGTGGAAAACAGCGTGTAACCGAGCGCGGCGTCTGTCGGCAGCTGCGTGACGACGGTCTTGGCGCCGGCGTAGAGGTCGGTCGACAGCGTGCGCACGGCGAGGAAGATCTTCCGCAGGTTGAAGCGGCCGTAGGCGCGGTCGAGGTCGCTGATGTCCTCGAAGACGTTGTTCATCTCGCCGTCGACGATGACGTTGCCGGTCGCGGCGCCGCCGCCTTCGGGGACGTCGTCCATCACTTGCGAGGCGACGAAGACGATGTTTTGTTCTTGGATGGGCATGCGTTACTCGCGCAGTTACTCAAGTACGGTGACAAATCGGAGCGTCGCCAGCACCCAGTCGGCGGGCAGCGGGTCGGCGTAGTGGACGAGTGGGCGGGCTTCGAAGGGGCCGCCGTCGTGGTGGCGGAAGACGACGAGGTGCGAGGCGCCGCGCAGCGCGAGCGTCATGCGCTGGCCGGGGGTGTCGGCCCAGGCTTGCAGTTGCGACATGTCGGCGCGGGTCATCCACGCGGAGCGGTCGTCTTCGTTGCGGAGCGTGATCGGGCGTCCGGCCTGGCGCAGGGCGGTCTGGATGATCGGCTTGCCGGTGAGTCCGCGCGTCATCGTCTGCTCGGTCGCGGCCCAGGCGAATTCATCTTCCCAGAGGAGATCGGGGTCGAGCGCGAGGACGGTTGTGCCGACGGTCAGGGTGATGCTCATGAGGCCCTCGACATGTCGGCTTCGAGTTGCTGGAGCAGGCGCGTGAGCGCTTCCGCGTCAGCGCGCGAGGCGGTGTTGATCGTCGTCTGGCGGCCGGCGCCGGTGCCGATCTCGACGCGGAACGTCTCGGTGCGCGGGGGATCCTGCTGAACCGGGCCGACGGTGCGAGGCTCGTTGGCGGAGAACCGCTTCGACTCGCGTTCTTGCTGGATCTGGAGCTTGTCGAGCTGCTGGATGGTGCGGCTCATGGCCTTCATGAATTCTTCGTACGGAACGGCTTGGCCATTGCGGAGGCCGGCCCACTCGCGCTCGATCTGCTTGCGCAGTTCGAGTCCGCCGAGGCGCTCGGCGCGGGAGAGGGTGGCTTCCTGGCCCCAGTCGAGACGACGGGCAGCGCCGCCGCCGTTGTCGTCCTTAAGGCTGCCGTCAGCGTTGCGCCACGAAACACTGCCGGTCCCACCGCCCGCAGGCGTGCCGCCGCCGGGCGGAGGCGCACCGGGCGGGGGCGGGGGCGACGGAAGGCCGCCGATCACGCCGCCGAGGATGCGGTATTGCTCCGCGGCATCGGCTGCCGAGCGGCCAAGCGCTTCCGTGTCGCCCTTGGCTTCGCCCATGGCACGCACGATCGCCTTGCCGGTCGCATCGGCTTCGATGCGCAGACCGTACATCGCGGCTTCCGCCTTCATCGCCTCCGACGCGATCCCTCCGTTCGCGGCGATCGTACGTTCCGCCACGATGCGGAACGCATTCGTGATGTCGCGCGCGGTCGAATCCGCGCTATTCCTGATGATGTCGAAGTCGCGACGGGCGGCGGCCGCGGCCTGGTTGAGCGACTCGCTACTGGCGATGCCCATACGCTTGAACGCCGATTCGACGCTGAACGCGGCGCGGTTCGCCGCCTTGGCTTCCGCGTCGAGGACGTTCGCGACTTCGCGCGCTTTTTGTGCTTCGGCGTCCTTTTGCGCGATGAGCTCTTGCAACTCCTTGATCTGCGCGCGCTTGGCATCGGTGAGCCCGCCGGTCTGGCCGGCCTCGGTCTGCAGCGCGACGATCTGGCTTTCGATGACCGACACTTCGGCCGCACGCATTTCGGCGACCTGCTGTGCGGCGGCGAGGTTGTTCTCCGCCGCCGTCGCGCGGGCCTCGAGGACGGCGATCTCGTTGCCGGTGAGCTCGGCGTTCTGGACGGCCGCGGCGCCTTCGAGGCGCTTCGCTTCGGCTGCCTTGACCGATAGCGCGGTGTACCGCTCGGCGCCGGCGGCTGCCTGCCCGTACGCGTTATTGATCGCGACCCACGCGGATTCTGCTTGCTGCGCCAGCGTGCCAGCCTGCGCCGCCGCGGCGCCGAGCATGCGCTGCTGTTCGGCTGCAATCGCGGACTTGTCGTTTGCCGCGGCAACCGCTGCGGCATGCGCATCGACCGCGGCCGTGTAGGCGCCCCAGTCGCCGGTGTCCAGAGCGCGCATCAGCCCGCCCCACGACGCTTCGAGGGAGCCGGCACGGTCGCCCAGTCCGTCGACCTCGTCCGCGAGCCACGACAGGAAGCCGCCGGTGCGGTCGCGCTTGTCCTGGCCGGCATCGAGTGCGCGGGTGATCGCGTTGGTCAGTCGATTCCAGCCGGCTTCCATGCCGGACACTTTCTCCGGCCCGGTAGTGGCGAGCGTCTTTTGCAGCTCGCGCTGCAGCGCCGGCAACGCGTCCTCGGCGAGGAGCCGCCCCTCGCTGACCATCTTGATGAGCTGTTCGTTCGTCAGCCCGAGGCCGTTCGCGAGCGCCTGCAGTGCGCCAGGCATCGCCTCGGCGAGCTGGCCGCGCAGCTCCTCCATACTGATGACGCCCTTGCTCGCCATCTGCGACAGGGCCTGCAGCGCCAACTCGACCTGCGCGGAGCTGCGGCCCATGCGACCCATCGACGTGACGACAGCGTCGAAAACGTCGCGCGTCTTCTGTCCTTCGAGCGTCGAGCCGCGGGTCGAGGCGGCGAACGACGTGAAGCCCTGTGCCATGCGCTCGAACGCGACGCCGTTGCGGTCGGCGAGCTCGCGCAGCCATCCCAGTTGTTCGCGTGCCGACAGCGCGGGCGTGGCAATGGTGCCGAGCGCACGGCTCAGGCGCTCCGTCTGGACGTTCGCGTCGATCAGCGCGCGGACGCCCTGGTCGATCGAGAACGCGGCGGCGATCGCACCGGCGAGCGGGCGCAGCTTGGTTGTGAGACTGTCGATGTCGGCACTCGCGCGACCGACCGATTGCGTGAAGGGATCGACGGCGCCCGACATCTCGCGCTGCAGCCCATCGATGCGAGCCTGGGCGCGCGCGAAGGCGCGGTCGAACTCGGTGGCCGTGACCTTACTGTTCGCCGCAAGCTGCATCAGATCCTGATTGATCTGATTGATCTCGGACTGGATCTGCGCCGCGGAACGAATACCGATGCGCGCCATCGCCGCCGCGGCGTGATCGCTCGTCGAGCCGAGGCGCTGAACGCCGTTGGCGATGCCATCGACTTCTGCCGCGCCTTCGGTGCGGGCCTTGATCAGCAGTCTGGTTTCGAGCGAGTTCGCCATGGCGCGCGGTCGGGTGGGGACCGGCCCATGTTCGCGCGCGCGCAAAAGCCCCGGCAGGGGAAGTCCTTCCGGGGCCGGGTGGATTCAGGCGGGGGATCAGGCGACAGACTCAAGCCCGCCGCTCGGGCGGGCTTTGATCTGGCGTCTGGCGTCAGGTCAGTTCGGGGAAGCGCACTTCGAACGGGCTCGTCTTGCCGGTCGGCGTCACGGTCTTGCCCTTCAGCGTGATCTGGCCGAAGTCCTCGGCCTTGAAGTCGAACTCGCCTTCGGGCGCGAGCACCGCCTCGAAGACCTCGCACTCGGCGTCGGAGCCGTCGACGAGGTTGCGGCCGTCGAGGAGCAGCCGGCAGCGCAGTTGCGCCTTCGTCGCGCCCTTAACGGTCGAGCCCGACACCGCGTTGTAGGTGCCCGAGACTTTCAAACTCTCCGCGTCGGCGATCGCACCGCCGGCCAGCGGACGGACCATGCCGAGGCGGTAATTGACCTCGTAGTCGGTGTCCTTAGCGTAGGTCGTGGCGCCGTCGCTGCTCTTGACGGTGAAAGCTTCGGCCGCGAAGTTGCGCTTGCCGAGCGGGATCCAGTGACCGAGCTTGGCGGTGATCGCCTGGTCGGCGATCGACCCGCTACCCTGCACGAGAGCCGCCTGCGTGCCCATGAATGCGAGCTTGATGTTGTCCGCGTTCACCTCGTCGAGGACGACCTCGATCTCGGGCGACTTCAGCAGCGCGACCGACGCGATGATCTGCCCGCGCGTGCCGCGGCCGCGCGATTCCTTTTCCTTCAGGTCGGACTGCGCGCCGATCGCGAACTTCGACGATTCGCCCATCGGCTTCCAGCTGTTCCACCAGGACTGCGTGTCGTCGTCCCAGACGTCGAAGAGGACGTCGCCCTCGCCGAGAAATCCACGTGCCGTGCTCATTGTGTGTTGCTCCTCTTCAAAGCTTTTCGACCTGCACCGGCACCTGGGCGGCGAAGGTCAGGGGGAAATAGGCGAACCCGCCGGAAAACACCGGACGTGGGCCGTTCGCGAGTTTGAGCGGGCGCATGCGATCGATCGGGCGCCAGCCCATCAGCGCGGTCAGCGCCGGCCCGACGAGCTCGGCCGCGGAAGCGCGCAACGCCGCCGGCCCGTCGCCGCGCTGGCTCGCGCCCTTGACGACCGCGACGACGATCCACGTCTGCTCGGTCGAGGCGGTGCGGCCGTTCTCGGATGCCTCGACGACGCGGTAACCGCCGTAGATCACATGCAGCGCCGGCGCCGTCTGGCTGCGCGCCTCGACGTCCGCGAGGTCCTCGGCCGCGAGCACCGCGCGGGCCGCGGGCACCATCGCCTTGAGTCGCGCGAGGATCAGCGGTTCGAGGCCGAGGAAGTCGATCGGGGCCGTCATGCGAAGCCTCCGCCGAACACCTTGCGGCCGGGCTGGACGACTTGGGCGAGCGCGGCGCCCGCCGTGCCGTTGCTCGCGGCCCCCGCACCCGGCAACAGGGCGCGCCCCGCGGCCACGTCCTTCAGCCAGCGCATCGCGTCCTCGTAGCGCGTACGCACCTCCTCGGTCACGCGTACCCCGTGCAGGCGGTAGCGCGCGACGTCACAGGCGACAGTGACCAGGTGCGCCGGCACTGGGGCGACCGGCAGTGCGTAGCGCACGCCCAGATACGCGTCGATCTCGCCCGCCGCGTCGGCGATCGCCGCCTGGGCGACCCCCTCGACGACAGCGCCGGTCCGCGGCTCGTCACGGTCGGTGAGGTCGATCAGCTCGTCCTCCCCGAAGCGTGCGACCAGGTCGGCGACGGTGGCGTAGGTCACGGCTTACTCGGCTCGCGTGAAATCGGCGTAGTACTTGTCGCCGGTCTTGAACTGACCGAACAACGCAGGGTTGGCGACGGTGATTCGAAAGTCCGCCTGCGGCGAGTACTTGGCGTAGGTGTTGTCCTCGTCGTCGCCGTTCGTGTCGGAATAGCCGTTGGTCCGGCAAACCGCATGCATCACCACGGTTTCGCAGCTCGTGGTCTTCACCCCGTCCAGTTCGGAAAAGTGCTCCTGAACGAAACTCACCTGAAGCTTTGCTCTCATCTCGGACATTCTGATTTCTCTCGTTGTGCCGAACCTTCCGGCGTTACTCGGCGTCCGGCGGCAGTCCGCCGGTAACGGCCAGCACGATCAACTCCGGCTCGGCGAAGAGCTGCAGGATCTCGTCGTCGCTGAACTCGTCGGATGGAACCTCGACCGCCTGCGGACCCCAGCGCCGCCCGCAGCGGCGGAAGCCGCTCGGCGAGCGCGAGGCGACGCGCAGGGAGGTGACGTAGGACGCGATCGGGGCGCCTTGTCCCGGCTCGCCCGCGAATTCCTCGACCGTCCCGGCGATCGAGGCCCGTTCCGCAGCCTCCGCAATGGCAAGCCAGTCCGGGGTCACTTTCTTCTCCCCCGGCGGTAGCTCACCTTCCGGCGCAGCGACTCCGCCCCCCTCCGGGGGAGGATTCCCGGTCATAAGCGGCTGGGCGGCGGACGGACCGTGAGACGTGGGGGCGACAGGGCCAGCCGCCGCCCCGTCCGTCGACACGACCGCATCGTCTGCCTTCTCGGCTGCGGTGGTATTCGGGGTGCCGGGGTCCGCGCCCCCGGCTGCGCCCGGCCCGCGAAGTCGGCCGGCTTGGGTTTCTTTCGTCTTCATGTCTTAGGCCAGCCAGGGCGACACGATCAGCTTCGCCGTGCCGCGCCAGACGTTCGTCGCGCCGCTGGCGTTGCGGTCGGCTTCGAGGAGCTCGCGCGCCTTCGCCTCGTTGCTGGGACCAACGACGAGATGCGTGCCGGTCACGCCG
>NZ_JAVSMM010000030.1:0-32392 GCF_032027225.1 Aromatoleum sp. | reverse complement strand
TCCTGCAGCGCCTGGGGCAGCAGCATCTGCTGCTGAGGGCAATAGGGCAGATAGCTCGTCATCTCAACAGTCTACCGGCCCCGACACGCCAGGGAGGGCTTACCTCACCGACGCTTGGCTTCTGCCGCGCAGACTCCTAGGCGACGGCACGGGGGTGTCTCTAAAGGGTTGGGGCGAGCAGCGTGATCACTTCGGCAGCTTTGCCGCCGGCATTCTCCCTGGAAGGACAACTGTCTGCCACCGAAAGAGCCTGGCAGGCTAATCGAGCTGGACAGTCGACCGATCATGAGACCACGCATCCGCGCAGCGCGCTGTTCGCTGCGGCCGGGTCTCGCTGCATTTAGGGGAGGCGCTTAAGGGAAAGCGCGACGGCGACATTCGACGCCGGAGGCACAAACTGCAAAGGGGAAACGACGTTCCCCCTTTGCATTACCGGCAAGCAGCGAGTCAGGCCGTCTTCGTCTTGCGCAGGGACGTAATACCGAAACCCAGCAGTCCCAAACCCAGCAAGGACAAGACCGCGGGTTCGGGAACCTGGTTGGTCACGATCGAGGCGACCGACAGGTCGAGAGCCAGCGTATCCCCGGCGGTATTGATCACGGCGGAAAGCGATCCGATCTGCGAGAAATCGACGCCGACGAACGCAGCGAACGGAATCTCGAACGTTCCGGGTCCGGCCGAAGTAAGGCTGATCGTGAAATCGCCGCCCAACATGTCGGTGGCCCGCAGTTGGAACGGGAAGCCCAGATCCGCCGTCAGGACGTCGAGGATGAAGCGGTCGGCGCTCGCCGCCAACAGGTCGACGCCGCCCAGGCCCGTGGTATTGAGAACGCCCGGGTCAAGCGCGTCGGTGCCTCCGTCCCACTGGATCGTCGCCTGGCCACCGATGCCGTTGTCGTTCGAGAAGGTGAATACTCCGCCCGAAACTTCGACGATGGCGCGGGCGGCGGGCGAACCGGTGTCCGAGAAGACCTGCAGCCCGATGTCGCGGAAACCGCCGAGGATATTCGCGCCGCTCACTTGGGAGAAGATCGGACCGCCCACGTCGGTCAGGATGAGCGCGTTCTGGTCGGTCGTGAACAGATCGATGATGTCCGCTTGCGCGGCGCCCGCAAAGCTCAGTGCGGCCGCCGTACCCGCAGCTAGAAGAGTTTTCTTCAGCATGGCTACTTCCTTATAGCGTGGTTGATCGTGGTTGCGGATTTCGGCTGTTTCGCAGTTTCCCGACAGCCCGCAAGCCCAAGTCAGCAAGGCCCATGCCATAGAACTTAAACGTCTGAACTATCAAATAGTTAGAATACAAATCGCGTGCTCGGCGGGGAGCACAGAAAGGCCGCTGTAAGATTTCCCGACGGTTGACTCCGCGGGCGATCGACCCGACCAAGACTTTGAAGTCGCGGCCGCTTTCCCTCATAAATGTGCCGAGCCGAGGTATTCAGGCGGAACCTGGCTTCGCGAGTGTTCGCCTTCGGGCGGCGCGAATTATCAAGGACGGCCGGCTCCTGATGACTTTCTTGCATGCGACTCCGAGCGAGTACGGGACCGCGGGCGGAAAACGCGTCTTGCCATCCGGGTTGCGCCGGCAGACGCGAAACCCCGCCGCCCCGTCCGCCCCTTCGCTCGATGTCGGAGGCGAACAAAGACCTTACGCGTTCGTCCTGGAATTCAGGACGTGGGTAACCAAGTCGGCGAACAGGAGACCGGCGGGATAGGAATCGAAGTCCTCTTGCACCCTGCGCGCCGCTCCTGCGTACGCCGGATCGTCGCGAAGTCTGCGCACTCGCTCGTCGATGGCGCTCGCATCCGCGGTACTTGCGCGCAACGCAAAGCCCGCGCCCGCGCGCTCGACACATCCCATTGCCAAAAACTGGTCCAGGTTCGAGCAAAGACCGAGAACCGGCTTGCCGCGCGACAAGCCTTGATACGCGGTCGGACTCCCGCCATTGCAGACGACGAGGTCCGCGCGCGCACAAGCCGCCTCTCCCGGCAGATACGCAGAGACGTAGCGACGTCCAGGTATCGAGGCCACTTCCGACCGCCCGGCAGTTGCCACGAGCGTCGCAAATCCCGCGTCCTCCAGGGCTTCAAGCACCCTTGGCAGCAGCGCCGCGCGCCCCGATGACCCCAACGTCACGTACGCGAGTGGCCGCTCCGGAAGTTGGTCCCACCATTCCGGCAACGACATCTGGGGAGACCACAGGATCGGACCGATATAACGATGCTGCGGGGGGAGATTCCGGGTCGGAACGAGGACCGGCGTATCTGCGTAGAGCGTCCAATCCGCGTCGGTATATGCGTGGCGCAAGTCCTGCAGCGGCGCCAACCCGTATGCGCGGCGCACGGCGTTAAGCGGCAGTGCGTGGAGCCGGAACGCGAACGGATACGCGAGCCGAAACAATGGAGATGCAAGAGCAGGGCCGAGAACCCGCGTGAGCCTGATGTCGGGCAGAGGAATCGAGTCGATCGCCGACCACGGACTCCAGTACGCATTGCAAATAGCGAGATAAGGAATCTTCGCCACCCGCGCCGAGACGCCGAGCGAGAGACGGAAATCGCCGACCACGATGTCGGGCTTCACATCACGCAGCAGGCGCAGATCGTCCTCGACGTAAGCTTCGAGTTCGCGACGGCGGTAGAGCGGAGAGCCGCTTTCGAGCCGCCGCATGAAAACCGCAGGACTGATGCTGGCGAGGCCGTGGCGCGGCAAGTCGGTTCCCTGGCGGCATATGTCGAATTGATCGGCCGAAGCAAAGGCGATATCCCACTCCCGCCCCAGAGAGCCCGCCAAGGCGACAGGTCGCGCGACATGCGCGAGGGACACCGCTTCGGCGACGAAGAGGATGCGCGGCACTGCCCCTACCCCTGGTCACCGGGCGCAGCACGGCCCGCAACCGAAAAACCCGCCGCAGTCGATTCGCTCATGGTCCTGTCGCACACGGCTTCGCAGTCCAGAAGATGCACGCTATTCCCCCATCCACAGGCTACGGCGTAGGCAGGCCTGCGAAAACCGTCATATGACTCATCCGTTCGCAATCAAGCCGCGTGTTGCGCCGCTACAGGGGATGAAATTCGCTGGACGGGTCGGTTCAGCGGGTGGTTTCGACCTTCAGTTCCGATGCAAAAAGCATCACGAACGAGCGGACGCCCCCTCCGCCATCAGTTCGGCCAAAGACAGTCGGTGCGAACGCGACGCCGGCACCGAAGACACCCCGACCCGGCAAAAGAAAACGAAATCGTCGGACTCGCGGGCGCCGGCCAGCGCCTCGAAATCGCCGGCGAGCGCTCGCGCCCGCTCGTTGATCTCGGCAACGCCCGAAAACGACTTACCCGAACGCGAGTACCAGCGGAAGATCACCGGCGTCATTTCCGGCTGCAGGTGCAGCCCGACGGAGGTCGCCGTCAGCCACAACCGCTGCAGCGCGACGCCGCCCGCGACGTAATCGGCGACGTCCGCAAGCGGCGCGCGCGGGCGCAGGAGCACATGCGCGGCGCATGCGAGCGCCGGCAGAAAATCGAGTTGTACGCGCGGCGGAACGGTGCCCAGCAGATAACGATTGAAAAATTCGACCCGCGGCCAGCTTCGCATCACCCATTTCATCAGTTTGGCGGTTGCGGGATCGACGCCGACCGCCCGTTCTGGAATGCGATCCTTGCTGTAGCGCGCGCCCCATTCGATGATCTCGCGGTGGACTTCGAAGGCCTCGGGGCAGGTCAGGCGGATGTAGGCGTTGTCCCACAACAGCCGCGCGACCTTCAGCCGTTCTGCGAACGATTCGAAGAACTGGACCTCGTAGCCCGGTCCGGGAGCAGCGGCGAGCGCATCGCGCTGCATTCTTGTGAGCGGCGTCGTGTGCATCGGGCGCCGCTGCACGACGCGTGGCTCGATGTGCGGAAACAGCGGATCCGCTGCCGGGTCGGACCGCTGCCGCAGCACGACGTCGTAGACAGGGCGGGCGTCGCTCGTCCCGGGCCGCAGCGTCCAGCTCGCGTCGAGGCCGAAAGCGGTCGCGGCGATCCTCAATGTTTCGAGCAACGCGCCGTGAGACATGTGGCTCGGATGGCCCTCGAAATCGTACAGAACGTGATCACGGGTATCGAAGCCGTGAATCGCGATGTGGTCGTCGGCGACGATCTCGAATCGCCAGGGCTGGCTGTTGTCGCCGCTCGGCGCCCAGCGCGCGAGATCGAGAATCTTCAACAGCGTTTCGCGGTCAGACACCTGCAATCCCCTGCTCCTTCATGCGGCGCAGCTGTTTGCGCGCCAACCATAGCCCCAAGCGCTGAAGCGGGTTCGCGTTGCCACCCGGACGCCATGTCTTGACGAAGCTATTGCGATACGCATCGAACTGGTAACCCCTAGGCGCCGCGAGTATCTTCCCGCGACCGAGCAGTATCTTCAGAACCTCGGTTGCCGTGACGCCCGCACACAGTTGGCATGCGGCGATCGTTGACGGGCCGCGCCTTTCCTCTAGATTGACGCGCGACGGATCGGCGAGGTAGCCGCGCTGCAGCATCCCGGGCGACAGACCGAGGAGAAAGCGGATGCCCATTTCCTCCTCGTCACAGCCCTCGAGACGGAAATAGTCTTCGAAGCTCATTCCGTCGGGGAGAAAGACGAGCATCGCCGTGCCCATACCGAGCGGCGCGGCGGTCACTGCGGGAATTCCAAGCCGGCGGCAAGCGGCGAAGGTGGCGCGCCGAGCGCCGAACGAGAAAAAGTCGAGTCCGTCGACATACAGGTCGACACCCTCGAGAAACGCGTCGAGGTTCGCGTCGGAGACGCCTTCGGGAAATTTCCGGATCGCGAGATCGGGATTGATGTCGAGCGCCATCTCGGCCAGCACATCGACCTTGGGCCGGCCGAGGGTCGAGAGGGTGGCCCCGGCCTGGCGGTTGAAATTCGCGATGTCGAAAGTATCGAAATCGGAGATGTGGAAGGCCCCGATGCCGAGGCGCGCGAGCGTCAGCAGATGGACGCCGCCGACACCTCCCATACCCGCAATGGCTATCCGCATCCGTCGCAATCGCTCCTGCTCCGCGACGGTGACCCAGCCGATATTGCGGGAAAAGGCGGAAGAATAGTCGAACGCCTGCCCCTGCCGCATCTCTCCCTCATTTTCGCTGCGTCGAAAGACTATGATAGATCTGTCTCCCTCGATTGAAAACTCGCATGCCCGTGCCTACTCTCGGCGGATTACGACAGGACCTGCTCGTCGCGGGTCGCAACTTGCTGCGTCAACGCCGCCGGTCGATGCTCGCGCTGCTGATCATATGCGGGGGCGTCGTCACCTTTCTGCTCGCCGGCGGCTTCATCAACTGGGTTCTGACCGGGATGCGGGAATCGACGATTCACTCGCACCTCGGGCATATTCAGATCATCCGGCCCGGATACTTCCAGAAAGGTCTCGGCGATCCGTACAGCTACCTTCTGCCTACGGATTCGTCGATTGTCACCGCGAGCGGCTCCGATCATATCCGGACCGTGGCACCGAGATTGGCGTTCAGCGGGCTGCTGAGCAAGGGCGACGACACGGTTGCGTTCGTCGGCGAGGGCATCGACCCGGTTCTCGAGGCGCCGATTGCGGAGGGGGTATTCATCAGGAACGGCAGCGACTTGCGCGAAGCGCCCCCGGACTCGGTCCTGCTCGGCGTCGGACTCGCGAACAGCGTCAACGCGAGCCCCGGGGATAGCGTCGTGCTCCTCGGGACGACGGCCGAGGGCGGCATCAACGCCGTCGAACTCCATGTCGCCGGCCTGTTTGCGACAACGACGAAGGCCTATGACGATTCGTCGCTCCGCGTACCGATCGACGTCGCACGGCGTCTGATGCGCGTCGAGGGGGCGACAAGCTGGGTTGTCCTGCTCGACAAGACGGAGAACACCTCGGCGGCAGTCGCCAAACTGCGCGCCAATCTTGCGGCGCAGGACTTCGAAGTCGTTCCGTGGACCGATCTCGCCGATTTCTACAACAAGACCGCCACGCTCTTCACGCGACAGGTCGATGTCGTGCGACTTCTGATCGCGCTGATCGTCGTTCTGAGCATCACCAACACCCAGTCGATGACGGTCATCGAACGCACCGGCGAGATCGGCACGGCGATGGCGCTGGGCGTCCGCCGCCGCGGCATTCTCGGACTCTTCCTGCTGGAAGGCGTCCTGCTCGGGCTTTTCGGCGCAGGGGTCGGCGTCCTGATCGGCGTGGTGCTTGGAAAAGTCATCTCCACCATCGGCATTCCGATGCCCCCGCCTCCGGGCATGGAGATGGGCTTCACCGGCCAGATCTCGATCTCGCCCGGACTCGCGCTGGACGCCTTCGTGCTCGCGTTCCTGACCACCCTCCTCGCGAGCGTCTTTCCTGCGTGGAAGGCTTCACGCATGAACATCGTCGACGCGCTGCGTCATCAGCGGTAACCGCAATGCTATTCAAGCTCGCGCTGCGAAACATCTTTCGTCAGAAATTGCGCACGGCGATGACGCTCGGCGCGATCGTGTTCGGCGTCGCCGGACTGATCCTGTCCGGCGGCTTCGTGCAGGACATCTTCGTACAGCTGCGCGAGGCGATCATCCACTCGCAGACCGGCCACATTCAGGTCTTTCGGAAGGGCTTTCTCGAACGCGGCGCGCGTCAACCTCACGCCTTCCTGATCGAAGACCCCGCCACGCTCGCGCAACGCATCCAAACGCTGCCCGATGTAAAGGAGGTCGCCGCCCGACTGAGCTTTTCGGGGCTCCTGAACAACGGCAGGCGGGATCTGGCGATCATCGGCGAAGGCGTCGAACCCGACAAGGAAGCGAGGATCGGGACCTTCCTGTCGCTCACGGCCGGCCGCCAGCTCTCCGACGCCGACACATTCGGAATGGTCATCGGCCAAGGTGTCGCGCACTCGCTCAGCCTTCAGCCCGGCGACCGGGTTACGCTCGTGATGAACACCATCGAAGGCGCGCTGAACACGCTGGATTTCGAGGTCGTCGGTGTTTTCCAGAGCTTCTCGAAGGAGTTCGACGCGCGTGCCGTTCGCATCCCGCTCGCCGCCGCGCAAGAGCTGATGCTGACGAACGGCGCGAACGTGCTGGTCGCAACGCTGCACCGCACCGAGGACACCGATCGTGTCGTCGAGCAGATCCGCTCTTCGATCGACGCCGACGCATTCGAAGCGCAGGGCTGGAGCACGCTCGCCGATTTCTACGAAAAGACCGTCGATCTGTACGATCGCCAGTTCGGGGTGCTGCAACTCATCATTCTGTTCATGGTTCTGCTGTCCGTCGTGAACAGCGTGAACATGACCGCATTCGAACGACTCGCGGAATTCGGTACCCTCCAGGCGCTCGGAAACCGCAAACGCGACGTGTTCCGTCTTCTGATCGTCGAGAACGTGGTGCTAGGGTTGATCGGCGCGGCACTCGGCGTACTGGTCGGAAGCATTCTCGCCATCGTGATTTCCGCGATCGGCATTCCGATGCCGCCACCGCCGAACGCAAACGTCGGATACACTGCGGTCATCCGGTTGCTGCCATCCACCGTCATGTCGGCCTTTCTGATCGGTTTTTTTGCGACGGCCCTGGCGGCGGTTTTTCCCGCCCGGCGTGTCTCCGGCACTTCTATCGTCGACGCCTTGCGCCAGGGTACCTAGCGCAATCGGAGAGGCACCAGCATGCAACTTTTCGACCGGTTCAACCTCGGGCACGGGTTCCGGAAATACTTCGAAATTCTCCCCGCGCTCGACGACACGCTGCGCGACGACGTCTTTCGCATTCGTCACGAAGTCTATTGCCAGGAACTGGCGTTCGAGCCGGTCCGGCCGGATGCGCGCGAGTCCGACGAATTCGACGCGCAAAGCCTGCATTGTCTGATGCGAACGAGCCACGATCCGCAGCAGCTCGTGGGCTGCACGCGCCTGGTGCTGACCGATCCCGAAAGCCCCCAGACGCCACTGCCGTTCGAGCGGACCTGCGCAAAAACGCTCGACCGTTCCATCGTGGACCCGTCACGGATGCCGCGGGACCGCATCGCGGAAGTGTCGAGGCTCGCGGTGCGTTCGCCGTTCCGGCGTCGGCGCGGTGAGACGCAGGACTCGGCGCCGATTCACGACGAGGACTTCGGCAACGTCGTCTATCCGCGCTTCCCGTACATTCCGATCGGGCTCTACCTCGGCGCGATCGCACTCGCGAAGCGAAGCGGAATCGACACGATCTTCGTGCTCACCGAACCGCGGCTCGCGTCGCATTTCGCGAAGCTCGGGGTCGAGGTCAAACAGATTGGCGATCCCGTCGAACATCGCGGAACGCGGATTCCGTCGATGATGGATGTCGAAAGCATCATCAAGAACATGCGCTTCCTGGTCAAACCGATCTGGCGCGTGATCCACGACGAAATCGAAAGCGGATACAAGCGCACGAAGGGAAGCTCGCGCCTTTCGGTCTGAGTGCAACCGGAGCCGTCACCGAGGGTCCGTCCTGCCCGTTTTTCTTCGATCCGGGCGCAGGCAGGCGTCCCGCCGGGGCTGGTTGAAGAAAAAAAAGCCCGCGACGCATCGCGGGCTTTTTCCAACTGTTGCAACCTTCCCCGTCAGCCGCCGAGCGCCGCCTTGATCTGCTCGAGCGTGCTCGGATCGTCGATCGTCGTCAGGTCGCCCGGATCGCGGCCCTCGGCGAGCGCCTGGATCGAGCGACGCAGCATCTTGCCGGAGCGCGTCTTCGGCAGCCCGGAGATGAAATGCACGCGCGCCGGCCGCGCGATCGCGCCGAGCAGGTTGTCGACCGTCTTCATGACGTCCTTTTCGAGTTCGGCGCGCAATGCGGCCGTCTCGATGCGCGACGCATCCTTGACCACCGCGAACGCCATCGGCATCTGCCCCTTCAGCTGGTCGGCGACGCCGACTACCGCAACCTCGGCGATCGCGGCGTTCGCCTGGATCGCCTCCTCGATCTCGCGCGTGCCCAGCCGATGGCCGGCGACGTTGATGACGTCGTCCATGCGGCCGAGGATCGTGTGATACCCGTCGGCGTCCTTGATGCCCCAGTCCGAAGACGAGAACACGACCGGATCCTTGAACAGCGTGAAGTAGGTGCTGACGAAGCGGTCGTCCTGGCCCCACACCGTCGACAGGCAGCCGGGTGGCAGCGGCGGCACGACGCCGACGATGCCTTTCTCGTCCGCACCGCATTCGCTGCCGTCCTCGCGGAAGATGCGCAGGTCGTAGCCGTACACGGGGAAGCTCGGCGAGCCGTACTTGATCCGGGTCTGCTCGACGCCCCGCACCGCGGAGAGCATCGGCCAGCCGGTTTCGGTCTGCCAATAGTTGTCGATGACCGGGATGTCCAGCTCATCCATGATCCACTTGTGCGTCGTCTCGTCGAGCGGTTCGCCGGCGAGGAAGAGGTGCTTCAGCGACGACAGGTCGTACTTCTTCAGGTAGGCCGGGTCCTGCTTCTTCAGCACGCGCACTGCCGTCGGCGCGGAGAACATCACATTGACCTTGTACTTCTCGACGATCTGCCACCAGATGCCCGCGTCCGGACGCAGCGGCGTCCCTTCGTACATCACGGTCGCCATGCCGGCGATCAGCGGGCCGTAGATGATGTAGCTGTGACCGACGACCCAGCCGATGTCCGAGGTCGTGAACATCGTCTCGCCGGCAAAGCCGGTGTAGATATGCTTCATCGACGACGCGAGCGCGACCGCGTAGCCGCCGGTGTCGCGCTGCACGCCCTTCGGGTTGCCGGTCGTGCCGGACGTGTACAGGATGTAGCTCGGGTCCGACGACTCGACCCAGGTCACCGGGACTTTCGCGTCGAGGTGCTTCTCGCGCAGCTCGGCGTAATCGACGTCACGGCCTTCGACCTTCGCGAATCCCTTGTCGAGCCCGCGATCGACGATCAGCACTTTCCGCGGCGGGAACGCCGCGAGCTTGCAGGCTTCGTCGACCAAGTGCTTGTACGGCACGGGCTTGCCGTTGCGCATGCCCGCGTCGGCGCTGACCATCAGCACCGGCTTCGCATCGTCGATCCGCGTCGCGAGCGAGCCCGCGGCGAACCCGCCGAACACGACCGAATGGATCGCGCCGATGCGGGCGCATGCGAGCATCGCGAACGCGGCTTCGGCGATCATCGGCATGTAGATCAGCACGCGATCGCCCTTTTTGACCCCGAGGTCCTGATAGATCGCCGCCATGCGCTCGACTTCGCGCTGCAGCTCGCCGAAGGTGTAGATCTTCTCCTCGTCGGTCTCGGTGGAGACATAGATCAGTGCGCGGTCGTTCGGCCGCTGCGCGGCGTGGCGGTCGACGGCGTTGTGGCAAAGGTTCGTCTCGCCGCCCTTGAACCACTTCACGAACGGCGGGTTCGAGAAATCACAGATCTGTTCGGCCGGCTTGTTCCACTCGATGAGCTGCGCCTGTTCGGCCCAGAATTCATCGCGCTTGTCGATCGAGCGACGATGGAACTCCTTGTACGTCGTCATATGCACCCTCTCCCAAAGATTTCCCTGATTGCTTACGACTTGCAGGCGCCCCGCCGAGGCTCGACGGCATCCCGGGCGCCACCAGTTGCTGCTTTATTGTTTGTGCAGCTTTTATTTGTTGCCGCTTGTGCTGTTCAACCTTTCGCCGCCGAACCACTGCCGCGACCCGCGTCGGGGTCGAATTTTCTCAGTGCATCGATCGGGATTCCGCAACGAAGCTGCGATTCTACCAACTCGAGCAGCGGAAGCAGCGTCGCGACGACCACCGGGAGCTGTCCGCGCAGCTCGGCGGTCTCGCCGAGGCGCAGGCGCGCGAGGACCTGATCGATGCTCACGGTCTGCTTCAGGTGCCGATCGACGAATTCCTGTCGGACTTCGCCCCCGCCGCCGATGACGCGATTTCCGCCGGCGTCCCTGCCGCTGCGCGCGCGCTGCACGGCGAGCCCGATCAGATCGCTGACGGTCTTCACCGGGTCGGTCGTCGAGCTCGACACGCCTATCGTCACGCTGATGCGGATGCGCTCGTCGCGATAGGTCATCACGAGCTTTTCCATCGCTTTCTGCAGCCGTAGCGCGAATGCGCAACAGGCGATCAGCTCGGTGCTGGGCGACAGGATCGCAAACTGGGCACTGCCGAGCTGCGCGACCGTGTCTTCCTTGCGCACTTTCGTCGCGAGGATCCTCGACAGCTTGCGCGTGACCAGTTGCGCGACGTGGTCCCCATGGCGATCGACCAGCTGCTCGTAGCGGTCGATCTCGACGATCATCGCGCCGATGTCGCCCTGTCGCCGGCGCGCCAGCGCGAGCTCCTGCTCGCCACGCCAGTTCATGTAGGACTCGGTCGCAAGACCCGAGACCGGGTCGACGGGGCTCTGCTTCGCGAGCGCCTCGCGGCTCTCCTCGAGCGCCCGCCGCGTCTGCGCGAGGCGGGTCAGCGAATCGAGCCGCGCGAGCAGTTCGGCGGCGCCGATCCCCTTCGTGATGAAGTCGTTCGCGCCCAACTGGCGCGCGCGCTCCCGGGCCGAATCGTCCTCGTCGCCCGAAATGACGATGACCGGCAATTCGTGAATGCGCGACAGCCGCGAACCGCGGATCCGTTCGAGCAGCCCATAGCCGTCGAGCTGCGGCATGCCGATGTCGGTAAGAACCAGATGGATCGTCGGGTCGACCAGCAGCGCCTGCCAGCCCGCTTCGCCGTCGGCCTCCTCGCGGAATTCGAAACGCCCGCGAATGAGCTTGATGAGCGAAGCCCGGACCATCCGGGAATCATCGACGATCAGCACCTTCGGCAACGGCTGATTCGCTTCATCGCTCATATCTGGAGTTCTCCGGTAACGGCTCAGGCGCCGATCTTGACGACCGTACGTCCCTTGATTTCGCCCTTGATGAAGGCGCCGAACGCGCCCGGCAACTCGTCGAACGCTATCGTACGGGTAACGGCCGCCAGGTGCTTCGGCTTGAGGTCGGCCGCGAGCCGGTCCCAGACGCGCTGGCGCGTCGGGAAGCCCATGTAGCCCGAGTCGATGCCGAGCAGGCTCACGCCGCGCAGGATGAACGGGAACACCGTGGTGCTGATGTTGAAGCTCGCCGCGTTGCCGATGCTCGCCACCGTCCCGGCCTGCTTCATCGTCGCCAGCACCCAGTGCAGGATCTGGCCGCCGACGTTGTCGACCGCGCCGGCCCACTCGCCGGCTTCGAGCGGACGCACTTTGTCGAAATCGATCGTGCTCCGCAGGCGCACTTCGGCCGCGCCGAGCATCTTCAGATAGTCGCTTTCGGCCTCCTTGCCGGTCAGCGCGACGACGTGATAGCCGAGACGCGCGAGCATGTCGATCGCCAGTCCGCCGACACCGCCGGTGGCGCCGGTGACGACGACCGGGCCGTTCGAGGGCGCGAGCCCGTTGTCCTCCATCCGCACGACGCCGAGCGCGGCGGTGAAACCTGCGGTGCCGAGCGCCATCGCCTCGAACAGATCGATCCCGGCAGGCAGCGGCACGACCCAGCCGGCGGGGACGCGCGCGAATTCGGCATAACCCCCGTGATGGGCGACGCCGATGTCGAAACTCGTCGCGATCACCTTGTCGCCAGGCCGGAAGCGGCTGTCGCTGCTGTCGACGACCTCGCCCGACAGGTCGATGCCGCCGACGCACGGGAAGCGGCGGATGATCTTGCCCGCCCCGGTCGCCGCGAGGGCATCCTTGTAGTTGATGCTGGAATAATGAACCCGGATCAGCACCTCGCCGTCATCGAGCCGATCCTGGTCGAGGATCGCCAGACGGCCGGATACTTTCTTGTTTTCATCCTGGTCGATCAGGAAGGCCTTGAAGGGGGAATTCACGGGAACGACTCCTCTCGGTTTGTCGCGCACAGAGCCGGCGCGGCGGTTTTTTTCGGCCGATTATAGCCAATCCCGCTGCGCCGCCTCTCGCCCCTCGGCCGGTTTCGCCGGCTGTCCGAAAACCCGCGCTTCATTTCGGGCAGAGGGCAGCCGATAATCGCCGGACGACTCCGACTCCCGCTCGAACTCCTTTCGATGGCATTCCTCGACGCCCCGCTCGACTCGGTCGATGCCTACGTCCGCTTTCTTTCCGCGCAGGACATGCCGGTGCTTCGCCAGACCGTCCGCGAACTCGAAGCGCTGCGCACCGCGCAGGATTCGATCAGCGGCAAGCGGATCGCCGCGGTCGTGCTCGCGGACCCGCTGATGACCGCGAAGCTGCTCGCGACCCTGCAGGCGACCCGGACGCCTGCGCAGAATCGCGACATTACGACGATCGACCGCGCGATCATGATGATGGGCGTCGGTCCGTTTTTCGACATGTTTTCGGCGATGCCAACCGTCGAGGACGTGCTCGCCGACCGCCGAGACGCGCTCGTCGGCGTGTTGAAGGTCATCGGGCGCGCACGCAAGGCGACGCATTACGCGCGGGACTGGGCGATCCTGCGCCACGACCTCGACGTCGACGAGATCACGGTCGCCGCGCTGCTGCTCGAGGCGGTCGACATCCTGTGCTGGACGTTCGCGCCGGCGCTGACACTGCAGGTCCATGCGATGCAGCATGCGAACCGCTGGCTGCGCAGCGCCGAAGCGCAGCGCGCGGTATTCGGCGTCAGCGCACTGGAAATCCAGGTCGCATTGGTCCGGGCATGGAAGCTGCCGGACCTCCTGGTCGCGCTGATGGACGAGTCGTCGGCGGCAAACCCGCGCGTGCATAACGTGCTGCTCGCGGCCGACTTCGCACGCCACGTCGCCGACGGCTGGAGCAACGACGCGCTGCCCGACGACATCGCCGAGATCGAAAAGCTCGTCCGTGTGCCGCGCGAGGCGCTGCTCGCCCGGCTCGGCGTCCCGGGACAGGAGCTGTACCGCTTCTTTCCGCCGGCGACCTGATCGCGGAGCGCCGGCTTCGGCGGGAGAAGGACGCCTTCGGCCGCGACGCGCCGGTCAGCCGGCGCGGCTTTCGAGCGCTTCCCACCGCGCCATCGCGGCGTCGATCTCGCCTTCGAGGGCGTCGAGCCGGGCCTTGATCTGCGCGATCTCCTGCGGCGCCCGCTGATACAGGGTCGGGTCGGCCATTCGTGCCTGCAGCGCGACCTGCTCGGCTTCGAGGGCCGCGATGCGGTCGGGCAACTCTTCGAGCTCGCGCTTCTCGTTGAACGTCAGCTTGCCGCTGCGCGGCGCGGTGGGTTTCGGCGCCGTGACCGCAGCACTCTTCACAGTCACCGCCGCGCGCGCCTGCTCCGCCTCGCGTTCGGCCTCGGCCTGCTTCACGCGCTGCCAGTCGGCGTAGCCGCCGGCGTACTCGCCCCAGCGGCCGTCCCCCTCGGCCGCGATCACCTGCGTGACGACGTTGTCGAGGAACGCGCGGTCGTGGCTGACGAGGAACAGCGTGCCTTCGTACGATGCGAGCAATTCCTCGAGCAGATCGAGTGTCTCGATGTCGAGGTCGTTGGTCGGCTCGTCGAGCACCATCACGTTCGCCGGCCGTGCGAACAGCCGCGCGAGGAGCAGGCGGTTGCGCTCGCCGCCGGACAGCGACTTCACCGGAGAGCGGGCGCGCTGCGGCGCGAACAGGAAATCGCCGAGATAGCCGATCACGTGCTTGCGCTCGCCGCCGATCTCGACGAAATCCGAGCCCGGGCTGATGACTTCGGTAAGCGGCAGTTCGGGGTCGAGCTGGGCACGGAGCTGGTCGAAATACGCGACCGTCTGGCGCGTGCCGCGCCGCACCGTACCGGCATCGGGCTGGATTTCGCCGAGGATCAGCTTGAGCAGCGTCGTCTTGCCGGCGCCGTTCGGGCCGATGAAACCGATGCGGTCGCCGCGCATGATCCGGGTCGAGAAATCGCGCACGACGACGCGATCACCGAATCGTTTCGTGATGTCGGTGAGCTCCGCGACCATCTGGCCGCTCTGTTCGCCCTTGTCGACCGCGAGCTTGACGTTGCCGAGGCGGTCGCGCCGCGCGGCACGGTCGCGCCGGAGCGCTTCGAGCCGGCGCACCCTGCCCTCGTTGCGCGTGCGGCGCGCTTCGACTCCCTTGCGGATCCACACCTCTTCCTGCGCGAGCACCTTGTCGAAACGCGCGTTCGCCTTCGCTTCGGCGTCGAGTTCCTCGATCTTGCGACGCTGGTAGTCGCTAAAGCGTCCCGGGTAACTTCCGAGCCGACCGCGGTCGAGCTCGACGATGCGGGTCGCGACGTTGTCGAGAAAGACGCGGTCGTGGGTGATGACGAGGACCGCGCCGCGGAAATCGCGGATCAGCGATTCGAGCCACAGGATGCCGTCGAGGTCGAGGTGGTTCGTCGGCTCGTCGAGAAGCAGGAGGTCAGGCTCGCCGACGAGTGCGCGGGCGAGCGCGACGCGCTTGACGCCGCCACCCGACAGGCTCGCAACGAGCGCGTCGCCCGGCAAGCCGAGGCGCACGAGGATCTCGTCGACACGTTGGTTCAGGCGCCACGCGTCGGCGGCGTCGATTTCGTGCTGCAGGGCGTCGAGCCGCGCGAGCGATTCGCGCGTCGCGGACTCGGCGACGTGGTGCATCGCCGCGTGGTAGTCGACGAGCAGCTGCGCGGCGTCGCCCAGACCGTCGGCGATCGTCGAGAAGACGTCGCGCTCCACCGCGAAGTCCGCCTCCTGTGGCACGTAGGCGATCTTCAGTCCCGACTGGCGCCAGAGCGTTCCGTCGTCGAGCGGTGCCTGGCCGGCCATTACCTTCAGCAGGCTGGACTTGCCCGAGCCGTTGCGCCCGATCAGGGCGACGCGTTCGCCGGCATCGAGCTGAAACTCGGCGTGGTCGAGAAGATCGACGTGCCCGTAGGCGAGACAGGCGTTGTCGATGGTAAGCAGCGGCATGGCGGGAGGACTCTTTGAAAAATGAAACCGATTTTACCGGCGCACCGTCGACGAAGGCGGCATTGACGGATAATGCAGCGCAGCATTCGAGGTTTCAACGGGACAAGCGAGGGCGAATGGAAGCACTGCTGGAGCGCTTCGGCGACGCGAATGAAGACGGACTGGGGCTGTGGGTCGCGCTTGTGGACCACGTGCGCCCCACCCGTGCCCACGACACCGAAGCGGCGATCGCGGGGCTTCACGAGTTGACGGATACGCTTCGTCGGCGGCGGGATCTCGCCGAACGGCTGTCCGATGCGCTGATTCGCCTCTTCGACGAGTGCAAGCAGGTTTCACTCTACGTGTCGTCCGGATTGCTGCCATCGACCGGTTTCTTTTCCGAAACGGCCCGCCGGATCTCGGAGCGTCTGCTGCCCGACGTCATCGACACCAGCCACATGAAGGATGTGCTGAGCGTCGTCTTCCACCGCGTCGACGACGAAGAGTGGGTGACGGCGATCCCGGACGAGGACTGGGAGGATTTTCTGCGGGCGGTGCTCGGGTCGATAGCGGTGCAGGCCGAAACGAACGGCGCGGGAGTCAAATTGCCGAAGCCCGCCGAGGAGATCGTCGAAGCGCTGCGGATCCTGTCGTACCACGTGTCCGCGATCGGCCTCGAGCCGGAATTGATCCGCGTCGATCCATCGCTCGAGGAACACGAGTCGCCGTTCCTCGCGCAGAACGCGGAACTGCTCGCCTACCTCGATCGGTATCGCAGCTGTTGGGCCGACGACGACGCGATGCTCGAGGAGCAGAAACACCTCGACGTCATGCTCGACCAGTGCAGCGAGGTGGTCCTGCGCATCCGGCGCCGGGCGGCGAAGATCGGCACGAGCCTGACGCTCACGTTCAAGCTCGAGCGGCTGCGTCAGCACCTGACGCGCATCACCGACCTGCTCGAATTGCTGCACCGGCTTTATGCTGCCCGTCGGATGGATGCCGTCGCACCGCAGATCGTCGGGCTTTTCAAGGAGCTCGTACGCGCCGAGTGCCGCAAGAACAAGCTCTCGGACTACTGGAGCCAGAACGTCGAGCTGCTGTCGCTGCGGATGACCGAAAGCGCAAGCAAGACGGGCGAGCACTACATCACGACGACTCGGAGCGAATACTTCGGGATCCTCGGGTCGGCCGCGCTCGGCGGGCTGATCATCGCGATGATGACCGGGCTGAAGATCGTGCTCGGGGCGCAGGGATTCGCGCCGTTGACCGGGGCACTGGCGTTCTGCCTGAATTACGGCCTCGGATTCGTCCTGATCCACCTCATCGGCGGCACGGTCGCGACGAAGCAGCCTGCGATGACGGCGAACTCGATCGCGGCCTCGATCGGCGAATCCCAAGGCAAGACGCGCGACCTGGAAAACCTCGTCGAACTCATCGCCCGCACGATTCGCAGTCAGCTCGCCGCGATCCTCGGCAACGTCGGGGTCGCCATTCCGACCGCGATGCTGCTGTCGCTCGGGATTCATGCGATCACGGGGAGTCCGTTCCTGGAGGTCGACAAGGCCCGCGAGCTCCTCAGACAGGTCGATCCATGGAGCGGCATCGTATTCTTCGCGGCGATCGCCGGATTCTGCCTGTTCCTTTCCGGCCTGATCGCGGGTTACTACGATAACCTGTGCGCGTATTCCCGCATCCCGCAACGATTGCGTCAGCTGCGCTGGGCACGGAGCTTGTTCGGCCGGCAGCGCATGGAGCGGGTCGCCGCCTACGTCGAGAAGGATCTCGGGGCCCTCGCTGCGAACTTCTTCTTCGGCTTCCTGCTCGGTGGCGTCACCGCGCTCGGCGTCCTTCTCGGTCTTCCGCTCGATATCCGGCACATCGCGTTTTCGTCGGCCTATGTCGGATACGCCGCCGTCGGCATGGACTTCGCCCTGAGCTGGCAACTCGCGCTGCTGTCCGCCGCGGGAGTCGCCCTGATCGGACTCACTAACCTCGCCGTCAGCTTCGCGCTGACCCTATACGTCGCGCTGCGCGCGCGCCGGATCACGTTCGCCCAGGGCCGCCATCTCGGCATGATGATCCTCCGCCGCTTCCTCTCCCGTCCGCGTGATTTCCTGCTGCCGCCGCCCAGCACAAGCGAGCCGGCGCAAAAAAACGACGGTCCGGGTGCCGAACGGCGGGGCGACGCCGAAAACGACTCGAAAATCGCGGACGAGTCGAAGGATGCGCTTGGTCACCGACGCCTGAACAGCTAGAATTGCGCGCTCTCCTCGTAGTTCAATGGATAGAACGGGCGCCTCCTAAGCGCCAGATACAGGTTCGATTCCTGTCGAGGAGACCATCCCGCCGGCGGCCCCGAGCCTCCTAATCCAGCCCGTCCAGCAGGGTTTTCAGATACTCGATAGGAATCGCGTAGCTGATGCCGGAAGGCTCGCTGAGCACGTTTTCCTTCGTCGACTTCACGAAAACCATGTTGACGACACCGATCACCCGGCCGTTGGCGGGGTCGAAGACCGGACTACCGCTGTTGCCCGGGTAGGTTGTCGCATCGAGTTGATAGACGCGAAACGGATCGTTCGCCAGGCGGCGGACGAGCACCGGATCGAGCGCCTGCGCGCGCGCCTGGGGAATGCCGATCGGCGTGATCGCGGCGACGATGCCCCGGTGCGTCACCGGCGCAAGACCGAGGACGCTGCCGATCGGAAACCCGGTCAGCGCAATGCTCTGCCCCTCGCGAACCGCTTCGGAGCCATTCAGCGCCAGAGGCGGCAGCGGCGGGCCCTCGATGCGCAGCACCGCGAGGTCGTGGTTCTTGTCGATCGCGACCCTCGCTGCCTTGCGCACCGTGCTTCGCTTCTCGCCGGGCACGGCGATCGCGAGCGACTCCATCTGCTCATCGGCCACCGCATCCGGCAGCACGTGAGCATTTGTCGCGATCAGCGATCCATTACCAACGGCGAAACCGGTGCCGCGAAAGCGGAAGGCGGGGCTGCCGGTCGGCTGATAGGTGCCGACGGCGACGATCGCCGGCTTGATCCGGGGGAGCATGTCGACGAGATCCGCCAGTGCGGCGAGCGGCATCGCCGCGCAGACCGCGATCGCGGCCGAGCGCGCGAGCGCGCGTACTTTCGATGCGCCGACGCCAGCGATCACGAATCGTCCTCTTTCTTCGCCGCGGCGCGAATGAGGCGGAAGATCGCACTCGGTGCGACGACGCTGCTGTCGAATGGATGCTCGCTCTGCTGGACGAAATTCAGGATCCTCGCAACATACGCGCGCGTCTCCGGGAACGGTGGCACGCCCCGGTATCGGTCGACATTGCCTTCGCCGGCGTTGTAGGCGGCCGCGGCGAGCGCAACGTCACCGGAGAAATATGCAAGCAGCCAGCGCAGGTAGGACAGGCCGCCGCGGATGTTTTCCTTCGGATCGAAGGGATTGCGAACATTGAACCGTGCCGCGGTGTCGGGAATCAGCTGCATCACGCCCATCGCATTCTTCGGCGAGACCGCCGTCGGGTTGAGGGCCGACTCGGTCACCGCGATCGCGAGCGCGAAGCGCGGGCTGATCTGGTAGGTCGGCGCCATTTCGACGACGAGCCGGGCGACCTGCTGGCGCTCGGCGGATAGCGCCCTGATATGCGACTCGATGCTCCAGTCGCCGCCGCTGCCGCCGCTCGCGACCTGGCTTTCCGGGTTCTGCATGCAATCGGGAAGCTTGCCGCCACCGCTTCCGGTGAAGCGCAGCATCTGCTTCGCATACACATTCCCCTTCGCCGCGGCCAATGCGAAAAGCGCAGCGGCATAGCCATCGTTGCGCTGCATTCCGCGCCCGTTCGCATACATCCAGCCCAGCGCGTGCATTCCATCGGCGTTGCCGAGCCGCGCGGCCTGGCAGTACAGCGTCGCCGCCCGCGCCGTGTCGCGCTGAACGCCTTCACCGTGCTCGTAGGCAACGCCCTGCGCGACGAGCTGACCGCCGGGCTGCGCGCCTGAAGATGGATTCTTGCCCCGTGGCGGGTCGGCAGCGAGCGCCGGCGTACCGGCAAAGCTCGCAGCGACGAGCCAGGGCAGGACGGGATGACAGCGTGAATTGACCGGCGAACGCGGTTTCATGGTCCCTCCCTGTCTGGTGCTTTGACGGCTCCTGCAGCTTCGGTAGCAGAGTGGCTTACAGCCGCCAGACTGTCACACCCGCCTCGCGCAGCGCCGGCGCGTCGTAGCAGGATTTCACGTCGGCGAAAACGCCCGCCGGCAGGAGCTTGCCGGTGATTTGCGCGAGCGACATTTCGAGGTAGGCGCGATGCGACACCGCGGCGACCATCGCGACCGACTGCGGCAGCTCGTCCCAGCTTTTCAGGCGAACGCCGTATTCGTGCATCGCTTCCGCGGACGCCGCGACCGGGTCGTGCACGTGCACCTTGCAGCCGAAACTCTCGAGCTCGCGGACGACGTCGATGACCTTGCTGTTGCGAAGGTCCGGGCAGTTTTCCTTGAACGTCAGACCGAGCACGATCACGTCGCAGCCACGGATCGAGTGCCCCGCCTGGATCATCTGCTTGACCGTCTGTTCGGCCACGAATTTGCCCATTCCGTCGTTGATGCGGCGGCCCGCGAGAATCACGTCGGAGTGATAACCGAGCATCTCGGCCTTGTGCGTGAGGTAGTACGGATCGACGCCGATGCAGTGGCCGCCGACCAGCCCGGGCCGGAACGGCAGGAAGTTCCACTTGGTGCCCGAGGCCTTCAGCACCTCGGTGGTGTCGATGCCGATTTTATGGAAGATCACGGCGAGTTCGTTCATCAGCGCGATGTTGAGATCGCGCTGCGTGTTCTCGATCACTTTGGCCGCCTCGGCGACCTTGATCGAACTGGCGGGATAGACGCCTGCCGTGATGACCGCGCCGTACACCTCCTTGACCTTCTCGAGCGTCTGCGGCGTGTCGCCGGAGACGACCTTGACGATCTTCGTGACCGTGCGCTCCTTGTCTCCCGGATTGATCCGCTCCGGCGAGTAGCCGACGAAGAAATCGGTCTTCCACTCGAGTCCCGACTCGCGCTCGATGATCGGAATGCAGACTTCCTCGGTGGCGCCCGGATACACGGTTGACTCGAACACGACGATGGCGCCGCGCTTCAGGTTGCGCCCGACGGTTTCCGACGCCTTCACGAGCGGCGTGAAATCCGGCTGATGTGCCGCGTCGACCGGCGTCGGCACGGCGACGACGATGAAGTCGGCATCCTTGATCACCGCCGGATCGGAGTGGCAGGACAGGTGGACCGCCGCACGCAGATCGGCGGACGAAACCTCGCCGGTCGGGTCGATGAAGTCCGCGTAGGCGAGGACCTTCTCGGTCGAGAGATCGAAGCCGATCGTCCTGAATTTTTTGCCGAACTCAACGGCGAGCGGAAGCCCGACGTAGCCGAGGCCGATCACGGCGAGAGTGGTCATGACGCTCTCCTTGGGGGGTGGTTTTGATCTTGTTCTGCGAGACGCGGCGGTTATAGGCCCTGTTTCAGGCTCGTCGCCTCGACGTGCAAGGGGCTGCCCTCCGGAATCTTCTTGAGCAGACCGTCGAGTTCCGCTCGCGCGTCATCCTTGCGCTCGAGCTTCAAGTAGGCGCGGGCGAGGTTCAAGCGCAGCGCGTCGGCATCGGGCGCGAGCCCGACCGCCTTGCGCAGGTTTTCGAGTCCCTCTTCGCGCCGCCCCTGCTCCACCTGCAACATGCCGAGCGTGTCGAGGACCGCAGGATTGCGCGGCGCCAGCGCCAGCGCCTTCTCCGCAATCGCGATCGCCTTCGGGCTGCCGTTCTTGCCTGCCACCCATGCGAGGTTGTTCAACGCCTGTACGTTGTTCGGGCTCAGGTCCGCGATCTTCTGATAGAGCTTTTCGGCGTCGTCATAACGCCGCTCGGCCAGCGCGCGTTCGGCGAGGTAATTGCGGAAGAGTACGTCCTTGGGCTGGGCGCGGAGCCAGTCGGCAGCAGTCTTCTCGGCGTCGCCGGTCGTGCCGGCCTTGAGTTGCGCCATATGCAGCGTGACGGCCGTCTGGGGCGTCGGTTCGCGGTCGAGCGCCTTGCGGAAAGCGGACACGGCCTGCGTCCAGTTCCCGCCGTGAGCATGGATGTCCCCTTCGAGGACATGGCCGGCCGCCGCCTTCGGCCGTTGCCGCTGAACGGCGCGGGAAACCGCGAGCGCGTCGTCGGTCCGCTTGTCTTCGAGATACAGCACGACGAGCCGCCGCTGCGCATCGAGCAGCTCCGGCTTCAAGGCCAGCGCCTTGCGCAGCGACTGCTCGGCACCGAGACGATCCTTCGCCAGTCTTTGCACGTCCGCAAGTTCGACGAGCGGAGCGGGGGCCTGTGGCAGCAACGCGACCAGCTTGTTCAGCGATGCGACTGCCTGGCGGAGATCCTCGTTGGCGACCTGCGCGCGCGCGAGCATTTCGATGGCCTGCGGATCCGCCGGGCGCGCCGCAGCCAACTCCTGCGCCGCCGCGAGCCCTTTCTTCGCATCCTTCACCGCCAGATAGTGCCGCACCAGCGCGAGCTTCGGCGCGACGGCCGCGGGATTGGCGCTAGCAGCGCGCTCCAGTGCCACGCGCACGTCGTCGGGTTTGCCGCCCGTCTGACCGATGACTTGCGCGAGCAAAAGGTGCGCGTCGATGTTCTTCGGATTCGCCTTGACGATCTTCTCGACGCGATCGCGGGCGGCCTGGGGCTGCCCTTCGGCGATGTCCATCCGCGCCAGGTTGACGACGGCGGAGAGATAATCCGGCTTGATTTCCAGGGCTTTTTCGAGCGCTGCCCGCGCACCGGCCAGGTCCTTTTTTGCGAGCAGGATGCCGCCCTTCAACGTGTACGGCTGCGGGCTGTCCGGCTGCTTTTTTTCGTACTGCTGCTGCGCGGCCATCGCCTCGCCGAGTTCGCCGCGGCGAAGGTGGGCGAGGATCAGCGCGACATCGGCCTGACCTGCGTCGGGATCCAGGTCCGACGCGGCCTCGAGGTCAGCGAACGCCCGGTCGGCATCTCCGCCCATCAGCCTCGTCAGCCCGAGACGCGTACGCGCACCGGCATCGTCGGGCTGTGCGGCAACGACTTTCGCGTAGTACTCGGCGGCCCGGTCGAACTCGCCCCCGGCGGCACTGATGCGTCCCGCCAGCGACAGCGCCGCGCTATCCACGGTCGGCGAATCGAGCAGCGGCTGCAGCGTCGTCAGAGCATCGCCGGAGTCGCCGAGCGCGAGTTGCGACATCGCGAGCAGCCGGCGTGCGAGCGGCTGCCCCGGGGCGCGCGAAAGAACGACCGACAGATCCTCCTGTGCCTGCACGTAGCGCTTCATCTGAATGTGGATCGTGCCGGAGAGCAGGCGGCCAGGGAGGAAGTCCGGGGCGAGGCGCACGACCTCGGCGATATGCTCCTGCGCTTCGGCGGGCTTGTTCGTGCGCAGTGCGACGAGGGCCTCGAGATAACGGGTCGTCGGGTGAGCCGGCGCGATCTGTTTCATGTCCTTGAGGCGCGCGACGGCATCGTCGACCCGGTTCTCGCGCAACAGCGTCGAGATCCGGGCGAAATGGTAATCGAGCGCCTGCGGGCGCGCCTCGATCGCGGCATCGAGCGCTGCGAGCGCCTCGGCCGAGCGGCCGCGCAGCGTCAGCACGTCGGCCCGAAGCGCATGCGCTTCCGGGATGTCCGATTTCGCCGCGAGCGCGGCATCGGCATCCGCGAGGGCACCGTCGAGGTCTCCCACAGCGAGCTTGGTCCGCGCGACGCCCACCATCGCAGAGGGGTTGCCCGGAGACTTGTCGAGCGCGGACTGGAACGCTTCCCGCGCCTTTGCAGGTTCTCTCGCGCCGAGATGGGCGTCTCCGACCGCGACGAGCAGTTGCGCGTGCGCGGCCGGGTCCTCGAGCGTCCTGCTGCCGAATTCCTTGATCACCTGATCGAACTCGCCCGACAGCACGAGCGCACGCGCGAGATACGGGGCGACCTGGGTTTCGGGATATCCGCGTTCGATCGCGCGACGCAATTCCTTGACCGCGCCGGGGATGTTTCCCTGCTCCAGGTTCACCTTGCCGAGCAGAAACCGCGCCTCGGCGAGGTTGCCGTCGTTCTGCAACGCATTCTTGAGCTGGATCGCCGCGGCGTTCGTGTCGTTGGCGGCGAGATATTCCTTCGCCGACAGCAGCATCGCCTCGGGACTGTCGCTGCACGCCGACAAGAGCGCGGCGCAAACCGTGGCCAGCGCGAGCCGGTACTTCGGAGCTTTGGAACGCTTTGCGTCGGGCACGTCAGGCCTCCTTCTTCAAGCCGAAGCGGTTCATCAAGTCGTACAGCGATGGGCGGCTGATGCCGAGGACGTCGGCCGCGCGCGCGATGTTTCCGTTGGTCCGCGCGAGCACGCGCACGACTGCCCGCCGCTCGGCTTCGTCGCGCACCTGCCGCAGATTCAAATGCTCGATGTCCGCCTCCGTGACGTCGAAACCGAGGTCGTCGGCGGTAATGCGGTTCCCGTCCGCCATGATGACGGCGCGCTTGAGACAGTTTTCGAGTTCCCGGACGTTGCCCGGCCACGGATGGGTCTCGATCGATGCGAGCGCGTCATCGCCCAGATGCATCGTTCCCCGCCCGTTTTCCTTCGCGAAACGCTGAACGAACGCATGCGCGAGGAGCGCCGCGTCGCCGACGCGTTCGCGCAACGGCGGGATGTCGATGACGATTTCGGCGAGCCGGTAGTAGAGATCCTCCCGAAACAGCCCCGCTTTGATCTGCCCCTTCAGATCGCGATGGGTGGCACAGACGATGCGCACATCGACGGGAATCTCCTCCCGCCCTCCAATCCGCTCGATGACCCGCTCCTGCAGGAAGCGCAACAACTTCGCCTGCAGCGCGAGCGGCAGGTCCCCGATCTCGTCGAGAAAAAACGTCCCCTTGTGAGCCGCCTCGATCTTTCCCTGCGTCTGCCTCGCTGCGCCGGTAAAGGCGCCCTTCTCGTAACCGAAGAGTTCGCTCTCGAGCAGCGTCTCCGGAATCGCGGCGCAGTTGATCGCGACGAACCGCTCCTTCGCCCGCGGCGAGAGCGAATGCAGGCCGCGAGCGAGGATCTCCTTGCCGGTCCCGCTCTCGCCTAGCAAGGCGACCGTGACATTCGCGGACGCGAGCCGCTCGACCGTGCGGCAGACCTTGAGCATTCCTGCATCGCGCGTCAGGACGGTCGTCAGGCCACTGCCCTGGACCTCCTTGAGTCGCTGGTTTTCCATTTGCAAATCGTGCAGCCGGAAAGCGCGGTCGATCGTCAGCGAGAGCAGTTCGGGCTCGAAGGGTTTTCCGAAGAAGTCGTATGCCCCGAGCGCGACCGCCTTCACGGCATTGTCCCGGTCATGCTGGCCGGTGAGGACGATGATCTTGGTGTCGGGTGCGAGCGTCAGCATCTCGCCGAGCAGCCGAAGCCCCTCGGATACGTCGTCCGGCCGTGGCGGCAGGCCGAGATCCATCGTCACCACCGCGGGCTCGTGCCGTCTCAGTTGGGCGATCGCGCTCTCACGGTCGTCAGCGACCACCGTGTCGAACGCGTCGAATGCCCACCGCATCTGTTTCTGCAGCGCAGGATCATCCTCGACGATGAGAAGCGTGCGCCGCTTGTCACTCATGATGTTCTGTTATGTATTCCGGCATTGCAGACATGCCCTCGTCCGCTCGATCTGCGATCGGCAGAACAATGGTCGCGCGCGTGCCGCATCCCGATTGGCTCTCGATCTGGATGCGCCCCCCTAGCTCCTGAATGTACTGCTGCGCCTCATAGACCCCAATACCCATTCCCGTGGATTTACTCGTACTGAAGGGCTTGAAAAGGTGCTCGCGCATGAATTCCTCGGTCATTCCGCAGCCGGTGTCCTCAACGACGAGTTCGAGGGAGCCGGGCATGCGCCTGCCCAGACGCAGTGATACGTTGCCGTCCTCGGGCGTCGCATCCAGCGCGTTTTGCACCAGATGGCCGATGACACGTTCGAGCCGCTGGACATGCGCATCGACCTCCAGGCCCTCGCCGGGCTCCACAACGAGCCGCAGCGGCGGACGCTGATGACGTTTCGACGCACGGACCCGTTCGACGACTGCCACGAGGTCGACGCGCTTGCGCGGATCGATCGAACGCTTTTCCTGCAGCTGCGTCATCAGGTTACGCATGCGCGACTCCACATGCGCAACCGTCTCGAGCATGTCCTCCTGGAACGACGGGTTATGCTTGTGACGTTCGGCGTTCTTCAGCATCAGCGAAAGCTGGGCGACGAGATTCTTGAGGTCGTGGACGACGAACGCGGACATCCTGTTGAACGAGTCGAACTTCCTCGACTCGAGCAGCGCCTCGGCGGCCAGCATGCGTTCCAGGTAGCTCGCGGCCTGACGCTGGGCGGTCTTCAGCAGATCGAGCACTTCCCAGTTCACCTCGAAGGCGGTCCGGGGAGCATTCAGGACGACGAAGCCGATCAGCGTGTCGGAGGATTTCAGCGGGATCACCAGCCACGCATCGGGCATCGCCGACAGCCACCGAGGCAGCACGAGTCCGGCGTAATGGGCTGGGCGGGAACGAAATTCCTCGAGGTTGACGATCCACTCGCGCTCGCCGAGAAAGCGGCAGAACGGGCTTCCGTCCAACTCCGCTCCGTCGGTTGCGCTCTGGTTGAGACGCGCATTCATCGAGAATCGCCCGCTCGCATCGGCCAGCCAAAGCACACCCCCCGAACTCTCGACGAGATCCGCGAGCGCCTTGATCACCGACTGACCGAGGTCCATCACCCCGCCGGCCGATGACAGCGCCTGCGTGAAACGCAGCCATTCCTTGCGGTAGTCGTACCGGTACGGGAACAGATGCTTGTTGATGAAGACCCGTAGTCGCGCACGCTGGGATCCCGAGAACAGGAGCACGACCAGCAGCAGCAGGCCGGCAAACAGCAGCGCAAGCTGCATCGCCCTGCCCCAGTCACCGCCGAAATAGCGGACGTAATAGCCGGCCCCCGAGATCAGCAGCAAGTACAGCCCGGAAACCGCCAGCGCGGTCGAATGGAAAACCACTTCGCGAGACATCGCGATGCGGAAGGTCCACGCCGGGTTGCGGGACGCGGAAAGGGAGATCAGCGGAATCACCAGCGCATGTGCGATGCCGCGAACGCTCCAGATATCGGCGTCGAGCCGTCCGAAGAGAACGCCGTCGGCAAACAAATAAAGCTCGAAGACATAACCCGCAGCGAGACCGAGGCACAAAGGCTTGAGGCCCCAGCGGGAATCGACGGGAAGAGCCCGGAAAAGCTGCTCGACGAGCACGAGGCCGAAGACCGCTCCGATCAGGAAACTGCCGAGGGAAAGCGTGGCCGACGGGCCGGGATCGGAAAACCCGAAACGCGCGACGATCGCCAGAATAAGCTGCATCCCAACGATGAGAACGGCAACCACGGTCGGCCACCGCAGCCGACCGCCGCCCGCCGGGTAAAGCAGGATCAGGAGAAATGCGAACCACGCCGCTCCGCGCAACACGTCGAAAACCTCGACGAGTTGCTTCAATCCAACCCCGGCGCGCAGTACCAGGAACGCGCTGGCCAGCGCCCAGGCGGCACTCGCTCCAATCGCGACGAGCAGCGAACTGCCGGGCAGTCCCCGGCGGGCTGCAACAAGGAGATACAGGCCGAAAAGCAGGTAGGCCGCGAAGGCGGCTCCGTAGCCCCAAACGGCGACGTCCGATACTTCAGCGCCCATTACGGCCTCAGAAGATGAACAGTCGCATCCGGGAGAAGCCTCGCAATTTCACCCGAAATGCAACTGCGACGAAATGTCGATCAGTGCGCGCCTTCGCCGGTCAACACTACCCTTACCGTCTCGAAAAGCACCAATGTATCGAGAACCAACGTGTGATTCTTGACGTAGTAGAGGTCGTATTGAAGCTTCTGGACAGCGTCCTCCACGGACGCGCCATATTGATACCGGACTTGAGCCCATCCGGTGACGCCTGGCTTGACGCTATGCCGGACCGAGTAGAACGGAATCTCTCGGGCGAGTTGATCGACGAAAAACGGCCGCTCCGGCCGAGGCCCGACCAGGCTCATGTCACCGACGAGAACGTTGAACAGCTGCGGCAGCTCGTCGATACGCGATTTGCGTATGATCCGACCGACGCGCGTCGTCCTGTCATCCCCCGAGGTCGCCCAGCGCGGCTTCCCATCCTTCTCGGCGTCCCGCCGCATGCTGCGGAACTTGATGACGTGGAAAACCCGTCCGGCGCGGCCGACGCGCTCCTGCCGATAGAAGATCGGCGCCCCGTCCTCGAGGAGAATCAGTACGGCCGTTACCGTCATCACCGGAAGGGCGAGGATCAGAAGGAAGGTGGAAGCGACGAGATCGAAGCAGCGCTTGACGGCCGTCCGCGCAAAGCTTTGTCGGAATCCATCTCCATAGATCAACCAGCTCGCCTTGAGCGAATCGACCTGGACCTTGCCCTGGACACGCTCGAAAAACGACGAGAGATCCATGACGCGGATGCCGCAAAGTTTGCAGTCGAGGAGCTCGCGGATCGGGAGAACGCCGCCGCGCCGCTCGCGAACGGCGACGATCACCTCATTCACCTTCAACTGCCGGGCCGTTTGCAGCAGACCATTACCTGAGCCGACGACACGTTTCGGGTCAACGCTTAACGTATCCTCGCCTTCAGGCGCATAAAAACCCACCACGTGCATTCCGCTCGGCACCGGCTGGCTCATCGAGCGTTCCACTGCGGCAGCATCCATGCCCGTCCCGATGATCAGCACGCGCGGCGCGAACATGGAGCTCGCCCAGTTCCGATTCACGACGCCCCGCATCAGCAGAACCAGGCCGAGCAGCAGGATGACCGACAGTTGCACCGCCTCCGATGCAAAGTAGTTCCACGGGAGCAGCATGAAAACGCCGATCGCGATCGGAATGCTCACCGAAATCGAGATCAATACACGCAAGACCGTGGCGCGGACCGACCCCCGCTGGTTACCACCGATCCGGTAAAGCCCGATCACGCTGTTCAAAAGGATCATCGCGATCGTGAAGAGGAGCGCGGACGGGACAATCACGCGCCAGTCGACCACGTCACCGTGAATCTCCATCCCTGCTGCGAGCAGTACCGCGATGAAGAGCACCAAGGAATCAAATATGACCTGGTGCAAAACATAGCTCGGAAAATAATGACTGAAGACTTTCAGCATTAACGGATCCTAGCAATCGACCAAGCATAACCTTAGCATGCGCTTCGAATCGTCCGACCCCGCGCCACCGCCTCGACTTGTAACGGATTCCATCCGACTTCCCAGAATGGGTTATCGGTCAACCAAAATGAAACTCCGATTACAAATGGGCGAACTTCGCGTCTTGCCGAAGCGCCAGAAAGATGCCCTGCTGACGGTATCGTTTTCCGCCGACCACCTCCTGGTTATTGTTGAGGCGCCCAACCCCCCGCCTTCCGGCGGAGCCATCCCTAAGCACATAGCGAAAACGGACGTTCAACGGGAGTCGTGCAGCACCTTCTCCAATCGCGCCGTTATCTGATGCAGCACCTCTCGAGCCTCGGGAAAGAACTTACCCAAAGTGAGGAACCCATGAACCACTCCAGGCACTGCAAGATGCTCCACATCTCCCCCCTCCTCGCGCACGCGTTCAGCGAAGGCGATACCGTCGTCACGCAGCGGATCGCATTCGGCCGTCACCAGGAGCATCGGTGGAAGCCCCGAGAGTGATTCGGCGAGCATCGGCGAAGCGCGCCACTCGTATGCATCGCCGTCCCGAAGATACCGAGCATAGAACCACTCCAGGCTTTCGTTATCGAGCAGATACCCCTGCCCGAACTCCTGACGCGACGAACGACTGCTGAAAATCTCCGTACTGGGGTAGATCAAGACAATGAAACGAATCGCAGCCCCGCGCGACTCTCGTGCCGCGAGAGCGGTGACAATAGAGAGATTCCCCCCTGCACTATCGCCGGCAAGCGCGACGCGCCCCGGATCGATGCCGAGCAGATCGTAGTTCTGCACGGACCATTCTGTACAAAAAATAGCATCATCCACGGCAGCCGGAAAGGGCGATTCTGGCGCGAGACGATACTCGACAGACAACACCGAGCAGCGCGAGCCGTTGGCAAGATCCCGGCACAACACGTCGTAGCTATCGACGTCACCCACGCACCATCCGCCGCCGTGGAAATAGACGATCAGCGGCAGCTCTTCATTCGGCCTGCTCTCGAGCGGGCGATACAGCCGCCCAAGCAACACGGTTCCGTCCGCACGGGTCATCGGCACATCGGTCACCGACGCGACCGGCGGCGCCTCGGTGCGAAACGCAAGCTGCAGCTTTCGGAACGAGTGTCTCGCCTGCTCTGTGGACAACTCATGGAAACGGGGTGCGCCAACACGGTACACCATGTCGAGCAACGCCTTTGCTTCAAACGAAAGAGGCATATCGGGACGAAGTTTTGCGGTGTAACCCCGCAGCTCGGGGATTATTCGGAAGAGGGTTGAAGATCGATTTTAGCGCACGCACCCAAGGCGCCGGAGCAGCGCGTGCGCACGAGACTAAGGATCACGCGTGCTTGCGGCTGAAGGAAAAAATGCGGCGCTTGATCAAAGCGTGACATCCTGAAAGAGTCTCCCGTACGGTGCTGCGCCTCACGGAAGCGCCTTAAGGAACTCGGCGCCGAGAACGGACGGCTCAACAAGCGACTGCCGAGGCGACCCTCGACGGTGAAGCGCACACGGCCGCCGTGGGCCGAAAGCGCTGACCCTACAGGACCGACGAAAGACAGTGATAGTTAAGCGGGCGGGTACGGCGATATCCGAGCGCCGCCCATGTCGCCTTGCGGGAATCTCGCTCACCGTTTTGCATTACCGCCGATCGTGTCCGGGACGCGGTGTAAGACGAGTTCGGCAGATCATCGGCTCCAGTTTGGCAGGAGCGCGGGTCAGGTCGCCACGGCGGACAGGCTGACGTTGGGATTGTCGCCAACTTCGGCGAGCGTTTCCAGCGTCATGTAGCGGCGTTGCAGGGCCCACTCGTCGTTCTGTTCGAGCAGCAAGGCGCCCACCAGCCGATAGATCGCGGCCTCGTTGGGGAAGATGCCGACGACGGCGGTGCGGCGCTTGATCTCGCCGTTCAGGCGCTCGAGCGGGTTGGTGGAGTGAATCTTGGTGCGATGCTCCTTGGGGAAACTCATGTGCGCGAGCACGTCGTCTTCGGCCTCGTCCATGAGCCTGGCGATTTTCGGGAAGCGTTCGCAGCTGGTCGGCGACGACGCGCCACTGGTCCCGGGCCGCGCGCTCGGTGGTCTGTGCAAAGATCGTGGCGACCAGGGCGGAGACCACGCGGCGCGGCCCGGCGGGGGCATGCACGAGGAGGTTGCGCATGAAATGCACCCGACAGCGCTGCCAACTGGCCGAGATCACCTTGCGCACCGCCGCCTTCAGTCCCGTAAGCGTCCGCCCAGCCTTTCAATTACCCACAAATTTCATTGCGTTATAGTGCTTGCTTAAAGTGGTGACTAAGCTTTGGCAGACAATGTCAGCCTGCGAGGCAAAGTCATGGGCAAGCGCAGCGGTACGGGCCCCTATTCGGGTGCAGAGTTGGAAGCGGAAGTACAGTCGTGGGCGGAGGACGAGGTGGCCACCTCCGAGTTCAAGGACGAGCGGCTGGGTAAGCGGTTTCGAACTCTGCTCCAGCAGCTGACCGAGGGCATGGGTAAGATCATTCCGTTTGCATGTCAGGACTGGGCCAACACAAAGGCAGCGTACCGCTTCTTCTCGAATCCGCGGGTCAGCGAAGAAGCGATCCTGTCAGGACATTTTCATTCGACCCGCGAGCGCGCATCCCTTGTCGACGATCGTGTTCTCGTCTTGCACGACACGACGGAAATTTCATTTAAGCACAACGACGGCACGATCGGTCTGGTAGGACAGGTCGGTCAGCGGACTGCCTGCGGCATCCTGATGCACTCGAGCTTGGTCGTGACGTGCGAAGGCTTGCCGTTGGGGATCGCTGCGGTGAAGTTCTGGACGCGCAGCAAATTCAAAGGGACCAACGCGCTCAAGAAGAAGGTCAATCCGACCCGAGTTCCGATCGAGCACAAGGAGAGTGTCCGCTGGCTTCAGAATCTGCAGCAATCGACGGACTTGCTCGGTAAGCCGGAACGGTGCGTGCATGTCGGGGACCGCGAGAGCGACATCTACGAGCTGTTCTGCGCTGCACAGTCGGCAGGAACTCACTTTGCCGTGCGCACTTGTGTCGACCGCCTCGCCGGTGACGGCGCGCACACGATGGCAGACGAGATGCATGAGGTCTGCTGCAAAGGGTTGCACCGAGTCGAGACTCGCGGCAGCGGCGGAAGCATGCGCGAAGCGGTATTGGAGTTGAAGTATCGCCGCATCCATGTGCTCCCGCCAATCGGCAAGCACCGGCGCTATCCGTAAGCACCCGGCGAACCCACCTTCCCCCAGCCGCCTAGCCCATTGAAGATCGTGTCCACTAATTTTCGATGGTGGACACCATGGATGTGGTTATCCCGCGCCGGAGTCGGCGAACGCATAGCGAAGCCTTCAAGCGGTC
>NZ_JAVSMM010000029.1:0-35868 GCF_032027225.1 Aromatoleum sp. | reverse complement strand
CGCGCCGAACGACTACCAGGTCGGGCAGACCGGCAAGATCGTCGCCCCGCAGCTCTACATCGCGGTCGGCGTGTCGGGTGCGATCCAGCACCTCGCGGGCATGAAGGATTCGAAGGTCATCGTCGCGATCAACAAGGACCCGGAAGCGCCGATCTTCCAGGTCGCCGACTATGGCCTCGTGGGCGATCTGTTCGAGGTCGTGCCGGAACTGACCGGCGCGGTAGGCTGACGCCGGGCTTTCTTCAGCCGCAATCCGCTCCTCGTCTGGCGACGCCCGGTTCTCCCTCCTCCCTTCGGTGTCGCCGGATTTGCGCCGGCTCGGTGAGCGATGCTGACCGAGCCGGATTTTTTTCCGCGCGTGGAGACGGGGCTGCGGATGAGCTCGGCGACCTGCGAGCGAATCGACGGCTTTGTACGTGCTGATCGTCGTCGGTGCCCTGGAAATTGCCGCGGCGCTACGGTTCGAGCCGCTTGCCGACGAGACGGGAAAGGAGCGGTTTCGCCGCGTCAGCTGCGATCCGTGCGGCGGTCGCGGCGGCTCTCCGAATGTCCCGGGTGATCCATGATGCTGTCGATCAGCGCCTGGGTGTAGCTCGTCAGCGAGTCGCCCCGTCGTGCGAGCACGTGCCGCTCGCGCACGGCCCAATCCTCGTCGAGCGGCTTGATGACGATCTTCATCGTCTGCCGATGCCGCAGCGCCGCGGACTCCGGCACGATGCCGACCCCGACACCGGCCTCGATCATGCGGCAGACGGATTCGAAGTTGCTGACCTGTACGCGGATGTGCAGCCGGCGCCGCGCGTTCTGCATCAATTGCTCGACGAAGCGCTGCAGCGTGCTGCCTTCGTGCAGGCCGATGTAGTCGTAGTCGACGACCTGCGAGAAGCGGACTTTCTCCTCGGCTTCGAGCGGGTGGCCGGGGGTGATCGCGAGGACGAGCCGGTCGGTGCTGAAGGTATGCACTTCCAGGCCGTCCGCGTTGATCGGGCCGGACGTGATGCCGAGATCGGTCATGCCGTCGAGAACGCCGCGGATGATCTCCGCGGTCGGCCGCTCCTGCAGGTCGACGTCGACCTTCGGGTGCGCGGCGAGGAAGGTCGCGAGCACCTCCGGCATGAACTCGGTCACCGCCGTCGTGTTCGCGAATACCCGGATGCTCCCCTGCACGCCTTCTCCGAAGCGCTGCAGCTCGGATTTCATGTGCTCGACCTCGCTGAGGATCGTGCGCGTGTGACGCAACAGGCTTTGTCCGGCCGGCGTCAGCGCGACGCCGCGCGGCGTGCGGTACAGCAGGCGCACGCCGGCTTCGGACTCCAGATCCTTGACGCGTGCGCTCACCGCCGGCAACGAGAGGTGATTGCGCTCCGCGGCACGGGTCAGGCTCTTGGTTTCGGCGATCAGGGCGAAAAGGCTCAGATCCCGTAGGTCGATATGCATGTGTTTCGGTTTCCGACGTGTTCGGGCGGCGACCTTGCCCTGGTCCGCGCGCGTGGCAAGGCATTAAGCAGGGATTAAGGCAGCCTTAAAAAATAGCGAATTGTAGGTAGCCCGGCCGGCGGTGATGATGTGGCCAGACGTTTCCCGACCGATGCGGCACGAGGAAGGGAGCACCAAGGAGACAGTATGAACGACCGTAACCTGACCGAAAACGCGGATCTCGCCAGCTGGATCGGGCGTCAGGAAATGCGCGCGGACGTCGTCGATCTGCGCACGGCGCAAGCGCTAGCGGCAACGCTCGACTTCGATCCTGGCTCGATCGCGGCGGGAAGCGCGCTGCCGCCGCTGTGGCACTGGGTGTATTTCACGCCGAGCGCGCGCGCCAGCGAGATCGGTCCGGACGGGCACCCGAAGCGCGGCGGCTTCCTGCCGCCGGTGGCATTGCCTAACCGCATGTGGGCGGGCGGCCGCCTGCAATTCCTGCAACCGCTGCGCGTCGGCGAGGCGGTGACGCGGGTGTCGAAGATCCTGCGTTGCGAGCGGAAGGGGGGTCGCAGCGGCGGCCTCGTGTTCGTGACCGTCGAACACACCATTTCCGGCGAGAGCGGCGTCGCGCTGATCGAGGAGCACGACATCGTCTATCGCCAGCCCGCGCCGAAGGGGAGCCCGCTCACCGGCGGCAAGATCGAAGCCGAGGCCGAATTCCGCCGGACGATCCACCCCGATCCGGTGCTGCTGTTCCGCTATTCGGCGCTGACCTTCAACGGTCACCGCATCCACTACGACCATCCCTACGTGACGCAAGTCGAAGGCTATCCGGGCCTCGTGTTCCACGGCCCGCTGGCGGCGACGGTGCTGCTGGGCGCATTCCGCGCTGCGCATCCCGACAAGACCGTCCGGCGCTTCGCGTTCCGCGCCGTCGGCCCGCTGTTCGACAACACCGACTTCGACGTCTGCGGGCGCATCACCGGTGCGGGCACGGCCGAGCTGTGGACCGACTGCGCTGGCCGGCTGACGATGAAGGCGGACCTCACTTTCGACTGACCGACCGCTCCCCCGACCCCAACAACATCGAACACGCAATCCGCCCCGTGCGGGCGGCAAGGGGATCGCTTTGCCTGCGATTCCCCGGACAGACCAGGAGACGACCATGACGATGCTCAACGCCCCCGACGAACACCAGGAAATCCGCGACGCGATCCGCAGCCTGTGCAGCGAATTTCCCGACGAATACTTCCGCAAGATCGACGAGAAGCGCGGCTATCCCGAGGAGTTCGTCGACGCGCTGATCGGCGCCGGCTGGCTGTCCGCGATGATCCCCGAGGAATACGGCGGCTCGGGTCTCGGGCTCACCGCGGCGTCGGTGATCATGGAAGAGATCAACCGCTCGGGCGGCAACTCGGGCGCGGTGCACGGCCAGATGTACAACATGGGCACGCTGCTGCGTAACGGCAGCAAGGCGCAGAAGGAGAAGTACCTGCCGGCGATCGCCGCCGGGAAGCTGCGCATCCAGTCGATGGCCGTCACCGAGCCGACGACCGGCACCGACACGACCAAGATCAAGACGGTCGCGGTGAAGAAGGACGGCCGCTATGTCGTCAATGGCCAGAAGGTGTGGATCAGCCGGGTGCAGCATTCGGACCTGATGATCCTGCTGGCGCGCACGACGCCGCTCGACCAAGTCAAGAAGAAGTCCGAAGGGATGTCGATCTTCATCGTCGACCTGAAGGACGCCGTCGGCAACGGCCTCACCGTCCGCCCGATCCCCAACCTCGTCAATCACGAGACCAATGAGCTCTTCTTCGACAACCTCGAGATCCCCGAGGAGAACCTGATCGGCGAGGAAGGCAAGGGCTTCAAGTACATCCTCGACGGCCTCAACGCGGAGCGCACGCTGATCGCCGCCGAGTGCATCGGCGACGGCTACTGGTTCATCGAGCGCGCGACGAAGTACGCGAACGAGCGCGTCGTGTTCGATCGCCCGATCGGCAAGAACCAGGGCGTGCAGTTTCCGATCGCCGAGGCCTTCATCGAGATCGAGGCCGCGAACTTGATGCGCTTCAAGGCTTGCGAGCTGTTTGACGCGCACCAGCCCTGCGGCGCGCAGGCGAACATGGCGAAGTACCTCGCCGCGAAGGCGTCGTGGGAAGCGGCCAACGTCTGCATGCAGACGCACGGCGGCTTCGGCTTCGCGAACGAATACGACATCGAGCGCAAGTTCCGCGAAACACGCCTGTACCAGGTCGCGCCAATCTCGACGAACCTGATCTTCTCCTACGTCGCCGAGCACCTGCTCGGGCTGCCGCGCTCGTTCTGAACGGAACGGGGACACCACGATGACGACCTCTCCGAATCCCGGCGCGGTGCTCGCCGAATTCACCGCGACGCTGCGTTTCGATGACTTGCCGCCGGCGGTGGTCGCGCGCACCGAGGAACTCTTCCTCGACTGGGCCGCGTCCGCGCTCGCCGCGAAGGGCCTGCACCCGATTCCGCAGTTCGAAGCCTTCGCGCGTGCGATGGGTCCGGCCGACGGCCGCGCCGAAATCCTCGTCAGCCGCGCGCGCAGCTCCGCGTATTTCGCCGCGTGGGTCAATGCGGCGTCCTCGCATCTGGTCGAGCAGGACGACCTGCACAACAGCTCGGTGCTGCATCCGGCCACCGTCGTGTTCCCGGCGGCGCTCGCCGCGGCGCAGGACGTCGGCGCGAGCGGCGCCGAACTGATCGCGGCGTCGGTCGCCGGTTACGAGGCGGGCGTGCGCATCGGCGAGTTTCTCGGCCGCTCGCACTACCGCATCTTCCACACGACCGCGACCGTCGGCACGCTCGCCGCCGCCGTCGCCGTCGGGCGCGTGCTGAAGCTCACGCCCGCGCAAATGCTCGACGCGCTCGGCTCGGCCGGCACGCAGGCCGCCGGACTGTGGGAGTTCCTCCGCGACGCCGCGGACTCCAAGCAGCTGCACACCGCACATGCCGCCGCGAGCGGTCTCGCCGCGGCTTACCTCGCGCGTGACGGCGTCACCGGTGCGCAGCGCATCCTCGACGGCGCGAAGGGGATGGCCGCCGGCATGTCGTCGGATTCAGACCCGACGCGGCTGACGGACGGCCTCGGGACGCGCTGGGCGCTGCTCGAGACCTCGTTCAAGTTCCACGCGTCATGCCGCCACACGCATCCGGCAGCGGATGCGCTGCTCGATCTGATGCGGCGCGAACAGCTCGTCGCGAGCGATATCGAGTCGGTCGTCGCGCGCGTGCATCAAGGGGCGATCGACGTGCTCGGCGCGGTGACCGTGCCGGCGACCGTGCATCAGGCGAAGTTCTCGATGGGCACGGTGCTCGGGCTGGTCGCGGTGTACGGCAAGGCGGGCCTCGAGGAGTTCCGCGATCACGCGCTCACCGACCCGGCCGTCGCGGCCTTCCGCGACAAGGTCGGCATGGTGCTCGACGCCGACGTCGACGGCGCCTACCCGCAGCGCTGGCTCGGCCGCGTCGAGGTGACGACCCGCGCGGGCAGGACCTTCCACGGCGCGATCGACGAGCCGAAGGGTGATCCCGGCAACACGCTGACGCGCTCCGAGCTCGAGGACAAGACGCGCCGCCTCGCGCGCTTCTCGGGTGCCGCGAGCGACGCAGAAGTCGACGCGCTGATCGCGCGCGTCTGGAACCTGCACACCGCCGCCAGCGTAGCGGCCCTCCTGTGACCTCTCCCGGAGCCCGACACATGACTTCCAGCCCCACCTCACTGCCGCTCGAAGGCGTCACCGTCGTCTCGCTCGAGCACGCGATCGCCGCGCCCTTGGCCACGCGCCACCTCGCCGACCTCGGCGCGCGCGTGATCAAGATCGAGCGCCCCGGCGTCGGCGACTTCGCGCGCGCCTACGACCACCGCGTCGACGGCCTCGCGTCGCACTTCGTCTGGGTGAACCGCTCGAAGGAGAGCCTGACGCTGGACGTGAAGCAGCCCGAGGCGCAGGAGATCCTGCTGAAGCTCCTCGACGAGGCGGACGTCCTCGTCCAGAACCTCGCACCCGGCGCCGCGGCGCGCCTGGGCCTGTCGTTCGAGGCGCTCTCCGAACGCAATCCGCGCCTCATCGTCTGCGACATCTCCGGCTACGGCGAAGGCGGCCCCTACACGAACAAGAAGGCCTACGACCTGCTGATCCAGAGCGAGTCGGGCTTCCTGTCGATCACCGGCACGCCCGAGGAGCAGGTCAAGGCCGGCATCTCGATCGCCGACATCGCCGCGGGCATGTACGCCTACAGCAACATCCTCGGCGCGCTGATCGAGCGCGGCCGGACCGGGCGCGGCCGGCGCATCGAGATCGCGATGATCGACGCGATGGTCGAGTGGATGAACTTCCCGATGTACTACGCGTACAAGGACCAGCAGCCGCCGAAGCGCAGCGGCGCGTCGCACGCGACGATCTACCCCTACGGTCCGTTCAAGGCGGGCGACGGCCGCACCGTGATGCTGGGCCTGCAGAACGAACGCGAGTGGGCGGTGTTCTGCGACAAGGTGCTCCAGAACGCGCCGCTCGCGACCGACGCCCGCTTCGCGAGCAACGCACAGCGCACGACGCACCGGGACGAGTTGCGGGCGTTGATCGAGCAGACGTTCGCGAGCCTCACGGGCGAGGACGTGATCGCCCGCCTCGACGCGGCCGACATCGCGAACGCGCACGTCAGCACGATGAACGACATCTGGTCGCACCCGCAGCTGCAGGCGCGCCAGCGCTGGACGACGGTCGACTCGCCGGTCGGCCCGCTGCCGGCGCTGCAGCCGCCCGGGATGGGGCCCGATCGCCCGGCGCGGATGGACCCCGTTCCGGCGCTCGGCGCCCATACCGACGCGATTCTCGCCGAGCTCGGCTACGGCGAGCGCATCGCGGCGCTGCGCGCGGAGGGGGCGGTATGAACGCCCCGACTGCCCCGAACCTCGCGCGTGCCCGCACTTTCCTGTTCGTCCCGGCGAGCCGCCCGGAACGGATCGGCAAGGCGATCGCGGCCCGCCCCGACGTCGTCATCGTCGACTTCGAGGACGCGGTCGCTCCGGCCGAGAAGGTCTCCGCGCGAGCCGCGCTGCTTGCGTGGCTCGACGCGAATCCGACGGCGCGGGTGACCGTGCGCATCAACGCCGCGGGCACGAGCTGGCACGAGGACGACCTCGTCGCCTGCCGCCACGCCGGCATCGTCGGTGTCGTCCTGCCGAAGGCCGAGAGCGCGGCGCAGATCGCACATGTCGTCGACATCAGCGGCAAGGACGTGCTGCCGATCATCGAGACCGGCGGGGGGCTCCAGATGCTCGCGGAGATCGCGAAAGCCCCCGGCTGCGCGCGCCTCGTGTTCGGCAAGCTGGACCTTGCCGTCGAACTCGATCTCGTCCCGGACGAAGCCGACCCCGAAGAGCTCGTCTTCCTGCCTTATCGCGCGATGCTCGTGCTGGCGAGCCAGCGCGCGAACCTGCCGGCGCCGGTCGACGGCGTGTTCACCGCGATCGGCGATGCCACTGCGCTCGGCCGGTATGCGGGGCGTGCCCGCCGGCACGGCTTCGGTGGCGTCCTGCTGATCCACCCGTCGCAGATCGGGCCGGTGACTACCGCCTTCACGCCCCTGCCCGCCGAGGTCGAATGGGCTCGCGCGGTGCGAGCGGCGGCCGAAGCGTCCGGCGGCGGTGTCGTCGTGCTCGACGATCGCATGATCGACGCGCCCGTGATCGCGCGGGCCCAACGCATTCTCGCAGCGGTGGAAAGCCCGGCGGGCTGACCCCTCCGCTGTCCGTTTCAGTCGTCGTATCCATACCAATAAACCGGAGGAGTCATCATGAAGAGCCATTCCCGCATCCGTCGTGTTCTGCTCGGCGCCGTTGTCGCCGCCGCATTGCCCTTGGCGATGCCGGCGTTCGCCGCCGAACCGATCGTGATCAAGTTCAGCCACGTCGTCGCCGACGACACGCCGAAGGGCAAGGGTGCGAGCAAATTCAAGGAGCTCGCGGAGAAGTACACGAAGGGCGCGGTCAAGGTCGAGGTCTATCCGAACAGCACGCTGTACAAGGACAAGGAGGAAATCGAGGCGCTGCAACTCGGATCGGTGCAGATGCTCGCGCCGTCGCTGTCCAAGTTCGGCCCGCTCGGCGTGAAGGAATTCGAGGCGTTCGACCTGCCGTACATCTTCGACGGCTACAACGACCTGCACAAGGTCACGGCCGGCCCGGTCGGCCAGAAGCTGCTCGGCAAGCTCGAAGCGCGCGGCATCAAGGGCCTGGCGTTCTGGGACAACGGCTTCAAGGCGCTGTCCGCGAACAGCCCGATCAAGACGCCCGACGACCTGAAAGGCAAGAAGATGCGCATTCAGTCGTCCAAGGTGCTCGAGGAGCAGTTCCGCGAAGTCAAGGCGCTGCCGCAGGTGATGGCGTTCTCCGAGGTCTATCAGGCCTTGCAGACCGGCGTCGTCGACGGCACCGAGAACACGCTGTCGAACTACTACACGCAGAAGGTCCACGAAGTGCAGAAGCACATGACGCTGTCGGACCACGGCTACATCGGTTACGCGGTGATCACCAACAAAAAGTTCTGGGACGGGCTGCCGGGCGAGATCCGCACGCAGCTCGAACAGGCGATGAAGGAGTCGACCCAGTATGCGAACCAGATCGCGAAGGAAGAGAACGACAAGTCGCTCGAAGCCGTCCGCGCCTCTGGCAAGACCGAGATCTACAAGCCGACCGACGCCGAGAAGCTCGCGCTCAAGAAGGCGATGATGCCGACGCACAAGAAGATGGAATCGCGCGTCGGTGCCGAGACGATCAAGTCGATCTACGAAGCGACCGGCTTCGATCCGTCCAAGCTGTAATCAACGGATCGCCCCGGTGCCTTCCCGCATCATCACGGCGGCGAACATCGAAGTGGGCATGTGCCACCCGGCGGTGGGCTCGAACCTGCGCATCGCCTCGGGCATCACGAAGACGGGGACGGCGCTCACGGTGGCGATGTGGCCGTGGCTCGTGTCTATGCTGGTGTTCCTCGTGCTCGTGACCCACCGGCCGGCGACGTCACTCGCGCTCGGGATGATGTAAGCCGGGCCTTGGCGAACGTCCGAAAAATACACCCGTCCTCCGTGACGGGTTTTTTTTCGCCCCACGGTGGGGCCGGTCGCCGAGCTAGAATGGGTCGAAGAACGAGGCGGTCGGATCCGGGTACCCGCGCCTCGCGAGTGCCGGGGCATCCCCTGGCGCTATTTCCCTCATTTTTCCAGGAAGCTCATGACTCTTTATCTGAAGGAAGAGGAGGTCGGCAGCCTGCTCGACATGCAGACGGTGCTCGAAGCGGTCGAGCAGGTGATGGCGGCGCACGGGCGCGGCGAGACAATCGACTTCCCGCGCCAGCGCGTGCGGCTGCCGAAGACGATGACGCACCTGCTGCAGGGCGGTGTGCCGTCGCTGAACCTGTCGGGCTTCAAGGTATACACGACGGCGGGCGGGCATAACCGCTTCTGGGTGCACCTCTTCGACGCGTCGACCGGCGACCCCGTGGCGGTGATCGAAGCGGACCGCCTCGGGATGATGCGCACCGGCGCCGCGGCCGGTGTCGCTGCGCGCTGGCTGTCGCGCCCCGAGTCGCGCGTTGTCGGCGTCTTCGGCTCGGGCTGGCAGGCCCAGGGTCAGATCCTCGCGCTGTGCGCGGTGCGCCCGGTCGAGCGCTTCAAGGTGTTCGCGCGCAATCAGGAACGGCTGCGCTCCTTCTGCGAGCAGATGAGCAGCGAAACCGGTTGCGACGTCGTGCCTGCGGCGAGCGCCGAGGAGACCGTGCGCGATTCGGACATCGTCGTCACGATCACGACTTCGCCGAAGCCGCTGTTCGACGCCGACTGGCTGTCGCCGGGCACGCACATCAACGCCGGCGGTTCGAACAGCCTCGCGCGTCAGGAGTTGTCGGAGGCGGCGGTGCGGCGCGCGGACGTGATCTGCGTCGACTCGCGCGAGGTCGCGGTGCGGGAAGCGGGCGACCTGATGCCGCTGCTCGAAAAGGGACGCACGCAGCCCGGCCGCTGGGTCGAGCTCGGCGAAGTCGTCGCGGGCGTGCGGCCCGGGCGGACGTCGGGCGACCAGATCACGCTGTTCGAATCGCAGGGGATGGGGATCCAGGACATCGCGGTCGCCGCCCGCGTCGTCGAGCGCGCGCTCGAACGCGGCCTCGGCACGGCGCTGCCCTATTAGGCGAGCCGGTGCCGCCTGCTCCGCACACACCCATGCCGTCGATCGAATGCTGCGCCCGCACGGATGTCGGGCGCGTGCGCGCGCGCAACGAAGATGCGCTGGCAGTGCGGGCGGAGCGGGGCTGGGCGGTGCTCGCCGACGGCATGGGCGGCTACCGCGGGGGCGATGTCGCGTCCCGCGTCGCGGTCGCGGCGGTGCTGCAGCGGCTCGAGCGCGACGCCGAAGCCGGGCGGCTGGAAGACGTCGACGGCGTGCGCGAAGCGCTTGCCGCGGCGGCGCGCGAGGCGAACGACGCGATTCTCGCCGAAGCGCTCGCGCAGCCGCAGCTCGCAGGCATGGGCTCGACGCTGGTCACGGCGGTTTTCCTGCCGGGGAGCGTCGTGTCGGCCCACGTCGGCGATTCGCGCCTTTACCGGTTCCGCGCCGGCCTGTTCGAGCAGTTGACGCGCGACCACACGATGTTGCAGGAACAGATCGACGCCGGCCTGCTGAGCGCCGCGGAAGCTGCGCGGATGGCGTTCAAAGGCATGCTGACCCGCGGCCTCGGCGTGCTGCCCGAGGTCGAGGCCGACGTCGGCGTCCACGCCGCGCGGGCCGACGATCTCTTCCTGCTGTGCTCGGACGGCCTCACCGACATGGTCCGCGACGACGACATCGCCCTTGCGCTCGACCCGGCCGCCTCGCTCGCCGCCAATGCGGAACGGCTCGTCGAACGTGCGAATCTCAACGGTGGCCGCGACAACATCTCGGTCGTGCTGCTGCGGGTGTCGGGCTGATCCGGCACCCTTGCCGCGCCGCGTCTTTTTCTGGAAATGGAACGAAAGCAATGCCGAAGTTGATCCTCAGCATGGACGGGCTGGTGCTCAAGGAGATCCCGCTCGACCGCGAGCGCATCACGGTCGGGCGCAAGGCAATGAACGATATCCAGATCGACAACCTCGCGATCAGCGGCCAGCACGCGGTGATCACGACGATCCTCAACGATGCGTTCCTCGAAGATCTCAACAGCACGAACGGCACTTATGTGAACGGCCAGCCGATCAAGAAGCACGTGCTGCGCCACAACGACCTCATCGAACTCGGCAAGTACCGGCTGAAGTTTCTCGCGGACGCCCCGCGCGCCGCCTCCGCCGGCTACATCGACCCGGTGCTCCATGCCGCCGCGTCGCCGAATGCCGCATCCGCGAAGCGGGCCGGCGCGGGCGCCGAAGCACGGGCGCCGGCACCCGCGGCGGCCCCGCCGCAGGCGGCGAAGTCGCGCGCGGGGGACGCCGCGTCGGCGGGCATCCGCATCGTGAGCGGGCCCGCGGCCGGGCGCGAGCTCGACCTCGCGAAGCCGATGACGACCCTCGGCAAGCCCGGCAAGCAGGTCGCGGCGATCACGCGGCGGCAGCAAGGCTATTTCATCGCGCACGTCGAAGGCGACGCGTATCCGCTCGTCAATGGCGCGCCGATCGAGCCTCTGGGGCGGCTGCTGCGCGAGAACGACTACATCGAAGTCGCCGGGATCCGGATGCAGTTCTTCCTCCGCGGCTGATCGCGCGCTTCGCCGTGTGGCGACGTGCGGTAATGCACCGACCGCGTCCGGGTGCGGTGCTAGGGTGGCGTCACCGATGAAAATCACGCTGCGGCGACCCCGCGGCGCAACGACTGGAACTCATGAAGCTCAAGGTGCTCGGCTGCAGCGGCGGAATCGGCGGACGCAATGCCCGCACGACCGCGTTTCTCGCCGATGACGACATCCTGATCGACGCCGGCACCGGGGTCGGCGACCTCGAACTCGACGAGCTCGCCCGCATCGACCACATCTTCGTCACGCACTCGCATCTCGACCACATTGCGTCGATTCCGCTCCTCGTCGACTCGGTCGGCGACCTGCGCAGCGTCCCGGTCACGATCCACGCGACCCCCGATACGCTCCGCATCCTGCGCGCGCACGTCTTCAACTGGCTGATCTGGCCGGATTTCACGGTGATCCCGGACGAGCACCGGCCCTACATGCGCTTTCATCCGCTCACGGTCGGCGAGCCGGTGAGACTCGGCTCCCGCACGATCACGCCGCTGCCGGCGCTGCATACGGTGCCCGCGGTCGCGTACTGCCTCGACAGCGGTCGCGGAAAGCTCGTCTACACCGGCGACACCGCCTATTGCGCCGAACTGATCGCGGCGATCAACCGGCTCGACGACCTGCGCCACCTGATCATCGAGACCGCGTTCAGCGACAGCCAGCACGGCCTCGCGCTCGCCGCCCGTCACCTTTGCCCGGCGACGCTCGCGGCGATGCTGCAGGATCTCGCCGTCTCGCCCGAGGTCTTCGTGACCCATCTCAAACCCGGCCAGGGCGAGCGGATCATGCGCGAGATCGCCGACAGCGGCGCCGGCTCGCCGCCGCTCGCGCTCGAGCAGGGGCAGGTCATCGAGTTCTGAATTTCCGCACGGCCGACCGCTAGAATCGCGGCCGCACACCGATGAACATTCCCGTTTGCAGGATCCCGAATGTCGATCACCGGAACTTCCGGAAAGACGGGCGCAGGCACTGACGTCGCCTGTCGCCTCGCGTTCTTCAAGGGCCTTCAGGCCATCACCGCCCGCATCCACGCGACGCAGGATGTCGACGAGATCGTTTTCGAGCTGGCGCGCGAGCTGTGCGCGCTGTTCGATGCGGAAAGGCTGTCGTTCTTCACCGTCGACGAATCCGGCTCGGCGCTCGTCGCCCGCGTGAAAACCGGCGCGGCCGCCCTCGGCGGCGTGCGCCTGCGGATCGACGAGAGCAGCATCGCCGGATACGTCGCGCTGTCCCGGCGTCCGGTGAACATCCGCGACGTCTACGACGCAGCCGGCCTCGCGGCGATTTCGCCGGGGCTCGCGTTCCGCAAGACGGGCGACGAACGCAGCGGCTACCGCACGCGGCAGATGCTCGCCGCGCCGGTCGTCGACCCCGAAGGCGGCGCGCTGTACGCGGTGATCCAGCTGATCAACACGCGCCACGACGACGAGTTCTCCGGCATCGCGCAGGAAGGCCTGCTCGCGCTCGCGCAGACGCTCGGTTCCGCGTTCGCAAAACGCAGCAAGGCGCCGGCGACGCTGCGCTCGCGCTATCACGCACTGATCGCCGAAGGGCGCATCACTGCCGCGCAACTCGAAGACGCGATGCGCCGGGTGCGCGACGGCGACGCGCGGGCCGACGACGTCCTCGCCGAATCCTTCGATCTCACGCTCGCCGACCTCGGCGAGGCGGCTGCGCGCTTCTACCACGTGCCGTACGAGCCGTTCCGCCAGGAGCGCGTCAGACAGATGGACCTGCTGCGCCACATCAAGCGCGAGTACGTCGAGCAGAACCTGTGGCTGCCGCTCGAGGAAACGGACGAGGGCATCGTCGTGCTCGCGGTCGACCCGGAGCGCGTCCGCGCGTCGCGCATCGCGCAGAACGTGTTCCCGAAGAGCCGGCTCGCATTCCGCGTCACGACCGCAGCGGAGTTCGACCGCACCGTCGATCAGTTCTTCGAGCCGTCGATGGAGCTCGGCTCGGTGTCGGACCTGCTGCACGATCTCCTCGAAGAGGAGCAGGAGATCTCGGTCGCCGACGACGTCATGGCCGCGGCCGACAACGAGCTCGTGAAGCTCGTGAACAAGGTCATCATCGACGCGCATCGGCAAGGCGCGTCCGACATCCACATCGAGCCGCGCCCGGGGAAGGAAAAGACGCAGATCCGCTTCCGCAAGGACGGCACGCTCGTGCCCTACATCCAGGTGCCGGCGAGCTACCGCAACGCGCTCGTGACGCGCATCAAGATCATGTGCGACCTCGACATCTCCGAGCGCCGCAAGCCGCAGGACGGCAAGATCAAGTTCCGCAAGTACGCGCCGCTCGACGTCGAGCTGCGCGTCGCGACGGTGCCGACCGCCGGCGGCCTCGAAGACGTCGTGATGCGCCTGCTCGCGAACAGCGAGCCGATCAAGCTCGACAAGCTGGGCCTGACCGCGCACAACCTCGAACGGCTGAAGAAGGTCATCACCAAGCCGTACGGACTGTTCTTCGTCTGCGGCCCGACCGGCTCGGGCAAGACGACGACGCTGCATTCGATCCTCGGTCACATCAACACGCCCGACACGAAAATCTGGACGGCCGAGGACCCGGTCGAGATCACGCAGAAGGGGCTGCGCCAGGTGCAGGTGAACCGCAAGGCGGGGCTCGATTTCGCGACGATGATGCGGGCGTTCCTGCGTGCCGACCCGGACGTCATCATGGTCGGCGAGATGCGCGACCTCGAGACGGTGTCGGTCGGCATCGAGGCGTCGCTGACCGGCCACCTCGTGCTGTCGACGCTGCATACCAACAGCGCGCCCGAGTCGATCGTGCGGCTGCTCGACATGGGCATGGACCCGTTCAACTTCGGCGATGCGCTGCTCGGTGTGCTCGCGCAGCGGCTCGCGAAGCGGCTGTGCGAACACTGCCGAACCGCCTACCGGCCCGACGAGGCCGAGGTGCTGCAACTCCTCGACGAATACTGCGAGGACATGCAGGCGACGCCCGATTTCCGCGAGGATCCGGCGGCGGCTCGCGCGGCGGTGTTCGCGAGGCTGCGCACGACGCATGCCGACGAGGACGGCCGCTTCACGCTGTACCGCGCGGTCGGCTGCAGCGAGTGCAACGCCGGTTACAAGGGACGGGTCGGCCTGCACGAACTGATGCTCGCGACGCCGGAGGCGAAGCGCATGATCCAGGAGCGCGCGCGCGTGTCCCAGCTGCTCGGCGTCGCGCTCGCCGAAGGGCTGCGGACCTTGCGCCAGGACGGCATCGAGAAGGTTCTCGCCGGCATCACCGACATGGCGCAAGTCCGTCGCGTCTGCGTGCGCTGAGCGGAGGCCGGGTTTTCGCAGCGGCCACGCCGGGCGGGCGCCAGATGCGTCCGCGGCGACGGGCGGGAGCGCATCCTCCGTCCGATGCGAGCGCGGCTGGACGGCGGCCCGGCGCGAGCGGTTAGAATCCGGGGTCGGATCCCCAGGAGAAACCCATGTACCGCATCGCTCCGAGCCTGCTTTCAGCCGATTTCGCGCGGCTGGGCGAAGAAGTCCGGAACGTCGTCGCCTCCGGTGCCGATTGGATCCACTTCGACGTGATGGACAACCACTACGTCCCGAACCTGACCATCGGCCCGCTCGTCTGCGAGGCGATCCGCCCGCATACGACCGCGCCGATCGACGTGCATCTGATGGTGAAGCCGGTCGACCGCATCGTCCCGGACTTCGCGAAGGCCGGCGCGAACATCATCACCTTCCACCCGGAAGCGTCCGAGCACATCGACCGCACGCTGCAGCTGATCCGCGGCTGCGGCTGCCAGGCCGGACTCGTGTTCAATCCGGCGACGCCGCTGCATTACCTCGACCACGCGCTCGACAACATCGACCTCGTGCTGCTGATGAGCGTGAACCCCGGGTTCGGCGGGCAGAAGTTCATCCCCGGGACGCTGAACAAGCTGCGTGCGACGCGCGCGAAGCTCGACGCATACGAAGCCGAGACGGGGCGGCACATCCTGCTCGAGATCGACGGCGGCGTGAAGGTCGACAACATCGCCGAGATCGCGGCTGCCGGCGCCGACACCTTCGTCGCCGGCTCGGCGGTGTTCGGCGGCGCGAGCGACGCCGACGCGCATCGCTACGACACCGTGATCCGCGCGCTGCGCGACGAGCTCGCGAAGGTGGAGGCATGAGCGCGCCTCGCTTTCCGGTCTGCGCGGTGCTGTTCGACCTCGACGGCACGCTGCTCGACACGATCGCCGATCTCGCCGAGGGCGCGAACCGGATGCTCGCCGAACTCGGCCGTCCGCTGCGCTCGGCGGCCGAGATCCATTCCTTCGTCGGCAAGGGCATCCCGAATCTCGTGTGGCGCTGCATGACCGAGAACGCGCACGCGACGGGCGCCGAAGTCGAGCAGGCGATCGCGGTCTTCCGCCGGCATTACGGCGAGGTCAACGGCCAGAACACGACCGTCTATCCGGGCGTGCTCGAGACGCTCGACGCGATGCGTGCGCTCGACCTGCGCCTCGCGTGCGTGACCAACAAGGCGGGGGCCTTCACGCTGCCGCTGCTCGAGTACGTCGGCTTGAGCCGCTATTTCGACGCGGTTGTCAGCGGCGACACGCTGCCGGTGAAGAAGCCCGATCCCGCCGTGCTGCATCACGCGTGCTCGCTGCTCGGCGTCGAGGTGTCGCAGGCGCTGATGATCGGCGACTCCGCGAACGACGCGCTCGCGGCGCGCGCAGCGGGGATGCCGGTGCTGCTCGTGACCTACGGTTATAGCGAAGGCATGCCCGTGGACACCATCGAATGCGATGGGCTACTATCGGTCGCCACCGGGGCGCTCGAACTCATCGACGCGATCTGACGGTTTCCCTGCCGCGACTTCACCCACTACGGCGAATCGACGTGACGCACGACCACCGGCTTTCGGACAAGGAACGCAACGAGACCACCGCCATGCGCTGCTGCTGGCGGCGCTGGCGCTCGTGGCCCGCGGGCCACTAAAACGCGACCGCTTTCGCGGGCTGCCGACGCGCCCGCACCCCCTTGTCCGATCGAACCGTTTCTCGTGGAGTCACCATGCTCGAACATGAATTCAACGCGCTGGCCGCGCAGGGCTACAACCGCATCCCGGTCACGCTCGAAACTTTTGCAGACCTCGACACGCCGCTGTCGATCTACCTGAAGCTCGCGAACGAGCCTTACAGCTACCTTCTCGAATCGGTGCAGGGCGGCGAGCGCTTCGGCCGCTACTCGATGATCGGGTTGGCCGCGTCGACGCGTATCGAAGTCTATGGCCGCTCGGCGCTGCTCCTCACCGGCAACCGGCTCGTCGAACGGCGCGACTACGGCGACCCGCTGAACTACGTCGCCGAGTTCATGGCCCGCATCAAGGTGCCGCCGCGCGACGGGTTGCCGCGCTTTGCCGGCGGCCTGGTCGGCTGCTTCGGCTACGACACCGTGCGCTACATCGAGCCACGCCTCGCGAAGACCGAGAAGCCCGACACGATCGGCACCCCGGACATCCTGCTGCTCCTGTCCGAGGAAATCGCGATCGTCGACAACCTGTCGGGCAAGCTCACCCTCGTCGTCTATGCCGAGCCGGAAGTGCCCGGTGCGTTCAAGCGGGCGAAGAAGCGCCTGCGAGATCTGCTCGCGCGCCTGCGCGCGCCCGCGGTGATTCCGGAGGACATGCACGCCGAATCGCAGCCCGCGACGTCGAGTTTCGGCGAGGAAGCGTTCAAGGACGCGGTGAACCGCGCGAAGCAGTACATCATCGACGGCGACGTCATGCAGGTCGTGCTGTCGCAGCGCATGAGCAAGCCGTACGCGGCGAGCCCGATGGCGCTCTATCGCGCGATCCGCACGCTGAATCCGTCGCCGTACCTGTTCTATTTCAATTTCGAGGACTTCCACGTCGTCGGCGCGTCGCCCGAAATCCTCGTGCGGCTCGACGAGGACGGCGACGGCAAGCGCGTGACGGTGCGGCCGATCGCCGGCACCCGACCGCGCGGAGCGACCGCCGCGGACGATCTCGCGCTCGAGGCGGATCTGCTCGCGGACGAGAAGGAGCGCGCCGAGCACCTGCAGCTCCTCGACCTCGGCCGCAACGACGCCGGGCGCGTCGCCGAGATCGGCACAGTGAAGGTCACCGAGCAATTCACCGTCGAACGCTATTCGCACGTGATGCACATCGTGTCGAACGTCGAAGGGCGCCTGAAGGATGGGCTCAACGCGCTCGCGGTGCTGCGCGCGACCTTTCCGGCCGGCACCGTGTCGGGGGCGCCGAAGCTGCGCGCGATGGAGATCATCGACGAGCTCGAGCCCGTCAAGCGCGGCATCTACGCGGGCGCCGCCGGCTACATCGGCTTCCACGGCGACATGGATCTGGCGATCTCGATCCGCACCGCTGTGATCAAGGACGGTCAGATCCACGTGCAGGCCGGTGCCGGCATCGTCGCGGATTCGAATCCAGACTCCGAATGGACCGAGACGCAGAACAAGGCGCGGGCGATGCTGCGCGCAGCGGAGATGGCCGAAGCCGGCCTCGACACGCGCGTCGATTGACGTAGCACGGCGCGGCGGCGAGCGCGTTTTGCGGCGGACGAATCGGCCTTCGTAGGGCCCGTTGCCGCTCGCGCACACCGCGCCGGCGGCTAACTCTTTCGTCGTAGGCGTGTGGCTTGCGTCACGCTCGCCGTCGAGCTCTCGCATCGCTTTGACGGCGGTCAAGCTGTTCGGTTTGGGGGCGCGCGGATAATCGCGCCGCGCTAATCCGAACGGAGTACCTTCCGATGCACCTTCCCCGTATGCTCGTCGCCGTCTGTGCGGTGCTCGGCGCGATCGCGCCCGCCGTAGCGGCGGATCTGACCCTGCATACCTATCATTCGACCCCGCCGTTCGTGACGGGCGACGGCAAGGGGCTTACCTACGAACTTGCCGACTACATGACGCGGAAAAGCAATGGCGCGCTGACCGTCAAGGTGTCGGTGCTGCCGCGCGGTCGCGTCGACCGGGCGGTGCAGGCCGCGGACTTCAGCGGCGCGGTGCCTTGGGTCTTTCCGGCGTGGTTCAAGGACAAGGACAGGACCCGCTATCTGTGGTCCGAAGCGCTGTTCGCCGACAAGAACATCATCGTGTCGAGCCCGGCGAAGCGCATCGATTACACGGGGCCGGACTCGCTTGCCGGCACCCGTTTTGCCGGCGTGCTCGGTCACTCGTATGCCGGCATCGATGATCTCGTGAAGTCGGGGCAGATCCGCCGCCAGGACGCACGCAACGAGGAGTCGAACCTGAAGAAGGTGGCGGCGGGCCGGGCCGATGCGACGCTGCTGCCCGGCTCGGCGGCGGACTTCCTCGTGCCGCAACTCGGCATCGCCGACCGCATCCATGTGTCGGCGAACCCGCAGAGCCAGTACACCCGCCATCTGCTGCTCGGCCAAGGCAGCGCGGAGTTGCTCCGCCAGGTCGATGCAATCGTCGTGGAGATGAAGAGCGATCCCGCGTGGCAGGAAATTCTGAAGAAGTACCGCATCGAGTCGGACTGATCGTTCGACGAGGTGGATGGGTTGCTCCCGCCGATATCCCGGCGGGCTCGCGCCTCGTTGCGTCCGGCATCGACTGGACCGAAGTGAAAGGAGAATGGAGTTGTTCAGCACCCAGAGCATCAGCCGCCGCATGAACGCGGTGTTCGTATTGATCGTATCGGCGCTGCTCGTCGCCTTCGGCGCCTTCAACTACTTCAGCACCCGCGCGGCGCTCGAGGCGGACCTCGACGACCGCATCGAAGCGCTGCAGATGCGCCTCGGCTACAGCCTGCCGGCCGCGATGTGGAACTTCGACAAGGCGCTGATCGCGCAGATCCAGGAGGCCGAGATGGCTTCCGATCTCGTGCGGGGCATCGTCGTCGTCACCGGGAGCGACGGCACGTTCGGCCGCGTCCGCGACGCGTCGGGGCAGGTCGTCGACGGGACGAAACCGGCCGTCGCGGCTGATGAAGTCCGGGAATCGACGCTGTATTACGAGGACCAGGGGCTGAAGGTCGAACTCGGCCGCATGGAGCTCCACGTGTCGCACGCGACGATCCGCGCGGCGCTCGAGAAAGAGCTGTTGCTGCTCGGACTCCAGATCCTCGTGCTCGACCTGGTCATCGTCTTCGCGCTGTCGACGAGCCTGCGCATGATGGTGCTGAAGCCGCTGCGTCGCATCTCCGACGCGATGCAGGACATCGCGCAGGGCGAGGCGGACCTGACCCGGCGGCTCGACGACAGCCGGCGCGACGAAGTGGGCGAGGTCGCGCACTGGTTCAACGTCTTCGTCGGCCACCTGCAGCCGGTGATCCTGCGGGTGCGCGAAGGAGCGGCCGAAGTCGCGGTCGCGGCCGAAGAGACGAACCGCGTCACCGAAGAAACCAACCAGAGCATTCTTTCGCAGCGCGACGAGGTCGGCGAGGTTACGAACGCGATCGCCGCCTTTGCCGAACACGCACGCAGCATCTCGCGCAGTACCGGCATCGCTTCCGAAGCTGCGGAAGCCGCGCGGACCGAGGCCGGGAAGGGCAACGACGTCGTGCTCGGCGCCGTCGAATCGATGGGCCGGCTGTCGCGCGAAGTCGGAAGCGTCAGCGACACGATCCGCGAGCTCACGCAGAACAGCGACGAGATCGCCGGCGTGCTCGAAGTGATCAAGGAGATCGCGTCGCAGACGAACCTCCTCGCGCTCAATGCGGCGATCGAGGCGGCACGCGCAGGCGAAGCCGGCCGCGGCTTCGCGGTCGTCGCCGACGAAGTGCGCAAGCTCGCGAACCGCACGCACGAGTCCACCGTCGAGGTCGAGGCGGTCATCGCGCAACTGCGCGCGGGAGTCGAGAAGGCGGACGCGGTCATGGAGCACGGCAAGCAGGCGGCGCTCGACGGCAGCCGCCAGGCGCAGGCGGCCGGCGCGGCGATCCAGGCGATCGCCGCGGCGTTCGACAACATCCGATCGGTCAACCGCGAGATCGCGGTCGCGGCGGGGCGCCAGGACGAAATGGTCGCCGGCATCACCCGTCACATTGATCGCATCAGCCAGGTCGCCGAAGACACGGCGTCGGGGTCGAACCAGACCGCGCAGGCATCCGAAACGCTCGCCCGGCTCGCCGAGCAACTCCACGGCGTCGTCGATCGGTTCCGCGTCTGAGCCGAGCGAAGCACTGTCCGGGGCGGGCGGCGACCCTGGAATCCAACGCCCGAGGGTCGGAAAACCCCTGGGCGCAGCGCGCCATCACGTCCTCGGCAAGCACTGCCGGCAACGCTGCAGCCCGAGGACGGCGTGCTAAGCTCCCCGCTCATTCCCCCTTCGCCGGAGACCGTAATGCCCAGCCTGCTGCCCGATGTCGACCCTCAGGGACTGCTCGAATATTCGGTCGTGTATACCGATCGCGCGCTGAACCACATGTCACAGAAGTTCCAGGGCGTCATGCGCGACGTGTCGAGGATTCTCCGCGACGTCTATCGGGCGAAGGCGGCGGTGGTCGTGCCCGGCAGCGGCACCTTCGCGATGGAGGCGGTTGCGCGCCAGTTCGCCACCGGCAAGCGCTGCCTCGTGATCCGCAACGGCTGGTTCAGCTACCGCTGGACGCAGATCTTCGACATGGGCGGCATCCCGGCTGCATCGACGGTGCTGAAGGCGCGCCGGGTTGCCGAAGGCGCGCAGGCGCCATTCGCGCCGCCGCCGATCGACGAGGTCGTGCAGACGATCCGCAACGAGCGGCCCGACGTGGTGTTCGCGCCGCACGTAGAAACCGCCTCGGGGATGATGCTGCCCGACGATTACGTGCGCGCGGTCGGCGAAGCCGTGCGCGCGGTCGGCGGCCTCTTCGTGCTCGACTGCATCGCGTCCGGCACCGTGTGGGTCGACATGGTCGCGAACAGCGTCGACATCCTGATCAGCGCGCCGCAGAAGGGCTGGAGCGGGTCGCCGTGCTGCGGCCTCGTGATGCTTGGCGAGCAGGCGCGCGCGCGGATCGACGAGACGACGAGCACGAGCTTTGCGTGCGATCTGCGCAAATGGCTGCAGATCATGGAAGCCTACGAAAACGGCGGTCATGCATATCACGCGACGATGCCGACCGACGCCCTCGCGCAAATGCGCGACGTCATGCGGGAAACCGAGGCCTACGGCTTCGACAAGGTGAAGGCGGAGCAAATCGAGCTCGGCCAACGCGTGCGCGCGCTACTGGAGCGCAAGGGTTTCCCGAGCGTGGCCGCCGCGGGCTTCGAAGCGCCGGGCGTCGTGGTCAGTTACACCGACGACCCGGAAATCCAGTCCGGCCGACGCTTCCTCGACGCCGGACTGCAGGCCGCCGCCGGCGTGCCGCTGCAGTGCGACGAGGGAACGGATTTCCGCACTTTCCGCCTCGGCCTGTTCGGGCTCGACAAGCTGCACGAGCCGGGTCGCGCGGTGCGCAACCTCGAAGATGCGCTGAACCGGATGCTCTGACGCGGCGCGCGGCGAGCCGTCAAGCAGCAATTCGGTACAACGGCCCGCCCCGAGGCTGATTGAGGCGCTGACAGGGCCTCGACGGGCTCAGCCCGAACGGTCTTTGATTGCGCGGCTGAGATGTCTTGGCACGTGACGGCGGCGTATCCGGGGGGCTTTCGGGCTGCGACCCTGCGGCGACCGGGCGGGGCGCGGCCGGGACTCCCCCGACGCTGATCCGACCTCCGCCGCCCAGATCGTTTCGGCGCTCGGATCGTTTCGCCGCCCCGCCGCCTGGATCGTTTCCACGCCGCCCCGGTCCACCACGTTTCGTCCATCCGCGAGAACGGGAGCTGAAATGACGACCGACAATCTCACGATCGCCTGTCCGCACTGCCATGCATTGAACCGCGTGCCCGCCGGCCGCGTCGCCGACGGGCCGAACTGCGGCAAGTGCCACCAGACGCTGTTCACCGGTCACCCGGTCGCGCTCGACTCGGCGAGCTTCGACCTGCACGCGGGCCGCAGCGACGTGCCGCTGCTCGTCGATTTCTGGGCGTCGTGGTGCGGGCCGTGCCGAATGATGGCGCCGGCCTTCGAGGAAGCTGCCGCGAAGCTCGAACCGCGCCTGCGGCTCGCGAAAGTGAATACCGAGGAAGCGCAGGATCTCGCCGCGCGCTACGCGATCCGCAGCATTCCGACGATGGTGCTGTTCCGCGGTGGGCGCGAAGTCGCCCGCCAGGCCGGCGCGATGAACACCGCGCAGATCCTGCAGTGGGTTAAGGGGCAGGGCGTTTGAACGGGCGCCGTCAGCGGGCTGCGGCTCCTTTCCGGGCCGACTGTGCGGGCGAACGGCCGGCCCGCGTCGTCCGGACCGCTCGGGGCGTGCTGTCGTGATCGCGCTGTTGCAGCGCGTCTCGGAGGCGCGCGTGCGGATCGACGGCCGCGTTGTCGGAGAGATCGGCCGCGGGTTGCTTGTCCTCGTCTGCGCCGAGCGCGGCGATTGCGACGCGGACGCCGACAAGCTGCTCGCGAAGCTGCTGAAACTGCGCATCTTCGCCGACGAGGCCGGCAAGATGAACCGCTCGATGCAGGACGTCGAAGGCGCATTGCTGATCGTCAGCCAATTCACGCTCGCCGCCGATTGCAACGGCGGCAACCGCCCGAGCTTCAGCGCCGCTGCGCCGCCCGATGAAGGCCGCAGGCGCTACGAGCATTTCGTCGCCGAGGCGCGCCGGCGTCATCCGCGGGTCGAGACCGGCGAGTTTGCCGCGATGATGCAGGTCGAGCTCGTCAATGACGGGCCGGTGACGATTCCGATGCGGGTGCCGCCGGCGGATAGCGGGGCGGGTTCCTCGTCGGCCTGAGCGACCGCGCATCAGCGGCCGAGCTGAACCTTCGCGCGCCGCGACGGACCTTGTCCTGCGGCGCCGACCGGCAAGTCGTTCCGGATATTGCATTGTTCGCAATGGTTGCGCGGCCGGGGGCCCGGCGCCGATACTGCCGGCCTCCGATCCACTCGTCACCCCGAAGGAACCATGTCCACGATCCCCGCCTGCCCGCAATGCGCGATGGAAAACACCTACCCCGACGGCGACAACTACGTCTGTGCCGACTGCGGCCACGAGTGGCCGATCGCCGCCGCTGCGGATGTCGCGGACGACGCCGAGACCGTCGTGAAGGATGCTAACGGCAATGTGCTCGCGAACGGCGACTCGGTCGTGCTGATCAAGGACCTGAAGGTCAAGGGATCGTCGATCACGCTGAAGGTCGGCACGAAGGTCAAGAGCATTCGCCTCGTCGGCGGCGACCACGAAGTCGACTGCAAGATGGACGCCGGCAACTTCATGCTGAAAGCCTGTTACCTGAAGAAGGTCTGAGCGCTTCTCCGGCCCGCCGCAGCCGCTCGCGGTCGACCCGGCGCCCGGTAATCGTCCTTTTGGCGCCGGACGTCGTCGTTAGCGATCGCATCTTCACGCGCGTCGCCCGGCATCGGCCGCGGCGTGCACTCAGGTGACGCGCAGCGCGCGCAACGCCGGATGGAGTACATCGATTTCGTCGAGCGCCCGCTTCCTGCCGGCGGGCGAGAGCGCGGTGTAGGCGCTTAGCAGATCGGCGGGGATCCGCCCGACGATGCCCGCGAGGTCGGCGAAGCGCACGCCCTGGCGCACGAGGTAGGCGACGTAGCTGTGGCGCAGGCTCGCGGCCGTGATCTCGTCGGCGCCGGGAAGACCGGCGTCGTGCGCGGCGTAGAGGAGGGCGGCGTCGACCGCTTCGCGCGTCCTGAACGCCGCCGGGATGACCAGCTCGCCGTCCGCCTCCTCGCGCTTGCGGCGACAAATGTCGAGCTGCCGCTCGAAGACCGGCGACAGCCGCAGCGTCCGGTCGGTGAGCCGGACGCGTCGATGCTCGATGTCCACGGCGGCCCATTCGAGCCGCGTGATCTCGTCGATCGACAGGCCCGAAAGCAGGCCGAACGCGACGAGGCGCAAGTCGTCCGGCAACTCGTCGAGCAGCTGCACGATCTCGGCGTCGTCGAGCTCACGCGGCAATTGCGCGACTCCCGCGAGCAGCGCCGACGGCGAGAGGCCCGCGAGCGGCTCGGGCGGACGCGCCGCGGGTGGCTGCAGGCTGCGTACCCAGGCCGGCGCGACGACCAGCGACGGCCCCGGGGGCGTGCGGTTGAAAAGCTCGACGATCCACGTTGCGAGCAGCGCGAGGAGCAGCGACGCCGACACGCCGATCGCCGCGTCCCGCCCGTATTGCGGCCGCCACGGCTCGCCGGGGGCGAACGCGGCTTCGAGCAGCGTGATTTCCGGCACGCGGACCCGCTCCGCCGCGTGGAGGCCGGTTGCCTGCGCGACCGCGGCGCGGTGCATTTCCTCGAGCCCGGCGAGCTCCTCCTGCATCGCCTTGAACTCGCCGAGCCGCGCGGTGAACGCCTGCACCGCGCGGCGGTCGCCGCCTGCCTGCTGCTTCAGGCGCTCGACCCCCGCGCGCGCCGCGGTGACTTCCTCTTCGGCCTCGCTCAGCGCCGCGCGCTGGCCGCCCTCGCGGACCTGCTTCATCTGCTCGTCGAGGTTCGCAAGCCGCATCCGCAGCGCCTTCGCGCGCGGATCGAACGCGAGGAAGTCGGGCGTGTAGGTGCGCTCCATCTCGTGCTGTTCCTCGCGCAGCTGCGACGCGCGCTGCTCGAGGTTCGACAGCGTCGGGTTGTCCCGCGCACGCACGACGGGGTTGCCGGCCGCGACGGATTCGCGCAAGGAGCGCAATTTCCCTTCGGCGGCGACGAGGCGCTCGTTGGCGGTGTTCAGCGACTGCCCGACGCCTTTGACCTGGCTGAGGACCTGGTTCTCGTCCCGTTCGAGCGAGACGATGTCGTAGCGGCTGCGGAACTCGTCGAGGGCTTCGCGCTTTTCGGTCACGCGCACCGCGAGCCCGTCGGCTTCGGCCTGCGCCTTCGCGGCGCGGCCGCTGGAATCCTGGCGATAGCGCTCGGCGAGCTGATTGCGGTAGACGTCGATCAGCGTGTTGAGGAGCGGCGCAAGCACGTCCGACGGCGAGCCGCTCGCAGTGAGCTGTACGACGTTGGTCCCGTCGACCGGCGTCGCGGTCAGCATCCGCCGGTACTCTTCGGCCGGGTCGAGCGATTCGTCCGGCATCGGCGCGCCGACGGCCGCGAGCCGCCCCACGGCCTTGTCGACGAGGGGGCGACTGGTGAGGATTTCGACTTCGGTGAGAAACGCGGCCTGGCTCGCGCCGCGGCGCTCGTCGGCGGTATCGCCGTAGCCCGGCATGTCGATGCGCAGCCGCGCCGCGGTCCGGTATTCGGCCGGACGCGAGTAGTCGTACAGCAGGCTGAGGCTCGCGAGGAGTAGGAACGCGACGCCGAAGACCGCTACGCGCCGACGCACCGCGGAGGCGGGGCGGTAGTGCGGGGCGATCCCGGTCCACAACGGATCGAGGCTGGCAGGGCCGGTGTCGTCGCGGATCATCTCAGCGCCCCTTCCGCGCTCTGCGGCCGATGCACGGGCGGACGCAGGTTGACCCCGGGGCCTGCGTGGATCACGAGGGCGCCCGAACCGGAATCTTCCATCTGCTTGTCTCCTTCCTCATCGCATCGCGTCGACTTGACGGACGGATTGCGCGACTGCTCCGACGTATGCTCATTGAAGCACCGTACGCCGGAGAATACATGCACGTATTCATCCGCTTACAGTCTCGGGCGGAGCTGGCCGCGGAAGAGTGTGCGGCGGTGGAGCGGCTGCGCCACCGCCGCTGCGAGCGCCGTCGGCACCCGTTTGCGGTGGCCCGGGGCTGCCGCCGCGCCCCACGCGAATCGAGCCGCGGAGCGCGATTCGGCGCGTCCGACCGCAAGCTCGCCAGCGACAACGATCGGGATCGCGACGAGCCGCAGGGCCCGCTTCGCGTCAGCGACGCCGGCCGCTCGGCGGCCAGTCGTCGCCGCCCAGTTCGCGGCGTCGATCGAGACGGTGCAGCACGCGCTGCGCCAGCGGCACCATTCCGATCGGGTGATCGGCGGCGAGGGCGCGGGCGCGTTCCAGCAGTTGCGTGCGAGTCGGCGGGAAGCGCCGGTCCTTGCTCGCGAACACGATGCGGTTCGTGTCTTCCTCGGCGCGCACGACGACGACGCGGTCGTCGAAGCTGTCGCGGATGCGCGATGTGTAGAGGCCGTAGCGCGAATCGCCGGACCACAGGTTCACGACCATCATCCCGCCATCGGACAGCATCGCGGCGCAGTGGTCGTAGAAGCCCGCGGAGCACAGCTGGCGCGGCATTCCGGCGACATCGAAGCCGTCGACGATCAGCACGTCGGGCGCTTCCCCCGGGTCTCGCACATAATCGGCGCCGTCGCGACACAGCACTTTGAGGCGCGGTCCGTCCGGCGGGATGCCGAACTCGTCGCGCAACGCGATGACTTCCGGGTTGATCTCGACCGCGGTGACGGAGGCTTCGGGGAGGGCCGCGAGGCAGTACTTCGCGAGCGAACCGCCGCCGAGCCCGATCATCGCGATGTGGCGCGGTGCCGGGTGGAACAGCAGGAAGCCCATCATCGAGCGCGTGTAGTCGAGCGCAAGGGCGGCCGGGTCATCGACTGCCATCTGGCTCTGGATCGTGACGCCGTCGAACTGCAACAAGCGCTGACCGTCGATGTCGACGACGAAGGGATGACCGTCGCCGCGCCGGGAAAGCAGACCGCACCAGCCGACCAGATCCTCCATGTCCCCCATGTTCCCGACTCCTTGCTTGCAGCCGTACACACTACGTCGCAACCGACGCGGGTTTCAATGTCCATCCGATGTCACGTTCGGTCTCGCGCGGGTCGTTCCGCAGGGTCACGGCTTGCTGGGGCGAGACGGCCGGCACGACGATTGCCGGTCCGATCGCCCTTGAATCCGCTCCGCGGTGGAGGCCTTTCCGATGCGCAGACTTTTCCATGCCGGTCCCGGCCCTGAAATCCCGAATCCGGTACAGCCCAAACCCGAAATCCCGGACACGACGCCGGCGAAGCCGGAGATTCCGAAGCCCGACCAGCCGGTCCCCGAGGAGCCGCGGCCGATTCCGCCGAAGCCGGAAATTCCGGATCCGGGCCCCGCCCGCCCGGAGACCGAGCCGGAAACGCCGGCTCCCGAGCTGCCCCCGCTCGGCCAGCCTCCGGACGTCGTCGGGACGTCGCATCCGTCGCCGGTCGAGGCGTAGCTTCTGCGGGCGCGGGTCCATGCGCACGTTGTCGGGGTGCGGGACATGGCGGTTCGCCGCCCCGATATCAAAGAGGCTGCTTCCGCGCACCGTGAGGCCGCCGCCTTTGCGCGAAAGCCGTTCGCGGCCGATAATGCCCGGCTCGGATGCCGTCTCATCCGGCGTTGTGCCAGATCAGCAAATAGCGCGTAGCAAAGCGGGTATCAAAGTGACGGCATCGCGCTCGCGGTCCAGTCAAATCAAGGTGATACGCCAAAATGCTGCTGATGATCGACAACTACGATTGAACGCCATAGAGTGCCGCTGAGTTCCAGGGGGCATATCTAAGACGTTGAATGTCAATGGTTGATAGTCTGGAGAGTTCTGTCGTTGTCTAGATCAAGCCACTGCAAAAGTGTATAACCATGTGAGTAACGATTCCCCTGGAGGGCGTTATACACATGGCTCTCAATCTCCTCACAGTACGCAAGATCGAGACGGCGCAAGCCAAGCCCAAGGCCTACACGCTCAGGGATGGCGGCAGCCTGTTCCTGCGCATACAGCCGAATGGAAGCAAGCTCTGGTGGTATCGGTATCGCCTGGGTAACGCCGCGCAGGTCTACTCGATTGGTCCGTTCCCCAAGGTGACTCTGGAGGCTGCACGACAGGAGCGAGATTGGGCGCGCAATCTGATTCGCGAGGGGCGTGATCCGATCCTGGAGAAGCGGGTCAAGATCGCCAACCAAGTCGAGCAGAACGAGCACACCGTCGAGGAAATTGCCCGCAGGTGGATGGCGAGCAACGTGCATTGGAGCGACTATTACGCCGGCCAGGTGAAGACCTATCTCGAGAAGGACGTGTTTCCCAAGCTCGGCAAGCTGCCGATTGGCGCGATCAAGGCATCTCACCTGCGGCCCATTATCCAAGGGGTGGTTGATCGCGGCGCTCCTACGGTGGCGATCTTGATCCGGCAGTGGAGTGGTCAGCTCTTCGCATACGCATCGGGAGAAGGGCTTTGCGAAAACGACCCGACTGCGTTGCTGAAGCGATCAGTGAAGCGCCCGCGGGTTCGGCACAACCCGCCGTTGTCGTGGCAGGACATCCCGAAGTTCTTGAACAGCTTGGACGATGCGGGTTACCGGACTACCGTGATCGCGCTGCGGCTGATGGCTCTGACCTTTGTTCGCACAGCCGAACTGCGCAAGGCGTATTGGTCCGAGTTCGATCTGGACAATGCCCTCTGGACGGTTCCCGAAGGCCGGATGAAGATGCGCCAGCCTCATATCGTTCCGCTCTCGAAGCAGGCGATCGTGCTCTTGAAGGAACTGCACACACTGACTGGCGGGGGCAAGGTGCTGTTCCCCAGCTATCGGAAGCCAGGAGAAGTGATGTCAGCCACGACGCTCAACAAGGTGTTGGAGCGCATGGGCTACGGCGGTCAGTTCTCCTCGCACGGCTTTCGCTCAACGGCGACAACGCTGCTTGGATTGTTGAGCTATCCCGAGAACCGGGTCGATCTGCAACTGGCGCACTCGAAGCGGAAGAAGGATTCCTCGCGCGCGCCTTATGATCACACCAAGTACATTGCCTCGCGAACCCTCATCATGCAGGATTGGGCGGATACCCTGGACGCGTTGGCCGGCGGCGATCCCATGAGCAAGATCATGAAAACCTTTGGGCCGCTGTCGCAGCGGCGCAGGGCACTGCTGAATGTGATTGAGCGGGAGTAATGCCCGCAAAAGGTGTTCAGGACATCGAGCGCGCGCGCTGGATGAACCTCTCTTGGGACTCGTTCAAGGACGTGCAGGGACGTAGCAGGTAGGCCATTACGATGGCCGGTGCGCCGGCCAGCGGCCGCGCGGCGATGCCGTGGCTCCGGTAGCCGGCCAACCTCGCGGCAGGCGCAATGGCGATGCCGTATCCTGCCGCAACGAGCGTCATTGCTACGTTGAAGGTGTCGACCACCTGCTCGCGCCGCTGCAACTCGTCAGAGAATACGTGCTGCGCCACCGCGCGCCACGACTCATCGGTCGTGGACTGCGCGCAGATCAACGGCTGCTTGAGCACTTCCTGGCAAGGTACCTCACCGTAGGCCAACAGGTGTGAGCGCTTGGCGACCGCGACCGCGAGCGTGCTGTGCCACAGCGGTTCGCATTCCCAGTTCGGCCACTGCCATGCGGCCGTGGACAGGGCCAAGTCGAAGCGGTTGCCCGGCAGTTCCTGCATTGATGCGGTGGCTGTCCATCCGACCAGGGTGGCGGTGGTCTCGGGTTCTTCGGCGCGCTGCAGAGCCAGCACGTCGGCCAGTTGGGAGGGCACCCATTCGCCGAGCACGGCAACCCGGATTTCAGCGGCGGCATCGCTCGATTTCACGTCCAGCTCCCCGGGCGGTGAACTTGCGGCGATCAAAGTGAAGCCGCCGGAATGAGTTAAGTTTAACGTGGTTTAAATCGTGACCGTGTTCGACGCTCTTGGCAATGCCAAAGCGTTCGATCCAAAGGGGCCGCCCCACCGGCACCACTACCTACGAAGCGGAACCAGCCATCGCGTTTGGGGCTGCCGTGCGGGAAGAAAGAACCAACCAGGGCATAGCTCAGGAAACGCTGGCCCACATGGCCGGCATCGAACGGTCGCACATGGGCAAGATCGAGCGCGGCGAGCATGTGCCCACGCTCCCTCTCATCCTCAAGATTGCCCGTGCGCTGAAATGCAGTTCCGCCCACTTGATGACTCTGACCGAAGCCAAGCTGGCAGAGTCGGCCCCATCCGCAGATTGAAGCCGGCCCGCACAGCGGTCGCATGCCTACGCCTGATCGTCGTCCTTGCCCCCAAGGGCTGAATCTTCGCGCTTTGCGGCCTCGTTGACGAGCCGCAGGTATGGGTTGTCTGGCGGCGTCTCCTGGAACAGCGCATCCGGGCTGGCGAGCAGGTAGCCGTGCAGCCGGCGCGACTTGCGCGGCCCCGTGACTTCGCAGGTCCAGATGTTCAGCCCGCTCGGCTGCTTGCGGTGCTGTCCCAACTTCTCGAAGCGCTTCTGTACCCACTGCCACCCCTCCAGCTTCTCCTGCTTGGCCAGCGCGGCGACTTGAAGGTACTCCTGCACGTAGCGCTGGAACACGCCGGGGCTGACGAGGTAGCTCGTACCGGCGACGGTATGCACCAGGGCCTTGGCGTCGTTGATGATGAGCTTGCGCGTCTGGATGCTCTGACGCAGCCAGGCCATGAAGTGCGCCCCGGAGGGCTCCGTGCGATCCTGGGAAGGCGCGAGGCTCATCTGCGGCGGGGGCACGGTCGAAGGGGCCGGCTCGGGCTCGGCAACAGGGGAACTCGGGATCTCCGGTGCCGTGGGTGGAGCGGTGTCGCCCAGCAGGTCGAGCAGCGCGGCCACGCCGGTGTCCATGGCTGCGGATGCGATCGGCGCCGCGCTCGCGGGTGCAGCTTCGGTGCCTTCCACGCGCTGCCCATCGGCCACCGCCGGCGCCTCCGCCTGTTCCTCTTCGACCTGCACACGGCCTGCGAACGGCGCCGGCCGGTCGGCGGCATCCCAGATCATCGCCGGCGAGAGTTTCAGGAAGGTGAAGGCGTGCGACCAGCCGGCATCGCTGGTGACGGTAGCCTTCCAGATCGCCTTGCCATCCGGCGTCGGTTGCACGATGCCGTGATCCTGCAGCACGTTGAACACCGCCGTATTGCTCGCCGGGATACCGTCGATGCCCTGCGACAGCAGGTGTGCGCGCAGCTTGTCGGAGACGGTCTTGCTCACCAGCCACAGGGCGTCCTGGGTCAGCCAACCGTCCGCCGGGCCGGCCTGGTTCAACTTGAATTCTTCCTTGAGCAGGTAGCGCAAGCCGTCGAGCAATTTGCGTTGCAGCGCATGCTTGGGCGCCGCCAGCGCCTTGCTGGGATCGCCGCCGAGTTCCTGGGCGACCGATGCCTGGTCGGCCTGCACGACCAGTTCGCCGAGCGTGCCGGCGTGCTCGTACTGGCCGGCCAGCACGTACAGCAGCGCGGCCCAGAGGTCGGGATAGCCGCTGAGCCAGTCGAAGATGTCCCGATCGAGAAGGCGCGCGTAGAGCAGCCCGGTGGCGGCGCTGTGCAGGCGGTACTCGCGGTCCTTTCGGTAACGGAAGCGGTAGGGCTTTCGCAGCGGGCCGTGCCAGGGATGCCAGACGCTGCCGTCGGCATGTTCGACGTGCAGATCGACCGCAATCTTGCCGATGTCGTGCAGCAGGGCCGCATAGGCCGTGCCTGCGGTCCAGGCTTCGGCCTGGGCCGCCTGTGCCTCCGGCGTGACGCCCGCAGGCAGCAGGTATGACTGCCGCAATTTCAGCGCATAGGCGACGATCTCCAGGCCGTGGTCCAGCATGCCGCCCGGATAGGCGTGGTGGTGGTTATCGGAGGCCGGGAACTGCTGGACCAGCTCGGCGTAGCGCTCCAGGGGGGCGAGGTAGAGCGTGGCGAACTGACGGCGCGAGAGCGAGGTGCGCTGCCAGATGTGTTCCAGCAGTTTCTGCCGACGCGGCGTGGCCAGCAGCGATGCTGCCGACTCCGGCCGCATCGACCCTTTCGGAGCTTCGATGGCGGAGGTGGGCGGCGTGCCGGCGGTGGGTGGCACCCGTTTGCGCTGGAACAGCGAGAGCATGGCGAACCCCCGGATGACGGGCTGCTCGGGGGCGCCTTTTGGCCTTTTCAGGATAGGGCCTTTCCCCTTGGCGCCCTTCCTTTGCCCCTTCCCAGCCCTTTGGCCTTTGTCGGAAGCTTTTGGGTATAGGGCCGCTGCTGCGCGGGTGCCACGATGAATGCGGCATGGGGCAATCCCGGCAAGCCGGAAGCTGCGGGGATGTTCGTCAGCTCTGGCCCAAGCCGGTGTCGAGGGCGGCGGATTGCGCTGCGAAGTCGTCGGGACGGCGCTTGCGGAAGGTTTCGAGATTGGCGAGCTTCCAGCGCAGTGCCGGCAGTTGCGCGGCGTGCTGGCATTGCACCAGCGACCAGTCCGGTTCTGCGCGCGCCAGCCCGCTCAGAAACTGCTTGTGCGCGGTGCTCAGTCGCTGTGGCAGCTCGCGCCGCACCCTGGCGCGAGCGTCGAGCAGTGTTTCTAGGGAGCAGCCCACTTCGGTCATGCCGACAAAGGCCCGCTCGTACTCGCCGGCGATGTCCTTGTCGTTACCGAACAGCACTTCGTGGGGCGGCCGGTTGTGGCCCGCCAGATAGATCACGAAGCACTCGACCATGCCGTCGCTGATGTCGCCCGATTCGTAGAGCTGCCACACGTCGAACAGGTCGCGGGGGTGCTGCCGATCCAGCGCGGCCACCAGCTTGCTGGCGTACAGCTCGTCCGGTGCCAGAACCGGCAGCTCGAACTCGACGCCGAACAGATCGCTGGTCCTGGCGCTCAGCGGCCGCCGCTCGACGGGCAGCACGCTGCCGCGGAACACGACATTGACCTCGATCTTCACCTGGCTGGCGTCGTTCTCGACGATCAGCTTGGTGTCCCCCAGGTCCTTGGCGCGAACCAGGCGTGTCTGCACGCCCAGCGGTGCAACGCGCGTGGCGATGGCGGCCAGCTCCTGGTTGATGGCTTGCAGCGCTTCGTCGCGCGGCGTCTGCCACGGGAGGTACACCACGTCGATGTCCACCGACAGGCGCGGCATGTCCCGCACGAAGAGGTTGATGGCCGTGCCGCCCTTCATGGCGAAGATGTCGTTGGCGAACGCGTCGGGCGCGACGGCCAGCAGCAGGCGAACGGTGTCGGCGTAGGTCTTATCCATGAGGTCTCAGGCTCAGCAAGGTGCCGTCATCGAGCCGGCTCATCCAGCGCGTGTTGCTGCCGGTGCGAACCGGGTACTGCTCCAGCAGGGCATCGACGTCCACGAGGCTGGTCTCGCGCGCCCAGGTCAGGAACAGGCGCACGGCCTTCACGCTGGCGCAGCAGGACAGCAGTTGCCCGAGCAAGTCCTTGCGGGGGGAACGCAGTCCATCGAAGAGGTTGCGGGCCTCTTCGAGGCTCTGCTTGACGCCGGCCTCGTACAGCAGCTCCAGCACGGCACGCTCGGGGGCTGCCACCCGCAGAGCCTCGGGCAAGCCAGGCGGCGTGGTCAGGGTCTTGCCGGGCAGCGCCGTGTCCGGCCAGTCGAACAGGCGGGCGTGGACGTAGCGGGCCGGAAAGCGCGAGGTGAACCAGGCCGGCAACGCGAAGCGACCGTCCCCCCACAGCACCAGCGTCTCCCGGCTGCCCAGGTTGTGCCGCACGCCCTGCAGGGCCAGGGCGCTCTTGCCGCCGACATGCAGGCCGGGCACGCGCTGTTGCAGGAACTTCAGCGCACCGTAGACCCCGAACTCATCGTTCGGGAAGGCATAGACGCCATGGGCCAGGCGCACGAGCCACCCGCCGTCGGCATAGTGGGCGGCGAGCTGGGGCGACACCCCGAACTGGCTCAGGGTGGCAAGGTCGAACGGCGCCCCGCGAGGGAGTCCCGCCTGCAGTCGCTTGATTATCTGGTGCCGAAAATTTCCATCCATGTTATAAAAATAGCACATAATCCAATCGGCCCCTAGAGCCGTTGCAAGAACGTGCATGGAAAGTAGCATAAGGTTTGATTTATCGTGCAAAATCTAATCGACCTGCGACCCGAGCCAACCCGGCTCTGCCGGCCGCAACCCACCCTCCTGATCGCGGTCTATGCTGGAGGGCAGGCCACGACCGGCCGCTCCGCGAGGTGAGGCACCACTGAAGCCGAGGCATATGAGCATGACCACCAACACGCACAACGGGCGCTGGAGCCACCGGCTGGGCCGGGGGGCTGGCCGTGCCTGGCGTGGATACCTGCGCCGCGAGCAGCGTGTCGCCGGCTGGCTGGTGACGCGCGGGGTGCCTGCGGGCGCGGCGACGGCGGTGCTCTGGATCGTCAAGCTCACCGTGCTCGGTGCGCTGCTCTACTCCGCGTTCTGGCTGGCCCTGCTGCTTGCCTTTGCGGTGACTGCTGCATGGCTCGTGCAGCACGACGACCCTGATCAAGAGGAACCGCAACCCGAATGGAGGGAAGGCCCCAACGGCTTCGGGCTTTATGACAAGAGCGACTGGCGCATCGACCCGCATGTGACCGACGACGACTGAACGGCGGTCACTTCTTCGATACGGCGCTCATTGCCATACCAGCGCCACGCCCCCCAGCGCCCTTGGCGTCCGAGGTGGCGGTGGACAACCCCTGCACGATATTTCCCGTGCGAACGCCTGCCCAAGCCAATGCCATGACCCAAAACGTCGGCAGCACGATGAACATCATCGCCATGACGAAGTTAAGGAGCATGTCGCCAAAGGCGTTGTTCAAACCGATCAGCGGATCGAAGTTCGTGTGCGGCCTGTCCGCGCCAAACCCCCATCCGTAGAGCGCATCCAGGATCGTGCTGTCGATCCAGCGTGCGAGCTGGAACCAGAAGTCCACGAAGAACAGCGCGAACTGGACGCAGCTCACCGTCACCACCGTCTTCAGGTCGTAGGTGCCGATCAGCAGCACCAGCGGGATGCAGATGACGAGCGCCATCTTGAGCATGGTCAGCACCATCGGCAGCGCCTGGCGCACCACGTCCATCGCCGGAAAAAAGCCCAGCGAGCCGACGGTCAGCCCCAGGTCGCTCGCGCCGCGCGTGACGACGTTCGGCAGCGTCTTGTCGATCTGGCCGCCGTAGTCGGTGTAGACGGCGCCCTGATTCATCTTCTGCTGCCTCGGTGAGACCACGGCGCGGATCACCGAGTCATTGACCTCGCTCTGCGACAGGAATCCCACCCAGCGCCCGATGCGGGTCAGCAGGTCCGGGTCGACCTGTGCCAGCAGCCGGCTGCGCAGTCCCTGGCCGCCATCGGCCCACCACTGCCGGCAGGACGGATAGCCGCCGCCGCTGTCCACCTGTGCCAGCCCCGCATCGCGGGTCGCGTCGTAGGGCCAGGCCGTGCGTGGGGTCCTGGCGCGATAGGTGTCATAGAAGCCGGGCGTGTCGAGGAAGTAACTCGATCCGATCCAGGTGACGTCGTTCATCTGCTCGTCGGAGAGCGTCGGCCGGTTCATGAACAGCTTGGCGCGCGACGGCCCGTAGCAGTCGTGCGTGAAGTCGGCGACCTCCTGTGCCAGCACAGGATCGTCGATGCGCGTGGCATCCACATCCATGCGAATCTGACGCAGGTCCGTGCCGCAGGGAATCGCCGCCACCGCGGAGCCCGTCACGGCTTTCGACAGCGCGTGCATGAAGAACCACCACACCGGCACCAGCGCGCTCTGGTCGTTGAGCGCCGTGTAGACGTTGGACCAGCCCGTGTCGTTGGGCAGCGGGACACTGACCTGGCATTGCGCGGAGCGCGTGGTGTCGAACCTGATCGTGGCGAGATCCACCGGGATGAACGGGATGCCGGCGAACATGATGACCACGATCGCCACCCACACCCGGTTCTCGATGCGCATCGACGACAGCACGCCCTTGTTGCCTTCGTCCGCACCTTCGCTGCGGGCCTTGAGCCACTCCTGGATCACGATGGCCACGAACGGCAGCGCGAA
>NZ_JAVSMM010000028.1:0-37821 GCF_032027225.1 Aromatoleum sp. | reverse complement strand
GTGCGGAAGGTGGAAGACTGCTGATCCTTCTCGCGTCGTTGATGGGCGTGCTGACGACGGTGATCGTCTGGGCGGTCTGGCCCTTGCTGCGCAACCCGGAGACAGCGGCGGCTATGGGGACGAACGCGATATCGGAAACTGGCTTCGGGGATCGGGAAGAACTTGCGACCGTCACGCCGGCCAGTAGGGACGTAAATGGAGCCGCCGCGGGGTCGCTGTCGCGAAGCGCGCTCGTGCGTGCCGAGCCTCCGTTGCCGACTCGCACACCGTCGGGCTTTGTACGCGCAGTTCCGAACGACGACCCGCTGGCGCAGGCGTACAAAGCCGCGATTGATCAGGCGCCCGTTGCGATGCTGATCGCCGACCGCAACGGGCGGATCGAATACGTGAACGACGCATTTCTCGCGAATGTGGGGTACGAGCGCGTCGAGGTGGTCGGGCGCAGCCCCCGACTTCTCGGCGCGCGTCGGGCTTGTGGCAAGGTTTTCCGCGATCTATGGCAAACGATCGTCGCGGGAGACGTGTGGCGCGGCGAAATTCTCGGTCGGCACAAGAACGGGAGCGAGTGCTGGGAAAAGGTCTCGGTCTCGCCACTGCGCGACGCGTCTTTGCAGATTTCGCGTTTCATCGCCGTTTGCGAGGACGTGACCGAGCACAAGCGCAGGGAGGAAGGCCTGCATCAGCTCGCGCGACTGGATCCGCTTACCGGAGTCAGCAACCGGCGGCACCTGATGGAACGGGCCCGGCACGAATGGGGACGCGCGCACCGCTTTGGCCTACCCCTCGCGCTGATCATGCTCGATATCGATCATTTCAAGAGAGTGAATGACGAATACGGGCATGCGGTCGGAGACCGAGCGATTTGCGCCGTGGCGACGATCTGCGAAGACTGCGTGCGCGAGATCGATATCGTCGGGCGGTATGGCGGCGAGGAGTTCGTGATCGTCCTTCCCGGCACGGATCTCGACGGTGCGCGGAAATTGGGCCGGCGGCTGCGAAAGCGCATTGCGGAGACGGTTTTGCAGGACGAGAAGGGGCGCCCATTCACGCTCACCGCGAGTCTCGGTATCGCTCAACTCGGTGGGGAGGCGACGCTCGATCGCTTGCTGGCTCTTGCCGACGCCGCGCTGTATCGCGCGAAAAGGGCGGGACGAAACCGGGTGGCTGCGGCGCCGGCGGCAGAGGTGCTTTCGACAGGGATTGGTGAGGAGATGCAGTAGGAGAATTCTCGTTCGGCCGGTGGTCCCGCGGCTGTGGATTGGAAGAAGCTGCGGAAGAGTCGACTGCCCGGGGCGCAGCGGAACGGTTCTTTGAAGGGGGCAGGGGATGGCCGCCCGATTACCTCTTTTTGCGATCCCCGGGAATCTGCAGCAAGAATCCCTAGTGGAAATTCCTGCTCCGCGCATCGAGCGTGCCGAGCAGTTCGGAATGGTCGACGACCCGGTTTGCCAGCAGATGCACGACCTTTCCCTGCCGGCTGATCTGCCCGAACACACCCAGCAGGCGGGCGCCGAGCACTTCCCGGCGTTGGCGCTCGATGAGCTCGGGGCGGACGATCACGTTCGCGAGGCCCGTTTCGTCCTCGACCGTCACGAACATCGTGCCTTTCGCCGTACCCGGTCGTTGCCGGCAGGTGACGATGCCGGCGATCCGGGCGAGCTGGCGATCCGCACATGCTGCGACCTCCGCTGCCGTCACAAAACGCATTGCCGCCAGCCTCGCGCGCAGCAGCGCGAGCGGATGGCGCCCGAGCGTGAAACCGAGCTTGGCGTAGTCGGCGAGCAGTTCCTGCGCTTCCGTCGGCGCTTCCAGCTTCGCCGCGGTTTCGGCGATCGGCGCCTCCCGAAGCACGCCATGGGCTGGCTGGCCTCCGGCCGCCTGCCACAACGCCTGGCGGCGATGCCCCGCGATGCGTTCGAGAGCGCCGGCGTTCGCGAGCAGTTTCAACTCGGCAGCGTCGAGACCGGCCCGGCGCGCGAGGTCGTCGACGCTGACAAACGGTCTTTCGGCACGTGCCGCAACGATGCGCTCCGCCGCTTCACGGTTGAAGCCCTTGACCATGCGCAACCCCAGTCTCGCGCTCGGATTCGACAAGGCCGTACTCCCGGGCTTATCGCCGTTGCCATGGGATGCGTTGCCGCAGACCCGCACCGACCGGGGAAGATTCGCGTCCAGCGGAGTATCCGTCGAGTGGTCCGCTTCCGAAGTGCCTTCCGTTTCCAAAGCCCCGTCCGTTCTCAAGCTGCAGTCCGCCTTCCGAATGCAGCCCGTTTCCCGACTGAGATCCGTTTCCAGGATGGAGTCCGTTTTCCGCATGCAGTCAGTTTCCCCCGTGCAGTCCACTTCCAGGTCGCGGACCCCTTCCAGCGTGCAGTCCCATTCGCTCGCCGTGACGTCTGCCGCACGGATCGTGACCGCATGACGCCGCGCATCCTGGATCAACGGGGACGGCGAGTAGAAGCCCATCGGCTGGCTGTTGAGCAGGCCGCACAGGAAGGCCGCCGGTTCGAAGCATTTCAGCCAGGCCGAGAAATACACGAGCAGCGCGAAGCTCGCCGCGTGCGATTCCGGAAAGCCGTAACTGCCGAAGCCTTCGATCTGGTTGCACAACTGCTCGGCAAATTCGGCGCGATAACCGCGAGCGGTCATGCCCGTCAGCAACTGCGCGCGGTAGCGCTCGAGTTCGCCGTGACGCCGGAATGCGCCCATCGCCCGGCGCAACTGGTCTGCCTCGCCGGGACTGAAACCGGCGGCAACGACGGCGAGTTGCATGACCTGCTCCTGGAAGATCGGTACGCCGAGCGTGCGTTCGAGCACTTGGCGCACGCCCGCGGCGTCGGACTTCTTCGCAGACTCGTCCCCGGCATCCGATGCTGCCGGAGCCGAGGCGGCCGCGACGACCGGAGCGCGGGGCGAACCGTCGCCTTTGTGGCTGCGACTACGGTTCTCGGCTTCCGGTAGGTCCCTTGGGACAGCAGTGGTCGCAACGGCCGCACCCGCTTCAACGACCGTCGGAGCAGTAGCGACACCCGCCGCCTTATCTGCGACGCCAGATATTTCGGCCAGCTCGACGGTGGCTCCGACAGCCTCGGAGGCACGAGCGGAATTGGAGACGCGAGTGTCATCGCTGGCATCAGCAACATCAGCAACATCAACGGCATCGATCGCACCGGGAGCCGCCCTCCGGAACTCCGGCTGCGGATACTCGATCTGCTCCTTGCGTGCAATCCGTGCACGGGCTTCGAGGTAGGGATGGACCATCCCGCCCTGGATCGGCCCCGGACGGACGATCGCGACCTGCACGACCAGATCGTAGAAACGGGCCGGCTTGAGACGCGGCAGCATCGTCATCTGCGCGCGCGATTCGATCTGGAAGACGCCGACCGAATCGGCGTTCGACAGCATCCTGTAGACCCTGGCGTCTTCGCGCGGGATGTCGGCGAGCGTGAGAGGCCGGCCACGCCACGCGGACACCATCGCGAGGCTGCGGCGCAGCGCGGACAGCATGCCGAGCGCGAGCACGTCGATCTTCAGCAGCCCGAGCGTGTCGAGGTCGTCCTTGTCCCACTGGATCACGGTGCGCTCGGGCATCGCTGCGTTCTCGACCGGGACGAGCTCGTCGAGCCGACCGCGGGCGATGACGAAACCACCGACGTGCTGCGACAGGTGGCGCGGAAAGCCGACCAGCTCTTCGGTGAGCGCGGCGAGGCGCTGCACCGTCGGGCTGGCCGGATCGAGTCCCGCCTCGCGCAGGCGGTCGGGCAGGATGTGGCGACCGTCGAACCAGAAATGATCGCGGGTGAGCCGTTCGATCTGCCCGGGCGGAAAGCCGAGCGCGCGGCCGACGTCGCGCAGCGCGCTGCGGGCGCGGTAGCGGATCACCGTCGCGGCAAGCGCCGCACGTTCCCGCCCGTATTTCCGATACACGTACTGGATGACTTCCTCGCGCCGCTCGTGCTCGAAATCGACGTCGATGTCCGGCGGCTCGTTGCGCTCCTTCGAGATGAAGCGCTCGACGAGCATGATTCCGAGTTCGGGATCGACTTCGGTGATGCCGAGCGCCCAGCACACGATCGAGTTCGCCGCCGAGCCGCGCCCTTGGCACAGGATGCCCTGGCTGCGGGCGAAGCGGACGATGTCGTGGACGGTCAGGAAATAGGCTTCGAAGCCGAGTTCGGCGATCAGCGCGAGTTCGTGTTCGACCTGCGTCCGGACCCGAGGCGTCGCGGGATCCCCTTGCGCCTGTCCGTAACGCCAACGCAGGCCGTCTTCGACCAGCCGACGCAGCCAGGTCGCCGGGGTTTCTCCGTCGGGCACGAGTTCGGCCGGGTATTCGTAGCGCAATTCGTCGAGTTGGAAGCAACATTGCGCCGCAATGACGAGCGTTTCGGCGAGCAACGCAGGCGGATAACGCGCCGCGAGCGCCTCTCGTGCGTGCAGGCAGCGTTCCGAATTCGGCGCGAGCGCGCGGCCCGATTCGGCCACTGTCAGATGCAGCCGGGTGGCGGTGAGGACGTCGGCGAGCGGGCGCCGAGCCACATCGTGCATCAGCACGCCGGTGGCCGCCACTGGTTGCAGTCCGGCTTCGACGGCGATCGACTGCAACTGCGCGAGCCGCGCGGCATCGTTCGGGCCGCAGGCGAGCGCCACCGCAAGCCAGGCCCGATCCGGAAAACGTTCGCCGAGCCAGCGCGCATCGGCGACCAGGGCGGCGGCGTCGAGCGGACCGTCGTCGGGCGGCACCAGCAGAGCGAGGCAGCCGGGCACGCCTCGATCGAGATCGGCCCGGGTCAGACGGTACTCGCCTTTTTCGGCGGCGCGCCGGCCGACGCTGATGAGTCGCGCGAGTCGTCCGTAAGCGTCGCGATCGGTCGCGAGCAATGCCACCCGCGGGCCATCGGCGAGCCGGATCTCGCTGCCGATGATCAGTTTCAAAGGCAGCGAAAGCCGACGGATTTCCTGGTGCGCACGCACGACCCCTGCGAACGAGCATTCGTCGGTGATCGCAATCGCGTCGTACCCGAGCTCAGCCGCCCGGATAACCAGTTCTTCCGGATGCGAAGCCCCGCGCTGGAAGCTGAAGTTCGTCAGGCAGTGGAGTTCGGCATAGCCGGACGCGGAGGGGGGAAAACGTGAAAAACTATACATATGTACAGTATAGCGATTCGATGGCCGCTCGTAGTCCCGGCTGCGTGTCCGCCGCTCGACGCCGCGAGGACTCCGATTGCTTCTTGCCGCACAGAGACCTTCTTGCTATCTAGGGATATCGCAACCGGCCGGCACGCCGCCTTCCTCCCCGCCCACCGGGGATAACCCCAAGAAATGTCAGGGAGACTTGAACGATGCAGATCTGGGTCGACGCCGACGCCTGCCCGAAGGTGATTAAGGAGATTCTCTATCGCGCGGCCGAGCGGCTCGGCGTCATGCTGACGCTCGTCGCGAACCAGCCGCTGTTTCCGCCGCGCTCGCAGTGGATCAAGGCGCTGCAGGTGCCGCCCGGCTTCGACGTCGCGGACAACGAGATCGTCCGGCGCCTCGCCGCGGGCGACCTCGTCGTGACCGCCGACATCCCCCTCGCCGCCGAAGTGATCGGATGCGGCGCCCACGCACTCAATCCGCGCGGCGACTTCTACTCGACCGAGAACATCCGCGAGTTGCTGAACCTGCGTGACTTCAACGACACCTTGCGGGCGAGCGGCGTGCAGACGGGAGGCCCGGCGGCGCTGAGCCACTCGGACCGGCAAGTCTTCGCGAACCGGCTGGACCAGTTTTTCGCGCGGCAAGTGGTGCGCTGACCCGCCCCCGCACCGCCATTTTCTTTTCACTCACCCCGGCCCAGGCGCGTCCGCCTTATCCCCACGCGCCGTGGGCAGGGCTGTGGACAACTTGTGGGGATGCGTCGCAGAGGCTTGAGCCGAAAGGACATGTTGCATCTGCACAAAAAAGAGGCATCGGCGCAACAGTGCCGCGGGGGCTAGAATCGCAGGTCCCTCCAACCCGCCGCCATTCGTCGATGACCGATTTCCCGCCTATCCGCTACACGATCGTCCCCGCCCGGCCCGAAGCGCATCTTTTCGAAGTGACGTGCGAGGTCGCCGATCCCGATCCCGCCGGGCAAATCTTCCGCCTGCCGGCATGGATTCCGGGGAGCTACATGATCCGCGAGTTCGCACGCAACATCGTCACGCTGCGCGCGGACTCCCGGGGGGAGCCGGTAAAGGTCGCGAAACTCGACAAGCACACCTGGCAGGCGGCAAGGCTTCCCGCGGGGAGTCCGCTGACGCTGCGCTACGAGGTGTATGCGTGGGACCTGTCGGTGCGCGCGGCGCATCTGGATACGACGCACGGGTTTTTCAACGGCACGAGCGTGTTCCTTGCGGTCGAGGGCAAGACCGACCGCACCTGCTTGGTCGACATCCGTCCGCCGGAAGGCGCCGCGATGCGCGAGTGGAAAGTCGCGACGACGCTGCCCTCGGCGACGGGCGAAGCCGGCGCCGCTGCTCCGTTGGCGTTCGGGCTCCACCGCGCGGCGAACTACGACGAGCTCGTCGATCATCCGGTTGAAATGGGATGCTTCACGCACGCGGTGTTCGACGCTGCCGGCGTCCCGCACGAGATCGCGCTCACCGGTCGTCACGACTGCGACATCGAGCGGCTGTGCGCGGACCTCGCGCGGATCTGCGACTGGCAGATCCGGCTCTTCGGCACGCCGGCGCCGGTCGAGCGATACCTGTTCCTCGCGATGATCGTCGGCGACGGCTACGGCGGACTCGAGCATCGCGCGTCCACCGCGCTCCTGGCGAGCCGCGGCGACCTGCCGCACGTCGGCATGACGGATCCGACCGACGCTTACCGGACCTTCCTCGGCTTGTGCAGCCACGAGTATTTCCACACCTGGAACGTCAAGCGCATCAAGCCTGCGGCCTTCGCGCCATACGACTTCTCGAACGAGAACTACACGCGGCTCTTGTGGGCTTTCGAAGGTTTCACGTCGTACTACGACGACCTCGCACTCGTGCGCTCGGGCGTGATCACGATCGAGGATTACCTCGGGCTGCTCGGCAAGGCGGTCTCCGGCGTGCTGCGCGGGAGCGGGCGGCTGAAGCAGAGCGTCGCCGACTCCTCGTTCGACGCATGGATCAAGTATTACCGCCAGGACGAGAACGCGCCGAACGCGATCGTCAGCTATTACGCGAAGGGCTCGCTGATCGCGCTCGCGCTCGACTTGCAACTGCGCGCTGCGAGCCGTGGCGCCGCGAGCCTCGACGACGTGATGCGGCTGTTGTGGCAGCGGCACGGACAGACCGGACGCGGTGTCGAGGAGGACGGCCTGTTCGCGGTCGTCGAGGAGGTCGGCGAAGGTGCACGGAAAGGGACGGGGCACCGGCTCGCGCGCTGGCTGCGGAGCGCGGTCGAGGGCACCGACGACCTGCGGCTCGCCGATCTGCTGAAGCCGTTCGGCATCGAGTACCGCGCCGAGGCGATCGTCAAGGGTCCGGTGCTGGGCGTGAAGCTGGCGCCCGGGGGCGGCGACGTGAAGATCGCGAGCGTGTTCGACGGCGGGCCCGCGCAAACTGCCGGGTTGTCGGCCGGCGACGTGATCCTCGCGTTCGACGGCCTCAAGGTCACGGCGGCGTCGATCGATGCGCAGCTCGCGCGCAGAAAGGCGGGTGACCGGATCGAGGTCCACGCGTTTCGCCGCGACGAGCTGATGCGGTTCGACGTCGAACTCGCAGCGGCGCCGGCGGACACCGTCAAGCTCGCGGTGAGCACGAAACGGTCGGCTGCGGCGCGGGCGCTGCAAAAAGGCTGGCTCGGAGCCTGAAAGACCCGGCGCCCGCGTGGGCTTCTCGGCATGCCCGTTTCTCGAGCTGTCCCTAATGGGACTCGCGGTGCGCACCTGGGCGCAAGCTCGGCCGCGGCCTTCGGGGGCCGGAACGAGCCGGGGCTACAGCACGACGGACGCGGCCTCGCGTTGACGCCGTATCACGAGTAGCAACAGGTAACCGAACAGCAGCGAAGCGGCGATCGTCGACGCCACGCCGGCTTCCCAGAACCCGGCGACGGTCGGCGCTGCCGCGCGCGAGCCGGCGTGGAAGGCCATCCAGTAGCCGCCGCCGAGGCCGATTCCCCAGAAGCACAGCGCGTGCAGCAGCATCGGCAGGAACGTGACCTTGTAGCCGCGCAGCGCATGCGCGGCGACGGTCTGGATCGCGTCGAAGATCTGATAGACGCAGATGTAGAGGATCAGTCCGAGCGCGACCGCACGGACCGCGACGTCCTCCGAGAAGAGGCCGACGATGGGTTCGCGCGCGAGCCACAGCGTCGCACCGACGAGCGAGACGACAGTGGTGGTCAAGATCATTCCGACGCGCACCGTCGCCTGCGCGCGGCGCCAGTCCCGTGCGCCGGCCGCGTGGCCGACGAGCACGAGGATCGCGATCGACATCGCGAGCGGCAGCATGTAGACGAGCGCCGCGAGGTTCGCGACCACGCGATGGCCGGCGACCGATTCGGCGCCGAGGCGGGCGGCGAACAGCGCGATCAGCGTGAAGGACGAGACTTCGATGAAGGTCGACAGCCCCATCGGCACGCCGAGCTTGAGCAGCGAGAAAAGCTCTTTCCGGTGCGGGAATTGCCAATGCGTGAACAGGCGATAGCGGCGATACGCGGGGTTGCGGGCGAGGTAGAGCGTGCCGCAGCCCAGCGCGATCCAGTTGATGACGGCCGTGGAGACGCCGCAGCCGATCACGCCGAGCGGCGCGGGCCCGAGGTGTCCGTTGACGAGCGCCCACGACAGCGGGATGTGGATCGTCGTCGTGACGAAGCTGATCACCATCAGCGCCCGCGGGCGCCCGAGCGCGTTGTTGAACGCGTAGAAAGTCCGGTACAGCAGCACCGCCGGCAGGCCGGTCGCGGTCGCGAGCAGATAGCCGCGCGTCTTCGCCCCGACATCGTCGGGCACGCTGCTGAGCGCGAGCAGGAAGTCGGGAAACGCGAGCAGCGCGATACCCGGCAACGCGAGCATCAACGCGAGCCAGAAGCCTTGCTGCAGTGCAGGCCCGATCGCATCGTGATGGCCGGCGCCGAAATGATGCGCGACCGTCGGGGCGACCGCCTGCAACACGCCGACCAGCAGCATCACGACGGACACATAGATGCCGTTGCCGACGGCGACCGCAGCGAGATCGAGCGTGCCGTAGCGGCCGGCAATGATGGTGTCGGCGATCATCATGCTCATCGACAGCAATTGCGCGACGAGCACCGGCCAGGCGTGATGAACCAGGCGACGGGCGATGACGAGCGGAGAGTCGGGGGGGCTCACGGGGACAGGAGGCTGGGGGAGGGAAGGGACGTCGACCGGGAGGTTTCGGCCGCCCGGGGAACGCGGAGTTTAGCCAAAAAAACCATGCACATACCACCCGCCGGGAGGATCGAGGCGCTCGAACACCCAGCACAGCACGGCATCCGGCGCGCGCGCGACGTAATAGTCGCGGCGCACGTCGTCGCCGTCCCACCAGCCCGATTCGATGCGTTCCGGTCCGCTCAGCAGCGTGAAGGCGCGCATCGAGCCGAGTGCCCGGGGTTCGTCCATCAGCCATAGCGGGCGGGGGCCGGAGCCGGAGGCGCCGCGGGCAGGGCGCGAGCCGGGTTCGGCCGGGCGCCATGCCCGTTCCGGTCGATGCTCGGCGACCGGAAGCACGGTGCGCACCGCGTCCGGGCCGAGTCGCGCCCGCAGGCGGTCGAGCAGCAGCGTCGCGCTGTCGCGCGCGGTTTCGGGGTCGCCGAACAGATCCGGCGTGCGGGCGGGGAGCGTCGCGGGGGCCTCCGCGGACAGGCGCAGCGCCTCGACCGGCGCGGGCAGCGTCAGCGCAGCGAGATGCTCGCGCGCGAGCAGGGCGAGGCGTGCCTCGTCGCGTCCGGGGCGCCCGGTGACGATCTCGAGCAGGGTCTCCGGCACGTCCTCGTGTTCGAGGTACAGGCGGCAGCGGTCGAGCGCGGCGTGGCGTGCGGCAAGCCACGCAGTCAAGCCCGAGAACAGCCGGCCCGCGGCGAAAAGCAGCGGTTCCGTGCGCTCGACACTCGCGGGCAGCACGATCCGCGACTCGAAACGTTCCGCGGGGATGAACCAGGGGCGCGGGTCGGGCTGTTCTCCGCGTGCTCGCGCCAGGGTGTCGATCACTGCGGTGGCCTGTCGTCGCGCGAGGCCATCGCGCGGCAAACGGACGACATCCCCGATTCGGCGCACCCCGATGTCGCGCAGCAGTTCGAGCGTCGGCGTCGACACCGTCCCGCCATCGGCAAGGAGATCGACCGGCAGCGCGTCGAGACTGCGCGCCCATCCTTTCGATGCGCGCATCAGTTTTCCGGCAGAGGTCCGCGCGAGCCAGCGGGCCGCGAGCGGTGTGGGTGCGGCGGCGATGCTCGCATCCAGGCCGAGCGGAATCAGCGCTTCGGCGATGCGTCGGGCGAGCGCGTCGAGACCACCGAAGAGACGCAGGCTCGCGCTCGTTTCGAGCAGGATCGTGTCCGGCGGATCAAGGCTCACGCAAGGCGTGAATTGCCCGGCCCACGTCGCGCACTCGTCGAGGGTCGCCGCCTCGAGCACGAAATCGCGGTCCCGCAACTGCAGTTGCGGCGCTACTGCCAGTGCACCGGCCACGCTGCGACCGGGTTCGACGCCGCGGACGAGCGCTTCAGCCGTCGCAGCCACGATGCGGGCGCGGGGATGATGCTCGACCACCGCCAGCGTGCCCGGATCATCCACGCCTCGCGTGAATACCTGCAACGGCAAATCGGGGAGGGTCAGCGCAAACCAGAGCATCGTGAGTCGGATCGAGCGCGCGGCTCGGAGGTGTCGGGCGATCCGGGATCGTCAGCCGGATCGGGGCGGCAAGCGCCGGGCCGCGCCGTTTCAGGATATCGAGCGTCAGCGCATCGGTCGTGGGGACCAGTCGTAAACGCAAGCTCGCCGGCGACGACTGGATGGCCGCCGCCGCCGGGCGGAACAGGAACAGCGGTGTCGCGCTCTCTTCGGCCGCGAGTTGCAGACGGCGCAGTGCGGCCGTATCCGCCCGCGCGAGCCAGGCCAGCACGACCTCGCAACCCCCCGAGGCGAGCGCCTGGCGGATCGCCCACAGGGTTTCGGCGTGATCGTCGGGCGTCAGCAGCAGCAGTCGTTCGAGCGGGATGCCGGCCGCGGCGAGCGCCGGCGCGTACGGCAGATGCGGGGGCGCGATCCATGCGATCCAGCGTTCGGCCGCCGCCGTAGCCGCCCGCAGCATCGGCAGCAGCAGACCGAGTTCGCCGATGCCGGGAGCGTCACCGAGCAGTTCGATCAAGGCTCCGCGTGGCCAGCCCCCGCCGGGCAGCTGCGCATCGAGCGCCGCAAAACCGGTCGGCATTCCCGCTTCGGCCGGGCGCGCGAGCCGGTCGGCCTGCCAGACGAGGCCGGGCGGCAGTGCAGCGAGAGTAGCGAGAGCGGAGGCGGACATCGACGCTTGTCGTGCAAAAGGATTCAGTGCGGGATTCGTCGCGGGGAATCGTCACAGCGAGCCATTGCGCACGAGCCCGACCGCGACGCCTTCGATCACGAGCGGCTGATTGCGGGTATCGACGACGATCGGCTCGAAATCGGGGTTCGCCGGCAGCAGGCTGACGATCGGCCCTTTGCGGGTAAAGGTTTTCACGGTGACTTCGTCCTCGACGCGGGCGACGACGATCTGGCCGGGGCGCGCTTCGGGACTGCGATGCACGGCGAGCAGGTCGCCGTCGAGGATGCCGGCGTCGCGCATGCTCAAGCCGCGCACCCGCAGGAGGTAGTCGGCTCGTGGCGAGAACAGCGCGGGATCGATCTGGTGCCGGGCCTCGACATGCTCGACCGCGAGGATCGGGCTTCCCGCGGCGACGCGGCCGATCAGCGGCAATCCGAGGCCCTCGACCAGGCGAATGCCGCGCGCACGGCCTTCCTCGAGCAGGATCGCGCCTTTGGCGGCGAGCGCACGCAGATGGCTTTCGGCAGCGTTCGGCGAACGGAAACCGAACGCGGTGCACACTTCGGCGCGGGTGGGAGGTCGCCCTTCGGTCTCCACGGTCTGGCGGATGAAGTCCAGGATCTCGGTTTGACGAGGGGTGAGGCTGTGGTCACGGGTGCTCATCGGCGTCTCCAGGTTGACTGTATTTTTGAACAGTTATCGTCCCGCTGCAAGAAATACTTGCTGGGGCCTGGAGATCGCGCGGCACCGGATGCGTGACGCCACATACCCTCGCGAGCGCACGACCTACTTCGCCTTGAGCCCGGCCCCCTGCTGGTCTATGCCTTAAGGCAGTGATATCGACGCAAGCGCCGCAGTAGCGGACGGTTTCCGTGGCGCCGATTCCCGTCCGATAACCGGTAGAGTTCGGCCCGGGTCTCCGCTAGAATCGTCCGCAGCTCAGGGAGATCACATGTTGCAGATAGGTGATAGCGCGCCCTCGTTCTCGTTGCCGGATGCCGACATGGAAGCTTTCGACCTCGCTGCGGAACGCGGGAGGCACCATGTGGTCCTTTATTTCTATCCGCGCGACAACACGCCGGGATGCACGCTTCAGGCGGCCGACTTCAGCGATCACGAAGACGACTTCGCCCGCCACGACTGTGTCGTGGTCGGCGTCAGTCCCGATGATTGCCTGACCCACGCCGAATTTCGCGATGAGCATGGACTGTCCGTGCGCCTGCTGTCGGACGTCGAGACGGAGGTTTGCCGTCTCTACCATGTGTGGCAGCCACGGGAAGTCGATGGTGTAAGAAAGATGGGCGTGGCGCGGACGACCTTCGTCATCGACAAGGACGGAATCATCCGCCACACGTTCCACAACGTAGCTCCCCGCGGCCACGCGGCGGGGGTCTTCGAACTGGTCAGGAAACTGCAAAAAGAGAGTCTCAATGGAAATCGTCAAGAACAGCGTGGTAACGCTTAACTACACCGTCGTCGATCCGGACGGCAACATGATCGACGACGGCCAGCAGCCGCTCGTCTACCTCCACGGCGGATACGACGGCATCTTCCCCGCGCTGGAAGAGGCGTTGCATGGCAAGAAGGTCGGCGACCAGCTGAAGGTCAAGCTGCAACCCGAAGACGCTTTCGGCGACTACGACGAAGAGCTCGTGCTGGTCGAGGAGGTCAGCCAGTTCCCCGAGAACATCGAGGTCGGCATGTCCTTCGAGCGCGTCGGTGACGACGGTGAAGAGGAAATGATCTACCGCATCACCGACATCGCCGAGGGCAAGGTCGTCGTCGACGGCAATCACCCGCTGGCGGGCACCGCGCTCGTGTTCGACGTCACCGTCGCCGAGGTGCGCCCGGCGACCGCCGAGGAGTTGTCGCACGGGCACGTGCATGGGGCGGGCGGACACCATCACTGAACGGACGATCCCGAACAAAGGGGGCCGCGAAAGCGGCCCTTTTTCCATCTCCCGTCCGACCCGAACCCGATGACCGAAACAATCGAGAAAACCGCCAGCCCGATCGGCGTGCCGCCCCGGGCGCACGAGCCGCTGCTGGAGGCGAGCGGCCTGCGCGTTGCCATCGGCCGCGGGGAAACGATGCTGCGGCCGGTGGACGGCATCGGATTCTCGATCGCCCGCGGTGAAACCTTCGCGCTGCTCGGGGAGTCCGGCTGCGGCAAGTCGATGACCGCCCTCGCGCTGGTGCGCCTGCTGCCCGACGGCGGGCGGATCGAGACGGGCGCGGTGCGCTTTGCCGGGCGCGATCTGCTCGCGGAGACCGAAGCGGGGATGCGGGAGGTGCGCGGCGGACAGATCGCGATGATCTTTCAGGAGCCGTCGACGAGCCTCAATCCGGTCATGACGGTGATGAACCAGATCGGCGAAGTGCTCGCGCGACATCGCGGGCTCGGGGGCGTGCAGGCACGCGCGGAAGCCCGCCGCCTGCTCGAGGCGGTCGGCATTCCCGATGCCGAACGACGCCTCGACGACTATCCGTTCCAGTTCTCGGGCGGCATGAAGCAGCGCGTGATGATCGCGATCGCGCTCGCCGGCGACCCCGAACTTCTGATCGCCGACGAACCGACCACGGCGCTCGACGTGACGATCCAAGCGCAAGTGCTCGACCTCCTCGCACGACTGCAGGCCGAGCGCGGAATGGGCATGCTGCTGATCACGCACGACCTCGGCGTCGTCGCGCGGATGGCGCATCGGGTCGGAGTGATGTACGCCGGCGAGCTGGTCGAAACCGCCGCACGCACCGATTTCTTCCGCCACCCACTGCATCCGTATTCGCGCAAGCTCTTCGCCGCGCTGCCGACCGACGCGCAGCGCGGCCGTCCGCTGATGGCGCTCGGCGGAAACGTGCCGGCACTCGACCGCGAATTTGTCGGCTGCCGCTTCGCCGACCGCTGCCCGGATGCATTCGACCTTTGCCGGCGGGAATCTCCCGGCTGGGAGCACATCGACGATCAAGCGGTGCGCTGCCATCTCTATGCCGAAGGCCGCAGGAATCTGCCCTCGGCGGGGCTCGCAGCCGAGCCGTTCGCGGTCTCGGGACGACACGCCGAACAGGTGCTGCTCGACGTGCGCGGCCTGAAGGTTCACTTCCCGGTCCGCAAGGGCCTCTTCAAGCGCGAAGTCGGGCGCGTAAAGGCCGTCGATGGCGTGAGCCTGACGCTCGCCGCGGGCCGCACTCTAGCGCTCGTCGGCGAATCGGGCTGCGGCAAAACGACGGCCGGGAAGGCGATCCTGCAGCTCATCGCACCGACCGGCGGGGAGGTCTTCCTCGACGGCACGCCGCTCGCCGGCCTGTCGCGCGCGGCGTTGCGCCCGCTGCGCCGCGCGTTCCAGATGGTGTTCCAGGACCCGTTCGCGTCCCTCAACCCGCGCATGCGCGTCGGCGAGATCATCGAGGAAGGGATGCTCGCGCTGGGAGTCGAACCCGAGCGCGAAGCCCGCTCACGCCACATCGACAATCTGCTGGCCCGGGTCGGTCTCGTTCCGGCGATGAAGTTCCGTTACCCGCACGAGTTCTCGGGCGGTCAGCGCCAGCGCATCGCGATCGCGCGCGCGCTCGCCGTGTCGCCGCGGCTGATCGTCTGCGACGAGCCGACGAGTGCGCTCGACGTGTCGGTGCAGGCGCAAATCCTCAACCTGATGCGCGAACTGCAGGCCGAATTCGGTCTCGCGTATCTCTTCATCACGCACAACCTCGGTGTCGTCAGCTGGCTCGCGCACGATGTCGCGGTGATGTACCTCGGCCGGATCGTCGAACGCGGCCCGGTCGAACGCGTGCTCGCCGCACCGGCGCATCCCTATACCCGGGCGCTCCTCGATGCGGTGCCGCGGATCGACACCGAGACGGACGGGCGGCCGGAGTCGTCAGTCGGATACGACCTGCCGTCCCCGCTCGCGCCGCCCGCCGGCTGTCATTTCCATCCGCGATGTCCGTACGCGACCGATATCTGTCGCAAGCAGTATCCGGGTGAAACCCCGCGGGGCGGCGGGCAGGTGGTCCGCTGTCATTGGCCACGGTGAGCGCTCCGGGGCCGATGTTCCGATAAGCCGGGAGCGTTGATTCCAGCGCTCAGCCGGCAACATCTCTCACCGCTTGCGGTCGGCGGCCTTCTTTTTCGCGGCGGGCTTCCCGGGCGTGGCCTTTGCAGGCGCGGCATTCTTCTTCGACGAAGACGCCGCTGCCACTTTCCGGTCTGCCTTGCTTCCCGCTTTCGCGGCGCCTTTCGTGGCCGGCTTTTTCGAGCCCCTGGTTTCCGTCGCGAGCTTCGTGCGCCCCTTTGTCTTCGTGTCGACCTTCAGCACGGGCTTGTCGAGCCCGCGGGCGGTCACGGAGAGGCCGGTCCCTTCCGGTCGCTGCGGGATCAGGCGCACCGCGTCGAGTGCGTCACCCGGGTCCACCCCGTCAGGCACGAGGAGCGCGTAGCCGGCACCGACACGAGTACCTGCGTTCAACCCGTTCAGCGCGTAGAGCTGCGTCAGCGACAAGCCGTAGGTCTGCGCGACCGAGGCGAGCGTTTCGCCGCGTTGAAGTTCGTGCGTTCGCCACAGCTTTCCGTTCTGTTGATGCTCGGCCAGGCGCAGCTGGAACCTCTCCGCGCGGTCGACGGGGACGATCAGCGTGCTCTCTTCGGCGATTGCGGGGCGCTTGTAGCTCGGATTCAGCGCGATGAACTCGTCGAGCGGCATATCCGCCATGCGGGCGGCAGTCGCGAGATCGATGCCCGCGGGCGTCTCGATCGAGACGAAATGGCGGCTGTTCGGGACGTACGGCAGTTCGATGTGGAAGAGCTCCGGCTGCGCGACGATGTTCTTCAGCGCCTGCAACTTCGGGACGTAGTTGCGCGTCTCCTCGGGCATCCGCAACTGGCTGTATTCCCCGGGCAGACCTTCATCGAGGTTGCGCTGGATCGCGCGACCGACTGCGTTTTCGCCCCAGTTGTACGACGCGAGCGCGAGATGCCAGTCGCCATGCATGTCGTAGATCGACTGCAGGTAGTCGAGCGCAGCTGCGGTCGATGCGATCACGTCGCGCCGCTCGTCGACCCAGCTGTCCTGCGTGAGGTTGTAGCTGCGGCCGGTCGACGGGATGAACTGCCACAGGCCCGACGCGTGCGCGCGGGAATAGGCCATCGGGTTGTAGCTGCTTTCGACCATCGGCAGCAGCGCGAGCTCGGTCGGCATCCCGCGGCGTTCGAGCTCGTCGACGATGTGCCAGAGATAGCGCCCGCCGCGCTCGAAAACCTTTTTCAGGAACGCCGGCCGGTTCAGATAGAAAAGCTGCTGATCGGCGACCAGCGGCGTATCGAGGTCCGGCATGCCGAAGCCGCGCCGGATTCGGTCCCAGATGTCGTTCGCGTCCCGCGTGAGATCGAGCGTGAGCACGCGCGGCGTCGCATTGGGGAGCTCGACGAACTGGCCGGGGAGCGGTGCGAGCTTCGTCTGGACGGCCATTGCTGGACTCGGCCGATCCGCCTTTTCGAGCTCCTGGGTCAGCGCGAGTGTCGTCGAATCGGGCGATGCGACCGCGCCGCCGCACAGCACGACCAGAAACAGCGCACACAGAGTGCTTGCGAAGGGAATCGCCATGAAGCCGGCGCCGGAAAGGTGAAAAGACGTGGACTCTAGGGGAGGGGGCGGGGAGCGTCAAACGGCAATTTCCACATTCACGCCTCCTGCGCCAATCTTCGCCTCAAACCATCCATGCAGTGTGGTTTTTCGCCGCATATACCATGAAGTTGGTAGCATGGCGCGCTATCGTTTTCTGCACCCGGGGACGTGGATGAAGGTTCTGCTGATCGAAGACACCGTCACGAGCGCGACGGTCGTCTGTCAGTTGCTCGACAAGATGGGGCTCGAATGGGTGCACGCGCGTGATGGTTGCGCAGGGATCGAGGCGTTCAAGAAGGTGCGCCCCGACCTCGTGCTGCTCGACGTGATCATGCCCGGCATCGACGGCTTCGAAGCGGCGCGGCGGATCCGGCAGCTCGAAAAGGACGGCGAATGGACGCCGATCATCTTCCTGTCCGCGAAGACCGGCGACGACGATCTCGAGCGCGGCATCGCGGTCGGTGGCGACGACTACCTCGCGAAGCCGGTATCCCCCGCCGTGCTGAAGGCGAAGATCTGCGCGATGCAGCGGATTGCGCAGATGCGCTGCTCGCTGCTCGTGCTGACGCGCAAGCTCGACGACGCCAACCGCGAGCTGACCCGCCTGTCCTCGGTCGACGGGTTGACCGGAGTCGCGAACCGGCGCGCGTTCGACGCGACGCTGCTGCGGGAATGGCGGCGGGCGGCGCGCGCCCGGTCGCCGATTTCGCTGCTCGTCATCGATGTCGATTGCTTCAAGCAGTTCAACGACGCATACGGCCACCAGGTCGGCGACGAATGTCTCAAGGCGGTCGCGCGGGCGATGGAAGGCGCAACGCGTCGCCCGGCCGATTTCGTCGCGCGCTATGGAGGCGAGGAGTTCGTCGTCGTGCTGCCGGACACCGCCGAAGACGGAGCCCGCATCGTCGCCGAGTCGATGCGCGAAGCAGTCGAGTCGCTCGCGATCACCCATCGATTCTCGAGCGCCGCCCGAGTCGTGACGGTCAGTGTGGGCGCGGCGACGGTCCAGGCGGACCGTGGGGACGAGGGCGGTTTCGGCCGTTTATTGAAATCGGCCGACGAGTCGCTCTACGAGGCGAAGCGCACCGGCCGGAACCGGGTGGCTGTCGCGCGAACGGCAGTCGAAGCGAACCCCTGAGGGTCTTCGGGCCGTTCCGAACCGGACCGGGGAGCCTTCGGCAGCTCGCCGTCTCGGCTACAAGCTTCGGCTACGAACTGTGCGATTCGAACTCCGCGGCCGAAAGCGCGGATCAGCAGCTCAAAACACGTCCTTCCACGCCCGGAGCGCCGCAAAGCATTCCTCGCTCGTCTCCGGCCGCTTGCCCGAATGTGCCGCCGCCGTTCCGACGATTGCAGTCTCCGTCGTTCGCAGGAACGGGTTGATGCGCCTTTCGCGTTCGATCGTGCTCGGCAGCGTCGGGCGCCCCGCGTCCCGCAGCGCGCGACATTCGGCTTCCCAGGCGTCCCGCTCCCTGTTCTCCGGTTCGGCGGCGTGCGCGAAGGCGAGATTGGCGAGCGTGTATTCGTGGGTGCAGTACACTGCCGTCTCTCCGGGAAGCGCCGCGAGGCGACCGAGGGAGTGGTGGAGCTGGGCCGCGGTGCCGCCGAGGAGCCGGCCGCAGCCGGCGCTGAACAGCGTGTCGCCCGGAAACAGGATGCCGGGCGCGAAGTAGGCGACGTGCGTCGCGGTGTGGCCGGGCACTTCGAGCACGTGAAAGCGGATGCCGAGCTGTTCGAGGACGACTTCGTCACCTTCGGCGACGGGGCGGTTCGTTTCGTGAATGCCGGCCGCGGCGGGGCCGTACACCGGGATGTTCCGATGCGCGACGAGTTCGGCGACGCCGCCGATGTGGTCCGGGTGGTGATGCGTGAGCAGGATCGCGCGCAGTTCGAGGCCATGTTGCGCGAGGTAGTCCTCGACGACCGCGGCATCGCCGGGGTCGACGACGGCCGCGTCATCGCCCCGGCGCAGCAGCCACAGATAGTTATCCCGGAATGCGGGAAGAGGGATAATCGCGAACCCGCGGAAATTCGAGTACTGATCGTTCATGTCCATCCTCAGTCTGTCCGACTGGCTTGAAACCCCGCAGGGACAATACCTGTTGCAATGGGAGCAGGCCAAGTTCGACGTCATGGTAGCCGACATCTTCGGCTACAACGCGGTTCAGATCGGCTTGCCGGAATGCGAGTTCCTGCACGGAAACCGCATGCCGTACCGGTTTCGCTGTGCGGCGTTCGGCGACGTCGCCGTCGTCGCGAACGCCGACGCATTGCCGTTTGCGAGCACGAGCCTCGATCTCGTGCTTCTGCCGCACGTGCTCGAGTTTTCGCGCAATCCGCACCAGGTGCTGCGTGAAGTCGAGCGCGTGCTGGTGCCCGAAGGCAGCGTCGTCATCAGCGGCTTCAATCCGCTGAGCCTGTGGGGGCTGCGCCGCCTTCTCGCGCGCCGCGGCGGAACGTTTCCGTGGCGGGGTCAGTATCTGTCGGTGCGGCGCACGAAGGACTGGCTCGCGCTGCTCGGCTTCGAAACGCAATCGGGCAGCTTCGGCTGCTACGCGCCGGCGGTGACGACGGCAAAATGGTTGGAACGTTGGCGCTTCATGGACAAGGCGGGCGACCGCTGGTGGCCGTACTTCGGCGGCACCTACATGCTGCAAGGCATCAAGCGGGTGCAGGGAATGCGCCTGATCACCCCGAACTGGCGCGATCGTCGCGCCACGGCAAAACGGCTCTCACCGGTCGCGCAGCGGCGGCGGCAGGTGCCGGGCGGAGTACAGAAAACGAAATGACGGAAAAGATCGACATCTTCACCGACGGTGCGTGCAGCGGAAATCCCGGGCCGGGCGGCTGGGGTGCCATCCTGCGCGCGGGCGAGCACGAAAAGGAAATCTGGGGCGGCGAGCCGCAGACGACGAACAACCGCATGGAGCTGCTCGCGGTGATCCGCGCACTCGAACTCCTCAAGCGACCGGTCGTCGCGCGGGTCCATACCGACAGCCAGTACGTGCAGAAAGGCATTTCCGAGTGGATCCACGGCTGGAAGGCGCGCGGCTGGAAGACCGCAGCGAAGACGCCGGTGAAAAACGAGGACCTGTGGCGCGCGCTCGACGAGGCCGCGAGCCGGCACAAGGTCGATTGGGTCTGGGTCAAGGGGCACGCCGGTCACGCCGAAAACGAGCGAGCCGACGAACTCGCGCGGCGGGGCGTCGAGGCCGTGCGCAAACGCGGCGCCGCTGTCGAAGGCTGACCGAATTCGAAGCGCAGCCAGACATGCGGCGGATACGGCTGGGGCGGTCGCAGGCTGCGCGGCTGACGACAGTCGGAAAATGAATACGAACACGAATTGGGTCCGTCGGGCACGCAGGCGCGAATCGGACGCGACGCGGGCCCGGAAGACGAGGCGTGTCGCCACGCCGTTCCTACTTCACGCGCTGCGTCGGTAAGTCGATCCCGGCGCAGCGGCAACATTGAGGAAAGCAGATGAGACAGATCGTTCTCGACACCGAAACCACCGGCCTCGACTGGCGCAACGGCGACCGCGTCATCGAGATCGGCTGCGTCGAATTGCTGAACCGCAACCTGACGGGGCGTCATTTCCACGTCTATATCAATCCCGAACGCGGCATCGACGCCGAGGCGATCGCGGTGCACGGGATCACCGAGGAGTTCCTCGCCGACAAACCGAAGTTCCGTGACGTCGCCGACGATTTCGCCGACTTCGTGCGCGACGCCGAGCTGATCATCCACAACGCGAGCTTCGACGTCGGCTTCCTGAACCACGAGCTTTCGCTGCTCGGCCGCGCCCCGCTCGACGGGCTGTGCGGCAACGTCGTCGACACGCTGAAGATGGCGAAGGAGCAGAACCCGGGCAAGAAGGCTTCACTCGACGCGCTGTGCGACCGTCACGAAATCGACAACGCGTCGCGGACGCTGCACGGCGCGCTGCTCGACGCGGAGCTGCTCGCCGAGGTCTACCTCGCGATGACGCGCGGGCAGGAGAGCCTGATCATCGCCCTCGAAGAACCCGCGCCGGGCAGCGCGGAAGCGGGCGGCGCGCTGTTCGAACGGCCGCCGCTGAAGGTGCTGCGGCCAAGCGCCGACGAGCTCGCGGAGCACGATCGCGTGCTCGGCGACATCGCGAAGGCGACGAAGGGGAACTGCTTGTGGCTGGATTCTTCGGCCATCCGTTAAGGGCGGGGGCGCACCGGGGCGGTTGCAGCCGTCGCCCCTCGGCCTCGCGTCGCGGCGGAGAGACGCCAAGACTTTATGCCGCGCTCCCTTCGCGGACAGCGTCGCTCATAGAACGAGCTGCCCCCCGGGCAGGCTGCCCGCCTGCTCGAGCCGCGTGACGGTCGCGCGGAGGTCGAGTCCGGTCTTCTCCTTCAGCGCCTGCGCCCCTTCGCGCAGCTCCGCCACCGGAATCGAAATCCGCTCGCCCATTGCGGCAAACGCGACGACGTTACCGCTGTCGCACGACGGAAACGCAATGGCGCGGCCATCGAACGCGGTGAGGATGCGTTCGACGCTCGCCCGAAAACCGCGCGAGCGGCCGAAGAGGTTCGCCGACATCAGGCCGGTGTCCGACAGGCGGGCGCGCACGTTCTCGTAGAACGGCGCCGTGTCGAGCTTGCCCGCCCGGGCGTTGCGATCGAAGCCATCGACCAGCACGAGGTCGAACTGCCGATCGGACTCCTCGACGTATTTCGCCCCGTCGCCGATCTCGATCGCGAAGCGCGCGTCCTCCTCGGGAAGCCGGAAGAACTGCCGCGCCGCGGCAACCACGGCCGGCGCGATCTCGACGACCTGGATCGCGGTCTGCGGGCAGTGCCGGTGGAGGAAGCGCACGAGCGACGCGGCGCCGAGACCGATCACGAGCGCGCTGCGCGGCCAGCTTTCGGTGTCGCGCAGCAGCAGTCCGCTCATCATCTCGCGCGTGTAGGCGAGTTCGAGCGCATGGGGCCGGCGGATGCGCATCGCGCCCTGGACCCATTCCGAGCCGAAGTGAAGGTAGCGGACGCCCGCGCTTTCGCTGATCTCGATCGGGGTGCTCATGGGGCCATGCGCTTGAGCGCGTAAAGATGTTCGAGGGCTTCGCGCGGCGACAGCGCATCGGGGTCGAGTTCGCCGAGCACGATGAGCGCGGGGTGCGCCGGCGCTTCGGGTTCCGGCTCGGGCAGCGACGCGAAGAGATCCGGTTGCGGGCCGTTGCCGACTTCGCGGTTCTCGAGCGCACGCAGGCGCCGCTTTGCGTCACGGATCACCGAGCCGGGAATTCCCGCCAGGGCCGCGACTTCGATCCCGTAGCTCTGGCTCGCCGGGCCTTCCTCGACCGCGTGCAGGAAGACGATGCGATGGCCGTGCTCGACCGCATCGAGATGCACGTTCGCGCACTCCGGGTAATCGGTGTTGAGGCGGGTCAGCTCGAAGTAGTGCGTCGAGAAAAGGGTCAGGCAGCGGTTCTTGTCGAGCAAGTGGCGGGCGATCGCAAACGCGAGCGCAAGCCCGTCGAACGTCGATGTGCCGCGGCCGATCTCGTCCATGAGCACGAGGCTCTGCTCGGTCGCACCGTGCAGGATCGCGGACGCCTCGGTCATCTCGACCATGAAGGTCGACCGGCCGGAGGCGAGATCGTCGGAAGCGCCGATACGCGTGTAGATCGCGTCGAGCGGGCCGATTCGGGCAGCCTTCGCGGGGACGAACGCGCCCACATGCGCGAGCAGCGCGATCAGCGCGACCTGACGCATGAACGTCGACTTTCCGCCCATGTTCGGCCCGGTGATCATCAGCATCCGCCGCGTCGGCCCGAGCACGCAGTCGTTCGCGATGAAGTCCTCGACCTGGCGCTCCACCACGGGATGGCGGCCGGCGGTGATGTCGATTCCCGGCTGCTCGGAGAACTGCGGGCAAACGTAGCCGAAGCGCAGCGCGGCCTCGCCGAAAGCGCCAAGCCCGTCGAGGCACGCGAGCGCGCGGGCGATCCGCTGCAGCGTCGGGATGTGCGTCGCGAGTTCCTCGAGCAGCACGTCGTAGAGCAGCTTCTCGCGCGCGAGCGCCCGCTCCTGCGCCGACAGCGCCTTGTCCTCGAAGGCTTTCAGCTCGGGCGTGATGTAGCGCTCGGCGTTCTTCAGCGTTTGCCGGCGCCGGTAATCGTCCGGCACGCGCTCGGCGTTCGCGCGGCTCACCTCGATGTAGAAGCCGTGGACCTTGTTGAACTCGACCTTCAGGTTCGCAATGCCGCTGCGCTCGCGCTCGCGGGTTTCGAGTGCGAGGAGGAATTCGCCGCAGTTCGACTGGATGCCGCGCAACTCGTCGAGCTCGGCGTCGAAGCCCGCCGCAATGACGCCCCCGTCGCGGATCGCCGCCGCGGGTTCGTGGGCGACCGCACGGACGAGCAGGTCGACCGCGCCCTGCGGCACGTCGAGCGCCGCTGCCAGCTCGGCGAGCAAGGCCCCTTGCGGTCGGGCGAGCGCGGAATGCAGCTCGGGGAGGCGCACGAGACTGTCGCGCAATGCGGCGAGATCCCGCGGACGGGCGCTGCGCAGTGCGATGCGAGCGGTGATGCGGTCGACGTCGGCGACGCCGCGCAGCGCCGCGCGCACCTCTTCGAGAATCCGCGTGCCCCCGCCGAAACCCGGCGCGCCGGCCTCGACTCCGATCAGCTCGCCGACGGCGACATGCCGCGCGCCGGCCAGCGAACGGTCGCGCAGCGGGTGATGCAGCGCATGCCGCAGCCAGCGCGTGCCCATGCTCGTGACGCAGAAATCCAGCAGCGACAACAGCGTCGGTGACGCCTCGCCGCGCAGCGTCTCGGTCAGCTCGAGATTGCGGCGCGTTGCGGCGTCGAGCCGCAGGAATTCGGCTTCGCGCTCGACCTTGATGCCGGTGACGTGTTCGAGGCTCTGGCGCTGCGTCGCGCGCGCGTAATCGAACAGCACGGCGGCGGCGGAGAGCGCAACGGGCATACCCTCGACGCCGAAGCCCGCGAGGTCGCGCGTCGCGAAGTGCGCGGTCAGCAGCCGCTCGCCAGTTTCCGCATCGAACTGCCAATCGGCGAGCCGGCGCAACACCGGCGACAGCGTCTCGACGAGCGGCAGCGCAAGTCCGTCCGGCACCAGCACCTCGGCCGGGCGAAGCCGCTCGAACTGCGCCTGGAGCGATTCCGCCGGACATTCCAGGATGCGGAAGTCGCCGTTCGCGAGGTTCAGCCACGCCAGCCCGAGCACCCCGCGGTGCAGGTTCGCCGCGAGCAGCAGCGAATCCGCGCGATCGTCGAGCAGCGCCGCGTCGGTCAGCGTGCCGGGCGTCACGATGCGGCTCACCGCGCGCTCCATCGGCCCCTTCGTCGTCGCTGGGTCGCCGACCTGCTCCGCGATCACAACGGATTCGCCGAGCTTCACGAGCCGTGCGAGGTACTGCTCCACCGCATGGAACGGCACACCCGCCATCCGGATCGGCCTGCCGGCCGACTGCCCGCGCGTCGTCAACGTGATGTCGAGCAGCCGCGCCGCCTTCTCCGCATCGTCGAAGAACAGCTCGTAGAAGTCGCCCATCCGGTAGAAGAGGAGGGTATCGGGGTGCTGCGCCTTGATGCGCAGGTACTGCTGCATCATCGGGGTGTGGCCCGCCTGATCGGCGCCGCCAACCGTCTGATTCTTGTCTATTGCATCGATTCTCATAGGACTCTGCTGCTGTGAGAGCCGCTTCCGATCCGGCCTCTGCGCCCGACGGAACTTGCCCCTTTGGCGCAACTTTCTCGTTGCGCCGGAAAAAAGCTACGCCGCGCCGGCATCGGAAAGTTCACGCTCGAGGCGTGGCACTCGCTGAAAGTTACGTCGCCGCGCCATCTCATTCGAAGTTCGCGCGACCGGATCGCCTGTCGCGGGGTCGCATCTTACCAGTGCCCGGTCCCGAGGCTGCGGGGGAGACCGTCGGTCAACCCGGCGCGACGTGTATCCAGTGGACCGGCGTTTGAGCGCATGGCCCTGCAATAGTGGAAGCCCGCGATGTCGAGGATCCTCAAAGCGCGATTTCCCGCTTGGACCACGTCCGGGTCGCGTTGGCGCGCTGCGAAATCGGCCAGATCGTGCGCGGGAACCGCGCCAGCGCTACAAATACGGCATAAGCATTTCGCCGACTGTCCGAAATTTCCGCAGAGCGCTCCATCTGCTAGAATCAGGACGAGGCGTGCTCGCGCCGATCACGATGGAGTCAGACATGGAAATTCAAGCAGCGGTCACTCATGCCCAGGGCCAGCCTTTTTCTGTCGAAGCGGTGTCCCTGTCGGGACCCAAGGCGAACGAGGTGCTGGTCAAGATCGTCGCCACGGGCGTGTGTCATACCGATGCGGTGGGGCGCGACCTCGGCGTGTCGCCCTATCCGATCGTGCTGGGGCATGAGGGCGCCGGCATCATCGAGCAGGTCGGCGAGAACGTCACCCGTCTGGTGCCCGGCGACCATGTCGTGATGTCCTTCGCCCACTGCGGCCAATGCGAAAACTGCCTCACGGGACATCCCACCGTTTGCTCGACCTTCAACGAGCTGAATTTCGGCGGACGCATGGACGATCACACCTGCCGTCTGCACCAGGGCAAATCGGACGTGCACACTTTCTTCGGCCAATCCTCCTTCGGCACGTATGCGATCGCCCACGAGCGCAACGTGGTCAAAGTCGACAAGGACGTGGACCTGGCGCTGCTCGGGCCGCTCGGGTGCGGCATCCAGACCGGGGCTGGCACGGTGCTCAACCGCCTCAAGCCCGAGTTCGGCACCTCCATCGCCGTGTACGGCTGCGGCGCCGTGGGGCTCAGCGCGATCATGGCGGCGAAAATCGCCGGCTGCCCGCAGATCCTTGCCGTCGATGTGCATGACAACCGCCTGGAGCTGGCCCGCGAGCTGGGCGCGACGCATGCGCTGAATGGCAAGAAGGTCGACGTGGTCAAGGAGATCAAGGCGAGCGCCAACGGCGGCACGCACTATGCCGTCGAGACCACGGGAGCACCGCCGGTCGTCCGTCAGTGCCTGAACGCGCTGCGCCCGTTGGGCCAGGCGGCAATCGTCGGCGTAACCCCGGAAATGACCATCGATGTGCATAACGACCTGATGGCGGAAGGCAAGAGCATGATCGGCGTGATCGAGGGCGACTCGGTGCCGCGCGTATTCATTCCGCAACTGGTCGCGTTCTACAAGGCCGGCAAATTCCCATTCGACAAGCTGGTCAAGTTCTACGACTTCAATGAAATCAACCAGGCCTTCGAAGACTCCAAGTCCGGAGCGACCGTCAAGCCGATTCTCAGGCTGGGCTGAGGGTGCGCCTAGGCACCGCTGAACCGGATACGCAACCCGCGGTTTTGTTCGCGAGGCCGCGGCCGTGCCCGATTCAAGGCGCGAGCCGGAAGGATTCCTTGTCATCCCCGGTGGATCGGGCGTTCGTCCGGTCACATGTCACGGGTCAGAACACGTAGCGAGAGGACCACCATGAGCAGCACATCCCCCTATCCGAACCTCGAGTTGTTGCCGATCGCCGGTCAGTGGCGCAAAGGCCGGTCGGGTCGCACCCTGAACGTTACCGACCCCTTCACCGGAAACACCTTGTTGAGCGTGCCGATGGCCAGCCGCGAGGATCTGGATGAGGCCTACCAAGGCGCCCGTGCTGCCCAGCCCGCATGGGCGGCCATGGGTCCGACCGCGCGTGGGGACGTCATGCGGCGGGCCGTGGCGCTTTTCGACGCGCGCAAGGACGAGATCATCGACTGGCTGGTCCGCGAGTCGGGCAGCACGCGGATCAAGGCGGAGGTCGAATGGGGTTCGGCACGTGCGATCACGCAGGAGGCGGCGAGCCTGCCCGGGCGGGCGCACGGCCGCATTCTGCCGTCCGACGTGCCAGGCAAGGAAAGCCGGGTCTATCGCCAGCCGCTGGGCGTGGTGGGCGTGATCAGTCCATGGAATTTTCCGCTGCACCTCAGCGCGCGTTCGGTGGCGCCGGCACTGGCATTGGGCAACGCGGTCGTCGTCAAACCGGCCAGCGACACGCCGGTGACCGGGGGGCTGCTGTTGGCGCACCTCTTCGAAGAAGCGGGGTTGCCGCCAGGCGTGCTCAGCGTCCTGGTCGGTGCCGGTTCGGATATCGGCGATGCCTTCGTCGAACACCCCATTCCGTCCTTCGTGTCGTTCACCGGTTCCACCGCGGTCGGTCGCAACATCGGGCGGATCGCGAACGCCGGCGAGCATCTCAAGCACGTTGCGCTGGAGCTCGGCGGCAACAGTCCGTTCGTGGTGCTGGCCGATGCCGACGTCGAAACGGCCGTCGATGCGGCGGTGGTCGGCAAGTTTCTGCACCAGGGTCAGATCTGCATGGCGATCAACCGCATCATCGTCGAGGCGCCGCTGGTGGAAGAGTTCACCAAGCGCTTCGTCGAGCGGGTCAAGGCCTTGCCCTACGGCGATCCGGGCAAGCCGGAAACGATCGTCGGACCGGTGATCAACGAGCGCCAGCTGGCCGGCCTGAAGGACAAGGTCGCCAAGGCCAAGGAAGAAGGCGCGAAAGTGCTGGTCGGCGGCGAGCCGCAAGGGAACGTCATGCCGCCGCACGTCTTCGGCGACGTCACCGCGGAGATGGAGATCGCGCGGGAAGAGATTTTCGGCCCCTTGGTCGGGATTCAGTCGGCCCGCGATGCCGACCACGCGCTGGAACTCGCCAACAGCAGCGAGTACGGCCTTTCCAGTGCGGTCTTTACGCGCGATATCGCGCGCGGCGTGCAATTTGCACAGCGCGTTCGCGCGGGCATGACCCACGTCAACGATATGCCGGTCAATGACGAGGCGAACGCGCCTTTCGGGGGCGAGAAGAATTCCGGGGTCGGTCGCTTCAACGGGGACTGGGCGATCGAGGAGTTCACCACCGATCACTGGATCACGGTGCAGACAGAACCGCGCGGCTATCCGTTCTGAACCCCGGGATATCGGCGCGTTACGGCACGATGATTGACGCGATCATTGATGAAGCCTGACGGCCTGTCGGGCGGAGGCCGCAACGACAGGCTCCGGGACAGCTTCCCTACAGGTCGGTAAACAACGATGGGAGCACGACATGTCATCGTTCTTGCGTGGTGCAATCGCGAGGCGGGTGCTGGTTGCGGCGGCGGCGCTGCCGCTGGCCTGGCTGGCTTCCAGCGCTCATGCCGAAAGCCAATGGGGTAGCGGCCAGAATCTGTACAACAAGCTCTGCGGCTATTGCCACAAGCCGGAGGTCGGGGTCGGGCCGGTTCTGGAAGGGCGCGGGCTGCCGGAGGCGTACATCAGGGCTGTCGTGCGCAGCGGTTTCAATGCGATGCCGGCCTTTCCCGCGTCCTACGTCGATGACGAGTCGATCTCCCAAGTGGCCGAGTACCTGTCGTCCCTGCCGCCGCCGGCGGCCAAGCCTTGAGGCACGCACCATGGCCGTCGATCGTCGTTTCGTTCTCAAAGGCATGGTCCTGGGCGGCGCCGCGGGGCTGGTGTTGAGCCGAGCGGTGCCGGTACTGGGAAATGTGCCCCCTTCGCATGGCGACATCCGCCCGACACTGGCGCTCGTCGGCAGCGGCGCGGTTGAATCCGCATTTCTCGAGGGTGCCGCAGCGGCGGCGGGCACGCATTTGCGGGTCCGGCAGCTTGAGCGGGACTTGGACTTCATGCTGGATTTCGAGCGCCAGCTGCGGGCGGGGCCGATGCGGCTCATCGGCCTGCTGGACGATGCCTCGGCGGGGCTGTTGCTGGATCTGGCACGCAGCGCGGGCGCTCGTGTCCAGTGGCTGGGGCAACACACCGTCGAAGGCGGTTCGACCCGCCATCGTGTTCTGAATACCGATCTTGCCGAAGGTTGCTCACGGCAGCTCAGCCGCCAGCTGCATGCCTGCGGCGCCGGTTTCACGCTGTACGAGGAGCGTCAGGGCAGCGCCGCACCGTCCCGGCAGCTCGCGGCGCCGGCCCACCGCGGAGCACACACTGCGCAATGGGCGGCCGGCGTCGGCTACCTGCTGGCCGCGCTGGGTTCGCGCCCGACCGGCGTCCAGCCGATCCTCGCGCAGAGTGCACCGGCGAGCGGCAGTTTCGTTTCCTTTTCGATCGAGTCCTGAGGAGTCGAATCCATGTCGGAAGAGAAAAGCGGCGTGCTGCCCCGAGGCGTGACGCAGGAACAATTCGACGCAGCAGTGAATAAATTTCGCGTGCTGCTCGGGGAAGAGAACGTGCTCGTCAAGGCCGAGCAGCTGCTTCCCTACAACAAGATCATGATGTCCGTGGAGAACGCGACCCACGCCCCATCGGCTGCCTTGACCGCGACCACGGTCGAGCAGGTGCAAGGCATCGTGAAAATCTGCAATCAGCACCGGATTCCGATCTGGACCATCTCCACCGGACGCAACTTCGGTTACGGCTCGGCGGCCCCGGTGCAGCGGGGGCAGGTCATCCTCGATCTGAAGAAGATGAACAAGATCATCAAGATCGATCCGGAAATGTGCACCGCCCTGGTCGAACCGGGCGTGACTTTCCAGCAGTTGTACGACTACATCCAGGAAAACAATCTGCCGCTGATGCTGTCCTTCTCGGCTCCTTCGGCGATTGCCGGCCCGCTGGGCAATACCATGGATCGGGGCGTGGGTTACACGCCCTACGGCGAGCATTTCATGATGCAGTGCGGCATGGAGGTGGTGCTCGCCAACGGCGATGTTTATCGCACCGGCATGGGCGGCGTGAAGGGCAGCAACACCTGGCAGATCTTCAAGTGGGGCTATGGCCCGACGCTGGATGGCATGTTCACGCAGTCCAACTACGGCATCACGACGAAGATGGGCTTCTGGCTGATGCCCAAGCCGCCGGTCTTCAAACCGTTCGAGGTAATCTTCGAGAACGAGGAGGACATCGTCGAGATCGTCGATCTCCTGCGTCCGCTGCGCATGTCCGGCACCATCCCCAACTCGGTGGTGATCGCCAGCACCCTGTGGGAAGCGGGCAGCGCCCATCTGCGCCGGTCCAACTACCTCACGGAGCCGGGTCACACCCCGGACAGCGTCATCAAGCAGATGCAGAAGGACACCGGCATGGGTGCGTGGAACCTGTACGCCGCGCTGTACGGCACGCAGGAACAGGTCGATGCGAACTGGAAGATCGTCAGCGACGCTTTCAAGAAGCTCGGCAAGGGACGCATCGTCACCCAGGAAGAGGCCGGCCACAAACAGCCCTTCAAGTACCGTGCAGAACTGATGTCCGGCGTGCCCAACCTGCAGGAGTTCGGCTTGTACAACTGGCGGGGCGGCGGCGGTTCCATGTGGTTCGCACCGGTGAGCGAGGCCCGCGGCAGCGAGTGCAAGAAACAGGCAACGCTGGCCAAGCGCATCCTGCACAAGTACGGACTCGATTACGTGGCCGAGTTCATCGTTGCGCCGCGCGACATGCACCACGTGATCGACGTGCTGTACAACCGCAGCGACGCGGAGGAAACCAAGCGCGCCGACGCCTGCTTCAACGAGCTGCTGGACGAGTTCGAGAAGGAAGGCTACGCCGTGTACCGCGTCAACACCCGATTCCAGGAACGGGTCGCGCGCAGCTACGGCCCGGTCAAACGGGATCTGGAACACGCCATCAAGCGCGCACTCGACCCGAACAACATCCTCGCCCCGGGGCGGTCGGGCATCGATCTGGATACCTACCAGAAATCCTGAGCGACGTCGGCTCGAAAGCGGTCCGCCCGGATGGCTTCGACCGTCGAGCGACGATTCCTGCAAGCGCGGAATGCAGCGATACCGAGGCTCTCAAAGCCCGATCACCTGTTTGAACTGCGCCTGCGTCACGTCGGCGTGCAAGTCGCTGCGCAGCCGCTCCTGCAGCCTGTCCATCGCCTGCGGCTCCCCGTGCACGAGGACCACGCGCGGTCGCCCTTCGATGCGGCGATACCAGTCGACGAGGCCATCCTGATCGGCGTGGGCGGACAGGCCGCCGACGGTGTGGATGCAGGCTTTCACCTCGATCTCTTCGCCCCACAGGCGGATGTGGCGCGCACCGTTCACCAGGGCCCGGCCGAGCGTCCCGGCCGCCTGGAAGCCTGCGATCAGGACGTGGGCGTTCTCACGCCAGACGTTGTACTTGAGGTGGTAGCGGATCCGCCCGCCGGTGCACATGCCGCTGCCGGCGATGATGATCGCGCCCGACTGGATCTCGTTGATCCGCATCGAATCCTCCGTCCTGCGGCTCACCTTGAGATTCGGCAGGAGAAAGGGCTGCGCCCCCGCGGCTTGCCACTGCCGCGCCGCGCTGTCGTAAAGGCCGGCGTGACGGGCGTAAACCTCGGTCGCCTTGATCGCCATCGGACTGTCGAGAACGATCTGCCAGTTGCCGAGCTTCCACTCGTCGAAATGCCGGTGAAGCGCGTAAAGCAGCTCCTGCGTGCGGCCGACGGCGAAAGCGGGCACGAGGATGTTGCCCTTGCCGCTGTCGGCACTGCGGATGATCTCCCCCATTTCCTTCCAGGTCGCCTCCCATGGGCGGTGGAGGCGGTCACCGTAGGTGCTTTCCATGACCACCAGGTCGGCCTTCCGCACGGGTGTCGGGTCGCACAGGATCGGGGCTCCGCTGTGACCGAGATCACCGGAGAACACGACGGTGCGTGAGGTGCCGTTCTCGTGAAGAATCAGCTCCGCGATGCTCGATCCGAGAATGTGGCCTGCGTCGCGCAGGGTCAGCGAGACGCCGGGGAGGATCGGGGTCGGCGCATCGTATTCCAGCGGCACGAAAAGCCTGTTGGTGCGATGCACGTCGTTCTGGTCGTAGAGCGGCGCGACCTCGGGCTGATGCTTGCCCTTGTGCCTGCGCGTCTCCCACTCGGCGTCCTTCGCCTGCAGGTAGGCCGCGTCCTCGAGCATGATGGCGCAAAGCTCGACGGTGGCACGGTGGGTGAAGATCGGTCCGTCGAAGCCCTGCTTCACGAGCAGGGGCAGGCGTCCGGAGTGATCGAGGTGGGCGTGGGTCAGAACCACCGCATCCACGTCCTGCGGCGAGAACGGAAAAGGTGAGCGGTTGTGCTGTTCGTGCTCGGCGCTGCCCTGGATGAGACCGCAGTCGATGAGGATGCGACGCCCTGCCGCACGCACGAGAAAGCTCGAGCCCGTGACTTCCCGGGTAGCACCATAAAAGGAGATGTCCATGTCTGACCCCTTTGTGGCCGACCCTCCGCCGGCGGCGCATGTCCGGTGACCGGGTCGGGAAGCGAGGGGCCGGCGCTGGCCGATGATTCTCTACCTCACCGTGGCGCCGCGCCCCACCGTGATTGATTTTGCATCAATCCGGAGGGGTGCGGGCACTTCAGCCCGGAAGCAACACGGCCGCGCCCTGCAGCCGCCCGTATCGCAGGGCGTGCAGCGCCTCGTTCGCGCGTTCGAGCGGGTAGGGCTCGACGTGCGTCGTGATCGGCACCTTCGCCGCGAGCTCGAGAAAGCGCCGGCCGTCTTCGCGGGTGAGATTCGCGACCGAGCGGACGACCCGCTCGCCCCACAGCAGCTCGTACCCAAACGTCGGGATGTCGCTCATGTGGATGCCCGCGCACACGACGGTGCCGCCTTTCCTGACGTGCCGCAGCGCGATCGGCACGAGCTCGCCGGCGGGCGCGAAGATCAGTGCCGCATCGAGCGGTTCGGGCGGCGCCGCTTCGCAGCTGCCCGCCCACGCGGCGCCGAGCCCGCGGGCGAAAGCCTGGCTCTCATGGTCACCCGCGCGCGTGAATGCATAGAACGGCCGACGCTGATGCGCGAGCACTTGCGCGAGGATATGCGCGGCGGCCCCGAATCCGTACAAACCGATGCGATGCGCATCGCCGGTCATCGTCAGTGCGCGGTAGCCGATCAGGCCCGCGCACAGCAGCGGCGCGAGCGCCGTGGCCGACAGATGTCCGGGGAGCGGGAAGCAGAAGCGCTGGTCGGCAACCGTGTACTCCGCATAACCGCCGGGCAGGTGGCAGCCGGTGAAACGCGCGTTGTCGCACAGGTTCTCGTGGCCGGTCGCGCAGTACGTGCACCTTCCGCAGGTCCATCCGAGCCAGGGCACGCCGACGCGCTCTCCGACGGAAAAACCGCTGACGCCTTCGCCGAGCGCCGCGACGCGGCCGACGATCTCGTGGCCGGGAATCACCGGCAGGCGCGGGTCGGAAAGCTCGCCGTCGAGCAGGTGAAGATCGGTGCGGCAGACACCGCACGCTTCGATGCGGATCAGAATCTGCCCGCGCCCGGCTTCGGGCACCGGAAGATCGGCGAGGCGAAGCGGCGTGCGCGGGGCGTCGAGGATCATCGCGCGCATGGTTTTCCGGGAGCGAACCCGCACGGGGGAGTCGGTCCGATGGTGCGCCCGAACCGGAGCACGGGCAAGAAGGATGGCGCCGGTGCGAACCTACTTCACGCAGACGAGCGCCGGCGATTGCGATGCCCCGCGCGCGCTCGCGAACACGCACTGCATGGTCTCGCAGCGGCAGTTGATGATCTCGCCGGCATTGCCGAGCGGGGTCGGGCTCGAACAGGTGCAGGCCGCGGGCATCGTCAGCGAGGGCTGCGCCTGCGTCTGGCCGCTGAACGCGAATGCACCGACGGCGGCGGCGAGCGCCGAGCCGGCGAGGATCAGTGCGAGCGCAGGGCGCTTGAAGGGTGCGGGTTTCATCCCTTCAACATAGCCTCGACGTGAACGACCGCAAGCGGAATTTCGTATCCGTCATTTGCCGCGACCCGGTCGAGGGATCGCGGCCTCGGCCTCACAGGTTCGTGTCTTCGGGCGGAACCGCGCGCGGGTCGGGCAAGGTCGCGACCCCGTTTTCGTTCGCCGCCGCGTCTTGCGTCGCCGGACCGCCGAGGACGTAGCCGGTCATCGAAATCGAGCCGAGCGTCGAGCCTTCGGCGAAGGCGCGGGCGGGTTGACCGGCTTCGCGGCACAGCCCTGCGAGATAGAGCAGCGGCAGAAAGTGTTCCGGCGTCGGAACGGCAAGCGCGTAGTCCGGGTGCGCGGTGACGCCGGGCAGGGCGCCTGAATCCGATTCCATGATGCGCTTCACGCCCCCGTCGAACCGTTCGCACCAGTCGAACCCGTCGTCCGAGCCCCAGCGCACCCGTCGCAGGTTATGCACGACGTTACCGCTGCCGACGATCAGGATCCCGCGGTCGCGAAGCGGAGCGAGGCGGGCGCCGAGGTCGAAGTGGTACGCGGCATCCTTGCCGCCATGCAATGAAAGCTGCACGACGGGAATATCGGCTTGCGGAAAGAGGTGCGCGAGCACCGACCACGTGCCGTGGTCCAGGCCCCAGCTGTCGCGGTCGAGCCCGACGAAAGCCGGCTTCACGACCTCGACGATCTCTTCGGCTACGTTCGGCGCGCCGGGCGCCGGATAGTCGAAGTCGAACAACTCCTGCGGGAAACCGTAGAAATCGGGGATCACCCTTGGCGTCGGCATCGCGGTCACCGCTGAACCGTTGATGTACCAGTGGGCGGAGATCGCGAGAATCGCCCGCGGACGTGGCAGTGCTCGCCCGAGCGCTCGCCACGCGAGCGTGAAGCGGTTCTGTTCGAGGGTGTTCATCGGGCTGCCGTGGCCGATGAACAAGGCGGGCATGCGGGTCGTGTCGTCCATGTCCCCTTGACCGGCTCGCTACGGCAAAGTTTTATCGCGATGGGTTTCTTATCGACTTTTCGCCCCGACAAGCGCTGCATGGTCGTCCGGCGTCGCCGCCTTGACCTTCAGGCTGTCGGACCACTCGCGAGCGAAGTCGCGCTGCGAACCGCGGTTGATCGCCGCGGTGATGAGCATCGCGCTCAGTGCACCGAGCGCCGCGAGGCCCATGTCCTTGTGCGCGTCCCAGACGTCGCCCTGCGTCCCGAGATACGCCATGCCGAGTTCTCCGCCGAACACTTCGGCCGCGGCCCATTCGATCAGCTCGTAGAGCGCGGAGGTCGCGAGCGTGAAATCGAGCGGCAGGAAGTAGCCCCAGAAGCCGCGCACGTCGGCGACGCGCAGGAAGATCTCGCGGATCGGGTACGCGAGCAGCAGGCCGTACGAGAAGTGGACGAAACGGTCGTAGTGGTTCCGCTCCCAGCCGAACAACGCGTTCAGCCTCGTCCCCGTCACCGCCTGCCACAGGTCGTCGTAGGGCACGAGCGCATAGGTGTAATGAGCGCCGATCGCGTGCAGGCAGAGGAAGACGAAGATGAGCGCGTACGACACGCGCGAAAAGACGAATGCATGACGGCTTGCCCACAGACCGATGCCGAACGCGACCACGAGCGCGTTTTCGAGCACCCAGTCCTTCCGGTCGACCGGGTCGATCGCGAGCACGAGCCACACGGCGCCGTATATCAGCGCGAGCGTGGCGACGTATGGCCGATAGCTCACGCGGGCGGACGCGGGGGCACGATGATCACTGCTCTTCATGGCTGTTTCTCCCTTTGGGAAGGGAGCATAAGGCATCGGGACGCGTTCTTTCGCGGGAAGGAGGTCGCATCCAAGGCCGATCCCGGCCTACCATGGTCTTCCTTGAGGCACGACCGGCTGCCACGATTCGGAGGAGACAGGATGTTCGGGGACTGCGGGCGCGAGTTGATGCATACGCGCCAGATCACCTGCCGCGCGTATCGGCGCACGGACGGGTTATGGGAAGTCGAGGCGACGCTCACCGACGAGAAGGCGCAGCAAGTGCCTTTCCGATCGCGCGAGCCGGTGCGGGCCGGCGAGAGGATGCACGACATGAGCATCGCGTTCCTGATCGACGATGACTTCACGATCCGCGACGTCGCCGCGCGCATGGACGAGGCGCCGTGGCCCGACTGCCCGCAGGCGATCGCGCCGTACCGCCGGCTGGTAGGCCTGCGGATCGGCCCCGGCTTCCGGCGGCAGGTCATCGAGCGCGTCGGCGGCGAGCAGGGGTGCACGCATCTCACCGACCTGATCACACAGGTCGGCAATACGTACGCGCAAGCGACGTGGCCGGACCGCAGCGCGCGCCAGTTCGCGGTGGAACCCGACCCGTCGCGCTGGACGGACCGCAGCACCGTCGCGTTCGTCGGTCACTGTCGTGCGTGGCGGCGCGGGGGCGACACCGTGCGGCGCGAGTACCCGGAGCTTGCCGACGAATGACGCCGGCCAGTTCCGGGCGGGCCACCCCTCTGCGCATCGGGACGGCCTGACGTGGAAATACTGCTGACCATCGTCGCCGTCGTCGCGATCCTCGCCGGGCTCGCCGGAGTGATCCTGCCGCTCTTGCCCGGCACGCCGCTGGTGTTCGCCGGCCTGTGGCTGCTCGCGTGGCTCGACGGCTTCGTCCACGTCGGCACCGTGACGCTCGTCGTGCTCGCGGTGCTCGCGGCGCTCGCCTTGCTGGTCGATTACCTCGCGTCGGCGCTCGGCGTGAAGCGGGTCGGCGCAAGCGGGCTCGCCGTAACCGGCGCGCTGATCGGCGCCGTCGTCGGCGTGTTCGGCGGCTTCATCGGCGTCGTCGTCGGCCCGGTCATCGGCGCCACGATCGGCGAGCTGCTCTCACGCACCGGCCACCGGCAGGCTGCGCGCGCCGGCGTCGCGGCCGGGCTCGGCTTCATCGTCGCGATCGTCGCCAAGCTGGGCATCTCGTTCGCGATGCTCGGCATTTTTGCGGTCGCGTGGATGGTTTGAAGCCGCTCAATCGCTGCTTTGCACAGACCGACCAACGCGTCAGGTTTCAAGGGCGTCGGACCGAGCCGTTGGTGATGGCCGACATGGACGGTTCGGGAAGCCGCGGTCATCGGACATCGTGGTGTTCAGTTCGACCAACTCCTGCTATTAACCCGGCAGCTAAATACCGTTCGGGCTGAGCTTGTCGAAGCCCTGCCAACGCCCTTCAACAAGCTCAGGGCGAACGGTTGTATTAATTTGCCGGGTTAATAACTCAGCCCCCCGCCGCGGCGAGGATCGCCTTCACGATCAGCGCGGTGAGCGTCGCGACGAGCAGCATCACGACGAGCAGCCCGGCGATGACGAGTGCGACGAGGCGGCGGCTGCTGCGGGTGGTCGCAGCGGGATTGTCGAAGTGCTGATCGAGAAGTTTCACATTGCGCAGATTCGCCTTCCACGCCGCATCGAAGACGTCGCCGAGGATCGGCACGACACCGATGATGCCTTCGATCGCGACATTGCCGACCATCCTGAGCAGCACGCTGCGCGGCACACCGAGGCGCGCCGCCTCGCGCACGATGTAGCCCGACAACAGCACGCCGGCCGCATCGCCGAGGAAGGGCACGAGCCCGATCAGCGCGTCGACTCCGATGCGGAATCCGCCCGGCAGCCGGATCGAGCTGTCGAGCAGCCACGCGAGCGCGCGCAGCTTCTCGCGCGTTCGCGCGCCTTCGCCGGCTGCGGCGGACGCGCCGCGGCGAGCATCACGCCGGCGCGTCATTTCCGCTGCCTCACCGGGATCGATGCTTCACGGCCCGTGTTTTCGTTTGCGATTCGCCGCGCATCGCAGGCGCATCGGCGGATGTCGGGAGTGCGGTCATTGGTCATTGAAGTCGGAAGGGAATGGGGGAGGGACCACGCACCGGGCTAGGAGTCTGCGCGGCAGAACTCCAGAGAGTGGGTTTTAGCAGAAGGATCGGCGAAGCGAGAGGTGCGGGAAGAGACTGCGGCCGTGGTTGAGTTGCTTTGCGACGGTGCTGCGCCCGTGCCGGACGGGAAGGGGGAC
>NZ_JAVSMM010000027.1:0-50008 GCF_032027225.1 Aromatoleum sp. | reverse complement strand
TGACGTAACTGAACAGAGCGTTCTGTTTGTGGTCGGTGCCACGCATCGAGATTATTGATTTGTTGATTCGAATGGAATTATATCAGCCCTGAAATACCCGCCAATACTAGGATTTATCGTAAATCAACACCCTGCTAGACCTTGCGGATATTCACCGCGCATTTCTTGAAGTCCGCCTGCAGCGAGATCGGACAGGTCGCGTCGAGGGTGCACTTGTTGATCAGCTGGCTCGCGTCGAAAAACGGCACGAACACGAGCCCCGGCGGCGGCTTGTCGCGGCCGCGCGTTTCGACGCGCGTCTTCATCGCGCCGCGCCGCGACACGATCTCGATCTCGTCGCCGCGGCGCACGCCGAGCTTGCGCGCGTCCTCGGGGTGCATGTAGCACACCGCGTTCGGCACCGCGCGATAGAGCTCCGGCACGCGCCGCGTCATCGTGCCGGAATGCCAGTGCTCGAGCACCCGGCCGGTGCACAGCCAGTACGGGAATTCCTTGTCCGGCTCCTCGGCCGCGGGTTCGTACGGCAGCGCGTAGATCACCGCCTTGCCGTCGGGATTGCCGTAGAACTGCACGCCCTGACCGGCCTTCACGTACGGGTCGTAGCCCTCGCGGTAGCGCCAGCGCGTCTCCTTGCCGTCGACGACCGGCCAGCGCAGGCCGCGCACTTCGTGGTAGGTGTCGAAGGGCGCGAGGTCGTGGCCGTGACCGCGGCCGAACTGCGCGTATTCCTCGAACAGCCCCTTCTGGATGTAGAAGCCGAACGCGTCGACTTCGTCATTAAGGTAGCCGCGCGCGAGGTCGGTCTTCGGGAAGCGGTCCACGTTGCCGTTCCTGAACAGCAGATCGAACATCGTCTTGTCGCGCCATTGCGGCGCCTGGTCGAGAAGCTCCTTCGGCCACACTTCGTCCATGCGGAAACGTTTCGAGAATTCGGCGATCTGCCACAGGTCCGAGCGCGCCTGCCCCGGCGCCTTGACGAGCTGGTGCCAGAACTGCGTGCGCCGCTCGGCGTTGCCGTAGGCGCCTTCCTTTTCGACCCACATCGCGGTCGGCAGCACGAGGTCGGCGGCGAGCGTCGAGACCGTGGGGTAGGGGTCGGACACGACGACGAAGTTCGCCGGGTTGCGGAAGCCGGGCCATATCTCCTGCATGATGTTCGGCCCCGCCTGCATGTTGTTGTTGCACATCACCCAGTACGCGTTGAGCTTGCCGTCCTTCAACATGCGGCTCTGCAGCACCGCGTGGTAGCCGGGCTTGTCGGGGATCGTCCCCGGCGGCAGCTTCCAGATCTTTTCCGCGGTCGCGCGGTGCTCGGGCTTCGTGACGACCATGTCGGCCGGCAGCCGGTGCGAGAAGGTGCCGACCTCGCGCGCGGTGCCGCAGGCCGATGGCTGGCCGGTCAGCGAGAACGGGCCGTTGCCGGGTGCCGAGATCTTCCCGGTCAAGAGATGCAGGTTGTACAGCAGGTGACTGCACCAGGTGCCGCGCGTGTGCTGGTTGAAGCCCATCGTGAAGAACGAGACGACGCTCTTCGACGGATCGGCGTACAGCTCGGCGAGCCGCTGCAGTCGCTCCTTCGGCACATTGGACAGCTTCGCGACGCTGTCGAGGTCGTACTTCGCGACGAACGCCGCGTATTCGTCGAAGCTCGCAGATTTGCCGCCGCCCGGATCGCCGACGTTCTTCGCCTTCTGCAGCGGATGCTCGGGGCGCAGGCCGTAGCCGATGTCGGTGTTGCCGACCATGAACCGCGTGTGCCGGTTCACGAACTCGCGGTTCACCTTGTTCGTCCTGATGATGTGGTTCGCGATGTAGTTCAAGATCGCGAGGTCGGTCTGCGGTCGGAAAGTCATCGTGAGGTCGGCGAGGTCGTAGCTGCGGTGCTCGAACACCGACAGCACCGCGACCTGCACATGGGGCGCCGACAGTCGGCGGTCGGTCACCCGGGTCCACAGGATCGGGTGCATCTCGGCCATGTTCGAGCCCCATAGCACGAAGGCGTCGGTCTGCTCGATGTCGTCGTAGCAGCCCATCGGCTCGTCCATGCCGAAGGTGCGCATGAAGCCGGCGACCGCGCTCGCCATGCAGTGGCGGGCGTTCGGGTCAAGGTTGTTCGAGCGGAAGCCGGCCTTCATCAGCTTCGCTGCAGCATAGCCTTCCCAGATCGTCCATTGGCCCGAGCCGAACATGCCGACGCCGGTCGGCCCCTTGTCCTTCAGCACCTTCTTGAACTGCTCGGCCATCACGTCGAATGCGCGCTCCCACGACACCGGCGTGAGCTCGCCGTCCTTGTCGTACTGCCCGTTCGTCTGGCGCAACAGCGGCTCGGTCAGTCGGTCGGCGCCGTACATGATCTTCGACAGGAAATAGCCCTTGACGCAGTTGATGCCGCGATTGACCTCGGCGTTGATGTCGCCGTGCGTCGCGACGACCTGGCCGTCCTTGACGCCGACATTGACGCCGCAGCCGACGCCGCAGAAGCGGCACGGCGCCTTGTCCCATTTGAGCTGGGTCAGCAGCCGCTCGGTGACGATGTTCTGGCCGAGCGTGTCGGGCGGCAGCCCCGCGGCGGCCGCGGTCGCGGCAGCGGCCGAGTGCTTAATGAACTCCCGGCGGGTCAGTTTCATCGGACATTTCCTCCTCCATCGCGCCGAGGGATTCGGCGTGCTGGTATACGAGAGCGACGTTCAGCACGCCCTGCAGCGCGCGGATGCGGTCGATCCGGTCGACGATCTCGCGGGCGTTCGCGCATTCGGCGACGATGACGAGCCGGCCGTCGGCGACCGATGGGACTTCGAGCCCCGGCAATGCGCGCACCGCGTCGGCAATGCGCGCGCCATCGGCGCTGCGCGCCTGGACGAGGATGCCGGCGATGTGGACTTCGGCGGAGGGGTCGGGCGCGGCGGTCGGCATCATGCGGTCGGGAGCTGTCCGGTCAGCAGCTGGAACATCCACACCGTGAAGCCGTACCCGCCGACGACGATGATCGCGAGCACCGGCGCCATCACGATCGCGAGGAACAGGAAGCTGCGCAGTTCTTCCTGCCGGGTCGAAGGGGCGGACGATTGCGGGGCCATGTCGTTGCTCCGGGTCGTGGGGCGAGCGGCGGGGGCGAACACCGCACCGCGCCGGCATCGGCGCAACGGCTTGCAATTCTTGCTCCGGGCCCGCGATGACCTGGCGACCGCGCATCGGAGTGCGGGCGTGATCGGCCGGATCCACGCGCAGGGCGACTTCGACGTTGCGATCAGCCGCGACGCGGCGACGCGCGGATCGGATGCGGCGGCAGGATGTACAGACGCATGGGGAAATTCTTACAACGACGGCTGCGCGTTCGGTCTAGCGTGCGCGCGGTTCCGCGACCCGCGATGATGCAGCCGGGCGCTTGCTCAGTTTCGCTCCCCCAACTGCTTGTAGACCTCCTCGACCGCTTCCGCGCCGTAGCGCCGTTCGAGGCGCCGCACGACGAAATGACCGCGCGCCATGTCCTGGAAGTGGTCGATGAACAAGGTGTTGATGACGGCGCCACCGACCGCGCCGACGATCGGCACCGCCTGGGCGGCGACCTTCTGCGACACGTTGATCGAGAAGCGCGACGTGACTTGCGCGATCAGCTGGACGATCGCGGGCGCGCCCTTGTGCAGCGTGCCCCGCTGTGCGAAGTGCCGCGCGGCGTCCGACACCGCGCGTGCCATCGCCGCGCGCGCGGCGAAGTAGCCGGTCTCGGCGGCGTCGTCCTTCGCGGAGCGCCCGCCGAGCGCGAGCACTTGCACGCATTGCAGCCGCGCCTCGGGGCTCGCGAGGTCCTCGCCTTCGCTGCGCGCGATGTCGGCGATCGAGCGCAGCATGATCGTCGTCGACACCGGCAGTTCGACCGCGAGCGCGGCGAGCCCGAACGCGCCGCCCGCGGCGCCGGCGGTGCCGACGACGATCTTGTGCCAGCGGTTCGACGCCGAGGGCGCGTCGCCCGCCCCGGCGGGCCCGAGCGTGCGCAGCGCGACGTCGAGCGAGGTCGTGATCGCCCGTTGCGTCGCGTTGTTCACGGCGTCGCTCCAGCGCTTCGGCAGCATCGCGAAGCCGCGCTCCAGCGGCGAGCCGACGACGTCGCTGATCTTCGCCGCGAGGCCCGGATTTTCGAGCAGTTCGTGCGCCGCGCGCAGGTCGTCGAGGTCGTTCCCAGTCAATTGCATCGGCAGCTCCGGTAACAGCTGTCAGAGGTGCGGTGGCGGCCGCGGTTCCCGTTCTCGGAGGCGGCCGTCGTCGTGTGTCGAGGTCGCGTTGCTTCGGCGTTCGCGACGGTTTATCTTCCCGGGGCTTTGCGATTGCCGCCCTGCCTTGCCGTGGAACCCCGCCCGATGACGATTCGCCCGACGCGCGCGCCGCGTCCGACTCCCGCCCGCTTCCCGGCCGACCCGCGGCCGATGAGCGCCCAGCTTGGGCTCGGCCTGCGCGACGTCGCCGCGCTCGGCCAGGTGTTCACGCCGGATGCGGTCGTGCAGGCGATGCTGCGGCTGCGGCGCAACAACGGGCGCACGCTCGAACCGGCGTGCGGCGACGGCGCGTTCCTGCGTCATCTGCCCGGCGCGATCGGCATCGAGTTCGACGCCGCGCACTGCCCGCCCGATGCGCTGAACCTCGATTTCTTCGCGTACCCGGTCGCCGAGCAGTTCGACACGATCATCGGCAACCCGCCGTACGTGCGCTTCCAGGACATTCCCGCCGCGACGCGCAAGCTGCTCGTCGCCGAGCATTTCGACGGCCGTTCGAACCTGTATCTCTTCTTCATCGAGAAATGCCTGCGCCACCTCGCGCCCGGCGGCGAGCTGATCTTCATCACGCCGCGCGACTTCCTCAAGGTGACGTCGGCGGTGAAGCTCAACCGGCTGCTGTTCGCGAGCGGCACGATCACCGACGCGATCGAGCTCGGTGACGCGCGCGTGTTCGACGACGCGGTGCCGAACTGCCTGATCTGGCGTTTCGAGAAGGGCCGCTTCGACCGAGAAATGCGCTACGCCGAGATCGGCGTCGCCGATCCCCTCGCCGCCGCGCTCGCCGCGCCGCGCTGGCAGACTCGCCACCTGATCGAATGCGCCGGCCACCTGATGTTCACGCGCGGCGACTATCCGCTGCGCCTGTCCGACGTCGCGTTCGTCAAGGTCGGCGCGGTATCGGGGGCCGACGACCTGTACGCGGACGCGGTCGGCAGCAATCGGGACTTCGTCTGCTCGTCGACGGTCAGGACCGGCGAAACGCGGCGAATGCTGTGGGTTGCGCCCGAGGATCCGCCGCCGCCGGCGCTGCAGCCGCACAAGGGGCGGCTGATCGCACGGCGCGTGCAGCCGTTCGACGAGTCGAACTGGTGGCACTGGGGTCGCGGCTACTACCAGTCGGTACGGCCGCGGGTGTATGTGAACGGCCGCACACGCGCGCCGCAGCCGTTTTTCCTGCACGACTGTCCGCACTACGACGGCTCGGTGCTCGCGGTTTTCCCGCGTCGCGACGACGTCGATCCGGCGGCATTGCGCGACGCGCTGAACGCGATCGACTGGGCCGATCTCGGCTTCGTTTGTGACGGCCGCTTCCTTTTTTCGCAGCGCAGCCTTGAAAATGCGCCGCTTCCGGAGCACTTTCGCGCCTTCGCGGCGGTCTGAACCATACGGGAATGCGGGACGACTGCGTAGTGTAAGATTGGCCGCAATTCAAAATTGCCGCGGCGCGTTCGCGGTCTTTTCCGGGAAATTTTCCATGGTGCCTCATCTGACTACCGCCCTCAGCGGCCCGCTGCTGGAACTGGAAAAGCGCTTCCTCGACCAGGCGACCGAAATCGAGCGCTGGATGCGCGCCCAGTGGCAGGACCATCTGCCGCCGTTTTACGGTTCGACCGATCTGCGCAACTCCGGCTTCAAGCTCGCGCCGGTCGACCTGAATCTTTTCCCCGGCGGCTTCAACAACCTCAACGACGCGTTCATGCCGCTGTGCGTGCAGGCGGCGCAGGCGGCGATCGAACGGATGTGCCCCGACGCGCGCGAGCTGCTGCTGATTCCCGAGAACCACACGCGCAACCAGTTCTACCTGCAGAATGTCGCAAAGCTCGTGTCGGTGCTCGAATTGACCGGGCTCGACGTGCGCATCGGCTCGCTGTTGCCCGAGATCACCGCGCCGACGACGCTCGAGCTCGCGAACGGCAGTTCACTGACGCTCGAGCCGCTCGAACGGCGCGGCGGACGCCTCGGCCTCGCCGGCTTCGAACCCTGCGCGGTGCTGCTGAACAACGACCTGTCGGGCGGCGTGCCGGCCATTCTCAAAGGTCTCGATGACCAGTGGCTGATCCCGCCGCTGCACGCGGGCTGGCACACGCGTCGCAAGTCGGTGCACGCCGCCGCGTACGACCGCGTCGCGCGCGAATTCGCCGAACTGATCGGCATCGACCCGTGGCGCATCAACCCCGAGTTCGGCGTCTGCGGCCAGATCAACTTCCAGGAGCGCACCGGCGAGGAATGCCTCGCGGATCAGGTCGATGCGCTGCTGCGACGCATCCGCGAGAAATACCGCGAGTACGGCATCGACGAGACGCCGTTCGTCGTCGTCAAGGCCGACGCGGGCACGTACGGGATGGGCGTGATGACGGTGCGCGACGCGTCCGAAGTGCGCGGGCTGAACCGCCGCCAGCGCAACAAGATGAGCGTCGTCAAGGAAGGCCTCGAAGTGCACGAAGTCATCATCCAGGAGGGCGTGCACACCTTCGAGACCGTCGACGACGCGGTGGCCGAGCCGGTCGTCTATATGATCGACCACTACGTCGTCGGCGGCTTCTACCGCGTGCATACCGAGCGCGCGCGCGACGAGAACCTCAACGCGCCGGGGATGCACTTCAAGCCGCTCGCGTTCGAGACCTGCTGCTCGCTGCCCGACTGCCGCCAGGGGCCGGACGCGGCGCCGAACCGCTTCTACGCCTACGGCGTCGTCGCGCGCCTCGCGCTGCTCGCGGCGTCCGTCGAGATCGAGGAAACCGCGCCCGCCGAAGCCGAACTCGTCGCCTGAGCCGCCCGCGCGAGTCGATCAACAAGAAACCGCAGCCAGCGGCCCAACAGGGCGTAACCCTCTATGTCGCGACACCTGAAACTCGCCTTCATCCTCGACCCGCTGCACGGATTGAAGGCCTACAAGGATTCGAGCATCGCGATGATGCGCGAGGCGCATTCGCGCGGCCACGCGGTATTCGCGATCCAGCGCGAGGCGCTGACGTGGCGCGACGGCACGGTCGCCGCGCGCGCGCACGCGATCCGCACGCGCGCGGACGATCGCGGCTGGTACGACATCGGCGAAGACGCGGTGTACCCGCTCAGCGCGTTCGACGCGGTCGTGATGCGCCAGGACCCGCCGTTCGATTTCGAGTACATCACGGCGTCGTGGCTGCTCGAACGCGCGGTCGCGGCCGGCGCGCGCGTCTTCAACGATCCGCGTGCGATCCGCGATCATTCCGAGAAGATCGCGATCACCGAATTCCCGCAATTCACCGCGACGACGCTCGTGGCGCGCGACTCGGCCGAGCTCGACGCCTTCATCGACGAGCTCGGCGACGTGATCCTGAAGCCGCTCGACGGCATGGGCGGCAGCCAGATCTTCCGTGTCCGCGCCGACGATCCGAACCGCAACGTGATCCTCGAGACGCTGACGCACGAAGGCCAGCGCACGATCATGGCGCAGCGTTATCTGCCGGCGATCGCCGACGGCGACAAGCGCGTGCTGATCATCGGCGGAGAAGTCGTGCCGTACGCGCTCGCGCGCATCCCGAAGGCCGGCGAGACGCGCGGCAATCTCGCTGCCGGCGGCCGTGGCGTCGCGATGCCGCTGACGCCGGCCGAGCGCGAGATCGCCGAAACCCTCGCGCCGATCCTGTGGGGGCGCGGCCTGATGGTCGTCGGGCTCGACGTCATCGGCGGCCAGCTTACCGAGATCAACGTCACGAGTCCGACCTGCTTCGTCGAGATCGCCGCGCAGACGGGCTTCTCGGTCGCCGGGCTGTTCGTCGACCGCCTCGAACGGGCCTGCGCCTGATGTCGCGATCCCGGTTCGCCGGCCGCCTCGCCGCGGCGGTACTCACGTTGGCGTTCGCTGCGCTGCTCGCCGCGTGTTCGCCGCCGCAGCTCTTCCACCAGGAAGCCTACGTCTTCGGCACGCGCGTCGATGTCACCGTGTACGGCGAGTCGAACGAACGCGCGGCCGACGCGATGGCGGCGGTGCTGCAGGAGTTCGACCGGCTGCACCGCGCGTACCACGCGTGGCAGCCGTCGGAGCTGACCGCGCTGAACGAGGCCATCGCGAGCGGCAAGGCCGCGGTCGTGTCGGACGAGCTCGCCGCGATGCTGACCGACGCGCAGCGGCTGTCGGCGATGGGTGACGGACTCTTCAACCCGGCGATGGGCCGGCTGATCGCGCTGTGGGGCTTCCACAGCGACGAGTTCGTTCCGCACCTGCCGGAACCCGGCGCGCTGCAATCGATCATCGAGGCGCGCCCGCGGATGTCGGATCTCGTGATCACCGGCAACCGCGTCGAGAGCCGCAACCCGATGGTCCAGCTCGATCTCGGCGGCTACGCCAAGGGCTACGCGCTCGACCGCGCAATGGCGATCCTCAAGGACAAGGGCGTCAAGAACGCGCTCGTGAATATCGGCGGCAACGTGATGGCGCTCGGCCAGAAGGGCGACACGCCGTGGCGGCTCGGCCTGCAGCATCCGCGCGAGCCGCGGCCGCTCGCGACGCTGCCGCTGTACGACGGCGAGGCGATCGGCACGTCGGGCGACTACCAGCGCTATTTCGAGATCAACGGCTACCGCTACTCGCACCTGCTCGACCCGCGCACCGGCGGTCCGGCGCACGAGTCGCAGTCGGTGACGGTGCTGGTGACACCGCGCCAGGGCGCGGGCACCCTGTCCGATGCGGCGAGCAAGCCGGCATTCATCGCCGGCGACAACTGGCGGGAATACACGCGCCGCTTCGGCATCGACCACGCGTTGCGCGTCACCGCCGACGGCCGCATCGAAGTCACGCGCGAGCTGCGCGCGCGGCTGCAATTCCCGTCGGATCCACCGCCGATCACCGTCGTCGACTGAGGCCGTGCCGATGCCGCCGCGCCCGCATCTCGACCGTTTCGCGATGAGCCTGATGGTGCTGCTGTGTGCGGTCTGGGGGCTGCAGCAGGTCGCGATCAAGCTCGCGAATGCCGGCATCTCGCCGATCTGGCAGGCAGGGCTGCGCTCGATCGGCGCGACGCTGATGGTCTGGGCGTGGGCGAGCCTGCGCGGGGTGCGACTGTGGTCGGCCGACGGCACGCTCGCGCCCGGCCTCGTCGCGGGCTTGCTGTTCGCGTTCGAGTTCGCGCTGATCTTCTGGGCGCTCGAGTTCACGAACGCGTCGCGCGGCGTGATCTTCCTTTACATGGCACCGTTCTTCGTCGCGATCGGCGCCGTCTGGTTGCTGCCGCACGAGCCGATGCGCCGTGCCCAGTGGGTCGGCATGGCGCTCGCGTTCGCCGGCGTCGTGCTGCTGTTCGGCGAAAACCTGCTGCAGCCGATGGGCCGCGCGTGGGTCGGCGACCTGATGATGGTCGTCGCCGCGATCCTGTGGGCGGCGACGACGCTGACCGTCAAGGTCTCGCCGCTCGTGCGCGCGCCGGTCGAGAAGACGCTGCTGTACCAGCTCGGCGTCTCGGCGGTGGTGCTGCCCTTGCTGTCGCTCGCGTTCGGCGAACCCGGCGTCTTCGCGCCGACCCCGGCCGTCTGGGCCAGCCTCGCGTTCCAGACCGTCGCCGTCGCCGGCGCGAGCTACCTCGCGTGGTTCTGGCTCATCAGCCAGTACCCGCCGACGCGCCTGTCGTCGTTCTCGTTCCTCACGCCGGTGATGGGCGTGCTCGCGGGCGGCATCCTGCTCGGCGAAGCGCTGACCCCCGCAGTGTTCGCCGCGCTCGCGCTCGTCGGCAGCGGGATCTGGACCGCGAACCGGACCGTGCCCGCGGCACCGCCGAATCGTCGCTGACGGCCCGGGGGCGGCGCGCGGCGCGTCACGTCTGCGCCGATCCACCGTGAAATTCGTCGCCCCGCTCGATCACCAATGATGCCGTCGCTCCGGTCGCCGTGGCTTCCGCAAGGAGCCAGTCCGCGAAGCGGGCGACTTCCGGCCGCTCGCTGCCGGGTGCGCGGACGAGCCAGAACGCGCGGCCAGTGACTTCCGTGCGGCCGTCGCCGACGATCTTTAGCTGTCCGCCGGCAATCAGGCGGTCGACGAGCTGCGCGCGGCCTATCGCGACCCCTTGTCCGGCGACCGCGGCCTGGATCAGCTGGTCGTACTGGTTGAACACGAGCACCGCGCGCGGGCGCACGCCGTCGAGTCCCAAGGTCGTCAGCCAGTGCCCCCAGCGCAGCCACGGGTAGCGGACGTCGTCGAAGTCGAGCAGCACGGTGTCGGGCAGCGTGTCACGGTCGAGCCGGCGAGCGGCGAGCGCGGGACTCGCGACTGGCACCGTCGATTCGCCGAACAGCGGTGCCGCGCCGGCCGGCGCGTCGCGCTCGGCGCAGTAGCGCACTGCGAGGTCGATGCCTTCGCGCGCGAGGTCGAGGATCCGGTTGCCCGCCGCGAGGCGCACGTCGACGTCGGGATGGAGATCCTGGAATCGCGACAGGCGGGGCACGAGCCACAGCGCGGCGATGCCGATCGTCGCGGTGACGGTGACCGGACGGGCGGCCGGCCCGCGCAGCTCGTCCGCGAGCGTCCCGTACTCGGCGAGCCAGCCGTCGGCGGCGATCGCCAGCCGCGCGCCGGCCGGAGTCAGCGCGAGACTGCGGATGCCGCGAACGAACAAGGGCACGCCGAGCGCGGCTTCGAGGGCCTGCACCTGGCGGCTGATCGCCGACTGCGTCAGGAACAGCTCTGCGGCCGCGCGCGTGAAGCTCAGATGTCGCGCGGCGGACACGAAGCCGCGCAGCGGCTCGAGCGGCGGAGGGTGTGCGAGCGGGCTATGCATGAGTGTGGCGCATCGATGAGATGCGTATTTCGCGTTTGTCGACGAGCAGTCTGAAGCACAAGCTGCGACTGTCGGGCATCAATAAGGATGCGAAACGCGCATCCATGGCGGCCCGAAAAGGAGCTTAGCATGGGCCTGCACTCCGAGCTCGGGCGCGTCGTGCTCGCGCCGCGCGACGTGTTCGTGCTGGACACGCCGGACCCGGTCGTAATCGCCGTGCGCAGCGGCTGCGTGTGGCTGACGCAGGGCGGCGATTCGCAGGATGTCGTCCTGCAGCCCGGGCAGTTGCTCGCGCTGCGGCGTGCGGCGGAAGTCGTGATCACGCCGCGCGGCGCTGCCGAACTCGTCGTCACGCAGCCGGCGCCGCCCGCGGCGGGGAATCCGTGGCGGTCGAAGGCGATGCGCCTTGCCGCCGCGCTCGTCGACAAGGTGGTGACGCGCGGCGTACGACACGGCGCCATCCGGCGCCTCGCGTCGCGACTTCATTTCGGCCCGCCCGCGCAGGCGGGAATGGACTAAAGTGCAACGACGCGCAGGGACGGAGGGCAGGGCATGCTGCGGCCGCGGATCGAGTTCTGGTACGAGTTTGCGAGTTCCTATTCCTATCTTTCGGTGATGCGCGTCGAAGCGCTTGCCGACGCAGCCGGCGTCGACATCGACTGGCGGCCGTTCCTGCTCGGGCCGGTGTTCCTCGCGCTCGGGTGGAACGACTCGCCGTTCAACATCTATCCGCCGAAGGGGCGCTACATGTGGCGCGATCTTTCCCGCCTCGCGGACAAATACGACCTGCCGTTCCGTGTCCCGAGCCGGTTTCCGCGCGACGGCCTGCTCGCCGCGCGCGTCGCGCTGCTCGGTGCCGACGCAGGCTGGATCGCGCCGTTCTCGCGCGACGTGATGCGCGCGAACTTCGCCGACGACCGCGATATCGGCGAGCCGACGGTCGTCGCCGAGATCCTGTCGGGGCTCGGCCTGCCCGCGGGGGAGTTGCTCGCCGCGGCGCTCGTCGAGGACAACAAGATAGCGCTGCGCCGCCAGACCGAGCAGGCGACGGTGCACGGCATGTTCGGTGCGCCGAGCTTCCGCGTTGGAGAGGAATTGTTCTGGGGCAACGACCGCCTCGAAGACGCGCTCGAGTGGGCCAGCCGGGGGGCGCCGGCGCGCGCCGGAGGCGAGCCGGACGCGCCGCACGAGGGACGGCCGCCGTCCAATCGATAAAGCGGGCGGCCGAGCTTTTTGCCGGCGGGCGGCGCGCCGGCGTGGGGCGTCCTCGCCGCAGCACAAATCGCGACTCGGTTCGCAACACGAACCGCAGCACGAAGCGCGGCGAGAACCGTGTCCCGATCGGCAGCTTAAGCCCTGTTCGGGTCCGCCGCGTAGGCCGTATCTCGGTCCGCCGCGCCGACCGTGTCCTGGCCCGCGGCCTGGGCGATGTTTCGGTTCTCCGGTGTGATCCCGTCATGCTTTGTCGGATGACCGAGCGGGGAACCTCGCCGGGAGGGAGGTAAAGCAACGGTGCGTCGGTTGTTGGTATGCTCGCGCCCGCCGTCGGGTTTGCGCCGACGGTTCCCTTTTGGACTGCCGGAAACCCCGATGAAAGCGATCCTCGTTGCGCTGCTGCTGTCCCTTTCCTTTGCATTCCCCGCGTCGGCGGCGACGCCCGGAGAAGTGCCGGTCGGCGGCATGCTGCGCGACGCCGACATGCGCGGGCTGTCGGGGAAGCCCGCGAAGCTCGCCGACTTTCGCGGCAAGCCGCTGATCATCAACGTCTGGGCGAGCTGGTGCGCGCCCTGTCGCGACGAAATGGCGTCGCTCGACCGCCTCGCGCGGCGTTACGGCGGCGGCAAGCACTTCAATGTGATCGGCATTTCGACCGATGACTACAGCGACCGCGCGAAGACTTTCCTGCAGCAGGCGGGCACGTCGTTCCCGCACTTCATCGACAGCCGCCTGTTCCTCGAAAACATGCTCGGCGCCGACCGCATCCCGCTGACGCTGCTGGTCGACGCCGACGGGCGCATCCTGCACAAGATCTACGGTGCGAAGGAATGGGACAGTCCCGAAGCGGTCAGGGCGATCGGGCAGGTGTTCGGCGCCAAGCTGTGAGTGCGGCCGGGCGGGCGGCTTTGCCGTCGTGCCTCCCCGAGAATCGAGGGCCTCACCGCGGCGGGGCGCGTTCTTTCGATCCCGACGCGGTCTGCCGCGCGTTAGTGCGGAATCGCTCACGAAACGGGTCCGCCGGGTTGCGGGCGGGCTGTCGGCAGGACCGCGCCGCTCGCACGATTTGCGGCTAGCGGATCAAAGGCAGGAATGAAGAGGGCGCGACCGGCCCGTCCCACGGGCGGCTGCTGCGTCGCGGCCCGTCGCGCTTGCCCGCGGGTTCACTGGGACGCCTTGCGCGCCTCTTCCGCTTTTTCCGCTTCGCGCTCGCGGATGCGCTCGTCGTAACGCTCGCGGTCGCGCCTCGCCTTTTCGGCGCGCTCGGCGGCATCGGCCGCGGCTTTCTCGCGTTCGCGCGCCTTCTCCGCGTCGAGCGCGCGCCGCTCGGCCCGCGCCGCCTCGGCCGCACGTTCGGCTTCGATCTGGCGTTCGCGCCGGATCGCCTCGGGGTCGACGGGGGCGGCGTCCGCGCCGGTGGGCGCCCCTTTGGAGGGTGCCGCCGACGGCGCGATCGGCTTCGGTTCGGTCGGCGCCGCGGGAGCCGGCGCTGCCGCGGGCGCGGTCAGGCCGCGCTCCTGCGCGAGGCGCTGGCGTTCGGCGACTTCGAGGCGGCCCGCTTCGGCTTCGAGTTCGCGCGCCTTGCGGATCGATTCGAGGCGCGCCGCCTTCGCGTTCGCGAGGCAGCGATTGACGAGAAAGCGCTCGTAGCACCCGGGTTCGGCTGCGCGCAACGTATCGTCGGCCTGGTCGCGCAAGGTCTTCGCGTCGCCGCGCAGCGCTGCGGCGCGTTCGAGGTCGCCCTCGGCGGCGCCCGCGGCGACGGCGAACGCGGCGAACAGCAACGGCGGCAACAGGCGATGGATCATCGGCATTCGGCGTGAGTCCGTTGGGGGATGCGTAGAATAACGCCTTTGCCCTTCGATTCGCTGACGTGATCCAGTTCCGCAACCTCCGCCTCGCCCGGGGCGCCAAAATCCTCGTCGATGCGGCCTCGCTGCAGATCCACCCCGGCTGGCGCGTCGGCCTGACCGGCGCGAACGGCACCGGCAAGTCGAGCCTGTTTGCGTTGTTGCGCGGCCAGCTGCACCAGGACCAGGGCGACCTCGAGATTCCCGCCGGCTGGCAGATCGCGCACGTCGCGCAGGAGACGCCGGCGCTCGCGAAGCCCGCAATCGAATACGTGCTCGACGGCGACGCCGAACTGCGCGACGTCGAATCGAAGCTCGCCGCGGCGGAAGCGGCTCACGACGGCGCGCATATCGGTGAGCTTCATGCGCGCCTGCACGAAATCGGCGGCTACGCGGCGCGCTCGCGCGCGGCGGCGCTGCTCTACGGCCTCGGCTTCGTCGCGGGCGACCCCGAACGCCCGGTGGCGGACTTCTCGGGCGGCTGGCGGATGCGGCTGAACCTTGCGCAGGCGCTGATGTGCCGGTCGGATCTCCTGCTGCTCGACGAGCCAACGAACCACCTCGACCTCGACGCGGTGCTATGGCTCGAGCAGTGGCTGCGCGACTACCGCGGCACGCTCGTGCTGATCTCGCACGACCGCGAGTTCCTCGACGCCTGCGTCACACACGTCGCGCACATCGAGTCGCAGCGGCTGACGCTCTACACCGGCGGTTATTCCGACTTCGAACGGCAGCGCGCCGAGCGCCTCGCGCAGCAGCAGTCGCTGTTCGACAAGCAGCAACGCGAGATCGCGCATATCGAGGACTACATCCGCCGCTTCCGCGCGAAGGCGACGAAGGCGCGCCAGGCGCAGAGCCGCATCAAGGCGCTCGAGCGCATGGAGCGCATCGCCGCGGCGCACATCGACACGCCGTTCTCGTTCAGCTTCCGCGACGGGCCGGCCGCGCCCGATCCGCTGCTGCAGATCGAGGGCGGCGCGATTGCCTATGGCAGCCGCACCGTGCTCGACCGCGTGCGCCTGACGCTGCGCCCCGGCGAGCGCGTCGGCCTGCTCGGGCGCAACGGCGCCGGCAAATCGACGCTGATCAAGCTGCTCGCGGGCGAGCTCGCGCTCGCCGCCGGCAGCCGCAGCGAAGGCAAGGGCCTCGCGATCGGCTATTTCGCGCAGCACCAGCTCGAGACGCTGCGCCCGGACGAATCGCCGCTGCAGCACCTGATGCGCCTCGACCCGCGCACGCGCGAGCAGGAACTGCGCGACTACCTCGGCGGCTTCGATTTCCGCGGCGACGGCGTCGGCGGCACCTCGACGCCTGCGACGACGCCCTGTGGCAGCTTCTCGGGCGGCGAAAAATCGCGCCTCGCGCTCGCGCTGATGATCTGGCAGCGGCCGAACCTGATGCTGCTCGACGAGCCGACGAACCACCTCGACCTCGAAATGCGCCACGCGCTGACGCTCGCGCTGCAGGATTACGAAGGCGGCATGGTGCTCGTGTCGCACGACCGGGCGCTGCTGCGCGCGACCTGCGACCGTTTCCTGCTCGTCGACGACGGCCGCATCCAGCCGTTCGACGGCGACCTCGACGACTACCGCGACTGGCTGGCCGAACGCCGTGCGCAGGCGAGCGAAGCGGCGAAATGCCCGGACCGCACCGCGGACAAGGCGGCCCGCAAGGCCGACCGCGAACAGTCCGCCGCCGAGCGCCAGGCGCGACTCGCCGCGCGCCGTCCGCTCGTCAAGGAGCGCGACCAGCTCGAGAAGGAGCTCGCCGGCTGGCAAGGCGAGAAGAAGCTCCTCGACGCGCGGCTCGCCGACCCGGCGCTGTACACCGGCCCCGAGGCGGCGCAATTGCAGACGCTGCTGAAGCGCCAGGCCGAGCTCGCAGGCTGGGTGGACGAGGCCGAACTGCGCTGGCTGGAGATCTCGGAGGCGCTCGAGGCGATACCCGCCGACTGAAGCGGGCGGGTAAACGCGCATCGCGCGCGCTTCCGGGCCCTCGTGCTAGCCGTCGAGGACCCCCCGCGTGAGTTTCCGCGCACCGCGCAGCTGCTCGCTGGGCACACTTTTGGCTGCGCGCGGCAGGACGTCGCAGCGAAAGACTCGGTGGCGGGGCATGCCCGGTTGTGCCTTTCGCGGAATGCGGGGGCGCCGCAGCCGTCGTTTGCGCCTACAGTTGAAACGATCGCCCCGCGGGGCTGAAAACGGGGGAAATCCGATGCCGACCGAGCCGCTGTCGCTCGAACTGTCCGACCTCGTCACCGCGCGTGAGCGGATCCGCGGCGCGATCACGCGCACGATGCAGTGGCCGAATGATTCGCTGTCCGAAGAGTTCGGCGTGCCGCTGTCGTTGAAGCTCGAGAACCTGCAGCGCACCGGTTCGTTCAAGCTGCGCGGCGCGACGCACAAGATCGGCCGCCTGCTCGAGCAGGGCGCGGCCCGGCAAGGGGTCGTTGCGGCGTCGGCGGGGAATCACGCGCAGGGTGTTGCGCGCGCCGCGGCGCAGGCCGGATTGCGCGCCGTCGTCGTGATGCCGACCAACGCGCCGCTGACGAAGATCGTCGCGTGCCGCAAGCTCGGTGCCGACGTGCACCTCTGCGGCGACACGCTCGAAGTCGCGGCCGACGAGGCCCGCCGGCTCGCGGACGCCGAGCAGCTCGCGTTCATCCATCCGTACGACGACCGCGACGTGATCGCGGGGCAGGCGAGCTGCGGGCTGGAGATGTTCGAGGACGCGCCGGACATGACGCTCGCGATCGTGCCGCTCGGCGGCGGCGGCCTGATCGCCGGCGTCGCGCTCGCGCTGAAGCTGCAGAATCCGGCGATCCGCGTCGTCGGCGTGCAGACCGAGACGGTTGCGCCGTGGCGGCGGTTCCTGCGCGACGGCTCGCTCGAGGAAGTGCCGCCCGGGGCGCACACCATCGCCGACGGCATCAAGGTGAAGCGCCCCGGCGTGCTGACGCGGCAGGTCGTCGCGCGCCACGTCGACGAGATCGTCACCGTCGACGACAACGCGATCGCCGAGGCGATCGTCGCACTGCTCGAGCGCACGCGTACGATCGGCGAAGGCGCGGGCGTTGTCGGACTCGCGGCGCTGATGCAACGGAAGATTCGATTGCGGCCGGACGAGCGCGCGGTCGTCGTGATCTCCGGCGGCAACATCGACATGACGCTCGTCGGGCGTTCGATCGATTACGGCCTCGCGTCGAGCGGGCGGCTGATGAGCGTCGCGGTGACGATCTCGGACGCACCGGGCAAGCTGCTCGCGCTGCTGAAAACCGTCGCCGAACTCGGGATGAACGTGCGCCACGTCGAGCATCGGCGCGGCGAATTGCACGTCCCGGTGGGGATGACCGAAGTGATCCTGCAGATCGAAACGCGAGACCTCGACCATCAGCACGCGCTGCTGACGCATTTCGTCGAGCAGGGCCTCAGGGTGCGCAACCTGCTCGCGAGTTGAGCGGGCGCAGGCGGCCGAAAAGAAAAACGGGGCGAGCCCAGAGGCCGCCCCGCCAAAAAACCCGCCATCCACGGGTCAAGGGTTACACCATTACCGGAAAGCACACCCGATACGCACGTAGAGAGCCGTGCTTTCCGCAGAAGTTCCGAGTTGTTACAAATTCGTCGCGCGCACGCGGAGCCCGCAGTATCGGCGACTTTGCGGGGCCGGACTGCCGACTCCGTCACAGTCACGGCGCCGCTGGCATGAGTCTGGCTTCGGATACCGTGCCTGTCGAAGCCTGGCAGCATCCTTCGACAGGCTCAGGCAAACGATCGTGACAACGCCCTTCGACGGGCTCAGAGCGAACGGTTGTTGCAGCGCCCTTCGACGGGCCTCAGGGAGAACGGTTGTAATAGAATCGCGGCTTTCCTCTTGCGCAACAGGAACTCGCCCGTGCAACTCGTCTGCCTCGACCTCGAAGGTGTGCTGGTCCCCGAAATCTGGATCGAATTCGCCGAACGCACCGGCATTCCCGAGCTGCGGCGCACGACGCGCGACGAGCCGAATTACGACACGCTGATGAAGTACCGGCTCGACATCCTCGCCGGGAAGAAGCTCGGCCTGCCGGACATCCAGGAAGTCATCGGCAGCATGGGGCCGATGCCGGGGGCGCGCGAGTTCCTCGACGCGCTGCGTGAGCGCTACCAGGTCGTGATCCTGTCCGACACCTTCCAGGAGTTCGCGAAGCCGCTGATGAAGCAGCTCGGCTGGCCGACGCTGTTCTGCCATCGCCTCGAAGCCGACACGAACGGCGTGCTCGTCGATTACCATCTGCGGATGCCGGACCAGAAGCGCGAGGCGGTCAAGCGTTTCAAGGAGCTGAACCTGACGGTCGTCGCGGCGGGTGATTCGTACAACGACACCGCGATGCTCGGCGAGGCGCACGGCGGCATCCTGTTCCACCCGCCCGAGAACGTCGTGCGCGAATTCCCGCAGTTCCCGGTCACGCGCACCTACGATGAGCTGCGCGCGGAGATCGACAAGGCTTTCGCGCGCGTCGCGTGAGGGCGCCGGCGATGCACCGCGAGCGCTTTTTCACGCTGTCGGCGTCCTGCCCGGACCGGGTCGGGATCGTCGCGCGCGTCTCGAGCTTCATCGCCGAGCATCGCGGCTGGATTCTCGAGACTTCGCTGCACGCCGAGGCTCCCCGCGAAGGGGAGTCGGTCGGGCGCTATTTCATGCGCCTCGAAATCCGCGCCGACTCGCTGCCCTTCCATCTCGCCGAGTTCCGCGAGCGCTTCCGCCCGCTCGCGCAGGAACTCGAGATGGACTGGACGATCACCGATTCCGCGGTGAAGAAGCGCGTCGTGATCCTGGTGTCGAAGCAGGAGCACTGCCTCTACGATCTGCTCGCGCGCTGGCAGTCGAAGGAGCTCGACATCGAGATTCCGTGCGTGATCTCGAATCACGACACCTTCCGCGGCTTCGTCGAGTGGCATGGCATCCCCTTCCTGCACGTGCCGGTGACGCCCGACAACAAGGTCGCCGCGTACGCCGAAGTGCGGCGCATCTTCGAGGAAGTCCGCGGCGACACGATGGTGCTCGCGCGCTACATGCAGGTGCTGTCGCCCGAACTGTGCGCCGCCTTTCCGGGTCGCATCATCAACATCCACCACAGCTTCCTGCCGAGCTTCGTCGGCGCGCGGCCCTACCACCAGGCCTGGGCGAAGGGCGTCAAGCTGATCGGTGCGACCTGCCACTACGTGACCGCCGACCTCGACCAGGGGCCGATCATCGACCAGGACGTGATCCGCATCGACCACTCCGATTCCGTCGAGGACATGGTCCGCTACGGCAAGGACATCGAGAAGACGGTCCTCGCGCGTGGCCTGCGCTACCACCTCGAAGGCCGTGTGCTGACGCACGGCAACAAGACCATCGTCTTCCGCTGAGCCGCGGGTCGCGGATCGAGGTCAAGCGGCAAGGCGGGGTCGCGAGCGCGCTCGGGGCGGCGCGAGCCCCCGGGATCGCGCGGCCGGGGTCGCCCGCGTGACCGGGCTCGCGTAGCATTCGCGGCCCGTTTCCCGTAGCTTCCGCTCATGCTCATTTCCCCCGCGCGCGCCTGCGGCGTCGATTTCGGCACGTCGAACTCCACCGTCGGCTGGTTGCGGCCCGCCGCGCCGACGCTGCTCGCCCTCGAAGACGGCAAACCGACGCTGCCGTCGGCGGTGTTCTTCAACGCCGACGAGGAGACCACCTGCTACGGCCGCGCCGCACTCGCCGAATATCTCGAAGGCTACGAGGGCCGGCTGATGCGCTCGCTGAAGAGCCTCCTCGGCAGCAGCCTGATCGACGGCCAGACCGAAGTCCATGGGCGCGCGCTGCCGTTCCGCGACCTGCTCGCGAGCTTCCTCGGCGAGCTGAAGCGCCGCGCCGAGAGCGAGGCCGGGCAGCGTTTCGACGAGGCGGTGCTCGGACGGCCGGTCCATTTCGTCGATGGTGACGAGGCCGCCGATCGCAAGGCGCAGGACACGCTCGAAGCGGTCGCCCGCCAGATCGGCTTTCGCGACGTGAGTTTCCAGTTCGAACCGATCGGCGCCGCGCTGCATTACGAAACTTCGCTCGCGCGGGAAGAACTCGTGCTGGTCGCCGACATCGGCGGCGGCACCGCGGATTTCTCGCTCGTGCGGCTGTCGCCCGAGCGGGCCGGGCGCGACGAGCGGCGCGAGGACCTGCTCGGGAACGCCGGCGTGCACATCGGCGGCACCGACTTCGACCGCGCGCTGAGCCTCGAATGCGTGATGCCGCTTCTCGGCTATCGCAGCCGCATGAAGAACGGCGCCGAGGTCCCGTCCAGCCTGTTCTTCCAGCTCGCGACCTGGCACACGATCAACTTCGCCTACACACGGCAGGCCTGGTCCGATCTGCAACATGTGTACCGCGGTGCGACGGCGCGCGTCGAACTCGACCGGCTGTCCAGGCTGATCAGCCGGCGCGAGGGGCATTGGCTCGCGCTCCAGGTCGAGCAGGCGAAAATCGACCTGTCACAGGCGCCGGTGGCGTCACTGCAACTCGACCGGCTGGAAGCGGGGTTGCGGCACGAAATCGGGCGTGAGGCGTTCGCCGATGCGACGGCGACGCTCGTCGCGCGCGTGGCCGCGGCGGTCGGAGAACTGCTCGCCGAGGCCGGCGTCACGCGCGAACGCGTCGACACGATCTACTTTACCGGCGGCGCGAGCGGGGTGCCGCAACTGCGCGCGCGGATCGCGGCCGAGCTTCCCGCGGCGCGGGCCGTCGAAGGCGACCTCTACGGCAGCATCGGCGCCGGCCTCGCGGTCGAAGCCGCTCGGCGCTACGGCTGACGCGACAGGGGCGGGCGGAAAGGCAAGCACCCGGTCCGGCGCTGGAAAGCCGGTCGAAAGCGTGGGAAAGGCTGGAGCAGAGCCGGACGGGAGAAAGGCTCGGGAATGGACCGAGAGGGATCCGAAGAGCCGCAAAGTGCGAATGGGTCCGAACGATCCGAAAGGCCGTGAAAGCTGGGAGGTGGCCCGAAGGAGTCCGGAGGAAATCCGGAGGAGGGCGGGGGGAAGGCGCTCGCCAAACCTTTGGAAACCCGGCGCGGAAAGCAAAAAGCCCGGCGTCGCCGGGCTTTTTTTCGCGCTTGGCCCGACGGGAGTCAGGCCGTGCCATGCTCGTGGATCAGAGCGGGCGGATGTTGCTCGCCTGCTTGCCCTTCGGGCCGGTCGCTTCTTCGTACTGCACCTTCTGACCTTCGGTCAGGCTCTTGAAGCCGGTGCCCTGGATCGCGGAGAAGTGCGCGAACAGGTCGTCACCGCCGTTGTCCGGGGTGATGAAGCCGAAGCCCTTGGAGTCGTTGAACCACTTGACGGTACCAGTTGCCATTTTGATAAATCCCAAATCGGAGTTAATAAAGGGCGATTGCCCGGAGTGCGACAATCGAGATCGGGGAAAGACGAACTGAAGTACCGAACAGGCACGCGAGTACGAAGAACCACGCGATTTCATGTGACGCGGGAGGCAGTCTGTTGAAAAAAAGAAGGCCGGTCAAGCGCTGAAAGGCCTTGAAGCAGAATATTTTTTCCTCATATGGCGTTCATGGTAGTGACTCGCGCGAACAGATACCGGCAGCCTGGTATGTCCGTTCCGACAGCGATGAGTCCGGATCATCCCGAAACGCTATATCCATTCGTCGTGTCCGGGGCGGCGCCAGAGGGGGCGACACGATGTCGCGGTGCGATCTGGAGATGCCGCTGCAGCGCCGGGATCGGGACACGCGCCGGGCTCGTCCGGGTAATCGCGGGGGTGGCGCCGCGGTCTTCAGTAGCGATGAACGTCCGCTGATCGGCGCGAGGCGGGTTGGAGCAGGGCTGCTCCTGCAGACGCCCGCGTCCGCCGTGCCCGCGCCTATGGATGCGGTTGTCGGTGGACGTCGTACGTGACGAAATGCTTGCTTGGCGGCGGCAGTTCGAGCCACTCGCGATGCGCGAGCGCCTGCCGGACGTCATCGAGGCCGCTCTCCCAGTGGTCGTGCATCGTCTGCGGGCTGAACTCGTAATCCTTCGCGAGCCCGTCCCATTCCTTTTCCTGATAGATCAGCTGGATCACGCCGACCTGCCGGTCGCAGGCCCATTCGGCCGCGGTGCGACAGGCGGCGTGCGCGAGCCGGGTTTCTTCGGGGACGTGCTTCAGCAGCTCGCGGATGAGGTTGCGCAGCTCCTGCTCGCGCGCCATCAGGTCGGTGATCGCGCGCGTGCGGCTCGAATACTGGATGTCCTTGTGGCGTTCCTGCACGTCCCAGATGTTCGTCGGCACGTTGCCGAGCGCGCTCCACAGGTCGACCTGGAATGCGAGCGTATTGCGCCGCGGCGTTGCCGACAGCACGTGCGACAGCGGCGTGTTCGAGATCACGCCGCCGTCCCAGTAAAACTCGCCGTCGATCTCGACCGGCGGAAAACCCGGCGGCAACGCGCCGGACGCCATGAAGTGCTCGAGCCGCAGCCGGCCCTTCCACGGCCCGACGGTGTTGTCGAAATATTCGAAGTTGCCGGTGCGCACGTTGACCGCGCCGACCGACACGCGGACTTCGCGCGAGTTGATGCGATCGAGGTCGACGAGTCCGGCGAGCGTCTCGCGCAGCGGCGAGGTGTCGTAATAGCTCGTGTTGCCCGGTGGCAGCTCGACCGCCGCCCACGGCGGCGGCATCCGCGGCGTAAAGAAACCGCGCTGTCCCTCGATGACGGCGCGCCAGGCGGCCGCCGCATTGAACATCCGCCGCGCATCGCCGCCGAGCTTCGCGATCCAATGTTGCATCGCGTCCGCGACCGGCTGCATCAGCAGCGGGCGGCAGATCGTCTCCCAGAACGTCCGCAGCTGCGCGATGCGCTCGCCGGGCGCATTGCCGGCGATCAGCGCGACGTTCAGCGCACCGATCGAGATGCCGGCGAGCCAGTTCGGTGCGATCCCCGCTTCATCGAGTCCCTGGATCACGCCGGCCTGGTACGAGCCGAGCGCGCCGCCGCCCTGCAGCACGAGCGCGACGACGTCATACGGCAGTGACGACGGTTTCGCCAGCGGGTCCGTGCCGGGCGCGCATTCGCGCGGATCGGGTTCGCGTGACGACACGGGCAGCGCCGTTACTGGATGTGCCAACCGTGGCTCACGAGAAACGACTGACCGGTGAAGGCGTTGCCCGGGAAGGTCGCGAGAAAGCGGATCGTGCGCGCGATCTCCTCGACCGTCGTGAACTCGCCGTCGACGGTCTCGCCGAGCATCACGTCGCGCACGACTTCTTCCTCGCTGATGCCCAGCTCGCGCGCCTGCTCGGGAATCTGCTTGTCGACGAGCGGCGTGCGCACGTAGCTCGGGCACACGACGTACGAGCGCACGTCATGGGCGGCGCCTTCCTTCGCGAGCACGCGCGCGAGCCCGAGGAGGCCATGCTTCGCGGTGACGTACGCGGATTTCAGGGCCGAGGCCTCGTGCGAATGTACCGAGCCGATGTAGATCACCGCGCCGCCGCGGCCGCCCGCGTACATGTGCCGCACCGCGGCCCGCGTCGTCAGGAACGCACCGTCCAGATGCACCGCGAGCATCTTTTTCCAGTCCCGAAAAGTGAATTGCTCGATCGGGTTGACGATCTGGATGCCCGCGTTCGACACCAGCACATCGACGCTGCCGTGCTTCGCCGCGACCTCGTCGATCGCGCGATCGACCGCCGCTTCGTCGGTGACGTCCATCACGAGCCCGAACGCCTTGCCGCCCGCCGCCGTCATTTCGGCCGCGGCCGCTTCGGCAGCGGCGAGGTTCAGATCGGTCACCGCGACGGTCGCGCCCGCCTGCGCGAAATCGGTAGCGATCGCCTTGCCTATGCCGCTGGCGGCGCCCGTCACCACGGCGACCTTGCCATCGAGTCGTTCCGTCATGCGTCGCTCCTTGATCGCGTGTCGAGGCTAGAAACTTGGGTCAGCCGTCGGACGAAATCAAGGAAAGGGCGGTAAGCGGATGTCTCCCCCGAGCCGGTGCGCATGCGAGTCGGGCGGAGCGTTTACGTGGTGCGGAGCTTCCCGCAAGCCCGTCGTTCGGCCACTCATCCGTGCGCGAGCGCGAGCAGCTCCAGCGCCGCTCCGGCGACCTCGTCGGCGTCGACCCAGTCGACGAAGGATGCGCCGTGCGCGCAGCGGCCGGTGATCGTGTTCGTCCCGCACACCGAACATTCGAGCCGCCACGAGACGAAGGGCCGGTGGAGGGCGCGGGTCGTGGGCCCGGCATTGACGAGGTTGCCGCACCAGTAGATGCCGACGGTCGCCGCGCCGACCGCGCGCGCGAGGTGGAGCGGACCGGAGTCGCACGAGACGACGACCGCGGCGCGCGCGAGGGCGCCGGTGAGACGCGCGAAGGTGCAGTCGGGGCCGAGATCCGCCGCCGGCTCGCGCATCTGCGCCTGCACCGCGTCGACGAGGTCGCGCTCTTCGCCGGTTCCGTTCAGTACGACCTGCGCGCCCGCGTGTGCGAGCGCGTCGCCGACGCGGGCGAAGCGCTCGGCCGGCCAGCGCCGGCGCGAGTCGCCCGCGCCGAGATGCAGCACTGCGCACGGCGCGTCCGACGCGGGCACGATGCGACCGGCTTCGTCCAGGTCGGCCGGGTTCGCGGCGAGTTGCGGCTCCCAGTCCTTGGCCCCTGCGCCAGCGAGGGCGACGACTTCGAGGAAGCGGAAGACTTCGGGCTGGTAGTAGATGTAGGGCAGCCAGCGGTCGAGCGGCTCCGCGTCAGGCGTCTTAAGGCCGATCGTGACCCGCGCCCCGAGGCGCTTCACGAACGGGTTCGAGTAGCGGCCGCCACCGTGGAGCTGGAATGCGAGGTCGAAGCGCTCGTCGCGCATTTCTCCGAAGAAGCTCGCGAGTTCGCCAGCGTTCTCGTCCGCGGGCTCGGCCACGCTGACTCCGCGCGCGGCGGGAACGACGACGACGCGGTCCACCGGGATCGTCCGTCCCGCCAGGAAATCCCGGTGCCACGCTTTCCCCAGGAGCACGATCTCGGCTTCGGGGTAGGCGCGTCGCAGCGCGTCGAGCGCGGGCAGCGTGAAGATGAAGTCGCCGAGGCCATTCGCGCGCAGCACCGCGATCTTGCGCACGTCCGGCAGGGGTTCGGCCGCCGTGAGCGCCGCCGCCGCCCGGTTTCCGCGTTGGTGATCGCAAACGGTGGTGCCTGCGGGCCAGTGCAGGAAAGAGTCGGCTGTTTTTTTCATTCGGGCGCCTCCGGGCTGTGCGATTCCCGGGACAGCAATTCGCGGGCCTCGGCACCGCCTTCGACTCACCGCGCCTGCGTCCCTTGCTCCGCGGCTGCCCGTGGCGTGATCCGATTCGTCGGCCGCGGTGCGACCGCGTAAAAATTTCCCGCGCCGCTTCGGGTAGCCGGATGCGCTTGTCGGGCGCCGGCACAGTAAGATGCGCGGCGGCCCGATCGAACGGAGATCATCGACGAGCGAGGGCGCGACGTGGTCCCGGGTGTCGCCGGAAAAGCGGTCGCTTGCCCGACCGACCTCCGCGAGGGCGAAGGTTCTCGCGGCAAGGGTTTTATTGACCGGCAGCTGAATACCGTCCGGGCTGACCTTGTCGAAGTCCCGCCGCCGACAAGCTCAGGGCGAACGGTTGTATTAACTTGCCGGGTGAAATGGCCGGGCGGGGAAGTGTTCGTGCTTCCGAGCCGATCCCATCGAGCGTCGCAGCCGGCCTCCTGGCCGCCAAGCTTTTCCCGCTTCCCCGAATCCCATTTCCCCGACGATGAACCATCGCGAGCGTTTTCTCGAATTGCAGGCGCTGCTCACTGCCCACGAGACATGGTGGCGTCCCGCGCCGTTCCGCGTTCGCCGGCCCGACTGGTGCGACGAACGGCCCGCGCTGGCCGAAGCGGTGCTCGCGCTGGACGCGGCAGCGCTCGCGCGATACGCCGACGATCCCGCCGTCTGCTGTGCGTGGCTCGCGTCCTGGCTGCCGGTGGTCGACCGGCTCGGCGAGTTGGCCGTGCTGCCGGCGCTGCCTTCCCGCCCGCTGCCGCTGTGCGCTCCGCATTTCGACTGGTCGATCCCGGGGCGCAAGCGCGAGCAGATCGAAGCTTTCGCGGCGCATCGGCCGATTGCGCGCGCGCCGGTGCTCGAATGGTGCGCCGGCAAGGGGCACCTGGGCCGACGCGTCGCGCTCGCCGATCGCGTGCCGGTCGCGTCGCTCGAAATCGATCCCGTGCTGTGCGCGGACGCGTCGCACCTCGCAGCCCGCGCAGGGGTCGAGCAGGTCGTGCTGTGCGCCGACGCGCTCGACGACTCGTCCCGTTCCCACCTGCGCGGGCGCGGCGTCCTCGCGTTGCACGCTTGCGGCGAGCTGCACCGTAGCCTCGTCCGCAGCGCCGACCGCGACGGTGCGCGCAGCTATCGCATCGCACCGTGCTGTTACGCGCGCGGCGCCGAGAACGGCTACCGTCCGGTGAGCCGCGCCGCTTCATTGCCGCTCGACGCGGACGCGCTGCGCCTCGCGGTGACCGAGACCGTGACCGCACCCCGCCACGTCAGGGCGCGTCTCGCGCGCGATCAGGCGTGGAAGCTGGGCTTCATCGCGTTGCGCGAAGCGATCGAAGGCACAGTCCCGCGGACTTTCCGCCCGGTGCCGAAGGGCTGGCTGGCGGGCGACTTCGTTGCGTTCGGCGAGGCCCTCGCGCAGCGGGAGGGCGTACGCCTGCCCGCGCGCGTCGATTGGGCGCACTGGCAATCGGTCGGGGAAGGTCGCCGCGATGAAGTGCGGCGCTTCGAGCTCGTCCGCCACGCCTTTCGGCGCGCGCTGGAAATGTGGCTCGTGCTGGATCTCGCGCTCGGGCTGGAAGAGGCCGGGTTCGACGTCGAAGTCGGCAGCTTTTGCGCGCGTTCCTTGACGCCGCGAAACCTGCTGGTCATCGCAGAGCGTTAGCTCGGCGAACCCGGGCTGCGGGTGCTACGGTCTCGGCTGTGAGGTGGCCGCCGAGTCGCTGCGGGGGCGCTCCGCCGGAGCAGGCGCGTCAGGACGTTGCGCCGGTGGGCGTCGCGGTTTGTTCGTCCTCGACGTCGATGCCCCAGTCGCCGTAGGTGTACCAGTCGTCGCCGAGCAGTTCGGCGGGGTGCTGCGTGCGGCCCGAACCGTTGCCGCAACCGAGCGAATCGGCGGCGCAATAGCGGTCGCAGCCCCAGCAGATCCGCTCGGGGTGCTTGGGGTGAAGAGGAAATTTCTTTGCCATTCGACAGCTCGCGAAAGGGTTCGCAACATCGGAAAGTCTACTCTCCTGCCCCCCCGCAAGTGATTGAGCCGTATCAATCCACGAGTACCCGGACCTCCGCGGCGAGCGGCTCGTCGCGTCAGGCGCACGCCAAACGGTGCGGGAAACGAGGACAGTTCGGAACGGAGCGACGGTGCCCCTCTTTCGCCCGTCACGCCGCCGACGCGCACTCCTCGCATTGCTCCGTCTCCGGCGCCGCCGCGCGCGGGTGCCCGACGCGCAGCAGGAACGCAGGCAGCAGCGACGCCGGGATCGGCTTGCTCAGCCAGTAGCCCTGGATCGCGTCGCACCCGTAACGCCGTAGCGCTTCGAGCTGCGCTTCGGTTTCGACCCCTTCGGCAATCACTTGGATGTTCATCTTGTGCGCGAGCGCGGTGATCGCTTCAGTGATCGCGGCGTCGTTCGGATCGGTCATCAGGTCGTTCACGAACGAGCGGTCGATCTTCAGCATCTGGACCGGGCAGCGCTTGAGGTGCGCGAGCGACGAATAGCCGGTGCCGAAGTCGTCGATCGACAGGTCGACGCCGAGATCGCGGATATGGTGCAAGGTGCGGATCGAGCTTTCGATGTCGGACATCACGACCGCTTCCGTCAGCTCGAGTTCGAGCGCGGAAGGCGGCAGATCGAATTCGGCCAGCAACGCAGCGACGAGCTCCGGCAGGTCGCCGCGGCGGAACAGGTGGTCGGATACGTTCACCGCGACCCGCAGGCCCTGCGTGCCCTCCATCTGCCACTGACGCGCCTGTGCGCAGGCGATCCGCAGCACGGTCTCGTCGACCGCCGCCATCAGCCCGGCTTCCTCGGCGACCGGAAGGAAATGGGCGGGCGGGATCAGTCCGAGTTCCGGGTGCTGCCAGCGCACCAGCGCTTCGAAGCCGATCAGCGGGCCGTCGAGCCGCTTCTGCGCCTGGTAATGCACCTGCAACTGATTGCCCTCCTGCAGCGCGCGCCGCAACGCGCGTTCGAGCTGCAGCCGTTCCTGCGACCGCTCGGCCATGTCGCGGCTGTAGAAGCGGCAGGTGTTCTTGCCTTCGGCCTTCGCGGCGAACATCGCGATGTCGGCGCACTTGATCAGCTCGTCGGCTTGCGTCCCATGCTCGGGCGAGATCGCGATGCCGACGCTCGCGGTGACGAAGATCTCGTGTCCGCGGAGGTCGACCGGCCGGCTGAGCTGCGCGACGAGCCGCTCGGCCAGCGGCCTCACGTCGCAGCGGTTCGCGACGTCGTTCAGCAACACGACGAACTCGTCGCCCGACCAACGCGCAACGATGTCGCCGGGGCGCACACAATCCTGCAGCCGGTCCGCGACGGCCTGCAGCAGGAGGTCGCCGATGCAGTGGCCGAGCGTATCGTTCACGAACTTGAAGCGGTCGAGATCGCAGAACAGCACCGCCGTGTGCTCCTTCTTCCACGGTTGGCGCGCCAAAGACTGATTCAGGTGGTCGAGCAGCAGCGTGCGGTTCGGCAGCCCGGTCAGCTGGTCGTAGCGCGCGAGGTAGCTCAGGCGTTCCTCGTTGCTCTTGCGTTCGGTGATGTCGTGCACGAGGACGACGGCGCCCGCGCGCGCGTTCGTCGACTGCAGGCCCGCGACCGACAGCGCGACGACCAGCACGTCACCGTCGGCCGCCGGCATCTTCGTCTCGATCCAGTGCCGTGCGATCGGCGTGCTGAAAGCGGCCTCGATCACCTCGCTGTCGGGGAGGTAATCGGCGATCGGACGGCCCGCGAAGACATGGTCGTCCGTGGAGCGGAACAGCGCCCGGAAGGCGTGGTTCACGCGTTCGACCCGACCCTCGCGATCGACGACGATGATCCCCTCGGCCACCGAATCGATGATGTCCTCGACGTACTCCCGCGACACCATGCTGCCTGCGAGCTGCTCGGCCATCGCGTTGAAGGCCTGCGCCAACTCACCGACTTCGGTGTCGTCGGTGACCGCGACCCGGGTATCGAAGCGTCCGCCGCCGAGCTTGCGGGCAGCGTCGCGCAGCGCGACGACGGGCCGTGCGACGAGCCCGGCGATCCGCGCGCCGGCGAAGAGCGCGCACAGAAGCGCGACGAGCGCGACCGCGCCGATCATCCTTTCCTGCGCCGCGAGTTCGTCGTCGACGCCGCGCTGGTAGGCGACGAATTCGTCGAGCTCCGCTGCGGCAGCCTTTTCGGTCGCGTCGAGGACACGCGCGACCGACCCGGACAGCTCGGCGAGCGCCCGGTCGGCTTCCGCGCCGGAGAGCGCGCCGACACGCAGCTTTTCGACGGCGTCCTCCAGTGCGCCGATTTCGCCGGCGATCTTCGCCGCGTCCTCCGCCTCGTGCGGGAAGTGGGCGGTGACCAGCCCGCGATAGCGCGTCACTGCCGCGTCGAGCTCGGCGAAGCCGCGGCGCGGATCGGTGGCGGGCCCGACTTCCGGCGAAGCGAGCGCCCGGGCTTCGTGCACGGAGCGATAGACATCGCCCTCCAGCGCGACGCTGCCGAAACGGATGTCCTGCAGCGCCTGCAACACCGGCTGCGTGCGGTTGATGGCTTCGTCGAAATGGCGCCCCATCGAGTGCGTCGCGCGGAAACCGACCAGCGCGACGACCACGACGAGCACCGCGAGCAGGACATACCCGAGGAGGATCTTGATGCGAATCTTCACGCCGCGCCTTTTGTGTTCATGCAAAAACCATAAAAATCATTAGCTTAAGGCTTCGGATTGTAGGCGCGCCGCGAGCCGTGCGGGAGGCATTAGGACACGGTGCGCCGCAGATCCGACGGAAAACCGGCGGAAACGGGAGGGGGCCGGAATGGCGTCGAGGGAGTCGGGGGCGAATCCCGTGACTTTCGGAAGGCGGCGGGGCGGCGTCCTGCGCAGGCAGGTGCCGCGACGGCGAAATGCGGGCGCTCACGCCCGGGGATGGACGAGCCGACCCTGACAAGGAAGCGTCGATGCGCGCCGACGGCTGCGGCCCTGCGCGGGCGAGGACGGATTCGGCCCGGCGCGAACCGCCCGTTCGCCGCGGTCGGGAGTTTTTCACGGGGAAGGATTGTGGAAGGCGCAGCGCGGAGCGCTTTCACCGACGCCGCGGGATCTCGACGCTGGAAGAATGGTGCCTTGGGCGAGACTCGAACTCGCACGTCTTTCGACACTACCCCCTCAAGATAGCGTGTCTACCAATTTCACCACCAAGGCTCTCTGCATTCCGACCACTGCCGGCGTCCGGCGATACGGCCGCTGCCCGGATCAGCCCGGAGCGCAAGAGGGCGCGGATTATAGCCGCCCTTTGCGGGGAGCATCAAGATCGGGGTCGATGCCTTCGTGCCGTCGCCCGCCGCCGCGTTCCGCGTGCCAGCTGTCGCGCAACGCGCGCCTATCGACGCCGTCGACGGGCATCGCAAGCGTTGGCGGTGCCGGCAGCGATGCGAGGCGCGCCGCGTACACGGCCATCTCGAGATACGGCTTGGCCAGCGCGATGACGACGGTCAGGAAGATCGCCAGAAGGAGGTTGCGGATGACGCTGTTCATCGGGTTCGCGAGGCCAAGCTGCAGGGCCGAGACCCCTATACCGCAGCGAAAGTTCGCATGGGCCGGGCTCGGGCCGGTCGGCTGCGCCCGCTGGAAGCCGGTTGAACTCCCGGCGACGGCGCGGGTCGACTGCGGCGGTTATGAGGAACGTATGTTTTTTCGATCGGAGAAAGGGGAAAAGGCCGAATGAGCCAGGAATCGATGTGGAGCCAGCGTTATCGCGATGCCGGCGAGGACTATCTTTTCGGCACGCAGCCGAATCGCTTTCTCGCGAATCGCGCGGCGCAACTCGCGGACGGACGGAGCGCGCTGGCGGTCGCCGACGGCGAGGGCAGGAACTCGGTGTGGCTGGCCGAGCAAGGGCTGGAGGTGACGGCCGTCGAGATTTCGGATGTCGCGATCGAAAAGGCGCGCCGGCTCGCGGCGGGCCGCGGCGTCGCAATCGACTTCCTCCGCGCCGACATGATGTCGCCCGACTGGCCGCCGCCCGAACTCGCCGGCGCCTTCGATTGGGTCGTCGGCATCTTCATCCAGTTCGTCGGCCCGGCCGAGCGCGAGCAGCAGTTCGCCGCGCTGAAGCGCGTGACGCGCGCCGGGGGACGCATCCTGCTGCAGGGCTACACGCCGAAGCAGCTCGACTACCGCACCGGCGGGCCGTCGGCGGTCGAGAACCTGTACACGACCGAATTGCTGCGCGAGGCCTTTGCCGACTGGGTGATCGAGGAACTCGTCGAATACGAGGACGACGTCGCGGAGGGCAATGCTCATCGCGGGCGCTCGGCGCTGATCGGCATGGTCGCGCGCAAGCCCTGATGCGAAGCGCGTCGCCTCCCGTCCTTCACGGCGGCGGCGATGCCCTGTCGGGCGCGGCGCGCTGGCTGCCCCGGGGCCGGGCGCAGCGGCAGTGAACGAATTTCTCGACGCGCTTCAGTGGCCGGCGATGGTCGTGACGCTGGTCGCCGCGTGGCTCGTCGCGTCGCAGCGGAAAGGCAAACGCAGCTGGGGCTTCTGGTGCTTCATCGTCAGCAATGTGCTTTGGATCGTCTGGGGCTGGCACGACGGCGCGTACGCGCTGATCGCGTTGCAGATCGGTCTCTTCGCGATGAACCTGCGCGGAGTCAGGAAGAACGACCCGGAGCGGTAGAGCGGGAGCGGCGCCTCCCGCAGTGCTCGTGCGTCAGTGCGGGCCGATCATCTCGAGCAGATGGCCGAGGCGGCGCGCCTTGGTCTGCAGGTAGCCAGCGTTGTGCGGATTCGCGGCGATCTGGTGCGGCACGCGTTCGGTGATCGTGATGCCGTATTTCTCGAGCGCGTGCAGCTTGCGCGGGTTGTTCGTCATCAGACGCAGCGACGCGACGTTCAGCTCGCGCAGCATGTCCGCGGCGACCGCGTAGTCGCGACGGTCGGCCTCGAAGCCGAGCCGGTGGTTCGCCTCGACGGTGTCGGCGCCTTCGTCCTGCAGCGCGTACGCGCGGATCTTGTTCAGCAGCCCGATGCCGCGGCCTTCCTGGCGCAGATACAGCAACACGCCGCGGCCTTCGGCGGCGATCGCCATGAGCGCGGCTTCCAGTTGCGGGCCGCAGTCGCAGCGGCGGCTGAAGAGGCCGTCGCCGGTCAGGCATTCGGAGTGCATCCGTGCGAGCACCGGAGTGCCGTCGTCGATCGTGCCGAGCGCGAGCGCGACGTGCTCGCGCCCGGTGCCGACTTCCTCGAAGCCGTGCATCGTGAAGGTCGCCCACGGCGTCGGCAGCCGGCAGGATGCGACGAGGCGCGCCTTGCGTTCGGCGGGTTCCAGCGCTTCGCTGAGGGCGGTGCCGTTGTCGAGGTCCGCGGTTTCCATTTTGTCTCTCTCTGTGTTCTGGTCGCGGTCGGTGGATCAGGACGACCAGCGGGACCGCGTCATGCCGGTGCGACGTAACTTCAGGAGGCGATCCCGGCTCCAACGGATGCCGGCTCGGCCATTTCGATGAGGACGAAATGGGCCCGGGCACCGGAAAATTCAAGCTCCAGCGGACCGACGACTTCAAGCGTGTCGCGCTCCCCGAGCGTGGCGATACCCGCGACCGTGACGCTGCCTTCGAAGTTGTTCACGTAGGCCTGTCGGCCTGCCTTTACCGAGAAGGTGACGCGTACGGACGAATCGGTCAACTCCGAAACGTAAACATTGACGTCCTGATTGACCTGCAGCGGCACGCCATTTGCATCGGAGCGCGGTCCGACGAGCTGCAGCAGCCGGTTGCGGCGCTCGTCGGCGCTCGGCTTGTGCGCCGCGTAACGGACCGGCAGGCCGGCCGCCGACGGCAGGATCCAGATCTGCAGGAAGCGGCACGCCTCGTCGCCGTGGTTCATCTCCGAATGCCAGACGCCGGTGCCGGCGCTGATCGCCTGCGCCTCGCCGCGACGCAGCGTGTCCACGACGTCCGTCGCGCTGTCCCAGTGCGTCAGGCCACCTCTGATGACGTAGCTGACGATCTCCATATTGCGATGGGGATGGCGACCGAAACCGCTCTTCGGGCGCACGTCGTCGTCGTTGAGCACGCGCAGCACGCCGAAGTTCATCCGGGCGAGGTTGTGGTAATCCGCGAACGAGAAATGGAAGTACGTGTCGGCCGGATGCACGCTGCTCGCGGGCATGTAGTGCAGGGTTTTGGCGTCGACCTTGCGAAACTGGGTCACGAGAAGCTCCTCGGGGTTGCACTTGGAGATTCGAGGGTAAGGCGCGGGGGCAAGGGGAAAAAGCGGCCGCGGGACAAAACATTGCTGCCCGAGGCGGAACAGTGCGGCGCGGGCTCGACGGCAGACGTCCGTCGGCCCGCCCACGCTGCGCGCCGTCGTAGTTTCCCCGCTACCGGTCGCCCGTCGGCTTGAATAGACTTCGCTGCCTTGCGCCGGCCGCCGGCGTCTTTCGATCCGAGGAAATCCGATCCTGTGAATACTTCCGAACGCCAACACCGCCGCGCGCTGACGCTGCTGTCCGCTGCGGCGTTCGCGAGCGCCGCGTCGGCGCGCCTGTGCGATCCGATGCTGCCGGACCTCGCGCGCAGTTTCGGCAGCACGCCGGCAGCCGCCGCGCAGGTCGTCTCGGCGTTCGCGATCGCCTACGGCCTGCTGCAAGTGTTCTTCGGGCCGCTCGGCGACCGCTTCGGGCGCTACCGGCTCGTCGGCTGGGCGACGCTCGTCTGCACCGGCGCGAGCCTCGGCGCCGCGCTCGCTGCGTCGCTCGACTGGCTGACGCTCGCGCGGCTGCTGACCGGCGCATCGGCCGGCGGCATCATCCCGCTGTCGATGGCATGGATCGGCGACACGGTGCCGTACGAGCAGAGGCAGACGACGCTCGCGCGCTTCATGTCGGGACAGATCCTCGGCGTCATCGGCGGCCAGCTCATCGGCGGCTTCTTCGTCGACACGCTCGGCTGGCGCTGGGCGTTCGCGTTCATCGCGCTGGTCTATCTCGTCGTCGGCGTGCTCGTGGTGCGCGAATCGCGCGCGAACCCGTCGACTCGCCACGTGAGGCCGACCGGGGCGCGGGCGAGCGGCGTCGTCGCGCAAGTCCGCGCGGTGTTCGCGGTCGGCTGGGCGCGCATCGTGCTGCTCGCGGTGTGCGCGGAAGGCCTCGTCACGTTCGGCGCGCTCGCGTTCGTGCCGTCGTATCTGCACGAGCGCTTCGGGCTGTCGCTGACGATGGCGGGCGGACTGCTCGCGTTCTTCGGCCTCGGCGGCCTCGGGTACATCTTGGCCGCACGCCACTTGATCCGGCGACTCGGCGAGGTCGGGCTGGCGACGTTCGGCGGCGTCGTCATCGGACTCGCGTGGCTGCTGCTCGCGCTCGGGGAAGGCTGGGGGTGGGCGATGCCCGCCAGTCTGCTCGCCGGGCTCGGCTTCTACATGCTGCACAACACCTTGCAGGCGAACGGGACTCAGATGGCGCCGCACGTGCGCGGCGCGGCGGTGTCGCTGTTCGCGTCGGCGTTCTATCTCGGCCAGTCGGTCGGCGTCGTGCTCGCGGCGATGCTGTTCGCACGCGGCGGCGCAGGCGCGCTGTTCGGCGCCGCTGCGGTGGCGATGCCGCTGCTCGGCGTCGCGGTCGGGCGAGCGCTGGTCCTCCATCACCGTCACGAACGCGAATCCCGCGCGGGAGCCGCCGCGCCCTAGAATCGCTGCTTTCCATCGCCGCGTCCGTCGTCGGAAACCGATGAGCCTTCTTCCGCCCGTCCCGTCCCGCGACGAGCTGCTCGCGCGGCATGGCGATCGTTACAAATGGCTCGTGCTGCTCGTCGTCGGCGTCGGGATGATCGCCGCGGTGCTGTGCACGACGAGCTTCAACGTCGCGGTCCCGACGCTCGGGCGGCAATTCGGCCTCGGTCAGAACCAGGTGCAGTGGACGATCACCGGGTTCATGGCGGCGATGACCGTCGCGATGCTGCCGTCGCCGTGGCTGCTCGATCGCTTCGGCTTCCGGCGCGTGTTCCTCACGGCGGTCGCGCTGCTTGCGACAGGGAGCGTCGCCGGCGCGCTGTCGACCGGCTTCGGCTTCGTCGTCACCGCGCGGATCGTGCAGGGCGCCGCCGCCGGGCTGCTGCAGCCGCTGGCGATGCTCGCCGTGATGCGGCTCTTCCCGCCGCACAGCCAGGGCCGCGCGTCGGGGCTGCTGAGCTTCGGCATCGTGCTGGCGCCCGCGGTCGCGCCGTCGCTCGCCGGCGCGCTCCTCGACGGGTTCGGCTGGGAGGCGATCTTCCTGATGAACCTGCCGTTCTGCGCGGTCGCGGGCGTGCTCGGCCTGCGTCTGCTGCCTCGCCCGGCCGAACTGCGCGCGAGCCGCTTCGACTGGTTCGGGGTCGCGCTGCTGGCCGGCGTCGCGCTCGCGACGATCGAGGCGGTCGCGAGCCTCGGGCGGAATGGTTTCGCTTCGGCGGGAACGCTCGCGCTGTTCGCGATGGTCGCGGTCTGCGGCGGACTCTATGCGTCGCATGCGCGGCGCGCCGCGGCGCCGGTCGTGCCGCTGGACCTCTTCCGCGAGCGCAGCTTCGCAATGGGCGCGCTCGTGTCGTTCGCGTACGGCTTCGGGCTCTACGCGTCGACCTACGTCATCCCGGTGTTCCTGCAGCACGCGATCGGCTTCGACGCGACGGCGGCGGGCTTCGCGCTGCTGCCGGCCGGCATCGCGCTCGTCATCGTGATTCCGATCGCCGGCCTGCTCACCGACCGGCTGCCGCCACGCACGCTTACCGTCGCCGGGCTCGCGCTGTTCGGCATCTCGTTCGTGCTGTTCGCCGCGCTGGCCGGCCGGCTGCACTACCTCGGGATCGTGCTCGTCACGGTGCTCGGCCGCGTCGGCCTCGGGCTCGTGATTCCGGCGCTGAACCTCGCGACGCTGCGTTACCTGCGCCCCGAGCAGCTCGGCCGGTCGTCGATGGTCACGAGCTATCTGCGCCAGCTCGGCGGCGTTGTCGGTGTCGCGGTCATCGCAGTATTCGTCGAATGGCGCGAAGCCGGCTACGGCGCTGCGCCGGGTGGCGTTCTGAATGCGTATTCGGAAGCCTTCTGGCTCCTCGCCGCGGCGTTCGCGTTCGCCCTCGTCGCCGCGCTCAGGATGAAGCCGCGGACGGAAGCGTGACGTCGGCGATGCCGTCCGCTCAATCCCACATCGCGCGCATCTTCGCCGCGAGGTCGAGCGCGATCTTGCGCGACTCCTCCGCCGGGCGGGGCGCGACGGCCGGCGGCGGCCACGACACCTGCTCGAAGTGCGGCAGCAGCCGGTTCGGGATGAAGCGCGTGCGGTTCGCGTAGACGTGCCGGTCGCCGCCGCCGGGCTGCTGCGACACGTGAAAGCGCTGCGGCACGACGAGGTCGAGGTGGTCCTTCGCGCGTGTCATCGCGACGTACAGCAGCCGGCGCTCCTCCTCGATCTCGGCCGACGAGCCGGTCGCGAGGTCCGACGGCATGCAGCCGTCGACGACGTTCAACAGCGTCACCGATGACCATTCCTGGCCTTTCGCCGAATGGATCGTCGACAGGATCAGGTAGTCCTCGTCGAGCAGCGGCACGCCGGCTTCGTCGCTGGTCGCGTTCGGCGGGTCGAGCGTGAGTTCGGTCAGGAAGCGTTCGAGGCTCGGATAGGTCGCGGCGATCCGCGCGAGCTGCTCGATGTCGCCGGCGCGCACCGCGGCGTCGTCGTAGAGCCGTTCGATCTGACCCTCGTACCAGCGGCAGGTCAGCTCGAAGCTCGCCGGCCACGGTGAGCCGTTGCGCCCCGCGGCTTCGACGAGCGCGGCGAACTCGGTCCATTCGGTGCGGACCGTGTCGGGCACCGGCTGCTCGGCGAGCAGCGCGCAGCCTGGCGGGGCCGCGGCGACGTTGTCGAGCACGCGGCCGGCGATCTTCGGACCGACGCCCGCGAGGAGCTGCACCGCGCGGAAACCGGATACCCGGTCGCGCGGGTTCTGCGCCCAGCGCGCCACCGCGAGCACGTCCTTGACGTGTGCCGCTTCGAGGAATTTCAGCCCGCCGAACTTCACGAACGGGATGTTCCGACGCGTCAGCTCGATCTCGAGCCGCGCGCTGTGGTGCGCCGCGCGGAACAGCACCGCCTGCTGCTTGAGCTTCACGCCGTCCTCGCGCCGCGCCAGCACTTCGCCGACGACGTAGTCCGCCTGGCCGGCATCGTCCTTGACGGCGACGAGGCGCGGCTTGCGGTCCGACGCGCGCTCGGTCCACAGATCCTTCGTGAAGCGCTCCGCGGCGAGCGCGATGACGCCGTTCGCGGCGTCGAGGATGGTCCGCGTCGAGCGGTAGTTGCGGTCGAGCGTGATCCGCTGCGCGGGCGGGTCGAACTGCGCCGGGAAGTCGAGGATATTGCGCACCGTCGCGCCGCGGAACGCGTAGATCGACTGCGCGTCGTCGCCCACGACGGTCAGTCCGCGCCCGTCCGGCTTCATCGCGAGCAGGATCGCCGCCTGCAGCCGGTTCGTGTCCTGGTATTCGTCGACCAGCACGTGGCGGAAACGCGTGCCGAGCTCGGCGGCGAGCGCGGGCTCGGCCATCATCTGCCCCCAGTACAGCAGCAGGTCGTCGTAATCGAGCACCTGCTGTGCCTGCTTCGCCTCGACGTAGCCGCGAAAGAGCCGCTTCAGGTCGTCCTGCCACTCGGCGCACCACGGAAACGACGACTTCAGCACGTCTTCGAGCGGCGCCTGCGTGTTGACCTTCGCCGAATAGATCGCGAGGCAGGTTCCCTTCATCGGGAAGCGCTTCGACTTCGCCGACAGGCCGAGCTCGTGGCGCACGAGGTTCATCAAGTCGCCGGAGTCCTCGCGGTCGTGGATCGTGAACGCCGCGTCGAGGCCGATCGCCGGCGCGAACTCGCGCAGCAGCCGCGCGCCGACGCTGTGGAAGGTGCCGGACCATTCGAGCGATGCGCCGGCGAGGGTTTTCTGCGATTTCGCGAGCTGCGCGAGGAGGCGGGACACGCGCCGCCCCATTTCGTCGGCGGCGCGGCGCGAGAACGTCAGCAGCAGGATCGCGTGCGGGTCGGCGCCGCTCGCGACGAGGTGCGCGACCCGGTGCGCGAGGGTGTTCGTCTTGCCTGACCCGGCGCCGGCGATCACGAGCAGCGGCCCGTCGGCCGGGGCGTCCCCGGTGCCGAACAGCACCGCGTCGCGCTGCGCGTCGTTGAGGCGCTCGAGCCAAGCTCCCGGATCGCGGGAGCCCGGCGTGCCGCTTGCCGGCGCTTCGGCGACGAGCGGTGCACCGGGACCGGAGTCGTCGCTTTGCAGGCTTTCCATGACCGGTTTGCCGGCGGCCTTCATCGCGCTTCCGGACACGAGCTTGCGGCGTCGGTGCGGCGCTCGGACCCGAACGCGTCGGGAAGGTCGTTGCGCTGCAGCCAGGGCGGGATCTTCGGCGCGTCGAGGACGGCGAAGAACACCGGCTCATCACAGTCGGGACAGATACGGTATTCGACGAGATCGCTGCACGCGCGCTCCATCGCGAGCGGGTTGACCGAGCTGTGGCAGTGCGGGCAGATGAAACGGGCAGTCATGTGAAAATCTCCTTCATGACTGGAACTATATACAGTGGTCGGGAGGATTGAAACCTCGGATCGCCGCGGGTGGGACGGCTCTTGGGGCCGAGCGGTACGCGACGATGGCGGGGCAAATTCGGGCGTCATTTGCCGGCCGCGTCGCCTCGCCGGCTGGCGGCCGCGTTGGGGAGATCCCGTCGCGCCGTCAGCGTCCATTCGTCGATTCTTCGCCGCTAGGTCCGCCCGATCTCGACTTCGACGCTGCCCAAGCCGGCGAAGCTCGCGCGCACGCGGTCCCCCGGCTTCGCTTCGTACAGCCCGGTCCAGGTGCCGGTGGTGACGACGTCGCCGGCTCGAAGTCCGTCGGGGTATTCGTGCGCGGCGTGACCGGCGAGCCAGGGCAGCAGGAACAGCGGGTCGCCGAGCGGATGGCCGCCGTGGCGCCGGAGCGTCTCGACGCCGTTGATTTCGAGCCGGACTTCGAGCGCCGCCAGCTCGTCGCGCCAGGGCCCGCTGACGCCGCTGCCGAGGATCAGCCAGCGGTTAGTCTGCTGGTCCGCGAGGCGGAATAGCGGCGGCAGGGCGCGCCAGTCGTGCGCGCGTACGTCGCAGACCTCGATCGCGGCGAGCACTTCGGCGACCGCCGCGCGTGCGTCCTCCGCGCTCGCGCCGGATGGCAGCGGGCGCGCGAGACGCACCGCGAGTTCGATTTCGACGCCGATCAGCGTGTGCGCGCTGGTCGCCGGGAGATGCGCGGGCGAGTCGATCAGCGCGGGGTCGGGGATCGGCGACGCGGTCGGCGTCGTGTCGCGGCTCGTGGCGCCCATCTTCCATGCCCGCGGCCGCCCGCTCGCATACCAGCCGAGCGCGTCGGCGACTTCGCGTTGCACGCGATAGGCGGCGGCCTCGTCAGGCGGCGCGAGATGGGTCGCCGCCTCGGCGTTCAGCGGCTGGCCGCTGCGCCAGGCGTCGACGAGCGCGGTGGACAGGACGGACATCGATTTCATGCAGTTTCCTCGTGGCGTTTCCGGTCCGCCGGGGTCGGCGGCGCGCAGGGCGGGAAGGTACCCCGGGCGGCCGCACGGAGGAAAGCGTCGCGCTTCGAGAAAGTCATGTGGATCAAGTTGTGGTTGTGCGATTTGGTGTGAGCACGGTTCGCTAACGCGCAACTCCAGGAGCGTGACTTGCCAGGCATTCGCCGATATCCCCCCGCCCCAGCGAAAGAGCGCACTCGCAAGCTTCGCATCCGACAAAACCTGTTTCACCCTGTGGCCGGTTCGGCACGAACGGTGGTCGATCTGCGGGGTCGAAAATCGCGTCGAACAACGCGTCTTCATGCGCTGAGAAAAAATGATCATTCCGACTCCAACCCGGCCGGATGCCATCGTCCGGCGCGCTTCGCAAGGAATCCCGGACGTGTCGCCTGCGGCCGTGGGTCCGGCGGCGGGCCGGCGGGACGCCACGTCTACAGTCCCGCAGCCGTCGAAAGCCGACCCCGTTCCGGGCACGGCGCCGGACCCGTCGCCGTCGCCGCATCCCGGCCCGTATCCGACCCCGAACCCCGAGCCCTATCCGAATCCGGCCCCGGACCCGAATCCTGCGCCCGAGCCGAGTCCCGGCGCTGATCCGACGCCCGAACCCGACCCGGGGCCGCCGATCCCCGTCCCGCAACCGGGCCCGGACCCGTATCCCCCCCCGACGCCCGGCCCGGGTCCGCAGCCCCGTCCGGGCCCGGTGGTCGCCGCGCGCTCTGCCGTTCCTGCAATCGATTCCTTCACCGAAGAGGACTTCCGTCATGGCAAACGAGGGCTACCACGAACCCGTCGAAGAACTCGGTGCGGAGGTCCGCGACATGCACCGCGCGATCGTGTCGCTGATGGAAGAGCTCGAGGCGATCGACTGGTACAACCAGCGCGCCGCCGCGTGCCGGGATCCCGAACTGCGCGCGATCCTCGAACACAACCGCGACGAGGAGAAGGAGCACGCCGCGATGGTGCTCGAATGGATCCGGCGGCGTGACGAGAAGTTCTCCAGCGAGCTGCGCGAGCGCCTGTTCGTGGCGGGGCCGATCGCACACGACTGAGGTCGCCGCTGCGCGCGGCGCTCTCGCCTGACAACGGTCGCGTGACGGCCTAGCGCCGTCACTCGGTCGTCGCTCGTTTCTGCGAATCGCCCGAGCATCACGACGGAACGAGTCGCAGACCTGGCGCGGTTTCCCGCGCTACGGGCGTTTCCGGTACCAGCGCGCGAAATCCGGCGCCGACAGCGGATGGCTGATGAAATAGCCCTGCGCCTGGTTGCAGTCGTGCTCTTCGAGGTACTTCAGCGCGTCGGCCGATTCGATGCCTTCGCCGACGATTTCGAGGCGCAAGGTCTTGCCCAGCGCGATGATCGCCGCGGTCACCGCGCGGGTTGAATGGTCGCGATGCAGGTGCTGGATGAAGGAACGGTCGACCTTCAACTTGTCGAGCGGAAGACTGCTGAGATGGCTGAGGCTCGAATGGCCGGTGCCGAAGTCGTCCAGCGCGACCCCTATTCCATCCGCGCGGAGCTTGTTCAAGGTCTGTATCGCGTCCTCGACGTTGCCCATGACGGTGCTCTCGGTTACCTCGACCAGCAGGTAGGCCGGGTCGATCCCGGCCGTCCTCACGATTCCGCCGAGCTGCTGCGCGAAGCCGCGTTGCCGGAATTGCAGCGGGGAAACGTTGACCGAAATGGCGACCGCGGGCAGCCCCTCGTCACGCCACGCCTGGTGCTGCATGCACGCCTCGCGCGCGACCCACTCGCCGAGTTCCCCGACCAGTCCCGCGGCTTCGGCGATCGGAATGAAGCGGTCCGGCCCGATGACCCGCCCGTTCTCGTCGGCCAGGCGCAGCAGCGCCTCGACGCCCGATAGGCTGCCCGTTTTCACGTCGACGATCGGCTGGTAGTGCAGGAACAGCCCCTCGTGCTGCAGCGCGCGCTTCAATCGCGCCTCGATCGCCGCCGATTCGTCGGCGCGCCGGTTCAGCGACGGCGTGTAGACGTGATAGCTGCCGCGCGTGTCATATTTGACCTGGTACATCGCGAGGTCCGCCGCGCGCACCAGTTCATCGACGTCGGTTCCATGCTCCGGGAAGCGGCTGATGCCGATGCAGGCGGAAATCGCGAGATCCAGCGAGTCGATCTCGAATGGGCGCGATAGTGCGTCGCGGATATGCGCGGCGACCGTCGTCGGTGAAAAGGCTTCCCCGACCGGGTGGAGCACGACGATGAATTCGTCACCGCCGAGTCGGCCGACGAGATCTTCCTGGCGCACGCAATGGGTGAGCCGTTTCGCGACCTCCTGCAGCAGCCGGTCGCCGATTTCGTGCCCGTAGATGTCATTGACCGGCTTGAAGCGGTCGAGGTCGATGAACAGGATCGCGCCACGCGAGTGATTTCGCTGCGCGGCCGCGAGCAGGTGCTGCGCGTATTCGAAAACCAGCGCACGGTTCGGCAGCCCGGTGAGCACGTCGTGCTGGGCGGCGGCGAGCACGCGCTGCTCGGCGAGCTTGCCCTCGGTGATGTCGCGGAAGAAGATTGCGAGCCCGTCGCGATGCGGGTACGCGTGCATGTCGAACCAGAAAGCGCGTCCGTCGGGGTAGGTGTGGTGATGCTCCCGACGGACTGAGGCGCGCTCGGCCATCGCGCGGCGGTAGAGCGCGCCCAGCTCCGACTCCTCGAGCCCCGGCCAGGCTTCCGCCAGAGTGAGGCCGACGATCTCCGACGCCGGACGCTGTTCGAGCTGCAGCGCGCGCTCGTTCACCTGTACGACGCGGAAGTCCGGGTCGAGCAGAACGAACGCCTCGTCCATGTTCGCGAGGATCTCGCGGCTGCGGTCGCGCTCCTCGTTCAGGGCCGCTTCGGCCCGGGCGCGCTCGACGGCCGCCCAGGTCCGGTCCGCGACGTCCTGGGCGAGGACGATGTATTCCCTTTCCCACCGACGGGGCGCCGCGCAGCACAGCGTCAATACGCTGATCAGTGCGCCCGCCTTCACGAGCGGAATCGCCAGCAAGGAACGAACCCGCAAGTTTATGAATGACGACGCGTGAGCGCGAGTGCGCGGGTCGGTCGCAACGTCGTCGATCGCCGCCGGTTGTCCGCTGCTCAGTAGCGCCTGAAGCGCCGGCCCGTAATCGCCGATTCGACCCGAGTCGAGTAGCGGCGGCGCGGCGTCGGCCTTCCAGATGGCGCTGATGCGGAAACGGCCGCGGAGCGGGTCCGTTTCGGCGTAAGTGACGCTCGAGGCCTCGAGCCGTCTCCCCAGCAACTCGCATGCGGTCGCGATGATTTCCTGCGGCGCGCTCAGGTCGCGGATTCGGTCCGCGAACTCGAGTGCGAACGCCTGCCGCTGTTCGGCCAACACGCGCGATGTCGTTTCCATCGCAGCGATGAACATGCCGACAATGTCACCGGATTCGTCCCGGATCGCACTGTACGAGAACGTGAAATGGCAGAGCTCCGGATAGCCGTTTCGTTCGAGCACAAACGGCATGTCCTCGCCGCTGACGGCTTGTCCGTGAGTCATGACCCGTTCGACCATGGGTCCGACGGTCCCCCATGCCTCGGGCCACGTATGGCGCGCAGGCCGTCCGAGCGCTTGAGGGTGCTTCGTCGCCCCGAGAATCTGTCGGTAGCCGTCGTTGTAGAACTGGATGAGATCCGGTCCCCAGCCGATCATGATGGGAAAGCTCGAATCGAGACAGACGCCGAGAATCGACCGCAGGGTTGGCGGCCACGACGACGGCGGTCCGAGCGGATGATTTGCCCAGTCGAAAGACCGCACGAGGCGGGCCATTTCGCCGGTGCTGCCGAAGAAATCGAAATCGCCGTGATCCGGACGCATCGGCGCACAGGGAGACTTGAGGGCCCCACATTGTGCAGCAGAACTGTGCGAGATTGCCGCGGCGGCGCACTCGGGCCGCCGCCACGACGGGCGCATGAGCCGTCCCGCGCTTACTCCTCTTGCGCACCGCGGCCGCCGCGCCGCGAAGAACTCTCTTCGTCCGATGGCCCCACGTTCTGATTCTGTCGCTGCGGGCTGCGCTGCCCGGGTTGCTTCTGCTGTCCCTGGCTTTGCTCCTGCTGCCGCTGCCGTCCGCCTTGCCCTTCGTCGGGCTGCTGTTGGTGCCCTTGCTCGCGCTGCGGCTTCTGTTTGCCGGGGCTCGTACCGCGCTTGCCTGACTCTTTCATGATTGCCTCCTGTCGGAACGGGGCGACGAGGGCGTCGCCGGCACGAATCAAGCAATGCGCAGGCCCGGGTGCCGAACGCTTTGGCACAGGCGGATTTGGCGAATGGACAGGCGCGTTCCGCTCGCGGAGAAACGCCGACTTGCTCCGTCGGCATGGCGGCCCGAAATACGTATGATCCGTGGGCCGATAAAGGGCCGGAGAGCTTCGGGAGTGGGGAGCGACAACGAAGTGCTCGCGTGGCCGCCGTTGCTGCCCCCCGGCGGGAAGGGTGGGCGTTATTTTTTCGCCGGATTCGTCGCAGGATCGAGATAATCAACGCCCCATGGGCCGGTCCCATGGACTTGGACGACGGTCTCCTCGCCTTCGGTGAAGGCGAACATCGGCATGCCGGCAGGAATCATGACCGCACCGCCTGCCGGATAGGCTTTCGCTTTTGACTGATCGACGGTCTTGCCGATGCCCAGGTGGAACTGTCCCGACAGGACTGTAACCCGCTCGAACCCCGGGTGTGTGTGGGGGGCTATCGTCGTGTTGGGCGGGAGCTTCAGGCGGAACGTGATCGGTTCCGCCTTTTTCAGATCGCCTTCCAGGACCGCCAGTTGGGCCCCGGGGCCGATGGACGGCGCGTCTTTCCACTTCAGTTCGGAAGGGACAACGGAAATCAGCTCTTTCGCATCCGCTCCTGCCGCGAAAGTCGTCGGCGTGGCCAGTGCGCCACAGGCGAGTGCTATGGCGGACATGATGAATTTCGAAGTGCCCATGGTCTTGCCTCACGAGTGCAGAGGTTGCGGGCCGGGCAGCGCGTTGCTTTTCGGTTGGTTCGGTGCAACGCCAGCTGCGGTCCGCTAACGACGCGACGGAGAGGTCCGCGTCCTCCTCCCTGAAGGGAATTGAAGCACTCGGTCGGACAAAGTCCAGGTTCCCTCGACACCCCTTGCTCCGTTCGGTCGATGCCGAGGCCCCGGGGAATCGGCGCCTCGGCATCGTCGAGTCCCGTCCGCCCTGACCGAACGCGAACGGCCGCACGGCGAGAACCGTGCTGATTACATCACGCGTATCCCTTTGCAGTCGCCGGCGCGGTCACGTCGGCGTCGTCCCGCTGCGGCGCGGCCGCGCTGCGCGCGCCGCGAACGCCGGGGATATGGCGTTTGACGATCGCGAGTGCGACCAGCGTGAAGACCATCGAGAAGCCGAGCAGCGACAGGTAGCTCGATGCGCCGCCCGAGGTGATCACCGCGGCGCCGGCGAACGAGCTCAGGATCGCGCCGAAGCGGCCGAACGACAGCGCCGCAGCGGTGCCGGTCGCGCGGACCATCGTCGGATAGACGTAGGCGCACAGCGCGTACATCGTCGCCTGCACCGCGATGACGAACATGCCGTGGATGCCGAGGCCGATCATCAGCCAGGTCGTGTTCGACGCGATATCGACTTCCTTCAGCACGAATGCGCTCGCCGCGGCGCCGAGGCTGCACAGGACGAGCGGCCAGCGCGAGCCGAAGCGCGTGATCGCGAGCGCGCAGCCGAGCGAGCCGACGACGCCGCCGAGGTTGTACGCGGTCAGTCCCGAGCCGGCCAGCGCGGCAGGGAGGCCTTCGGTCGCGAGCATCGTCGGCAGCCAGCTGAACGCGCTGTAAGTCGCGAGCATGACGAGGAAGAAGCCGGCCCAGATCGCGAGCGTGTCACGCGCAAAGCCGCGCTCGAACAAGGCGCCGAAGCCGGCACGCTGTTCGGCCGCCTGCTCGGCGGCGTCGACGAACATCGTCTGCGCCGGCAACGGCCGCGCCATCCCGGCGAGCAGCTTGCGCAACTCCGCCCAGCGCTGGGTCTTGCGCGCGAGATAGCGCGGCGATTCCGGCAGCGTCGCGAGCAGCACGAGGCTGTATGCGACCGGCAGTGCACCGCCGATCCAGAACAGCCCGCGCCAGCCGAGCACCGGCAGCACGATGCCCGCGAAAAGTCCCGCGATCATGCCGCCGAGCGGGTAACAGACGATCGTCGCCGTCACCATCAACGTGCGGCGGCGCGCCGGCGTGAACTCGGCGGTCATCGTCGTGGCGCTCGGCAGCGCGCCGCCGATGCCGAGTCCGGCAATGAAGCGCAGCGCGGCAATCGCGGTCACGTCCGGCGCGAAGCCGATCGCGATCGTCGCTGCGCCGAACAGGAACACGCTCGCGACGAGCACGAGCCGCCGTCCGATGCGGTCGGCGACGATGCCGGCGCTCATGCTGCCGACCGCCATGCCGACGAGGCCCGCCGCGACTGCCGGCGCGAAGGCGGCCTTCGTGATACCCCACTCGGCGATCAGAGCCGGAATCGCGAATCCGATCAGCTGCCCGTCGAAGCCGTCGAGGACGATCGCGAAAGCGGCGAGCATCACGATGATTTTCTGCATCGTGCTGAACGGCCCGTGGTCGAGTGTGGCGCCGATGTCGACCGACGCCGGACTGGTGGAAGGCTTGTGCTGCATGGGTTTTGTCTCCGTTCGATTCCTGAGCGCGCCAGCCCGTTGCGGACCGACCCGGACGTCCGCTCCTCTTGGTGGGCGGGAAAGTGCGGGGAACAATAACAGCTGATTTGCTGGAGCTCAAGCAATTAGAGGAGAGGCAGTGGATGAGATGATGTAACAGAACGAATTAATGAATAATTTATTTCTGTATCAGAAAAACGAGTGATTTTTTCCCACCCGAGGGCGCGATGGTGCAACGAAGGTGTCGTATTGCGCGTGTGAGCGTGCGTGTCTGCCGCGGGAGCGTGGGCGAACGGCGGGCGAACGGCGGGCGGGGGGCGGGGGGCGCGCGCTGGCAAGGCGCGGCAAGGCGCCACGCTTGCGACAACTCGCTAGCGGTCGCTACCGGCGGAGCTGCTGCACATTCATTCCGAAGTCGCTGTCGATTTGCCCGACGGGCGACGTCCATCGATGCCGTGAAGAACGGCGCACCCCTGCCCACTCGGGCAGCCGCAGGCCGCCCGCAGCGTCAGGTCGCCGTCGAGGAAGACCAGAGCGGCGCGCCGCCCGCTTCCAGATAGGTCAGATACACGCGCACGTCGAATTCGATCTGGTGGTAGTCGCGTTCCAGGTGGCAGCACAAGTGGTAGAACGCCTTGCCGTGATCCGGCTCTTTCAAGTGGGCCAGTTCGTGCACCACGATCATGCGCAGAAAGTCTTCGGGCATGTCCTTGAACACTGCCGCGACGTGAATCTCGCGCTTCGCCTTGAGCTTGCCGCCCTGCACGCGGGAAATCCGCGTGTGGGTGCCCAGCGCGTTGCGGAGTTCCTGGAGCTTTCCGTCGAACGCCACCCGGCTCAGCGGCGGGGCGTTGCGAAGATGGTCGTTCTTCAGCGCCTGGACGTAGTCGTACAGCGCCTTGTCCGACCGCAGCGTATGCGGCTGCGGGTACTTCCCGCGCAGCATGTCGCCGATCCGTCCCGCGGCGATCAGGCTGTGCACCCGGTCGGTCAACTCCATGGGATAGCCGGCAAGGTAACCGGTGCTCGCGGTCGGGCTCATGAGGACGGAACGAAGCCGGACCGGAGCATGGAAACGCCGCGACTCAGTCGCGACGGTTCGTCACTTCGACGAGGTGATAGCCGAACTGCGTCTTCACCGGCCCTTGCACGACATTGACCGGCGCGCTGAACACGACGGTGTCGAACTCCTTGACCATCTGGCCCGGACCGAAGGATCCGAGATCCCCGCCGCTGCGGCCGGACGGGCAGGTCGAATGCTCCTTCGCGACTTGAGCGAAGTCGGCCCCCGCTTCGATCGCGGCTTTCAGTTCATTGCACTGGGCTTCGGTGCTGACGAGGATGTGGCGGGCGGTTGCTTGGGGCATGGAATGGCTCCTTTTGTCGAAGCGCGCAGCCTATCGCAATCGGCACGCCGGGCAAACCGGAACCCGTGATGGTCACTCCGCGCAATCGACTGCGTTCGGCCCGAATTCTCCAAGATCGGAGCAGGTTCGTCGGAGCCCGCTTGCGCACCTTCAAAAGAAACCGGCAAACCGATTCGCTTGCGTCATTGCCGGATCAATAGTTCCGTCACCCCCTCGTCGACCCAGCCTGATGTCCTTCCGCGGATCTGCAATCGGCCGTGAGCGGCACGATGTACTCGTATTGAACGCCGCGTGGTCGTCGAGCAAGTCGGACCAGGTTGACTGGCGGGACAAACCAGACCTGAAGCACGGACACGCCTTCAGCATTGTTCCGTCGCCCGACGCCACTGTCCCGCAGCGCTTCAGAACAACGGCGCCAGGCGAACGAGAAACGGCGACTGCACGGTTTTTGAGCTATCACGGGAGCAGCCCCGGCTTTCGCCGCGAGATGCGCGATGCCGCGGTCGGCTTTCGGGAGCGATCGTATGGACGGGAACAGCAGCGACGCGGGACCGCGGGAGTGGCAGGCGTTCGCCGACCGCTGCCGCGAGCGGTCGCGGCAGTACGAGCGAGCCGCCCGTGCGCATCTCGTCATGATCGTGCTGACGCTCGTCGCCGGGCTCGTCGTGTTCGTCGGCGGCGAGCGGCTCGGGCACTGGGTGTTCAGCTCCCGCGCCGAACGTGAGGCGACTGCCGAGCTCGACGCCGCCGCCGCGCGCCTGAAGCGCGAGTTCGCCGCGCTCGCAGACCCTGCGGCCGAATTCATCCGCACGCTGCCGGCCCACGTCCGACCGGTGCTCGAAAAATTCCTGCGCGATCTCGCCGGGCTGCCGCCGCCCTCGTCGCCCAACGAGACGCCAGGCGCCGGCCCCACCGTCCCCTACCAGCCGGTTCCCGTTCCGACGCCGCCTCCGCCAGCGCCCGCCGACGGCGCATCCTCCGCTCCGCCGCCGACTCCCGCACCGCCGGCCGCGGCCGCAGCACCGCCAACAGCAGCACCGCCGGTCCGATCGGAGGCAAGGAGCCGCCGCGAGCCCTCCGTCGCGCAACTGGAGGCCCAACTCAAGCAATACGACAGGCTGATCGCGCTGTCCGAGCGCAACGTCGCGCTGCTCGCGGAAATCGCGGCCGAGCGCGAACGCCAGGCGGAGTCAGCGGACCGCTACTTCATCGAAACGCTGAAGAGCAATACGGCGACGCAGGTCGCACAAATCGAAGCCGACACCGCCCGCGACCGCGCGCAAACCGAGCTCGACATCGCGCGCGCAACCGCGGAGGCCCAGACGACCGCCGCGACCGAGAGCACCACCCGAGCCGACGACCTCAATGCCCTCGTCTCGGGTTCGGTGACCCGCGTCGGCGCAGTCGTCCTCGTGATCTGGCTCGTCCGCATCTTCCTGCGCGACCGCCAGCGCTACGTGCAGCGCTCCGACTTCTTCCGCGGCCTCGCCGACGCAATGAGCCTGAGCCGCGGCGACCTCGCGGTATTCCGCGAACTCCTCCCACAAATCGTCCCCCCGGCGATTCCGGAGGGTGAGGAGGTGTCGTTGCCGATGGAGGCGGTCGGGCAGCTATTGGCTGGGGCAGCGAAGCGGGGTGGGTGAAAGGGGAAGGCGTAATAAGGAAAACGTGTCTTGCTCCTATTTATTGGAGCTGCCAACCGCGCCAAGTGCTGTCGCCGACCCTGTGCGCTTACAGTCGCCGCTCCGGTGCGCAGCAGCTTTCCCTCTCCCAGAACTGCCCCTTTCGACCCACAGCGGTCCCAGTAATGCTAGAAAAGCTGTCGTTCAGCGTTCGCCATGAGCTGGCTAGCCGAGCTCGATAGCAAGGGTCACATCGCTTGCGGCTCGGCCAGAGCCGGAAATAAGCTGGGAGAATTGCGGCCCCGAGGAATGGGAAGCCTTTACAGAGAACCGACCTAGCAGGGTGTTGAAAATTCCGCCTTCACCTTCGGTTTCCGGCCGCCTGGAAAAAAATCGATGCTGAAAAGATCCGACCTGAGCCGCCCTGATGACGATTCCAGCTGCTTTTTCAGCCGATTGTGCAACGGCAATTGG
>NZ_JAVSMM010000026.1:0-51393 GCF_032027225.1 Aromatoleum sp. | reverse complement strand
TCGTAGGCCTTCGCCTCGCCACCGAACTTCCTCGACAGAATCGTCGTGATCGCCGCCGTCAGGGTCGTCTTGCCATGGTCAACGTGGCCGATCGTCCCAACGTTCACGTGCGGTTTCGTCCGCTCAAACTTACCCTTAGCCATGTCGCCACCTCATATTCAGAATCAGAAAAACCGGACCGATGACAGATCGACCACCACACCAGACGAACCGGAAAGCTGTGGTGCCCATGACGTGGATTGAACACGTGGCCTCTCCCTTACCAAGGGAGTGCTCTACCACTGAGCTACATGGGCTCCGAAAAACAACTTGCCGCCGAACCTGGAGCGGGTGAAGGGAATCGAACCCTCGTCATAAGCTTGGAAGGCTTCTGCTCTACCATTGAGCTACACCCGCATACAACGCAGACGAACCGCTTTACACCCGATGCCAGCCATCAACTGAAAGTGAAGCCCGGCAAATAAACTTGGTGGAGGGGGAAGGATTCGAACCTTCGAAGGCAGTGCCGTCAGATTTACAGTCTGATCCCTTTGACCGCTCGGGAACCCCTCCAAGCGAAGCGCCGAACTATAGTACCCGTTGGACGGAGTGTCAAACAGTTTTCAAACTCCCCCTCAAACGACTTCGAAGCACCTTCATCTTCGGCTGATCTGGGCGAGCGGCAAGGCGGTCGAGTCCTTGACGGACTGCAGTACGAACGACGACTTCACGTTCGCGACACCGTCGAGTTTCAGCAGTCGATCCATCAGAAAGCGCGAGAAATGCTCGAGATCTTCCGCGACCACGTGGACCAGGTAATCCATCTCGCCGGTCAGCGCGAAACAGGACAGCACTTCCGGCGCCGACTGCATCGCCGAATGGAAAGCCTGCATCTGCGCTTCACGTCGCTTCTCGAGCGTGACGGTCACGAAGGCCTGCAGGCCGAGTCCGACGCGTCGCGGATCGAGGCGCGCAACGTAGCCGCGGATCACGCCCGCGTCCTCGAGGCCGCGCACGCGCCGCAGGCAAGGCGACGGCGACAGCGACACGCGTTGCGCGAGCTCCGCATTTGACAGGCGACCGTCACGCTGCAGCAGGTCGAGGATATGCAGGTCGACGCGGTCGATCGAATCGCTCATGAATCACGGCTCCAGGACGGGGCGCCTATTTTCGCCGGACGTTCGCCCGCATTGGAAGAAACGGTCCGGAGCGGCAATAATCGCGCGCATCGCTCCGACCCCGCGGAACCACTCCATGCGTCACGCTGACACTCACTCCCGCCGCCCGCTGCCGCCCGCCTTTGCCGAGGAACTCGGCGCCCGTTTCGGCCCCCGGTTCTCGATTGCAGAAGCCGTTCGCGCGCACCATGGGCACGACGAATCGCATTTTCCGGACATCCTGCCCGATGCGGTCGTCTGGCCGCAGAGCACGGCCGAGGTCGTCGCGATCGTCGACGCCTGTCGGCGCCATCGCGTGCCGATTGTGCCCTTCGGTGCCGGGAGTTCGCTCGAAGGTCACATCCTTCCGCTGCACGGCGGGATCAGCGTCGATTTCTCGGAAATGAACAAACTGATCGCGGTCCACGCCGACGATATGGACGCCGTCGTGCAACCGGGACTGACGCGCAAGCAGATCAACGCGGTGCTGCACGGGACTGGACTCTTCTTCCCGGTCGACCCGGGCGCGGACGCAAGCCTCGGGGGGATGGCCGCAACGCGGGCGTCGGGGACGAACGCGGTGCGCTACGGGACAATGCGCGACAACGTGCTCGGCCTCGAAGTCGTCCTCGCGGACGGACGGGTGATCCGCACCGGCGGGCGCGCCCGGAAGTCGTCGGCCGGCTACGACCTGACGCGGCTGATGATCGGCTCCGAAGGCACGCTCGGGCTGATCACCGAACTCACCGTCCGCCTCCACCCGCTCCCCGAAGCGGTGTCGGCGGCGGTGTGCGCGTTTCCCGACGTCGTCAGCGCGGTGCGCTGCGTGATCCAGACGATCCAGCTCGGCATCCCGGTTGCCCGCGTCGAACTGCTCGACGAACTCACGGTGCGTGCGATCAACCGCTACAGCAAGACGTCGCTGCGCGAATCGCCGATGCTGTTCTTCGAATTCCACGGATCGGAAGCGGGGGTCCAGGAGCAGGCGCAGACAGTGCAGGAACTCGCGCGGGACAACGGCGGACAGGATTTCGAGTGGGCGACCCGTCCGGAGGACCGCAGCCGCCTGTGGGCCGCGCGCCATGACGTCTATTTCTCGTGCATCAACCTGCGTCCGGGCTGCCGTGGCATCACGACCGATGTCTGCGTGCCGATCTCGCGACTCGCCGACTGCATCGCAGGCGCGCGCGAGGACATCGACGCGAGCGGCCTGATCGCGCCGATCGTCGGCCACGTCGGCGACGGCAACTTCCACACGGTGGTCCTCGTCGACCCGGGCGACGCAAGCGAGATCGCGCGCGCCGAAGCGCTCAATCGCAAGATCGTCGAACGCGCGCTGGCGATGGACGGCACCTGCACCGGCGAGCACGGCATCGGTTTCGGCAAACAGGACTTCCTCGTCGCGGAGCACGGTCGTGATGCGGTCGACGCGATGCGTCTCGTCAAGCGCGCGCTCGACCCGGAGAATCTGCTGAACCCCGGCAAGGTCGTTCCGGACGCATGAAGGATCGGCGCGCCGCCGCGACGGCAATCGATTCGTGCCTCCTGCGCTGAAGGCGCTGCTCGCCCAGTCGGCGGGCGCCATCATTGCGATTGCAATCGCACGCGGCGGTTTCCTGCCTGCGGGTATCTGGCCGGTCGCCGCGACTCAAGCCGCCGGAGCCGCCGTCGTCGCTGCCGCGCTGCGAAGCGACCGATGGTGGCTGCCGATCCATCTCGGGTTCGTGCCGTTGCTGGTGGGCGCCGGCAAGCTCGATGTCGCGCCCGGCTGGTATCTCCTCGGCTTCGCGGTGCTGCTCGCCGTCTATTGGAGCAGCTTCCGGACGCAGGTACCGCTGTACCTGTCGAGCCGGAAGACCGCTGATGCCGTCGCGGCCTTGGTGCCGACGGGCCGCCTGCAGCGCGCGCTCGATGTCGGCAGCGGGACCGCCTCGGTACTTCGCCGGCTCGCCAAGGCCCGTCCCGACTGCGTGTTCGAGGGCATCGAAGTCGCGCCGGCGCCGTGGCTGCTCAGCAAGCTGCTCGCGCGCGCCCAGCCCAATCTGCGGTTGCGGCGCGGGGATTTCTTCTCGCAGTCCTGGCGCGGTTTCGATGTCGTCTATGCATTCCTGTCGCCGGTGCCGATGGCCCGCGTGTGGGAGAAGGCGGGGCGCGAACTGCCGGCCGGCGCAATCCTGATCAGCAACAGCTTTCCGGTGCCGGGCGCCGTCCCCGAACGGACCGTCGAAGTCGGTGATACCCAGGGCACGGTCCTCTACGTCTACCGCGTCATGGAGACGGGTTCGACGACGAAATAGCGGCCGATTCCGCGCGCTTTTTCGCCGCTTGCGGGACGCGCGCGACCTCGATAATGACGATGTGCGGCGAAAGGCCGCGATCGAGGAACACCGCATGGCTGAAATCATTTGCGTCATCGGCAACAAGGGGGGAACCGGCAAGACCACCCTTTCGCACATGCTCGCCCAGGGCCTCGGCCTGCTTGGGCAGCGAGCGGCGTGCGTGCTGACGGATACGACCCGCGAACCCCTTAGCCCCGACGGGCGCCGCTACATCACCGCGGACGCGCGCACGCGCGATGCGCTGACGAAGGTCGTCGACAAGCTGCGCACGCTTCCCGACTGGATCGGCGTCATCGACGGCAGCGGCAACCGCACCGAGATGGACCGCAAGCTGTACGCGATGTCGGATCTCGTCCTGATGCCGTTCCGCGAGTCGCATGAGGACATCCGGACCGTCCTGCGCGACCTCGACCTGTTCCCGCGCGGTTACGCGGTGCCGACGCAGTGGCCGACGAACGCCTGGCAGCGGGACGCCGCGGACCGCGCGGTCGCGCAGTTGATGGGGGTTCACCGCGAGCGCATCCTCCATCCCGTCGCCGCGCTGTCGGCGTCGAAGCTGCTGCTGCAGAAGAAGATGCCCGAACAGCTGCCGACGCCGGTCGCGAACGCCTGCCGCGCGCTTGCACGCCAGGTGCTTCAGGTCATGGAAATCGGTCAGCAGGACGACGTGATCGACGCGTGCGACGAGGACGACCACGTCGGAGGGCGCCTGTCGGCGGCAGACATGCCGATGCGCTCGAGCTTCGCCCGCAGCTCGCACTGACGACCCGGCCGTCGCGTGGAGCTTCGGAAGGAACAGGGGCGCCGCTTACTCGACTGGACGGACCTCGCGCGTGTGCAAGCCGTCGGCACTGCGCCCGATCGAGGGTGAGGATTGAACCCTACAGCCGCGGGCCGTGGCGCGCGATGACGATCAAGGCCTGCGCGCGGCTCGTCACGTTGAGCGCGCGGAAAATCGCCGACATATGCACCTTGACCGTCCCTTCCGACAAGCCGAGAAGGTCCGCGATTTCGCGATTCGTCTTGCCCTGCGCGAGCAGTTCCATGACGCGCGTCTGCCCGGCGGTCAGCCCGAATCGCTCGCTGACCGGCGCCCCGGAGCGCTTGGCCGGGTTCTCGGGCTCGACGTCGGGTGCGTAGATTCCGCCGTCGAGCACGCAACGCACGGCACTGCGCAGCACTTCTCCGGAACTCGACTTCGACACGAAGCCCGACGCGCCGCCCTTCATCGCGCGCCGGATCGTCGCCGAGTCGTCGAGAGCCGAGACGACGATCGCGGGAACGTCGGGGAAGCGCCGCGCGAGTACCGCAAGCAGCGAAAAGCCGTTCAGGTCCGGCAACATCAGGTCGATGACGGCGAGGTCCCAGTCGGCGCTCTCCTCGAGCTTCTTCAGCGCCTCCTCGGACCCCTTGGCTTCGACGCATTCGACCCCGTCCTCGAGGCGTGCGAGGGTCTGGGCCATCGCTTCGCGCACGAGCGCATGGTCTTCGACGATCAGTATTCTGGTCACGGCTTGCTCCGGGGCACAAACGCGTGGAGCATATCACGCACCCCCACCGATTCCGTTCGCATCGCCTGCCTGCGCAGCCCCGAATCGGGCGAAAATCCCGGCCACACGCGCGAAGCCTGGACCAACAGCGGAGAAGGCATTTGACCATCCCGGCTTCCCGCCACCCCGACATTACCGCGCCCACTCGGAAAGTGCGGATAGCGGGCCGCGCGAAGCGGCGCTTCAATGGCCGGTCGATTTTCGGCTCGAGCGACTCGAGCGGCTGTCGCCCGGCTGTCATCTTCGGTCCGAGCGAATAGAATGCCGTCACCCGTCGAATGGAACTTCAGCGGGTAACTCGGTCCGAATCCGGCTTTGCCCTGACATGAACGCTCACCGCGAATCCCTCCGTGCTGTCCGCTCGTCGCGCCCTCCGGCGAGCGACGCGCGCCGCCGCCCGGGTGCACGGCACGAGCCGGACCTTCCCGCTCACGTACCGTCGCCGACGCCGAAACCCCTGACGGCACCGACGTCACGACCCGTCGTCGAACCGATGCAGAGCCGATGCGCCGGAGCATGAGCCCGACGCTGCGCGGACTGCCCGCCGCACTGCTGCTCCTGCTCGTCCTCGCTACCGGCTTGTTCTCGGGCGATGCGGCGGCCGCACGCGTGCTGCTCGTCACGAGCGAGCGCAGCGGCGCCCACGAGGAGACCTTGACCGCGATCCGCTCGGCGCTCGTGCCGGGCATCCCCACGTCCGAGATCGGCATCCTCGAGCCTTCGCAAGTCGAGAACGGTGCGCTCGCGGGCAGCCGCATCATCGTCACGATAGGCACCGAAGCCGCCCAAGTCGTCACGAGCCAGTCGCCGCGCCAGCCGGTCCTGCACACGCTGCTGCCGCGCGACGCCTACGAGCGCCTGCCACCGGCGACGGGACCGGGCCGCAGCTCGGCGATTTTTCTCGACCAGCCGGTCCAGCGGCAAATCGCGCTGATCACCGAGGCGCTGCCCGACTGGCGCCGGCTCGCGCTGCTCGCCGGTCCGCGCAGCCAGCCGCTGGCGACCAAGCTCGCCGCAGCCGCGCAGGAACAGCAACTGACCGTGAACATCGAGAACATTTCGAGCGAGCGGGACATCTATCCGGCGCTGCAGCGCCTGCTCGCCGACCGCGCGGTGCTGCTGGCGCTGCCCGACAGCACCGTGTTCAACAGCTACACGATCCAGAACGTGCTGCTGACGAGCTATCGCCACCGCTCGCCGCTGATCGGGTTTTCGCCCGCCTACGTCCGCGCCGGCGCGCTGCTCGGGCTGTATTCGACACCCACGCAGATCGGCGACCAGGCCGCCGAGGCGGTGCGCATGGTGCTGGCCGGCGGCGGTCTGCCGCCGCCGCAGGCATCGCGCCGCTTCGAGATCGGCATCAACCAGAACGTCGCCCACTCGCTCGGCATCCACCTCGAACCCGCTGCCGAGATCGCGGCGCGGATCATCCGCCGCGAAACGAAGCCATGATCTCGAAGTGGGGCGTACGCTCGCGCGTGATGCTGGTCGCGGTTCTGCCGACACTCGTGCTCGCGGTCGTCCTCACGGCGTTCTACACCGGCTCCCGCGTCGCCGATCAGGAGGAAGCTCACCTCGCACGCAGCCAGGCCTTCGCCCGGCAACTCGCGGTGGCAAGCGAGTACGCGGTGTTCTCCGGAAACCGGGAATCGCTGCACCGTCTGGCGAGCGCGATGCTCGCCGAAGGCGACGTCGTCGGCGTGATGATCATCGACAGCAGCGGACTGCCGCTCGCCTATAGCGGCCATCCCGACCCCGACCTCGCGCTGCCGGTAAGCGCTCGCGGGCCCGCGGCGGACCTCATCAACGCCCGCGCCACCTTGCGCGTCATCCAGCCGGTGCTGCCGAGCCGGCTCGAACTCGACGACGCCTTCACGCCGGCCGCGGTCGGCGCGGGGAAGTCCGTCACCGAGCCCCGCGCGCTGGCGACGGTGATCGTCGACTTCTCGCGTGCCGAACTCAACGCGCGCCAGAACCGGCTGCTCCTGACCGGCAGCGGCGCGATCATCATCGTGCTGATCGGCGGCCTGGCGCTCGCGAACTACATGAGCCGCGGCGTCAGCGGTCCGATCCGCCTCGTCGCGTCCGCGGTCGACCGGATCGGGCGCGGGGATTTCTTCATCCGCCTCCCGGAGATCGGAGGCGGCACGTTGCGGACCCTCGCCATCGGCGTGAATCAGATGGCGGAAAAACTGGCGAGCGCGCACGACGACCTGAACCGGCAGATCGCCGAGGCAACGGCGGAATTGCGCGCCCGCAAGGAAGACGCGGAGCAGGCGACGCTGTCGAAATCACGCTTCCTGGCCGCGGCGAGCCACGACCTGCGCCAGCCGATGCACGCGCTCGGCCTCTTCATCGCCGAGCTGTCGCAGCAGCCGCACGCGCCCGAGTCGCGGCGTCTCGTCGAGCGCATCGCGGCTTCGGCCGAGGCGATGGAGAACCTGCTCGACAGTCTCCTCGACATTTCCAAGCTCGACGCCGGCGTGCTCGAACCGAACGTCTGCCCGTTCGCGCTGCAGCCGCTGCTGGAGCGTATCGTCCTCGAACAGCGGCCGCGCGCGGTCATGCATGAGCTGCTGCTGAAAGTCCGGCCGACCACGTACTGGATCGAAAGCGATCCGGTGTTGTTCGAGCGCATCCTCAGCAACCTCGTCAGCAACTCGGTCCGCTATACGCGCAACGGTCACGTTCTCGTCGCGTGCCGACGGCGCGGCAACCGGCTGCGCATCGAAGTGCGCGACAGCGGCGTCGGCATCGCCGCCGACGCGCAGTCGATCATCTTTCAGGAGTTCGTGCAGCTCGACAACCCGGCGCGTTCGCGCGACAAGGGGCTCGGCCTCGGGCTCGCGATCGTCCGCCGCCTCACCGACCTGCTCGGCCACCGGCTGTCGGTCCGCTCGCAGCCGCGAAAGGGCTCGGTGTTCGCGATCGAAGTGCCGATCGCCGCACCCGTCGAGTACCGCGGCGGCAGTGATGTGCGCCGCTCGCCCGGCAATCTCGGGGGGTTCCACGTCGCGCTGATCGACGACGATCCGCTCGCGCAGGCGGGCATGACCAGTCTGCTCGAATCCTGGGGCTGCCAGGTCACCGCCGCGGACGACGTGAAGGGGATCGTCGAACTGCTCGAAAGCGGCGCTCGGCCGGCTCCGCAGCTCATCATCAGTGACTATCGGCTCGAAGGCAGCGCGGCCGGCATCGACGTGATCCGCACGCTGCGCGACCGTTTCGGTGCCGAGCTGCCCGCAGTGCTGATCAGCGGCGACACCGGTCCCGAAACCCTCGGCCTCGCGCAGCGAGAAGGCCTGCCGCTGCTGCACAAGCCCGTCCGGCCCGCACGCCTGCGCGCGCTGCTGAACCGCTTGCCGAGCAAGGACTGATCCGCGCGAACCGCGGCCACGCGGGGTTAACGCGGCATGACTGCGCTCGACGGCGTGGGGTAAGATCGCCGCCTGTCCACTTAGCGCCGGGAGCACTTCATGTCGAAAGAGACGCCAGCCGCCGACCCGCTCGAGTTCGTGCGGGGCATGTGGAACAACATGGGTTTTTCGCTGCCCGGCATGGTGACGCCGACCCTCGACGTCAACGAGCTCGATAAACGGATCGCGGACCTGAAGGCAGTCGAGAACTGGCTCAAGATGAACCTGAACATGCTGCAGATGACGACGCAGGGACTCGAAATGCAGCGCGTCGCGCTCGCCGCGGTGCAGGCGATGAGCCAGCATGCGCGCGAGTCGGGTGCGGCGGACGCGCAAGTCGACACGAATCTCTTCGCCGCCGCTGCGATGTGGCCGTGGAACCTGATGGCCACGCCGCACGGCACGGAAGTGCCGCCGGAGAAGCCCGAAGCCAAGGCGGAGGCCAAGCCCGCTCGCCCGGCGAGCAAACCGGCGGCCGAGAAGAAGTAACGGCGGCCGCCGTCCGTTAGAGCAACTGCAGCCAGAACGTCAGCGACAGCACCGCAAGCAAGGTCGTCGCTGAAATCAGCCACGCGACGCCCGGACCGTCGCCCCCCATCCGCATCGCCAGGATGTACGCGGAGCTCGCCGACGGCAGCGCCGCGAACAGCACGATCGTGTCGAACGCGATGCCTTCGAGGCCGAGCGCCCGCCCCGCGATCCACGCGATCGCCGGCAGCAGCAGCAGCTTCACCGAGACGAACCAGGCCGAGCCCGCCCAGCGTCCGCCGACCTTGCCCCAGCGCAGCGCCGCGCCGACCGCGAGCAGGCCGAGCGCAACCGCGGCGTCGCCGAGGCGCTTCAGGAAGAACTGCACCGGCGCCGCGAGATCGAGCCCCGACATGTTGAACGCCATTCCCGCGATCGTCGCGATGACGAGCGGGTTGCGCACGAGCTCGCGCACGATCCCGCCCTGGCCGTGCCGCGCCATCATCCCGACCGCCATGATGTTCGCGAACGGCACCATCGCGCCGCACAGCCCGCCCATCAGCGCGACGCCCGCCGCCCCGTGCAGCTTGCCGGCCACCGCGATGCCGATATAGGTGTTGAAGCGATAGGCACACTGCAGGCGCGACGCGAACGCCATCGCATCCAGCCCCGTCAGCGGCCGGCCGATCCATCCGAGGATGAAGCCGGACGCCATCACGGACAGGCCGGCGACGAACAGCGGCAGCGCCCCGCCGGCGTCGACTTCCGCCGTCGCCATCGCGGCGAACAGCAGCGCGGGGAACAGGATGAAATAGACGAGCTTCTCGACACCGGTCCAGAACGCGGCGTCGGTGACGAGTTGGCGGCGCAGCAGCGCACCGAGGACAATCAGCGAAAAATCGGGGAGGAGGAGGAGCAGGCTTTGCATGCCGCGAGCTTAGCCGATCGCCCGCTCGCGCCGCGATTCGGAGTACTGCGGATCGACCGGAATGCGCTGGGGGCCCGGTTTCCGCGCACGACGCCGCAACGACCGATGGCTCCGATCGCGGCTGTTCTCGTGGCGCGAACGCCGGTTCGTTGCCCGCGGACCACGAGAACGACCGTCGGTGGCAAGTGTCACCCCCTGCAGCGCCCGACGTGAAGCGCCGGCGGCCGCTGCCTCACCAGGGCGACGAGGGCAAAAAGCGGACCCGTCGTCAGCGAGCAGCACCAGCTTCACGCGCGGCGGCGGCGAGCCGTCAGATGACCCCGGCCGCGCGCAGGCGCGCGATTTCCGCGGCATCGAGCCCGAGTCCGGAGAGGATCGCGTCACTATCGGCGCCCGCGGCAGGCGCCGGCGCGACGTCTCCGAGTTCGAACTCGGACAGGCGCACCGGGGGCGCGAACTGCCGCACACCATCGACGTCGAGCACCATCCCGCGCGCCGCGATCTGCGCGTCGTCGAGGCTTTCTTCGAGACGCAGCACCGGCGTCACGCAGCAATCGACGCGGTCGAAGATCGCCACCCATTCGGCCTGCGTGCGGCGGCGGAAGATCGCGGCGACTTCGGCGCGGGCCTGCGCCCCATCGGCGCCGGTCGCGAGATGCGCGGGCTTGAGGTCGGGCCGCTCGAGCGTGTCGCACATCAGGGTCCAGAATTTCTCCTCGAGCGCGCCGACCGCCATGTGCCGCCCGTCGGCGGTCTCATATACGCCGTAGCACGGCACGCCACCGGTCAGCAGGTCTTCGCCGCGCGGACGCACCCGCCCGTGCGCGAGCACTTCGGCGAGCGGGAAGATCGCGTGGGCGAGCGCGGCATCGGTCATCGCGACGTCGACGTGGCGGCCGTTTCCAGTGGCCTTGGCGTCGATCACCGCGACGAGCAGGCCGAGCAGCGCCGACATGCTGCCGCCGAGCAGATCGCCGATCTGCAAGTTCGGGATCGCCGGCGCGCCGCCCGCCGCGCCGATCTGGTCGAGGACGCCCGCATAGCCGATGTAATTGATGTCGTGCCCGGCACGCTGCGCGTACGGTCCGGTCTGCCCGTAACCGGAAATGCTGCACAGGACGATCCTCGCATTCCTCGCGCGCAGCACGTCGTAGCCGATGCCGAGCTTGTCCATCACGCCCGGACGAAAGCCTTCGACGACGACGTCGGCCGTCTCGACGAGCCGCAGGAAGAGGTCGCGGCCCGCGTCCTGCTTGAGGTCCAGGCGCAGGCTCTGCTTGCCGCGGTTGACGATCTGGTAGAAAAAGCTCGTGTCGCCGTTCATCGCGCCCATCGTGCGCGCATAGTCGCCGGCGCCGGTGTCTTCGACCTTGATGACCTCGGCGCCGTAGTCGGCGAGATGCTGTGTCGCGAGCGGCCCAGGCAGCAAACGCGTGAGGTCGAGGACGCGCAGGCCGTGCAGGGGTTTCTGTCTCATGCTGTTGGCTTCGTCGGTGTCGGGGCCGACATTCTAGGCGACGCGTCCGGGCTGACGCGCCGCCGTCAGTCGTACTTGCGCACGTCGTCGATGACCTTGCCGTCGTTCGCGAGGCTCCCCGGCGCGCAAAGGATCACTTCGCCGCGCAGCTTCGTCAGTTCGCGAATGCTGGTCGCGATCGCCGCGTCGAGCGCGCTTGCGCCTTCGCCCACGCCAACGCCCTCGCCCAACTCGCAGTGCAGCGTCATGCGATCGACGTGATCCGGGTTGTCGACGACGAGGCGCGCGCGCTTCACCTCGGGGTGCCGCCGCAGGACGTCCGCGATCTGCCCGGGATGCACGAACATGCCCTTGACCTTGGTCGTCTGGTCCGCGCGCCCCATCCAGCCGCGGACGCGGGCGTTCGTCCTGCCGCAGCCAGACCGACCCGGCATCACCGCCGAGAGGTCGCCGGTGCCGAAGCGGATCAGCGGATAGTCGGGGTTGAACGTCGTGACGACGACTTCGCCGACTTCGCCTTCGGCGACGAGGTCGCCGGTGCCGGGGCGGACGATCTCGACGATGAGGTCCTCGTCGACGACGAGCCCGTCGCGCGCGGGCGTCTCGTACGCGATCAGGCCGATGTCGGCCGTCGCGTAAGCCTGGAAGGCATCGATCCCACCCGCGGCGAACGCGTCACGCAGGCTCGGCGGGAAGGCTTCGCCGGAGACGAAGGCTTTCGTGAAGCTCGTCCCGGCACCGGCCTCCCCCGCCTTGTCGAGCAGGATGCGCAGGAACGACGGCGTGCCGACGTACGCGTTCGGCCGCAAGTCCGCGATCGCCGCGAGCTGCTGCTCGGTCTGCCCGACGCCGGCGGGGAACACCGTGCAGCCGAGCGCGTGCGCCGCCGTTTCCATCATCGATCCGGCGGGGGTCATGTGGTACGAGAACGCGTTATGGACGAGGTCGCCTTCGCGGAAACCCGCGGCGAACAGTGCACGGGCAAGACGGTAGTAGTCCGGCCGCGCGCCTTCAGGCTCGTAGAGCGGCCCCGGCGACGCGAACACGCGGCGCACCCCGGCGCCCCATCGCGCCGCGGCGAAGCCGCCGAACGGCCGCGCGGCCTTCTGGTATTCGAGGAGTTCGGACTTGCGCGTCACCGGCAATCGCGCAAGCGCGTCGCGGCTCGTCACCGTCGCCGGATCGACGTCTGCGAACAGGCTCGCGAACGCGGGCGCATTCGCCTTCGCATACGCGATCTGCGTCGGCAGCCGCGCGATCAACTCGCACTCGCGCTCGACCGGGTCACGGGTTTCTCGGACGTCGTAGTAGTCCATTTCAATAGTCCTTGATGCGCGGACGGGAGCCCGAATCGGGTTCCGTGGCAAACACATGCATTTCGGCCGTGGCGTCAGCCTGCGCCCGAGCGGTCTCCCGTCGATCGAAGGCACCGGGCGACGGGACAGCGCGATACGAGCCGCCGCAGGTCTGGCCGAAGCGATGTCCAACATTCACGCTTTCATCCCCCCGCGTCGGCCTTCGCTTCGCTCACGCCGACCTACGCTGGCTTCTCAACTATCTCCCGCCCATCGAAGGCAACCGACGACGGGAAAGCGCGGTGCGAGGCAAGGCGCGAGCGGACGCCGCGTGCTGCTGCACGCAAGTTCGCGAGCAACGCCGCATCGCGCCGCGATCTCCCGTCGTCACGAGAGCCAGCGCTTGCGGCGGCGGTAGTGCTTCACGTCGCGGAAGCTCTTCCGCCCCTCGCCCGACAGGCCGAGGTAGAACTCCTTGACGTCCTCGTTCGCGGCGAGGCCCTTCGCTTCGCCTTCCATCACGATGCGGCCGTTTTCCATGATGTAGCCGTAGTCGGCGTAGCGCAGCGCGACCATCGTGTTCTGCTCGGCGAGGAGGAAGCTGACCTGCTCCTTCGCGTTGAGGTCCTTCACGATCTCGAAGATCTCCTCGACGATCTGCGGCGCGAGGCCCATCGACGGCTCGTCGAGCAGGATCATCTCCGGCTTGGCCATCAGCGCGCGGCCGATCGCGCACATCTGCTGCTCGCCGCCCGACGTGTAGCCCGCCTGCGACGTGCGGCGCGTCTTCAGCCGCGGGAAGTAGTGATAGACCTTCTCGAGGTTGTCCCTCAGCTCGCCGCGCGAGATCGAGCGCGTGTAGGCGCCCGTCAGCAGGTTTTCCTCGATCGTCAGGTGGCCGAAGCAATGGCGGCCTTCCATGACCTGGATGACGCCGCGCTTGACGAGGTCGTTCGGCGTCATCTGGTCGACGCGCGCGCCCTTGAACTCGATGCTGCCTTTCGTCACGTCGCCGCGCTCGGCGCGCAGCAGGTTCGAGATCGATTTCAGCGTCGTCGACTTCCCGGCGCCGTTCGCGCCGAGCAGCGCGACGATCTTGCCCTTTGGCACGTCGAGCGACACGCCCTTGAGCACGAGGATCACGTGGTCGTAGATGACCTCGACATTGTTGATACTTAGGTAAGGCTGGGCCGCCGACGTGGCGGCAGCGGTCGCGGTGTTCGTCTGCATGCTGTGTGTTCGCCTTGGTTTTCGCCTCTCGGCGCGCGGGCTTCTCAACCCGGCCACTGAATCCGTTCGCGCCGAGCCCTTCGACTTCGCTCAGGACGCACCCGTCGAAGTCGTGCTGGTGCCCTTCAGCGCTGTCCCTGAAGGGCCCCGCCGGCATGGGTCGGCCGGGCCTTTTGCGGGAAGCGGCACCGGAACGCGGGCGCTCCGCCGCTCGCGATCAGCTCTCCTTCAAACAGTCGCGCGGCGTGATGCCCTTTTCCTTCGCGTACGCGGCGGCCGACTCCTCGATCATCGGCCGCACCACCGACTGGTCGCCACTGATCCAGTCGGTGACGACCTTCCACTTCGTGCCGTCCCACTGCTGGAACTTCACCTTGCCGGCGCCTTCGTGGTCGGCGCAGGTGATCTTCAAGTCGGGCATGAAGCCGGCGGCGCCGAGTTGCGAGAGGCGCGCGTTGTCGATGTTGAGGTTCTCGAAGCCCCAGCGCATCTGCTCGCCGGTCATCGGCTTGCCCTTGCCGTACTTTTCCTGCGCCTTGCGGATCGCCTCGACGGTGATGATTCCGTGCACGACGCCGCGGTTGTAGAGCACCGAGCCGACGCGATCCTTCTCGGCCATGTTGCCGGCGCCCTTCGCGTAGACGTGCTTCTGGATGTCCTGCACGACCGGGTAGTTCGCGCCGGCGACGTTGAAGCCTGCGGCCGTGTAGCCCTTCGCGGCGTCGCCGGCCGGAATCGTGTCCTCCTCCGACCCCGACCACCACACGCCGACGATCTTGTCGCGCGAATAGCCGGTCTTCTGCGCGGTGCGCAGCGCGGTCGCGTTCATCACGCCCCAGCCCCACAGGATCACGTAGTCGGGCTTCATCTGGCGGATCTGCAGCCACTGCGCCTGCTGCTCGTTGCCCGGGTTCGCGACGGCGATCTTCTCGATCGTGAAGCCGTGCTTCGCCGCGAGCTTGTCGAGGATCGCGTGCGACTCCTTGCCGTAGGCCGAGTCGTGGTACAGCAGGCCGATCTTCTTGCCCTTGAGCTTGTCCATCCCGCCCTCTTTCTGGCCGAGATAGTTGATGATCGCGGACGCCTGCGTCCAGTACGTCGAGATCATCGGGAAGACCCACGGGAACACGCGGCCGTCCGCGGCGTCGGTGCGGCCGTAGCCGATCGTCACCATCGGGATCTTGTCCTGCGCGACCTTCTCGAGCACCGAATACGTGATGCCGGTCGACAACGGCTGGAAGGTCGTGTTGCCGGTCGGCCCCTTGCCCTTCAGCCGCTCGTAGCACTCGACGCCGCGCGCGTTGTTGTACTCGGTCTCGCACTCCTCCCACGTCAGCTTGACGCCGTTCACGCCGCCGTCGCGCGCGTTGATCATCGACATGTAGTCGATCCAGCCGCCGTACAGCGACGCGCCATTCGAGCCGAACGGGCCGACGCGGTAGCTCGGCAGGCCGATGAATTGTTCCTGCGCGAGCGCGTAGCCGCTCGCGAGCAAGCCGGCGATCGTGGTGCCGATGAGTGCGGTCCGCTTCAGTTTCATGGTGCCTCCTCTTTTATTTAATGGTGCTGCGTTCTTCCGCGGTGTCCGCCGCGCGGCGGACACCGCGGCGTTTGGTGCTCAGTGCGGGAACGGCCACAGCCGCAGCTTCTCCTTGCCGATCTGCCACAGCCGCGCGAGGCCGTGCGGCTCGACGATCAGGAAGAAGATGATCAGTCCGCCGAAGATGATGAGTTCGAGGTTGGATGCGAGGCCGGCCGGCATCGAGCCGGCGAACAGCGCGTGCATCGTGACGTTCAGGAAGATCGGCAGCAGCACGATGAAGGCCGCGCCGAGGAAGGACCCCATGATCGAGCCGACGCCGCCGATGATGATCATGAAGAGGATGCGGAACGACAGGTCGAGGTTGAAGCCTTCCGGCTCGACGGTGCCGAGATAGGTGTAGGCGTACAGCGCGCCGGCGACGCCGCAGTAGAACGACGACACCGCGAACGCCGACAGCTTCGCGCGCATCGGGCGGATGCCGATGACTTCGGCCGCGACGTCCATGTCGCGCACCGCCATCCATTTGCGCCCGGTCGTGCTGCGCACGAGGTTCTTCGCGACGAGCGCGAGCACCGCGACGATCGACAGCGTCAGCAGGTACTTCGACACCGGCGTGTCGAACACGAAGCCGAGGATCTCGACCTGCTGCGCAGTGATGACGCCCGACGACGAATGGTTCGAGAACCACGGGAACTTCACCAGCGCCCAGACGATGAAGAACTGCGCCGCGAGCGTCGCGACCGCGAGATAGAAGCCCTTGATGCGCAGGCTCGGCAAGCCGAACGCGACGCCGACCGCCGCCGCGCACAGCCCGCCTCCCATCAACGCGACGACGAACGGAATGCCGTCGAGGCGCAGCATGAAGTTGTACGCGCCGAACGCCCCGACCGCCATGAACGCTGCCGAGCCGAGCGACAGCTGCCCGGCGTAGCCGGTCAGGATGTTCAGCCCGATCGCGGCGAGCGAGAAAATCAGCACCGGAATCAGGATCGCCTGCAGCCAGTACTCGTTCGCGAGCGCCGGCACGGCGAGGAAGAAGACGCCGAGGATCGCGAGGAATCCGAGTCTGTCCTGGCGGATCGGGAAGATCTGCTGATCCGCCTGGTAACTGGCCTTGAACTGGCCGGCTTCACGGTAAAGCATGCGTTGTCTCCGTCTTTCTCTTGATTAACGCGGCGACCAAAGACCGTTCGGGCCTAGCTTGTCGCAGCCACGTCCCGGCCCTTCGGCGGGCTTGGCGCGGACGCTTGTGTTCAGTTGCCGGTTCAGTCGCGACGTACCGTCGCGGTCGCGAAGCGCGTCAGACCCGATCGATATGACGCTCGCCGAACAGCCCCTCGGGGCGGATCAGCAGGAAGCCGAGCGCGAGCACGTACGGGAACCAGCCTTCGATGCCGCCGCCGACCATCGGCCCAACATAGACTTCGGCGAGCTTCTCGGATGCGCCGATGATCAACCCGCCGACGATCGCGCCGGGCACCGACGTGAAGCCGCCGAGGATCAGTACCGGCAAGGCCTTCAGCGCGGTGAAGGTCAGCGCAAACTGCACGCCGCTGCGGGCGCCCCAGATCAGGCCGGCGACGAGCGCGACGAAGCCCGCGACCGCCCAGACGATGGCCCAGATGTGCTGCAGCGGAATGCCGATCGACAGTGCCGCCTGGTGGTCGTCGGCGACCGCGCGCAGCGCGCGGCCGACTTTCGTGTATTGGAAAAGCAGCGCGAGCGACGCGACCAACGCACCGGCGAGCGCCGCGGCGAAGAGGTCGAATTTCGACACGAGGATGTCGGCGCTCTCCATGATCCATTCGACAGGCTCGTCGGCAATACCGAGCGACAGCCCACGCACATTCGCGCCCCACATCGCCTGCGCGAGGCCTTCGATGAGGAAAGTCAGGCCGATCGTCGCCATGAAGAGCGTGATCGGCGGCTGGTTCACGAGCGGACGCAGCACGACCTTCTCGGTCAGGATGCCGAGCACGATCATCGCCGCGAGCGCGAGCACGAACGCCATCCAGAACACGCCCGCGCCGTCGGCCTCCATGCCGGTCCAGCCCGGCAGCACTTCGCGGAAGCCGACGAAGGTCAGCGCGGCGAAGAACACCATCGCGCCCTGCGCGAAATTGAACACACCGGATGCCTTGTAGATCAGCACGAAGCCGAGCGCGACCAGCGCATACAGCACGCCCGACAGCAGGCCGCCAATCAGCACTTCGAAGAAAAACGTCATCCTTGTCTCCTCGTCCCTGTCATTCGTGCGTCGTTTAGTGCGACGTGCCCAGATAGGCAGCGATGACTTCGGGGTTGTTCTTCACGTCGTCCGGCGCGCCGTCGCCGATCTTCTTGCCGTAGTCGAGCACGACGACGCGGTCGGAGATGTCCATGACGACGCCCATGTCGTGCTCGATCAGCACGATCGTCGTGCCGAACTGGTCGTTCACGTCGAGGATGAAGCGGCACATGTCCTGTTTCTCCTCGACGTTCATGCCGGCCATCGGCTCGTCGAGCAGCAGCAGGCTCGGTTCGGCGGCGAGCGCGCGGCCGAGCTCGACGCGCTTCTGCAGGCCGTACGGCAGGCGCCCGACCGGCGTCTTGCGGATGCTCTGGATCTCGAGGAAGTCGATGACCTCCTCGACCTTGCGCCGGTGCTCGATCTCCTCGCGCTGCGCGCGCCCCCAGAACAGCGCGTGCTCGAAGAGGTTGCATTTCATCTTCAGGTTGCGCCCGGTCATGATGTTGTCGATGACGGTCATGCCCTTGAAGAGCGCGATGTTCTGGAAGGTGCGCGCGATGCCCTGTGCGGCGGCGACGTGCGGCTCCATCTTGTGCCGCGGCTCGCCGCGGAACAGGATGCGGCCTTCCTGCGGGTGGTAGACACCGTTGATGACGTTGAGCATCGAGCTCTTGCCGGCGCCGTTCGGGCCGATGATCGAGCGGATCTCGTGCTCGCGGATGTCGAAGCTGATGTTCGTCAGCGCCTTCACGCCGCCGAACGACAGCGAGATGTTCTGCAGGTCGAGGATCACGTCGCCGATGCGGCGGTCGGCGGCGGGCGGCGCTGGCTGGAGGTGGGCCACGGGGGCCAGGTCGTTCATCATCATGCTCCTCTCCTCAAGCCGCCCGCTTCGCGGCCTGCGGCGCGAAGGTCTTTGCGTCCTCGATGCGCAGGTCGGCGCTGACGCGGCCTTCGCGGCCGTCCTCGTACTTCACGACCGTCTCGATATGCTGGCTCGTGCGCTCCGAGAACAGCGCGTCGATCAACACCACGTAGCGCTCGGCGATGAAGGTGCGCCGCACCTTCCTCGTGCGCGTGAGCTCGCCGTCGTCGGCGTCGAGTTCCTTGTGCAGGATCAGGAAGCGCCGGATCTGCGAGCCGCTCATCCTCGGGTCGGTCGCGAGGTCCGCATTGACCTTTTCGACGCATTCGCGGATCAGCTCGTACACCGCCGGCTGCGCGGCGAGATCGGTGTAGCCCGAGTACGCCATGCCTCTGCGCTCGGCCCAGTTGCCGACGGCCTCGAGGTCGATGTTGATGAACGCGGTGACGAAGTCGCGCCCGTTGCCGAAGGTCACCGCCTCCTTGATGTGCTGGAAGAACTTCAGCTTGTTCTCGATGTAGTTCGGCGCGAACATCGAGCCGTCCTCGAGCCGGCCGACGTCCTTCGCGCGATCGATGATCTTCAGATGCCCGTCGGCGTCGAAGAAGCCGGCGTCGCCGGTCATGAAGTAGCCGTCGGCGTCGATCGACTCGGCGGTCGCATCCGGCCGCTTGTAGTACGCCTTCAGCAGCATCGGCCCCTTGACGAGGATCTCGCCGTTGTCTGCGAGCTTCACTTCGACGAAGGGCGCCGGCTTGCCCACCGAGTCGAGCTTGATCTGGCCGTCGGGCTGCAGGCACACGTACGCGCAGGTCTCGGTCTGGCCGTAGAACTGCTTGAGATTCACACCGATCGAGCGGTAGAAGCGGAAGAGATCCGGCCCGATCGCAGCGCCCGCGGTGTAGGCGACGCGGATGCGGCTCATGCCGAGCACGTTCTTCAGCGGACCGTAGACGAAAAGGTCGCCGAGCCGGTACAGCAGCCGGTCCGCTGCCGAAACAGGCTTGCCGTCGAGGAGGTCGGCGCCACAGCGGCGCGCGACCTCCATGAAATAGCGGAACAGCGCGCGCTTGATGGCGCCGGCGTCCTCCATGCGGATCATCACCTGCGTCAGCAGGTTCTCGAACACGCGCGGCGGCGCGAAGTAGTAGGTCGGGCCGATCTCGCGCAGGTCCGTCATCACCGTCTCGCCCGACTCCGGGCAGTTGATCGCGAAACCCGCGACCATCGCCTGCGCGAACGAGAACAGGTGGTCGCCGACCCAAGCCATCGGCAGGTAGGACAGGATGTCCTCGCGGTCGGTGAGTCCGTCGACCTGCATCGCGCCGGTCGCCGCGGCGATGAACGCGCCGTGCGTCTGGCATACGCCTTTCGGCTTGCCGGTGGTGCCCGACGTGTACAGCATCACCGACACGTCGTCGGGCGCACCCTTGTCGATCTCGGCGTCGAGAAAGTCCGGGTGGTTGCGATCGTGGATGCGCCCCATCTCCTGCAGCGCGTCGAGCGCCATCAGCAACGTCTGCGTGTAATGGCGGAGGCCGCGCGCGTCGTCGTAGATCACGTGGCGCAGGAAGGGCACGTCCGCCCGGACTTCGAGCAGCTTGTCGACCTGCTCCTGGTCCTCGACGATCGCGAACTGGATCTCGGCGTCCTGCAGCACGTAGGTCATTTCCTGCGCGACCGCGTCCTGGTACAGCATCACCGGAATGCCGCCGAGACACTGGCAGGCGGCGACCGACCAGTACAGCCGCGGCCGGTTGTCGCCGATGATCGCGAGGCGGTCGCCGCGCTTGAAGCCAAGTTCCGCGAGGCCGCAGGCGATCGCGCGCACGTTCTGCGCGACCTCGGCCCAGGTGTACGTCTGCCAGATGCCGTATTCCTTCTCGCGCATCGCCGGGCGCGTCGAGCGAACCGCGGCGTGGTGCATCAGCAGCCGCGGAAACGTGTCGAGCGCGGCCGCCTGCGAGGTTTGCCAGCTGTCGGACATACCCACCTCCTCCTTTGGTCCAATTCCGTCGTCTCGGCCCGGCCCTTGTGTAGTCGTTATCGGGTGCCGGGAGCGGGCGCATCGTGGCGCCCCGCGTCGGTCGGCCCGTGGGCCGTTCCGCGCTGTTGTCGGGACGCAGTGTCGCAACCCATGTTTGCGCAACTGTTTGGGAAATGTACTCAATTGTTGCATTCGCACTTCCGGCCACGGCGCGACGGCGGAACACGCGCGGATTCGATCCGTTCGTCATCGCAGCCGGCGGCCGGCGCGTACGCGAGTCCTCGAACGCCCCACCTTCCCCACCGCTCGAACGCTGCGCGGGCCCGCTCGCCGGACGCCGCTTCGTAACAGTGTTGCGACAGCCGCAGCCGCGGCAGCCGGCGCGTGGCGGCGTCGGGTAAAATCGCGCTCCCTGCCGACGTCGCCCGCTGCCATTCGCCCATGGAACTCATCAATCTCCTCCTCGACATCGTCCTGCACCTCGACAAGCATCTGGAATTGCTGGTGCAGTCGTACGGCATCTGGATCTACGCGATCCTGTTCATGGTGATCTTCAGCGAGACGGGGTTTGTCGTGACGCCGTTCCTGCCGGGCGATTCGCTGCTGTTCGTCGCCGGCGCGCTGGCGGCGATCGGGCGCATGGACATCGCGACGCTGATCGCGGTCCTGACGATCGCGGCGGTCCTCGGCAACACCGTCAACTATTCGGTCGGCCGCTATTTCGGGCCGCGCGTCTTCCAATGGAAGGACTCGCGCTTCTTCAACCGCTCGGCGCTCGAAAAAACGCACGCGTTCTACGAGAAACACGGCGGCAAGACGCTCGTCATCTCGCGCTTTCTGCCGCTGTTCCGCACCTTCGCGCCGTTCGTGGCCGGGATCGGCAGCATGACCTACACGCGCTTCACGCTGTTCAACGTCGTCGGCGCGCTCGCGTGGGTCGTGTCGCTGACATTCGCGGGCTACTGGTTCGGCAACATGCCGTGGATCAAGCAGAACCTCACCGCCGTCATCGTCGGGATCATCGTGCTGTCCCTGGTGCCGGTCGGGATCGGAGCATGGAAATCGCGGTCAACCGCTTGAGGCGAGAAGCAGGCCGCAGCGCCCGGCGGCACCTCGTTGCGCCCCCTCCACCGGGGCTCTACGATGACTTCAAGGAGGGCGCCGTTCGCGCTGTCCCCCTTTCTTCAACGGTTTTCACCCGGCGACGCGAACGATAACGAGACATCGTGCCGTAGGGGCACGAGCAGACGCGGCGAAGCCGGCTCGAACCGGCCACGCACGAGGAGCAGGGGGAACGATGGATTACGCGGAACGTGCCTTGCGCACGCTGAGCGCGGGAAATCGCACGCTGCTACGGGCAGAGGACGAACAGAGCCTGTTGCACGAGATGTGTCGCGTCATCGTCGAAGTCGGCGGCTACCGCATGGCGTGGGTCGGCTGTGCCGAGCATGACGAGCAGAAGACGATCCGTCCCGTCGCCCACCACGGGTTCGAATCCGGTTTTCTCGAAGTCGGCAAATACAACTGGACCGACGAAGAAGGCGGTCCGACTGCGGAAGCGGTCAGAACCGGAAAGCACTCCATCGCGCAGGACGTCAGCGCGGTCAGCGCGCCGCATCTGCCGATGCCGCTGACGGAGGCGATCGAGCGCGGTTACGGGTCGGTTGCAGCGTTTCCGCTGATCGTCCGTGGCGAGGTCGCCGGCAATCTGACGATCTTCGCGCGCGAGCGCGACGCTTTCGGCGAGCGCGAAGTCAGGCTGCTCGCCGAAATGGCCGACGATCTCGCGTTCGGCATCGACACGCTGAGGGTTCGCGCGAGGCACCGCGCAGCCGAAGAGACGATCCGCCGCATGGCCTACTTCGACACGCCGACCGGCCTGCCGAACCGCACGTCGCTGCAGCAGGAACTGGCCGATTCGATCGAAGCGGTCCAGGCGGCGCACAACCCGCTGGCGATGATGATCATCAAGATCGGCCGCTTCCAGGAAATCGGCGACACGCTCGGCTATCAGGAAGCCGACCTCCTCGTGCTCGAGATGTCGAAGCGGCTGTCGCAGCTCGCCGGCGACGGCCGGACCATCGCGCGCGGCGGCGACGATGAGTTCGCGCTGGTGCTGCCGGACACGAGCGCGGAGGTTGCCCTCCGTCTCGCGCAAAAGATGATGCGCGAGGTCTGCGACCCGGTGCCGGTCGGCAGCCTGACCGTCGATCCGCACGCCTTCATCGGCATCGCGATGTATCCGGGGCACGGCAGTACGCCGGACGCGATCCTGCGGCGCGCGAAGATCGCAGCCGGACAGGCGCGCAACACGATCGGGAAGATCGCGCTCTACAAGGGAACGGTCGACCAGGAATGCACGCGGCGCCTCTCGCTGATGAGCGACTTGCGCACTGCGATCGACAAGCACGAGCTGTCGCTCTATTGCCAGCCCAAGGTCTCCATCGCCACCGGGAAGGTCTGCGGCGCCGAAGCGCTCGTGCGCTGGCGGCATCCGCAGCATGGAATGGTTGCGACCGGGGAATTCATCGCGCTCGCCGAGCACGCCGGCCTGATCATGCCGCTGACGCGCTGGGTGCTCGAGACGGCGTTCCGGCAGAGTCATACCTGGTACGAAAGCGGCGTCCGGCAGCCGCTGTCGGTCAACCTGTCGGCGCAGGATCTGCGCGACCCGCGCCTCGTCGATCGCATCGCGAGCCTGTTCGCGACCTGGGCGATGCCGCCGGAGATGGTGCAGTTCGAACTGACCGAGAGCGCGTTGATGGAAGACCCGGCCGGCGCACTCGAAACGCTCGTCCGGCTCAAGGAGCTCGGCGTCGAGCTCTCGATCGACGATTACGGCACCGGTTATTCGAGTCTCAGCTACCTGCAGAAACTGCCCGTCGACGCGCTGAAGATTGACCAGTCCTTCGTCGGAACCATGCTGACGAACGCCGGTTCGGCAGTCATCGTGCGCTCGACGGTCGAACTCGGCCACAACCTCGGCCTCGGCGTCATCGCCGAGGGCGTCGAAAGCGAGGCACTTTGGGACGGCCTGCGCGCCCTCGGCTGCGACACCGCACAGGGACATTTCGTCGGCCGCCCGATCCCGGTCGACCAGTTCGTCGACTGGGAAGCCCACTCGCCGTGGCACAGGGACGTGCCGCCCGCGGACGCGACGACCGTCGCGACCTGATCGAACCATTCGACCACGAAAAACGGCGCCCGCGGGCGCCGTTTTCATTGCCGAGCCTCCTCCGGCCGGCTTACATGCTGCGCCGGTACTGGCCGCCGACCTGGTACAGCGTCGAGGTGATCTGGCCGAGCGAGCAGTAGCGCACCGCATCGACGAGCACGTCGAACACGTTGCCGTTCTCGATGACCGTCTGGCGCAGCTTCGCGAGCCACTTCGGCGCTTCCGCGGCGTGGCGAGCCTGGAAGTCGGCGAGGCGCTTCAGCTGGCCCTGCTTCTCCTCGTCGGTCGAGCGCGCAAGCTCGATCTCCTGCTGCGCGCTGCCCTTCGGGTTCAGGAAGGTATTCACGCCGATGATCGGGTACGAGCCGTCGTGCTTCTTGTGCTCGTAGTACAGCGACTCCTCCTGGATCTTGCCGCGCTGGAAGCCGGTTTCCATCGCGCCGAGCACGCCGCCGCGCGAGGCGATCGCCTCGAACTCCTTGAGCACCGCTTCTTCGACGAGATCGGTCAGCTCGTCGATGATGAACGCGCCCTGGTTCGGGTTCTCGTTCTTCGCGAGGCCCCATTCGCGGTTGATGATCAGCTGGATCGCCATCGCGCGGCGCACCGATTCCTCGGTCGGTGTCGTGATCGCCTCGTCGTACGCGTTGGTGTGCAGCGAGTTGCAGTTGTCGTAGATCGCGATCAACGCCTGCAGCGTCGTGCGGATGTCGTTGAAGTCCATCTCCTGCGCATGCAGCGAGCGGCCCGAGGTCTGCACGTGGTACTTCAGCTTCTGGCTGCGCTCGTTCGCGCCGTACTTGTTCTTCATCGCGACCGCCCAGATGCGACGGGCGACGCGGCCGATCACCGAGTATTCCGGATCCATGCCGTTCGAGAAGAAGAACGACAGGTTCGGCGCGAAGTCGTCGATGTGCATGCCGCGCGCGAGATACGACTCGACGTAGGTGAAGCCGTTCGACAGCGTGAAGGCGAGCTGCGAGATCGGGTTCGCGCCGGCTTCGGCGATGTGGTAGCCGGAGATCGACACCGAGTAGAAGTTCTGCACCTTGTGATGGACGAAGTATTCCTGGATGTCGCCCATCATCTTCAGCGCGAACTCGGTCGAGAAGATGCAGGTGTTCTGGCCCTGGTCTTCCTTCAGGATGTCGGCCTGCACGGTGCCGCGCACCGAGGACAGCGTCCATTCCTTGATCTTCTGGAACTCGGTCTCGGTCGGCTCGCGGCCGTTGTCGGCGCGGAACTTCGCGACCTGCTGATCCATCGCGGTGTTGAAGAAGAACGCGAGGATGATCGGGGCCGGGCCGTTGATCGTCATCGACACCGAGGTCGAGGGCGCGCACAGGTCGAAGCCGTCGTACAACACCTTCATGTCGTCGAGCGTCGCGATCGACACGCCGGAGTTGCCGATCTTGCCGTAGATGTCCGGGCGCACGTCCGGGTCGCAGCCGTACAGCGTCACCGAGTCGAACGCGGTCGACAGGCGGTGCGCCGGCATGCCTTCGGAGACTTTCTTGAAGCGGCGGTTGGTGCGGAACGCGTCGCCTTCACCGGCGAACATCCGCGTCGGATCCTCGCCTTCGCGCTTGAACGCGAACACGCCGGCGGTGTAGGGGAACGAACCCGGGACGTTCTCCTTCATCAGGAAGCGCAGCGACTCGCCGTCGTCGTCGAAGTTCGGCAGCGCGACCTTGCGGATCTTGCTGCCCGACAGCGATTCGGTGGTCAGCTTGGTGCGGATCTCCTTGTCGCGGATCTTCACGACGTACTCGTCGGCCGCGTAGAGCTCCTTGGTACGCGGCCACATCTCGAGCAGCTTCTTCGCCGCCGGGGTCAGCTCGCCGTCCTTCCAGTCGATCAGCTCGGCAAAAGAGCCCGCGTCCTTGCCGCACTGCTCGAACAGCCCCTTCGCGATCTTCAGCGACTGGCGCTCGCGCGCGACTTTCGCCTGCTGCTCGATGTGCTTGTGGTAATCGCGGACGGTGTCGGCGATTTCCGCGAGGTAGCGCGTGCGCTCGGCCGGCACGATCGCGCGGCCGTGCGAGGACGCCTTCGTCGTCACGACCGGCAGCGCGCCCAGCTTCGCCTTCAGGCCCTTCTCGACGAGCTTCGGGAACATCGCCTGGTACAGCGCGGTGACGCCGTCATCGTTGAAGCGCGCGGCCATCGTGCCGAACACCGGCATCGCGTCGGTCGGCTGGCTGAAGAGTTCGCGGTTGCGCTGGTACTGCTTCCTCACGTCGCGCAGCGCGTCGTCCGCGCCCTTGCGGTCGAACTTGTTGATCGCGACGAAATCGGCGAAGTCGAGCATGTCGATCTTCTCGAGCTGGCTCGCCGCGCCGAATTCGGGCGTCATCACGTACAGCGACAGATCGACGAAGGGCACGATCGCGGCGTTGCCCTGGCCGATGCCGGAGGTCTCGACGATGACGAGGTCGAAGCCGACGAGCTTCGTCGCGGCGATGACTTCGGGGAGCGCCGCGGAGATCTCGGAGCCGGTCTCGCGCGTGGCCAGCGAGCGCATGAAGATGTTCTCGTGCTCGATCGCGTTCATGCGAATGCGGTCGCCGAGCAGCGCACCGCCGGTGCGCTTCCTCGACGGGTCGATCGACACGATCGCGAGCTTGAGCTTGTCGTTCTGGTCGAGCCGGAAGCGGCGCACGAGCTCGTCGGTCAGCGAGCTCTTGCCCGCGCCGCCGGTGCCGGTGATGCCGAGCGCGGGCGTCTTGAGCTTCGCCGCGGCCTCGACGAGCGCCTTCTTGACGTCGTCGCCGTAGGCGCCGTTCTCGAGCGCGGTGATGATGCGCGACAGCGCACGCTGGCGCGCGGCGCGCTCGCCGGTCGTCAACTGCTTGACGACCTCGTCGGCCGACTGCGGTGCGACCGCGGTGAGGTCGAAATCGGATTTCTCGACGACGTCGTTGATCATCCCCTGCAGGCCGAGCATCGCGCCGTCTTCCGGCGAATACACGCGCGTGACGCCGTAGTCGTGCAGTTCGCGGATCTCGGACGGAACGATCACGCCGCCGCCGCCGCCGAACACCTTGATGTTCTCGCCGCCGTTGGCCTTCAGCAGGTCGATCATGTACTTGAAGAACTCGACGTGTCCGCCCTGGTAGGACGTGATCGCGATGCCCTGCACGTCTTCCTGCAGCGCCGCGTTGACGATCTCGCCGACCGAACGGTTGTGCCCGAGGTGGATGACTTCGGAGCCGGTCGACTGGAGGATGCGGCGCATGATGTTGATCGACGCATCGTGACCGTCGAAGAGCGCCGCGGCCGTCACGAAGCGGACCTTGTTCTTCGGCTTGTAGTTGACGAGCTTCTTGGCTTCGCTGAGGTTGGTCATGTCGTTTCCCACGTGATGATCGCTGATGTCCTGCATCTTAGGAGGCTGACCCGGCGAGGGCCACTGTCCGGCCGGACGCCGATCGTGCAAAATCCGCCAACCTTCCGATCGAACGCACGCCCTCTTCTGCCCGAGCACGCGGATGCCCCTTTCTTCCCCCGATGACGCGTTCGCCGCCCCCGCGCCCCGCGCCGCCCCCAGCCGCCGTGCGACTGTCGCGATGGGCTTCGTCACCGGCATGCTGTCGGGGATGGTTCGCCAGGGGCGCGACCCGGGGCCCTTGCTCGCGGCAACGGGGATCCACCTTGCAGACGCTGCCAGCCGCGTTCCGATCGACCGCTACGCGGCGCTGTACAACCGGATCGGGCATGAGATGGACGACGAGGGCTTCGGCCTGTTCTCGCAGCCGATGCGCTCGGGCAGCTTCGAGTTCCTGTGCCGCGGCATGCTCGGCGCGGCGACGCTCGGCGAGGCGCTCGATCGCGCCGCGCGCTTCCTGCGCATCGTGCTGCCCGATCTCGCGGTCGGCGTACGTCGCGGCGACGAGCGCGCGGAGCTGCGCATCACCGAGACGCGCCGCCTCGCGGACCGGCGCGGCGACCCGGCGCGCGTGTTCGCGTTCGAGTGGCTGCTGCGCCTGATCCACTCGGTGTCGTGCTGGCTCGTCAGCCGCGAGCTTGCGCTCGACTCGGTGCATTTCCCCTACCCGCGCCCGCCGCACGCCGACGATTACGCGCTGGTGTATACGGAGCATTCGTTCTTCGATGCCGGCACGCTCGTCGCGAGGCTGCGCGACAACCTGCTCGACCTGCCGGTCCGCCGCGACGAGGCCGCGCTCACCGCGTTCCTCGACGGTGCGCCAGGCAAGATCACGATGCTGTACCGGCGCGACCGCGACATGGTGTATCGCGTGCGCGACCTGTTGCGCGACGCCCTGCCCGACAACCTGTCGCTCGAGACCGTCTCCCTCCGCCTGCACCTGTCGCCGCGCACGCTGCACCGGCGGCTCGAGGAGGAAGGCTCGAGCTTTCGCACGATCAAGGACGCGCTGCGCCGCGACATCGCGCTCGCGCGGCTGACCAAGACCGCGCAGCCGGTCGCGCAGATCGGCGTCGAACTCGGCTATGCGGACACGTCCGCGTTCTACCGCGCGGTCGTCGCCTGGACCGGGCTGTCGCCGGAGCGATTCCGGAAGCAGTTGCTGAACCAGGTCGGCACTGCGGACTTCCCCGTCCCGACGCCCGCACCGGCATCCTCCCGCCGCGTGAGGTAGTCGGCGCAACTGCGCCCGCGCAGGTGGCTAGAATGGCCGGGCGCCACGACCGCGCTGAACCCCGGAGAACGCACGCCCGATGCTGCGCAACCCCCCGACGCCGCCCCCTTCGAAATCTGCGCCGCCGTCACCGAAGCCGTCGTCCCACGAGCTTCGCCGTTACGACCTGCTGCTCGCCGGGCTGGACCTGCTCGACCAGGCGATCGCGGTGTTCGACGCGACGCCGAAGCTCGTCACGTGGAACAAGGCGATGCTGCGGCTGCTGGATTTCCCCGAGAAGATGGTGCGCGTCGGCACGCCGTTCGAGGACTTCGCGCGCTTCAACGCGGAGCGCGGCGAATACGGCGACGGCGACGTCGAGAAGCTCGTCGCCGAGCGCATGGCAGCGGCGCGCGCGTTCATGCCGCATTACGTCGAGCGCGAGCGCCCGAACGGCAAGATCCTCGCGATCCGCGGCGTGCCGATACCGAACCTCGGCTTCGTGTCGCTGTGGACCGACATCACCGAGCAGCGCCGCAACGAGGCGGTCATCCAGCAGCAGAACGCCGAGCTCGAAGCACGCGTGCTCGCTCGCACCGCCGAACTCGAAAGCGCGAACGCGGAAATCGACGCGATCGCCGGCGCGCTGCGGCGAAGCGAGGAACGGCTGAAGCTGATCATCGATTCGATTCCGGCGCTGATCGCTTACGTCGGCCGCGACGAGATCTACCAGTTCGCAAACCGCGGCTACGCGGAATGGTTCGGCCTGACGAAGGAGACAATCGTCGGGCGCAGCATCGTCGAAGTGTTCGGTACCGAACTGTATCCGCTCGTCGTCGAGCAGCTCAAGGTCGCGGTGACCGGCGAACGCGTCAGCTACGAATACTCGCGCAAGCTCGACAGCGGCCGCCGCGTCCATGCGCGCAGCGTGATCGTGCCGGAAGTGTCCGAGCAGGGCGCGGTCGTCGGCTACTTCGTGCTGTCGACGGACATCACCGAACAGAAGGCGAGCGAGGCCGCGCTGGTGCAGGCGCAGAAGATGGAAGCGGTCGGCCAGCTCACCGGCGGGCTCGCGCACGATTTCAACAACCTGCTGACGATCATCATCGGCAACCTGTCGGCGCTGCAGCAAAAGCTGCCACCCGACGCCGGCACCGCCGAACACCTCGACCCGGCGCTGCACGCCGCGCGCCGCGGCGCCGACCTCATCAAGCGCCTGCTGACGTTCTCGCGCGGCCAGGGGCTGGAGCCGGTCGCGGTCGAAGTCGGCGCACTGGTGCTGAACATGGCGCAGCTGCTGTCGCGGTCGCTGACCGGGAACATCCGCCTCGCGACGCAACTGCCCCCGTCGCCGCTGTACGCCTTCGTCGACCCGCACCAGCTCGAGAACGCGCTGCTGAACCTCGCGCTGAACGCACGCGACGCGATGCCGAACGGCGGCGAACTGACGATCGCGATCCGCGAGCGCCGTATTTCCGCCGCGCAGTCCGCAGCCACCGAACTGCCGGTTGCCGACTACGTGCAGATCGACGTCGCGGACACCGGCGGCGGCATCGACCCCGAACTGCTGTCGCGCCTGTTCGAACCGTTCTTCACGACGAAGCCGTTCGGCCATGGCAGCGGGCTCGGGCTCGCGATGGTGTACGGCTTCGTCCGTCAGTCGGGCGGCAATATCCGCATCCGCAGCGCGAAGGGCGTCGGCACGACGGTGACCTTCGTGCTGCCGCGTGCGGCGCCTCCTGCGGCTGCGGCGGAGAGCAGCACGAAGACCGCCGTCGGCAAAGCGCCTGCGCCAGCCGGACCGGTGCTGCTCGTGGAGGACGAACCCGAAGTGCGGCGCATCATCCGGCTGCAGCTCACCGCCCTCGGCTATCCGGTTCTCGAAGCGGGCGACGGCGACGAAGCCTGGACGCTGCTCGAAGCGGTTCCGGACATCGCCATCCTCGTCACCGACACGGTGATGCCGGGCGACATCGGCGGGCGGGAGCTCGTCGCCCGCGCGCGCGCCTTGCGGCCGGACATGCCGATCCTGATGATCACCGGCTACGCGAGCGACAATGCGCTCGCCGGCAGCGCCGAACTCGACGTGCCGATCCTGCGCAAACCGTTCGAACAGGACGCGCTCGCCGCCCAGCTCGCGGAAATTCTCGATTCACCGCCAACAACCGGAACACCGACCGACCGATGACCGACACCCTGCTCCCGCCGCCGCAGATCCTCGTGCTCGAGGACGAGCCGGACATCGCGAAACTCATCTGCAGCGCCCTCGCCGGCTACGGCTTCCACGCCGAGCACGTCGCGACCGGCCGCGAGCTGCTCGCCCGCGCGCGCCAGTCGCCGCCGGACCTCGTGATCGTCGACCTCGGCCTGCCCGACATGGACGGGATGCAGGTCGTGCGCGAATTGCAGGACGGCAGCCCGTGCGCGGTGCTGATCCTGACCGGACGCAACGACGTCACCGACCGCGTGCTGGGGCTCGAACTCGGCGCCGACGACTACATCGTCAAACCCTTCGAGCCGCGCGAGCTCGTCGCGCGCGTGCGCTCGATCCTGCGCCGCTACCTGCGCGCGGCCGCACCCGAAGCCGAAGCCCCGGAGCGCAACGTCGCCGTCTTCGGCACCTGGCGCTTCGACAGCGCGCGCCACACGCTGATCGGCCCCGACGGCGGCGAAGTCGGCCTGTCGGCCGCCGAAGCGGTGCTGCTGCTCGCGCTGCTGCGCCGGCCGAACAAGATCCTGAGCCGCGAGCAGCTGCTCGGCGAACGGGACGTCGATCCGTTCGACCGCAGCATCGACGTGCGCATCTCGCGCCTGCGCCGCAAGCTCGACGACGATCCGCACAGTCCGAAGCTGATCAAGACGGTGTACGGCGCAGGCTACCTGTTCTCGGCGCAGGTGAGCTGGGAGTGAGACGGGCGGGCTGCTTTCGCTGGACCGGTATCACAGCGGTAACCGCGGCGACTTCCCGGCGAGGGCCGAACCCAGCGCAGCGATATCCGCGCCCCCGACTTGCGGAGCCCTCCGCGTCGACCATCGCGTGCTCACGGCGAGGTGCGTGAATCCTCTCGGCGGAAACACGAACCGCAGGTCGGACGAACGAATCAATGCGCTAAATCCGGAAATTCCGGAGTCATCTGTGGCCGTTCCCTGTGTTGATCTCTACGCGAACCGCCGGATTTAGCCCGCACGCATGCACGGGACCGCTCTAGGCGGCTCTCGACGCCATCCCCCTCGCCCGCCATAATTATGAATTCTTAACAACGGAGAGACCCATGGCGATGCAGCGCCCGTTCAAAATCCTCGGCATCCAGCAGATCGCGATCGGGGGTCCGAGCAAGGAAAAGCTCAAGACTTTGTGGGTCGACATGCTCGGGCTGGAAGTCACCGGCAATTTTGTCAGCGAGCGCGAGAACGTCGACGAGGACATCTGCGCGATGGGCACCGGGCCGTTCAAGGTCGAGGTCGACCTGATGCAACCGCTCGACGCGGACAAGAAGCCCGCGGTGCACGCGACGCCGCTGAACCACGTCGGGCTTTGGGTCGACAACCTGCCGGTCGCCGTGGAGTGGCTCAGCGCGCAGGGCGTCCGCTTCGCTCCCGGGGGCATCCGCCGCGGCGCGGCCGGCTTCGACATCACCTTCCTGCATCCGAAGGGCAACGACCAGTTCCCGATCGGCGGCGAAGGCGTGCTCATCGAACTGGTCCAGGCGCCGCCGGAAGTCGTCGACGCATTCGCGCGCCTGGCTGGCTGATCGGTCCGCAGCGAACGAGCGGCAGAGGACTGCGCTTCCCGGACTACCGGCGACCGGCCGCGGAAGGTCCGGCCGCCGGCACGTATTGCACACCGGACTGCGAGCCGGTGACAGGACGCGAGCGGGATTACGGGAATGCCGGGAATGCGTAACGGACCATCGTATGTACCCGCCGCCTCACTTTGACGAAACGCGCATCGAAGAGCTTCACGCGCTCATCGCCGGTTACCCGCTCGGTATTCTGGTGCTGAACGGCCCGTGCGGGCTCGACGCGAATCATTTGCCGTTCGAATTGAACCCGGCCGCCGGCGAGCGCGGGCAATTGCTCGCGCACGTCGCTCGCGCGAATCCTGTTTGCAAGGAAGCCAAAGACGGTGATGACGCTCTCGTGATCTTTCGCGGAGCCGACGCCTACATTTCACGCCTCGTTCACAGCGCATCGGCGGCGAACGTGTCGCAGGCGCGCAGATCACCGCGCTCGAGCCCCGTGCGGAACCAGCGGGTACGCTGCGCCGAGCTGCCGTGCGTGAAGCTGTCGGGGACGACTCGGCCCTGCACCTCTTTCTGCAGCCGGTCGTCGCCGATCGCGGACGCGGCGCCCAGCGCCTCCTCGACGTCGCCTGCTTCGAGGATCTGTCGCGTGCGGTCCGCGTGATGGCCCCAGACGCCCGCGAAACAGTCGGCCTGCAGTTCGACCCGGACCGATAGCGCGTTCGCGTCGCGTTCGGACATTCGGCCGCGCGCCTGCTGCATCCGGTCCGAAATGCCGAGCAGGTTCTGCACGTGGTGGCCGACTTCGTGCGCGATCACGTACGCCTGCGCGAAGTCGCCGGGCGCCGAGAAGCGGTTATGCAACTCGTCGAAGAAGGAGAGGTCGAGATACACCTTCTGGTCGGCCGGACAGTAGAACGGCCCCATTTCGGCCTGGCCGACGCCACAGGCGCTGCGCGTCGCACCGGTGAACAGCACCATCCCCGGCTCCCGGTATTGCCCGCCCGCGGATTCGAAGATCGGGCCCCAGGTATCCTCGGTGTCGGCGAGCACCATCGATGCGAAGCGGGCGAGCTCGTTTTCGGCCGCCGAGCGCGGCGCGGACGATTCGGGCGCAGGTGACTGGACGACGCTGGCGGTGTCGAGCACGACGCTGGGGTCGATGCCGAAATACATCGCGACGAGCGCGAGCACGATCGTGCCGATGCCGATCTTCCCGCCGCGTCCGCCAAGCCTGAAGCGAGGTCCGGCCTCGCCGCGCCGATCCTCGACGTTCTCGCTTTCGCGGTGATTATCGAATCGCATGTCGCTCTCCCGAAAGCTTCCCGTTGGCGGCCGTCATTCCAGCCGGGAGCCTAAACGAAAGCGACCCAGGTCGTGAACCTGAGTTTCGCGCTCCTCGCGCGTTCACCGGGACGGACGACGCGCGACGAGCCATCCGTTGCAAGTTCCGCTCCGGCCCGGCTGCGAGTGCGCCAATGCGTGCGGATCCCGGCGCCTGCGCTACGCCACGATCTCAGCCGTCGCGCATCGCAGCGTACTCGTCCTCCCAGAACCACTTTTCGTCGCCGAAAGCCGGCTTCAGATGGTTGAGCCACGTCGCCTGCTCGTCGTACTTCGCGAAGAACGGCCGCTGTACCCAGTCGGGGTTGCGCCCCTGGATGAAGCGCAGCGCGATCACCTTCTCGCCGGCGACTTCGGTGACGCCCTGGATCTCGACCTTGCCCGGACTCGCGCTCATGCTCGGCCCGCGCGCGGTCCGTCCGAGCCCCGACACCCGCTGCATCGCCTCGCGGTAGATCTCCCACGCGCGCACGAGCGGGACTTCGAAATAGTTGCGCGCGCCGGTGTCGCGCTCAACGAACATGTAATACGGCACGATGCCCAGCCGCACCTGCGTCTGCCACAGCCGCGCCCAGACCTCCGGGTCGTCATTGATGTGCGCGATCAGCGGGCCCTGACCACGGATGACGACGCCCGTCGCGCGCACCCGCTTGATGGCCGCCTGCGCCGGGCCGGTTTCGAGCTCCTTCCAGTGGTTGTAGTGCGCCATCAGCGCGACGTGCTTGCCCGCGGCGACGAGGCGCTCGAGCAGCATCATCAGTTCCTCGGCATCCTCGGCCCCGAGGAAGCGGAACGGCCAGAAGCTCAGCGCCTTCGTGCCGATGCGGATGGTGCGGACATGTTCGAACTCGGGGGTGAGCAGCGGCTCGAGATATTCGCGCAGGTGCCGCGTCTTCATCACCATCGGGTCGCCGCCGGTGAATAGCACGTCGGTGACTTCCGTGTGCGCGCGCAGGTATGCGTGCAGCGTGCCGGCCTCGGACGACGCGATCTTCAGCTCCTTGTCGCCGACGAACTGCGCCCAGCGGAAGCAGAAGCTGCAATAGCTGTGGCAGGTCTGGCCCTGGCTCGGGAAGAACAGCACGGTCTCGCGGTACTTGTGCTGCATGCCTTCGAGACGGTTGCCGTGCTCGTCGCGCGGCATGTTCATTTCCATCTGGTCGGCCGGGTGCGGGTTCAGTTCGAGGCGGACGTCGGCGATGGCCGCGTCGACCGCGGCCTTGTCGGCACCATCGGCGAGCAGCGCGGCGACACGTTCGTAGTGCTCCGGCAACAGCATGCCGCGCTGCGGGAAGGTCAGCTGGAAGATCGGATCGTCCGGCACGCGGCTCCAATCGATCAGTTGGTCGATCACATACTGGTTGACGCGAAACGGCAGCACCGACGAGACGACTTTCATCTCAAAGCGTTGCTCGTCGGAGAGCTTCGCGAGCGGCGCGATCTGGTCGAGGTCGCGCTGCGTGTAGACCTTGAAAGGCTTCGGCACGAAGCGGGAGGCCGCATCGAGGATGAGCGGGCGGGTCAGCGGATGGACTTTGGCGTTCATCGTATTCTCCTGAATTGTCGTCCGAGCGGCGAGCGCGGTCCGGGGCAATGGACGCCCATCACGGGTTCCGCTCGAACTTCGGGTCGGTGACAGCGATTCGGATGTCGCGATGGAAACAAATGCGACGTGCTGCCAGTCAGGAGACCAACCGTGCGTCATGACGGTTGGCCGTTTGGAGGCCGTATATTATCTTACGAAGTCTATTGGCGCAAATGTATCTGCGCAAAATGCTGCGCGTGTCGCATCACGCGGGCGGCGTATTCGGCGAGATCCGTCCGGCGACCGGCACGCGCGGGACAGGTCGATAACCGCTGCGGCTGCGGGTCGTAACGAGCTCCAACACGCGTTTGCGCCTGGCGCGGCCCTTGGCCAAGTTCGGGACGAACGGACGTAGCTAATTTCGGGCTGATAACGGGACCGCAAGAGCCGCTCCCACGCGTGGGCCCCATCGCTGCCCCGTGCGCAGAAAAAAGGCCCGCTTTCGCGAGCCCCTTGCGTCGGAACGGGCGCATTGCACGCCCGTCCGACCGGCTGCCGGCCTTACCGGCTGCCGGCCTTACTCGAACTCGACGATCACCTCGTCGACCGCGAGGCTCGCGCCGGCGGTCGCCACGATCTTCTTGACCGTGCCGTCCTGTTCGGCCTTCAGGACGTTTTCCATCTTCATCGCCTCGATGACGGCGAGCTTTTCGCCCGCTTTCACTTCCTGGCCCACGGTGACCGCGATCTCGCGCAGCAGGCCAGGCATCGGCGACAGCAGGAAGCGCGACAGATCCGGCGGCAGCTTCGTCGGCATCAGCGACTGCAGCTCCGCCCAGCGTGCGCTCATCACCAGCAACGCCGCCTGCGTACCGTTGTGCGACAGGCGATAGCGCAGACCGACGCGCGCAACCTGGACCGTGAACGGCTTGCCGTTCAGGCTGCCGTTCATCAGCGCCTCGCCGAACTGCCAGTCGGTGCGAAGCGCGAAGGTTTCGCCGGCGAGCTTCACGTCATAGCCGCCGTTGGCCGGCAGCACCTCGACGAGGCTGCGCTCGTCGCCACGGATCACCGTGTAGTCGTCATCGACGATACGCTCGTGCCCCGGCATCTGGCCGGAGATCTGCGAGTCGCGGTCTTCGAAGCTGCGGTGCAGCGCCGCGGCGACCGCGATGAAGAGCGCCGGGTCGTCGTGCGGCACCATCGACGCGTCGAAACCCTTCGGGTACTCGTCGGCGATGAAGCCGGTGTTGAAGTTGCCGGAGGCGAAGCGCGGATGCTGCATCAGCGCGGCTTGGAACGGGATGTTCGAGTTGATGCCGCGGATCACGAACGCGTTGAGCGCCTCGCGCATCCGCTCGATCGCCTGGTCGCGAGTCGCGCCGTGCGTGATCAGCTTCGCGATCATCGAGTCGTAATACATCGAGATCTCGCCGCCTTCATAGACGCCGGTGTCGACACGCACCTGCCCCGGCACTTCGGCGGGCGGCTGGAACTTCACGAGCCGGCCGGTCGACGGCAGGAAGCCGCGGAACGGGTCTTCGGCGTTGATGCGGCACTCCATCGACCAACCGTTGATCTTGACGTCGGCCTGCGCGATCGGCAGCTTCTCCCCGTACGCGATGCGGATCATCTGCTCGACGAGGTCGAGCCCGGTGATGAGTTCGGTAACGGGGTGCTCGACCTGCAGGCGGGTGTTCATCTCGAGGAAGTAGAACTCCTTCGTCGCGCCGCTGACGACGAACTCGACCGTGCCGGCCGACTCGTAGTTCACCGCACGGGCGAGTGCGACCGCCTGTTCGCCCATCGCCTTGCGCGTTGCCGCGTCGAGGAAGGGGCTCGGCGCCTCCTCGATGACCTTCTGGTGACGCCGCTGGATCGAGCACTCGCGCTCGTTCAAGTACACGTAGTTGCCGTGCGAATCGCCCAGCACCTGAATTTCGATGTGGCGCGGTTCGAGCACGTACTTCTCGATGAAGACGCGATCGTCGCCGAAGGAGTTGCGTGCCTCGTTGACGCACGACGAGAAGCCTTCGAACGCTTCCTGGTCGTTGTACGCGACGCGCAGCCCCTTGCCGCCACCGCCGGCCGAGGCCTTGATCATCACCGGATAGCCGATCTTCTTCGCGATCTCGACCGCCTCTTCCGGCCCCGCGATCGCGTCGTTGTAGCCGGGAATGGTGTTCACCCCGGCTTCGATCGCGAGCTTCTTCGACTCGATCTTGTCGCCCATCTTCGCGACCGAATAGTGCTTCGGCCCGATGAACTTGATGCCTTCTTCTTCGAGGCGACGCGAGAACTCGGCGTTCTCCGACAGGAAGCCGTAGCCCGGATGCACGGCTTCGGCGCCGGTCTGCTTGCATGCGGCGATGATCTTGTCCATCACCAGGTACGATTCCTTCGACGCCGCCGGCCCGATGCAGACGGCCTCGTCGGCGAGGTCGACGTGCCGCGCTTCCTTGTCGGCTTCGGAATACACGGCGACGGTCTGAATGCCCATCTGGCGGGCGGTCTTGATCACCCGGCAGGCGATTTCACCGCGGTTTGCGATCAGTATCTTTTTGAACATGAACAAATTCCTAATTTGGCTTCAGCAACCGCACGGCCGCCGAAGCTGAATCGGCGGACACGGCACGCTGCCGTATGAACAGAACACGCAGCAGTCGCCGGGCAGCGGCTTCAGCAAGGTGCCGCACCCCTCGCACTCGTAGAAGTACTGGCACGCATCGGTCGGCATCCGCTCGGACTTGCGATGACCGCAGCGCGGGCACGTAAGGACCGAGTCGAGGATCGGTCGCATGCGATCAGAGCGGGATGTTCCCGTGCTTGCGCCACGGATTGTCGAGTTGCTTGTCGCGCAGCATCGCCAGCGAGCGGCAGATCCGCTTGCGCGTGTTGTGCGGCATGATCACGTCGTCGATGAAGCCGCGGTGGGCGGCAACGAAGGGGTTCGCGAACTTCTCCTTGTATTCGGCTTCGCGCGCGGCGATCTTCTCGGGGTCGTTCTTCTCGTCGCGGAAGATGATCTCGACCGCGCCCTTCGGGCCCATCACCGCGATTTCGGCCGAGGGCCACGCGAGGTTCACGTCGCCGCGCAGGTGCTTGGACGACATGACGTCGTAGGCGCCGCCGTAGGCCTTGCGGGTGATCACGGTGACTTTCGGCACGGTGCATTCGGCGTACGCGTAGAGCAGCTTCGCGCCGTGCTTGATGATGCCGCCGTATTCCTGGCTGGTGCCCGGCATGAAACCCGGCACGTCGACGAAGGTCACGACCGGGATATTGAACGCGTCGCAGAAGCGCACGAAGCGCGCCGCCTTGATCGAGCTCTTGATGTCGAGGCAGCCGGCGAGCACCAGCGGCTGGTTGGCGACGATGCCCACCGTCTGGCCTTCCATGCGGCCGAAGCCGATCAGGATGTTCTTCGCGTAGTCGGGCTGCAGCTCGAAGAAATCGCCCTCATCGACGACCTTCGTGATCAGCTCCTTCATGTCGTACGGCTGGTTCGCGTTCGCCGGCACCAGCGTGTCGAGCGACTCGTCGAGCCGGTCCGCGGGATCGAGCGTCGGCTTGACCGGCGGCTTCTCGCGGTTCGACAGCGGCAGGAAGTCGATGAAGTGGCGCAACATCGCGAGCGCTTCGACGTCGTCCTCGAACGCGAGGTCGGCGACGCCGGACTTCGTCGTGTGCGTGATTGCGCCGCCGAGCTCCTCGGCGGTCACTTCCTCGTGCGTGACGGTCTTCACGACTTCCGGGCCGGTCACGAACATGTAGGACGAATCCTTCACCATGAAGATGAAGTCGGTCATCGACGGCGAGTACACCGCGCCGCCCGCGCACGGGCCCATGATCATCGAGATCTGCGGAACGACGCCCGACGCGATGACGTTGCGCTGGAAGACGTCGGCGTAGCCACCGAGCGAATCGACACCTTCCTGGATGCGCGCGCCGCCCGAGTCATTCAGGCCGATCACCGGCGCGCCGACCTTCAGCGCATGGTCCATCACCTTGCAGATCTTCTGCGCGTGCGTCTCCGACAGCGAGCCGCCGAACACCGTGAAGTCCTGCGAGAACACGAACACCAGCCGACCATTGACCGTGCCGTAGCCGGTGACGACGCCGTCGCCCGGAACGGTTTCCGCGCCCATGCCGAAGTCGGTGCAGCGGTGCTCCTTGTACATGTCCCACTCTTCGAAGGAGCCCTCGTCGAGCAACAGTTCGATGCGCTCGCGCGCCGTGAGCTTGCCCTTCGCATGCTGGGCGTCGATGCGGCGCTGGCCGCCGCCGAGACGGGCCTTCGCGCGCTTTTCGTCCAGCTGGCGGATGATGTTGTGCATTGAAAAACCTCCTTGTTGATCCCGCCGCGCGTGCGAAGCATCCCGGCAGTGGAAATGGGTCCGGCTAGTCGAAATGGCCGGGGCGCACCGCTGCGCGTCCCGGCACGGTTGAATCGAGTTCAGTTCAAATGGGCGAGCAAGCGGGCGGCGGCGGCGGCCGGCGTCGTCACGCCCTGCTCGACCGCGGCCTGCAGCGGCGCGAGCTCGGCGCGCACCCGGGGGTTGTCGCGGAAACGGCTGCGCAGCCCGCTGTCGATCATCTCCCACATCCACGCCAACGCCTGATGACGGCGTTTCGCGTCGAATTCGCCGGTCGGCTTCAGCACGTCGCGATAACGCTTCACCTCGGCCCAGAAGTCCGCAATGCCCTGCTTCTGCAGCGCCGACAAGGTCATCACCGGCGGCGTCCAGTGCGGCGACGCGTGATGGAACATCATCAGCGCGCTCTTCATCTGCGACTGCGCCCGCTGCGCCGCGCGCGCATCGATGTCGGCCTTGTTGATGACGATCAGATCGGCGATCTCCATGATCCCCTTCTTGATCGCCTGCAGATCGTCGCCGGCGTTCGGCAGTTGCAGCAGGCAGAAGATGTCGGTCATGCCGGCCACCGCGGTCTCGGACTGGCCGACGCCGACGGTCTCGACGATGACGACGTCGAAGCCCGCGGCCTCGCAGACGAGCATCGTCTCACGCGTCTTCGCGGCGACCCCGCCGAGCGATCCCGCCGACGGGCTCGGACGGATGAAGGCCGCGGTGTTCTGCGACAGCATCTCCATCCGCGTCTTGTCGCCGAGGATCGAGCCGCCCGTCACCGTCGACGACGGATCGACCGCGAGCACCGCGACGCGGTGTCCCTGTTCGATCAGGTACAGGCCGAGCGCCTCGATGAAGGTCGATTTTCCGACGCCGGGCACGCCCGAAATGCCGACCCGCATCGCATTGCCGGTCGCCGGCAGCAGCGCCTGGATGACGTGCTGCGCGCGCACCTGGTGGTCATCGCGCGTTGATTCGATCAGCGTGATCGTCTTCGCGAGCGGCCGCAATTGGCCGGCGAGCACGCCGTCGACGAGGGCGCGGTCGACGGCGTCGAGTTCGGGCGCGGATTCCCGCTGGCGTTCAGGTCGATTCATCGGCATCGAAACGTCGATTGCGTGGCTCGCAAAGAAATTCGTAGGACGGATAAGCCAAAGGCGCAATCCGCCGCATGTTCATGCATCCGTAACGATCGCAGCCGTCGGCGGAAGGCAGCCTTTTGGCTACGCCGAAACATCGGCCACCCTCTGGCGGCCTCGTTTTCCGCCCTGCGTCAATCGACAGCGGGTCCGGACCTGTTCGTCGTCGCTCCTTACGCCGCCTTCGCCGCGCGGATCTGCTTGAGCACTTCGCGCGCCGCGTTCTGGATCGGCGTCCCCGGTCCGAAAATGCCCTTCGCGCCGGCCGCATATAGCGCATCGTAGTCCTGCGCCGGGATCACGCCACCGACGAAAACGACGATGTCGTCGGCCCCGAGCTTCTTCAGGCCGTCGATGATTTGCGGCACGAGTGTCTTGTGGCCGGCGGCGAGGCTCGAGCAACCGATCGCGTGGACGTCGTTCTCGACCGCGTGGCGCGCCGCCTCTTCCGGCGTCTGGAAGAGCGGGCCGATGTCGATGTCGAAGCCGAGGTCGGCGAACGCCGACGCGACGACTTTGGCGCCGCGGTCGTGGCCGTCCTGGCCGAGCTTCGCGACCATTACGCGCGGACGGCGGCCTTCTTCGGCGACGAAGGCGTCGATGTCGGCCTTCAGCGCCTTCCAGTCCGCGTCGTTCTCGACGACGGCGCCGTACACCCCCGACACCGCCTGCGGGTTCGCGCGGAAGCGGCCGAACACCTTCTCGAGCGCATCCGACACTTCGCCGACCGTCGCGCGCAGGCGCACCGCCTGCACCGACAGGTCGAGCAGATTGCCTTCGCCCGTCTCGGCGCACTTCGTCAGCGCGTCGAGCGCCGCCTGCACCGCGGCCGCGTCACGCGTCGAACGGATCTTGTTCAACCGCGCGATCTGGGCTTCCCGCACCGCGTGGTTGTCGATGTCGAGGATCTCGATCGGGTCTTCCTTCGCGAGCTTGTACTTGTTCACGCCGACGATGACGTCCTTGCCCGAGTCGATACGCGCCTGCTTCTCGGCCGCGCATTCCTCGACCTTCATCTTCGCCCAGCCCGACTCGACGGCCTTGGTCATGCCGCCCATCGCCTCGATTTCCTCGATCAGCGCCCATGCCTGGTCGGCCATGTCCTGCGTGAGCTTCTCCATCATGTAGGAGCCCGCCCACGGATCGACGACGTTACAGATGTGCGTCTCTTCCTGGATGATGATCTGCGTGTTGCGCGCGATGCGGGCCGAGAACTCGGTCGGCAGCGCGATCGCCTCGTCGAGCGCGTTGGTGTGCAGCGACTGCGTGCCGCCGAACACCGCGGCCATCGCCTCGATCGTCGTGCGCACGACGTTGTTGTACGGGTCCTGCTCGGTCAGCGACCAGCCCGACGTCTGCGAGTGCGTGCGCAGCATCATCGACTTCGCGCTCTTCGGCTCGAACTGCTTCATGATCCGCCACCACAGCAGACGCGCGGCGCGCATCTTCGCGATCTCGAGATAGAAGTTCATCCCGACCGCCCAGAAGAACGACAGCCGCCCGGCGAAGGTATCGACGTCCATCCCCGACGCGATGCCGGTGCGCACGTATTCCATGCCGTCGGCGAGCGTGAACGCGAGCTCGATCGCCTGGTTCGCGCCGGCTTCCTGGATGTGGTAGCCGGAGATCGAGATGCTGTTGAACTTCGGCATGTGCGCCGACGTGTACTGGAAGATGTCCGCGATGATCTTCATCGACGGCGTCGGCGGATAGATGTAGGTGTTGCGGACCATGAACTCCTTGAGGATGTCGTTCTGGATGGTCCCGGACAGCTTGTCCTGGCTGACGCCCTGCTCCTCGGCCGCGACGATGTAGCCGGCGAGGATCGGCAGCACCGCGCCGTTCATCGTCATCGACACCGACACCTTGTCCAGGGGGATGCTGTCGAAGAGGATCTTCATGTCCTCGACGGAGTCGATCGCGACGCCCGCCTTGCCGACATCGCCCGTCACGCGCGGGTGGTCGGAGTCGTAGCCGCGGTGGGTCGCGAGATCGAACGCGACCGACACGCCCTGGCCGCCGGCCGCGAGCGCCTTGCGGTAGAACGCGTTCGACGCCTCGGCGGTCGAGAAGCCGGCGTACTGGCGAATCGTCCACGGCTTGACCGCGTACATCGTCGGCTGCGGGCCGCGCAGGAAGGGCTCGAAGCCGGGCAGCGTGTCGGCGTGCTGCAGATCCGCGACGTCCGCCTTCGTATACAGCGGCTTCACCGCGATCCCTTCCGGGGTGTTCCAGTTCAGCTTCTCGACATCGCCTCCGGGCGCGTGCTTCGCCGCGGCCTTCTTCCAGGCGTCCAAATCCGGCTGGGGGTACGCCGGCATCTTGGCGTTCGACATGACAAACCCTCTCTGATCCATGAGCCGCAGCAGCGGCAAAACGATGTTCGGTCGCACCCGGAGCCGTAGCCGCCGCTGCCCCGGAACGATGGTTGAAACCTGTTCGAAAAACACTCTCTGCGACGACGAGGCCGCCCGTAGCAATCGCCACGGACGGCCGCCGGCGCTCCGACGCACGACGCGGCGCCCTCTCCACCGTCGCCGGCCCGAATGCTTCCCGGACCCGCGACCTCCCTTCCGCACCGCGCACCGGAAGTTGACTTGTTGCAGCGAGGGAATAATACTTTATCCATAATTATGGACGCAACTCCGAGCGACAGTCGCGTCGGACGAGCGGCTCCGTTCAACTCGAAACCGCCCATGACACCCACCCGTATCGCCCCGCTCGCCCTCTACCAGGAGGTCGCAGAGAGGTTGCGCGAGCGCATCTTCTCGCACGAACTTCCCCCCGGAAGCTGGGTGGACGAGCAGGCCCTCGCCGACGACTACGGCATCTCGCGGACCCCGCTGCGCGAAGCGCTGAAAGTCCTCGCCGCCGAAGGACTCGTCACGCTGAAGCCGCGGCGTGGCTGCTACGTCACCGAGATTTCCGAGCGCGACCTCGACGAAATCTTCAACGTCATGGCGCTGCTCGAAGGCCAGTGCGCGAAGCTGAGCGCCCGCAAGGCCACCGACGCCGACCTCCAGCGGCTGCGCGAGGTTCACGGGAAACTCGAGAAGGCGGCGGCCGACGACGACATGAACGGCTTTTTCGAAGCCAACCAGGCGTTTCACTACGTGCTCCAGGAGATCGCCGACAATCGCTGGCTGCTACAGGTGATCGAGGACCTGCGCAAGGTGATCAAGCTGTCCCGTCAGCACTCGCTGTTCAGTGAAGGCCGCCTCGAGCAGTCGCTCGCCGAACACCGCGAACTCCTCGCCGCCCTCGCCGCGCGCGACGAGGAACGCGCCGAACTCCTGATGCGGGCGCACATCAACAGTGGACGCGCCGCGTTGGCAAGAATCGCAAAGGCGAAGAGCAGGACCGCCTGAAACCGCATTCTCGCGGGCCCGTCGCGCCGCATCGGTTTTCGGCTGCCCTCACCCTCGTTCAGAAAAACCGATCGAGCTCCGGTAGGCCGGACGAGCAAAGCGATGTCCGACGTTCCACGGCTTCCGAAACGTTTCGCCTCGGCCGTCGCCTGTGGCTCCGACCGACCTACCACAGACCGGCACCGCTCGCGTAATTCGGACTGATCGAAGCGCTGTCCCGCATCGCCCGCTTCACATCCACCTTACGTTCCCGGCCGCGTCATCGCCTCCGGGTTCACCCACAGCTCGAACTCGTCGGCGCTGACATAGCCGGACGCCAGCGCGGCTTCGCGCAGCGACAGGCCTTCCTTGTGCGCCTTCTTCGCGATCTCGGCCGCGTGGTCGTAGCCGATGTGGCGGTTCAGCGCAGTCACCAGCATGAGGTTCTTCTCGAGGTTCTCGCGGATGCGCGGCAGGTTCGGCAGGAGTCCGCGCGCGCAATGGGCCTCGAATGCGTCGCAGGCATCGGCGAGGAGCGCGATGCTCTCCAGCACGTTGTGCGCCATCACGGGTTTGTACACGTTCAGCTGGAAGTTGCCCTGCGTACCGGCGAATGCGACCGCGGTGTCGTTGCCGAACACCTGCACGCAGACCATCGTCAGCGCCTCGCACTGCGTGGGGTTCACCTTGCCGGGCATGATCGACGAGCCCGGCTCGTTCTCGGGGATCGTCAGTTCGCCGATACCGCAGCGCGGGCCGCTCGCGAGCCAGCGCACGTCGTTCGCCATCTTCATCAACCCGCCCGCCAGTGTGCGCATCGCGGCGGAAGCCTGCACCAGCGCGTCGTGCGCGGCGAGCGCGAAGAAGCGGTCGGGCGCGCTGCGGAAAGGCTGTCCGGTGAGCGCGGAGATCCGTTCCGCCGCGCGGTCGCCGAAACGCGCGTGCGCATTCAGCCCGGTGCCGACGGCGGTGCCGCCGATCGCGAGATCGAATAGCCCGGGCAGGCTCGCCTCGACCGCCGCGACGCCGAAGTCGATCTGCGCGACCCAGGCGCCGATCTCCTGACCGAGCGTCACCGGCGTCGCGTCCTGCAGATGGGTACGGCCGGTCTTGACGACGTCGGCGAACGCCTTCGCCTTGTCCGCGAGCGTGCCGCGCAGTCGCCCGACCGCGGGCAACAGCCGGCGCTGCAACTCGCCGACGACGGCGATGTGCATCGCGGTCGGGAAGGTGTCGTTCGACGACTGGCCGCGATTGACGTGATCGTTCGGATGCACCGGCCGCTTCGACCCGAGCTCGCCGCCCGCGAGCTCGATTGCGCGGTTCGCGATCACCTCGTTCGCGTTCATGTTCGACTGCGTGCCCGAGCCGGTCTGGAACACGACGAGCGGGAAATGCGCGTCGAGACTGCCGTCGATCACTTCGTCCGCTGCGCGCTCGATCAACTCGGCGATTTCGACCGGCAGCTCTCCCAGCTCGGCATTCGCCTGCGCGGCCGCCTTCTTCAGGATGCCGAGGGCACGGATCATCGGCCGCCCCCAGCGGAACCGCTCGACGCCGATCGGGAAGTTCGCGACGGATCGTTCGGTCTGCGCGCCCCAGTAACGGTCGGCGGCGACCTCGACCGGGCCCATCGAATCGGTTTCGGTACGCGTCGCGCTCATCGCCATCTCCTCGGTCCGGACACGACGCGTTTGACGGCGCGTTTCCGGCAGGATTCCCGGCATGCGCATTAGTAACCGGATTGTGCGAAATGTAACTTTGTGCCAATGCAGCATTGAGGCTAAGATGAAGACCACATAGCACGATCGGTTTAAAAAAGCCGGCATCCGCAGCGAGTACGTGGCCAACACGCGGTCTACGAGCAGCAAACTCGCGCCCATCAGGGAGGAATTCACGGAGATGAATCGAAACGTCGACGCGCGTTACATGTCTCGACCGGAGCGCGCGCGCACCCCGATCGACGGCAGCGGAGACCTGCGTCGCGTTCTCGCGAACTTCCGCGTTCTCGTCGCCCTCCTCGCGCTGGCCGAAGCCGCGTCCCGCCCGCTTTCTTCCGTTCCGCTGGTCATCGGCGCAGCGCTCTTATACGCCACGTACGCGGTGGGCCTGTGGGCGATGGAGCTCGCGAACCGTCCCGTCGCACGCGGCCGGATGCCGATCTGGGGCGACGTCGCGGCAATCCTGATCCTCGCCGCCCTCGCCGGACCGCAGGCGAACCTCTTCGTGCTGCTGCTGTTCTTCCCGGTGCTGCTCGCCGCGCTGATGTACGGCTTCGTCGCCGGCGTCAAGGTTTCGATCGTCGCGTCCCTCGCCGCGGGCGGGCTCGCGCTGATTCGCGGCGAGCCGTTCGACGCCCTGTCCCACCCCGCGATCCTGCATCCGCTGGCCCTCCTGCTGATCGGCCCGCTGGTCGCGGGGCTAGCACGCGCGGGCACGCGGCGCGGCGAGCAGCACGCAATCGTCGAACGACTTCTCGAGCAGGCCGACCCGCGGCTCGGCGTCAGGCGCATCGCCGAGATCCTGCTGCAGTCGCTGGCCCGGCATCACGACGCCGAACTCGGGGTGCTCCTCGTCTGGCTTGCGGATGGCGAACCTCGCGTATTCCGCTGCGACGCCGCGGGGCGCGTGCGCGAGCTGTCGGGAGCACTCGGCACGACGCTCCGCGACGCGCTCGCGAACCTGCCGCCGGACACCGCGAGCGTGCACCACGTCGCGCACCTCTTCGGCCGCTTTCCCGTCCGCTATCGGAGCGGCTTCGATGTCCGCAAACAGCAGCCGACGAACGCCGGCCGGCAGGCCATGCAGGAGCTCGCGGAGGCCTTCGACGCACGCTCGCTCGTCGCGGTGCCGCTATGCCGCCGCTCGCCGCATCCGTGCCGGCTCGTGTTCGAATCCGGCCGGCGGCGCTTCGGCCCGCGCAGCGCCGAAGTGCTCGCAGGCGTCATGGAGCAGCTCGGCCCGGTGATCGAGAACGCGGCGCTCCTCGAACGCCTCGCCGACGAAGCCGTCGCGACCGAGCGCGCACGGATCGGCCGCGATCTCCACGACAGCGCGGTCCAGCCCTACCTGGGGTTGAAATACGGCATCGAAGCGCTCGCCCGCAAGGCCGCGCCGGACAATCCCCTATATCGTGACATTCACGCGCTGCAGGCGGTCGCGGTCGCCGAACTGCACCAACTGCGCGAACTCGTCAGCGGGATGCGCTGCGACGGCGGCGGCGCCGACAACGCACTCGTTCCCGCGCTGCGTCGCCAGGCACGGCGCTTTGGTGAACTTTTCGGCCTCGACGTCACGGTGCATTGCGACGACGAACTGCACGTCGGCCGGCGGCTCGCGGCGGAAATCTACCCGATGGTAAGTGAGGCGCTGACCAACATCCGTCGCCACACCGCCGCGACGCATGCCGACATCTGCGTCGGCGAATGCGGCGCGCAATACGTGCTCCACTTCACGAACAGCCACGACCCGTTGGCGCCGCCCGCGCCCTTCGTCCCCCGCTCGATCGTCGAGCGCGCGGAATCGATAGGCGGGTGTGCGGTAGTCGACCTGTGCACCCCGGGGGTCACTGATCTAATGATCGCCATCCCCAGGACGCCGAGAGAATCGGACCATGATAATAACGACCGAAAGCCCGATCAGAGTGTTTCTTGTCGATGACCACCGCACGATGCTGTGGGGCATCGAGCGGCTGATCGAAAGCGCCGGCGACCGCATGCAGCTGCTCGGCAGCGCCACCAGCATCGAGGAACTGCTCGAGTCCCCCGACAGCCGCGACGCCGACGTCCTCGTGCTCGACCTCGACCTCGGCGGCACCGATTCGAGCACGTCGCTCGCGACCCTGCAGCGGACACTGCGCGCCCGCATCCTCGTGCTCACCGGCGCCCGCGACGCCGACGCGCACCGTCGCGCGGTACTCGCCGGCGCGCGCGGCGTCGTCAAGAAGGAAGAGGCCGTCGACGTGCTGCTGCGCGCGATCGAAAAAGTCCACGAGGGCGACGTCTGGGTGAACCGCGCGCTGATCGGCGACATCATGGACATGCTCAAGGGCGGGCATCCGCCCGTGGACGAGCACACCGCGAAGATCTCGAGCCTGACGCCGAAGGAACTCGAAGTCATCGCGTCGGTGGTCCGCCACAAGGGCGCGAAGAGTCTGGTCCTCGCCGAGAGCCTCGGCATCAGCGAACACACGCTGCGCAACCACCTCACGGTGATCTACCACAAGCTCGAACTGCGCGGCCGGCTCGAACTGTACGTGTACGCGAAGGAACACGGGATCGGGCCGGCGAAGTCCTGACGGACGTGCATTCCGAAGGGCAGCCTACGCAAGCCGCACAAGTTTGATTTCAGCCCACGTGCTCCGGGGGCGAGTCCATCAAAGGGCAGGCGCGCGCTCGCGGCCGTAATCGTCCACTTTCAAGCCGTGAAGCTCCATCGTTTCGTCCGGCTGGCGTTCCATCCCGCGCTCCGGCGACAGCAACGCCGATTGTTCGATTCACAAGGGGAAAGCGCCCTTCCCTCGCAAGGCATTCCGCCTGCGACGCAAACGCCCGCCTTCCCAGTCGAAACGAACACTCAGTAAGAGAAGGACGACTTCCGCCAGTCCGGGTTGATACGCCGCATTCCCCGCGCAACCAGTTCTCTGCGGCTGTTCTCGACTTCCGCCTCGTCAGGCGGCGCGAGTGACGCTCGACCGGAAGATGCGCTCTGCGACTGCTCGGAACATTCCGATTTCCGCTTTCCACCCCAGCGCACGAAGAGGTCCGCATCGGCATCGGGCACGTAATAGATGTCGCTTCGACGCATGACGAACCGGTTGTTCTCGGCAATAGTCGTCGTAACAAGGATTTCTGTCCGCGTCGGTTGTGATTCACGTCCCAGCCACCAGTCGGCAAATGCACCGGCTCCCAGCGCCGCAGCGCCGGACTGAGCGGTGTCAAGATGGACCTCCGAAAGACGGCGCAAGACGATGACGCCGGCGGCGAGCCAAGTGAATCGGCGCGGCTCGTAGTCCGGAAAGTCCAACCCGTGGTTCACCACCTGGGTGTCGTACGTGACTTGGATCTGTGCTCCGTCTGCAGCAAAGCCCGCTTTCTTCGGCGGCTCAGCCTTGCAGACGTCGACGTCTGCTCCACTGGCAACAAACCGGGTGATGAGAAATTCACGGAAGGCCCGATTAAAAGCCGAATGCCGCTCGGGTGCCGAAACATAAAGCGGCCTCTTCTGGAGGCTCTCGTTGTCCTCGATCGCGTTCATCGTCTGCTCGACCACGTCATCCGCGACGACATCCCAGTGATGCGCGGTACGCGCGACCTTCTGGTGAGAAAGCGCGAAATTCTCTGCGACCGGGACCGGCGACGCGCAGCCGACGGTCAGCGCCGCCGGGATCAGAAGGGCGAAAACCCGTTTCATTTATTGTTCTCCGTGCCTGTATGCGGGAAACGCGCCCGCATATTTCAGGCGCGTAGACAATGACAGACGCGAACGTACCGCCGCCGCGCGGCGCGGACCATGGTCAAAACCGCGCGGCGGCACGTGACAATGGTCATGGGACCGGAGCGGCCGAATTCCTCTCCCGCACCCGGCACGAACGACCAATTAGCGCCCATCTCCTCGAATCCGGGCGAAAAGCCCCTCCATTCCCGACTGCCCCGTGGTCGAATTGTCATAGCCGCAGCGGGCGTCTTCTCCGGGCTCACGCTGCCCCGCCGACGAATCGCCTCCCCCCGACCGGGATTTCCGGGTTCCGTTTTACCGACCTCGAAGCGGCGTGCCACGGGCGGCGGCGTCGCGTGTGCGCAATGATCGCATCCACGTTCTGAACCTGCCGACACGCCGTCGGCGCCGCCTCACCGGTCGGGTTGTCACGTCCGCTTCGGGCATGTTCTCCCATGGGCAGGCTAATGGGACCCCGGTATCTTTGGCTCATCGCGGCCGGCGCCGCATTGGGAGCACGTGACTTGTCGAGCGTTTCGGTTTCACCGATCGGGATCCTGCTCGTCGACGACCATCGCGCGATCCTCTCCGGCGTCGCCGCGCTCGTCGGCAGCGAAGCGCCCCGCATGCACGTCGTCGGCCAGGCCCGCTGCAGCTCGGATGCGCTCGTGATTGCGCGCACCGCCCGCCCGAACGTCATCGTCCTCGACGCCCAACTCGGGGACGACGACGGCCTCGACCTGATTTCCGCGCTCCGCACCTTCTGCGACGCCGCAATCGTCGTGTTCACCTGCGCGACCGACCCGCGCGTGCGTCTCCGCGCGCTGCGGCTCGGCGCGGCGGGTTTCGTTTCAAAGACCGCTCCCGGCGCCGAGTTGATCGCCGCGATCGACGCCGCCGCGCTCCGGCCGACACGACGCGAGGCGTGACAATTGTCACGGGTCGCACCAGTCGAACCCGATCAGCCCCATTAGGCGCATCAGCCGATGCCGCCGACGTACGGCGGACGCAACATGAAGTCCGTTGCCACGCAATTCGTTACAGCTCCACGAAACGTTCCGCGTCGCCAACACCACCGGTCGAAGCCGCGCCCGTTCGAGCAACCAAATTCGCTCGAACGACGCCCGCCACAAGAACGACGGAAGGAGATACCCCGATGCCCCCAATCAAACGCTCGCGCCTGTCGCAATCCCTCAAATCGACGTTCGCCGCGCTGCTGTCGGTCGTGCTGCTGCTGATCGCGATCTCGCACCTCGCAACCTACGCCGAGACCGGCATCACCGCCGTGCTGCTGTTCGCCCTCGCCGAGATCGTCATCGCGGTGCTGTTCCTGCTGCGTGTACCGTTCGGCCGGCGCCCGGTGGAAAACGACGATTTCGATTGCGCCGAAATGGCGGGGTGGGAATCGACGGGGTCGGTGCGGGAGACGTGCGGGACGTATTTGCGCTGCTGAGTGGTGGATTGCAACGGTTATTGAATTCGGCAAACGAATACGACGGTTCGCGCTGAACAAGCATTCGTCCAAAACAGCCGTTCGACCTGAATACCGTTCGGCCGGCCGAATGGCCGTTGGACGGAACATCCGATCGCCCGAGTAGCCGTTCGCCCTGAGCCTGTCGAAGGGCGGTGGCAGTGGCGACAACAAACTGTCCTGAGCGAAGTTGAAGGGCGGGACTCGAACGGTATTTGTGGCCGAGACAATGATTCGTCGAATGCGGAAGAAGGAGCGGTTTCACGCACACGAAATCCATAGGCGGTCGTGATCCCAGCGATCTTCGAACGGCAACGTCGCGCTAACTCGTCGAAAAAGGGACCCTCCTTTCGTGTCTTCGATTTCCGAAACCCGCTCCGTCGCCTTTCGATTCGGCTTCCAACTCCGCACGCTCTGCTGATTCCAGCCGCCCGACGAATGCTGCTATGGAGCGCATTTGGCATTTCGCATCCAGCCCCCGAGATTTTCATCGCGTGTGTGCAATTTGGTTGGAAGTACGATCGTCGCGGATTCCCACGGTCGCTTTATCGCCACATGACAATTGTCACGGAGTGCAACCCCCACATCCGACTAGCTCGAACGGGCACAAATGCGGATGCAGCGAGAACTGATCCTCCCTAACAGGGTGTTGAAAATTCCGCCTTCACCTTCGGTTTCCGGCCGCCTGGAAAAAAATCGATGCTGAAAAGATCCGACCTGAGCCGCCCTGATGACGATTCCAGCTGCTTTTTCAGCCGATTGTGCAACGGCAATTGGG
>NZ_JAVSMM010000025.1:0-51949 GCF_032027225.1 Aromatoleum sp. | reverse complement strand
CTGGCCATGTACGTTCTGTTTGCCGTTGCCGGTTAATTCGCGGGTTGCTGCGAAACCAGTCGCCAACCCCCGTCTTTAACTCCCGTCATTAAAAGGTGCGGATATGAATTTCAACGCAACTTTGATCGGCCAGTCCATCACGTTCATCTTCTTCGTGTGGTTCTGCATGAAGTTCGTGTGGCCGCCGATCATGAATGCGCTCGAAACGCGCAAGAAGCAGATCGCCGACGGCCTGGCCGCGGCCGATCGCGGCAAGCACGAGCTGGAGCTGGCCGCCAAGAAGGCCGGCGACAACATGCGTGACGCCAAGGCGCAGGCCGCCGAAGTGATCGCCCTGGCTGAAAAGCGTGCGGCGCAAATCATCGAAGAGGCGAAAATGGCCGCCAAGGAAGAGGGCGATCGCCAGCTCGCTGCTGCTCAGGCCAATATCGAGCAGGAAGCCAACCGCGCACGCGAAAGCCTGCGCGAACAGGTCGCCGCGCTGGCCGTGGCCGGCGCGGAGAAAATCCTGCGCCGCGAAGTCAACGCGCAGACGCACGCTGACCTCTTGGGCCAGCTGAAAGCCGAGCTGTAAACCATGAGCGAACTGTCTACCCTGGCACGCCCTTACGCCGAAGCGGTGTTCCGCCTGGCGCAGGGCGAAAACGACCTGGCGGGCTGGTCGGCACGCGTGCAGTCGCTGGCGCTCATCGTGGCGGATGCCCAGGTGGCGCGCCTGATTGCCGATCCCGCGGTGGCGTCCGAACGCGTGGCCGAGTTGGTCATCGAGGTGGCCGGAGCCGACCTCGGCGAGCACGGCGCCAATTTCATCAAGGTGCTGGCCGAAAACGACCGCCTGCCGCTACTGCCCGAGATCAGCGGGCAGTTCGAAACCTTGAAGGCGAGTGCCGAGGGCACCCTCGAAGCCACCATCACCAGCGCTCAGGAACTGACCCAGGCGCAGATCGACGATCTGGTTGCCGGGCTCAAGGCCAAATTCAACCGCGCGGTGAACGTCCAGGTGGCGGTCGATGCAGAACTGATCGGCGGCGCGGTGATCGCGATTGGCGACCAGGTGATGGACGGCTCGGTGAAAGGGCGGCTGCAGCGCATGTCTTTCGCGTTGCAGGGCTAATCCGCGCGGCAAGGCGAATTAACAAGTACCTCACATTTATCGGAACCCGACGGTTCGGAGAACAGAAATGCAATTGAATCCAAGCGAAATCAGCGAACTGATTAAAGCCAAGATCGAAAACCTCGGTGCCTCGAGCGAACTGCGCACCCAGGGCACGATCGTGTCCGTCACCGACGGTATCGTCCGCATTCATGGGCTGTCCGACGTGATGTCGGGTGAAATGATCGAAATGCCGGGCAACACCTTCGGCGTGGCGCTCAACCTCGAGCGTGACTCGGTCGGCGCGGTGATCCTGGGCGACTACGAACACATCACCGAAGGCGACGTCGCCAAGTGCACCGGCCGCATTCTGGAAGTGCCGGTCGGCCGCGGGCTGCTCGGCCGCGTGGTGAACTCGCTGGGCCAGCCGATCGACGGCAAGGGCCCCATCGCCGCCGACACCACCATGCCGATCGAGCGCATCGCGCCTGGCGTGATCGAACGTAAATCGGTCGACCAGCCGGTGCAGACCGGCTTGAAGTCGATCGACGCCATGGTGCCGGTCGGCCGCGGCCAGCGCGAACTGATCATCGGCGACCGCCAGACCGGCAAGACCGCGGTCGCGATCGATGCCATCATCAACCAGAAGGGCACCGGCGTGAAGTGCATCTACGTCGCTATCGGCCAGAAGGCGTCCTCGGTGGCCAACGTGGTGCGCAAGCTGGAAGAGCACGGCGCGATGGACCACACCATCGTCGTCGCCGCGACCGCCGCCGACGCTGCCGCGATGCAGTACATCGCACCATACTCCGGCTGCACCATGGGCGAATTCTTCCGCGACATCGGCGAAGACGCGCTGATCGTGTACGACGACCTGACCAAGCAGGCCTGGGCCTACCGCCAGGTGTCGCTGCTGCTGCGCCGTCCGCCGGGCCGCGAAGCCTACCCGGGCGACGTGTTCTACCTGCACTCGCGCCTGCTCGAGCGCGCCGCGCGCGTCAACGCCGACTACGTCGAAAAGATCACCAACGGCGCCGTCAAGGGCAAGACCGGCTCGCTGACCGCGCTGCCGATCATCGAAACGCAGGCTGGCGACGTCTCCGCTTTCGTGCCGACCAACGTGATCTCGATCACCGACGGCCAGATCTTCCTCGAGACCGACCTCTTCAACGCCGGCATCCGTCCCGCGATCAACGCCGGTATCTCGGTGTCCCGCGTCGGTGGCGCCGCGCAGACCAAGGTCATCAAGAAGCTCTCCGGCGGTATCCGGACCGACCTCGCGCAGTACCGTGAACTCGCCGCGTTCGCCCAGTTCGCGTCCGACCTCGACGATGCGACGCGCAAGCAGCTCGAGCGCGGCCGCCGCGTGACCGAACTGATGAAGCAGCCGCAGTACGCGCCGCTGTCGATCGCGGAGATGGCGATCACGCTGTATGCGGTCAACAACGGCTACTTCGATGACGTCGATGTCGGTCGCGTGCTCGCGTTCGAAAACGGCCTGCAGCAGTACGTCAAGACGAAGAACCCGGCCCTCGTGACCAAGATCATGTCGTCCAAGGAGCTCGACGCCGACGGCGAGAAGCAACTGGTCGCGGCGATCGACGAGTTCAAGAAGAGCTGGGCCTAAGGCCGCGGACGGAGACGGAATATGGCTAGCGGTAAGGAAATCCGTACCAAGATCAAGAGCGTGCAGAACACGCGCAAGATCACCAAGGCCATGGAAATGGTGGCTGCATCCAAGATGCGCAAGGCGCAGGATCGGATGCGCGCCGCCCGTCCCTACGCCGACAAAATCCGCCGCCTCGCCGCGAACCTGTCCCAGGCCAACGTCACCGACTACAAGCACGCTTTCCTCGTCCAGAAGGACGAGGTCAAGCGCGTGGGTCTGATTCTGGTCACCACCGACAAGGGTCTCTGCGGCGGTCTCAACACCAACATCCAGCGCGTCGCGCTGAATGCGATGAAGGGGTGGGACTCTGCCGGCGCGACCGAAATCCAGGCCTGCTGCATCGGCAACAAGGGCTTCGGTTTCCTGCAGCGGATGGGGGCGAAGATCGTATCGCACGTCGTGCAGCTCGGTGACACGCCTCATCTCGAAAAGATGATCGGCCCGGTCAAGATCATGCTCGACGCGTTCCAGAACGGCGAGCTCGACGCGGTCTACATCGCCTACACGCGCTTCATCAACACGATGAAGCAGGAGCCGGTTCTCGAGCAGCTGCTGCCCCTCGCGGGCGAGAAGCTCGGCACCCCGGAAGGGTCGTGGGACTACCTGTACGAACCCGATCCGCAGGTCGTCATCGACGAGCTGCTGGTGCGCTACGTCGAGGCGCTGGTGTATCAGGCGGTTGCCGAGAACATGGCTTCGGAGCAGAGCGCGCGCATGGTGGCAATGAAGGCCGCTTCCGACAACGCGAAGAACGTGATCGGGGAACTGCAGCTGGTCTACAACAAGACCCGCCAGGCAGCGATCACGAAGGAGCTGTCGGAGATCGTCGGCGGCGCCGCCGCGGTGTAACGCATAACTGATTTAAGGAAACGACGATGAGTCAAGGAACTATCGTTCAGTGCATCGGCGCCGTGGTGGATATCCAGTTCCCCCGCGAAGCGATGCCCAAAGTGTATGACGCGCTGAAGCTCGAGAGCGCCGCCGGTTCGTTCGCGGAAGAAGGCCTGACCTTCGAGGTCCAGCAGCAGCTCGGCGACGGCGTCGTGCGCACGATCGCGCTCGGTTCGTCCGACGGCCTGCGCCGCGGTATGAAGGTCGCGAACACCGGTACGCCGATCTCGGTGCCGGTCGGTCACGGTACGCTCGGCCGCATCATGGACGTGCTCGGTCGCCCGATCGACGAAGCCGGTCCGATCGAGACCGATGAGCTGCGCCCGATTCACGCGAAGGCCCCGAAGTTCGACGAGCTGTCGCCGTCGGTCGACCTGCTCGAAACCGGCATCAAGGTTATCGATCTCGTCTGCCCGTTCGCGAAGGGCGGTAAGGTCGGCCTGTTCGGCGGTGCCGGTGTCGGCAAGACCGTGAACATGATGGAGCTGATCAACAACATCGCGAAGCAGCACTCGGGTCTGTCGGTGTTCGCGGGCGTCGGTGAGCGTACTCGTGAAGGAAACGACTTCTACCACGAGATGAAGGACTCGAACGTTCTCGACAAGGTCGCGATGGTGTTCGGTCAGATGAGCGAACCCCCGGGCAACCGTCTGCGCGTCGCGCTGACCGGCCTGACGATGGCCGAGCGCTTCCGCGACGAGGGCCGCGACATCCTGTTCTTCGTGGACAACATCTACCGCTACACGCTGGCCGGTACCGAAGTGTCCGCGCTGCTGGGCCGGATGCCGTCCGCGGTGGGCTACCAGCCGACGCTGGCGGAAGAAATGGGCCGCCTGCAGGAGCGCATCACCTCGACCAAGGTCGGCTCGATCACCTCGATCCAGGCCGTGTACGTCCCTGCGGACGACTTGACCGACCCGTCGCCGGCGACCACCTTCCTGCACCTCGACTCGACCGTTGTTCTGTCGCGTGACATCGCCGCGCTGGGCATCTACCCCGCGGTCGACCCGCTCGACTCGACGTCCCGTCAGCTCGACCCGCTGGTCGTCGGCGAAGAGCACTACAACGTCGCTCGTCAGGTCCAGCAGACGCTGCAGCGCTACAAGGAACTGCGCGACATCATCGCGATTCTCGGCATGGACGAGCTGTCGCCGGAAGACAAGCTCGCGGTGTCCCGCGCGCGGAAGATCCAGCGCTTTCTGTCGCAGCCGTTCCACGTCGCGGAAGTCTTCACCGGCTCGCCGGGCAAGTACGTGCCGCTGAAGGACACGATCAACGGCTTCAAGATGATCGTGAATGGCGAATGCGATCACCTGCCGGAGCAGGCGTTCTACATGGTCGGCGGCATCGAAGAGGCCATGGAAAAGGCCAAGAAGCTCCAGTAATCAGGCGCGCCGCGCGGCAATTCAGTGCCGCGCGGCCTTGAAAAGGACATCACGATGGTAATGACGGTCCACGTGGACATCGTCAGCGCGGAAGAGCAGATCTTTTCCGGACTGGCGGAGTTCGTCGCGCTTCCGGGCGAAGCGGGTGAGCTCGGGATCCTGCCCGGCCACATGCCGCTGATGACCCGGATCAAGCCGGGAGCGGTGCGCGTGAAGCGGCAGAACGAGTCCGAAGAAGAGCTCGTCTTCGTCGCCGGCGGCATCCTTGAAGTACAGCCGGGCCTGGTCACCGTGCTCGCCGACACCGCGATTCGCGGCAAGGATCTCGATGAGGCGAAAGCGCTCGAGGCCAAGCGTCTCGCCGAAGAGACATTGCGCAATAAGTCCTCCGAGCTCGATTATGCAAAAGCTCAGGCGGAACTCGCCGAGGCGATCGCTCAGATCGCCGCGATCCAGAAACTGCGCAAGCGCGGACATTGATCCGGTAACTTGGCAGTCGACGACAGCAGCGAAAAAGGGCGTTCTGACAGGAGCGCCCTTTTTGTTTTTTTCCTAGCCTCGCGTGACGATGCCGAGCGCTGCGCGGATGTTCGCCGCGGGCCGCGGCCACACCGCGGGAGCGGCGCAAACGGAAGGCTCAGGCGGAAGAGGTATGCCGCCGGGCGGTCACACGTGCGGCGCCCCGAGTCTCAGCGGTGCGGGGAGCAAAGCGGCCGACGCGCTTTTCGAGGCGGGCGACGTCGTCCCGCAGCCGCGCGAGCTCCTCGCGATACGCGTCGAGCGCAGGGCGGGTGACGAGGATCTTCTGCTCTTCGGTGAAGTATTCGGCCACGTTCCCGCCGAGTGCGCTCCACGCCCGCAAGTGAGCGGATTTCGCCGCGTCGGCGCCGAGCGCGAGGCGTCGCGCAAGGATGTCGCCGGTGACGCGCGACAGGTCTTCCTCTGCATCCCAGCGCAGATGGCGAAAGACGAAACCGAGCGCGTCGGCGAGCTCGGCGTTGCCCTCGATCCGTACCGCGTTCATTGCCCGGGTCGAATCACCCGCAGCAAGGCTGGGGACGGCCGCCAGCGGAATCGACAGCGTCACATCCGGTGCATGCCCGGGTTCGGCGGGTTCCAGAAAGCCGTCTGGGAGGACGCGGAATAGGAACTCGAACGGCGTCGCGCTGACCATCGCGTAACGATCGGCATGCGGCGACAACCTGTCGCGCGCCCACGTCGCCGGGGCCAGAAGGTGGTTGATCGTGGCGACGAAGGCGCGGTTGGGGACTGACATCGATTATCGCTGCGGGAGCCGGTGGGCCGGCGAGGGGAAGATCAGGAAACCTGCTGAATGCCGGCGACGACCCAGCCGCCGGTGCCGGCCTTCGGTTTGGTCAGATGCCAGACTTCATCGAACGGCGCCGGGGCCGCGCCCTCGTCCTCGCGCAACAGCCCGTTGAAGCGCACGCTGACGACATAACGTTGCGGCTCTTCGGCGACTTCGATGACTTCGGCGTTCAGCTCGACGACGTCGGTGCGTTGCGCGGCGGCGCCACGGTCGGAGAGCTGCATCCGGATCTCCGCGAACATCTCGGGCGACGTGAATTCACGGATGTCGTTCAGATCGCCGGCGTCGTTTGCGGCCTGCAGGCGAATGAACTGGACCTTCGCCTGCCGCACGAAAGCTTCGGCATCGAAATCCGCCGGAATCGCAGGACCTCCGGGAGTCGCACCGGCGCCCGCGGCGGCGGCGAGAGCTGGTGAAGGGGCGGGAGACTCGCGGGGACCGGGCGCGCCGGCGTACTCCATCCGCTGCGCGGCCTGCGGGGAGGCCCCCCGCCGCGAAAGCATCCGGAACAGCATCAGGGCGCCGAACACGAGTAGCGCGATCAGCACGAACGAGCCCATTTCCTCGCCGAGGCCGAGATGCGAAAACAGAGCGGCGAGGCCGAGGCCCGCGGCGAGGCCGGCGATCGGTCCCATCCAGGAGCGTTTTTGCGGCGTGGCGTTGGCACCTTGCGGCGTCCGCTGCGGCGCGGCACTGGGCTGCCGCGGCGCCTGCTGCGGGGTCATCTGGCGCTGCATGCCGAAACTGCCGCCGCCGCCTAGGCGCTTCGCGTCGGCATCGTGGATGCCGAGACCGAAGGTGAACACGATTGCGATCAGGCCGAGAAGGAGATTTTTCATCCGGGACGATACTCCGTGCGGGTTGAAATCATGGGCGGGACGGCGGCGCGGGGAGGATCGCGCTTCAGAGCTTGTAACCGCGGTGAACCGCGACGATACCGCCCGTCAGGTTGAAGTAATCGACCCGTTTCAGTCCCGCTTGTTCCAGCATCGCCTTCAACTCGTCCTGCGACGGATGCATGCGGATCGATTCGGCGAGGTAGCGGTAGCTGTCGGCGTCGTCTGCGACCTTCGCGCCCATCCACGGCAGTACCTTGAACGAATAGAAGTCGTAGGCGGGAGCGAGCGGTTTCCACACGCGCGAGAATTCGAGCACGAGGAGACGCCCGCCGGGACGCAACACGCGGCGCATTTCGGCGAGCGCGACATCCTTGTGCGTCATGTTGCGCAGGCCGAAGGCGACAGTGACGCAGTCGAACCAGTTGTCCGGGAACGGCAGCTTTTCGGCGTTGCATTGCGCGACCGGCAGCGCATAGCCGCGATCGAGCACGCGATCGCGGCCGACCGCCAACATCGAGTGGTTGATGTCGGTGAGCCACACCTGCCCGGACGTGCCGACGCGCTTCGCGAACGCGAGCGACAAGTCCGCGGTGCCGCCGGCGACGTCGAGGACGCGGTCGCCGCGCCCGACGCCGGAGACCTTAATCGTGAACGCCTTCCACAGCCGGTGCAGGCCGAACGACATCAGGTCGTTCATCACGTCATAGCGGGTGGCAACCGAGGAAAACACCTCGGCGACCTTTTTCTGCTTTTCGCCTTCAGCGACCGTTTCGAAGCCGAAGTGGGTGGTTTTTTCGCTCATGCTCAGTGCTTGTGTCCGCAGCCGGATTTCGGTGCGGGGGGTGGGTTGTCGGCGGGGTCGCGGCTGCGCCCGTCCGCGGCGAGGCGATCGAGGTAACACTGCCATAGCACGTCGTGATCCCGGCCCAATGCGTACAGGTAATCCCACGAATACAGGCCGCTGTCGTGCCCGTCCGAGAACACCGGTCTCACGGCATAATTTCCGACGGGCTGGACGTCGAGGATGTCGACGTCGCGCTTGCCGACCTGCAGGACCTCCTGCCCGGGCCCGTGGCCGCGCACTTCCGCCGACGGAGAATGGACTCGCAGGTATTCGAAGGGCAGCGAGAATTCGCTGCCGTCGTCGAACGCGATCTCGAGCATTTTCGATTTTCGGTGCAGCGTGATCGCGGTGGGGGTGGGGGTGTCGTCGTCGATTCCGGCCATGGGCTTCACGAAGGTCTGACGCAGTCGGGAGGCCAATCATACCCGAATCGACGCCGCTCGCAGCCGCAGGGGCTCGCGCCGCGGGCATTGCGAACAGATGACGTGTCACAAAATCGTCAAACGAGTGCAATACACTTCGCCTGCCAACCCGGAGGACGGACATGCCCGCCACCATTCTGCTTGTCGAAGACGAACCGGCCATCCAGGAACTGATTGCCGCCAATCTAGGCCGTGCCGGCCACCACGTGGTCCGCGCCGCCGATGCCGAAGCGGCCCGCGGCATCGTGCAGAGCGCACTGCCCGATCTCGTGCTGCTCGATTGGATGCTGCCCGGGATGTCGGGGATCGAGTTCGCCCGCCGCCTGCGCGCTGACGAGCGCACGCGCGCGATCCCGATCATCATGCTGACCGCGCGCGGCGAGGAGGAGGACGCAGTGGCCGGGCTCGAGACCGGCGCCGACGACTACATCACGAAGCCGTTCAGCCCGCGCGAACTCGTCGCCCGCATCAAAGCCGTGCTGCGCCGGCGCAGCCCGCAGGCAACCGAGGACGTCGTCGCGATCGGCGCGCTGCGGCTCGATCCCGCGACGCACCGGGTCACGGCCGACGAAGCGCAGGTCTCGCTCGGGCCAACCGAATTTAGGCTGCTGCATTTCCTGATGACCCACCCCGAGCGCGTCCATTCGCGCGCCCAGCTGCTCGACCAGGTCTGGGGCGACCATGTGTTCGTCGAGGAGCGCACCGTCGACGTGCATGTGCGGCGCTTGCGTGCGGCGCTCGAGCCGACCGGGCTCGACCAGCTGATCCAGACCGTTCGCGGTAGCGGCTACCGCCTGTCGGCGCAGGTCGGGTCGAGCGCAGTGCAATAGCCTCGACCGGTGCCGCAGGAGTAACCGCTATTTCCCGTTCTGCCCGTTACATCTGGACCGGCGCCGCGGTTGCGCTTGCGGTACTGGCGCTGGCGAGCGCCGTCGCCGGTCTCTTCGGCGGCGCGATTGCCGCGCTGATCACCTTCATCGCCGGTGGCCTGCTGATGCACGGCTACCATCTGCGCAACGTTCAGCGCTTGGTCGAATGGACGCGCGCTCCGGTCGGCACGCCGATTCCGCCCGCACGCGGCACGTGGAATCTCGTGTTTGCCGACCTCAATCGCCGATCGCGGCTCTCGTACGAGATGCGCGAACAGCTTGCGTCGTCGCTGGAGCGCTTCCGCGACGCGAGCCAGGCGATGCCTGATGGAATCCTGTATCTGTCGGCCGACGACCGCATCGAATGGATGAATCACAAGGCGGAGCAGCATTTCGGTCTCGAGGCTGGGCGTGACTGCGGCCTGCCGGTCACGAAGCTCGTGCGCCAGCCCGACTTCGTCCGTTTCATGCACGATGGCGGGCAGGCGGCATCCCTGGTGCTGCACTCCGACCGCAGGGCCGGGCTGACGTTGATGATTCAGATCGTGCCGTTCGGCGACGGGCAAAGGATGGTCGTTTCGCGCGACATCTCGCAGCTCGAGCGGCTCGACACGATGCGCCGTGATTTCGTCGCGAACGTCTCCCACGAGTTGCGTACGCCGCTCACCGTCGTGATCGGTTTTCTCGAGACGCTGGTCGACGGCCTCGAGGAATTCCGGCCGGACGAGGTGAAACACTACGTGCGGCTCGCGCTGGACCAGTCGCTGCGGATGGAGACGCTGATCGAGGATCTGCTGACGCTGGCCGCGCTCGAGTCGGGCGCATCCGCCGGCGAGCAGCGCGTCGCGGTCAGTCCGCTGGTGCTGGATATCGCCGAGGATGCGCGACTGCTGTCGGCCGGGCGACACGAGGTCAGCCTCGACATCGCCGTCGGAGACGGGGACGTGGTGGTGCTCGGCAGCGCGAAGGAATTGCGTTCGGCGTTCGCGAACCTCGCGAGCAACGCGGTGCGCTATACGCCCGCCGGCGGCACGATCCGGCTGAGCTGGCGACGCGTCGACGGCGGCGCCGAGTTCGCCGTCGAGGACAACGGGATTGGCATCGAGCCACGCCACATTCCGCGGCTCACCGAGCGTTTCTACCGCGCCGACCTCGGCCGTTCGCGGGAATCGGGGGGCACGGGACTCGGGCTCGCGATCGTCAAGCACATCCTGTCGCGGCACGACGCCGAGCTGCACGTCGAAAGCGAGTACGGCAAGGGCAGCCGCTTCAGTGCGCGCTTCCCTGCAGCACGTCTCGCGCAACCACCGGTTCAAAGCTGACCTGGTCGAAGTTCGTGCCGCGCAGCACGATGTCCGTCAGCCGCAGTTCCATCCCCGTGTCGTCGACGATTTCGATCACGGCCTGCGGCCGGTACCAGCCGGCGGGAAGAACGAGCGACGGACCCGTTCTCAGCGCCGGAAGCCCGGGCAGCAGGAAGGCCGGCTGGTAGGCGATGTGTCGGCCCCGGAACAGGTCGAAGCGCCGGGCCGGGACGACTTTGGGCAGTCCCGGCAGCACCTGGATGCCTGCTTCCATTACGCCGTCCTCGCGGAACATCAGCCAGCTCACCTGCCCGAGCAGGAAACGGTCGCCGTCCGGAGGCCGGATGCCGACGAGCTGCCGATGCTCGATGCGCTCGTGCTGCGGTTGCCGGATCAGGCGGAAACCGCTCACCGACTGGTCGAACACGGCCCAGCGTTCGGCGGCGAAACCGCGTCGTTCCGTGTCGCGGGACGATTGCCCGCCGCCAGCCGTGCGACCGGATTTCACGTCGTCGAACGTGCTCCAAGCGTTGTCGTCCTGCCACGCACCGGACGAGTACAACACCGGCTGCTCGAACGGCTCGCCAGCTACGTTGTAGCCGATCGCGAGCCAGTCGCCGCACAGATCCGCCTCCCCGCGCCCGCGCCGACGGGGAAAGCGCCGGCTCGCGGCCGATAGCGCCCACGGCCGATACAGCGAGAGCAGCAGCCTGTGCGCTGCCTCCGGCGGACAATCCGCGCCGAGGCCCAGCGAAACGGGCGCGGCGCCCTCCTTGAACCGCGCGAGCACGCCTCGAATCTGCGGCGCGAGGCGCCTGGCGTCGAAGCGGCGAAGCGACGAGGACGGCGCGAGGACGTTGAGCGGACGCAGGCCGTGATCGGCAGCGAGATCCAGGCCGTAGGCTGTAGATTGCGTCGCGTCGTCGTGAGTGTCGGCTACGAGCGTGCAGTACGGTGCAAACCGCTGCGCCCAGCGGCACACCCAGTCGAATTCGCGCGGGCTGCGGCCGAACGGATTGGTGAGGTCGACGAGCAGTACGGCGACGTAGGCTTCGGCGGTGCTTTGCGCCTTCCACACTTCGTTGAGCGTATCGGGTACCCGAACCTTCGCCTGCGCGAGCGATTCGGTGGCGGCATAGCCGGCATGCAACTCGGACCACGCCCCGGGCGGCACCGCCTGGTGCGCGCGGAAATATTCGAACAGCACCTTGCCCGCCGCGTCGACACGACGCTGTGCGAGGAGCAGCACGCGCTCGGACTGCGCGGCGTTGCTCGTATCGTTCTCGGCGATGCGCGCATACGCCCGTGCCACCGCCTGCCACAGGGCGACGACGCGCGCGAGCGTCGCGTTGTCCCGGCCGTCGGGCGGCAGCGGGTGCGCCGCGTAGCGCGACGCGAGTTCCGCCTGTGCCGCGTGGATCCGTTCGCGCGCGGCTTCGAGGATTTCGAGGTGTTGCGCGGGCGCGGGCGGCGCCGCGAGCAAGCCGGTGACGATTTCCGACAGCGCCCGATGCGTGGCGTCGGCGTCGCCGGAGTCGAGCCTGTTCAACAGTTCGAGGGAATCGGCCGGGTCGTGGCCGGTAACCGGAGTCGGGTTTTCCATTCGGTCCCTGCTTCGTTGCTCGGCGGGTGCGAAAAGGCGTGCGTCTCGCCGCTCAACCCGACGTCAGTTCGGTGAGTGCGGCGCCGATCGCGGCGGCGAGGGCTTCGGGCGCAGGCGCAGGCCGCCGGACGCCTTCGCGCTGCGGCTGACCCCAGGTCGGCTCCGGGAAATGCCGGTCGTCGCGAAAGCGGGGAATCACGTGCCAGTGCACATGCGGAACGACGTTGCCGAAGCTCGCGAGATTGATCTTGTCGGGGCGCATCAGCTGGCGCAATGCGGTTTCGGTCGCGAGCACGACGTTCAGGATGTGACGCTGGGAAACCGTCGTCAGGTCGGTCATTTCGGCGACGTGCTCGTGCCAGATGACGCGGCAGAAACCGGGGTAGTCGGGATCATCGACACGGATCACGCGGCAGCTTCCATCGCGCCAGACCGTCGTTTCGTGATCGGCAACGCACAGCGGGCAGTCCATCGGCGAGCCCTCGCTCAGGATCGGAGATGGCAACTCTAGCCTTTCGGCATGGCGCTGCGAAGGGGAGAAGTCACGCGCCGCCGGTTGCCGGGTCCCGCCGGGCCGCGATCGTCCGCGTCTCACCCAAGGCTTCGGGCGCGCCGTCGCGGAATGCGAGCAGCGAACCCGGCGTCATCTGTTGCCAGACCTCGTTATCGGTGAGCGGCAGCGTCGCGATCAGCGCGACGCGATCGTTCGGCGTCGTCTGCTCGTTGAAGTCGACGGTGACGTCCTGGTCCGACAGGTGCGCGACGGTGAAGGGTGCCTGGCGCACGATGTAGGCGAGACGGGATGAACAGTGCGCGAACAGGAGTTCGCCGTTCGACAGCAGGAAGTTGAATTCGCCGTGGCTGCCGATGCGGATCGCGAGTTCGCGCAATTCCGCGTGCAGCGCAGCGTCCGACGGCTGGCCGTCGGGAAAACGGGCGGCGAGGCTTTGCAGGATGTCGCAGAACGCCTTCTCGGAATCGGTGCAGCCGACCGGCACGAAGCGCCCGGAGAGTTCGGGAGCGTAGTCGAGCAGGTTGCCGTTGTGCGCGAAGATCCAGTAGCGGCCCCATAGCTCGCGCTGGAACGGGTGCGTGTTCTCGAGGCGGACGACGCCTTGCGTCGCCTTGCGGATATGCGCGATGACGTTCAGCGAGCGGATCGGGTAGTTGCGGACGAGTTCGGCGACCGGCGAGTGCGCGCTCGGCTGCGGGTCGAGGAAGAGGCGCACACCGCGCTGCTCGAAGAACGCGATGCCCCAGCCGTCGCGGTGCTGATCGGTGAGTCCGCCGCGCGCGCGAAAGCCGGTGAACGAGAAGCAGATGTCGGTGGGCACGTTGCAGTTCATGCCGAGGAGCTGGCACATCATGCACCCCTTCGTCGGGTCCCTGAACGGTCCCCATTATAGTGATCGGACGCGGGACGACGGCGGGCGCGCGGCCCGCGCTCCGATCAGCTTTCGAGCTTGCGCTTCAGCAGTTCGTTGACTTGCGCCGGATTCGCCTTGCCCTTCGTCGCCTTCATGACCTGGCCGACGAGCGCGTTGAACGCCTTGTCCTTGCCGGCGCGGAATTCCTCGACCGACTTCGCGTTCGCTGCCAGGACCTCGTTGATGATCGACTCGATTGCGCCGCTGTCGTTCATCTGGCGCAGGCCCTGCGCCTCGATGATTGCGTCGGCCGAACTTGCGTCCTTTCCGCCTTCGCCGTTCCACAGCGCGTCGAACACCTTCTTGCCGATGTTGTTCGAGATCGTGCCGTCGCCGATGCGCACGACGAGGCCGGCGAGCTGCGCCGGCGAGACCGGCGACTCGGTGACGTCGAGCTCGGCCTTGTTGAGCCGCGCGGCGAGCTCGCCCATGACCCAGTTCGCGCACGGTTTCGCGAGCGCGGCGCCCGCAGCATCGACGGTCGCTTGGTAGAAGTCGGCGACTTCCTTCGACGCCGTCAGCGTCGTCGCGTCGTAGGCCGACAGGCCCCCCTGTTCGACGAAGCGCGCTTTCATCGCACCCGGCAGCTCGGGCAGTTCCGCCTGCACGCGCGCCTTACATTCGGATGAGATCGCGAGCGGTAGCAGGTCCGGGTCGGGGAAGTAGCGGTAGTCGTGCGCCTCTTCCTTCGAGCGCATCATCCGCGTCTCGCCGGTGTCGGGGTCGAACAGCACGGTCGCCTGCTGGATCGTGCCGCCGTCCTCGATCGTGTCGATCTGCCATTGCACCTCGTAATCGATCGCCTGCTGCAGGAAGCGGAACGAGTTCAGGTTCTTGATTTCGCGGCGCGTGCCGAGCGGGCCGCCGGGGCGGCGCACCGAGACGTTCGCGTCGCAGCGGAACGAGCCTTCCTGCATGTTGCCGTCGCAGATGTCTATCCAGCGCACTAGCGCGTGCAGCGAGCGCGCGTACGCGACCGCCTCGGCCGACGAGCGCATGTCGGGTTCGGAGACGATCTCGAGCAGCGGCGTGCCGGCGCGGTTGAGGTCGATGCCGGTCATGCCGTGGAAGTCTTCGTGCAGCGATTTGCCGGCGTCTTCCTCGAGGTGCGCGCGCGTCAGCCGCACGGTCTTCTCGTAGGCCTTGTCATCGTCGCCGACGCGGATCGTGATCGTGCCGCCCTGCACGACCGGCAGCTCGAACTGGCTGATCTGGTAGCCCTTCGGCAGGTCGGGGTAGAAGTAGTTCTTGCGCGCGAAGACGCTCTTCGGCGCGACTTCGGCGCCGATCGCGAGGCCGAAGCGGATCGCGCGCTCGACCGCGCCGCGGTTCAGCACCGGCAGCACCCCCGGCAGCGCGATATCGACCGCGCACGCCTGCACGTTCGGTTCCGCGCCGAACGCGGTCGAGGCCGCTGAGAAGATCTTCGACGCGGTGTTCAGTTGCGCATGGACTTCCAGTCCGATGACGACTTCCCAGTCGTTTCTGCTCATGTCCAGACTCCGTTCAGGCCGCGACGGCCGGCCGGCGCAGGTGCCAGTCACTCGCCTGCTGGAAGCGGTGCGCGACGTTCAGCAGGCGCGCTTCCGAGAAATAGTCGCCCACGAGTTGCAGGCCGACCGGCAGATCGCCCGCGCCGAAGCCGCAGGGATGCGACAGGCCGGGCAGGCCGGCGAGATTGACGGCGATGGTGTAGATGTCCGACAGGTACATCTGCACCGGGTCGTCGGATTTCTCGCCGATCGTCCACGCGGTCGTCGGGCTCGTCGGGCCGGCGATCACGTCGCAGTCGCCGAGCGCCGCCTGGAAGTCCTGCGCGATCAGGCGCCGCAGCTTCTGCGCCTGCAGGTAGTACGCGTCGTAGTAGCCGTGCGACAGCACGTAGGTGCCGACCAGGATGCGGCGCTTGACTTCGGCGCCGAAGCCTTCGGCGCGGCTCTTCGCGTACATCTCGGCGAGGTCGCGGTACTCGGCCGCGCGATGGCCGTAGCGCACACCGTCGAAGCGCGACAGGTTGCTCGACGCCTCGGCCGGCGCGATCACGTAGTACGCGGGGATCGCGAGCTGCGCGTTCGGCAGGCTGACCTCCACCGTCGTCGCGCCCAGCTTGCGGTACTCGTCGAGCGCCGCGTCGACCGCCGTGCGCACGTCGTCGGCCATCCCGGGGCCGAAGAATTCCTTCGGCAGGCCGATGCGCAGGCCGGCGAGCGGCCGGGGCTGGGCGGGCGCGGCGAGTTCGCGCGAATAATCCTCGGCGGGACGTTCCAGGCTCGTCGAGTCGCGCGGGTCGAAGCCCGCCATCGCCGTCAGCAATGCCGCGCAGTCGGCAGCCGACGCGCCGAACGCGCCGCCCTGGTCCAGCGAACTCGCGTAGGCGATCATCCCGTATCGGCTGACGACCCCGTAAGTCGGCTTGATGCCAGTGATGCCCGTCAGCGCGGCGGGTTGCCGCACCGAGCCGCCGGTGTCGGTGCCGGTCGCGATCGGGGCGAGGCGCGCGGCGACCGCAGCGGCGGAACCGCCCGAGGAGCCGCCCGGGACGCGGCTCGCGTCCCACGGGTTCTTCACCGCGCCGTAATGCGAGTTCTCGTTCGACGAGCCCATCGCGAACTCGTCCATGTTCGTCTTACCGAGGCTTACCACGCCGGCCCGCTTCAGCAGCTCGACGACGTGCGCGTCGTACGGACTGACGAAGTTCGACAGCATTTTCGAGCCGCAGGTCGTCAGCACGCCTTCGGTGCAGAACACGTCCTTGTGCGCGAGCGGGATGCCGGTCAGCGGACCGCCGTTGCCGGCGGCAATTCGTGCGTCGGCCGCGCGCGCGGCGGCGAGGGCGCCTTCGCGGTCGACGGTGATGAAGGCGTTCAGCGCCGGGTTCAGGCGGTCGATGCGGTCGAGGAAGAGCGTCGCGAGCTCGACGCTCGAAATGTCCTTCGCGTCGAGCGCGGCGCGCAGTTCGGTCAGGCTGGCGTTGATCATAATTCGGGGAGCGCCGCGCGCGCCGCCGGGCAAGCCCGCGACGCCCCGCGCGCGTGGTTCCTTATTCGATGACCTTCGGTACGAGATAGAGGCCGGCTTCGGTTTGCGGCGCAATGCGCTGGAACTCGTCGCGGCGATTGGGCTCTGTTGCGACATCGGCGCGCAGACGCTGCGCGACGTCCTGCGGGTGGCTCATCGGCTCGACGCCGCTCGTGTCGACGGCCTGCATCTGTTCGATCAGGCCGAATATGCCGTTGAGCTTGTCGCGCGTCGCCTCGGCGTCGCCGGCGGCGAGTTCGATCCGGGCGAGTGCCGCGATGCGCTGGACCTGTTCAATGGAGAGCGACATGGGCTAACAAAACCTGCTGAATCCACAAGCCTTTAAGGTTATCATACTCGTTTGCCGCCCGCCCGGGCTTGCAGCCGCCCATCTTCACCGGTCTCGGACTTCTCCATGTTTGGTTTTCTGCGTTCCTATTTCTCGAACGATCTCGCGATCGACCTCGGCACCGCGAACACGCTGATCTACGTGCGCGGCAAAGGCATCGTGCTCGACGAGCCATCGGTCGTCGCGATCCGCACCGAAGGCGGTCCGAACGCGAAGCGCACGATTCAGGCCGTCGGCCATGCGGCGAAGCAGATGCTCGGCAAGACTCCGGGCAACATCACTGCAATCCGCCCCATGAAGGATGGCGTGATCGCCGATTTCGTCGTCACCGAGCAGATGATCAAGCAGTTCATCAAGAAGGTGCACGACTCGCGGATGTTCTCGCCCAGCCCGCGCATCATCATCTGCGTGCCCTGCGGTTCGACGCAGGTCGAGCGCCGTGCGATCCGCGACGCCGCGCTCGCGGCCGGTGCGTCGCAGGTCTATCTGATCGAGGAGCCGATGGCCGCGGCGATCGGCGCCGGCCTGCCGGTGTCCGACGCGACCGGCTCGATGGTCGTCGACATCGGCGGCGGCACGACCGAAGTCGGCGTGATCTCGCTCGGCGGCATGGTCTATGCCGGCTCGGTGCGCGTCGGCGGCGACAAGTTCGACGACTCGATCGTCAATTACATCCGCCGCAACTACGGCATGCTGATCGGCGACACGACCGCCGAGAACATCAAGAAGGAAATCGGCTCCGCGTTTCCCGGCTCCGAGGTCCGCGAGATGGAAGTCAAGGGCCGCAACCTCGCCGAAGGCATCCCGAGGAGCTTCACGATTTCGTCGAACGAGATCCTCGAAGCGCTCACCGAACCGCTGAACCAGATCGTCTCCGCGGTGAAGATCGCGCTCGAGCAGACGCCGCCGGAACTCGGCGCCGACATCGCCGACCGCGGCATGGTGCTGACCGGGGGCGGTGCGCTGCTGCGCGACCTCGATCGGCTGCTGATGGAAGAGACCGGTCTGCCTGTCATCGTCGCCGACGAGCCGCTGACCTGCGTCGCCCGCGGTTGCGGCATGGCGCTCGAAAAGATGGACAAGCTCGGTTCCATCTTCGCATCGGAATAAGACGAACCCCGGGCGTACCTTTCCCTGCCGCCCGGCTAGCTGCTCAATGTCCCTGGTCGGCCACCAGTCTCCGCCGATATTCAAGCAAGGACCGACGCCGCTGGTGCGGCTGTTCGTGCTCGTCTCGGTATGCCTGGCGATGCTCGTCGCCGACCTGCGCTTCCGCTACCTCGAAGTGATGCGACAGGGACTGTCGGTCGCGACGTATCCGTTGCAGATGGCCGCCGCCGCCCCCGTGGACTTCATCCGCGACGCCGGCGTGTATTTCGCGACACTCGTCGAAGTGCAGAAGGACAACGCCGAGCTGCGGCACAGCCAGCTCGAAGCCGCGCAGCGGCTGCTGCGCTTCGAACAGGTCGAACGCGACAACGCGCAGCTGCGCGAGCTGTTGGGGATGGCGCCGGCGGTCGGCGTGCACAGCGTCGCCGCCGAGATCCTGTACGATGCGCCCGATCCGTTTTCGCGCAAGGTGATTCTCGACCGCGGCAGCCAGCACGGGGTCGAGGCCGGAATGGCGGTCGTCAACGCTCAGGGGATGATCGGTCAGGTCACGCGGGTCTACCCGGTGCAGGCCGAAGTGACGCTCCTCACCGACAAGGATCAGGCGGTGCCGGTGCAGGTCGCGCGCAACGGGCTGCGCGGCGTGCTGTTCGGCGCGGGACACGGTCGCCTCGAATTGCGCTTCACGCTGTCGGGCGTCGACGTGAAGGCGGGCGATCGGCTCGACACCTCGGGTCTCGACGGGATGTTCCTCGCCGGCCTGCCGGTCGCCGAAGTCGTCAGCGTGGATCGCGAGTCCGACACGTTCGCGATTATCGTCTGCGAACCCGTCGCCGGGGTCGAGCGCACGACCCAGGTGCTCGTGCTCGGCCGCGCCGAACCGACTCCGCCGCGTCCCGCCGAGGCCGCGGCGCAACCGAAACGACAGGGATAGACTTTGCAGCCCACGCACCGATCGAGCCGCATCCTGCTGCCCGCGAAGAACGGCTTCGTGTTCCTGAGCCTGTTCGTCGCGCTCGGCCTCACGTACATCCCGACCGGGCGTCTGCCCGGCGTGCCGGACTGGGTGCCGCTCGTGCTCGCGTTCTGGTGCATCCGCGAGCCGATGCGGGTCGGCATGGGGACGGCGTTCGTCTTCGGCCTGCTCGTCGATATCGGCCAGGGCGCGGCGATGGGGCAGCACGCGCTCGCCTACGTGGTGCTCGCCTACCTCGCGATGTCGGTGTCGCGGCGCGTGCTCTGGTTCTCGCCGCTGCAGCAGGCGCTGCACGTGCTGCCGCTGCTGTTGCTGGCGCAGATCATCATGGTGCTCGTGCGCCTCGTCGCCGGCGCGGAGTTTCCCGGCTGGTGGTATTTCCTGTCGAGCTTCACCGGCGTCGCGTTGTGGTTTCCGCTGCATTTCGTGTTGCTGTTGCCGCAGTTCCAGCCGGTGGACCGGGACGACAACCGGCCGATCTGAGGCATGACGGAATTTCGCACGCCAGAACAGGAACTCGCGCGCTTCCGCCGCCGCGTCCTTGTCGCCGGGCTCTTCATCGTCGTCTGCTTCGGTCTGCTCGCGGCGCGGTTCTACTTCCTGCAGGTCGTGCAGCACGACTATTTCCATACCCGGGCCGAGGACAATCGCATCGCCCTGCTGCCGATCGTGCCGAACCGCGGCGCGATCCTCGACCGCAACGGCGTCGTGCTCGCACGCAACTTCGCCGCGTACACGCTCGAGATCACCCCGTCGCGCGTCGCGGATCTCGATGCGACGATCGAGGATCTCGGCGAAATCATCACGATCGATGCGCGTGACCGGCGCCGCTTTCGCAAGCTTCTCGAAGAAAGCCGGAACTTCGAGAGCGTGCCGATCCGCAATCGCCTCAGCGACGAGGAGGTCGCCCGGTTCGTCGCGCGGCGCTATCGCTTCCCCGGCGTCGAAGTGCGCGCGCGGCTGTTCCGCGACTATCCACAAGGCGAACTGGGGTCGCACATCGTCGGCTACATCGGCCGCATCAACGTGCGCGACGAGGAACGGATCGAGGAACGCGGCGAAACGGCGAATTACCGCGGCTCGGACCACATCGGCAAGAGCGGGCTCGAGCTGAGCTACGAAGCCGATCTGCACGGCGTGACTGGCGTCGAGCAGGTCGAGGTCAATGCCGGCGGCCGCGCGGTGCGGCTGATCTCGCGCACGCCGGCGACCGCGGGCCGCGACCTGCAACTGACGCTCGACATCGAGCTGCAGAAGGTCGCCGAAGCGGCATTCGGCGATCGCCGCGGCGCGCTCGTCGCGATCGACCCGAGGAACGGCGGCATTCTTGCGCTCGCGTCGAAGCCGACCTTCGACCCGAACCTGTTCGTCGACGGGATTTCGACCGCGGACTGGACCGCGCTCAACGACTCGCCGGATCATCCGCTCCTCAACCGTGCGATCTACAGCACCTATCCGCCGGGCTCAACGTTCAAGCCGTTCATGGCGCTCGCAGCGCTCGAGACCGGCAAGCGCACCGCGAAACAGACGATCGCCGACCCCGGCTACTTCATGTTCGCCGGGCGCCGCTTCATGGACGACAAGATCGGCGGCCACGGCTCGGTCGATCTACACAAGTCCATCGTCGTGTCGTGCAACACCTACTACTACCAGCTCGCGAACGATCTCGGCATCGACGGCATCGCGAACTTCATGGGGCCGCTCGGTTTCGGCACGCGCACCGGCATCGACATCCCCGGTGAGGCCGAAGGCGTGCTGCCGTCGCCGGAGTGGAAGCGCGGGCGCTTCCGCAAGGTCGAACATCAGCGCTGGTACGGCGGCGAGACGATCTCGGTCGGTATCGGCCAGGGCTACAACGCGTACACGCCGTTGCAACTCGCGAACGCGCTGGCGACCGTCGTCAACGGCGGAAATGTCTTCCGGCCGCACGTCGTGCATGACGTCGTCGATACCGTGAGCGGCGGGCGCCGCGTCGTCGAGCCGGAACCGCTGCGTCGGCTGCCGCTGCAGGCCGAACATCTCGCCGCGGTCCGGCAGGCGATGGTTGACGTGAACAAGAGCGGCACCGGCGCCCGCGCGTTTGCGGGTGCGCCGTACAGCGCCGGCGGCAAGACCGGCACCGCGCAGGTGTATTCATTGAAGGGCTCGAAATACGTCGCCGGGCGCGTCACCGAACGCCTGCGCGACCATTCGTGGTTCATCGCCTATGCGCCGGCCGAGAACCCCACCATCGCGCTTGCGGTCCTGGTCGAAAACGGCGGTTTCGGCGCGCAGTCGGCGGCACCGATCGCGCGACAGGTCATCGACTACCACCTGCTCGGCAACCGCGGCAGCGAACCGGCGCGCGAAGACGCCGACGCGCGCGACGGCGACCCGGACGACGGGCACGCAGGGCACGACGGATCGGCCGAACACGGACAGGATGCGGGGCCCGACATGGACCTGCTGCGCACGGAGGCCGAGCGATGACGGATCCACGTTTCCATCCGCTGAACCTGCTGCGCGCGGCGCTTCGACCGATCGATCCGGTGCTCTTCGTGCTGCTCGCGGTCATCCTCGGCTACGCCTTCGTGCTGATGCAGAGCGCGTCGCCCGAGCGCATTCCGTCGCTGTTCGGGAATGCCGCCGTCGCGCTGTCGGCGATGTGGCTCGCCGCGCGCCTCTCGCCGCAACGCCTGCTGTCGCTCGCACTGCCGCTGTACGCGGTCGGCGTGCTGCTGCTCGTCGCCGTCGACCTGTTCGGCGAGACGTCGAAGGGCGCGACGCGCTGGCTCGACATCGGCATCACGCGGATCCAGCCGTCCGAACTGATGAAGATCGCGATGCCGCTGATGCTGGCGTGGTATTTCCAGCAGCGCGAAGGGCAGATCGGGCTGCGCGACTTCATCCTCGCCGGCGTGCTCCTCGTCGTGCCCGTCGGGCTGATCCTCGTGCAGCCCGACCTCGGCACGAGCCTGCTCGTCACCGCCGCCGGTTTCTACGTGATCTTCTTCGCCGGACTGTCGTGGAAGCTGATCGTCCCGGTCGCGTTCGTCGGTATCGTCGGCGTCGGCGCGATCGTCGGCTTCGGAGATCAGATCTGCCAGCCGGATGTCGACTGGCAGGTGCTGCGCGAATACCAGAAGCACCGCGTCTGCACGCTGCTGGATCCGACCCAGGATCCGCTCGGCAAGGGCTTCCACATCATCCAGTCGACGATCGCGATCGGCTCGGGCGGCGTGGTCGGCAAGGGCTGGATGGAGGGGACGCAGACGCACCTGTCGTTCATTCCCGAGCGCCACACGGACTTCATCTTCTCGGTGCTCGCCGAGGAGTTCGGCCTGGTCGGCACGCTCGTGCTGCTCGCGAGTTACCTGCTGCTGCTGCTGCGCGGCTTCACGATCGCGCTGCAGGCGCCGTCGCTCGCCGCCCGCCTGCTCGCCGGGTCGATCACGATGATCTTCTTCACGTACGCTTTCGTGAACATGGGAATGGTAAGCGGCATCCTCCCGGTCGTGGGGGTGCCGCTGCCGTTCATCAGCTATGGGGGAACTGCGCTCGTCACGCTGTGTCTGGGCGTCGGTATCCTGATGAGCATCCAGCGCAGTCGCGCGATCGCACAAGGCTGAAAGAGGTCCCCGTGCCGCCACAAAAAAATGCTTCCGGGACCCGCTCCCGCCCTGTTGCAGCGCTGATCGGCGCCGTCCTCGCACTCGCGCTCGCCGCCTGCGGCTCGGTGCCGTCGCGCGACGTCGAACAGCCGAGCGTGAAACCCTCCGCTTCCCGCCAGGCTCCGCCGTCGACCAAGGCGCGCGGTGGCGGGTATTACAAGGACGACGGTCCCGGCGACAACGTGCCCGCGAACCTCGACGACGTGCCCGACGCCGTCCCGCGGGTCGAACCGCTGCATCGTTTCGCGAACCGGCCATACAACGTGTTCGGCGAGGATTACGTGCCGGCCACGTCGGTCACGGCGTTTCGCGAGCGCGGCCGGGCGAGCTGGTACGGGCGGCGTTTCCACGGCAAGCCGACGTCGAGCGGCGAGTCCTACGACATGTACGGGATGACGGCGGCGCACCCGACATTGCCGATCCCGAGCTACGCCCGCGTGACCAATCCGGCGAACGGTCGCTCGGTCGTCGTGCGCGTGAACGATCGCGGGCCGTTCCACAAGGAACGCATCATCGACCTGTCGTATACCGCCGCGCATCGACTGGGCTACTTGAATGCCGGCAGCGCACTCGTCGAGGTCGAGACGATCGTGCCCGGCGACATCGAAGTCGTCGCGACCGCGACGCCGGTCCCGCCGTTGCCCGGCCGCAAACAGTTTCTCAACGAGGTGCCGCCCGACGAGCATCGGGAGCGCGAGGCCGATGCGATCGAACGGCTGGCCGACGCCGGCGCGACGACGTCCTCCGGGCTTCGCCCGGGTGGAATGGGACTGCGTGCCGACCCGAAAGTCTTCCTCCAGCTCGGCACCTTCTCGTCGGTCGCGAACGCCGAGGGTTTTCTCGGGCTCGTGCGCCACGAGTTCGAATCCTTCGCCGACCGGCTCGCGGTGCATGACGACGGTGGTCGCTACCGGCTCCATCTCGGGCCTTTCGCGTCGGCGGACGAGGCTCGCGCGGAAGCGGGGAAGATCGCGGAAGCGCTCAAGATCCGGCCGTTCGTCGTTACACGTTGAAACAGGCTCACCCGTACGGGATCGGCAGTGCGCCGGTTTTCCCGCTTCGAGCCTCTATAATTCTTCCCTTCGCCGTTCTTCCTCCCTTCGCGCTTCCCGTTCAGGTACTCATGCGTTTCTTCATTGCCCTGCTGTTCGCCCTTCTCTCCTTTTCCGCTTCCGCGCAGAACGTTCCGCCCCCGGCGCTCGCCGCCAAGGCGTGGCTGTTGATGGATCACGCGACAGGGCAGGTGCTCGCGGCGCGCGAGCCCGACGCCCGCATCGAACCGGCGTCGCTGACGAAGCTGATGACGGCGTACCTGACTTTCGCGGCGCTGAAAAGCGGCTCGCTGACGCTCGAGCAGATCGTGCCGGTGTCCGAGCGGGCATGGCGGATGGAAGGCTCGCGGATGTTCATCGAGCCGACCCGTCCCGTCACGGTCGGTGAGCTGATTCCCGGCGTGATCATCCAGTCGGGCAACGACGCCTGCGTCGCGCTCGCGGAACTGATCGCCGGCAGCGAGGAGTCTTTCGCGCACATGATGAATGCGGAGGCGAAGCGGCTCGGCATGACGAACACGAATTTCGTCAATTCGACCGGCCTGCCGCACGAGCAGCACTACACCACCGCGCGCGACCTGTCGCTGCTCGCGACCGCGATCGTCCGCGACTTCCCCGAGTACTACCGGTACTACTCGCAGAAGGAATACACGTACAACAAGATCACGCAGCCGAACCGCAACCGTCTGCTGTGGCTCGACACGACGGTGGACGGCATGAAGACCGGTCACACCAGCACCGCGGGCTATTGCCTGATCTCGTCGGCCCAGCGCGGTCCCCGGCGCCTGATCTCGGTCGTCCTCGGTACCGACTCGGACACGATCCGCGCGCAGGAATCGCTGAAGCTGCTGAACTACGGTTTCCAGTTCTACGACACCGTGAAGCTCTATTCGAGCGCGCAGGAGCTGTCGCGCTTCCAGGTCTGGAAGGGCAAGGACGACGACGTCGCGGTCGGCTTCCTCGACGACTTCGTGATGTCGCTGCCGAAGGGCCAGTCGGACAAGGTCCAGATCTCGCTCGTCAGCCAGCAACCGGTCGTCGCGCCGATCCAGAAAGGGCAGCAGCTCGGCACGATGCAGCTCAGCCTCGACGGCAAGTCGCTCGGCGAGTATGCGGTCGTCGCGCTGCAGGACGTCCCGGTCGCCGGCTTCTTCGGCCGGCTGTGGGACACGATCCGGCTGTGGATCAAGAGCCTTTGAGGCAGCGGCGGGCATGAGCGTCTGTTTTCTGAACGGGAAGTACGGGCCTCTCGCGGACGCGCGGATCTCGCCGCTCGACCGCGGCTTCCTGTTCGGCGACGGCGCTTACGAAGTGATCCCGGTCTACTCGCGCCGGCCTTTCCGGCTCGGGCAGCACCTGCAGCGGCTCGCGAACACGCTCGACGCGATCCGGCTGCCGAACCCGCATACGCCGTCGGAATGGGCGGCGATCATCGACGAGATCGTCGCGCGCAACCCGTGGGATGACCAGTCGGTGTACCTGCAGGTGTCGCGCGGCTGCGGCGAGCGGCGCAACCACGCGTTTCCGGTGCCGACGCATCCGACGGTTTTCCTGATGAGCGACGAACTCGTGACCGCGCCGGCGGTCCAGCTGGAGAACGGGGTCAGCGCCGTCAGCGCGGCCGATTTCCGCTGGCTGCGTTGCGACCTCAAGAGCACGGCGCTGCTCGCGAACTGCCTGCTGCGCCAGCTGGCGGTCGACAGTGGTTGCGCGGAGACGGTGCTGTTCCGCGACGGTTTTCTGACGGAAGGCTCGGCGTCGAACATCGTCATCGTCAAGGACGGCGTGATGCTCGCGCCGCCGAAGAGCCACCTGATGCTGCCCGGCGTGACCTACGACGTCGTGCTCGAACTCGCGGCGTGCCACGGCTTGCCGCACGAGGTCCGCGAGATCCTCGAAGACGAGGTGCGCGGCGCGGAGGAAATCTGGATGACGTCGTCGACCAAGGAAGTCCTCGCGATCACGACGTTCGACGACCGCCCGGTCGGCGCGGGCCGCCCCGGACCGGTCGGACGGCAGATGTACGCGTGGTACCAGCAATTCAAGACAACGGTGATGCGAGGTGGCTGAGATGAGCCGCGAGACGCTGATCGAATTCCCGTGCGATTTCCCGATCAAGATCATGGGCGCACGCGTCGATGAGTTCGCGCAGGCGGTCGTCGGCGTCGTCGTGCGGCATGCACCGGACTTCGACCCGGCGTCGGTCGAGATGCGTCCGTCGAGCAAGGGCAATTACCTTGCGCTGACCTGCACGATCCGCGCGCTGTCGCAGGCGCAGCTCGACGCGCTGTACCGTGAGTTGAGCTCGCACCCGCTCATCAAGGTGGTGCTGTAGATGACCGTCGCCGCTGCGGCCGCCGCTCGCGTCGCTGAGCCCCCGGCTACGGTCGCGCACGACGCGACCGTCCGCCGCCTCGGCCTCGTCGACTACGAACCGACGTGGCAGGCGATGCGCGCCTTCACCGATGCGCGCGACGCCGCGACGCCGGACGAAGTCTGGCTGCTGCAGCATCCGCCGGTATATACGCTGGGTCAGGCCGGGCGGCCGGAACATCTGCTGCGGGAGACCGGCATCCCGCTCGTGAAGATCGACCGCGGCGGCCAGATCACCTACCACGGGCCCGGCCAGCTCGTCGCGTATCTGCTCGTGGACCTGCATCGGCGGCACCTGAAGGTGCGCGAGCTGGTGTCGCTGATGGAGCAGACGGTCATCGACTGCCTCGCCGACTACGGGCTCCGCGCCGAGCGCAAGGACGGCGCGCCCGGCGTGTATATCGACGGCGCGAAGATCGCCGCGCTCGGCCTGCGCGTGCGCAACGGCCGCAGCTATCACGGCCTGGCGCTGAACGTCGACGTGGACCTCGCGCCGTTCTCGTGGATCAACCCCTGCGGCTACGAGGGGCTGGAGACGATCCGGCTGAAGGATTTCGGCGTCGCCGACGACGTGGATCGCGTCGGCGAACGCCTGCTCGGCCACTTCCTGCGACTGCTGCCGCCGGCCGCTCCTGTCGATGCCAGGCAGGCCTGATCCACGCCAACCCCCACAGACAGAAAATTAGAGAGACCCCGATGGAAGACACCGCACGCAAGCAGCGTGGCGCCGACAAGACGGCCCGCATCCCGATCAAGATCGTTCCGGCCGAGCGCCTGAAGAAGCCCGAATGGATCCGCATCCGCCTCGGCGCGGGGCAGGAAGCCGAGCGCTTCAACGAGATCAAGGCGAGCCTGCGCGAGCACAAGCTGCACACGGTGTGCGAGGAAGCCTCCTGTCCGAACATCCACGAATGCTTCGGCAAGGGCACCGCGACCTTCATGATCATGGGCGACATCTGCACGCGCCGCTGCCCGTTCTGCGACGTCGGCCACGGCCGGCCCGAACCGCTGAATGCGAACGAGCCGACGGAGCTCGCGGCGACGATCGGCGCTATGCGGCTCAACTACGTCGTCATCACCAGCGTGGACCGCGACGACCTGCGTGACGGCGGCGCGCAGCACTTCGTCGACTGCATCCGGGAGACGCGCGCGGCGTCGCCGAAGACGCGCATCGAAGTCCTCGTGCCGGACTTCCGCGGCCGGCTCGAAGTTGCGCTCGAGATCTTCGATCAGGCGCCGCCGGACGTCATGAATCACAACCTCGAGACGGTGCCGCGGCTCTACAGGCAGGCGCGCCCAGGCGCGGACTACGCGTACTCGCTGCGGCTGTTGAAGGAATTCAAGGCGCGTCACCCCGATGTGCCGACGAAGTCCGGCCTGATGGTCGGCCTCGGCGAGAGCGACGACGAGATTCTCGAGGTGATGCGCGACCTGCGCGCGCACGACGTCGAGATGCTGACGATCGGCCAGTACCTGCAGCCGTCGACCGGCCACCTGCCGGTGCTGCGCTACGTGCATCCGGATACCTTCAAGATGTTCGAGACCGAGGCACTCGCGATGGGCTTCAAGAATGCCGCCTGCGGGCCGATGGTGCGCTCGAGCTACTGGGCGGACCAGCAGGCGCACGGCGCGGGCGTCGTCTGAGTACCAGTCGGGCCGGATAGAGGGAGACCCTGCGGGGTCTCTTTTTTTTGCCTGTGACAAGTGCACGGGCAAGCTGTCGGAACGCGTGGCGCCTCGACCGGTCGTAATGTCCGCCCTCCAACATTCGGCAGTCCGATTCCCTTGTCCGGCGCGCGTCTCCTTCTGTTTTTGCATTGCACAACAGGGCGCGCATCTTTAGAATGAACGTTCATTCACTGCACTCCGAAGGCAGACCAAAGATGAAATTCCCGTCCGCACCGCGCGCCCTGGCGGTCGCCGTCATTTGCGTTCCGGTCCTGCTCGCCGCCTGCGGCGGCAACGACAACAAGGCCGCTGCGCAGGCCGCGCCGCCTCCTCCGAAAGTGGCGGTCCTGACGATCGCGCCGCAGCCGGTCACGCTCAGCACCGAGCTTGCGGGCCGCACGGCGCCCTATCTCGTTGCCGAGGTGCGCCCGCAGGTCAGCGGCATCGTCGAGGAGCGCCTGTTCGACGAAGGCGCCCGCGTCAAGGCGGGGCAGACCCTGTACCGCATCGACTCGGCGACTTACGAAGCCGAGCTCGCGAGCGCGAAGGCCGGTCTCGCGAAGGCGGACGCGAACGTCGCGACCGCGCGGCTGAAGGCGCAACGCTTCGACGAGCTCGTCGGCATCAACGCGGTGAGCCGCCAGGCGCGCGACGACGCGACCGCGGCCCTGAAGCAGGCCGAGGCCGACGTCGCCACCGCGAAGGCGGCGGTCAGGGCGGCGCAGATCAACGTCGATTACACCCGCGTCAGCGCGCCGATCTCGGGTCAGGCCGGCCGCTCGTCGGTGACGCCCGGCGCGCTCGTGACGGCGAACCAGGCAGCCACGATGGTCACCGTGCAGCAGCTCGACCCGATCTACGTCGACATCCAGCGCGCGAGCAGCGAGCTGCTTGCGCTGCAGCGCGATTTCGCTGCAGGCCGGCTCAAGCGCGTCGCGGGCGACAAGGCGGGCGTGAAGCTCGTGTTGGAGGACCGCAGCGAATACCCGCTCGCGGGCACCTTGCAGTTTGCCGAGACGACTGTCGATCCGGGCACCGGCAACGTGACGCTGCGCGCCGTGTTCCCGAACCCGAACCACACGCTGCTGCCCGGCATGTATGTCAACGCGGTGCTCGAGGAAGGCGTGTCGGAGCATGCGATCCTCGCCCCGCAAGCCGCGGTGATGCGCGATCCGAAGGGCAATGCGACCGCCTTGCTGCTCGGCGAGGACGGCAAGGTTCAGCAGCGCGAGCTGAAAGTCGAGCGCGCGGTCGGTGACCAGTGGCTCGTCACCGACGGACTCGCCGCCGGCGACCGGCTGATCCTCGACGGGTTGCAGAAGCTGCGACCCGGCATGGCTGCCGAGGTCGCCGAGCCCGCTGCGAAGGCCGCGACGGCCCCGCCGGCGCCCACCGCGGCCGAGCCCGCCAAGCCGACTGCGGCCGAGCCCGCCAAGCCGACTGCGGCGAAGTAAGGCTCCGCGACCCAGGAGATTTCCAGATGCCACGTTTCTTCATCGATCGCCCGATTTTCGCGTGGGTGATCGCGATCATCCTGATGCTTGCCGGCGCGCTGTCGATCCGCACGCTCGCGGTCGAGCAGTACCCGCCGATCGCGCCGCCGCAGGTGTCGATCAACGCGGTCTACCCCGGCGCGTCCGCGAAGACGCTCGAGGACACCGTCACCCAGGTCATCGAGCAGAAGATGCAGGGTCTCGACGGCCTGACCTATCTGTCGTCGACGAGCGACTCGTCGGGCAACGCGCAGATCACGCTGACTTTCGACGCCGGCACCGATCCCGACATCGCGCAGGTGCAGGTGCAGAACAAGCTGTCGACGGCGATGCCGCTGCTGCCGCAGGAAGTTCAGCGGCAGGGCGTGCGCGTCGTGAAGTCGCGCGTGAACTTCCTGATGGTCGTCGGCTTCGTGTCCGACGATCCGCGGCTCGACCGTGCGGACCTTTCCGACTACGTGGCGGCAAACGTCCAGGACCCGCTGAGTCGCGTCCAGGGAGTCGGAGAAGTCCAGGTATTCGGTGCGCAGTACGCGATGCGGGTGTGGCTGGATCCGAACAAGCTGAACCAGTACAACCTCACGCCGTCGGACGTCGCGGCCGCGATTCGCGCCCAGAACGCGCAGGTCTCGGCCGGTCAGCTCGGCGCGTCGCCCGCCGAACGAGGCCAGCAGATCAACGCGACGATCACCGCGCAGACCCGGCTGCAGACGCCGCAGCAGTTCGAGGCGATCCTGCTGCGCACGGCGCCGGAAGGCGGCGTCGTCTACCTGCGCGACGTGGCACGGGTCGAAATCGGCGCCGAGAGCTACGCGATCGACGCGCGGTACAACGGCAAGGCTGCGGGCGGTCTGGGGGTCAAGCTCGCGACCGGCGCGAACGCGCTCGACACCGCAGACCGGGTCCGCGCCGAACTCGACCGCCTCGCCGAGAACATGCCCGAGGGCATGCGGCCCGTCATTGCGTTCGACACCACGCCCTTCGTCGAAGTGTCGATCAAAGGCGTCGTGGAAACGCTGATCGAGGCGGTGATCCTCGTTTTCCTCGTGATGTACCTGTTCCTGCAGAACTTCCGTGCGACGCTGATCCCGACGATCGCGGTGCCGGTCGTGCTGCTCGGCACCTTCGCCGTGATGGCGGCGCTCGGCTTCACGATCAACACGCTGACGATGTTCGGCATCGTGCTCGCGATCGGCCTGCTCGTCGATGACGCGATCGTCGTCGTCGAGAACGTCGAACGCGTGATGACCGAGGAAGGGCTGTCGCCGAAAGAGGCGACGCGGAAATCGATGGACCAGATCACCGGCGCGCTGGTCGGGATCGGTCTGGTGCTGTCCGCGGTGCTCGTGCCGATGGCGTTTTTCGGCGGTTCGGTCGGCGTGATCTACCGGCAATTCTCGATCACGATCGTGTCCGCGATGGCGCTGTCGGTGCTTGTCGCGTTGATCCTGACGCCGGCGCTGACGGCGACGATACTGAAGCCGGTGGAGAAGGGGCATCACTACAGCGAAGGCCGTTTCTTCAGGTGGTTCAACGACAGCTTCGACCGCACGACGACGCGCTATCAAGGCGTCGTCGGGCGGATGCTCGGCAAGCGTGGGCGCTATCTCGTCATCTACGCGCTGATCGTCGTCGGCCTCGGCGTGCTCTTCATGCGCATGCCGCAATCCTTCCTGCCGGACGAGGATCAGGGCCTGATGTTCGCGCAGGTCCAGTTGCCGGCTGGCGCGACCCAGCAGCGCACGCTCGAGGTGGTCAAGCGCATGGAGCAGCATTTCCTCGAGGGCGAGAAGGAGACCGTCCAATCGGTGTTTTCGGTCGCCGGCTTCAGCTTCGCCGGCCGCGGCGAAAACATGGCGATCGCGTTCGTGCGCCTGAAGGACTGGGCTGAGCGCCCCGGCCACGAACACGGCGTTGCGGCGATCGCGGCACGTGCGATGGGCGCGTTTTCGCAATACCGCGACGCGCTGGCGTTCGCGTTTGCGCCGCCGGCGATCATCGAGCTGGGCAACGCGACCGGCTTCGACTTCTATCTCCAGGACGCCGCCGGGATCGGCCACGAACGGCTGATGGAGGCGCGCAACCAGCTCCTCGGGCTCGCCGCGCAAAACCCGATACTCGTCGGCATGCGCCCGAACGGTCTCGACGACACGGCGCAGTTGCGCGTCGATGTGGACCAGGCCAAGGCCGGAGCGCTCGGCGTATCGGTCGCGTCGATCAATGAGTTGTTGTCGAGCGCATGGGGCGGTTCGTACGTCGACGATTTCATCGATCGCGGTCGGGTGAAGAAAGTCTACATACAGGCCGACGCGCCGTTCCGGATGATGCCGGCGGATCTGAAGGACTGGCGCGTTCGCAACGACCAGGGCGAGATGGTGCCGTTCTCGGCGTTCGCGACCGTCGGCTGGGACAGCGGCTCGCCGCGGCTCGAGCGCTACAACGGCGTGTCCGCGGTGCAGATCCTCGGCCAGGCGGCGCCGGGCCGCAGCACCGGCGAGGCGATGGATGCGATCGAGAAGCTCGCCGAACAGCTCCCCGAAGGTGTACGCGTCGCCTGGACCGGGCTGTCGTACCAGGAGCGGCTGTCGGGTTCGCAAGCGCCTGCGCTGTACGCGATTTCGATGCTCGTCGTGTTCCTCTGTCTCGCTGCGCTGTACGAGAGCTGGTCGATCCCGTTCTCGGTGATGCTCGTCGTGCCACTCGGCGTCCTCGGCGCACTGGTCGCGGCGAGCCTGCGCGGAATGTCGAACGACGTGTATTTCCAGGTCGGCCTGCTGACGACGATCGGCCTGTCGGCGAAGAACGCGATCCTGATCGTCGAGTTCGCGAAGGAGCAGATGGAGCAGTACGGCAAGAGCCTCATGGACGCGACGCTCGAAGCGGTGCGCCTGCGCTTGCGGCCGATCCTGATGACGTCGCTCGCGTTCGGCCTCGGCGTGCTGCCGCTCGCGATTTCGAGCGGGGCCGGCTCCGGCAGTCAGAATGCGATCGGCACCGGCGTGCTCGGCGGCGTGATCAGCGCGATGCTTCTCGGCATCTTCTTCATCCCGCTGTTCTTCGTCGTCGTGCGCCGCGTGTTCCCGGCGACGCGGACGGAAACGCCCGCCGCGCCCGCGGCGGCGTCGAACACGATTCCCGAGGGGAACACCAATGCATAAGCCGGCCAGCCGTCCTGCCAACCTGCTGCTTGCGACACTTTGCGCCGCGGTGCTCTCCGCGTGCGCGAGCATGGCGCCCGACTACCAGCGCCCCGCCCTTCCGGTGCCGGACCGTTTCGCCGTTGCAGACGCCGGGCCGGCGGCTGCGGTTCCGACGCGCGAGATCGGCTGGCGCGAGTTCTTCACCGATCCGAAGCTGCGCGACGTCATCGACGCCGCCCTCGGCAGCAACCGTGACCTGCGCATCGCGGCGCTCAACATCGAGCGCGCGCGCGGCCTTTACGGCGTCCGCGAGGCCGACGTGCTGCCGACGGTCTCTGCCGGTGCGAGCGAGACGGCGCAGCGAATTCCGGAGACCCTGTCCACCAGCGGCCGCACCGGCGTCAGTCGCCAATACAGCGTCACACTCGGCGTCAGCGCCTACGAGCTCGACCTCTTCGGGCGCGTGCGCAGCCTGCGCGACGCCGCACTGCAGGAATACCTCGCGTCCGAAGACGCGCGACGTGCGACGCAGATCGGCCTCGTCGCCGAAGTCGCGCGCGCCTACCTGCAGCTCGCCGCGGACCAGCGCCGGCTCGAACTCGCGCAGGCGACGCTCGCGAGCCAGCGCTCGTCGTACGACCTGATCCGGCGCCGCTTCGAACTCGGCGTATCGTCCGACCTCGACGTGCGGCAGGCGCAGACGACGGTTGACGCCGCGCGGGCGGACGTCGCGCGCTTTACCGGCTTCGTCACCGCCGACCGCAACGCGCTCGCGCTGCTTGCCGGCGTCCCGCTACGCGACGAATGGTTGCCCGGCGACGTCCTCGTCGCGCCGACCTTGACCGAACTGCCGGCCGGATTGCCGTCCGAAGTCCTGCTGCAACGACCCGACGTCGTTCAGGCCGAACGGCAGCTGCTGGCGGCGAATGCCAACATCGGCGCCGCGCGCGCCGCGTTCTATCCGCGCATCTCGCTGACTGCGTCGGCCGGCACCGCGAGCGCCGCGCTGTCCGATCTGTTCGGCGCCGGCTCCGGCACCTGGGCGTTCATGCCGCAGATCACGCTGCCGATCTTCGACCACGGGCGCAACCGCTCGGGGCTGCAGGTCGCGGAGGCGGAACGCGACATCCGCGTCGCCGAGTACGAACAGGCGATCCAGGTCGGGTTCCGCGAAGTCTCGGACGCGCTCGGCTTCCGCATGACGCTCGGCGAGCAGCTGCAGGCGCAGACCGACCTCGTCGGCGCGGCCGAGCAGGCGCATCGCCTGTCCGAAGCGCGCTACCAAAGCGGCGTCGACGACTACCTCGGCGTCCTCGACGCCCAGCGCGCGCTGTATGCCGCGCGCCAGGGGCGCATCGGGGCGGAACTCGAGCAGCAGCTCAACCTCGTCACCTTGTACCGCGCGCTCGGCGGTGGCCTCGACGCGGGAACCTCCGCTTCGACACCGGTCGTCGGCGCGCTGGGACGCGAAGCGCAATGAGCCTCGCCGACTCCGACCGCCTCGAAGCGCGGCGTCAGCAGGTGCTCGATGCGGCCGCCGAGTGTTTCCACAAGAGCGGCTTCCACGGCGCGAGCATGGCGCAGATCGCGAAGACCGCGGGAATCAGCCCGGGGCACATCTACAACCTGTTCGAGAACAAGGAAGACGTCATCGGCATGATCGTCGAGCGCGAGCAGGCGGAGTTGCTCGCGAAAGTGGACGCGATGCAGCGCGCGGACGACGTCGTGCAGGCGATGCTCGACCAGGTCGCGTGCGGCGTCGAGAGTCAGCTCGCGGGGTCGGATACGGCGCTGCGCATGGAGATTCTCGCCGAGGCCGGGCGCAATCCGAAGCTTGCCATGGTGGTGCGCAATGCCGACGTGCAGGGGCGCGAAAAGCTCGGGAGTCTGCTCGGGGCGGCGCTCGCGCAGCGGAACCTGTACCGCGAGCCGGAGGAAGTGCAGGCGCGCGTCGAAGTCCTGATGGCGCTGTTCGACGGCCTGATGCTGCGCAGCCTGCGCAATCCGACGATCGACCGGGAAACGGTGGCGCCGGTCGTCGCCCGGGTCGTCGCGATGCTGATCGACCGACAGGTCCCCGGGAACGACGAGCCGGCCTGATCAACGGTAGAAACGTTCCTCGCGCTCGTGGCGCTCCTGCTCCTCGAGGCTCAGGGTCGCGGTCGGACGGGCGAGCAGCCGGCCGACGCCGATCGGCTCGCCGGTCGCCTCGCAGTAGCCGTAGGTTCCGTCGTCGATGCGGCGCAACGCCGCTTCGACCTTGTGCAGCAGCTTGAGCTCGCGGTCGCGGATCCGCTGTTCGAGGACCTGTTCCTCTTCCTGCGTCGCGCGGTCCGCTTCGTCCGGGGTGGCGACGGTCTCGCGCAGATTCGAACGCGTCTGTTCGCTGTTCTCGCGCAGTTCGGCCTGCAGGGCGAGCAGGCGCGCGCGGAAGAAGGCGAGCTGCTCGTCGTTCATGTATTCGTCGGCCGGCATCGCGAGCAGGTCCGTTTCGTCGAGCTGGCCGTTTCGTGCTGCTCTGGCATTCATCGCGTTCTCCCCGAAGTCCGCTGCCGGTGCGCGCAGCGTTGCGCGCCGGCAGCCACAGGGGACACTGTATGTGATCCGCTCCGGAGGGGATAGTGCCGGGGCGCCGCCGGTGTGACCCCTGCCGCTTGTCGGCGGACCCGGTGATGGTTTCGTGTCCGCGATGGCGTCGCGCGAGTATGCTTGCGTTGGTTTTTCCGTCGTCACCGTGCCGGAGGGATTCCATGCGTTCGATCTTGCGCGCCGTCCTCATGTTTGCCGTTTGCGTGCCCGCGTGGGCCGCAGGTCTGGACAACCTCACCACCACCGAAGCGGCAGGGGGTCTGAAGGAGGCGCTGACGCAAGGCGCGTCGCGCGCGGTCGAGCTGCTCGGCCGCGACGGTGGCTTCCTCGGCAATCCGAAGGTCAGGATCCCGCTGCCGTCCGCGCTCGAGCAGGCCGAGCCGCTGATCCGCATGGCCGGGCGCGGCAAGGACCTCGACGCGCTCGTGACGTCGATGAACCGCGCCGCCGAGGCCGCGGTGCCCGAAGCGAAGACGCTGCTCGTCGGCGCGGTGCGGCAGATGGGCGTCGAGGACGCGAAGCGCGTGCTCACCGGCGGCGACGATTCGGTGACCGCATATTTCCGCGACAAGACCCAGGCGGCGCTGACCGACCGCTTCCTGCCTATCGTCAAGAAGCACACCGAGCAGCTCGCGCTCGCCGGCCAGTACAACCGGCTCGCCTCGCAAGTCGCCAGTTTCGGCGTCATGAAGCCGGAGGACGCGCAGATCGAGAACTACGTCACGCGCAAGGCGCTCGACGGGCTCTATCTGATGATCGCGGAAGAGGAGCGCGCCATCCGTGCGGATCCGCTCTCCGCCGGCGGCGCGCTCGCGAAGAAGGTTTTCGGCGCGCTCGGCCGATAGCCGCTCGCGCCCGTCGCCGGTTGTAACGTCGGCGGCCGGGCGCGGGCGATACGGTAAAATCCGCCGGCGCCGCCCTCGCCGACGGCGCTCTTTTTTCCGCCCGCAGCCTCTGCCATGTCCGCCCTCCTGAATGTCCCGCAGCGCGAAGCGATCCGCTATCTCGACGGCCCGAGCCTCGTGCTGGCCGGCGCCGGCAGCGGCAAGACGCGGGTCATCACGCACAAGATCGCGCACCTGATCAACGAGTGCGGGCTCAATCCGGCCAACATCGCCGCGATCACCTTCACGAACAAGGCGGCGAAGGAGATGCAGGAGCGGGTCGCCGGGTTGATGGGCGGCCGCGCGCCGGGCGGGCTCACGGTGTGCACCTTCCACGCGCTCGGCGTGAAGATCGTCCGCCAGGAGGCGAAGCACTGCGGGCTGAAGCCCCAGTTCTCGATCCTCGACGCGTCCGACACGGTGCAGATCGTCGCCGAGCTCTCGCGCGAATCCGACAAGGCGCGCGCGAAAGCGATGCAGTGGCAGATCTCGGGCTGGAAGAACGCGATGGTGACGCCCGAGGAAGCGGCGCAGCTCGCCGACGACGAGCTCGCGTCGGCGGCGGCCTTGCTGTATTCGGAATACGAACGCACGCTGCGCGCGTACCAGGGGGTCGATTTCGACGATCTGATCTCGCTGCCGGTGCGGCTCTTCGAAGAACACCCGGACGTGCGCGAGCGCTGGCAGAACAAGCTGCGCTATCTCCTCGTCGACGAATACCAGGACACGAACCGCGCGCAGTACCGGCTGCTGCGCCAGTTGGCCGGCGTGCGCGGCGCCTTCACCGCGGTCGGCGACGACGACCAGGCGATCTACGCGTGGCGTGGCGCCGACGTCGAGAACCTGAAGCTCCTGCAGCAGGACTATCCGAAGCTGAAGGTCATCAAGCTCGAGCAGAATTACCGCTCGTCGCGACGCATCCTGACCGCGGCGAACACGGTGATCTCGAACAACGAGAAGCTGTTCGAGAAGCGCCTGTGGTCCGAGCACGGCGATGGTGAGCAGATCGCCGTGACCGCATGCCGTGACGCCGACCACGAAGCGGAGTGGGTCGCGTCGAAGATCAGCGCGCACAAGTTCGAGCACCGTACGAAGTTCGGCGACTACGCGATCCTGTACCGCGGCAACCATCAGGCGCGGGTGATCGAGCAGCAGCTGCGGAACCAGAAGATCCCGTACGTGATTTCGGGCGGGCAGTCGTTCTTCGACAAGGCCGAGATCCGCGACCTGATCTCGTATCTGCGCCTTCTGATGAACGAGGACGACGACCTCGCGTTCATCCGCGCGATCACGACGCCCCGCCGCGGCGTCGGCGCGGTCACGATCGAGGCGCTCGGCAACTACGCCGGCCGCCGCCACGTGAGCCTGTTCGCCGCGTGCTTCGAGGAAGGCGCGGGGCATGCGCTGAACGCGCGCCAGCTCGAACAGGTGCAGGAGTTCGCGAACTTCATCAACCGCATCCAGTACCGCGCGCACCGCGAACCGGCCGGGCGCGTGCTCGAGGATCTCCTCGCGGCGATCCGCTACGAGGCGTGGCTGTTCGAACATCTCGACACGCGCGAGGCGGAGTCGAAATGGAGCAACGTGCGCGACTTCGTCGGTTGGCTGGGCAGGAAGGGCGAGGAGGACGGCAAGAATCTCGTCGAGCTGACGCAGACGATCGCGCTGATCTCGATGCTCGACAAGGAAGACGCCGAGTTCGACGGCGTGCAGCTCGCGACGCTGCACGCGTCGAAAGGCCTCGAGTTCAAGCACGTGTTCCTGATCGGCGTCGAGGAAGGGCTGCTGCCGCACCAGTCGTCGATCGACGAGGACAAGATCGAGGAAGAACGCCGCCTGATGTACGTCGGCATCACGCGCGCGCAGCGCAGCCTCAACATCACGTGGTGCGAGCGGCGCAAGGCCGGCAAGGAAACGCGCACCTGCGAGCCGTCGCGCTTCATCGAGGAGATGGGCGGCGACGTGAAACTCAACGACCGCAAGTCGAATGCGCCGGTGTCGAAGGAAGAAGGCCGGGCGCGGATCGCGAACCTGATGGCGATGCTCGAAGGGCGCTGAAGTGCCCGCGTGGCGCGGGCCCGCGTCTCTTTCCGGTCGCCGTATCGCTCGTCCCAATCCCATCGCCGCACGGCCGGATGCCCCGCGGCGGCGCCGGCGCCCGCCGCACCGCACTCGAACTCCCGTCCTTCTGCAACCGCTTCCCCGGAAGGCGGTAGCGACGCGATTGTCGAAATAATTTACAGTTTCGCCCGTCCGCTTCACGCGGATTTCAGCTACCTGGATGATTCGATTCGAAATGTAACGTCTTGGCGCGGCGATTGCTTGGCACGCCGCTCGGGGCGTGTTCGCCCCATTTTGGGGGTTGGAGGAATGGAAATGGGACGAAACGACAGATACGGAATGACCGGGCGACGCCAGCGTTCGACCCTTGCAGGCTCGATCGCTGCCGCGGCGATGGCGCTCGCGCTCGGCAGCGCGCAGGCGCAGGAGCGGCCCTGCGAGGCGCCGGCCGAATTGATCGGAGTCTCGGGCAAGATTTTCAGCAACCAGCTTTCGCCCGGCGAGACGCTGGGCGTCGGAAGCGCGGTGCTTTCGCGCAGCGGCTCCTTCAACTGCAGCCTTCACGGTCGGGCTTTCTTCAACGAAGATCGTTCGTTCGGCGGCTTCAACCACATCATAGTCTGCGCCGACCGCTACAAGCTCGCTGACGGCAACACTGTTCATTCGCAGATCGACACCCTGAGTGTCTTCGAAAGCCCGCCGGCATTTCGGTCTTGCGGCGTCCCCGGCGTCGACCCTGACTTCGGCTCGTTTCGCGAGGTCTCGTACCCGCAGTCCGGCCGCGGCCGCTTTTCGCCGACCGGCGGCGGGCGTCTCGTCATCGACGGCACGGTCAACTGTGCGGGCGCGGTCGAAATGCAATATTCCGGTCAGGTCTGTGTAAGGCGTTGACCCGACGGCCGCGCGCAGGGACGCAGAGCCCCACGCGCGGCAATAGGTAGATTCATCTAGCCGCCTGCCCGATACACCCGATTCAGTAAGGGTCTTTACCGGCCTACAGTGACGACGACTCCCCACGATCAGGAGCGTTGTCATGAAAGACCCTGGCTCGTCCGCCGCGTGCGCATCGCGGCGGTCATTTCTTCGCGGTATTCCGGTCATCACGGCCGCCGCCGCGCTCGCCCCGGCGCCCGCGCTCGCGGCCGACGGCAAGCACCACTGGGCGATGCTCGTCGATGCGCGCAAATGCATCGGCTGCCAGGCCTGCACGGTGTCGTGCATCCAGGAAAACGCCGTCCCCGAAGGCAGTTTTCGCACCATCGTGTCGACCTACAGCGTCAAGCTGACGGACGCCGACCAGCCGGCCGGCACGTACCAGCTGCCGCGCCTGTGCAATCACTGCGACCAGCCGCCGTGCATTCCGGTGTGTCCGGTCGGCGCGACCTTCAAGCGCGAGGATGGCATCGTCGTCGTCGACGGAGACCGTTGCGTCGGCTGTGCTTACTGCGTGCAGGCGTGCCCGTACGACGCGCGCTTCATCAACCACGCGACCAACAAGGCCGACAAATGCACGTTCTGCGCGCATCGCGTCGACGCCGGTCTGCTGCCCGCATGCGTCGAGACCTGCGTCGGTGGCGCGCGCATCTTCGGTGACCTGAACGATCCCGACGGCGAGTTGCGGCGGCGCCTGACCGCGGCCAAGGACGAGCTCAAGGTGCTCAAGCCCGAACTCGGGACTGAACCGCGCGTGTTCTATGTCGGGCTCGACCCGCGCTTCCAAGGCAAGGTCGAGGGCCAGGGCACGCTGTGGCAGCCGCGCAAGGCGCACGGCTGACGCGGCAACAGGAGATCGATCATGAATCCGGACATCGTCGAAACCGTCAACGTCGCGCGCGAAGTCGCGTGGCTGCCGTGGGCGGTCCAGTACTTCTTCCTCATCGGCCTGTCGTACGGCGCCTTCCTGGTGTCGCTGCCGGGCCTCGTGTTCCGCCGCGAAGGCTGGCTCGGCATCTCGCGGCTGGCGCTGCTCGCGGCGCTGGTGTGCGGACTGACCGCGCCCGTCGCGCTGCTCGCGGACCTGCATCAGCCCGGCCGCTTCTGGCATTTCTACGCGTATTTCACGCCGAGCTCGTGGATGTCCTGGGGCGCGTTCTTCATCCCGGTGTATCTCACCGGGCTGATCCTCTACGCATGGCTCGCGTTCCGGCCGCTGCTCGCGCGCCATGCCGACGAGGGAGGCAAGCTCGCCGGACTGGCGCGGCGCCTCGCGTACGGCGGGCACGAAAGCCGCAATGCGCTGGTCGCCGCGGCGCTGCTCGCCTTCGTCGGCGCCGCGCTGGTCGCGCTGTACACCGGCGTCGAGGTGATGCTCGTGCGGGCGCGTCCGCTGTGGCACACGCCGCTGCTGCCGCTGCAGTTCTTCGTGACCGCGCTGGCGGGCGGCATCGGCCTCGCGCTGCTGTTCAACCGCTTCCTGCCCGGACACGGCGACGCGCAGGCGACCCGGCGCATGGCCTCGGCGTTGGCGGCGACGCAGTTCGGCGCACTCGTCGTCGGCGCGGTGTGGCTCGCGCTCGGGCTGTCCGGCCTGTCGCCGACCCATGCCGAGGCGCTCGCGCAGGTCGCGCCGTCGGCGAACTGGCAGGTTTCAGCGATCTGGGCGGTCGCGGCGACCGTGGTCACGCTCGCCATCGCATGGAGACGACCCGGCTCGGGCCTGCTGATCGGCCTGCTCGCGCTGCATTCGGCGTGGATGATGCGCTGGACGATCTTCATCGGCGGTCAGGAGGTGCCGAAGACCGGCGCTGGCTATTACAGCTACCAGCTTTCGCTCGGGCCCGAAGGCCTGATGGGCATCGTCGGCACCGCCGGCCTGTGGATCTTCCTCTTCGTCGCGCTGACGACCCTGCTGCCGCTCGACCGGCTCGGCCGGGCGGACGGCGCCGGCGCGTGATTCGAGCGATTAACCCGATACCGAAATACCGTTCGGGCTGAGCCTGTCGAAGCCCTGCGATTGCCCTTCGACAAGCTCCGGGCGAACGGAGGTCCTTGATTGCCACGCCCCCATAAGGGAACTGATCATGAAAATCGAACGTCGAGAACTGATCGCCGCCGGCGGGCTTGCCGCCTTTGCCGCCGGCTTCTCCCAGACGCTGGGCCGCATGGTCTCCGGTCTCGTCGGGGACGAGCCGAAGGCGCACAACATCCACGGCCGCTCGGCCGAGCCGGAGTTCAGTGTCGACCCCGCCACCGGCGAGCTGCACCCGAACCCGAAGCAGCAGGTCAGCTACACCGGCTGCCTCGGTTGCACGACGCAGTGTGGCGTGCGCCTGCGCATCGACAAGGCGAGCGGCAAGGTGATCCGGGTCGCCGGCAACCCCTACAGCCCGCTGTCGACCGAGCCGCAGCTGCCGATGAAGGCGTCGGTGCGCGAAAGCCTCGTCGCGCTGTCGCGCTACCAGGACAAGGGGCTCGCCGGTCGCTCGACCGCTTGCGGCCGCGGCAACGCGGCGATGGACCAGATGAATTCGCCGTTCCGCGTGCTGACGCCGCTAAAGCGCGTCGGCCCGCGCAACTCCGGCCAGTGGCAGCCGATTCCGTTCGAGCAGCTCGTGCGCGAGCTCGTCGACGGCGGCGACCTCTTCGGCGAAGGGCATGTCGAGGGCTTCGGCGCGCTGCGCGAACTCTCCGCACCGATCGACGCCGCCGCACCCCAGCTCGGGCCCAAGGTCAACCAGGTCGCGGTGTGGACCAGCGTGAACGACGGTCGCGAGGCCTTCGCGCGCCGCTTCTGGAATCAGGCCTACGGCACGCTCAACTTCATCGGCCACGGCTCGTACTGCGGTGGCGCCTACCGCTCGGGCTCGGGGGCGTTGTTCGGCGACCTGAAGAAGATGCCGCACGCGAAGCCAGACCTCGCGAACGCCGAGTTCGTGATCTTCATCGGCACCGCGCCGGGCAATGCGGGCAACCCGTTCAAGCGCACCGGCACGCTGCTCGCGAAGGGCCGCACGGAAGGCCGGCTCGAGTACGTCGTCGTCGATCCGGTGCTGACCAACGCCGACAACCGCGCCGCAGGAGAGCGGGGCCGCTGGGTGCCGATCCGCCCCGGCACCGACGGCGCGTTGGTGATGGGGATGATGCGCTGGATGTTCGAGAACGGGCGCGTGAATACGGCGTATCTTGCGAACCCCAACGTCGCGGCTGCCGAGGCCGCGGGTGAGCCGTCCTTCACGAACGCGAGCTGGCTCGTGATCACCGAGAAGGGCCACCCGCGCGAAGGCCGTTTCCTGCGCGGCTCGGACATCGGTATGCCGATCGCCGAAGCTGACAAGTACCAGGATGCCGACCCGTATTTCGTGCTCGGCGCGGACGGCGGACCGGTTCCGGCCGCAACGGCGACGGGTGCCGCGCCACTCGAAGCGGGCGGTGCGACGGTCACGGCCGGCGACCGGACGGTCGTCGTGAAGACCTCGTTCGAACTCCTGCGCGAGTCCGCGCTGAAGGCGACGCTCGCCGAATACGCGGAAATCTGCGGCGTGCCCGAGGCCGTCATCACCGGCCTCGCCGACGAGTTCACCCGTCACGGCCGCAAGGCGAGCGCGGTTGCGCATGGCGGCATGATGGCCGGCAACGGTTTCTACAACGCGTACTCCGTCGTCACGCTCAATGCGCTGATCGGCAATCTCAACTGGAAGGGCGGCTTCGTCGTCAATGGCGGCGGCTTCAAGGACGCCGCCGCCGGACCGCGCTACGACCTGGAATCCTTCCCCGGCGCGATCAAGCCGAAAGGCACGCCGCTCGGCCGCAACGTGCCTTACGAGAAGTCCGCCGAATTCGCGCAGCGCAAGGCCGAAGGCAAGCCCTATCCGGCGCGCGACGCGTGGTTCCCAAACGCGCCGGGGCTCGGCACCGAATGGTTCCCGGCAATGCTGCGCGGCTACCCGTACGGGCTCAAGGCGCTGGTGCTGTGGAGCGCGAACCCCGTGTACGGCATCCCCGGCGTGCGTCCGCTCGTCGAGGAGGCCCTGCGCGACACGAAGAAGCTGCCGCTGATCGTGTCGGTCGATCCGCTGATCAACGAGAGCAACGCGTTCGCCGACTACATCGTGCCGGACTCGCTGATGTACGAGAGCTGGGGCTGGACCGCGCCGTGGAACGGCGTCCCCACGAAGGCGACGACCGCACGCTGGCCCGTCGTCGAGCCGAAGGCCGCCAAAACCACCGACGCGCCCGACGGCCAAGCGATCGGCATGGAAACCTTCTTCATCGCGCTCGCGAAGGCGATGAACCTGCCCGGCTTCGGGCCCGATGGGCTCGCCGACATGGACGGTAACCGCTTTCCGCTCGAGCGGCCCGAGCACTGGTACCTGCGCGGCGGCGCGAACATCGCCTTCGCCGGCAAGGCGCCGGTCGGCGACGCGACGGACGACGACCTCGCGCTGTCGGGCGTCGAACGCCTGCGCCCGCTGCTCGAGGCGACGTTGAAGGAAGACGAGTGGCGCAAGGTTGCCTTCGTGTACACGCGCGGCGGCCGTTACCAGCCCGCGAAGGAGGCGCAGGACGAGGCAAACGCCGAGTGGCAGACCAACCGCTTCGGCAAGGCGCTGTGGCTGTGGAACGACAACGTCGGCGGCGCGAAGAACAGCCTCACCGGCAAGCGCTTCTCCGGCTGCGCGACGTGGCAGCCGCCGGCCTTCGCGGACGGTACGCCGATGCGCGAGGTCCATCGCGAGGCCGACTGGCCGCTGCTCGCGGTGAGCTACAAGTCCGCGCTGCAGAACTCGTACAGCATCGCGACGAGGATCACGTCGCTGCATCCGGACAACCCGGTGATCGTCCATCCCGCCGATGCCGAGCGGCTCGGCCTTGCGACCGGCGACCTCGCGCGCGTCTCGACCCCGGGCGGGGACGCGACCTGCCGCGTCATCGTGCATGAAGGGGTGATGCGCGGCGTGCTCGCGTTCGAGCATGGCTACGGGCACCGCGAGCTCGGCGCACGCGCGCACCGCATCGGCGACATGCGCCAGCCCGAGCGGCGCGACCTCGCCGCGGGCGTGTGCTTGAACGACCTCGGCCTCGTCGATCCGACCCGCAGCGGGGAAGCCGTGTGGGTCGATGCGGTAGCGGGTACGTCGGTGCGCAACGGCCTGCCGGCGAAACTCGTGAAGATCTGAAACCTTGGCCACGCCACGACGGACCGCGCCTATCGGAAGGTGGAAACTCTCAGGACTCGGCGCGGAAACCCATACTTTGCGCTGCGCCCGAAAATAGGAAAACGGAATGTAACGCGATGACGAACGCGAGGCCGGCGATCTATATTGAAAGCGGATCCCGGCCGCCGCCGCGGCGGTTCGCCGGGAAATCGCTTCGACCAATCGGACGACGGAGGTTCAGATGAAACGCAAGACCTTGATCGCCGCAGTCGCGGCCGCGCTGCTTTCCGGAGGCGTGCTCGCGCAGCCGGCGGGGGGCATGCCGCCGGTGGACGACAGCACGCCGATTTACGGCTCGCAGCTGATGACGCCGCAGGAGCGCGCCGAACACCGCGACCGGATGCGCGCCGCGAAGACGCCCGAGGAACGCGAGCAGATCCGCGCCGAGCATCACGAGCGGATGGTGACACGCGCGAAGGAGCGCGGCGTCACACTCCCCGATGAACCGCCGATGCGCCCGGGCAGGATGATGGGGCCCGGAGGTGGTATGGGCCCGGGGGGTGGCATGGGTCCGGGAGGTGGTATGGGGCCGGGAGGTGGCGGTATGGGTCCCGGAGGCGGCGGCATGGGGCCGGGGGGCGGCACGGGCCCAGGTACCGGGGGTGGCGGACGCTGAGCCGCAACAGCCGTCCCTGTCCGGCGCGCATATCCACTTGCGCGCTGTCGATGGGACGGCACGAGCGCCGCGATGGCCGGCGTGCTGCCTGCGGCGCCGATGCCGGATGCGGGTGCGTTCGAAGCTGGAGCGCATTATCCGGTCCGCGCGGCGTCTCGGACCTTGTTACGTTCGGCCAGTTGAGCGTCGACCGGGTGAGCGGCAGCCGAAGGTCGAAGCCATAGGCCCGCGACAGCCGGGACGGCGGACCGTCGCCGCCCGGATCCGTACGAGGCCTGCTCAGTCGAGCGCGGCCGGATCCGCGCGCAGCATCACGCGGGCGAGTTCGGCAGCGCTGCCGACTTCGACCTTTTCCATGATGTGCTGACGGTGCACATGCACCGTCTTTTCGCTGATGCCGAGCTCGCGCGCAACGACCTTGTTCGGCAGTCCCTGCGCGACGAGTCGCGCGACCTCGCGTTCCCGCGGCGACAGGCGGACGAGCAGCGCGAGCGCGTTGTTGCGCAGTGCCCCGCGCGCCCGTTCCTCGGCACCGCGCCGCACCGCCGCGGCGACCGCATCGAGCAGCGCCTGATCGCGGAACGGTTTCTGCAGGAAGTCGCTCGCGCCGTGCTTCATCGCCTGCACCGCGAGTTCGACGTCGCCATGCCCGGTGATGAATACGATCGGCGGCTGAATACCGCGCGCGTGCAGCGCCTGCTGGAGTTCGAGCCCGCTCATCGTCGGCATGCGGATGTCGAGCACGAGGCAGCCGAGATCCGCCATCGGCGGTGGACGGGCCGCGAGAAAGTCTTCGGCCGACGCGTGGCTCTCGACCCGCCAGCCGACGGATTCGAGCAGAAAGACGAGCGAGCGGCGGAACGCAGCGTCGTCGTCGACGACGTGGATCACGAGGTCATCGGTGCGGGTCATGGGGGCTTGCAATGGTCGCGGGAATCGGAGGCGCCGTTGCGAGCGGCAGCGTCAGGACGAATTCCGAGCCGGGTCCTTCGACTGGCACGGCCGCGAGTCGACCGCCGTGCGCCTCGGCGATCGTGCGGCAGATCGACAAGCCGAGGCCGAGCCCGTCTGGCTTCGTCGTGAAGAAGGGTTCGAACAAGCGGTCGCGCGCGGCGTCGTCGAGCCCGACGCCGAAGTCGCGCACGGCAACGCGGACGTTGCCGTCGCCACTTGTCGCGATCGTCACCGCGAGCCGTTGGCGCGACGACGGTAGGCCGCGGGCCGCGTCGTAGCCGTTCTTCAGCAGGTTCAGGATCACCTGCTGGATTTGCGGCGGATCGACTTCAATCGACGCCGCGCCTCCCAGCGTATCGCCCAGTTCGACGTCGGGCGCGTTCGCGAGCATGCCGCGAAACAGCGCGATCGCCTCCGCGACGACTTCGCGCGGTGCGACCTTCTCGCGCACCGCGGCGCGCTTCTTCGCAAAACCGCGGATGCGTCCGAGGATGCCTGCCGCACGTTCGGCCTGCGCGGCGATCTCGCCCGACGCCTCACGCACCGCGTCGTCGGTGAGGCGCGCGTTGTCGACGCGGCGGCGCAGGCTCTGCGCGTAATTGCCGATCGCCGCGAGCGGCTGGTTCAGCTCGTGCGCGAGCGTGCCGGCGAGCTCGCCGAGCACCGACAGGCGCGCCATGTGGTCCGCCTGCTCCTGCCCCGCGCGCATCCGCGCCTCGAGCGCATCGCGTGCGTCGAGCGCCGCCCGCAGCGCCGCCGTGCGCGCATGGACGAGATGCTCGACGCGTACCGTGTAGAGGATCCAAGCGCACAGCAGCAGCGCCAAGGCCGCGACCCATGGCCAGTAGCGCTCGGCGAGCATCATCAGCGTCGGCTCGTGCAGCGTCGCGTACGGCCCGATTCGCAACTCGCGGAACATCTCATGTACCGCCTGATAGTCGGCCGGCACCGCCCACGCCATGCCGTGCCCGTCGCGCGACATCCCGAGCAGCGCGATCGCGACGTCTTTCGCGAGCGCCGGGGGCGTGTGTCGCAGCGTCGCGATCGGCCAATCGGGGTACAGCCGGGTCGACGTCGCGCAGGCGAAATCCGGCTCGTCGCGCGCGCCGACGACCTTGAACCGTTCGAGCCCGGCGGGCTGCTCTTCGACGAGGCAGGCGCGGACGATGCCCGCATCGGCTTCGCCATTGGTCACCGCGTCGAACACCCGACTCATCGGCAGGCCGACGACCGTCAGCGCGGCAAAGTCGCGCTCCGGCTCGATCCCGAGCGCGGCAAGCTCGCGTTGCACCGTCTGATAGCCCCCGAAGCCCTCGCGTGCGACGATCGCGACGCGTTTGCCGCGCAGGTCTTCGAGCGTGCGCAAGTCGCTGCGTGCGGACGATGCGATGACGGCCGAGCCGATGGCGCGGTCGGGCGAACCCGTCGGCGCGGCGTCAAGCGTCAGGATGCGGCTCGCGCCGATCGCGGCTTCGAGTTCGACGTAGTGGCCGGGGTTCGTGATGATGAAATCGATCGACCCCGCCGCGGCCGACGCCGCGAGCCCGAGGTGATCGAACTGGAGCAGTTCGACGCTGCGTCCCGGCAGCGCCTCCGCGAGCCGCTCGACGACCGGCGACCACTCCGCCGTTGCGGCGTCGTCGCCGAGAAACGCGAGCACGCCGATGCGCACCGGCGCTTCCGCGGCCTGGGCGCCCGCCGCAAGCGCGACGACCGCGCCGAACGCAACACGGAGGATGAATGCGGACAGCGACAATCGGAACCTCATCCCGCTGAGGGGACGAACGTCATTGTCGTCTCATCGCCGTCGGCGAGATTTATTGCTGGACCGGGGGTTCGGTGAAGTTCGCGCCGGCGCTGTTCGCGAGGTACGCGACCGCCCGCTGCACTTCGGTATCGGTCAGGTCGGCGCCGCCACCACGCGGGGGCATGCCGCGGATGCCGTTGATCGCATTGTGCGCCAGCGTCTCGAAGCCCTGCGCGATGCGCGGCGCCCAGGCTGCGCTGTCGCCGGTTTTCGGTGCGCCCAGCACCCCGGCGCCGTGGCAGCTCGAGCACACGCTGGTATAGATCTGCTCGCCCGTGCGGCTGCCCGGCGCGACCTTCACGACCTTCAATTCGAGCCTGGCGACGGGTTGGATCAGCGTCGCGGTCGTCTCGGGATCGACAGCCTCCTTCTTGCCGCAGCCCGCGATCGCTGCGACCGCGAGGATCGCGACGAGGGGCAGGATGCGCGGCTGCCGATTCGCGCTGACGAGGTGGTTCGACATTTCCATGTCCTTTCTTGTTGGGGGTTGAGCGGCGAGTATACCCTCGGCCGGCGCTCCCACATTTGCCATCGTCCCGTGGCGGCGAGCTGGCGGTGTTGTAACAGTTGTCCGTGCGCGACGGCGCCGCGAAGCGGCTGAACTATGCTCAGCGGGATCCGTTCAGACGACAGGAGGAAGGCATGGGTATCTTTTCGTTCGTGAAGGATGCAGGGGAAAAGCTTTTCGGCGGCGGCGACGTGAAGGCGTCCGAACCTTCATCAGCGCCGGCAGGCACCGCGGGCGGCGGTGGCGATGCAAACGCGAAAGCGTCCGATGCGATCAAGAAATACATCACGAGCCTCGGCCTCGCCCCGGGCGATCTCGCCGTGAGCTTCGACGGCGCGTCGTCGGTCGTCACCGTCTCGGGAACCGCACCCGACCAGGCGACGAAGGAAAAGATCCTGCTCGCTGCCGGCAACGTGCGCGGCGTCGAGCGGGTCGAAGACCGGATGACCATGACGAGCCAGGAACCCGAAGGCCGCTTCCATACGGTCGCGAGCGGCGACACGCTGTCGGCGATCGCGAAGAAGTACTACGGCGACGCGAACAAGTACAACGCGATCTTCGAAGCGAACAAGCCGATGCTCACGCACCCCGACAAGATCTACCCCGGCCAGGTACTGCGCATCCCGTCTTAAGGCTGCCGCGCGTTATCCACGCGCGGCAGATCGGCACTCTGCCTCGGTTCTAGCAACACCGGTGACGCATGGACTTCGCGTACGAACCGGTATAGACTTGCGCGCTCGATTGCGGGTCGGTCCCGTCAATCTCCCAAGGCGCCCGTAGCTCAGCTGGATAGAGTACTGCCCTCCGAAGGCAGGGGTCGGACGTTCGAATCGTCTCGGGCGCGCCAGATACTAAAAAGCCCTGATTTTCTTATGAAATCAGGGCTTTTTTCATATCCTCGGGCCGGACGAATCTGTGCTCTTGCTTACTGTGTGTCGTCCAGAACTTATGAACGCGTTGCCGTAACGCTTTTACGTCGGCCGCGGGAGGGCAATAGGGCGATACATCTTCACGCCCGGTTCTCGCCTCTTGCAAGGGCAATGGCGGCGGAAGCCCCGCTTGACGCTGTCGAAAGCCTTGCTCATCGCTCCACTCATCGGTCAGGTCCGGCCGGGTGTTCCCGCAACCGCTTCGCCCGCTTCCCATGGGGGCAGTGGCAGGTGTCTATGACGACGTCCTTCTCGAGCCGCCTCCGCGAACCGTTGCCCTCGATTATCGATCATGCCGTCGGCCCGGATTTGGGCTCCGATCACCCGCCGATTCTGGCTTGCGTTTCGACGTTGCGTGAAGAGGCCCGGGCAAGCGAATGACGCTGGCGCTGACCCGGACATTGGTCAGTTGCTCGGGCGGTAGTTCGCCAGCCAGTGCGCGTACGGGGCGGGCAGCACCCAGGACGGTTTCTCTTCCTTCAGTTGCAGGGCCGCCTGGTAGCTCCAGTGCGGATTGGCGAGATGCGCGCGGCCGATCATCACGAGATCCATCTGCTGGTCGGCAACGACCCGGTTGGCCGTGGCCGGCGCGTCGATGCCCCAGGACCCGGCGACGGGCAGTTCGGCCTCGCGGCGGACGCGTTCGGCAATCGGCGCGAGGAAGGCCGGACCCCACGGGACCTGCGCCTCCGGCGTGGAGAACCCGACGCTGACGTTGAGCAGGTCAAGGCCGCCGCGGCGGAAGGCGCGAGTGAGTTCGATCGACTCCGCCAGCGTCTCCTCGTCGCGGCCGTCGTATTCGATGACGCCGAAGCGGGCCGTGAGGGGCAGGCGTTCCGGCCACACCTTGCGGACTGCGTCCAGCGTTTCGAGCAGGAAACGGCTGCGTCCGGCGAAGTCGCCGCCGTATCGATCGGTCCGCTGGTTGGCGTGGACGGAGAAGAAGCTTTGCGCGAGGTAACCGTGGGCAAAGTGCAGTTCGAGCCATTCGAAGCCGGCATCCCGCGCGCGCCGTGCCGCAGCGACGAAATCGCTTTGGACGCGGGCGATATCGTCAACGCTCATCGCGCGCGGCACCTTCGGCAGGTGGGCGCCGAAGGCGAGGGCCGAGGGGGCCAGCGGCGTCCATGCGCGGGCGTCGCCATCGGGGATGTGGTCGTCACCTTCCCACGGGCGGTTCGCGCTCGCCTTGCGGCCCGCGTGGCCGATCTGGATGCCGGGAACGGCGCCGCCCGCCTTGATTGCGGCCGCGATGCGGGCGAGGCTTTGCGCCTGTTCGTCGTTCCAGAGGCCGAGGCACGCCGGGGTGATCCGGCCTTCCGGTGCCACCGCGGTCGCCTCGACGATCACGAGGCCGGCGCCGCCGCGTCCGAGGCTGCTGTAATGGCCCCAGTGCCAGTCGTTGCCGACGCCGTCGACGGCGCTGTACTGGCACATGGGAGGAATGGCGATGCGATTGCGCAGGGTGACATCTTTCAGATTGAAGCTGCTGAACAGGGCGGACAAGGTGTGATCTCCGGAAAGGGCGGACCGTATGCACGTCGACACGCGCCGGTGCCGGATGCAAGCTGGACGGGATCCTAAATCATTAATCGGTGATGTAGGTACTGCTTGAGCCCGCTCCCGCAGCGGACGGGACGCGAATTCATGTCCGATGGAGCTTGACCAAGGGATCGGTTCGCTGCTCATCCTGTGACCCACCGCGTTGCGTTCTGCCCGGGCCTCGACCGCTCATGTCATATGCGGACGTCGATGTGCTTACATCCGGACAAAATTGGTCCCATCGATTTCCGTCAAACCATTTGCTCATGGCCGTTCCGCCCGCCGCGCCGCGCGCGCGGTGCCTGTGTCTCGACATCGAAACCGCTCGCCAGGACCGCATGGCCCTGCGCGAGCTGGGCGTGTTCCGGCCCGATCTCGACGCGCGGCTGAGGCTTTCCGGCAAGGATTCCAAGCTTGTTTCCCGGCTCGATGCGCTGACCGAAGGTGCCGCCTTCGTCCTCGGTCACAACGTCGTCGCCTTCGACCAGCCCGCGTTGGCCGCGCTGCATCCCGAGCTTGCGCTGCACCGTCTGCCGCTCATCGACACGCTCGAACTCTCGCCCGTCGCCTTCCCGCAGAACCCGTATCACCGGCTGGTGAAGGACTACAAGCTATGCACGACCACGCGTAACGACCCGGTGAGGGACGCCGAGCTCGCCTACGAGCTCTTCGTCGACCAGAACGAAGCCTTGCTGCAGCGTGTGGCAGAGCATCCCGACGAAGTGCTGTGCCTGCATTTCCTGCTGGCGCCAGTGAACGGCAAGGGTGTGGCGAACTTCTTCGCAACCCTGCGTCGTGCCCTGAAGCCTTCGCTCCTGGAAGCCGCCGCCGCTTGGCAGCGCGCGACCGCGGGCAAGGTCTGCATCACCGGGGAACGCTGGCTCATCGAACACTGCTTGCCCGATCCCGCTTGGCACAAATCGCTGGCCTATGCGCTGGCATGGCTGCGCGTGGCCGGTGGCAATTCGGTGCTTCCGCCTTGGGTGAGCCTGAGCTTCCCCAAGGCGCGCGAAGCGATAGCCGCCCTGCGTGACCTGCCCTGCTCGGATCCGGGCTGCGCATGGTGCCGGGAGCAGCACGACCTCGAAACCTTGCTGCCACGCTACTTCCCGGGCATTACCCGCTTCCGCAGTACACCGACCACTGCCGATGGCCGCTCACTGCAGCAGGCGATCGTTGAAAACGGCTTCGCCGGCCGGCCGACGCTCGCGATCCTGCCGACCGGTGGCGGAAAGTCGCTGTGCTTCCAACTGCCAGCGCTAGCAGGGTGTTGAAAATTCCGCCTTCACCTTCGGTTTCCGGCCGCCTGGAAAAAAATCGATGCTGAAAAGATCCGACCTGAGCCGCCCTGATGACGATTCCAGCTGCTTTTTCAGCCGATTGTGCAACGGCAATTGGG
>NZ_JAVSMM010000024.1:0-58881 GCF_032027225.1 Aromatoleum sp. | reverse complement strand
GCGAGCGGATCAAGCGAAAGATCTACACGGATCGGGCGCAGGCGCGCTCGGATGTGTTCGATTACATCGAGCTCTTCTACAACCCACGACGACGCCACGGTTTCACCAACCAGCTCTCGCCGGTAGAGTTCGAGCGGCAGTATTTTTTGAAGAACGGGACCGTCTAGGAAACCCGGGGCGATTCATTATATCAGCCCTGAAATATCCGCCAATACTAGGATTTATCGTAAATCAACACCCTGTTAGGGGCCGCTCGCTCTGCCACACGGATGCTGCGCGCTGTTTCTCGAAACAGAGGACGCAGGAATTCAGCGTCAGGACAGTCAACCCAAGCACGATTCAGAGGGCGCCTCTACGACGGCGGCAGGGACACCGCATGTATAGGATCGGGCCGACGGTTTCTTGCTCACGTCGTGGGGAAATTGATTTGTACCGGATCGCCGCGCTACCCGCGCGGCGATCCGTTCCGTGCTTCGATCACAAGATCGAGCACTACTTATGAAAACGAATTACTTCGATCAAAGCCGCCACTCGAGTTCGGGGTTTTCGCCCGGGTTGTAGGCGACGCCCCACACCTTCTGCTCGCGCTTGTACGGCTTCTGATGCTGCGGATCCTTGTCTTCGATTTCGCGCGCCAGGCGGTGGCCATCGAAAGTCGCGTCCGCGATGATCCGGGGTGCCTCGGCGTCTCCGATCACGAATACGTCGGTGATGCCGTTTTTCGCCCACTCATCCTTGCGCGCCTTCAATTCGCGATACAGCTTGTCTTCGGAGCGTCGCGAAGTGACCAGGATCACGGTGTCGCAGTCGTGCCATTGGTGGGTGTCGTTGGCCTTGCGCGGCAATTGGCCGGTGCCCTTGAATTCGCGCTTGTAGCCTTCGCCCCAGATGTTGAAGAGCTCGACCCGTCCCGGCTCGACCCGCGAGCAGCCGGTTTCGCCAAGCACCTTGATGTCGAGTTCACGGATGAGCCGCTGCATGTTCGCGCCTTCGAGGGTGAAATCCATGTAAGCACCGAGCGCGCAGACGGTGGCAACGGTGACCTCGTGACCCGCGCGGGCGAGCTTCTCGGCGAGGCTCGGGGCCATGTAGTACGGATCGTAGTTGACGATCATCACCCGCTTGCCGACCTGCTTCTTGCCTTCGAAGACCTGCTCGGGCGTCAGCACGTGCGGCAGATTCGCGTCCGCACCCGGAATCGGCTCGTGCGTACGGTGGTTGACGCCGGTAGTGCTCCATTTCGCGCCCGTGGCGATGATGACGCGCGCGGCGCCGTAGGCAAGGATGTCGTCGGCCGTCATCGGTTTCACGCCGAGGGCGACCTGACAATTCTTGTTTTTCTTCGTCAACTTCTGCAGTTGCGTTTCGCGATAGTCGCGGTGGTAGCTCCATTCCGCCAGACCCGGCAGGGTCGCGACTTCATTCACGTAACCGCCGATCTTGTCGCGCGCGTCGACGAGGTGAACGACGTAGCCGCGCTCCATCAGCACCCGGGCGCATTCCGAACCGGCAGGGCCGGCGCCGACGATCAGCACGTCCTGGTCCGATTTTGCCGGCTCGAATTTCTCCGGGTGCCATCCGCGGCGGTATTCCTCGCCGGCCGTCGCGTTCTGCGTGCAGATGAACGGCACGCCGCCCATCTCCCAGCGCGAGATGCAGACGTTACACCCGATGCAGGTGCGGATATCGTCGACACGCCCCTCGTCGATCTTGCGCGGAAGCCACGGATCGGCGATCGACGGCCGCGCGGCGCCGATGATGTCGACGATGCCGGACGACACCACCTGCAGCATCTTCTCCGGATCGTAATAGCGCCCGACGCCGACCACCGGCTTGCTCGTCGCCTGCTTGATGAAGCGGATCCAGTCGTTTTCGTGTCCGATCTGGTAAAAGCGCGACGGCCCCGCGTCTTCGCCCCATTCGGTGATGTCGCCGATATTCACGTCCCACAGATCGAGGTAGGGCGAAGCCATCTCGACGAACTTCAGGCCGTCCTCGCCGATTTCGACGCCCTTGTTGCCATATAGCGTATCGACTGCACAGCGGGTGACGAGGGCGCAATCGTCGTTCAGGGCCTTTTTCAGTTTTTCGAGCGTTTCGATCCAGAAGCGCGCGCGGTTCTGGAAGCTGCCGCCATATTCGTCGGTGCGGCGGTTGTAATACGGGTTGAGCCACTGCATCGGCCCGTAAGCGTGGGCGCCATACACGTTGATGAGATCGAATCCGGAGTCGCGCGCGCGCAGCGCCGCGTCCACGTATTGCTGCTGGAGGCGCAGGAGTTCGTCCTTGTCCGCTTCGTGGTTGTAGGTGAACCCGGGGCAGCCCGGCACCGTCGCGAAATCGGAGTTGTACTGGCTCGGACCGCGCGAGATCGTGCGCGACTCCAGCCCCGGCGCATGAGGTCCGCCATAGAACAGTTCGCAACCGGCGAGCGAACCGTGGCTGTGAACATGGTCCACCATTGCGCGCAGGTTGCGCATGTCGCCCTGATCCCAGATCCGGGCCGTGATCCGCAGCGTGTCGTCGCATTCGGGGTGAATCGAGCACTGCTCGGTATTGACCGCACCCCAGCCGCCCTCGGCCTTGATTCCGCGGTGGGCCATGTTCATGCCGGGATGATTGGTGCCCGCGCCGTTGCAATGCGGCACTTGATAGAAGCGATTGCGAATGGTCTTCGAGCCAATCTGGACCGGGGTGAATAGGATGTCAAATCTCGGATCGCGAGCCATGGTTGCTGAACCTCCTTGGTGTGGACTTCGACTGTGAATCGACTTTCCCGACTACCTGGCAAGACAAACGAAACGCGTGAAACCGGATATTCGTGACGGATTCATTTCGACGCTCAATTCCCGCCCGAAGCCCGAACCCGCATCGGATCGTAGAAGGGGCAGCGCACGACTTTGCCGTCGAACACGCTTCCGTCCGGATTGCGTACCTGGATTGCCGTGCCGATCGCTTGCGCAGCGGGCTGCAGATGGGCGAGGGCGATCGACTGCATCAAATGCTGGCTATAGGACGGGCTGGTGACGATCCCGACGTCCTGCCCATCGAGAAGGATTCGTGCTCCCGGCTCGACCGCGGCCTTGTGTTTCACCCAGATTCCGCCGTGCTTGAAGCGCTCCTTGCCCTTGGCTGCGAGCACAGCCTGCTTCCCGCGATATTCGCCCTTGGTCGAAACCGTCCATCCCATGCCGACCTCCCACGGCGTCGTGTCGCCCTCGGGCATGTCGAGTGGGTAGAACAGCAAACCCGATTCGATGCGCAGCGCGTTGAGCGCGGTCCAGGAGCCGGGCATCAGCCCGTGCACCTCGCCTGCTTCTACGACCGCGTCCCAGATATGCAGCGCGTCCGCCGAGCGGCAGTAGATCTCGACGCCGTATTCGCCGGTAAAGCCGCCGAGAAAGATCCGCACGTCGCGGCCGAAAAGCTTCGCTTCCGCATGGTCGAACCACTTCAGGCGCGAAAGATCGAGCGAGCAGTGAGGCTGCAGCGCCGCGCGGGTGCGCGGTCCCTGCACAGCGATGAGGTTCACATCGTCGTCCCAGCGGACCTGGACATTGCGGCCTTCCGCACTCGCCAGGAGGTTAGCCGGCGTGGCGCCGCCGCCGTGGCACAGCCGGAACGTGTCCGCTGCATCCCGCTGGACGATGATGTCGTCGACGATCCTGCCGGCGTCGTCGAGTTCGCTTCCGACTTGCCCGGTGCCGGGCGCCATCGACAGGCAGTCACACGAGACGAGGTGATCCACGACGCGGTCGGCGTCGGGACCCGACACGATGGCCGTATGGACCGCGGATACGTCGAAGAGACCGATCCGATTGCGCGTCGCTGCCACTTCGTCGAACGCGTCCGTCGCGTACGTCCATGGCACGGCCATGTCGTTGTACGCTCCGCCTCCGAGATCCGACCCCAAAGCGCGATGGCGCACGTTCAATTCGTTTTTTCGCATACCCGAACTCCTTCAGCTTTTCGAGTGCTCGTGGGAATTAAATCCTGCCTGGGTGAACCGGTTATCGCTTATTCAAACGCGATGTATCGACAGCTAATAACTTATTCCTCCTGTCCTTCAGTTCTAATAACGCTCGCCGCTCGTCAATTCCTCGCGAGCGGATGAATTCCTGATGCTCCCGGCGCGGAAATTTCCATTCACAAATGTCGGGTCGCCGGTCTCCTTCAATTGCAATCGACATTCCCTTTTCCGGATGTTTTCGGAGTCGATCGCCGGCGAGGGCAATAAAATGCCGGTGCGAAATGCAATTTCGCTACAACCGAGTTGTTCCGGAGAATGAAAATGTGGTGGGCGACGAAACGAATTCTGGGAGTCGGGAGGACGAAGCAGCAATTCTCACCTGTGGTTACCACCCGGGAGGTAGGCCCGAATGGCCGATTACTCGCGATTGGTGCGCGATGCGGAACACGTTCGTGGGGAAAGTCCCGAAATGTCCCGGAGTTGACGCGGAGATATCGTCCCCCGAAGTCCGCTCGAATTCTGAATATTGGCTGAATCGGTCCTTCAGTGTCCGTTCAGCCTGGCTCTCAGAGAATGGCCACATGGTCGAGCTCCGGCCATCCATCAGTCGCACGAGGAGACAATCATGACGCGCACCAAATTTCATCTTTCCGCCTTTGCACTCGTCACGGGACTGGCGATGTTCGGATCGATCCCCGTTTCGTCGGCCGCAGAGACCGGAACCGCGACCGCCGCGACAGTGCCAGCCGGGCAAGCGCAGACGACCGCGGTCGGTGCCGACCGGATCGCGACCGACGCGCCACTGCGCCAGGGAATGACGACCATTCGTAAGGTCTTCGAGCCCTACATTCCGCTGATCCGATCCGGCCAATTCGGCAATGGGCATTACGCCGCGGTCGGTACCGCGGTGAATCAGCAGATCGAATACATCGTCGGGAATTGCAAGCTCGATCCCGAAGGTGACCGCGTCCTGCACGAGCTCCTCGTCCAGTTGCAGCTGGGCGCCGACCGATTCGGCGGCAAGGCCGAGGGCACGGCGCGGGATCAGGGTGTCGCGCCGATCGTCGCGGCGCTGAATGATTACGGCCGGTATTTCGATCACCCGGACTGGCAGCCGATTCGCGAGGCTCAATAACGGGTCGGGTCGGAACGCCATCGACCTCCGGCACGAGTGGCCGAGGTCGTTGGCAGGTCGAGCTTTTCGGCGAACGGGACCAGGCCGGCGCGATGTTCGACCGGCATCGCCATCCGCACTCGTCGTCTATCCTTCCCGGAGGAACACGATCGGGGAGGAGGACAGATGGCGAACGACATGGATCTGCAGCACCTGCGGCGCTGCGTGGAACTCGCGGCGGAGGCGTTGGCGGCCGGGGACGAGGCTTTCGGCTCGGTGCTTGTTGCCGCGGACGGACGGGTGCTGGCCGAGGACCGGAACCGGGTTTCCGGCGGCGATGCGACGCGACATCCGGAATTCGAACTCGCGCGCTGGGCGGCGGCGAACATGACACCGGACGAGCGCGCGAAGGCGACGGTGTATACGTCGGGCGAGCATTGCCCGATGTGCGCCGCCGCGCATGCATGGGTCGGGCTGGGCCGGATCGTCTATGCCACGTCGTCCGGTCAGTTCGCCGAATGGCTCGCGGAACTCGGGGTGCCGCCGGGGCCGGTGAAGGCGCTACCGATTCAGGAGCTTGCGCCACATGTCACGGTCGACGGACCATTCCCCGAGTTCGCCGACGCGATCCGTGAGCTCCACGTCCGGCACTACGGGAATCGAAGGGGCGGGCAAAAAACCTGACGGACGACGCTGGCGGGGTCGCGGAGTCGGCTTACAAGACATCCGCGAGGTGCGCGAACGACCTCGCGATGAGTTCCAGGCCTTGCCGCGCTCCGACGGGCACACTCACGGCGGCCTTGCCCCGGGTCTGCGCATGGCGCGGGTTGATCCTGATCAGTGGCCAGCCGCTGCCTTCGCCAATCCAACGGATCGATGGCAGGTCGACGCCGGCGCCGAGTTCGATCACGACCGGGGCGGCCACCTTCTGCGACCAAGCATCGAAGCGCTCGTGCTGCTTTTCGGCGCGAGCATCGACCCATGCAGCATCATCGAACATCAGGATGTTCGGTCGTGCGAGGCCGCCGCAGCGACCGCATCGCGGGAGCGTGTTGCCGATCCATTCGCAGCGTTCGTCGTCGGTTTCGGGTTCGATGCCGCTCGCGGACCACAGGGATTCATCGCATCTCCCGCAGCATTGCAGGTGATGGATGGAGCCGTGGATTTCCAGGATCCGCTCTTCGACAAAGCCGGCCTTCTGGAACTGGCCGTCGACGTTGCTCGTCACGACGAATGCGCCATGCGGCAGGCGGCCGGCCATCGCCCGAAGCAGCTCGAAGCCCGCATGGGGCACGGTTTTTCGGTACAGCGCGAGCCGATGCCCATAGAAACCCCAGGCGCGTTTTGGATCGGCATCGAATGCGGCAGGATTCGCGATCGCCTGGAAATTGGTGCCGGCGTGGGCGAGGGCGGGGTAGGCTTTCCAGAAGCCCTCGGTGCCTCGAAAGTCGGGCAAACCGGAATCGACTCCCATGCCCGCCCCGGCCGTGATCAGCAGGCCGTCGGCGGTGGAGAGGAGTTGTGCGGCGCGAAGAATCGGATCTGAATGCATGATGGCGCGAATGGTACGTCGACCGAGGTGTCCGCTGCGAGCACGTTGCGTGCCGCGGGGCAGCCCCTCCTTCGCCTGGTGCGGGGGGAGCGGGTCTCGGCCGGCGAAGCCTCGTCGACCCCGGGTCGGCGGAGGTCTGCCGACGGGGTCCGGATCAGGGCGAATGTTCGAGCGACCGACCCCTCGGCGTCGACGAAACGCGCGCTGATCTGTGCGCCGCGCGACGTCAGTCGCAGGCAGTCACGCGCTGGATCCGGTCCTGCGGCCCCGGCGATACGGCCGCGTGCGTCGCGAAGTAGGCTTCGAGCGCGTCGACGTCGAGTTCACCGCCGAGGGATTCGCGCCCGAGGTTGAACACGCCGAAGTTGTCGCCGCCGGTGGCGAGAAAGGAGTTCATCGCCACGCGATAGCTCGCGCTCTTGTCGATCGGTACGCCGTTCAGTGAAATCGAGCCGTCGCAGACGTAATCGCCACCGAGCGGACTCGAGTTCGGGGTGAAGCGATGGCGATACGAAAAGCCTTCCGACACCTGCAGAATGCGGCCGCCCGACGGCTGGTTCGGCGCCCATTGCTGGTTGAGCAGGTCGTAGACCTGTTGTCCGGTGAGCGTCTTGACGACGAGGCTGTTGCCGAATGGCTGCACGGTGAATGCCTCGCCGTAAGTGACGCGCCCGTCCCCTTCGCCGCCACTGGCCGCATGCACGAGATCGGCGCGGATGCCCCCCGGATTCATGAAGGCTGCGACCGCGCTGCCGCGTTCGGCCGCAGACGTCGCGAGGAGTTGTGCGTCGGCGATCACGTCGCCGAGTGCCGATTCCCCAGCGGCGTTCGCGGTCCGCGTGATGTCTGCGGCGATCGTGCCGATGACGCGACTGGCGATCGGCTCGGTGAGGGCGTTGTACGCCGCGATGATCGCACCGACGTCTTCGGCCGGCGCGATCGGCTCTCCCGCATTGAGAAAGTTCGTCCGGTCGACGAGCCGGTTTTCGATATGTGCGGCGACGACATCGCGCGAGTCGGTGTCGAGGGTCAGATCGATGCTGGTCACCAGACGACCGAAAGCGCCTGCGCTCGTAACCGGGATGGCCCTCGCCGCGGCATTCGGCAGCCGGCAGTTGTAGGCCTGGTGCGTGTGGCCCGAAACGACCAGATCGACCGCGTCGTCGAGTCTCGCGACGATGTCGACAATCGGGCCGGCCGCGCCGCTGCAGCCGTCGATGCTGCCCGGCGCGAAGCCGCCTTCATGCACCAGCACGACGATCGCTTCGACGCGCTCGCGCCTGAGCTCGGCCACGAGCGCATTCACCGTTTCGGCCTCGTCGCGGAACTCGAGGCCGGCAATGCCCGATGGCGTGACGATCGACGGCGTGGCGCGCAGCGTGAGTCCGATGAAAGCAACGCGGATGTCGCCGAATTCGCGGACGCCGTAGGGCGGGAACGGCGTCGTGCCCGTCGCGCCGTCCTCGACGTTTGCGGCGAGGAACTCGAATGCGGCGCCTTCGAACGGGTAGGGAGTGCCGACCTTGTCGCCCTGGCACGAGTTCGGGTCGGTCGGGTGACAGCCGCCGTTCTGCAGGCGCAACAGCTCGTCCTTGCCTTCGTCGAACTCGTGGTTGCCGACCGCGTTGAAGTCGAGGCCGACGCGGTTCATCGACTCGATCGTCGGCTCGTCATGGAACAGCGCGGAATTCAGCGGGCTTGCGCCGATCAGGTCGCCCGCCGAGACGACCACGCTGTACGGCGCGCCCTGCCGCAGCTGGCGTACGAGCCCGGCGAGGAAATCGGCGCCGCCCGCCGGAACGCCGCTGCGGGCACCGGTCGGCAGCGTCACGAAGAGACCATCGGCGTCGCTGCGCAGCGTCAAACCCGCGCCGTCGATGTTGCCGTGGAAATCGTTGAAGGCGATTACGCGTACCGTCGTGGTCTTGCCGACCTGTGACCGGGCGGCCGCGTTCGTCAGCACCGCGGCTTCCCGCGAGTCGATCACGTCGCTTGCCCGCCATCCGGCAACGAGGCGCGTCAGCTCGGCGACGAACTCACCGTGATTCGCGTAGCGGGCGCCTTCGGCGGCGGTGTCCACGATCAGGTCCGCGAGACAGCGATCGCCGACCGCCCGATCGGCAACTGCAGTGACAATCGCCGCGGCACCTTCGCCGATACGGATCGCGCCCCCGCACAGCGGTGAGGCGGCGAACACACTGGGCGTGATCGCAAGGGTGACGGCGGCGGCAACGAGCTTGGACGTGGCGCGCATCGGGGAACTCCGGGGTGGCGGCGAACCGGCTGCGTGCCGGTACGGTCTCGCGCAGAGGTGAGGGTGAAGTAGGCGCAGCGAGGGCCGACGCCGGCGCGCGAGACCGGGAGGCCGCACGCCCGTTCGTCGTCGAACCGCCCCGTCAGCGCAGGCCCATGCAGTTCGCGTAGTAGGTGACAGTCGCAGGCCAGTCGCTGAAGATGCCGCGAACACCGACCTCGTCGGCGAGGACGTGGACCACCTCCAGCATGTCGCCTTCGCGATCGACCGCCGAATCGAAGCTCTGGTAGTAGAAGCCGTTTTTGCCGTCGGCGAGCACGCCCGAGCGTTCCAGCGTCCACGCGATGATGTCGAGACCGGCCGCCTTCGCGTCGCGTGCATAAGCCGACGCCACGATGTCGCCCGACGCGCCCTCCGCGAGCAGCGCGAAGATCGGCGGCGCGACGATGTTGATGCCGACTGCCTTGTAGGCCGCCAGTTCGTCCGCTGCGGGCAGGTCGGCTTCCGTTTCGGCGTCGTCGAGATAGACCGCCTGCTCGCCGAACGCGGGTTCCTTCGCGATCCAGTACAGCACGTCGCGCTGGTCGAAGGACTGGGGCCATACCTTGCGCGGCGACACGCCGGCCGCCTTGTACTCGTCGATCATCTTCTGCGCGTACGCCTGTTGCGTGAAGCCGTCGAACGGCATCGGCATTGCCGGACTCTTGAGCTCGGGCGTCATCTTGACGCCCATCTGCTCGAACAACGCGATGCTCTCCTTGTGCGTCATCAGCGTGCCGCTCGTCGGGCCGGCATAAAGGTCGGTGCGCCAGTTGGCCGTCCCGCCCATGTATTCCTCGACGGTCCGCGCCCGCGGGTTCGACGCGTCCATCTTGCCGCGCAGCATCCTGAATTCCGCGAGCGTGATGTCGCTCGTCCGGCACTCGGCATTCGCGGGCGTCAGGAGCTTGCCGTCCGGGGCGAAGATCGCCGGCGTGAAGGGGCGCGTGCATTTGGCCGAAAGTTCGGGAATCGCGAGGATGTTCGTCGTCGAATGGAGGTCGTTCTGCGCATGACGGCAGACGAGTTCCTTGTCCTTCGTGAAGACGACGTCGCATTCAACGATGCCGGCGCCCATTCGCGCGGCAGCCTCGTAGGATTCGCGAGTGTGCTCGGGAAACTGCAATGGCGCGCCGCGGTAGCCGATGGAAAAGTCACTGCGCTTGAACGGCCCATCGGAGCAGGCGAGCAGCGTCTGCCGAAGGGCGCTGTCCGCCATGTCGTTCACCAGAAAGAAGGGGCGGGGACCCAGCTGGATGCTGTCGCCGCCCCGGTTGTAGTTCGCTCCGGATTCCGCGCCCTGGCCGGCGAACGAGGTCGCGGGCGACGCGGTGGCAAGGGCGGTGAGCAACATCAGGTCGTTCAGAGTCATGCGCACGTTGAGCTCCTCGACGTAAGAACAGCGGATTGCGGGAGGGAACGTGACGATGGAATCGGCACGCGGTAAACGCGTCCGCTACGCTATTCGCTGTTTGTTGCTCGCCGATGAAGGGGCGCCACGGATCGCGGACCCGGCGCATGTCGCCTCGCGAAGCGGAGCGACATCGCGTCGCTCCGTACGGCCGATTTGGCAGCGGAAATGGCAGGTTGCCGGGGAACGCGCTCGGGGCAGGCGAATGCCCCGGCGGGCAGGCCGTGGATGCCCGCGGGGGTGACGATCACGCCATCTGGAGTTTGGCCGAGTCGATGAGGAAGGGCCGCAGAAGGGCCTGGAAGCGTTCCGCGCTCTGTTGCGGGTCGTAGCGCCCGAACAGCACGACTTGTTCGGCCAGACGTGATCGCGGAACGAGGTTCAGGATGCGGTGGCGCTCTTCGAGAATCCCCGAGCACATCCTCGGGGTGACGAAACCGAAAGTGATGGGGCGAAACAGGCCGCCGGGGCTGTGCGTATGATAACGCAGCGGCTCGACAGGCAGTGCGGGATCGGTCTGGGTATTCATCGCGGTCGGAATGGCGGTGGCAACAGCCGCTACTGTAAGCAGGTATGGTTGCAACAGCATGTCAGGGCCTCGACCGGCAGTCCCGCTCGAGCGTAGGGGGTGCAGGCCCGGGCGACAACCGTGTCGGCAGCGGCAGCTCGAACTGCCAGCGAGACTCAGGCTTCGTCCGCCGCGAGCCGTGCGAGGCGTGCGACGAGTTCGTGCGGCACGCGCTCTTCGACGCGCATCTCACCGCCGTAGATCGCACCGTCATTGCCATCGATGGTGACGAGGTCGCCTTCGCTCAGCACGGTGGTCCCGAATCGGATGGACCGTTCCGCCTCGTCGATCACGAGCGCGTCGCAGCCGACGAGACACACCTTGCCCAGCTGTCGTGCTACGACCGCCGCATGCGAGGTGCGCGCACCCTGGCGCGTAAGAAGTCCGTCGGACAGGGCGAGGGCATCGATGTCGTGGGTGTCGGCGTGTGCACGGACAAGCACGAGCGGGACGCCGGCGGCGTGCCTTTCCCGTGCGCGTGATTCGCTCAGCACGACTTCGCCGCACGCGACCCCGTTGCGGCCGACGTCGCGCGCGTCAGCGGCGCGAGCGCTTTGCCGTCCCGGGCGACGACGGTTCGCTGCGCGAGCCGCTTCGCGTCGAGTCCGACGGTGCGTTCCCGGGCCGTGTCTTTCGAGATGACGCCGGCGTCGTGCAGGTCGAGCGCGATGCGGGCGGCCGCCTGCGGCGTGCGCTTGCCACTGCGGGTCTGCAGCAGATACAGCCGGCCATCCAGCACCGTGAACTCGAAATCCTGCATGTCGCCGAACGCATGCTCGAGCCGGTCCGCGATGCCCGACAGGGATTCCCACACCCTTGGCGCGACCGCCGCGAGTTCCTCATGCCCGGCAGCCGAGCGGCGCCCGCCGACCACATCTTCACCTTGCGCGTTGAAGAGGAAGTCGACCCACGGCGAGGGCTCGCCCGTGCTCGGATTGCGGGTGAAGCCGACGCCGGCACCCGACATTCCGCCCGCGTTGCCGAACACCATCTGCTGCACGGTGACCGCCGTGCCCAGCGTGGACGACAAGTCGTGCATCCGGCGGTAGGCCTGCGCCTTGGCGCTGTTCCAGGACGCGAACACGGCGTCGATCGCGGCCTCGAGCTGCACTTGCGGATCCTGCGGAAAGGGCTGGCCCGCTTCGCGCGCGTAGGTGGCGAGATGCAGTCGCGTGAGGGCGCGGAGCTCGGCGAAATCGAACTCCCGCTCCTCCGCCTTGCCGGTGATCGTCCGCAGATCGGCTTCGAAACAGGCCGAATCGATGCCGGCGACGACTTCACCGTAACCGGCGACGAGGCGGCGATAGGCATCCCACGCGAGGCGAGGATTTCCGGTGAGCTGCACGAATCCTGGAAGGGTGTCGTCGGTGAGTCCGATGTCGAGGACCGTTTCGAGCATCCCCGGCATCGACACCGGCGCACCGGATCGCGTTCAGCACCCGCCACAGCGCGGCGACGAAGTCCTCCTGGTCCTCGGCATTGCTCTTATCGTCGAGTGCACCGGCGATCGCGAGCGCCCTGACGTGATCCTGGGTGGCGGCGAGCACCGCATCGGCCAGCGCCTGCATGACCCGACGCACTTCGCCGTGCCAGCCCTTGTGATGATCGTCGGCGATAAGCGTAAGCAGGAAGGCCGCCTCCTCGAGCGCATCGGCCACATCGTCGGCGCCCTCGATCAGCGTCGCGAACGGCTGCCAGCGCTGATGCTGCTCGGCCCAGGTCCGCGCACGAGTCACGAGCTGGTCCGCCTGATGTTCCCATTCCTTCGCACGCGCCGCGAGCTTCTCCGCGGCGTTGCGATCGCGCTCGACCCCGTGGGCGAGCCCGTCCCGCAGCGCTTCGGCGAGCGCGTGACAGTAGGCCGCGTGCTCATTGAGCAGATCGAACTCGTCGCGCGGATGCATGCGCCGCACCAGCAGCAGGCGGGTGTCATCGGCGACCATCGAGGCGGACTGGCGCTCGCGAACGGCACCGACAGCACCTGCACCAGGAATTCGCGCGCCTGATCGCTGCCCAGCACTTGGTCGGGCCGGTCGCCGATCTGGAAATAGTCCGGGCCGAGCGCCTGCATCGCGCCGAAGACGAGCCGCTCGCCGCCACATGCGAGCCATCCCATGTGCCCGACTTCGCGCCGTGCTCCTTCGGCGAGCACGGCGAGCGCGTCGGCTTTCGTGACGAGCAGTTCGAGACGCTTGCGCGCACGGTTCCAGTCGATGAGAAACACGATCCGCGCGCCGAGCGACTCCAGGGTCTCGCGAAGCGCATCTTCGTCGCCGCAGTCGAACGTCGCGGTGCCGACTTCGAAGGCGTCTCCTGCGTTGAGTCCTTCGGTGCTGCGCAACACGGGGGCCGACCACTGCGCGCCGAGTTCCGCGAGCATCGACTGGAAGAATCGAAACCGTCGGCGGTGAAGATCGGAGTACGTCAACGCGACGCGGGTATCCTCGACCTGGATGACGAGCACGTGCGCGTCGTTGGTCCCGATATCGTTCTGCAACAACAGCCGCGCGCCATCCCGCATCGCCGCGGTATCGAGTCCCGGGTGGTTCAGCTTCAGGTCGCGCGTGCGATTGATGCCGCGCATGAAGGCGGCTACGCGGACCCGGTCCTCCTCACCCAACGACCAGACGTGGGCGCCGTCGATCGTCTCGTCCGAAAGCTCCGCGGCGAGACGATTCAGCGCCTTGTGAAGGTCCATCACGAGCAGATGGAAGCTGTCCTCGTCGCCGTGGCGATTTCCGTTCGTGAGGGCGTGCATCTCGTCCGGCCCGAGTCCGTCACCGGTCAGTTGCTCGAGCCAGACGGACCAGCGCGCGACGCGCGGGGCGAGTTCCGGCGACGGCGTCCGGTCACCCTCGACGAGCGGGCGCGCCATGACGGCGAGGTCCTCGCGCAGCAGCGAAGCGGCCCGCGGAAGGTCGGGTACGTGAAGGATGTTCCCGTCCCGATAAGCATTCGCGGGCAGATCCTGCAGCCAGGGCGCCTTGACCTGGGCGGCAGCGAACTCGCGCGACAAGTCCAGGCGGGCGGCGGAGGGCTTGTCGGCGTGCGCAAGGGCCGCCTGGAGGACCGTCAGGTAGAGCTTGAGACGGTCGTTCGCCACGAGCGCGCTGCGGACCCGTGCGGGACGCAGCAACTGGAGCTGACCGAGCGAGGCGACGACGTCGCCCTTTTCCATTTTGGCTTCAGGCGAATTGACGGTGACGAAGGCGGGGCCGACTGCTGACAGCCGTATTCAGCTTGGCAAGGGATTGTTTTCGTGCTGCGGGCGGAGGCGGCGCAAGACGTCCGGGCAAAACCGCTGGAGGCGCCAGCGGTAGAGAACACCGAGAAGGATCTCGAAATCGTCGTACGAGATCTCGTAGAGGCGTCCGAGATCGAAATTTCCGTGATGTTCGAGCGCGGCGAGGAACTCGGAGAGCAGGGCGGCGAAATCCGGGTCGTCGGCCGCCCGGTGTTCGGCAAGCAGGATGGGATCCATGGCGATTCTCCACAGTTGATCAGCCAGGCACCGGCGATTCGGCGAAACCGCACCGGTCGGCGCGAAGGCCTGTTTGCGGCAGTCGGCGTCGGGCGCCGGGATCGCGTGAAGGTTAACGAGCATTAGCGACCCGGGTTCGGCAGGGATTCGATTTCCGCCGCTTGCCCCGACCTCGACCATGTTCCGACGCCGAGTATGGGCGCGCGAAGTTACCGGCGCGTGACGTGCAAAGGGCCTTCTTCATCCAAAGTGAGGTGACGCCGCTTGCGGGACGGATCGAGCGATAGAATAATAAGTTATTACCCAATGGATCGACGATGGGCAAAGCGAACATCATCGCCCTGGTCTCTCAGAAGGGGGGCTCGGGCAAGACCACCCTTACGATGCAACTCGTCGCCGGCCTTGCGCTGCGCGGGTTTCGGGTCTGCGTCGGCGATCTCGACGCCCAGGAAAGCGCATCGCGCTGGATCGAATCGGCCGACGCGAAGGCCGTCATGGAGCTGGCGCGGTTGGCCGGTGACGCGGCGCAGATCCGTCGCGCCCTCGCCCCTCTCGAGCGGGTCAATGATTTCGTCGTGCTCGACTGTCCGCCTTCGATCGAACATTCGCACACGGTCGCCGCGCTCGACGTATGCGACCTCGCGCTGATACCGGTCGTGCCGAGCCCCACCGACCTGTGGTCGACGCGAGCGATCGAAAGGCTGATCGTCAATCGCATGGGCGAGCGTCCGGCGCTGCGCGGAGCCCTCGTTCCGAACCGCGTGACGCGCACCGTGCTCGCTGGCGACGTGCTCGATGTAATGCGCGAATTCTCGCTGCCGGTGCTCGGCGCCGCGTTGTCCCAGCGCAACGCCTATGCGGAATCCGCTGTTCGGGGTGGTTCAGTGTATGACCTCGGGAAAGCTGCCGCAGCGGCGCAGGGCGAAGTCGACCGCCTCGTAACGGCGGTTCTGAATCAATTAGGGAGATAGAAAATGAGTACAAGAACGAACAGCCGCTCGGCGCTTCGCGCCGCATTGAAGCAGGAAGACGCGGCGCTGTCGAACGGCTCGCGGCCCCGGTCGCGACCGTAGTTCCGACGGAAGTGAACCCTGCGGTGGCGATCTCGGCTGCGCTTGCGCCGGCGTCGGCCTCCGTCGCCTCCGTCGCTCCCGTCCCGACCCAGCCGGTTTCGGAGGAGTCCGCGCGATCCAGGCGGGCGACGACGGCTCGCAAGTCGAAGACGGTCGAGCGTCCCGCGGTGGATCGAGCAGCCGCAGCGGAAGCGCCGGTGGCCAAACCTTCAAAACCGGTCCCGAGAAAGAAGGCCGTGTCGAAGGCGATTGAGAAGGCGGCCGCGGCCGTGATCGCCGCTCCTGCGGTAGAAGCGGCGCCCGAAACGAAAAAGGGAGGCGGGAAGGCCGCCGCCCCGCAAGCTCCGACGCCGAGCGAAAAAAAGGAGAAAGCCGGGAAGGTCATCCGTGATTCGTTCTCGATCCCGGCGAGCGAGCATCATCAGCTCAAGTCGCTGCGCGTCGAGCTCGGCAAGGCCGGACGGCTGGCGTCGAAATCCGAAGTGCTGCGCGCCGGACTCAAGCTCCTCGCCGAACGCAGCGTGACGGAGCAGGTCGCGGTTCTCGACGCGCTTCCGGTCGTCGTCAAGGGAAAGCGCAGCAAGAAGCATTGAATCGTGTCCCGGGGTGGCGCCTCCTCCGGAAACATGCGGTAATAGTGCCTCTTCGAGGTTCCGAAAACGAGGCATGAGCATGGCGACCCCTTCTGCGTCCGTCCCCGATGTCGAATCGGTGCGGGCGATTCTGCGACAAGTCATCGACCCGGAGGTCGGCGTCAACATCGTCGACCTCGGGCTCGTATATCGCATCGACGTGAGCGCGGGGCAGGTGCTGATCGAGATGACGATGACGTCTCCGGCTTGTCCCATGGGCGACATGATCATGGACGACATCAACGCTGCGGTCGAAGCGGCGCTTCCCGAGGACATCCCCGTCGTCGTGCAACTCGTATGGGAGCCGCCCTGGAACCCCGGGATGATGAACGAGGCAGCCCGCGAACATTTCGGCTGGCAGCGCGACCGCTAGCCGTCTTCCGGCACACGCGCTGCCGCGCGTCGTCACTCGTCGCTTCACGCCGCCCTTGAAGGCCACGTGAAATCCTTCACCGACCGACCGCAAGATTCGATGAATCTCCGTACCCTCGCGCGTTTCCCATTGCTCGCGCTCGCGATGCTTTCCTTGCTCGCCGGTGTGCTCGGCGGCCTCGCGCGGCTGGCCGTCGACGTGCCGGCGCCTGCTTCGGCGCAGGCAGGCGTCCATGGCGCGCTCATGATCGCGGCGTTCTTCGGAACGGTCATCAGCCTCGAACGCGCGGTGGCGCTCGGGCGGTTCTGGCCTTACCTGGCGCCGGCGCTCGCGGGGCTCGGCGGACTGACGCTGCTCGGCGGCCTCCCGACGATCGCCGCTCAGTGGCTTTTCGTCGGCGGCGGGCTGACCCTTCTCGCCGGAAGCGTCGTGGTGTTGCAGCGTCAGATCGTGTTGTTTACGGTCGTTCTCGCGCTGGGCGCGGCGAGCTGGCTCATCGGGAACCTCGTGTGGCTTGCGACCGGCCTCGTCCAGGCGGCGATTCCGTGGTGGCTCGGCTTTCTCGTGCTGACGATTGCCGGCGAGCGGCTCGAACTGACCCGCTTCCTGCCAGCCCGTCCGGCCGCAGCGCCGCTTTTCGTCGCCAGCGTCGTCATCCTGCTGGCCGGAGCCCTGGCGAGCCACTGGACCGAAGGGGCGGGCCTCAGGGTTTTCGCTTGCGGATTGCTCGCCCTGTCCGCATGGCTGCTGCGGTATGACATCGCGCGGCACAACGCTCGGCAACGGGGCCTCACGCGCTTTATCGCAATCTGCCTGCTGGCGGGTTATGTCTGGCTCGCGATCGGCGCGCTGCTCGGGATCGTGGGCAACTTCGTCCCCGACGCCGCGATGCGCGATGCCGCGCTGCATGCGATCGTGCTCGGCTTCGTGTTCTCGATGGTGTTCGGGCACGCGCCGATCATCTTTCCGGCGGTCGCGAAGGTCCGGATTCCCTACCACCCGGTGTTCTACCTGCCCTTGATCGTCCTGCATGCGTCGCTTGCGCTCCGGGTGCTCGGCAACGGCAGCGACGACTTCGTGTGGCGACAGCAGGGCGCGCTCGCGAATGCGTTCGCGCTGCTGCTCTTCATCGTGACGATGGTGACGAGCGTCGTGCGCGGGCGTCGGCAGCATCCCGGAAGTCGAACGGGGCCTCGGGGCGACACGCGCTGAAGGGTTGAAGCACCTTACAAACTTCACCTCTCCACTGCAGCCGCGCTCGCGGAGCCGATGTCTTCGCTACGGCGGCAGCTCGCAGACGCTCACTCCATGTTCCCGCTCTCGGGCGGGAAGACCGCCCGATATAGCGACTCGGTCGCATATGCGGTGATCGGGAGGACGATTGTCAGCAAGAGCGGGACGATGATCGAGGCGATGACCAGGCTGGCGAGCAACGCGGCCCACAGGACGTTTGCCGCGAAGCTGCGGAACACCGCCCGGACACTGGCGGTGACGGCGACGACGAGGTTTTCGCGGCGGTCGATGATCAGCGGCACCGCGTAAGCCGTCACGCAGAACACGATCAGCGCAAAAAATCCGCCGGCGACCGCAGCGCCGAGGTGGTATCGCAGCACGGTTCCCGAGAGGGGGAACAGTGCGCCGCTGGTGTCCCGCCCCCCGACCATGAAGCTGTACAGGATGCCTGCATCGGTGATCCAGATCACGAACAGGAACCCGCACACGAGCAGGAGGCCCCAGAGGTCGCGCGTGGTGTTCCGGAAGCCCCGGCTGATGTCACGAACGCTCGGGCGCCGACCTTCGTCAATCGCCCGTGCGATCGCGAAAAATCCGGCGAGCAGCGATGGCGCGACGAGCATGAACCCGCCGATCAGCGGGACCGTCATCGGGGCGAAGCCCAGGCGGATCACCGCCGTCAGCAGAACAATGCCGATGATCGCGAATGCCGCGGAGAATGCCATGCTGATCGCCGGCGCGCGAGCGAAAAGGCGCGCGCCGGCGATGACCGACGCGAACACCTGCGTGGGCGGAATGTACGTCGGTACCGGGCGAGAACGGGCCATTGAAGTCTCGGGCGTCGAGTCGAATCAACGGTAAGGCTATGTCGATGCGGGTGCGGAAACCACGATGCAGGTCAATTCCCGAAAGGAAAGCACACCGAACTACCGGGGATCGTCGTTCGTGCTCCGGGTTAAACCGTAATTCCCGGCAACGAAAGTGAACTTTTTGACTTGACGCTCATCAATTTCACGTGCCAACGCAGTGAATATGATCTTCGGTTCGCACCGGAGATCGCTCATTTGACCCCGGCATAAAAGGAGATTTCGATGAAAAAAACCACGTTCGTTCTGGCCGCCTCGCTTGCGGTCCTTTTGTCGGCATGTGGACAGAAGGAAAGCCAGGCGCCAGAGGCCCCTGCAGCGCCTGCAACCACCGCTCCCGAAACGTCGCCCGCGCCCGCTCCGGCTCCCGAAGCACCTGCAGCCCCGGCGCAGCCGACAACCCCGGCAGAGCCGGCGACGACAGCGCCCGCAGCCCCGGATAGCGCAGCAAGCGGAGGCGCTGCGGCCGGCGCCGCGGCGGGAGGAACCGCAAGCGCGAACGGGGCGAGCGTGTTCAACAAGGTCTGCTCGCTTTGCCATGCGGCAGGGGTTGCCGGGGCACCGAAGCCTGGCGACAAGGCCGACTGGGGCCCGCGTATCGCCCAGGGCAAGGAGACGCTCTACAAGCACGCGCTCGAGGGCTTCACTGGCCAGAAGGGCATGATGCCCCCGCGTGGCGGCGGCGCCTCACTGACGGATGACGAAGTCAAGGCGGCCGTGGATTACATGGTCGGGAAGTCGAGCTGATCACACTGAAGCCGGGCCGTAACAGCGGGGCCAGCGAGAAAACGGGAACGCCTTCGGCGGTTCCCGTTTTTTTTGTACGACGGCGCTCGCGAAGGGCGCAGATTCAAAAAGGGTATGAGGTGCGCTCAGGCGTCCGCTTAGTTTCCGGTTTCACCGCGGCCGCGGCCACGGTGAAGCTCGACGGCAATCCGCATCGTCCTATTGCCCGTCACGCGCACATGTTCACCGGAATCAATGCGAAAAGGGGCCGCGATCGGCGGAGCCCCTTCAGCCCTTGTCGAGGATCCCGAGCGTCGGGTCGTCGAGCAGCGCCTGAACCAGTCTGACCACGTTGTCGGTCGGTGCGTGCTCGGGTCCGGTGACCGGGTCAGGACGCAGGGCACCGTTCGCGTCGTGGAGGTGATTCGGAAAGGTGGCGAGCTCGCGATGCAGCGGCGCAGTGTCGATGCCCGCTTCGGCATCGCCGTACGACCACCGCAGAGAGTACGCGTCGGGCGCCGCGTAGCGCACTGTCAGCGTGACTCCGTTGTCGAGGGCGACGACGACCGCGTCCTGCTTTTGCTCCGCAGGTCGGGCGAGCCGTTGCCCGAACGCCTGGTCGACGGCCGCGGCGAGTTCGATGTGGAGGCTCATTTGCGGCCGATCTCCTTGAGGCATTCCGCGAGCAGCGCACGAACCGTCTCGCGTGTGTCGTGAAGGATCCGCGCACCGAGATAGTGCTCGTACGCCGGATGCTCCGGGAGCTTTCCGGTATAGATGCCTTCGAGCAGAGCGATTTCGTCGGCTACGCCGTAGCTCTTGAGTATCGTCTCGCGGTTCTCGCGCAGCTCATAGATCAGGCGGGAGAGCTGCTCGAGCTGGACTGCGTCGTCGGGCTCGAAGTTTTCGTAGAAGACGGGCATGTTTACATACTCTGGTCATGGAGTACGCCACCGTCCGTCACCGCCAGGTCGGGTGTGACGTCGGCGAACGCGAGCACTTTGCCGCCGTATTCGGCGGCAAACTTCTGGGCGTCGCCTTCGAACGCGAACGACGCGATCGTCGGTCCCATGGAGCCGGGACGGGAGCTCCCATGGACGTACCACGCGTTCTTCGCATCGATCCAGTTGTTCTTCGGCTCATTCCAGTCGGCCTTGCCCATGTCCTGGACGAACAGCGCCCGCACGGGGCGGACCTGTTCGGGCTTCAGGTAGATGGAGAACATCTCGACCGTGTCGCAGAAGAACTCGGGCTCCGGTCGATCGGCATAGTGGATCTGCGCTTTCGGGCCGGGATAGTCGGCCAGCAGCATGCCGTCGAGCGAGCACGAAGTGCTGCGGTCGATTTCGACCGGGACCAGGGCCGTAGTCTGTTCGGACTTGCCGCATGCCGCGAGCAGCGTCGTCGCAAAGCAGATCACGAGGAGGTTGCGAAGAAGCGGGCTGCGCAGGGGATTCATTCGGGACTGCGGCCTCGATTCGAGTCGAGCGTTCATTTGCGAAATCTCCAACTGGCGACACCGAGCGGTGCCACGATCCACGCGAGCATCACCAGGGTGAGCAGCCACGGCTCCGCCAGCGCGCGGGGGAAAACAGTCGCGAGTCCGTACAGCGTCCGGACGTCGTCGAGCGTGAAGATGTTGAGAATCCGGAAGACGTCCGCCGGATTGAGCAATAGCAGGTATGGAAGAGCGTCGCCGCCGTAGCTGCCGCCGGTGACGACGAGTACGCCGAGCAGCAGCAGGTCGAACACCAGCACGAAGAAGAACCAGGTGGCGATCGCGAGGCCCGACGCGCGCGTGCGGTCGGAGGCGAACACCGACAGCATCACCGCAATGCTCAGGAACGCCATGCCGAGGAGCACCGAGCTACCGACGAAGCCGAAGAAGTGGAAGAGGGCGGTGAGATCGAGTTGCGCCGACAGGACGATCGCGACGAGGCCGAAGCCGACGACGGTCGAAAAGGCGAGCGCCGCGGCGAGTCCGAAATACTTCCCGAGCAGCAGTTCGGGGCGGGTGATCGGCATCGACAGCAACAGGTCGAGCGAGCCCCGTTCGCGCTCGCCGACGATCGCATCGAAGCCGAGCACCAGCGCAATCAACGGGATCAGGTAGATCACGAGGCTGACGAGGCTCGCGATCGTAACCTCGATCGAGCGGAAGCCGACGGTGCCCTGCTGTGCCGCGCCGAAGTAGGCGATGACGAGCGCAAACGCTGTGAACACCAGCGCGACGGCGAGCACCCAGCGGTTGCGGATGCGGTCCCAGAATTCCTTGGCGGCGATCGTGCCGATTTGTCGCGGGTCCATGCTTCTAGTCCGAGAAACCGAAGAACACGTCTTCGAGCGATGGTTCGTGAACGTGGAGGTCGACCATCTTTTCGCCGAGCGAGGCGAGGGCCTGCATCACCACCATCTTCTGGTCTCGCCGGCACTGCACGGCGACGTGGTCCTCGCGCGCTTCAACCGCGAGCACCGGCAGTTCGCACAGCGCCGCGCGGACGCTTTCGAAATCCGGCGGCGCGAGCCGCACGCGGAACCACAGCGGCAGATCCATCTGTTCGCGTAGCGCCTGGACAGTGCCCGTGGCCTGCACTTTGCCCGCCGCCATGATCGCGAGTCGGTCGACCCGTTCCTGGATCTCCGCGAGGATGTGCGAAGTCAGGATCATCGTCACGCCGTCGGCCTTGAGGCCGCGCAGGATCAGGTAGAACTCGCGGATCGCCTCGGGGTCGAGGCCGGTCGTCGGTTCGTCGAGGAACAGGATCCGCGGCCGTCCGAGCAGGGCCTGCGCGAAGCCGAGACGCTGACGCATTCCTTTCGAATACTCGCGCACACGCCGGTTCGCGGCCGCCGCGAGGCCGACCCGCTCGAGGGCTGCGCCGCACTCCTTCGCTGGCACGCGCTTCAGGCGGGCGAAGAAGTGCAGGGTTTCGAGTCCGGTGAGATTGTCGTAGAGGACGACGTTTTCCGGCAGGTAGCCAACCGTCCGCCGCACTTCGCGGAAGCCGCTACCGGTCACGGGGGCGCCGCCGATGCGGATGTCGCCCGAGGTCGCAGCGATGAGGCCGAGCATCATCTTGAACAGCGTGCTCTTGCCGGCCCCGTTGTGTCCGATGAGCCCGAAAAGCTCGCCCCGAGCGACGTCGAGGTCGACGCCGTCGACGGCACGGACGGACCCGTAATGTTTCGTCGCACCGCGCACGGCGACGACGGCGTCGGTGCCACGCTCAGCGGCGGCTGGGAAAGTGCCTGCCAATCCAGTTTCTCCAGTGTTCGTGCTTCGGTCGCATCAGCGGATTCGGGTCGACGACGCTCGGCGCGCGCAGCAGCGGAAATTGCTGCCCGACCAGGCGCAGAGTCTGCACGGCCGGGCTCGCGAGCAGCAGTTTCATCAGCGGGTGCTGCCACGAAAGACGGTCGACGAGATCGTTCGCCTCGTACGGTATGTCCCCCACGCCGTCGCCGTCGCGGTCCCAGCCCAGATAGTTGCTCCAGTAATTGCCTTCCTTGACGCCCCAGGGCTCGTCACGCGCAGCGACGAAGCGGACCTGCTCGCGATTGCTGATGAAATCGTTGCGCTCGACGACGTTGTTCTTGGACCCCGCCCACAGGTGCGCGCCGACGATGTTGTCGACGACGAGATTGCCCCGCAGTGTGTTGTACTCGGCGTCGTAGATGAAGAAACCGCGCTGGTTGCCGGCGACGATGTTGTTCTCGATCACCGAGTCCTGAATCGTCCGCAGCATGATGCCGTGGTCCGAGTTGCCCCAGGCCCGGTTGTTGCGAACCACCTGATTGCGCACCTCCATCAGCGCGAGGCCACCGCGATTCCTATAGACGTCGTTGTCCTCCCACAGGTTGTGGTAGGAGTTCATGTAGTGCGTGCCGTAGCGGCTGTGGTGCAGGCGATTGCCCCGGAACACGGCGCGGTGCGAGACATCGACATAGAGCGCATCGCGCACGAAGCTGATGTGGTTGCCGATGATGCGCGCGCCGGTCGTGTTGTAGAGCTGAATGCCGTTGCCGCGCTGCGCGGAGCGGTAGTCGCGCTTGCCGGTGATCACGTTGCTCTCGATCAACACGTCGTTCGCCTTTTCGATCCAAAGCCCGAACAGGTTGTACGTGAGCTCGCAGTTGCGAACGATCGCACGGTGTGCGCCCGGCCGCAGGTAGATGCCGGCGTTCTGCTCGCCGAGGTGATCGCCGGAATCGCGCACGATCAGGCCCTCGATGATCACGTCCTCGCCGGTGACGCGGATCGTATCGCCCTTCATCCCTCCGCTTAGCGTCGGACGGTCGATTCCCTTCAGCGTCAGCGGCTTCGCGATCAGCAGGTTCTCGACGTAATGGCCGCGTTCGACTTCGATTACATCGCCCGTTGCCGCGCGTTCGATCGCCGCCTGGATCGACTCGCCGGGGGCGACGCGCAGCGTGGCGCCGTGCACCGTGCCATGAACGAGAAGTGCCGCGCACAGCGCGAGTTTGAACAGCGAATGGCGCATCGGCACGGCCTAAAGTACAAGCAGGCCCAGCGACTTGAACGCGAGGAACAGCGTCGCACCGATCAGCAGGTTCTTGAAGCCGACGTAGCAGATCATGTCCATCGTGTTCGCGACACGATAGCGCCGGCCCCACCACGGACCTTCCTTGACGTAGGGCTTGGAACCGAGGCGCACGACGACTTCGAAGACGCTCCAGCCGAACCACCAGCCGATCACTGCCCCGGCGGGCAACTCGCCCATCGCGGCGAGCACCCATGCGAGGCTCGCCGCCAGCGCGAGCGCGAGGCTCGCGGCCTGGATGGCGCGCTGCCGTTGAAAGCCCTTGCGGCTCCACGGCCACAGGTGGTCCCAGATTTCGGCGCCGAGGATCGCGAACGCGCTGTCCCGGTGCGGGTAGGGCGTTGCCGGATCGGTCGGCATTGTCGGATTGACCATTGTCGTAATCTCCAGATCTCGTCGCGATCAGGCCGCGGATTTCGCTTCCGAAACCGATGCCGGCTTGATCGGGATGTAATAGCCGTCCTTGCCGATCGGGGTCAGCGGCAGGCCGGCCTTCGTGCGGCGCTTGCGCTCCTGCGACAGTGCGGGGCAGGCGCGCTCGTCAGTGTAGAGAACCATGCATTCGAGGCAGTGCAGGCACTCACGCTGGTCGATACGTCCGTTCGCGTCGATCGCCTGCGCTCCGCAAGCCACTTCGCATGCCTTGCAGGAATTGCATTTCTGTTTGCGGTCGAGACCGAACCAGCGGAACGTCGAAGGCATCGCGAGCGACGCGCCGAGCGGGCACAGGTACTTGCAGAACGGCCGCTCGATGAAGATCGACAGTCCCAGAATGCCGGCTGCAAACAACGTGTAGGGCCAGCTGCGGTTGAACAGGCCGACGAGGAAGGTCGTCTTGAACGGCTCGACCTCGGCAAGCTTCTCGGCAAGTCCCATCGAGAAGAACGACACCGCGAGCAACCCGAAGAACACCGCGTACTTCACCCACTTCAGGCGGTCGTGCCATTTGCGCGACAACTGGAACTGGAAGCGCTTCAGGCCGACGACGCTGCCGAGCTTGTACAGCAGTTCGGAGAGCGAGCCGAACGGGCACAGCCAGCCGCAGAAAAGGCCGCGACCCCAGACGAACACCGTGACGATGATGAAGATCCAGAACAGGAAGATGAACGGGTCGGTCAGGAACAGCTCCCACTTCCACTGGAACAGCAGCGCGTGGAACCAGGTCAGCACCTGCGTGATCGACGGCTGCGCGAGCAGTCCGAAGCCGACGAAGCCGATGCTCACGACCCACGCGGTGTATTTGAAGATATTGACCGGCCACTTGTTCTTGTGCGTGGAACGCCGCGTGAGGCGGTCGCGGAACGCGTACGCAGTGCCGACGCCGAGGAGCAGCGCAGCGAAGAGCCCGATCTCGACCGCGCGAGTCTTCCACACGCGGACCCACGGCGCGTCCGGCTTGACGACCTTGGGTCGGCCGCCTTCGAGATAGGCTGCCGGCAGCCAGTACTCTTCGTCGAAGTTGGTGAAGCTCTTCGTACCGGTCGCACGGTCGATGCGGTTGCCGAGGAACACGAACTTCCACGGATAGGCGGCCGAGAACGACTTCGAGCGAATGATGAAGATCGAGGACTCGGTGAACTTCGGCGCGCCGGGAGCAGCGAGGCCGTACAGGTTCACGGAGTCGAGATCGCGGAACGTGAAGGCGTCGGCGCCCTGGCGCACCTGCACGCGGTCGTAGATACCGCCGCGCACAAAGCCCGAGCCCTTGAAGGATTCATGGCCGCCGCTGCGAACCACGAACAGCGCATGTTCGCCGTCCTTGAGCCGGCTCATCAGGCTGCGCCACGGACCGTCTCCGAGAACGGCGCGACCGATGTCGGGCTGATTCAGGTACCCGAACCACAGTTCGACGAACGGCTCGGAGCCGCGCGGAAGGCCTACCTGCTCGGGTTTCACGACGAGACGCTTGACGCTGCCGTCCTCGACGAGCTTCGCCCAGTCCGCCTTGACGCCGGTTTCGATGAACTTGGCCTGCTCGCGAATCGTCGGCTTCAGGATCCCGACCTGCCGCGCGACGGCGGTGCCCGAAGTCATCATCACCTGGTTCTGGGCGATGACGGTGACGGTAGCACCCGTGATGGCGTCGAGCCCGATGATGTCCTCGTCCGGGCGCGCGGCGCCGACCTCGATGTTGCTGCCGACGAACTTGCCCAGATACTGCTCGTTGAACTTGATCAGCGCCGATTCGGGGATGCCGAGCAACAGAATCGGCTCGGAGTGCTTCAGGATCTTGACGCCGGTGAAGTGGCCCTGCAGGTCCATACCGATCAGCGTGACCACGGGTTTGCCCGAATACGCGGGCGTGTCGGTGATGTCGGTCGACAGCATCACGTAGCCGAGTTTGCGCTTCGCACCGTTCTCGTCCGCATAGCCTTCCACGTACGGAGGCTGTCCCTTGCGCTCCGAGAAGGATGTTGCACCGGGCAGCACGTCGCCGCAGGGCACGTAGTCGCACATCTGCGGGGCGGTGCCGAGTTGGTCAGGGAGCTTCGCCTCGTACGCGTCGGCGAGCGACCCGGATGCGGGCAGCACTAACGCGAGGGAAAGAAGAATGTTCCGAAATACAGCCGGGAAGTTCATCACAGTTCCGTTTGCGGGTGTGGCAATAGTCTAGAAAACCCTACCCGGTGGGTAATTGTTCCTGGTCAATTAATACATTAGCGACTTCTGAAACAGCAAAAAAAACGAGGGGCGCGCAGCCCCTCGAAACGATCACCCCATCGGTTTCCCCCAGTAAGGGGGCGGGTGTTGCACCTGCCGGAAACGAAGTCGATCCGGCAGGTCTTGCGAGACGGAAGCGAGACCGCTTACGCCTCGACAATCATGCGGCTGCGCATTTCGAGGTGCAGCGCGTGGCAGAAATGGGTGCAGTAGCACCAGTAGACGCCCGGCTGGTCGACCTTGAAGGTAACCGACTTCGTCTCCTGCGGACTGACGGCGAAGTTGATGTCGTGCTTCGGAATCGCGAAACCGTGCGTCAGATCCTCGACCTTGTCGTGGTTGGTCAGGATGATCGTCACCTCGTCGCCCTTCTTGACGCGGAACTCCGGCAGGCTGTACGCCGGCGCCTGACTCGTCAGCTTGATCGTGACCTTGTTGCCTTCGCGGGTCAGGCCAGACTCCTTCGGGTCCTTCACCGCGTTCGGGAAGTCGTTCATGTCGTAGATCTGGCGCGTCTTGATGATGTCGCGGCGGATCACGATCGAATCGTGCGGTTCCGACGTCACCGAGTGGTCCGCAAGCAGCACCATCTTGTCGCCGCTGATGTCGATCATCTGCGCCGTCTCGGGATGCAGCGGCCCGACCGGCAGGAAGCGGTCCTTCGAGAACTTGTTGTCGGAAATGAAGTACTGGCCGTCGGCTTCCTTCGTCTCACCCATCGACGTGAAGCCGTGGCCCGGCTGGTAGTGCACGTCGAGACGATCAACGACGGGAACCGCCGTCTTGTCGCCCTGGAACGACTTGATCGCCGCATCGAGGTTCCACTTGACGATCTGGCTGTCGAGGAACAGCGTCGTGTAGGCGTTGCCCTTGTTGTCGAAGCCGGTATGCAGCGGGCCGAGGCCGATTTCCGGCTCGGCGACGACCGCCTCGCGGGCCTCCTTGAGCTCGCCGTCGAACCACTTCAGGACCTGTTCGTGCGAAATGAGGCTGGCCGTCGGCGACAGCTTGCCCGAGCAGGCGTAGTACTTGCCGTCGGGGCTGGTGTTGACGCCGTGCGGGTTCTTCGGGATCGGCACGTAGCAGGTGAGAGCGGTCTTCGGATCGGCGTTCGCTTCCTTGCGACCGTCAACGACCGGGACTTTCGAACTGCCAATGTGCGTGACCTTGCCGGCCTTGACCGCTTCCTCGATGCGCGCGACGTTGAAGAACAGGCACGCGTCCCATTCGCCCGCCATCATCTCGGGGTAATGGATACCCATTTCGACGTTGTACTGGTTCGTCGCGGCAAGCTTGCCGTCGTACGAGGTCGCGACGAGGTCGCAGTTGCCGTCGATCAGCACTTGCCAGCGCACTTGCATCGTTTCGGCGTCGACGCAGGTGAAGAGCGAACGGTAGGCCGCCGTGTCGTCGAGGCCGTGGCCGTCGTTCGGGAGCGGAATCGAGAATTCGGCGCCGCAGAACACGCGCGTCGTATGGTTGACCGCTGCGTCGACCGGGTCGCGCTTGTCCGGGAAGGTTCCGTGGAAGCCCTGGACGTTCGGCAGGTCGGTGATCTTGTCGCACTCCATCGTGTCGAGGCGGATGCGCGCGAGACGGCTGTGGATCTTGTCGTTGACGAAGATGTATTTGCCGTCGTAGGTGCCGTCGGTGTACGACGGATGCACGTGGTGCGTGTCGCCCGTGATGTACTTCAGGCGGCCATCAGGCCGCGTGCCGACGATCGCCTTCGACTCGTTCGTGATGCCCCAGCCGGACATGCAGTCGACGTTGAACACCGGGATGGATTTCAGCTGACGGCCCGAGGGCAGGCCGTAGATCCGCACGTCACCGGAGTGGCCGCCGCTCGAGAACGAGTAGTACGTGTCGAGCTCACCAGGGGGGACTTCGATCTTGTGCGCGCCGGCCGCAGCAGTCGGCGCGGCGGCCGGTGCGTTCTGGGCCGGGGCGGGCGCCTGTTCCTGCTTGCATGCGGACAGGCCGACGGACAGGCCGGCGCCGGCGAGACCGGCGAACGCGGCGGTGTTGAGGAACTTACGACGGCTCGCGTCCGGCTGGCCGTCAAGCTTTTGATCCTGGTGCTGGCTCATTTAGTCGACTCCGTTTTACAAGGTGATCGCTTCTTCATCGACGCTCGCTCATCCTTGCCGGCAGGACGGGACCGTCTTGTGATTACGTACAGGTGGCGCACGGGTTGCATTGGGCGCACGCGGGACTTTAGGTCAACGGGTCCCATGACTCCTTGACCAAGATTAAGGAAACCCGGTAGTCGAAGGGGACTTGTAACCATGCCGGCGGGCAGGACATGGTACAAAGCTCAGGCCGGCGACAGCGACACGAAGATCATCAGCAGCAGCGGGATCCACAATACGACGGCGACGCTGTACACCATGTAGGCGACATGCAGCGTCTCGAGGTCGTCGGCGATCCGCAAGTGATTCCGGATGTCGCGGTGGAGCGAGCGCAGCGCGACGGCGTGCGCGAGCAGGTGAGCCGCGACGAGGGCCGCGAGGCTCGGAATCGCGAGGACGATTGCCGACGCCCACAGCGGCGACGCGGTGCGGGCAGCGAGCAGGTAGGCTTGCGCCGGCGAGGGGCGCGATTCGGGCGCGGGTGCGGTCAGGCGCAGCATGGCGGCGACGAGGGTCACGGTGGCGAGTTCGGCGACGAACACGAGCAGCGCGATCCATTCCCAGTTCGCCGACAGCGGGTCGAGCCGGTAGACCTCGGGGTGATCGCGCATCGCGAACATGATCATGAGCGGCGGAATCGCCGCGAACGGCAGCACGGTGCGGACGAGCGTCGCGGTCCGCGAGGGTGTCGAGGGGGGCAAAGGGGTCTCCGTCGGCCCGGGGTCAGGCTTCGGGATCCTGGACGATTCCGTGTTCCACCGCAAATACCGCGGCCTGCACGCGGCTTGTGAGGTTGAGCTTGCGCAGGATGTTCTGGACGTGGATCTTCACCGTGCTCTCGGCGAGTTGCAGTTCGCGCGCGATCTCCTTGTTGCTCTGACCGCGGGCGATGAAGCCGAGGATCTCGCGCTCGCGCGGCGACAGCTTGTTGAGTTCGGACGCGACGGCCGTTTGCGCCGGATTCGCGCGGGGCTGCAGCTCGCCGCGCACGCCCATCAGGAGCTTGCCCATCATCTGCGGCGAAATGAGCGATTCGCCTTCGACGGCCTTGTGGATCGCCGAGATCAGGGTTTCGGCCTCGATGTTCTTCAGCAGATAACCGCAGGCGCCGGCGCGCAGCGTTTCGATCAGATCCTCGGCGTCCTCGGACACAGTGAGCATCAGCACGCGCGACGTGGGCGACTCCTCGGTCATCATCGCCGCAGCGTCGCGACCGGACAGTCCGGGCATGTGCAGGTCGAGCAGCACGACGTCCGGCTTGAGCTGACCGGCGCGCTTGACGCCCTCCATGCCGTCGCCCGCCTCGCCGACGATCTCGAACTCCGCGTGGCGCTGCAACAGCGACTTGATGCCGCCGCGGAAGAGCGCATGGTCGTCGACGAGAAGCACGCGGATCGGATCTGGCATCAATGGATTTCCTTGTACAGGCGGGGGAGTTCGAGTCGGACTTCGGTTCCGTTGCCGGGCGAAGAGCTTACCGCGAACTGGCTGCCGATGCGTGCGGCCCGCTCCCGCATGATCTGCAGCCCGATGTGCGCCTCCCGCGCGGCGGTGCTCCGATCGGCTTCGTCGAAGCCGACGCCGTCGTCACGCACCGTAACGAGGAGCCCCTCGACGCCGCGCCGCAGCGCGACTTTTACCGAACGCGCGTTCGCGTGCTTGCGCACGTTCGACAGCGCCTCCTGCACGATGTAGAGGATCTGCGTTTCCGCCTCCGGGTCGAGCGGCGCGGCGTCGCCTTCGATCTTGAGGTCGGTCGCAATGCCGGTCTGGTCGGCGAGGCGCCGCAGCGTCGCGGCGATCGCCATGCCCAGATCCTGCTTTTCGACCCGCGTACGGAAATGCACCAGCAGCTCGCGCACGTCGTCGTAGCTCTCCTGCACGCCCTGACGGAGCATCGCCAGCGTGTCGCGGGCTTCGCGCGGTTCGTTGCGGTCGAGCGCGTCCTCGAGCATCTGCACCTGCAGGTTCATGAACGCGAGGCCTTGCGCGATCGAGTCGTGCAGTTCGCGCGCAAGCAGGTTGCGCTCTTCCGACACCGCGAGCTCACGGCCGCTCGCCTGCAGGCGCTGGTTCTCGATTGCGATGCCGAGTTGCTGGCCGAGCGCCTCGAGCAGCAGCTGGTCCGAGTCGGACAGCGGCCGCATGTCGGTGAAATACAGGTTGTAGATGCCGAGAGTCTGCTTGCCCGCGGTGATCGCGGTTGCGGACACGACCCGGAAGCCGGCCAGCCGACAGCCGCCGAGCGTCATCAACGCCGTCGGACGGTCGACCTCGCAGACGAACGACGCGCCGCGGCGCGCCGCTTCGCCGCAGACGCAGTCGCCGCAGTCGAGCACCGCCTCGCGCATGATGAAACTCTCGTCGAGCCCGCACTGCACCGTCAGGCATAGGTTCTGCGAATTCTGGTCGAGCAGCCGTGCCGAACTCGCACGCGCGCCGAAGGTCGCCTGCACGCGTTCGAGGAATCCCTGGCACAGGCCGTCGACGTCGTTCGGTTCGCGCAGGAAGCCGCCGATGCTGTAGAGGATTTCGAGCTCGCGGTTCTTTTCGGCGAGGCTCTGCGTCTTCGCCGCGACGCGCTCCTCGAGGGTTGCGTAGAGGCCTTGCAGGTGCACCGCCATGCGGTTGAAACCTTCGGACAACTCGCCGAATTCGTCGCTCCCGAGGACAGGCACGCGCGCGTTGAAGTCGTCCTGTTCCATGCGCTTCATGCCGTCCTGCAGCTCGGTTACCGGTCGGATCACGAGGACGAAGAAGAAGCGGATCAGGATCAGCGTACCGATCACGGCCAGCGCGATCAGCGAGACCTGGGACGCGCGCAGGATGTCCGTGTTGCGCGCGTAGCTGCGTTCCATCTTCAGCACGACATCGTTGATGCCGCTGACGAAGGTCTTTACCGTGCGATCGAATTCAACGAGGTTCGACGTCAGCCGGCCCGGCTCGGGTTCGAGCACGATCGCGTCGAGCACCGGACGAATCTGCGTCGCCCAGAACTGCGCCATCCGTTCGACGTCCCCGGGAATGCCGGCGTCCTTCGGGATGAAAAGCGGCCGTTGCGGATTGCCGCGCCGCAGTTCGTCCAGGACCCGCTCGAAATCGTCGAGCTCCCGCCGAAGCCGCTCGGCGAACGCGAGCGGCTCGGTGAGCGAGCTGGCGTTCGCCCGTGACAGCAGCTGATCGATGCGGTACGCGCGCATCCGCAGGCTGCCGGCGTCGTTGATCGCGGCGGCGGCGCCCTGCAAATGCCAGGACATGAAAAGCGTCAGCCCGATCGCAGTCAGCGCGACGAGGAAGAACACCAGCAGGATGCCGGTGATCTTCGTCGCGATACTGGTACGGGCTGGCAGCATGGGTGTGACGGGTTGGAGCAGGGGCCAAGACTACGTTGCTACCGGCACCGGGAGCAAGGCCGGGCGGCAGGTTTGCCGCCCGGCGATCGGCATTCACGCCGATGCGGTCGCCTTCACGCGGCGCTTCGAGCGGACGATCTGATAGGCGCGGCCGACATAGGAGACCGGCGCGGTCAGGATGTGCACGAGGCGAGTGAAGGGGAACAGCAGGAACACGGTCATGCCGAGGAACATGTGCAGCCGGAACACCGGCTCGACGTTGGCGAGCAGCGACGGTTGCGGCTGCAGCGTCAGCACGCTCTGCACCCAGCCCGACAGCGCGAGCATCACGTCGGGGTTGCCGTGGTTCGCATGGCCGATCGACACCGGCAGCGTCGACAGCCCGACGAGCAGCGTGAGCATCAGCCAGCTGAGGATGAACGCGTCCATCCGGCGGCCCGCGGCGCGCACCCGCGGGTTGAACATGCGGCGCAGCCAAAGGATCGCGCCGCCGATCAGGCACATCGTGCCGAACACGCTGCCGGCGATGATCGCGAGCCACTGGTGGTCCATGTCGGACACGCCGAGCGCGATCCACAGGGCGTGCGGCAGCACGAGACCGGCGAAATGCCCGGCGAAGATCGACAGGATGCCGACGTGAAACAGGTTGCTCGCGAGCCACACGTTGTTCTTCGACAGCAGCTGCGTCGAGTCGGTCTTCCACGTGTATTGCGCGTTGTCGTACCGGACCCAGCTGCCGACGACGAAGATCGTCAGCGCGATGTAGGGATAGACCCCGAAAAAGAAGTTCAACAGGTTCATGAATGTCTCCTCAGGCGGCCAGACGGGCGAGGCTGCCCTGTTTTTCGATGATCCGGATCAGCGGTGCATACATGCTGTCGGACTTTTCCAGGTTGTCGGCGAGCATCTTCAGCACTTTCGCGACGTCGGCGAGGAACACGCGCGCCTCGTCGAGCCACAGCGTCGAGACGAACTCGAGGATCACCGGCAGGTAGTCCGGCAGTTCCTTTTCGTCGGCCTTCAGCCCGTAGCTGCGGTAGAACTCGCCGAGGTCGATCAGCGCCGGCCCGCGCGACTTTTCCTCGCCGAAAATGTGATGCGTCAGATGCAGGCTGTGCTCGGCGGTAAGGTCGAAGTTCTGCACGTACGCGCCTTGCAGGGCCATCGGGTCGGCGTCGAGCAGCGTCGTGACGAAGCTCGCGATGGTTTGCAGTTCGACCGCGCTGAACGCGTCGGCCTCGTCGAGGCTTTCGACGAACGCGAACGAGCTCTTGCCGGCCGACTCGCGCAGCGACGCGAGGAACTCGTCGGACGGGTAGTCGAGCAGGACCGATAGCAGGCGGAAAATTTTCATCGTCGTCTCCTTCAATCGCGGGGTTCGGCGACCGGGGCCGGCTGACGCGGCTCGGCGGACGTCGTGCGGCGCTCAGGGAACAGCGAGAAGGTCCCGTGCCCCTTCGACGTGTCGGCGCCGAACGTGAAACCGTTCTGCCCCTGGAACGCGTGGTAGTCGTCGAGGCGGATCTCCTCGTGCGCGGTCGGTACGACGAAGCGGTCCTCGTAGTTCGCGATCGCCAGATAGCGGTACATCTCCTTCGCGATGTTTTCATCGATGCCGGCGCGCTTGAGCGGGCCGAGATCGGGCTGGCCGTCGACGTGCACCGAGCGCATGTAGGAGCGCATCGCGAGCAGGCGGTTGAGCGCGGTCGTGATGTACTCGGTCTTGCCGGCGGTCAGGAGGTTCGCGAGGTACTGCACCGGCAGGCGCATCGCCTCGGCCTTCGGGATCACGCCGTCCGCTTCGGTCGGCAGCTTCTTCTGGTCGATCTGAGACTGCACCGGCGAGAGCGGCGGCACGTACCAGATCATCGGCAGGGTGCGGAACTCGGGGTGCAGCGGGAAGGCGATCTTCCACTCGACGGCCATCTTGTAGATCGGCGACTTCTGTGCGGCGTCGATCCAGCTCTGCGGCACGCCGTCCTTGATCGCCTGCTCGATGATCTTCGGGTCGTACGGATCAACGAAGAGGTCCAGATGCGCCTTGTAGAGATCCTGCTCGTTATCGGTCGAAGCGGCGTCGAGCAGCTTGTCGGCGTCGTAGAGGATGATGCCGTTGTAGCGGATGCGGCCGACGCAGGATTCGGAACAGACCGTGGGCAGGCCGGACTCGACGCGCGGGTAGCAGCCGATGCACTTCTCGGCCTTCGACGATTCCCAGTTGAAGAACACCTTCTTGTACGGGCAGCCGGAGATGCACATCCGCCAGCCGCGGCAGCGGTCCTGGTCGGCGAGCACGATGCCGTCTTCCTCGCGCTTGTACATCGCGCCCGACGGGCAGGACGCAACGCAGGCGGGGTTGATGCAGTGGTTGCAGATGCGCGGCAGGTAGAGGTGGAAGGTATTCTCGAACTGCTTGTACATCTCCTTCTGCATGTTCGCGAAGTTGGAATCCTGGGCGCGCGCGGCGAATTCACCGGCGAGGTCGTCTTCCCAGTTCGGGCCCCAGGTGATCTTGTCCATCTTCTCGCCGGTGATCTGGGACACCGGGCGCGCGGTCGGCGCGGCTTCGGACAGCGGCGCGTTCTGCAGGCGCGCGTAGTCGTAGGTGAAGGGCTCGTAGTAGTCGTCGATCTGCGGCATGTTCGGGTTCGCGAAGATCTGGATCATCTTGCGAATCTTGCCGCCAGCCTTCAGCTCGAGCTTGCCGTTGACCTTTTCCCAGCCGCCTTTCCACTTCTCCTGGTCTTCCCAATTCTTCGGATAGCCGATGCCGGGCTTGGATTCGACATTGTTGAACCAGGCGTACTCGATGCCCTTGCGGTTCGACCAGACGTTCTTGCACGTCACCGAGCAGGTGTGGCAGCCGATGCACTTGTCGAGGTTGAACACCATCGCGAATTGCGCGCGGATTTTCATTTGATTCTCCTAATTCCTTTTGCCTTGTGGGCCGAATGCGGGTGAGGTCGTCTCGGTTGGCCGTAGGGGGAAGCGCGAAGCGCCTTCCGCCGCATGTGCTTCCGTGGGCCCATGCGGCGGATGACTACGCGGCTCATCCGCCCTACGTGCTACCGAATCACCGGGGTCCGACCCCGACCGGATTCCGCTGCTGCTCGCGTTCCGGCGTCAGCGGGCGCTCCAGCCAGTCGATGTCCTGGTCCGCGATCTTGTGCAGCACGACGACCTCGTCGCGCTGGCAGCCCACCGTGCCGTAGTAGTTGAAGCTGTACGCGAGCTGCGCGTAGCCGCCGACCATGTTCGTGGGCTTGACGATCACGCGCGTCACCGAGTTCAGGATGCCGCCGCGCTTGCCGGTCGAGGGCGAGCCGGGGACATTCACGTTCTTCTCCTGAGCGTGGTACATCAGCGCGACGCCGCGCGGCACACGCTGCGACACGACCGCGCGCGCCATCGTCGCGCCGTTGGCGTTGATCGCCTCGACCCAGTCGTTGTCCTTGAGGCCGATTTCCTTCGCGTCGTCTTCCGACACCCACACGTACGGGCCGCCGCGGAACAGCGACAGCATCCGCAAGTTGTCCTGGTAGGACGAATGGATGCCCCACTTCGAGTGCGGCGTCAGCCACGACAGCGTCAGGTGCGGCTTCTTCCTGACCGAATCCGGGATCAGGTTCTGCGCCTTCATGTCGACCGGCGGACGATAGGCGCAGAAGCCTTCGCCGAAGTCGAGGAACCACTCGTGATCCTGGTAGAAGTGCGCGCGGCCCGTGAGCGTGCGGAACGGGATGTGCTCGTGGATGTTGGTGTAGCCCGCGGTGTAGCTCACGGTCTCCGACTCGATCCCGGACCAGGTCGGCGCGGTGATGATCTTGCGCGGCTGGGCCTGGATGTCGCGGAAGGTGATCTTGTCCTCGTGACGGCCGGCGTACAGGTGATGGTGGTCGATGCCGGTCTTCTTCGACAGGGCCGACCACGACTTGTGCGCGACCTCGCCGTTGGTCTCCGGCGCCATGCGCATCACCGCGTCGCACACCGAGATGTCCTCTTCGAGCGACGGCATGCCGAACGAGATGCCCGGCAGCTTCACGGTGTAGTTGCACTTCTTGAGCTCTTCGTATTCCTGGTCGGTGTTCCAGTCGATGCCCTTGACGTTGTTGCCGAGCTTCGTCATCAGCGGGCCGAGCGCGATGTACTTCTTGTAGGTGTTCACGAAGTCGCGCTCGACGAGCTTCAGGAGCGGCATCGTCTTGCCCGGGATCGGCTCGCACTCGCCCTTCTTCCAGTCGCGCACCTCGCCCAGCGGGGTCGCGAGCTCGAACGGCGAGTCGTGCTGCATCGGCAGCGCGACGACGTCCTTGACGACGCCGAGGTGCTTCTCAGCAAGCTCCGAGAAGGTCTTCGCGATCGTGCGGAAGATCTGCCAGTCCGACTTCGACTCCCAGCCCGGCGTCACCGCTTCCGACAGCGGGTGGATGAACGGGTGCATGTCGGTCGTGTTGAGGTCGTTCTTCTCGTACCACGTCGCGGTCGGCAGGATGATGTCGGAATAGGCACCGGTCGAGTTCAGGCGGAAGTTGATGTCCACCATCAGGTCGAGCTTGCCGACGGGCGCTTCCTCGCGCCACTTCACTTCCTTCGTGCCCTTGCCGTCGCCGCCTTCCTGCAGCACGCCGTTCTGCGCGCCGAGGAGGTGCTTCAGGAAGTACTCGTGGCCTTTCGCCGACGAGCCGATCAGGTTCGCGCGCCACACGAAGAGGTTGCGCGGCCAGTTCTCTTCGGCGTCCGGGTCGGCGAACGCGACGTCGAGCTTGCCGCTCTTCAGCTCATCGACGATGTACTTCGCGACGCCGGCTTCGTCGGTCGCGCCGGCCTTCTCGGCGGCGGCGACGAGTTCGAGCGGGTTGCGGTTGAAGTGCGGCGCCGACGGCAGCCAGCCCATGCGCGTCGCGGCGACGTTGTAGTCGGCGAGCTTGTAGCCCTTGTTCTTGCCCTTCGCCGCCGGCTGCAGCAGGTCGTCCGCGTCAATCGTCTCGTAGCGCCATTGGTCGGTGTGGAAGTACCAGTACGACGTCGAGTTCTGGTGACGCGGGGGACGCTGCCAGTCGGTCGCGAACGCGATCGGCGCCCAGCCGGCCTGCGGACGCAGCTTCTCCTGGCCGACGTAGTGCGCCCAGCCGCCGCCGCTCTGGCCGACGCAGCCGCACATGTGCAGCAGGTTCATGATCGACCGGTACTGCATGTCGTTGTGGTACCAGTGGTTGATCGCGGCGCCCATGATGATCATCGACTTGCCGCGGGTCTTCGACGCGTTCTGCGCGAACTCCCGGCCGGTGCGCTCGATGTCGGCAGCCTTCACGCCGGTCACTCGCGCGGCCCAGGCGGGGGTGTAGGCGACGGTCGCATCGTCGTAGGACTTGGCGACGTTCTCGCCGCCGAGCCCGCGGTCGATGCCGTACTGCGCGACCTGCAGGTCGAACACGGAGGTCACATAGACCGTCTCGCCCGAGGCGAGCGTCAGCTTGCGCGCCGGGACGTTGCGGTACAGCAGGCCGGGCTCGCCCGGCTGGAAATGCGGGAAGCCGACCGAGACGACCTCGTCACGACGCTCGATGCAGGACAGCTCGGCTTCGATTTCCTGCTGCGTCGCGGCGTCCTTCGGCAGCAGGTTCCACTTGCCTTCCTCGCCCCAGCGGAAGCCGATCGAGCCGTTCGGCGCGACGTAGGAGTTGGTACGCGAGTCGACGACGATCGTCTTCCAATCGGGGTTGTTCGCTTCGCCGAGGTTGCCCTCGAAGTCGGCCGCCCGCAGGTTGCGGTCCGGCACGAACGCGCCGTCGTGCGCGCGCAGAATGACCTGCATCGGCAGGTCGGTGTACTTGCGCGCGTACTCCTGGAAGTAGGGCTCCTGGCGGTCGATGAAGTATTCCTTCAACGCAACGTGGCCCATCGCCAGGAAGGCCGCGGCGTCGGTGCCTTGCTTGACCGGCATCCACAGGTCCGCGAACTTCACGTACTCGGCGTAGTCGGGCGCCATCGACACGATCTTCGTGCCCTTGTAGCGGACTTCGGTCGCGAAGTGCGCGTCGGGCGTGCGCGTCATCGGCAGGTTCGCGCCGGTGATGATGACGTAGGTCGAGTTGTACCAGTCGGCCGCTTCCGGCACGTCGGTCTGCTCACCCCAGGTCTGCGGGCTCGCCGCGGGCAGGTCGCAGTACCAGTCGTAGAACGAGCCGCAGGCCGCGCCGATCAGCGACAGGTAGCGCGCGCCGGCCGCGTACGAAATCATCGACATCGCGGGGATCGGCGAGAAACCGTAAATGCGGTCCGGGCCCCACTTCTTGATCGTGTAGATGTTCGCCGCGGCGATGATCTCGTTGACTTCCTTCCAGTCGGTGCGCACGAAGCCACCGAGGCCGCGCACCTTCACGTACTTGTCGCGCTTGGTGTTATCGGCCTGGATCGCCGCCCACGCTTCGACCGGATCCTTGCCGGTCTTGCGCTCGGCGCGGTACAGCTCGAGCAGCCGCCCGCGGATCATCGGGTGCTTGATGCGGTGCGGCGAGTACAGGTACCAGGAGAACGAGGCGCCGCGCTGGCAGCCGCGCGGTTCGTGGTTCGGCAGGTCCTCGCGGGTGCGCGGATAGTCCGTCTGCTGCATCTCGAACGACACCAGGCCGTTCTTCACGAAGATCTTCCACGAACAGCCGCCGGTGCAGTTCACGCCGTGCGTCGAGCGCACGACCTTGTCGTGGCGCCAGCGGTTGCGGTATGCGTCCTCCCACTGGCGGTCTTCATGAGTAACGATGCCGTGCCCGCCGGCGAAAGTGTCCTTCACCTGGTCGAAGAACTTCAGTCGATCGAGAAAATGACTCATTGCTTGCTCCTGTCAATCCGTTGCTTGTCGGTCCGTGCCCGGTTCTGCCGGTTTCGCTGCGGAAACGGCGTCAGCCGTCGGGCCGCGGCTGCCACCGGAGCGGTTCCGGCAGCGGGCACTCGTTCTTGAAAATCTCTGTGGGGGTCAGGGGTTTTGGATGTAGGCGTTCTTGCGCAGGTAGAACCACCAGTTGAGGACGAGGCAGGCGGCGTAGAACACCGCGAAGCCGTACATCGCGTTCTCCGGCGTGCCGGCCTTGATCTGCCCGCCGATGACGACCGGCGCGATGAAGGAACCGTAGGCCGCGATCGCCGAGGTCCAGCCGAGCGCGGGGCCGCGCTGGTCCTGGTCGAAGACGAAACCGATGGTGCGGAAGGTCGAGCCGTTGCCGATACCCGAAGCCGCGAACAGCAGGATGAAGAGCAGCATGAACACGAGGAAGTAGCTCTCGGGCGTGGACGACTGATACGCGAGATGCATCACGTAGCCGGTCACCGCGGACGCACCGACGAGCACGACCGAGATCACCTGCGTGACGATCGAGCCGCCGAGCTTGTCCGAGATCCAGCCGCCCACGGGACGGATCAGCGCGCCGACGAAGGGGCCGATCCACGCGTACATCAGCGCGGAGGGGCCGTTCGGGTTCTTCGCATGCACCCAGGCGTTGGTCGCCGCGTCGAAGGTGTGCGTGTTGCCGAAGATCACCGTGATCGACAGCGGCAGCGCCATCGAGAAGCCGATGAACGAGCCGAAGGTCACGACGTAGAGCGCCGTCATCGACCACGTGTGCTTGTTGCCGAAGATGGCGAACTGCTTGTTCAGGTTCGTCTTCATCTCGCCGGTGGCGACCGCCTTCAGCGCGAACAGCGTGCCGAAGATCACCAGCGGCAACACGATCCACATGCCGTTGCCGGCGAGCAGGCCGGAGCCGGTCGGGGCGGGCAGGTAGAGATACAGGCCGATGCCGGTGACGGCGATGGCGATGCCGTACATCAGCAGGATGCGGCCCATCGCCGCGCCGGTCGAGCCGGTGTTCGGCGACACGACCTTGAGGTTGTTCAGGCCGAACCAGCCGACCACCGCGAGCGGCACGAGGAGCAGCAGCCACAGGAAGCCGGCGTTCTGCACGTAGGTCGGCGTGCCGGCGGCGATCTTGCCAATCAGCGTCGCCGAATCCTTCGTGAGCGGAATCGCGTCGCCGCCCAGCGCGCCGAACAGGCCCAGCGTCATCACCGCGGGGATCAGGATCTGCGAGGTCGTGACGCCGAAGTTGCCGAGGCCGGCATTCAGACCCAGCGCCGTGCCCTGGAGCCGCTTCGGGAAGAAGGTGCTGATGTTCGCCATCGAACAGGCGAAGTTGCCGCCGCCGATGCCCGACAAGAGCGCCATCAGCTGGAACACCCACAACGGCGTGTTCTTGTCCTGCAGCGCGATGCCGGTGCCGAGCGCCGGGATGATCAGCAGCGCGGTCGTCAACCACACGGTGTTGCGTCCGCCGCAGATACGGATGAAGAAGGACGCGGGAATGCGCAACGTCGCGCCCGACAGGCCCGAAATCGCCGCGATGGAGAACAGCTGATCGGGGGTGAACGGGAAGCCCGCGTTGGCCATCTGCACCGTGATGATTCCCCACATCAGCCACACCGCGAAACCGCACAGCAGGCTCGGGATCGAGATCCACAGGTTGCGGTTGGCGATGAACTTGCCGGTGTGGGCCCAGAACTGTTCGTCCTCGGGGCGCCAGTCGGCGATGTCCGGACCGCGCGGACGTACGCCCGGCTGGGTGCCGACGCGTCCTCCGGCCGGGCTCGGGACCGGCGGAATCGGGCGAAGGTTTGCAGGTGCCATCGATTTGCTCCAGTTCAAAGGGTGCGTGGGTGGAATCGGGTGGAGGAGGCTTACTTCGTCGCCACTGCGGGGGCGCCGTGCATCACGTCGGTGCGGCGGACTTCGGTCCAGTACATCCAGATCAGCGACACCCAGGTGACGCCGTAGAGGAGCATGAACGCGCTCGATCGCACGCCGGTGAGGTCGAGCAGGGCGCCGAACAGGATCGGCAGCAGGAAGCCGCCGAGGCCGCCGACGAGGCCGACGATTCCCGACACCGCGCCGATTTCGTGCGGGAACTCGTCCGAGATGTACTTGAACACCGACGCCTTGCCGAATGCCCACGCGACACCCACCGTGAACATCAGCACCGTGAAGAACCAGATGTTGTGGTGGATCGCGAAAGTCTTTGGCCCCCACACGGTCATCACCGTGAACTCGGTGTGCGGGTAGGACAGCAGGAACAGGCACACCCACGACACCCACATGACCCACCAGGTGACCTTGTGCGCGCCGTAGCGGTCCGAGAACCAGCCGCCGACCGCGCGCAGCACGCCGCCCGGCAGCGAGAAACAGGCGGCTAGCAGTGCTGCGGTCTCGAGGCCGAGCCCGAACTCGGCGACGTAGTACTTCGTCATCCACAGCGCGAGCCCGACGTAGCCGCCGAACACGATCGAGTAGTACTGGCAGTACTTCCACACCCGCGGGTCCTTCAGCACGCGCAGCTGGTCGGCGAACGTGACGCCGGAATGCACGCGGTGCGACGGATCGTCGTAAGTGAAGAACCAGAATGCGAGCGCGATCACGAGCATCGCGACCGCAAAGGCCTGCGGCACGAACTGCCAGCCGAACGCGACGACGAGCGCCGGCGCGACGAGCTTCGTCACCGCCGCGCCCGAGTTGCCGGCACCGAACACGCCCATCGCGAACCCCTGGTTCTTGCGCTCGAACCAGCGCGCGCAGTAAGCGATGCCGACCGAGAACGAGCCGCCGGCGAGGCCGACGAAGAGGCCGGCGAGCAGGAAGTGCCAGTACGCCGTCGCCTGGCTGATCAGCCAGATTGGCGCGACGGTCGAGAGCATCAGCGCGAAGAACACGACACGCCCGCCGAGTTTGTCGGTCAACATCCCGAGCGGGAGACGGACCAGCGAGCCGGTCAGCACCGGCATCGCGGCGAGCAGACCGAACTGGGTCTCGTTGAGGCCGAGCTGGGCCTTGATCGGAATACCGATCACCGCGAACAGCATCCACGCGGCGAAACACATCGTGAACGCCGTCGTGCTCATGACGAGCACGGAAAACTGTTTCTGACGCGACGAGGCCATCTTTCTTCCCCTCCCGGACGGAGCACGGATGGCTCCAGGACGAGGCGAAGCGTATGCCTCGCGGATCGCGACGAACATTCGCCGAAAGCAGGGGTGCGGGATAGTACCCACTCTCACGGACTAGTTATTTGGAACTAGTCATTCGGGCTGCGGCGGGGCGACGGATGACAAGAGCGTGCGCGCGAAACCGTCGCCGGCACCGGGATCGGGGAAGGAGTCCATGATGGAACTACGTGTCGCGCCGTCGACGGGGTCAGCGCAAGGGAGGACGGATCCAGCGCATCAGGTCGGGCGCGAGGACAGGTGCGGGCCATGATCGCTTTCGGGAAAGAGGGGGCCGGACGGGACTCGGTCCGTCGCGGGCAGCGTCCGCGTGAGTGACAGGTGAAGGCCGACGGCGAGGAAATCCGAAGGCGTGCACGCGCACCGGGCGGTGGACGAGAGCAGGCGGGCGATTCGCCGTCGGTTGCGCTGCGCCGAAGTTGAAGCCCGACGTGGACGCACCTCGAGCCGACCCGGCTGACATCGCTCGGCTCGACCTACGATACTGCGACGACTCGGAAGGGGGCTATGCGGGGGGACGGCGTAGTGCAGTGCGCAGGGATTTCGCGCATCGGGTGATGCAGGGAAAAATCCGCCGACGATGCCGGGATCGTCGGCGGGCACTCTTCGCCGACCCGTCCGGGCTGCGGCGATCGAACGCCGCGGCCCTCGGGGACCATGGGAACGCGGCGTTACGCAGCGCGAGCGGTCCGGTACGCGCCGAGCACCTTGACCATGTTCGCGAGCAGCAGCGCGAACTCGACGACAACGGTCACGCCCGCGAGCCGGCCGAGGAGGTCACTGCCGCTGATCGCGGCGACGAGCAACGCAGCGAGCGCGATCGCGTGGGCGGCGAGATGCCGGCGTACCGGCGCGTCCGGTTGCAGCTTTTTCATGTTCGGCGCCTTCAACCCTTCCTGCGACAGGTGGAGCCACGCGAGGAACGGGACGATCTTGTACAGCATGCCGATGATCGCGCTGACGAAGCCGCCGTGCAGGATCAGGACGCCGGCGAGGATCGGCAACAGCTCGTAGTCGAGCTGGTGCGCGAGAAGCACGCACGCGAGCCCGGCGACCAGGCACGACATCGAGAGCTGGAACGCGCGGGTCGTGTTGTCGGGCACCGAACGCCGGGACTTCGTCTGCAGGCGGACCGTCGTGATCGCGTAAGTCGCTGACAGTGCGGCAAGCGCCGCGGCGAGCGGCAGTTCGACGAGCGGGAGCTCCATCAGCACCGCGACGCTCCACAGCGCGAGCCCGGCGCAGGTCGCGACCGCCCAGTAACGCGTCAGCTTCTCGGGGTAGTTGGGTGTGATCTGGAACATCGGCACGACGATCCAGCTCGCTGCGGCGAGCAACACGCCCGACGCGCCCAGCCATGCCCAGCCGACGTGCAGTTTCACCAGCAGCGGCAAGGGCAGCGCGAAGCCGCGGGCGAGCGTCAGCGCAAGGAGTATCCCGAGCGTGCCCGCGATGCCGAAGCCCGCCAGCGCGAGGCGCAGGTCGCGCGGTGTCGCCTGCGCGACCGGGGTGCGCAACAGGCCGTACGCCGCGGCGCCGAGAAAGATCGCGAAGGTCGTGCCGAGCACGACGACCGCGGTGACGAGAAACGGGGGCGAGCCGGTGCCGAGGCCCCACGCGAGGCTGGCGGTGCCGGTCGCGAGGCCGAGGTGCACCAGGCCAGAAATGGTCGGCGTATTCGGCATCACGGCGCCGGCGACCACCGGAAGAATCTGGAACAGCGCGCCGAACATCACGTTGAGCATGAAGCCGACGGCGATGAGGTGCGTGATCGCGAGCGCGCCGGCGCTCCAGCGCGATTCGAGCAGTTCGGGCGCGCCGATCAGGACCAGGCCCGCGATCAGCCCGAACAGCGGCGCGGTGATGAAAAACCTGAGCGGCGCGGAAAAGGCCGGCGCCGCTTCGTAGCTGAGGCTCAGGTCTGCAGTCGTCATGGGGCGGCGATCTCGATTTCGACCACGCCGTCGTCGCGGATCCTGCTGTTGTGACGGTAGCCGTCGCGGTCGAGGATGCGGAACAACGGGTAGGGCATTCGGTCGAGCAGCACGGTGAGGTTCCCGCCCGCCGGAAGATCGGCGAGCGCTTCCATCACCAGCTCGAAGGGCTGGGGCGGCTCGAGGCCGCGTCCGTCAACAATCTGGGTCATGCAGCCTGCCGGTTGCCGAGCTTTTCGGCGAGCACCGGAGGAAGGTTTTCGCCGGCGAGTTGCGCGTCGCACATCGGGTAAAGAATGTTCTCTTCCTTCATGTTGTGCTGCTGCATGAGGATCAACAGGGTTTCGGCTTCGCCCGCATAATCGTCGGCGTCCTGCCGCTCGAGCGCATCCTTCATCCGCTCGAGCGCGCTGCGCATCTCGGTGTGCTCGCCGCGCATGACCTGGGTCGGGCCGCTCGTCATGCCCGTCACGGCTTCGAAGCGCGGGAAGAGGATCTTCTCTTCAGCCTCGAAATGCGTTTCCAGCGCGGCGATAAAGCTTGCGAGTTCGTTGCCCGCTTCCTGCCATTTCTTTTTCGACGCGGCCGTCTCGGCGCGCGCGAAGGATTCGTCGCAGGTGCGGTGGTCGTGAGTCATCAGCGTGGCGATTCCAGTCATGTCCGGCCCTCCTCTTAAGGTGGGTTCATTCTCCGAATCCACACATTCGGGGCCTTGATTCGTATCAAACGGTCCGATATCCCACATTAGCTTGCGTACGCCATCCGCTCGCCGGATCAGCCTTGCGCTCGAACGCCGTTCGAGCAGATCCCTTCTGCTTCGCCGAGCACAGGCGTGTCGAAGCCATGACCACATGCTTCGACACGCTCGTCGCGAACGGTGTAACAAATTTCCTGTTTGACCGTGACCCGCAATATGCCTCGGGGCGGCTGGGCACATCGAAGCCACATTGGCGCGCGCGCCTCTCAACCGCTCGCGACGAATGGTGAAGCTTGCTTCATTGGCCGTTTAACTGTTTCCGCGTTCAGACGAATTGTCCGGCGGCATGGCCCGACGACCAGGCCCACTGGAAATTGAAACCGCCGAGGTGCCCGGTGACGTCCATCACTTCGCCGACGAAATGGAGCCCGCGGCAGCGCGTCGCCTCCATCGTCTTCGACGATAGCGCCCGCGTATCGACCCCGCCGAGAGTCACTTCCGCCTTCGCATAGCCCTGCGTGCCGGAAGGAACGATCTGCCAGTCGCAAAGCGTCGCGGCGATTGCGTTCAGCTCGCCAGCGCGGAACTGGTTCAACGGCCGTTCCCAGCCGTGCAACGCGCACCACGCGTGCGCGAAGCGACGCGGAAGTCGTTCTGCGAGCAGGTTCGCAAGCAGGCCCTTGTCGCCGGCGTGCGCTTCGAGCCACGCACGAGCGTCGATGCCCGGCAGCAGGTCGAAACTCACCGCTTCCCAGTCTTCGTCGCGATACGCCTGCGCCTGCCAGTAGCTCGATACTTGCAGAACCACCGGGCCCGACAGACCCCGGTGCGTGATCAGCGCCGCCTCGCGGAAACGGCCGCCGTTGCAGCGTGCCTCGATGTCGAGCGACGCGCCGGCGAGCGGTGCGAACTTCTGCAGCGTCTCGGGAGGCAAGGTCAGCGGCACGAGCGCCGGCCGCGGCGGCACGACTTCGAGGCCGAACTGCTCCGCGATGCGGTAGCCGAACGGCGTTGCACCGATCTTCGGGATCGACAGTCCCCCCGACGCGATCACGAGACTCTGGCAGCGCAGCGCGCGCCCCCCGGCGCGTACCTCGAACCGATCGCCGTCGTCGCCGAGCCGCGCGACCGCTTCGACTGCGAGCGGCATCGCGAAGCTCACGCCGGCGTCCCGGCATTCGCCGTGCAGCATGTCGATGATCTGCTGCGCCGAGTCGTCGCAGAAAAGTTGCCCGTGGTCGCGCTCGTGGTAGCGGATACCGTGGCTTTCGACGAGCGCGATGAAGTCGGCCGGCCCGTAGCGCGCGAGCGCCGAGCGCGTGAAGTGCGGGTTGAGGGTCAGGAAGTTCTCGGGACCGACGCGCCGGTTCGTGAAGTTGCAGCGGCCGCCGCCCGAAATGCGGATCTTCTCGGCGAGTTTCGCCGCGTGGTCGATGATCAGTACCCGGCGCCCGCGTTGTCCGGCCTGCGCCGCGCACATCATTCCGGCGGCACCGGCGCCGATCACGATGACGTCGAATTTCTGCTCAGGCACCGGAGAGCCCCTACGTGGAAAGCGGCGCAGGATACGCGCCGGGGCCGCACCCGGCAATTCACAGCCCATGATTCCGCTGCTAGATTTAGCGGGCAGTGGCATGATCGCGGCCGATGACATGTGGAGAACGCATATGACGGAGACGGGCGCACGGGCGTGGCGGAGGATCGGGTCGCCGCGCGTGCTGCGGGCGGCGAAGTGGACGGCCGGAATCCTTGCCGCGATCACAATCCTCGGTTTCCTGGTTCTACCGCCCGTGGTGCGCCATTTCGGCGAACGCGCGCTCGCCGACGCGCTCGGCCGGCAAGTCACGATCGAGCGCGTGCGGATCAACCCGTTCGCGCTGTCGATGACCGTGAACAACGTCCGGATTGCGGAGGCGGACGGGCAGGGCGATGCGTTCTCGTTCGCGACCTTGTATGCGAACCTGCAAATCGAGTCGCTGATCCGCGGCGGCCCGGTGCTGCGCGAACTGCGCCTCGAAGGGCCGCACGCCCGTTTCGTGAGGCTCGAATCGGGGCGCAACAACTGGTCGGACGTCATCGACCGCTTCGCCGCGAAACCACCGTCCGAGGACGAGGGCGAAGCGCGTTTTTCGGTGAACAACATCCGGATCATCGGCGGCGACGTGGTCTTCGAAGACCAGGTGGTCGGGTTGAAGAACGAGCTGTCGCAACTCGATATCGGCCTGCCGTTCCTGTCGAACCTGCCGGCGAAGGTCGACCTGTTCGTCGAGCCGGTCGTGTCGGCGCTCGTCAACGGCCGGCCGCTCCGTCTGGACGGCAAGATCCGCCCGTTCAGCGAGGACCGGGAGACCGTACTTGATGTCGTTCTCGACGGTTTCGATTTCACACCGTATCTCGCCTACCTGCCGTTCGACGCGGCCTTCAAGGTGCCCGAAGGGCGGCTGACGACGCGGCTCGAAGTGGCCTTTTCGCAGCCCGAGGAGGCGGGTGCGAAGCTCGCGGTCAAGGGCACGGTGGAACTCGCGGGGTTCCGGCTCGAGAACGCCGCGGGCGAGACGATGCTGAACGTGCCGTCGCTCGTCCTCGATCTGGCCGACGTTCAGCCGCTCGGGGGGCAGTGGCACTTCGCTCGGCTGGAGATCGCGCAGCCGGAAGTCGACGTCGTGCGGCTCGCGGATGGAAAGCTGAACTTTCAGGAGATCCTGCCGACGGCGAAGGCGACGCCGTCGGTTGCAGCCGACAGCACGCAGGGCGGAAACCCTGCTGCCTCGAAGTCGGCGCCGGCAGAAGGAGACGCGAAGCGACCGGCCGGCGAGAACGCGACCGGACCGAACGGAGAGAACTCCCCCGACAAAAAACCGGCGAGCGCGAACGCGGCGGGCGCGAGCGCTGAGAACGGCACTGCGGCTTCCGACAACGCGGGCCCCAAGGAAGGAAAGTCGGCGCCACCAGTCTTCGTGCTCGACCACGCGAAAATCGATCGCGCGAAGATCCGTTTCGAGGATCGCACGACCGCGACGCCGTTCCGCACCGAACTAAAGGATGTGGTGATCGAGGCGAAAAACCTCGGGACGGCGCCGGACATGGTCGCCGACGTCGCCGTCGACTTCACGACCGACGCCGACGAAAAGAGCAGTCACCGCGACCGCCTGCGGCTTGTCCCGTTCGAACTCGACGGCCACATCGCCGCCGAGAATCTCCTCGCGAGCCGCTATGCGCCGTACTACGGCGCCGCGTTGCCGGGCGGCGAGATCCGCAATGGACGCGTCGATGCAGCAGTGAAATACACGGTCAAGGCGGGCCAAGGCGAGCCCGTGATCGACGTCCTCGCGGAGTCGGTCGTGCTGCGCGACTTCGAACTCGGGTTGAAGGGGCAGCCGCCCGCGCTCGCGAAGCTGTCGCGACTGGCGATCGAGAATGTCGCGGTGGCGCCGGCCCAGCGCTCGGTCACCGTCGGCCGCGTCGAATCGAAAGGGGCATCGTTCTCGCTCGTCCGCGCCCGGGACGGCAAACTCGACGCGCTGGGTCTGCTGGATTCGCCTTCCGGTTCCACCGGGGGCGCGAAACCCGCAAGCGGCAACAACGGGAATGCGGAAGCCGCAAAACCCTGGTCGGTCGTCGTCGAAAGGCTCGCGCTCGACGATTGGGCCGTGCGCCTGGAAGACCGGACGCAGGCGAAGCCGGTCGTGATGCAGGCGAGCGCGATCAAGCTGACCGCGGATGGGTTGAGCAGCGCGAAGGGCGTGACGACCAAGCTCGATCTCGATGCGCGCATCAACCGGGGCGGGCGCGCGGCGATCAGCGGAACGATCACGCCGGAGCCGCTGAAAGGCAGCTTCCGCATCGATGTGCGCAAGGTCGACCTGCTGCCACTGCAGCCGTTCGTCGTCGAACAGCTCAACATCGCGATTGCGCGCGGCAATCTCACGAGCCGCGGCACGCTCGCTTTCGACACGGCGCGCGACGGCACGTTGAAGGGCAGCTTCAAGGGCAATCTGGGCGTCGCCGATTTCTCGTCGATCGACAAGAACCACTCGACCGACCTCGCCCGCTGGCGCGCGCTGAACCTCACGGACATCGACTTGCGCCTATCGCCGTTCGCGGTGTCGGTTGCCGAGATCGGCTTGACCGACTTTTACACGCGGCTGATCCTCGACGAAACCGGGCAACTGAACCTGCGTGAAATCCGCCCGTCGCCGGAGGGCGCGGGTGCCGCGGGCGAGCCGTCCGAAGCGAAGCCGAAGCCGGAAACGAAGGGCCGCACGACGACGGTCGAGGTCCCGCGCCCACCGGCCGAGCCTCCGCCTCCGGTCGCGGTCGGGAAGATCGTGATCAAGAAGGGCAACATCGAGTTCAGCGACCGCTTCGTGCGACCGAACTACGACGCCAACCTGACCGGCATGGAAGGTGAGCTCGTCGGGCTGTCCTCGGACCCGACGACGCTCGCGCGGCTCGATCTTCAGGGAAAGGTCGACAACACGGCGCCGGTTACCGTCGCCGGCGAGTTCAACCTGTTCCGGCAGGACCGCTATCTCGACATCGCCGCGTCGGTGAAGGACTTCGAACTGACCGGGGTGTCGATGTATTCGGGCAAGTACGTCGGCTACGGCATCGAGAAGGGGAAGCTCTCGGCCGACCTGAACTACAAGATCGAAGACCGCAAGCTGACGGCGACGAACCGCGTTTTCCTCGATCAGCTGACGTTCGGCGACAAGGTCGACAGTCCCGACGCACTCAACCTCCCGGTGCAGCTCGCCGTCTCCCTGCTGAAGAATCGCGCCGGCGAGATCGACCTGCGGCTGCCGATCAGCGGCTCGCTCGACGACCCGCAATTCAGCATCGCCGGCCTCGTATTCAAGGCCATCGTGAACCTCGTCGGCAAGGCGCTGACGGCGCCGTTCGCCTTGCTCGGATCGATGTTCGGCGGCGGCGAGGAGCTGTCTTACCTCGAATTCGCGCCCGGCCGCGCGACGTTCTCCCCCGACGCCGACGAAAAGGTCGCGACCCTGGCGAAAGCGCTGACGGATCGGCCGGCGCTGCGACTCGAAATCACGGGCCGAGCGGACCCGGCGAGCGACACCGAGGGACTGAAAAAAGTCAGGCTCGAGCGGGCGATGAAGGCCGCGAAGCTGAAGGCGTCGTCACGCGACGAAGAGAATGCACCGGCGCTCGACGAGGTCGCGATCGGACCCGAGGAATATCCGAAGTGGCTCGAGCGCGTGTATCGGGATGCCAAATTCGATCGGCCGCGCAACATGATCGGTCTGCTGAAGGATTTGCCGCCGGCGGAGATGGAAGCCCTGATCCTCGCAAACACGGCGGTCGGCGACGAGGCGCTGCGGCAACTCGCGCAGGAGCGGGCGCAAGCGGTCAAGACCGCGCTGCTCGAAAAAGGGCAGGTCCCCGCGGAGCGGATTTTTCTGCTGGCACCGAAAGTCGAAGCGGGCGAAGGAGAGGGCGGCGCGGGGCGGCGCGCGGTGTTTTCGCTGCGCTAGCGGCCGCGACGCTTCCAGCGGTCGACGCAGACAGGAGGCATCATGACGAGCAGACTGACCGACAGCGAACGTTCGGCCGCGCTGGCCGGGCTACCCGAGTGGGCACCGGTCCAGCAGCGGGACGCAATCAGCCGGAGCTTCAGGTTCGCGGACTTCAATGCGGCCTTCGGCTTCATGAGCCGGGTGGCGCTGATGGCCGAGAAGCTCGACCATCATCCCGAATGGTTCAACGTGTACAACCGCGTCGAGATCACGCTGTCGACCCACGACGCCGGCGGACTGACGTCGAAGGACATCGAGCTCGCGCGATTCATCGATCGCGCCGCATCCGGGGCCTGACGGGACGAGGGCGACCGTTTTCCGCCGCCCTCGTGCATCCACCGGTCAGACCGCGGCGAGCGCCTGGTCGAGGTCGGCGATCAGATCGTCGACGTGCTCGATGCCCACGGACAAGCGGATCATGTCCTCGGACACGCCGGCCTTCAGCATTTCATCCGGCCCGAGCTGGCGGTGTGTCGTCGAGGCCGGGTGGCAGGCCAGCGTCTTGCAGTCGCCGATATTCACGAGCCGGGTGACGAGCTTGAGCGCGTCCTGGAAGCGCCCGCCTGCGTCGCGCCCGCCCTGCACGCCGAAGTTGAGGATGCCGGACGCGCGCCCGCCCATGTAGCGCTGCACCAGCGCGTGGTCCTTGTGATCCTCGAGGCCGGCGTAGTTCACCCAGCTCACTTTCGGGTGATTCTTCAGGAAGGTCGCGATCGCAACGCTGTTTTCGCAGGTGCGGTCCATCCGCAGCGCGAGCGTCTCGATCCCCTGCAGGATCATGAAGGCATTGAACGGCGAGATCGCGGCCCCCATGTTCCGCAGCGGCACCACGCGCGCGCGGGCGATGTAAGCCGCCGCGCCGAGCGCTTCGGTATAGACGACGCCGTGGTAGGAGACGTCCGGCTCGTTCAGCCGGCGGAACCTCGTCTTGTGCTCGGCCCACGGGAACCGGCCGGAGTCGACGATGATGCCGCCGAGCGAGTTGCCGTGTCCGCCGAGGTATTTCGTCAGCGCGTGCACCACGATGTCGGCACCGTACTCGAACGGGCGGCACAGATACGGCGACGGCACCGTGTTGTCGACGATCAGCGGCACGCCATTGCGGTGTGCGACTTCGGCGAGCTTTTCGAAGTCGGTGACGTTGCCGAGCGGGTTACCGATGGATTCGCAGAACACCGCCTTCGTGCGGGAGTCGATCAGACGCTCGAATGCATCGGGATCGCGGTAATCGGCGAAGCGGACTTCGACGCCGTATTGCGGCAGCGTGTGCGCGAAGAGGTTGTAGGTCCCGCCATAGAGCGTGCTGGAGGTGACGATGTTGTCGCCGGCTTCGGCGATCGTCTGGATCGACGCCGTGATCGCCGCCATGCCCGACGCCATCGCGAGCGCCGCGATACCGCCTTCCAACGCTGCGACACGCTTTTCGAGCACGTCCTGCGTCGGGTTCATGATGCGCGTGTAGATGTTGCCCTGCACCTTCAGGTCGAACAGGTCGGCGCCGTGCTGCGTGTCGTCGAACGCGTACGACGTCGTCTGGTAGATCGGCACCGCGACCGCCTTGGTCGTCGGATCGGGGCTGTATCCGCCGTGGACGGCGAGCGTTTCGAGCTTCATGCGATTCTTCCTCCGGTCGTTGAGCGGAAAAGTATAACCAGCGTGATTAGGGAAGCCGAGTAGTTAATCCTGTGGCGGCAGTCCCCGATTGGCGAAAGTGGCGGGCAGGGCGGATCGGGCGCTGCCCCCCGAGGCTGGTTTCCGCTCGATACCGTCCCCGGTGATGCAAATAAAATATGTCCAGTGGAATAATTCTTGAATCGAACCCTCTCTGCTCCATAATGGAAACCTTGCTGCAACGGAGGTTCGGCTCCCGCGCTAGGCAGCGAGCGGTCACGGAGGATTCGGCGAGATGGAAACTTCGGGGGATATCGCGACATGGCTCGAACTCTTCGTCGCGCCTGAATGGCGAAAGAGTGCCTGCAAGATCCGCATTCACGCGGTCGGCGGCCGTGACGGAAATTGCTTTGCGATTTCGATGGACGACCGTTGGTTGTGCGCAGCGGGCGGGGCGCTGACGGTTTTTTGCGGCCGCGAGTCCGCGCTGCACTTTCTCAAACTGCTGCGGATCGACGACTTCGAGTCCGGTGAGCCACCGCAGAACGGCTTGCGCTGCGAAGAAAACCGTTGCTGTCTGACTGCCGACGACGCGAAGGGACTGACGCGCTGTCGCGACAGCCGCGCCGACCACCGCTACTTGAGCTGATCGCGCGTCGCCAACTCGACGTGCACGAGACCGCGGAGCGCATTCGCAATGTGGATCGCACGCGCGCTCAACAAATCCCGAAGCGTCAGCCGGCGCTCCCGCGCAGCGCCTTCCGCGATCAACTTGCGTCGATAGACGCCGTCGAGCGCGCCGCTCGTGAGCGGCGGCGTCCACAGTGTTCCGTCGCCGAGGTCGAGGAATACGTTCGTCCGCGCACCTTCGGCGAGCTCGCCGAGTTCGTTGAGGAATAGCACATCGAAGTGGCCTGCTGCGGCCGCGCTCGCGAACTCCCGGTCGTAAGCCTCGCGGAGCGTCGTCTTGTGCCGGCTGAGGGGATCCTGGCTCGAAACCCGGTGCGCCGAAACGGCGACGGTCGCCAGTGCCGTGCCTACTCGCGGTTCGAGCTGCCCCTTCGCGATCTCGAAGTTCCCCGACGGCGCGAGTTGTACGCGGACGCGATGCGGGCCCGTGAGTGCAGCCGCTTGCGCAAGCAGTGCGGCGCGCAACAAACCCGGATCGAAGCGAAAGCCGAAATGTCCCGCCGAGGCGGTCAGGCGCTCGAGATGGAGTTCGAGCAAGGGATAAGGCGCCCGGTTGGCGGGCTCGCAACGCAGCGTCTCGATCAGGCCGAACTCCGCATGCAGGCCGGTGAGAAATCGTGCCTTGAGCGCGCATTCGGCCCATTCCGCGGACGGGTCGGAGTCGGCGACGATGCCGCTGCCGATACCCATCGTGACTTTCCCGTCGTTGTCCACGTCGAGCGTTCGGATCGGCACGCTGAAGCGAAAATCGCCGCCCGGTGAAATCCAGCCGAGCGCGCCGCAATACACGCCGCGCCGATGGGGCTCCAGCTCGTCGATGATCTGCATCGCCCTGATTTTTGGCGCCCCGGTAATCGAACCACAGGGGAACAGCGCGCGAAAAACCGTTTCGAGATCGGCCGTCACGGGTTCGGCGACCACCGTCGAGGTCATCTGCCACACGCTCGGATACGCTTCGATTTCGCCCAGCCGCGTCACCCTGACGCCCCCTGCCGGCGCGAGCCGTCCGAGGTCGTTGCGCAGCAGATCGACGATCATGACGTTCTCGGCGCGATCCTTATCCGATCCGGCGAGCTTCTCGGCGGCCTCGCTGCGCGGGGCGGTGCCCTTCATCGGACGGCACGTCAAGCGCTGCCCCTGGCGTTCGACAAACAGTTCCGGCGATCGGGAGAGAACGACTCCGCGGCCGTGGCGGATGAACGCGCCGTGGCGAACCGGCTGGGCGTCGCGCAGCCGCCGATAGAGCGCGAGCGGGTTGCCATAGGTTTCGCCCCGCAGCGCGAAGGTGTAATTCACCTGGTAGCAATCGCCGGCCTCGATCAACCGGCGGATCCGCACGACCGACTCGCGGTAATCCCGCTCCGCGAGATCCAGCGTGAGGGCGGCGACACCGGCCGACTGTTCGTGCTCCGAAAGCCGCCCGACGCTGCGGTCCAGCATGTCGGCAGTTTCGGCATTACTCAGGTGGTTGGCGCGACGGAACACCCAGGCCTCGACCAAGGGATGGTCGGCCTCGCGCAAGAGCGGCGACAGCCTTGGCTCCAGCGCATACCCGAGTTCGTAGGATGCGGCGACCGCAGTCCATCGACCGCGTTTCTGCGCCGCGGCAATCGCGCGGAAAGCCGCGCCCACGTCATCGCCCGCGCGGCAGACGATGTGCTCTTCGAGGTCCGATAGCAGCAGGTCGCCGCAGTTGTCGCGGTTGTCGTCGAAGAGAGCGAATTGGGAAAGGGAGTCGAGCATCGCGGCGATCGAAGTGAGTCCTTGGCCAGGGCGCGCGAATGGTAGCCGATCCGGGACGGCAAATCGGAGTGCAGCAACGCCGGTGCCTCTTTCTCGGCAGGCAACTGGAAATACATATAGCATTCAAAATGTAATCGACATATGCTTATCGCGTTTTTCAGAGAGAGTGTTCAACGACCGATGAAGCCTATCCGACAGCCATTGCCGTTGTTCCTCGTATTGGTCGTTTCGTTCGTGATGCTCGTGTTGGGCCTGCTCGATTCGTTCGTCTCGGACGGCGGCTTCGGAGCGGGCGGCGGTGCGGAAGGAGGAAGACTACTGATCCTTCTCGCGTCGCTAATGGGCCTGCTGACGACGGTGATCGTCTGGGCGGTCTGGCCCTTGCTGCGCAACCCGGAGACACCGGCGGCCATGGGGACGAACGCGATATCGGAAGCCGGGTCGGCGGATCGGGAAGAACTTGCGACCGTCAGGCCAGCGAGTAGGCACGTGAATGGAGCCGCCGCGGAGTCGCTGTCGCGAAGCGCACTCGGGCTTGCCGAGCCTCGGTTGCCGACTAGCACACCGTCGGGCTTTGTGCGCGCAGTTGCGAACCACGACCCGGTGCAGGCGTACAAAGCCGCGCTCGATCAGGCGCCCGTTGCGATGCTGATCGCCGACCGCAACGGGCGGATCGAATACGTGAACGACGCGTTTCTCGCGAATGTAGGGTACGAGCGCGTCGAGGTGATCGGGCGCAGCCCCCGACTTCTCGGCGCGCGGCGGGCCGGTGGCAAGGTTTTCCACGATCTATGGCAAACGATCGTCGCGGGAGACGTGTGGCGCGGCGAGATTCTGGGCCGGCACAAGAACGGAAGCGAGTGCTGGGAAAGGGTATCGGTCTCGCCACTGCGCGACGCGTCTCTGCGGATTTCGCGTTTCGTCGCCGTTTGCGAGGACGTGACCGAGCACAAGCGCAGGGAGGAAGGCCTGCATCAGCTCGCGCGGCTGGATCCACTTACCGGAGTCAGTAACCGGCGGCACCTGATGGAACGGGCACGGCACGAATGGGGACGCGCGCACCGCTTTGACCTACCGCTCGCGCTGATCATGCTCGATATCGATCATTTCAAGAGAGTGAATGACGAATACGGCCATGCGGTCGGAGACCGGGCAATTTGCGCCGTGGCGACGATCTGCGAGGACTGCGTGCGCGAGATCGATATCGTCGGGCGGTACGGCGGCGAGGAGTTCGTGATCGTCCTTCCCGGCACGGATCTCGACGGCGCGCGGAAATTGGGTCGGCGGCTGCGGAAGCGCATTGCGGAAACGGTTTTGCAGGACGAGAAGGGGCACCCGTTCGCCCTCACCGCTAGTCTCGGTATCGCTCAACTGGGTAAGGACGCGACGCTAGATCGCTTGCTGGCTCTTGCGGACGCTGCGCTGTATCGCGCGAAAAGGACGGGACGAAACCGGATGGCTGCGGCGCCGGCGGCGGAGGTGCTTTCGACAGGAATCCGTGAGGGGATGCAGTAGGAGAATTCTCGTTCGGCCGGTGGTCCCGCGGCTGTGGGATTGGAAGAAGCGGCGGAAGAATCGACTGCCCCGGGACGCAGCGGAACGGTTCTTTGGAGGGGGTAGGGGGTGGCGGCCGCCGGTTACCTCTTTGTGCGATCCCTGGAGATCTGCAGCAAGGATCCCTAGCAGGGTGTTGATTTACGATAAATCCTAGCAGGGTGTTGATTTACTGCGCATTCCGACGAACGTGACCGGCTGCACCGACGAACGTGACCGTTGGGGTCTGCGCGCAAGCGTGGGGTTCAGATTCTAACCGCGTCGGTCACGATCACGGTCGGTTGGGGGTACGACGCAGGCTTATCCACAGGCGACCGCCAGCGCGCCTCATACGCTGGCGGGCGGGCGCCTGTGGGTAAGGCGTATCGCTCGCACGGCCTCATGCTTTTTCCTTTCTGCGCATCGATTCGCCCTTGAGGGCGAACTTGTGTGCGGCGTGCACGACGCGATCGAGGATGGCGTCGGCGAAGGTCGGATCGCCCAAATAGGTGTGCCAGTGCTCGATCGGCAGCTGGCTGGTGATCACGGTCGAGCGTGTACCGACCCGATCGTCCAGAAGCTCCAGCAGGTCGGAGCGCTCCTGTGCCGACGGCGCCGCCAGGCCCCAGTCATCGATGACGATCAGATCGAGGCGCGCGAGCTGCATCAGCCGCCGACTGAAGCTGCCGTCGGCGTGCGCGATGCGCAGTTCCTCGAAGAGCCGCGGCAGACGCACGTAGTAGGCCGACAGTCCGTGCCGGCAGGCAGCATTGGCGAGCGCGCAGGCGAGCCAGGTCTTGCCACTGCCGGTCGGTCCGGTGATGAGGCAGTTCTGGTGGTGGCGGATCCACTGGCCGGTTCCGAGCGCAGCGATCTGGCTGCGCTCGAGTCCGCGCCCGGCGCGGTAGTCGACGTCCTCCAGACAGGCGGCAGCGGCCTTGATGCGGGCCGCCTTGAGCAGTCGGTCGATGCGTTTGCCATCGCGCAGCAGGATCTCGCGATCGATGAGTTGGGCGAAGCGCTCCTCGAAACTGAGCGCGGCGATGGCGGGCTGAGTGAGCTGTTCTTCGAAGGCGTGCGCCATGCCCTCCAGGCGCAGGGTGTGAAGTTGTTGCAGGCTGTGTTGCATCAGCATCGATGTTCTCCGGTGGGTGGAATCAGTGGTAGTAGTGCGCGCCGCGCAGGTTCTCGTGCGCGGCGGGGAGCGCCAGTTCGGTTGGGCTAGCGGCGGCGGGGGTGGGGAGCGGTGCCCGGTCCAACCCGCTCTTGAGGATGGAGGCGACACTGCGGTAACGCATCGCGCCCAGCGTCACTGCGCGGGTGGCCGCGGCCTCGAGGCGTTCGTTGCCGTATTGACGACCGAGGCGCATCAGCCCGAGGCACGCCCGGTAGCCCTGCTCGGGATGCGGCATGCGTTCGAGTTGGTGAATGACCACCTGCTCGGTGTGCGTGCCGACCGTCACGCCCCAGCCGATTAGTTTGCCGGGCGACCACTGGCGGTGCGCCTGATGCGAGGCGGGCATGTGTTCGGTGAGCGTGGTGAAGGCACCGCGCCGGTGGCTCCTCGCATGCACGGCCACGCGCTTGCCGGCGGCGAGGCATTCGATGCTGTTCGCGGTGATGCGCAGCTCCACCGCCTGGCCGGCGAGCGCATAGGGCACGCTGTAGTAATGCCCGTCGAACTCGACGTGGTAATCGATGTTGGGCTTGGCCCGCTTCCACTGGGCGAACTGGAAGGGCGTGGCCGGCAACGCGCGCAGGGCCGGGCGGTCGAGCGTCTCGAACGCTTCGCGGCGGCAGCCCGGCAGGCGGCGAAAGGGGCGCGTGTTCAACGGCTCGATCAGCGCGGCGATCGCCTCGTTCAACTCGGCCAGCGAGAAGAAACGCCGATGCCGCAGCCGCGCCAGAATCCAGCGCTGCACGATCTGCACGCCGACCTCGACCTTGGCCTTGTCCTGTGGCTTGTAAGGGCGCGCGGGCAGGATCGCCACGCCGTAGTGCGCCGCGAATTCGGCGGTCGTACGTTGCAGTTGCGGCTCGTAGCGGTCGGCCTGCCCGACCAGCGAGCGGGTATTGTCGGGCACGACGAGTTCGGGCACGCCACCGATGAAGGTCAGTGCCTTCGCCAACGACCCCAGCCAATCCGCCTGCGACTGCGTCGCCGTGGCACAGGCGAAGGTGTAGCTCGAGGCCCCGAGGACCGCGACGAAGATCTGCGCGCGGGAAATCTCGCCGGTGCCGGCATCAACAATCGGCACCGTGTCGCCAGCGTAGTCGATGAAGAGCTTCTCGCCGGCTCGATGCACCTGGCGCATCGAGCGCTTCAGGTGCCGGGCGAACTCGCGGTACAGGTCGCAAAAGCGCGAGTACTGGTAGGCCGGCCCGGCGGCCGCCTGCACGTACTCCTCCCACAGCAGCGCGAGCGTGACGCTCTTCTTCTTCAGTCCCTGATGCACCGCAGCCAGGTCCGGCGGCACGTAGCCCGCCGTCGCCCCGCGTGGGCGAATCGTCCCGCCGAGCCACCCGCGCAGCTGCGCCTCGTCGGCCGCCGACAACTCGGCCCACCCCCGTCCGCTCGCCTCGGCCGCCTTCACATACTTGGCAACGACCCCCTTCGAAATCGACAGCGCGCGGGCGATGCGCTCATGCGAGAGCGCGCAGTCGTATTTGAGCCGTAACAGCTCCCTGATCTTGTGCATGGCAATCTGCTCCGCCGGCATCCCCGTCTCCGCGCAAAGCGCGCGAGGGTAGCCGGCCTGATAAACGACGTTGCCACGCCTGCTGCATACACCCGTTCCGATCTGATCGTGACCGGCGATTCCGACAACGTGACCGGTCATTCCGACGACCGCCCAAATCGGTCACGATCAAATCGGAATCCGCGGTCACCATCCCGGAAACACCGGTCACACCCTTCTCGGAATCAGCGGTCACGTTGGGTCGGAATCCGCAATTTACGATAAATCCTAGTATTGGCGGGTATTTCAGGGCTGATATAATTCCATTCGAATCAACAAATCAATAATCTCGATGCGTGGCACCGACCACAAACAGAACGCTCTGTTCAGTTACGTCAATATTGAGGACCGCAT
>NZ_JAVSMM010000023.1:0-65688 GCF_032027225.1 Aromatoleum sp. | reverse complement strand
TTGACGTAACTGAACAGAGCGTTCTGTTTGTGGTCGGTGCCACGCATCGAGATTATTGATTTGTTGATTCGAATGGAATTATATCAGCCCTGAAATACCCGCCAATACTAGGATTTATCGTAAATCAACACCCTGCTAGATACTCCCAACGATTGACACCACGCTTCACAAAGACGGGAATTGCGCCGGTCTGCGAGGCCAAAGCAACCCCAGCCGCTGCGATTACAGGTCCACGTCCACAGAGAATCACTGCGGGAACGCGGGGGTTCAGCTTCGGCGTGAGGCACGCGGCAACGACTTGGCCTTTGACCGTGGGCAGGTAGCTCTGCTTGCTCCCACCACAGTGCGCGTGGATTTGATCTCTCGTGTACTCGCTTCCTACTTGAAACATCTCTTCTCCTCAGTTGGAACGTCAAATCTCATGTACCCGGGGATATTCAAAAAGGGGAAACGTGGTCTGACCCCTATTTCCCCCGCAACTTGTCCCGCCGGCGATTCCGGAGGGCGAGGAGGTGTCGTTGCCGATGGAGGCGGTGGGGCAGTTACTGGCGGGGGCGGCGAGGCGGGGAGGGTGACGGGGAAAGGTGTAAAAGGGGAAATGCGGTCTCGCCCCACTTTCCGCTGACTGCTATTCGGCCGAAGTGGATATTCGGCCGCCTCACCTGCACTGTCAGCAATCCGGTGCATGGCTGCCATAGTCAGATATGGCTCTGAAAGGAAATTCGTTCCTTTGATCCAATCAATACGAATCAAATGCCTCTAATTCAACACGCCAATCTGTTCCCAAGCCACCTCTCCATCACGAAAATCACAATGGTGTGCGACGCATGAACGGCCAAGCGGGCCTCTGACGGAACAACTTTCGGAGGCTCGATGCCACGCCCATGTGCTGACCCGATGTGAGTGCGATAGGCGCCAACGCCGTCCACTATCGATGCAAGCCCTTGCAATATTCGCTTCTGGTCGTCTTGCAACGTGGGATCGACATTGAGGCCAAGATGCTGTTGTACGACTTTCCAGAGAGGGCCGATTGTCTGCTTGGAAGGCATCTCCAGCCCGTGCCTCTCAATGTAGGTCTTGCACAGGGCTTCGATGATGGCGCTCGCGGCAGTGATCGCTGCATGTGGATCGCGATCAACTTGGGAGATGGCACGATCAAACTCTGCTTCGATAGAGGAAAAGTCACCTGCCTTGAAATAGCCCGCGAGGGACTTTGCCGCTGGACTCGCTCCCACCAAAGTGATGAAACCATTCAGCTGGTAGGCCAACTGATTTTTCGCCAGACTTGCCCGGATGCGCTCCTGTCCCGGGCCAATCTTCTGGTTCCAGTCGTTGGGCTCCTGGTCCATGAACTTCTGGATGATCTGTCCAAGCACTTGCAGTGGGTCGACGGCCGGATCGTCGTTACACCGCCGGAGCCAATTGCTGCACTTCGTTTCGCAGTTTCCTTCGGGCACATTACCCGGTGCCCCACTTTCCATGAACAGAGAGTTCAATGTCGAATGGCTGTAGTAATACTGCGCGAGAACGGATGACACGGCACCAATGACGGAATTCGGGATTTTGTTGGTCACGGTTCTTCCTCCAACTCTCCCGATCAAGAGCTCGGCTTAGACATCAAGGGCCAGTCTTCCGGCACCAGAGCTGGCGGTTTGGTCCACGGTTGCTCAACCAAGGAATCTTGGAACCACTGGTCCCGAAGATTGGCGTGCTCTGTCACTATGAGTTGGAAACCAGGGACATCCTTCTTCGTAAAATTTAGCAGTAACTCGAACAGTCGGCGGACTGCTGCCAAGTCGGCGTCCGCCTCCGTTTTCTGGACAGTTCCATCCGCTTCTCGGTAGACCTTTTCCGAAGGGAAATAAACTTGAGTAGGCTGGTCAATAAGCAGGAATTGAGGAATCGGGCAGTTGTTCTTCGAGGCGAAAAGATGCAGTGCCAATAACGCCGAGAGGTGGTAGGCCAGATGATTTTCGCCACCACCTGTGCGGCTCATAGGAACCGGACGATCTGGGCGATCAAAAATGATGGTGAGATGGTTGAGATCAAGCCGTGCGGGAAAGGCGCTGAACTCCGCCTCGAAGGTCTGGATATACCGTGACACCTGCGCAGATATGTTATTCAGAATCGAAGTTAGTCGTTCGTGACTGTCGTCAGCACCGACTTTCTTCTCCAGTTCCTCGACCTTGAACTTCAGGCGCCGATGCTCCGCTTCGCGTGACGCCAACTCCGCATTAGGAACAAGATTTTCCAGGAACAAGCTGATGCGACCCACAACCCGTGCCGCCGCATTGTTGCGCGTCCCCATTTGCGCGATCACTTCGTTGGCCGCGATCGCAGCAGACAACTCCGCTTCCTTATTATTTATCGCATCCACGACCTTGCGTACTTTGTCATCCTGTTCGGCAAGGTACGCCTGCAATTTGGGGCGTTGCCCCGCGACAATGCTCATTTCTTCGTCGAGTGTTGCCAGTTCTTTGAGGAGCACTTGTGCAACAGGGGACTCCAGAGCCAGGTTCGCTTCGCAGAATGGCCACTGCCATTCACCGGTCTCAGGGTTTTTGGGAAGGGCCTTGATGGAAGCGAGTCGATCTTTTTGCTCCAGCGCCTCACTTTCAAATCCGCCAGCCCGCTTGGAAAACTGGCGCGCGGCGTCGACTCTGGATTGGACCTCACGCCGGTCCTTGCGTAGCTGGCTAATCTCCTCTTCCAGCCGAGATATTCTTTGACCGTCGTCGTTAGGAACCGAGGCCGGCTTCCATTGCAGGGCAGTACGCAAGGCGTCGATCACGCCATCCGGCCCAGCCTGTTGATTCTCCGGTGCAATGATGCCAACCGTCTTGGCCTCCGAGAAAAGGCCGATTCCCTTCTGCTGGGACGTATCGATGGCGTCCCGAGCCTGTTCGAGAAGCTTTGCGTTGAGCTTCAGCTCTCGCTGCGCCGCGCGCAGTTTGGCTTCCAGCTCGTACCGGTCATTGGAAGAAATGCCAAGAAGGATCGGCAACGTGTCGCGGATCGCCTGCGGCTGAAACGCTTCATTCTGACGATAGAAAAGTTGATCTTTGTTGGCAACGATGCCTTGCTTCTGGAATAAATAGTAGTACGTGTGCTTGACGTTCGCGTCATAGCTTTCCCGGCTGTGTTCTATCGCAACATCAGTACGGTTCTCGGGGATACCCAACAGCCGCGACAGCAGTGAAACCACCGCATCGTCATCGGTGTTGACGGCCAATTCATTAAAGTCAGGGACTGCCAGTTGATTTCCCCTTCGCTGCATGGCGGTACTGCAGCTTGTACCACCAGCGGTTGGCGTAGGCTTTGCGATCAGTACCTGTTCCTGGGCGAACTGATAGATCACGGCGAACCATGCCACTTTGTCGCGAATGATACCTTCCGGGACATTGAAGGTTGAGCGCCCCATACAGTATTCGATGATTTCTGAGAGTGCTGATTTCCCGGTGGAGGAACGACCAGTGATGACGTTCAGGCCGTCCACCTTGAACTGAAGGTCTCGGCGTTGCCCGTCGTGACTGTAGATATGAATCGATTTGATTTTCATGGGCGTATTCCAAAGGTTGTGTACACCGTCACGCGGTCTGCGATGCGAGCAAACTCTTTTCCAACAATGCGTGCGACGCGCTGGCAGGAGATGGACTCATCGGTCCCCGTCACAGATTTCCGAACGCGTTTCGGCACAGTCTTCAACCGGCCATCTTGCGACACGACAAAGCATCCTCGCTCCATCAGCACGCCGAAAGCTTCGAGCGCAAACGGCAGCAGGTCGCGGGCGCGGTCGGCGAAGCCAACCAGCAACTGAGGATTCTTTTCGACGATTTTCAGAAGATAGCTGCGAGAGCTACCCGCGATCACTTCGCGAGAGTCTTTCTGCAAACACAGCGGCAACACCAGCAGCGCAAGAGAGAATTGCATGCCGTCTGGGTTCTCCTCCTCGTAGCCTTGCAGTGCCCTGAACAGCACCATGCCGCAGAACGCGGGATTGAAAAGATTCTTGACTTCAAATGGTCGCTGATCCCATCTTTTCATTCTGCGGCCCCCAACAACTGGCCGATACGGCTAAGGAAACGTGGGTGCCAATAGACTCTTGGAAGCGGTTGGCTGTTTGCAAGAATATGGAATCCGCCCCGTACAACATAGGGCTCAGTCACACGCTCCCGAATGCGAAGCGTGCTGCTATTGCCACTCTCCAAGTCAGCCCATTGATACAGCGCTTTACCCGCTTCCAAAAGAACTGCATCGGCACTGTCCTCATCAAGTTCCTCAAAGACCACATCCCGGTAGCGACTCCATTCATCAATAAGGCGGTCTTCGTACTCTTCCATTTCTCCCGAGACAAGAAGGTTTTGGCGAGCCCAGGAAGACCGCTGCTCGAAAGCTCGGTAGTAGTCGAATATGGCATTGCGAATACGGTTGGAGGCAATACCAATTTCTCGCAGTTGGACAACAAACAGGCGCGGATCATTGTCTGCGTCGATTTCTCCAGCGGGCACCTTCCCTCGGAAGGTGATCGGGAGGTTGTCTGACTTATATTCCTCGGCAAACGCGGAAAGCTTGTCTGAGATTTCGTAGCCGAAGATGGCGTCTGCACGTTTGCCGACCAACAGGTTGACGATGGTGTCATTCCACCAACCTTCGAGGCGCTCGAAGATGGCATCGCGGTTGTCGCGCCGGATGCTACGCATGTGCTGATCTTTGATAATTGAAGGCACATCCTCGATGCGAGGACTTCCATCAAAGATCACGATGCGCGAAAGGAAATCTTCCTTTTCTTCATCGTTGAGTTTGTGGAACTCGGTGGCGATGTCACGAATGAGCTTCGATTCGGACTTGGCCAGAACGTCGGTTGCAACCTGTGACAGGGATGCAGCAGCGTCGTCTGCCGGAGGTTCCGGCAGGAAGCGCTGTAAAAATGAGGTATCTGAAACAATGCCCGTCGAAAACAGGAAGAAGCGGAGACTTGCTTCGCTGCGCCCATCACGGTTATAGCGGGCCAGCCAGATTCGGACCGACTTCCAGAAATCCGTCGCAAGGTCCGTCAACCGATCACCAACTCCCTTGTGCTTGAGCGAGGCAAGTGTTTTGACACCATCCTTGTCAAGGAAGTCAAGGTCATCGTCTTTTTCAATTAAAACAGACGTGCTCTCTGGCAACTGCAAGAGCCTAAGCAGTGCAAAGCGAGGCTGGTAGATGTATCCAAGACCTTGCTCGCCGGCGGAATACTGGTCAGTCAAACCCTCTGCCATGTTCGAGTCCTTACGTCCAATGTTCGTTGACGGAATAGATAAAGGCGAAGATGAAAGGAACGCAAGCTCGCCTATCCATGACTTGGTCCTAAATCTATCCAAGAAAACAGGGGCTGGTAACCGGCGCATTGCCGCCCGAGTCCAGCGACAGCGCCACCGACCGCTTCGGCCGATAAGCTGCCGCTTCAGATAAAGCAGCAAGAGGTCGGGGGCCGGTATTAGCGTTTTCGACTTTAAAGGGCCGGCCGTTTTCATCGCCGCATCACGGCCTTAATTTCGCCAAAAACGCCTACCCCAATGCCGATTTGTAGCGTATTTAGATTCAAGCGCGCTGTTCGGTCTTTGGAATCGATACTCAGCGACCCGTGATACCTCCGGTTCATTTTCTTCGCTGCGCACTTCGATACTGTCGTATCGAGATTCAGGATCTTCGGCGTGAATCCCGGCGTTGCAATCCCAAGCATCTGACAGCCATTTTCGGCGCTGACGCCGGTCACTTTGCCGTCCTCGGAAATGTCGAGAGTCAGCGGTACGACAGAATGCGTTCCGTCTTCGCGCAGCCCGACGTTCTTTACCTGGTACTGTGCTTCGCCGTGCCACGGTCCGTATGGATTTTCATATCCGCCGCCGACAACGGTTTGTTTGGCCGCCGCGGTGGGGCTTGGAGCGGAGGGTTCTTCGCGCCGGATCGTCGGCCGGGCGCAAGGCGCGTCGGTGTAGGTTGTTCGTCCGCCTTGTTCGCATCGGTAGATCGTCTGCGCTTCTGTTGGAGCAGCAGCGGTGATCGACACGAGCAGAGCGATCGGGAGGAGGCGCCGTGCGAGCCGGAACTGGATCATCTTTTCGCGCATCGTCCTGTGGAGTTCTTCTTATCGGCTCGTCTGCGCACGCATCGGCAGCTTGCCCGCGCATTTCGGATAGGTCGTGCAGCCCCAGAACGGGCCGCGCCTGCTTTCGCGGCCGGTCATTCGCTCGCCACATTTCGGACAGGTCGGCGTCGTCCAGTCGCCTTCCGTCGCGAATTCCAGCAGCCGGCGGCTCGATTCGGCGGGGAGGCGTTGCAGCATTGCGAGGATCAGCTTGCCGTCGAGCAGGGTGATGCGGTTTTCGGCGGCGAAGGCGCGGGCGTCGTCGGTGTAGCCGTTCGGGGCCATGAAGAAGGCCTTGTGAACCTTTTCGTGGGCCATGACGCCGCGCAGCTCGCGGACCGGTTTGACGCCGACCTGCTGGTTCCAGGCTTTGCATTGGACGATCGACGTGACGCGGGTGGGGTCGGCGTCGTCCTGGAACAGGCGGACGTCGACGCCGCCGTCGGGGCCCAAAACGGTCGTTTCGGCGCGGATGCCTTTCTCGCGGTAGAAGGCGCAGCACACGTCCTCGAAGCGTTTCCACTCGATGCGGTCGAGGACGTCGAGGGACCAGGCGTCGGGGCGCGAGGGAAAGGCTTCTGTAGTAGCGCGTGACTCCCGCGGTTCGATCCTGTTGGCCAGAACGGCCGAGCCTGCGGGTGGCGCAGGGCGGCGCGAAGTTTGAACTGCGAGGCCGTGACCGTCGGTCCGATGATGGAAACTCGAGGGCGTTTCTGCCGCGGTTTGTTGCTTCATGAAGCGACCGAGCGCGATCACGAAGAAGATGGCCGCGATAAACCAGGCGAGCGGGACGAGCATCGCGGCGACCGGCGCCAGCATCGCGCTCCTGCCGAAGAGCGCCGGGATGACGACCGCGCCGCCGAACGCGCTGCCGGCCGCGAGCGTTGCCGCGACTTTCCAGTTCGACGTCAGTGCGATTTCGATCAGACCTTGGTTCTTTCGGTAACGACGTCGAGCCATTCGTGTGTGCACCCTCAGCAGCCGCCGTCATGACGCGCTCATCCTGGGTGCATCTTCCGTGAAAATGTTCGCGCAATATTACGTTTGTGCGAATGAATGCGACCGGAATTACGTCACGGGCCGAAGCTATCGGTGCACGCGATCGTCGCGGTTGCCGCTGCGCGCCTTTCGGTCGGGGGCTGCTTCGCACTCGAAATCTGTGCTTCGCCCGAAGGTGTCCTATATTCGATTGATGCCATTCAGGCGGCGGTGCCTCGCCTTGGCGCCGCGTCTGACGATCTGACGGAGCTGACGATGAAACCGATCATCCCGCCGGTGCCCGGTCCCGAACCCGACCCGGCGCCCGAACCCGATCCGGTCCCGGACCCGAGCAAGGATCCGGAACCGGACGAGGACGATCTGCCGGAGGTGAACGCCGTGCTACGGCCGGGCGGCGTCGCGCGCTGACGCGGGGCGTCGTCGACCCGATCCCGTTCCCGTTTGCGGTCGACGCGTTTTCGTGCCTCGGCCCTCAGTCGGCGCAGACGACGCGTCCCGGCCGCCGTTTTCGTTCACTCGATCACAATTGAGTCCGCGCCACGCGCGGGCTGCTCTCGTCCTTCGCGCGGGTCGTGTTCGCGTTCACTAAAAATGCAGAAAAAATAATGCGAGTGGCTTGACTTCGGCTTTCGCGGCGAAGATCCTTCGCGCTCTTCGATATCCATTCGTCAAGCGTAAAGGAGCAACTTTGTGAAAAGGACATTTGCTGCGGCTGCGGTTCTTCTGGTTTCGGGGCTGGCTTCGGCCCAGGGCACGGGCTGGTACGGCGGCGTGAGCGTCGGTCAGGCGAGCGTGGATCTCGATAACGTGTCGCGAGACATCGCGGCCGAGGTCGAAGATATGGGCATTCCCGTGGTTTCGGCGTCCGAGGACGACAGCCACATGGTTTACAAGCTGTTTCTCGGCTACAAGTACAACCCGAACTTCGCGATCGAAGCCGGCTACGCGGATCTCGGGAAGTACGACGCGAAAGTGGTCGGCGACGTCTTCGGCGAGTCGCTCGACGTACGTGGCGAAGTGAAGAGCAAGGCCGTCTTCATCGACGCGGTCGGCATCCTGCCGCTCACGCCCGAGTTCTCGATGTTCGGCAAGGTCGGGGCGGCCTACGCACGGACGAAGGCTCACGCTTCGGCGACGTTCATGGGATTCCGCGAATCGGACAGCGAGTCGGATAGCGAATATGTGCCGAAGGCGGGCTTCGGCGCCGAGTACGCCTTAACGAAGACCGTCGCGCTGCGCGCCGAGTACGAGCGCTATTTCGATGTCGGCGACGAGGACAAGACCGGCGAGTCCGACGTCGATTTCTGGTCGGTCGGCCTGAAGTTCGGTTTCTGATCGCTCCGCGCAGAGCGGAAAATCAAAGGCCCTTCGGGGCCTTTTTTAAGTCGGGATACTGCACGAAACGCCGGCGCGATCCCCGGGAATTCGGCTGGCATTGAGGCAAATCGGACTAGCGACGAATCCGACGAGTCCGAACCCGATGAGTCCGCCGCAGCGGAACCAAGCTCGAATCCAGCCGAATCCAGCCGAATCCAGCCGAGTCCAGCCCAATCCAGCCGAGGCCAGCAGAACCCAGCCGAACCCACTCCGGCCCCGGGCAAGGATCCGGGGACCGGAGGAAGAGGACGATTGCCCGGACGGGAGGGGCGCCGTGCGCGCCGGGGAGTCGGCGCGCTGAGGTTCAGAACGGCATCACGAGCTTGAACCAGGCCTTGTCGCCTTCGAACCGGTTTTCGGCTTCGGTTTCGTGCTGCCACTGCGCGATCAGCATCGTGCCGCCTTTCGTCGTGTAGCTGACGCTCGGGCCGATCGCAAAGACTTCGCCCTTGCGGCCCTTGGACCAGGGGCCGAGCGCCGACGAGATCGCGTCGCCCTCGAGCTCGTCGTCGGTCGTCTGCTTCACGTAGTAGCCCGACAGGCCGACGCCCCACGGGCCGAAGCGCTTGCCGGCGAGGTAGTCGATGTGGAGTTCATCGCCGGACTCGTAGTCCATCTTCGGCGCGCCGGGTGCGGGGCGGAAGTCCTTGTTTTTCGCCTTGATGTTGTACATGAACTTGGCCGACAGCTCCCAGCCGGCCTCGTTGAGCCAGGTCGCCGCAAACACCGGCTCGACGCTCCAGTAGTTCGCGCCGATGCTCTTCGTCGGCTCGCCGGATTCGTATTTGCCGGTCGGCGCGTAGAAGTCGAGCGCGGCGACCCAGTGGAAGTTGCCGGCGTGCCACGCGATGACGAGCGGCGAGAACACGATGTCGCCGAGGCCGCTGACGGTGTCGCGGTCGGGGCCGAGTTCGACCTTCTGGTGCACGAGCGGGACGATCGCGTGCATCGTCCAGTTGCCGCCGAGGAGCTTCTTGTCGGTGACCTTGACCCAGCGCAGCGCGTCGAACCACGCTTCGACCGACGCGCCCCGCACCTTGTCGCCGCTGCCGTCGCGCAGATCCCCTTCGTAATAGCCGAAATAGTTGAGGAAATAGTCTCCCGGCGGCGGCAGCGCGCCGGCGAACCAGTTCTCGCTGCCGTGCGGGTACTGGTCGGCGCCTTCCTTCGCGCTCGCGGCGCCGACCGTCAGCCCCGCGACGGCCAGCGCGATGCCGATTTGCTTGAGTGTCATGTTTCCTCCTTGATTGTTTTGGTGTGCTGCGGTGCGGTGGTTGGCACGAATCGGGGCGACGCGCCCCTGGCCTCGGCCGGGCCATTTCCAATCTCGGTCTGCAGGAAAGCGCGTTCGGTGCCGTCGAGCACGGCGCACGTGAGTATGCCGCTGCGGTAGGCGCCGGTATCGATGCCGATGCGATTGCGGTGGATGTCCGGCGCGGGCGAGATGCTGTGGCCGTGGACGACGATCGCGCCGTGGTCCGCGGCGGACTCCAGGAAGCGGCTGCGGATCCACATCAGGTTGCTGTCGCACTGATCGTCGACCGGCACGCCCGGCAGCACGCCGGCATGCGCGAAGAGGTAATCGCCGTCGCGGTGGCTCGTCGCGAGTCCGCGCAGGAAGGCGCGGTGCGCGGCGGGCACCGTGGCGAGCAGGCGGTGGCGCGCGTCGGCGAGCGTCGCGTCGTCGCGCGCGGCCGGGTCTTCGAGGAAGACGCCGTAATGCGCGAGCGCCTCGACGCCGCCGTGGTCGAGCCACTGCGCGCCGTTCGCGAAGTCGCCGTCGAGAAAGCGCAGCAGCAGGTCTTCGTGATTGCCTTTCAACGCGACGATCTCGAAGCCCGGCGGCCGCCATTCGATCAGCCGCTCGACGACCTGACGTGAGTCCGGACCGCGGCTGACGTAGTCGCCGAGATAGATCACCTTGCGGCGCGCGGCGCGGCGCAAGCGGGCGTCGAACAGGATGCCTTCGTGGATCGCGTCGAGCAGCGCCCAGCAGCCGTGCATGTCGCCGATCGCATAGACGACGGTGCCGGGCGAAGTCGCGCCGACCGGTGCGACCTCGCCCGGCAGCGGCGCGCACGACGACCATTTCAATGTCATCGGTGGCCGGCCGGCCACTTTGTCCGTGGCGTCACGAAGCACGGTTCACGTGGAAGCGCTTCGCCTTCATGTCGAAGCGCGGCAGGATGTTGCGGCCGACGTCCATCACGCGCGGGCGGAACGCGAGCATCGCGTCGAGCCGCTCCGCGATCGCCTGCACGATGCGCGGGTCGGAGCCTTCGCGCAGCTCGACCTCGATGTCCATCTCGTCCATCTGCTTGACCTTGTTCACCGTGATGCGGAATTCATCGACTTCGGCGAACTTGCGCAGGATGTTCTCGACGCCGGCCGGGAAGACGTTCACGCCGCGCACCGTGACCATGTCGTCGGCGCGGCCGAGGATGCCGCCGGTAAAGCGCAGGAAGCTGCGGCCGCAGCCGCAGGGCGAGAGGTCGGTCTCGACGAGGTCGCCGGTGCGGTAGCGCACGAGCGGAAAACCCCAGCGGCCGAGGTTCGTGATCACGAGTTCGCCGCGCTGCCCGGGCGCGACCGCTTCGAGGGTTTCGGGGTTGATGACTTCGACGATAAACTCGCTCTCGATGACGTGCGTGCCACCGGGCTGGACTTCGCATTCGAACGAGTGCGCGCCGATCTCGGACGCGCCGGCGTGGTCGAAGCACTTCGCGCTCCACGCGCCCTCGATGCGGTTCTTCGTCGCCGGGATGTTCGCGCCCGGTTCGCCGGCATGGACGGTCGACTTCATCGGGATCGCGGAGAGGTCGAAGCCGGTCTCGCGCGCGACTTCGGCGAGCCGCAGCGCGTAGGTCGGCGTACAGCACAGCACGGTAGCGCCGGTGTCGCGCATCAGTTCGAGACGCTGCGCCGAATCCCGCCCGCCGCCGGGGATCATCACCGCGCCGATCTTGCGCGCGCCTTCCATCGCGGCCCAGAAGCCGATGAACGGGCCGAACGCGAACGCGAGGAATACACGGTCGGACGAATTCACGCCCGAGCCGGCGAGCACATGCGCCCAGCAGCGCCCCCACCAGTCCCAGGAATCCGCGGTGTCAAGCACCTTGAGCGGGACCCCGGTCGTTCCCGACGTCTGGTGCAGCCGCACGTATTGCTCGATCGGATAGGTCAGGTTGGTGCCGAACGGGGCGTTCGCCGCCTGGTCGTCCATCAGCTCGCATTTCTTCGTCAGCGGCAGCTTCGCGAGGTCGGCGAGCGAGCGGATGTCGCCGGGCTCGACGCCGGCGGCGCGCCACTTGTCGGTGTAGAAGCGGTTCTTGCCCCACAGCTCGGCCGACATCGCCTGCAGCTTCGACAACTGCAGCGCGGCGAGCTCTTCGCGCGGGAGGGTTTCGGTCGCTTGGTCGAAATACGTCATCGCGGGTTTCCTTTCAACGGGACAACACGGGCCCCTGCGCGCGGCAATGCCGTTCGCGCATTCGGGAGAGCGTTCGGACCGCGCGCCGTGCGGCGCGCCATGAAGGCGGCAACCAGATCCAACCGTTCGCTTCGGGCCTGTCGAAGGGCATCGGTCCGGCTTCGACAGACGCGGCCCGAACGGTCGGCGGTCGCCGGGCTAACGAGCGGGCGGGTCGCGTGTGGGCAGGCGCATCGTCATCCCCGCATCATCGTCTTGCGTGCGCCGTGTCCCCACTGCCACGGCGCGGTGACGTCGCGGATCACGTCGAAGAACCAGTGATCGATCAGTTCGCCGTGTTCGGGCGGGCGCTGCAGCGGGACCTGCCCGGGCGCGACGAGGCACAGGTCGCCCGCGTCGTCGCCGGCGCGCGGTTCGCCGCCGATCGAATGGGCGCGGTACGCGAGGATCAGTGCGCGCACGCCGGCCTGCGAAAATGCGCCGACGAGGCCGTCGACCGCGATCTCGAGCCCGGTCTCCTCGCGCGCCTCGCGCACGACCGCGTCCTCGAGCGACTCGCCGAGCTCGACGTAGCCGCCCGGTGGCGCCCAGTAGCCGGCGAGGGGCTCGCAATTGCGGCGGATCAGCACGAGCCGGTCCGCGTGTTCGATGATCGCGAGCACGACCGGCGCCGGCTTGTGGAACGCGACGTAGTCGCACGCGGGACAGCTTTCGCGTTCGCGCCCATGCACCGGCGAGAGGACGAGGGCCGTGCGGCAATGCGGACAGAACTGGAGGGCCATCATCGTGCTCCTTGAATTGGGCGGGCAGCGGGCGCGGCGGCGTGCGGGGACGCCGCGAGGTCGAGACGCACGTCGACGAGGTCGCCGTCGCGCAGCCCGAGCGTTTCGCGGACCGGCAGCGGGGCGAGGATCTCGAACTTGTCGTACGGGTAGTCGAGCATTTCCGGAAAGACGACCGCGCCGGTGAGACTGCCGGCGATATGCACGGCGAAGCATTTCGCCGCGCAGAAACCGTCCTGCGGCGCGATCGGGATACCGGCGGCGGCGCGCAACCGCGCGACGGCCCGATCCCACCCGGTGCCGCGCATGCGCAGGTTGAACGTGCCCGGCCACGGAACGAAGCCGAGCTTGCGGCGGAATTCCTCGACGACCCACCCGATCTGCGTGAATCGCGAGCCTTCGCCGAGGCCGGGGGTGACGACTCCTTCGAGATCGAGCGTCTTGCCGGTCGGGCGCATCGTCGTCGTCCTCCCCTGGGGCGCACGCAGCCGCACGAGGCGTCCGGCGCGCGAAGCGGTCGCGAACATCATGATGTTCTCCTCGGTAGGGCGGAAAGCCGCAGCGCCTTCCGCCGGATGCCATCGGCCCCGTGAGCGCGTGGGGCGGTTCGATTGGCGGATTCGCCCTTCGGCTCATCCGCCCGACGATTGGTCCTCATACCGGTTGCTCCCCGCGCGACTTGGCGAATTCGCGTTCTTCGTTGCCCGTCCAGCGGCCGAACAGGTCGACTTCGAGGTCGAACTGGTCGAGCACCTTCGTGACCGACTGGTTGATGATGTCGTCGAGGGTCTTCGGCCGGTGGTAGAACGCCGGCAGCGGCGGCACGAGCACCGCGCCGGTCTCGGTGACCTGCGTCATCAGGCGCAGGTGGCCGAGGTGCAGCGGCGTCTCGCGCAGCATCAGCACGAGCTTGCGGCGTTCCTTCAGCGTGACGTCGGCGGCGCGGATCAGCAGGTTCGTGTTGAACGAGTTCGCAACCGCGGACAGCGTCTTGATCGAGCACGGCGCGATGATCATGCCGGCGTGGCGGAACGAGCCGCTCGCGATCGAGGCGCCGACGTCGTTGATGTCATGGACGCAAGAGGCGAGGCACTTGACGTCGTTGATCGAGTAATCGGTCTCGTAGGCGATCGTGCGCTTCGCCGAGTCCGACATCACGAGGTCGGTCTCGACGCCGATGCGCTTGAGCACTTCGAGGATGCGGATCCCGTAGATCGCACCGCTTGCTCCGGAAATGCCGACGACGATTCTCATGGTGCTGTCTCCGTTATTTGTGCAGCGTGGCGAGCAGGGCCTGCGCCTTCGCGAGTGCGGCGGCGGGAAGCGTGATGCGGTCGAATTCGGGGCCGGCGCCGCGCGTCGCGATGAACCCCGCCTTCGAGCCCGCGCTGCTGCCGGCCGATGACGGGTCGATCACGTAGCCTTCGGCGCCGCCGAGGATCACGGTGTCGCGCTCGGGCAGGTAGCGTGTCGCCATCGCCCAGGCGACTTCGCGCGGGTTGCGGATGTCGACGTCGTCATCGACGACGGTGACGGTCTTGAGACGTTTATCCAGGTTCAGCGCGAGCATCACGAGGCGCCGCGCCTCGTGCCGCGGGCAGCCCTTCACCGCGATCACGGCCGAGAAGCTCGCCGTGCCCGGCGTGAGGTCGAGATCGACGACGCCCGCGACCATCGTCTGCAGCTGGCCGAGCAGTTCGGTGCCGGCCGCGAGCGACAGCAGCGTGTCCACGTCGCCCGACCACGGGCACAGCCCCGGATAGATGAAGTTGTCGCGGTGCGTGACCGCGGAGATTTCGATCACCGGGCTGACGTTCGTGAAGTAGTAGCCGGTGTTCTCGCCGAACGGGCCTTCGCTCTCGCGCACGCCCGGCAGGATGCGGCCTTCGATGACGATCTCGGCGCGCGCCGGGACTTCGACATCCACGCTGCGCGCGCGCACCAGTTCGACCGGCTCGCCGCGCAGCCCGCCGGCGACGGCCATCTTGTCCGTCGCGAGCGGCCCGCTGCGCACTACCGACGCGAGCAGCGTCGCGGGTTCCAGCCCGAGCGCGATCGCGACGTCGAGCGGCCGGCCGAGGCTTTCGGCGTTGGCGTGGAACTGCGACAGCGGCGGGTTCGCGAGCAGCACGCCAAGGCGGCGTCCACCCTTCACCATCATGCGATGGATGCCCATGCCGCGGCGGCCGGTCGCCGGGTCGGTACACAGCACGACGCCGGTCGTGATGAAGGGGCCGCCGTCCTTCTCGTGATGAGTCAGCACCGGCAGCAGCGACAGCAGATCGTCCGGCGACTCGTGCACCACTTCCTGCACCGGGGCGTTCTTCGCGACGACCGGCGGGATTGCGCGCTGCTTGTTCGCGAGCCAGGCCTGCGCGAGACGCTCCTCGGTCGTGCCGAACGCGCGGGCGACGCGGCGGCGCGCGCCGAAGAAGTTGCCCGCGACGCGCGCACCGGGGTAGCCGCGCACGTTCTCGAACATCGCCGCGGGCGCGTCGGCCGGCAGGCTGCGCAGCACCGCCGCAATCTCGAACTGCGGGTCGAATTCCTCGCGCACGTGCAGCAGATCGTCGCCGAGGTCGGCCAGAAAGCTGCGCAGGTCGGGGTAGGCCATCGTCTTCGCGTTCCGTTCGATGATGCGTGGAGGGTTCGGGCGAGCCTCGCAGCCCGCCCGGTTCGGACTGCTTACCGGTACTGCGCCGGCAAGCGCTCGACGCGCTCGATCACGCGGATCGAGAACTTCCGGTCACTCAACTGCCCGCGCCCGAGCCGCACCTGCAGGCTGTCGGGGAACTGGTCGAGCTTCGCCGACACTTCCACCTTCGCGCGTTGGTAGGTGTACTTGTGCAGCCCGTCGTTGAGCGTGCGGATCGTCAGTTCCAGCTCCTTGCCCTCGGCGAGTTCCCCGAGGTCCATCACGAACACTTCCCACTTGTTTGCCATGTCCGCTTCTCCTTATTTCTTCGCGCCGCGAAAGCCGTAATCGGCCCAGTTGTTGACGACCTTCTCCTGGATGTCTTTGGGATAGACATGCTTGAAGCTGACGAGCGTCGGCACGTCGTTGGTCTTGTCCCAATCGACCGGCCACAGGCAGTCGAACAGCACTTGCGAGCCGATCGAGTACTTGCGGTCGTGCGGGGTGGCATGCGGGTAGAGCGCGGTGCCGGTCGTGTTCTTGAAGACGTGGATGCCGCGCTCCGGATTGCAGCGCGTGCAGAACGCGTGATAGACCTCGTCCCAGTTGAAGATGTCGGTCTGGTCGTCCACCACCATCACCATGTGGAACCACGGCCCGAGCTTCGAGCCGAACGCGAGCTGTGCGATCTGCATCGCGATGCCGGCGTAGGTCGGCTTCACGCCGACGATCATCATGTGGTGCGTCGAGCGCGGGTGCATGTACACGCCGGTCACCGGAATGCCCTGGCTCTTCAGCAGCTTCTCGAGCTCCAGGCCCAGCGAGAACGAACGCAGCAGCTGGCCCTCGTCCTGCGGCACGCCCATGTTCGAGATCGTCATCGTCGCGTTGTTGCGATAGGTGATCGCATCGACGCGGAAGGTCACGCGGAAGTCGCGCGGGCTGGTGCGGTAGCCGGTGTATTCGCCGAACGGGCCTTCCTCGACCTTGTAGTCGGGCAGGATCACTCCCTCGATGATGATTTCCGCATCGGCCGGCACTTCGAGGTCGTTGGTCTCGCATTTGACGAGGCGCACCGCCTCGCCGGCGAGCATGCCGGTGAGCTCCGGCTCGGGGATCGGGCTCGGCGCGCACGCGGCCATCGCGGCCAGCGGCGACAGGCCGATCGCGGTCGCGAACGGGCAGCCTTCGCCGCGCGGCAGGTAGTAGTCGGTCAGCGTCTTGCCGAGGTCCGAGAAGGGGAACACCGCGCCCGACATCGTGCGACCGTCCCACATCATCTGGCGATACATGCCCCAGTTCACGTCGCCGCGTACCGGATGCTTGGTGATGACGCCGTGCCAGGTGCCGACGTAGCGCCCGCCGTCGCCGTCATGCACGAGCGGCACCGGCAGCTTGCACAGGTCGACGTCGTCGCCGAGCAGGATGTTCTCCTTGCACGGCGCATCGCGCTTGTCGATGACCACCGGTGCGATCGGCTCGCTGTTGGTGCGCTTGAGGTACTCCGCGCCGATCTGCGGCAAAGTCGAGGCCGGGTCCATGCCGAGCGCGATCGCCATGCGCCGATAGGTCGACAGCGGCGCGCCGAAATAGCTGAAGCCCGGGTAGTCCTTGATGCTCTCCATGAAGGGCGCGGCTTCGCCGAGCTCGCAGCAGCGGCGCACGATCGCGCCGGCCTCGTTGTCCCAGTCCACTTCCTGCTTGATGCGTACTGCGTCGCCGGACGCGACGCACGCGTCGATGAATTCGCGGTTGCTCTTCGGTGCCGAAATCTTTGCCACGTCTGTCTCCTCGCTTCTTGAAAGGACTGCTTCGGAAAGAAATTTCGGTTCAGTGGATCTTCGCGAGCACTGCGTCCCACTTGCCCTGGGCTTTCAGGATCAGCTCGGCGACTTCGCGCACCGCGCCATGGCCGCCGCGCGCGGTCGTCACGTAGGCCGCCGCTTCCTTGACGTCCGCGACGGCGTCGCCGACCGCGACCGGCAGACCGACGCGCTTCATCATCGACAGATCGACGAGGTCGTCGCCGACGTAGCAGACCTCAGCGTCGGAGATGTTCATCTCCTCGAGCATCTGCGCGTACGGCTCGGTCTTCTTCTTGATGCCTTCAAAGAAGCGCTTGATTTTCAGTTCCTCGGCGCGATGGCGCACTGCACCGGATTTCTTCGACGTGATGATCGCGACGTCGATGCCGCACAGTTGCAGCACGACGACGCCCATGCCGTCCTTGATGTCGAAATTGCGCGACTCGATGCCTTCGTCGTTGATCACGATGCGCCCGTCGGTCATGACGCCGTCGACGTCGAGGATCACCAGCTTGATGTTCTTGGCTTGTTCCATGTCTCCGTTTCCTTTGTATGCATCCGTATTCATTGGCCCGGCAGTTGATGTCCGTTCGGGCTGAACCTGTCGAAGCCCTGGCGAGTGCCCTTCGACAGGCTCAGGGCGAACGGAGGGCTGGGCCGGCAAGCTCAGGGCGAACGGCGGTAGCTCAGATGTCGATCCCGTACTCGGGCCAGCGCGCCTTGATCTTCGCGAGCATCTCGTCGTCCATGCGCGCCTCGACCGGCTTCTGCTTCCATTCGTACGGAATGCACGCGTCCATCAGGATCCGCGACGTCGTGAGCTTGTCCGAATTCGGATCGAGCGCCGGATCGAGCGGCGTGGAGCGGCCGCGCTTGATCAGTTCCGTGCCGCGCATCGGGTCGTAGCGGCAGGACAGCGCCCAGAACACGCGCTGCAGGTCGTCGGCCGCGATGTCCTCATCGACGGTGATGACACCCTTCATGCCGTAGTTGCCGGTGTTCGTGCCGAGCACCGCGTCGGCGACCTGGCGCGAGTGGCCCGGGTAAGCCTGCTTCACCGACACGACCGTCCAGAAGCGGCCAGCGGATTCCGGCAGCACGCACACCGACTGGATGCCCGGGATACGCATCTGCTCGAGCTCGGTCCACAAGGTTGCCGTGCGCGTGAAGGCGAGCAGCATATGCACGTCGGTCACCGGACGGCCCTGGCCGGTCGCCCACAGGATCGGCGAGTCGCGATGCAGGATCTGCTGCACTTCGAGCACCGGCTTCGGGATCGGCTTGTGCAGCTCGTCGGTGTAGTAGCCGGTGTATTCGGCGAACGGGCCTTCGGGCAGGAAGGCGTTCGGGTCGATCTCGCCTTCGAGCACGATCTCCGCGCCCGCCGGCACGGGGAGCCCGGTCAGCGGCGCCATCAGGAACTCCGCCTGCTGGCCGCGCACCGTGCCGGTGATGTCGTAGTCCGACGCGCCCTTGTGCATCAGCGTGCCGGCCATGAAGATCAGCGGGTCGCAGCCGATGATCGCGGCGGCGGGCATCTTCTTGCCCATCTTGGCGTACTTCTTCATGATCCGCTCGCCGCGCTTGCCCGGCAGGATTTGCACGCCGCAGCGCTTGTCGTCGAGCATCTGCATGCGGTAGGTGCCGAGGTTCACCTCCCCGGTTTCCGGGTCCTTCAGCACCACCGACACCATCGTGCCGATGTAGCGCCCGCCGTCGAGCGGGAAGAACTTCGGCACCGGGAACATGTTGAGATCGACCTTGTTGCCGGTCAGCACGTTTTCCAGCACCGGCCCGTCCTTCACTTCCTTCGCCTTGATCAGGCCTTCCGACGTGATCGTCTTCTTCATCCACTGCTGCGCCGACTGGCACAGCGTCAGGTCGTGCGGCAGGCCGAGCATGATCGCGAGGCGCTTCGTCGTCGCGAAGGCGCCCGTGAACACCGGCGTGTCGTAGCCCTTGATGCTTTCGAACAGCAGCGCCGGGCCCTTCTTCTCCTCGGTCAGCTTCGAGACGTGCGAAATCTCCAGATTCCAGTCGACTTCGGTCGTCACGCGCTTGAGTTCGTTGGCTTCGGCGCACTGGTTGATGAAATATCTCAGGTCCATTCGGATGTCTCCTTGGCGGGAAATCGGTGGTTCTGAAGCGGAATTCGATCAATTCGAGGGCGGGATGCCGTTCGCTCGGAGCCCTTCGGCGAGCCCGGGGCGAACGGCGGGATTTGCAGGCCGGATCAATGCACCGCCTGAACCGACTCGATGACTTCGTAACCGGCGGCTTCGAGTGCGCGGACGATTTCGGCCGTGTCCGGGTGGTGGAAGCGGACGATGACTTTGCGCGCGTGGTCGCCGCTCGCCACGCCCTTCGGGCCCAGGCTGATCGGGTAGATCGCATGCACCTCGGCGCCGGTGCCTTCGACGACGTCGGCGATGCGGCCGATCGTCCCCGGGCCGATGCGCGTCGGCGCGAGCGTCACGCCGCTGCGCTTCTCCCACGCGCCGAGGAAATGCGCCGCGAGCGAGAACATCTCGATCGCCGAGATCATTCCGACGACATGGCCGTTGTCCATCACCGGCAGCTGCCCGACGCCGTGCTCCTGCCCGACCTGCAGGCAGCGCTCCATCGTGTCGTCGGCGTCGATCGTCGCCGGGTTGCGCACCATGATGTCGCGGACCTTGACGCAGTTCGAGAAGTACGCGAACTCGTCGGGGTTCTGCGCGCGCAGCACCGAGTGCGCGGCGCGCAGGCAGCCGGCGCGCGTGATCAGCCCGCGCAGCCGGCCGTCATCGACGACGGGCAGCGCGTGCAGGTTGGTTTCGGAAAGAATCTGCTTCGCTTCCGACAGCAGGGTGTCGCTCGCGAGCACCGTCGGATTCGTCTGCATCCAGTTGCGTACGATCATTCTTCGTCTCCTCGGCCTTCCGCCGGGTTGGGTTGCCGGCCGTGACATGCGGCGGATGACGCCTGAGGCGCTCATCCGCCCTGCGCGCTACGTCATCCGCTTGCCGGTCAGCAGGCTCGCGACGATGTAATCCATCGCCGACGTGCTCGCGCCGGTCGCGGACGGTTTCTGCCGGTTGCTCCAGATCGTCTCGGGCCGCGCCTGCAGGATGAAAATGTTCCCGCCGGCCGGCAGGTTCTTGTCGATCGCCCACTCGATGTCCATCGGACGGCCGTAGTGCTTTTCGATCTTCTTCGCCATCCACGCGAGCTCGGTGATCTCGTCGTCGAGGATCGACTGGATGTTCTGGCGCTCGGCGGGCACCGGCAGCGCGACCGATTTCTGCGTCTTGAGATCGACCGTGTGGCAGAGCTCCTTCTTCGAGATCGTCCGTTCGACGATGTCGAGCGTGACCTTGTCGACCACGAAGTGGTCCGGCGTGACTTCACCGGAGACGACCGATTCGCCGAAGCCGAAATTCGAGTCGATGACGATCACCGAGCGGTCCCCGGTCGCCGGATGCACGGTGAACATCACGCCGGCGGTGAAGGAGTTCGCCATCTTCTGCACGCCGACGCTGATCGCGACCTGCTCGTGCGGAAAACCCATCTTCATCCGGTACGCGATCGCCCGGCCGGTGTAGAGGCTGGAGATGCAGCGGCGCACGTGATGCATCACGTCGTCGATGCCGCGGATCCACAGATAGGTGTCCTGCTGCCCGGCGAAGCTCGCGCCGGGGAGATCCTCGGCGGTCGCCGACGAGCGCACCGCGACCGGCACCGCCGGCAGGTAGCAGCGCACCGACAGCTTGCGGTAGGCCTCGGCGATCAGATCCTCGAGCTCGATCGACATCGGCCGCGACTCGATCATCGCGCGGATCTCGGCCGAGGCCGCTTCGAGCGCGTCCATGTCCTCATGGTCGAGGCCGTCGAGGATGCCGCGGATGTCGGCGAGGATGCCCGCGTCGCGCATGAAGTCCGCGTAGCCGTTGGTCGTCAGCGCGAAGCCGGGCGGCACGCGCACGCCGGCATTGATGAGTTCGCCGAGCGACGAACACTTGCCCCCGACGAGCGGCACCGAGTCCTTGCCGCATTCCTCGAAGAAACACACTTTCGGTGCGCCGCCTGCGAGCAACGCGGCCTGCGCCGGCGTTTCGGCGATCGGTAGAACACTTCCCATGATGGCCACCTCCTCAGTCCGAGACGATCGTGATGACACCCGACGTGCCATCGACGCGCAGCGTCATGCCGCTGCGGATGACCCGCGTCGCCATGCCGGTGCCGACGACCGCGGGCATCCCGTATTCGCGGCACACGATCGCCGCGTGGCTCATGACGCCGCCGACGTCGGTGACGCAGGCCTTGATCTTCGCGAAGGCCGGCGCCCAGGACGGCGAGGTCGTCGGCGCGACGAGAATCTCGCCTTCCTCGAGATCGCGGATGTCGTCGGCGCTGCGGCAGACGCGTGCGCGCCCTTCGACGGCGCCCGGGCTCGCGGCGAAGCCTTTCAGCTCGGTGATGCTCGACGGGTCGGCGACGTCCTGCACCGACGCCCAGTCCGACAGCGAGCTGTTCGTCACGCCCCACAGCACGATCGTGAAGGGCTCGCGGATGACTTCCGGCGCGGTGCCGATGCCGGCCGGCGGCGCCCATTCGCGGAACTTCTGCATCACGCCCTTGCGCCATTCGATCTCGGCCGGCCAGGTCGTCGTGCCGCGCGGCGTCACGCCGGTCGCCCACGCGGTGACGATGTCCCACAGCGCCTGCTTGATCTCGTCGCGGCGCAGCAGCCAGACGTCCTCGATCTCCTTGATGACGCCGTGCTCCTGCATGACGGCGGCGACTTCGCGCAACTTGTTCCAGAACACCGAGTGGAACCAGTGCTCGACGTAGAAGAGGTGGTTCTCGACGTACGGGAACACCGTCTTCGCGCAGTCGAGGAGTTCGTCGAACTGCTTGCGGTCGGCGTCGTTGTCGATCAGGTCGCGGTACTCGGCGGTGATGCGGTCGCGTTCGGCGCGCACCGCTTCCATCGGCCGGTCGATCGAAGCGCCGTCGCGGATCTTGCGGATGTAGGTCTGGATGCCGTCGAGCGGGATGTTGAGGTTGTCGTTCCAGCTGCGGTCGGTGTGGAACCAGCCGGTGCCCGACGAGATGTTGAACCACGGGTAACGCGCCTTCTCGAACGCCGCGAGCCATTCGGCGCCGTGGCGGTGCCCTTCGAGCGCGGCCTTCACGTCGCTCCATTCGCGGTGGCCGGCGACGATCTCGTCGACTTCGAGCTGCACCGCCTTCTTCGCGAGTTCCTTCAGCTCGTCGTCCGACTTGTACATGATCACGTCGATGCCCGAGATCATCTGCGTCACGCGCTGCAGCGGGATGTTCGGGAACAGCTTCTGCGTGAAGTCCATGAAGAACACGTACGCCGCGTAGCCGAGGTTCAGGAACTCGAAGTGGTACTGCCAGCACTTGATGCCGAGGTTGATCAGGTCGTCGTAGTTCTTGATCAGGTGGTAGCCCTGCGACTCGCCGACGCCGTCGGTGACGACCGACAAGTCCTCGACATCGGGCAGGCGCGGGATCTCGAGCGCTTCGAGCTCGGCGATCGTCGCCTCCATCTTCTTCTTCCACTTCGCTTCGAGCTCGTCCCAGTTCTTGTAGTAGAAGCCGGCGCGCTCCATGAAATTCGGCACGCGGCGGCCGATCTCCTCGGGGTCGATGACCGGCACCGGCGAGATATAGACGTAGCCGTTGATGATGCGGTGATCGACGCCGCGCACCGGCGGCACCTGGAAGATGCGGTTGTTGAACTGCGACAGCGCGAGGTACCAGGCCTCGTCCCAGATCGTGTCGAACGGATACAGCGGTTCGGGGTAATGCAGACCGTCGTAGAACCAGAACGCGTCCTTCTCGTATTGCTTGCGCTCCGGGTCGTCGGTGACGAACTGGTACTGGTACGGATACATCCGCTCCCAGCCTTCGGTGCCCGGGATGGTCTTGGCCTTGACGTCGTGCGGAACAGGAAACTTCATCTGATGCCCCCTCGTTTTGGTGCCGGCTTTTTTCGTCGAGCCGGATTCGTGTGCCGACTGCCTGCGAGGGGAGCAATCGCAAGGGGTGTGCCACGCACCGGCGGTGCGGCGCAGCATCCCGTCGCGGGAAATCCGCCGGCGCGGCGACGGAACGGGCGGCGGGGAACGCGCCGGGGGCTTGCTGCGACCGCGGAAAAAATCGTTGCGGAAGGGCGATCTGCGCCGTTCGCGGAGCGGGCCGCGCCGGCGCGCGCTTCATCATTTGATGAGCTTTAATGAGGGCTGCACGCCGCGTCTGATGATTTGATCCAAACCTTGCCTGCCTCCCCGAAAACAGGTAGTAGTCGAAATTGTTTGATATCGATCAAAGTGGGGCTGGAGCGCGGCGCGTAGAAGGAACGATTCAGGAGGAGGGCGAGGCGATGACCAAGCTCCAGGAGAAGCTCCGCGTAGAGGGCGACGACCTTCGCGCACGAGTGCATTTTTGTGCGGACACCGGACAGATCTGGCTTCACGAGCATCGCATGCTGCTCGTCCACGCCGAGGCGCAGGCCTCGCTGCGCAAGGAGCTGATCGACACGCTCGGGATGGCCCGCGCGCGCGGGCTGCTGCTGCGGATGGGCTACGCGTCCGGCGTTCGCGACGCCGAACTCGTGCGCACGCGGATGCAGGATCTCAGCGACGCCGAAGCCTTCATGACCGGGCCGCAGCTGCATGCGCTCGAAGGCATCGTCCGCGTCGTGCCGGTGCGGCTCGAAGTCGACCGCGCCGCCGGCGACTTCTACGCCGAACTCATCTGGGAGAACTCCTGGGAAGGACATTCCCACCGGCGCCATTTCGGCATTCACGACGAGCCGGTGTGCTGGACGCAGATCGGTTACGCGTGCGGCTACACGTCGGCGTTCATGGGGCGCTCGATCCTGTACAAGGAAGTCGAATGCGCCGGCATGGGCCACGGCAACTGTCGCATCGTCGGCAAGCCGATCGAGGACTGGCCGGACGCCGACGAGCACATGCGGTACTTCACTCCGGACTCGATCGCCGACCAGCTGATCGACCTGCAGACCCAGGTCGTGCAACTGCGCTCGTCGATCGGCGAGAAGGACAAGCTGCCGGCCGACATGCTCGGCGCCTCGCCCGGTTTCCGCGCGGCGCTGGCGCTGCTGAAGCAGGCCGCGGCGGGCCAGATCACGGTGCTGCTGCTCGGCGAGACCGGCGTCGGCAAGGAACTTTTCGCGCGCGCGCTGCACGACATGAGCGCGCGGCGCGACAAGCCGCTGGTCGCGATCAACTGCGCGGCGATCCCGCACGAGCTCGTCGAGTCGGAGCTGTTCGGCGTCGAGAAGGGCGCCTACACCGGCGCGCTGGTGTCGCGGCCCGGGCGCTTCGAGCGCGCCGACGGCGGCACGCTGTTCCTCGACGAGATCGGCGATCTGCCGCTGACCGCGCAGAGCAAGCTGCTGCGCGTGCTGCAGGAGGGCGAGGTCGAGCGGCTCGGCGACGACAAGACGCGCAAGATCAACGTGCGCCTGGTCGCCGCGACGAATGCCGGCCTGCCGCAGCTCGTCAAGGAAGGCCGCTTCCGCGCCGACCTCTACTACCGCTTGAACGCGTTCCAGATCGACATTCCGCCGCTGCGCGAGCGCCGCGAAGACGTGTCGCTGCTCGCGAAGCATTTCCTCGCGAAGTACGCGGCGATCAACGGCAAGACGCTGCCCGGCTTCACCGACCGCGCGAAGCGCGCGCTGACGACCTATCCGTGGCCGGGCAACATCCGCGAGCTGCAGAACACCGTCGAACGCGGCGTGATCCTCGCGCCGCAGGGCGCCCGCGTCGAAGTCGAGCACCTCTTCCTCGCGCGCGGCGACGAGGACGAACACGAGTTCGGGCTCGACCGCGACGGCAAGCTCGACGACCGCGGCCCCGATGCCGGCAAGGCGTTCTGCGAGTCGGTCTGCGACGGCACGATGACGCTCGACGAGGTCGAGTCGATGCTGCTCGAGACCGCGATGGACAAGGCGCGCGGCAACCTGTCGTCGGCGGCGCGAATGCTCGGGCTGACGCGGCCGCAGCTCGCCTATCGGCTGAAGCGGCTGAGCGAAAGCGCAGGATCGGCCGCGGCCGAAGCCGGGGGTGGCGGCCGGTGAGCGCGATGCGGCGCGCGCGGCTCGTCAGCCTCCGACGCCCGATGGGTTGGAAGGGCATCAGGGAGACGGTGCGTTGAGCACAATCCCGGCCGCCGCACTCGACTACCTCGGCACCCATCACGTGATGACGCTCGCGACGCACGGCCCGGACGGACCGTGGGCGGCGGCGGTGTTCTACGTCAGCGACGGCGCGACGCTGTACTTCCTGTCGTCGCCGTCGTCGCGCCATTGCCGCAACCTCTCGAACAATCCGCAGGTCGCGGTGACGATCCACGAGGATTACGCCGACTGGCCGCAGATCAAGGGCATCCAGGCCGAAGGCGTCGCGCGCGAAATCTCGGGCGACGACGAAAGGCAGGCCCGCGCGCTCTATGGCGCGAAGTACCCCGTCGTCGGCAAGCTCGCGCAGGCGCCCGCGGCGATCGTCAAGGCGCTCGCGAAAGTGCGCTGGTACCGCTTCGAGCCGCAGCGGATGGTGTTCATCGACAACACCGCCGGCTTCGGCCACCGCGACGAGATCGACTGCCGGGAGTGAGCGCGCTGCCGCGGCCGGCAAGCGGGCCGGTTACCGACCTCCGTTCGTCCTGAACGATGTCAAAGGGCAATAAGGCAGGTCGTCGACAGGCCGGTCTCGACCGTCTGCAGGATTGAGCGCGAACGGACCGTGCCGATTATTACTAACCCGGCAGCTAAAGACCGTTCGGGCTGAGCCCTTCGTCACGCTCAGGACCGGCCTGTCGAAGCCCTGGCAGCGCCCTTCGACAGGCTCAGGGCGAACGGTTGTATCCATTTGCCGGGTTACTAGCGCGACGCGGCGTCGGCGCCTGCGAATCCAGCGCCGGTGATGCGGTCCGTGTCCGCGATCCTCCGCTCGACGCCGCGCAGCGCAACGGCGGTGACGACGCCGAGCATCGCGATCGCGGGAATCAGCCAGCGCCCGCCGTCCCAGCCACCGAGCGCAGTGACGGCAGCGGCGACCGCCGGCGGGCCAGAGAGCGAGCCGAGATTCGCGCACTGGAACACGATGCCGTTCGCGACGAGGATCTGCTGCGGGTTGCGGGCGTGGATCGGCACGCCCGCCATCACGGTCGCGGGCAGCGCGCCCGCGGCGGCGCAGGCGACGATCGCGGCGATCGAGCGCAGCAGCGGATCGGCGTCGGCCGTGAACACCAGCCAGCCGAGCGCGCCGAGCATCACCTGCACGCCCGCAATCACCGCCCAGCGCGGCAGACCGGCCGCGGCGAGGACTCCCGCGCCGAGGTTGCCCGCGATGTTGCCGACGACTGCGAGCGCGGTCAGCCAGGTTGCGCCGCGCGCGGTATAGCCCATGTATTCGACCGCGAACGACGGCAGCCAGGTTGCGATCACGAACCAGATCGCCGCGAACGCGCCGAACGAGATCCCCATCAGCCAGGGGCCGGGCTGCCGCAGCGCGCGCCATGACGGTGGCGTCGTGGGCATGTTGGGTCCGTTGGCCGAGCGCGTCGCGGCGCGCAGGCGGTGGCGGTACGTGAAGGTCAGCGCCGCGCATATCGCGAGCAGCGCCGCGTTCCACCACCACAGGCCGCGCCAGCCGACGGCTTCGAGGATCAGCGGCGCGAGTCCCATCGTCAGCGCAATGCCGGCCGGCATGTAACAGCTCCACACCGTCAGCAACTGGCGGCGTCGTCGCGGGGTATGTGCGAGCGTCGAGGCGATCAGCGACGGCGCGGACACGACGACGAGCACGAAGCCCGTTCCTTCGAGGAGGCGCGAGGCGAGCAGCAGGTTGCCCGAGCCCGCCTCCGCGCCGACGACCGAGCCGAGCGTGAGCAGGATCAGGCCGTTCAGCAGCCCGGTGTGGGCGCCGCGTCGCGCCATCGTGAGCGCGACCGCGATACCGAGCGCCGCGGTCGCCGCGCTGATCGCGCTCGCGACCCACGCGATCTGCACCAGGCTCATCGACAGTTCCGCGCGGATCGCCTCGATCGCGGGCGGCACCTTGCCGACCTGTGCGGCGGCGATGCAGCCCGCGGTCAATGCCAACAGGATCGCCGCGGGGTCCGCGGTCGCTTCTTTGCGCTGCATCCCTGTCTCCTCGTTCTGGTGCTCGCTGCCGGGGGCGTCGTCGCGCGACGCGTTGTTCTTGATCCGGACGGCAAGGGTCTCGTGCCCAGCGACAGCATACGTGACATCGCGGCGGCGCCAACACGTTCACACGTCGACTTTCGCTTTTCTTGACGAGCGTCAATATAGTTTGAGCTCAAACAGTTTGTAATCAATCGCAGACCCGGCCCTGTCCAAAAAGATGCCCGGTGGCGGGCACCGGCAGGGCGACCCCACGGAGGAGCGACATGACAGCATTCGAACAGACGTCCGAAGCGGTACTCGAGAACAGCGCGCAGCAGGAAAGCGCAGTGAATCCGGCGCTCGCGCGGCGAAGCGAAACGGCAGCGCCGCGCCCCGTCGAGGAACTCGACAGCGTCGTGATCCGCTTCGTCGGCGACTCCGGCGACGGCATGCAGCTCACCGGCTCGGAGTTCTCGAAGGCGGTCGCGAAGGCCGGGCACGGCTTCGCGACGCATCCCGACTACCCGTCCGAAATCCGCGCGCCGACCGGCACGCTGTTCGGCGTCTCCGGCTACCAGATCCAGTACGGCGCGCGCGAGGTGTTCACGTCGGGCGACGCGCCGGACGCGCTCGTCGCGATGAACCCTGCCGCGCTGAAGACGAACCTCCCCGACGTCAAGCACGGCGGCATCGTCATCGCGAACACCGGCGCGTTCTCCGACGCCAACCTCGCGAAGGCCGGCTACGCGGCGAACCCGCTCGAGGACGGCAGCCTCGACGGCTATCGCCTGTTCAAGATCGACATCTCGGCGCTGACCTCCGCCGCGCTGCGCGACAGCGGCCTGTCGAAGAAGGAGGTCGGGCGCTGCAAGAACTACTTCGCGCTCGGGCTAATGCTGTGCCTCTATGGGCGGCCGATCGACAACGAGATCGCCGAGATCCACGACAAGTTCGCGAAGAAGCCGGAGTTCGCCGAGGCGAACGTCACCGCGCTGCGCGCCGGCCATGCGTACGCCGACGCCGCCGAGATCTTCGCCGCGACCTACCAGGTGCGCGAAGCGGCGGCGCGTCCCGGCGTCTACCGCAGCATCACCGGCAACCAGGCGGCCGCGCTCGGCTTCGTCGCCGCGTCGGAGACGTCGGGCGTGCCGCTCTTCCTCGGCTCGTACCCGATCACGCCGGCCACCGACATCCTGCACGAGCTGTCCGCGCTGAAGCATTTCGACGTCACGACCTTCCAGGCCGAGGACGAGATCGCGGGCATCTGCTCGACGATCGGCGCGGCATATGGCGGCGCGCTCGGGCTGACGACGACGTCGGGGCCGGGCATGGCGCTGAAGACCGAGGCGATGGGGCTCGCGGTGATGCTCGAGCTGCCGATGGTCATCGTCAACGTGCAGCGCGGCGGCCCGTCGACCGGCCTGCCGACGAAGATCGAGCAGTCGGACCTGCTGCAGGCGGTCTACGGCCGCAACGGCGAATGCCCGATGCCGGTGATCGCCGCGAAGTCGCCGTCGGACTGCTTCGACTGCGCGATCGAGGCCGTGCGCCTCGCGGTGAAGTACATGACGCCGGTGATCCTGCTGACCGACGGCGGCATCGCGAACGCGGCCGAGCCGTGGCGCATCCCCGAGGTCGCAAGCCTGCCGAAGATCGACGTGACGTACCGAACCGACCCGGAAGGCTTCAAGCCGTACGCGCGCGACGAGAACCTCGCGCGTGCGTGGGTGCGGCCGGGCACGCCGGGCATGGAGCATCGCGTCGGCGGACTCGAAAAGGATTTCCTCACCGGCAACATCTCGCACGACCCGATCAATCACCAGCGCATGGTCGACGTGCGCGCGGCGAAGGTCGCCGGGACGGCGAAGGACATTCCGCCTTCGAAGGTCGAAGGCCCGGCGCAGGGCGAACTCCTCGTCGTCGGCTGGGGCAGCACTTACGGCACGATCGCGCAGGCGCGCGAGCAGGCCGCGGCGCAGGGCCGGTCGGTCGCGCATATCCACTTGCGTAACCTCAATCCGCTGCCGCCGGACCTCGGCGACATCCTCGCGCGCTACAAGACCGTGCTGGTCCCGGAACTCAACATGGGCCAGCTGACCAAGCTGCTGCGCGAGCAGTTCCTGCGCGACGTCGTGCCGCTGAACAAGGTGCAGGGCAAACCGTTCAAGGTCGCCGAAGTGCTCGACCGCATCCTCGAACTGAGCTGACGCGCATCCGTCGCCGTCCCGCTGCCAGACCGACAAGGAAAACACCATGAACGACATGACGCTTCCCGTCACGCTGACGAAAAAGGATTTCGAATCGAACCAGGACGTGCGCTGGTGCCCCGGCTGCGGGGACTACGCGGTGCTCGCGCAGATCCAGAAGCTGTTGCCGACGCTCTGTATCCCCAAGGAGAATTTCGCGTTCATCTCCGGCATCGGCTGCTCGAGCCGCTTTCCGTACTACATGGACACTTACGGGATGCACAGCATCCACGGCCGCGCGCCGGCGATCGCGAGCGGGCTGAAGGTGGCGCGCCCGGAGCTGTCGGTGTGGGTCGTCACCGGTGACGGCGACTCGCTCGCGATCGGGGGCAACCACTTCATCCACGCGATGCGGCGCAACGTCGATCTGAAGGTCATCCTGCTGAACAACCGCATCTACGGGCTGACGAAGGGGCAGTACTCGCCGACGTCCGAATTCGGCAAGAAGACGAAGAGCACGCCGCTCGGCAGCATCGACCGGCCGTTCTCGCCGGTCTCGCTCGCGCTCGGCGCCGGCGCGACCTTCGTCGCGCGCACTGTCGACGGCGATCTTCAGCACCTCGCGTCGGTGCTCGCGCGCGCCGCGGCGCACAAAGGCACGGCTTTCGTCGAAGTCCTGCAGAACTGCATCGTCTTCAACGACGGCGCCCACGCGGCGATCAGCGACAAGGCGACGCGCGACGATGCGCGCCTGCTGCTCGAACATGGCAAGCCGCTCGTGTTCGGGAAGAACCGCGACAAGGGCATCCGGCTGCGCGGCATGGAGCCCGAAGTCGTCGCGCTCGATGCGGACGGCGCCGACATCGGGCAGCTCGTGGTCCACGACGAGAGCGCGACGCACGCGGGCCTCGCGTTCTTCCTGTCGCAGTTCGACACGCCCGACCTGCCGGTGCCGCTCGGCGTGTTCCGCTCGGTGAGCGCGCCGACCTGCGACGAGCTCAACGCGCAACTGCACGACGGTGCGCGCGCGGCGAAAGGGCGGGGGGACCTCGCCGAGCTGCTCAACAGCGGCGACACGTGGACGATCGCGTAAGGGCGATCCGGCGCGGTGTGCCGCCGTCAACCGCAGCCGTGGCGGCGCGTTCATAAGGGCAGGACGTTCCCGTCCTGCCAACTCAGCGCGGAGGTTAGAACATGAAGAAGATCGTCGGTACCACGCTCGCCCTGCTGTTCGCCGCCCACGTCCCGCTCGCGCTTGCGCAAGCGACTCCGGCCACTCCGGCCACGCCCGCCGCGTCTGCGGCGCCCGGCACCAACTGCGAAGCGAAGGCGGTCGACAAGAAAGGCAAGGCGCTCGCCGGTGCGGCGCGCGCGTCGTTCATCAAGAAGTGCGAGGCCGACCACGAGCGCGCCGCCGGCTGCGAGGCGAAGGCCGTCGGCAAGGACGGCAAGCCGCTTTCAGGCGCGGCGAAGTCCTCGTTCATGAAGAAGTGCGCGGCCGGCCGATAAGGACCGCGGCGGCGAAAGAAGCGCGCGGTGGCCCGCGCAGTGGGCTGGTAAGGACCGCGACCCCGGGCCGGAAAACCGGCGACCGCCGGTGCTAGTGATGGTCAGCCCGATCCCCGCTCAGCGGCTACGCTGAACGGGGATTCTTTTTTAGGTCGGGTCTCATTGCAGTTTGCAGGGGAGGCCGGCGTCGATCGTGTCGCCGCGGTAGCGCGCGTCCTCTCGCGCAAGGAAAAACGGGCGCCCCCGGTTCCGGGGACGCCCGTCGAAAGGCCGGGTAGAGGAGGGAACCCGGCCAGCAACGTTCAGTGGTGGTACGCGGTCTCTCCGTGCGCCGTGACGTCGAGCCCCTGCCGCTCCTCGTCCTCCGCGACGCGCAGTCCGACGAGGATGTCGGCGGCCTTGTACGCGATGACCGCGACGACCGACGACCAGACCATCGTGATCAGCACGCTGTAAGTCTGGATCCACACCTGCCCGGCGATCGAGAAATCTTCTGCGCCGGTGCCGCCCAGCGCCGGCGCGGTGAAGACGCCGGTCAGGATCGCGCCGAGGATGCCGCCGACGCCATGCACGCCGAACACGTCGAGCGCATCGTCGGCGCCGAGGATGCGCTTCAGGCCATTGACACCCCACAGGCAGACGAAGCCGGCGAGCAACCCGATGATGATCGCGCCCATCGGACCGACGGTGCCGCAGGCCGGCGTGATCGCGACGAGGCCGGCGACCGCGCCCGACGCCGCGCCGAGCATCGACGGACGCCCCTTGAAGAGCGCTTCGCCGAGCGACCACGCGAGCACCGCGGCGGCGGTCGCGACCAGCGTGTTGATGAACGCGAGCGCGGCGCCCGAGGTCGCTTCGAGGTTCGAGCCAGCGTTGAAGCCGAACCAGCCCACCCACAGCATCGACGCGCCGACCATCGTCAGCGTCAGCGAATGCGGCGCCATCGATTCGCGGCCGAAGCCGATGCGCTTGCCGACCATGTACGCGCCGACGAGGCCTGCGACGCCGGCGTTGATATGCACGACCGTGCCGCCGGCGAAGTCGAGCGCGCCGTCGCCGAGCAGCAATCCGCCCGGTCCCCACACCATGTGGCAGATCGGCAGGTAGCACAGCGTGAACCAGATCACCGAGAAGATCAGCACCGCCGAGAACTTCATCCGCTCGGCGAACGCACCGACGATCAGCGCTCCGGTAATGCCGGCGAAGGTCGCCTGGAACGCGACGAACGCGAATTCGGGCAGCTTCACGTTGTCGGTGAAAGTGTCCGCGAGCGTGTCGATCGTGACGCCGCCGAGGAACAGCTTGTCGAGCGAGCCGATGAACGGTGCCCCTTCGGTGAACGCGAGCGAGTAGCCGTAGAACACCCACAGCACCGCGATCAGCGAGAACACGACCATCACCTGCATCAGCACCGACAGCATGTTCTTTGAACGCACGAGCCCGCCGTAGAAGAGTGCGAGGCCCGGCAGCGCCATGAAGAGCACGAGCAGCGTCGACGTCATGATCCACGCGACGTCGCCCTTGTCGACGACCGGCGCGGCCGCCGCGACGGCCGTGCCGAGCGCCGGCGCGACGTCCTGTGCGAGCGCGCTGCCGGCGAGGCCGGCGGTGAGCAATGCCGGCAGGATTGCGAAGGATTTCTTCATGGTCGCCTCCGTTATAGCGCGTCGAGACCGGTTTCGCCGGTGCGAATGCGGATGGCCTGCTCGAGCTCGTAGACGAAGATCTTGCCGTCGCCGATCTTGCCGGTCGCGGCGGACTTCTCGATCGCCTCGATGACCTGGTCGAGCAGTTCGGTCGGAATCGCGGCGTCGATCTTCACTTTCGGCAGGAAATCGACGACGTATTCGGCGCCGCGGTACAGCTCGGTGTGACCTTTCTGGCGCCCGAAGCCCTTGACCTCGGTGACGGTGATGCCCTGCACGCCGATCGCGGACAGCGCTTCGCGGACTTCGTCGAGCTTGAAGGGCTTGATGATGGCGGAGACGAACTTCATGGTTTTTTCCTTTCAGTCGAAGCGGAAGTCAGAAGGACCGGCTGACCGAGAACACGACCCGCTCCTGGGCGAGGTCGCCGCGCTCGTCGGTGTCGACGTAGTGCAGGCCGAGGTTGAACCCCGCCAGCGACTTCGTGACGCCGAGTTTCCAGTCGTTGTAAGAATCGACGGGGCCGGCGATGCGCTGGCGGCCGAAGTGCGCGTTCAGCGTCAGGCCGTCCCCGATCTCGTATGCCGCGGCAAGGTCGAAGTACTGGCTGCCGTCGGAGTCGTCGAGGCCGAAGAGGTCGGTGAAGGCGTACGAGTACTTGAAGCTCAGGAAGGACCAGCTCAGTCCGACGTAGCCCTCGGTCGTGTTCGGGTTGTCGAGGCCGGTATCGTTGCGCCATGCACGGTCGAAGTCGCCCGGGTAGTAGTACTGCAGCACGCCGACGTCGAGCCCGAGCGGGCCGAGCGGCATCTTGAAGCCGCCATAGATGTCGAGCTCGAGGCTGTTGCCCGACGACGAGGTCGTCTCCGCATCGTTCAGCCACGACACGTTAGAGCCCCAGACGCCGGCATAGAAGCCGCCAGGGTGCGCATAGTCGAACCCGCCCTGCAGCGCCGGACGTTCGTCGGTCTGGCTGATGCCGCGGTACGCGTAGTCGGACACGACGGCCACGTTCGTGGTGAACGGACTGTCCTGCGCGAGCGCGGCGCCCGACCCGAGCAGCGGCAAGCCGGCGAAAGCAGCGACTACGGTTTTGCTCTTCTTCATGGCGTTGCTCCTTGACGATGGTCTTCACCAATCACGGATAGCATCGGCCGTGCCATCACCCTCCGTGGCATCGCAAGCCTGTGTTCCGATTAGGGAATCTGGCTCCGTGCAGCGGCTCGCCCGCTTCGTCTTCGCGCGCTTTCCGAGGGCGCGGCGGGTGTAGATGCACCGTTACGGTGCGTGAGAGCGCAGGCTGACCTGCTCCAAGGATTCGGTCCCGAAAACCGACGTGCTAGACTGCGCTCCCCTTCATGAACCCCCTGAGGCGCTGCCATGGCTGGTCCCCGCATCCTTGACGAACTCGGCGCGAAGCTCTCCGAGCTTGCCGCCAGCAATCCGGCCCGGGATTTCGAGAAGAACGCGAAGGCGCTGCTCGGCAGTGCGTTCGGCAAGCTCGATCTCGTGACGCGGGAGGAATTCGACATCCAGCGCGAAGTGCTCGCCAACGCGCGCCAGAAGCTCCTCGAACTCGAAGAGCGCGTCGCCGCGCTCGAGTCCGAGCTCACGCGCGTGCGCACCGACCGCGAAGAGAGCTGAGCCGGCGCGGCGCCGTCGCTGCGCCGCATACGCGGCTCACCGTCTCGCGCACCGGCGGTGCATTCCCGCTCCGGGGCGCGAGCGGAACTCGTTTAACTCTTTGTCATAAATCCAGGCTCCGGTAGACTGCTTCGCGGTCCTACCGGAGTCTCTGCATGTCGCTCGCCCTCGTCCGCTCGCGCGCGCTCGTCGGTCTGAATGCCCCCGAAGTCGCCGTCGAAGTCCACCTCGCGAACGGCCTGCCGTCGTTCAACCTCGTCGGCCTCGCCGATACCGAGGTGCGTGAAGCGCGCGACCGCGTGCGCGCCGCGATCGTCACGTCCCAGTTCGAATTTCCGCAGCGCCGCATCACCGTCAATCTCGCGCCCGCCGATCTGCCGAAGGAGGGCGGGCGCTTCGACTTGCCGATCGCGATCGGCATCCTCGTCGCCTCCGGGCAGGTCGACGGCGCGCGCCTCGCGGCCCACGAGTTCGTCGGCGAACTGTCGCTCAACGGCATGCTGCGGCCGGTCCGCGGCGCGCTTGCGGTCGCGCTCGAAACCGGACGGGCCGCGCGGCAACTCGTGCTGCCCGACGGCAATGCGGCCGAAGCTGCGCTCGCGAGTGCGGCGCAAGTGCTGCCGGCGGGCAACCTGCTCGCGGTCTGCGCGCACCTCAACGGGCATTCGGCGCTCGCGCGCCACATTGCGCCGCCCCGGGACGCGGAGGTCGCGCCGGACGCCGATCTCGCCGACGTGAAAGGTCAGTTGCAGGCGCGCCGAGCGCTCGAAGTCGCCGCCGCGGGCCAGCATTCGCTGCTGCTGTTCGGTCCGCCCGGCACCGGCAAGTCGATGCTCGCGAAGCGGCTGCCGGGATTGCTGCCGCGGATGGACGAGGCCGAGGCGATCGAGAGTGCCGCGATCCAGTCGATCGAAGGATCCTTCGACGCGTCGCGCTGGGCGCAGCGGCCGTACCGCGCGCCGCATCATTCGACGTCGGCGCCGGCGCTCGTCGGCGGCGGCGCGGTGCCGCGTCCCGGCGAAATCAGCCTCGCGCACCACGGCGTCCTGTTCCTCGACGAGCTGCCGGAATTCGACCGTCGCGTGCTCGAAGCGCTGCGCGAGCCGCTCGAGACCGGCACCGTGACCGTGTCGCGAGCGCGCCGGCGCGCCGAGTTTCCCGCGCGCTTCCAGCTCGTCGCCGCGATGAACCCCTGCCCCTGCGGTCATGCCGGCAGCGCGCGCTGCCGCTGCACTCCCGACCAGATTGCGCGCTACCGCGGCAAGCTCTCGGGCCCGCTGCTCGACCGCATGGACCTGGTCATCGAAGTGCCGCTGCTCGATCACGCCGAGATGCTCGCGCAGCCCGCCGGCGAGCCGAGCGCGGCGGTGCGCGAACGCGTCGAGCGCGCGCGGACGGCGCAGCGCGACCGGCAGGGCGAGCCGAACAGCCGGCTCGCTGCCGGGCGTATCGACACGCTCTGTGCGCCGGACAATGAAGGACGCGCGCTGCTCAGCCACGCGATGGCGCGGTTGAACCTATCGGCGCGCGGCTACCACCGCGTCCTGAAAGTCGCCCGCACGATCGCCGACCTCGCCGGCGCCGAACGCGTCGGCGCCCCGCACCTGGCCGAAGCGATCCAGTACCGGCGCGGGCTCGACGCGCGATAGCGTCGGACGGTGGGCTCGCCGAGCCGTAGGTCGGCGTGAGCGCAGCGAAGGCCGACGCAGGAGCGATCGGAGCCGGTAACGTCGGGCATCGCTGCGCTCGGTCCGTCCTACGCACGATTACCTACGACGTGTGCATTCGTCGGAGCGGGGCCGCGCGACGGGCACGAGCCCGCACCCGGCGACTGCGCCGGCGCTCCAGCCTGTATGCTTCGTGACGCGGCAAGCCGGCGCTAATGAACCCAGACCGGCCTTTCGACCTCGGCGCCGTTCCGTGATGGGGTGCCGACGAATCCCGCCAACAACGACAACAACGACTTTCCCCAGGAGTCTTGCTGTGCCCGCTTCCTCCCCGTGGCTCGCGGCGGTGCTCGCCGCGCTGTCGGCGATCGGCCCGTTTTCGATCGACACCTACCTGCCGGCGTTTCCCGCGATCGCCGCGTCGCTGTCGGCGACGCAGCTCGAAGTCCAGCAGACGCTGACCGCGTACATGGCGACCTTCGCGTTCATGGTGCTGTGGCACGGCGCGCTCGCGGACCGCTTCGGGCGTCGCGCGGTGATACTCGTGTCGATGGCGCTCTTCGCCGCGGCGTCGCTGATCTGCGCGTTCGCGCCGTCGATCGAGTGGCTGTGGATCGGGCGCGCGCTGCAGGGATTGGTCGGCGGCGCGGGGGTCGTCGTCGGACGCGCAATCGTCCGCGACATCTATGACGGCCCGCAGGCGCAGCGGCTGATGTCGCGCGTGATGATGATTTTCGCGATCGCGCCGGCGATCGCGCCGATGATCGGCGGCGTCCTGCTCGCGATCGGAGGCTGGCGCGCGATCTTCGTGTTTCTTGCGCTTTTTTCGATCGCGCTCGCGTACCTGACGTGGCGCTTCCTGCCCGAAACCCTGCCCGTCGCGGCGCGCCACCCGCTGCATCCGGTGACGCTCGGTCGCGCCTACGCGAAGGTGTTCGGCAGCGGCGCGTTCCTGCTCGTCGCCGGCGCGGTCGCATTCAACTTCAACGGCTTCTTCGTGTACGTGGTGTCGGCGCCGACCTTCCTGATCGGGCATCTCGGACTCGGGCCGCATCAGTTCGCGTGGCTTTTCGTGCCGGCGGTCCTCGGCATGATCGCCGGCTCGGCGCTGTCCGGGCGCATCGCCGGGCACTGGAGTCCGCGGCGGACGATCAGCGTCGGTTTCGCGATCATGATCGCCGCCGCGCTCTGCAACGTGCTCGTCGCCGCGCTGCTGACGCCGGGCGTGCCGCAGTCGGTGCTGCCGATCGGGCTCTACACCTTCGGCATGTCGGTGGCGATGCCGAGCCTGACGCTGCTCGCGCTCGACCGCTTTCCGAAGCGGCGCGGCCTCGCGTCGAGCTGCCAGAGCTTCCTGCAAGTCGGCGTGAACTCGGTGACCGCGGGGCTGCTCGCGCCGGTGCTGTGGTATTCGCCGCTGACGCTCGCGGCGAGCATGGCCGGCTTCGTCGCGCTCGGGCTGTTCCTCTTCGCAAGCTGGCGGCGCGCGCAGGAGACGTGAGCGTCAGGTGATTTCGTCGATCTCGCCGAGGTAGGCGGCGCGCACCTTCGGGTTGGTCAGCAGCTCGGCGCCGCTGCCAGTCAGCGTGATGCGGCCGGATTCCAACACGTAGGCGCGCTGCGAGAATTCGAGTGCGAGGTTCGCGTTCTGCTCGACGAGCAGCACGGTGACGCCTTCCTTCGCGACCGACTGCACGACTTCGAAGATCTTCTCGACGACGAGCGGCGCGAGCCCCATCGATGGCTCGTCGAGCAGCAAGAGCTTCGGGCGCGACAGCAGCGCGCGGCCGATCGCGACCATCTGCTGCTCGCCGCCCGACAAGGTGCCGGCGACCTGCGCCAGCCGCTCCTTCACGCGCGGCAGCATCGCGTAGACCCGTTCGAGATCGGCGTCGATGCCCGCGGCGTCGCGGCGCGAGTACGCGCCCATGCGCAGGTTTTCCTCGACGGTGAGCCGCGTGAAAATCCCGCGACCTTCCGGCACCAGCGCGATGCCGCGCCGCAGCCGCTTGTGCGCCGGCAGGTGCTTGAGCTTTTCGCCCTGATAGACGATCTCGCCGCCCGCGAGCGGCAGGACGCCGGCGATCGCGTTGAGCGTCGTCGTCTTGCCGGCGCCGTTCGCGCCGATCAGGCTCACGAGCTCGCCGCGGTAGAGCTCGAGGTCGATGCCCTTGACCGCCTGGATGCCGCCGTACGCGATTTGCACGCGATCGAGCTGCAGCAGCGGCGACGCCGAGTTAGTGTGCATGCTTCGCGCCTCCGCCGAGATAGGCGCTGATCACGGCTTCGTCCTTCTGCACGACCGCCGGCACGTCCTCGGCGATCTTGCGGCCGAAGTCGAGCACCGCGACGCGGTCGCACAGCCCCATCACGAGCTTCACGTCGTGTTCGATCAGCAGCACCGTGATGCCGTCGCGCCGGATCTGCTCGATCAGGAGTTTCAGCTGCGCGGTCTCGGTCGCGTTCATGCCGGCCGCCGGTTCGTCGAGCGCGAGGAGCTGCGGCTCGGTCGCCAATGCGCGGGCGATCTCGAGCCGGCGCTGGTCGCCGTACGACAGGTTTTTCGCCGTCGCGGTCGCGAAACGCTCGATGCCGACGTATTTCAGCAGCTCGTACGCGCGCTCGGTCGTCAGGCGCTCTTCATCGCGGGTGCGCTTGTTCTGCGTCAGGATCCCCCAGATCGTCGCCTTCGTGCGGATGTGGTGGCCGGCCATCACGTTCTCGAGCGCGGTGAGGTCGCGGAACAGGCGGATGTTCTGGAAGGTCCGCGCGATACCCTGCGCGACGACGAGATGTGGCTTGCCGGTCGGCAGCGGCGCGCCGTTGAACGCGAACTCGCCGCCGTCGGGCGTGTAGGCGCCGGTCAACACGTTGAAGAGCGTCGTCTTGCCCGCGCCGTTCGGGCCGATCAGGCCGTAGATCTCGCCTTTGCCGATCGTCAGCGACACGTTCGACAGCGCCTTCAGGCCGCCGAAGCGCTTGTCGATGCCGCGGGCTTCGAGCAGCGTGATCACCGCTTCACCTCGCGGCCGGACAGGTGTTCGACGCGCGAATAGCGCGGGTGTGCCGGGATGAGTCCGGCGGGCTTCAGCAGCATCATCAGGATCATCGCGAGCGAAAGCAGCAGCATGCGCAGCACTTCGGGGTCGAGGATCACCGTGCCGAACAGCGCCTGCTGCATCGGCACCGCGAGGTGGCGCAGGATTTCCGGCAGCGCGGACAGGATCAGCGCGCCGACGATCGCGCCGGCGACGTTGCCCATGCCGCCGAACACGACCATCGTCAGCACCGCGATCGACTCCATCAGCGAGAACGACTCCGGCGACACGAAGCCCTGGAACGAGCCGAAGAGAGCCCCCGCGACGCCGCCGAAGGTCGCGCCGAGCGAGAACGCGAGCAGCTTCAGGTTGCGCGTATTGATGCCGATCGCCTTCGCCGCGAGCTCGTCGTCGCGCATCGCCGCCCATGCGCGGCCGACGCGCGACACCTGCAGGCGCTGGATGAAGATCACCGAGCCGGCGACGCACGCGAGGAAGAAGTAGTAGTACAGGAACAGCGAGTTGATCGAGAAATCCTCGGTGACCTGGATGTTGCGCGACAGGTCCCAGCCGAACAGCACCAGCGGATCGAGCGCGTTGATGCCCTGCGGGCCGTTCGTGATGTTGATCGGGTAGTTCAGGTTGTTCATGAAGATGCGCACGATCTCGCCGAAGCCGAGCGTGACGATCGCGAGGTAGTCGCCGCGTAATCGCAGCACCGGGAAGCCGAGCATGATGCCGGCCAGCGCGGCGAAGCCGGCCGCGAGCGGCAGCACGACCCAGAACGGCAGATGCACGTCGAAATGCGGCGACGCGAGAAACGCGAACGTGTAGGCGCCGACCGCGTAGAACGCGATGTAGCCGAGATCGAGAAGGCCCGCGAAGCCGACGACGAGGTTCAGACCGAGCGCGAGCATCACGTACAGCAGCGCGAAATCGAGCACGCGCACCCAGGTGCGGCCGAACAGGATCGCGACGAGCGGCGCCGCGAGCGCGACGACGACGATCAGCCAGCGCGCGGCCTGCGGGTTGCGCTTGCCGAGCCACGGGACGGCGAGGGCGAGTTCGTTCATGCGCAGGTCTCCGTCACGCGCGGTCCGACACGCGCTCGCCGAGCAGCCCGGTCGGCCGGAAGATCAGCACCAGCCCGAGGATGATGAACGCGAAGATGTCCTGGTAGGACGAGTTCAGGAAGCCGAAGGTCAGGTGCTCGATGTAGCCGGCGCCGAAGGATTCGACGAGCCCGAGCACGACGCCGCCGAGCATCGCGCCGCCGAGGTTGCCGATGCCGCCGAGCACCGCGGCGGTGAAGGCTTTCAGCCCGGGCATGAAACCCATGCCGTAGTGCGCGATGCCGTAGTTGCTCGCATACATCACGCCGGCGACCGCGGCGAGCGCGGCGCCGATGACGAAGGTCAGCGCGATGATCAGGTTCGTGTCGACCCCCATCAGACTCGCGACGCGGTGGTTCTCGGCGGTCGCCCGCATCGCCCGGCCGAGCTTCGTCTTCGTCACCAGCAGGATCAGCGCGCCCATGATCAGCGCCGAGCCGACGATGATCGTGATCTGGATCGGCGTGATGAACACGCCCGGGATCGGCTGCAGCGGGCTCGTCGAGATCAGTTGCGGAAAGGTGTGGTAGCTGCGGCCCCACAGGATCATCGCGATCGTCTGCAGCAGAAAGGACACGCCGATCGCGGTGATCAGCGGCGCGAGGCGCGGCGCGTTCCTCAGCCGCCGGTACGCGAGCCGCTCCATCGCATAGCCAAGCATCATGCATACCGGAATCGCGACCGCGAGCGACAGCGTCAGCATCGCGAGCGGCGACATGCCGGGTGCCACGCCCATCAGGAACAGCATCGTCTGCAGCGCCGTCATCGCGCCGACCATCACGAGGTCGCCATGCGCGAAATTGATCAGCCCGAGGATGCCGTAGACCATCGTGTAGCCGAGCGCGACGAGCGCATAGACGCTGCCGACGACGAGCCCGTTTACGAGTTGCTGCAGGAAAGTTTCCATCGTCAGCCTCGGGGTTGCGGACGCGCGGGGTGTTCGGCGTCGCCGGCCGAGCGCGCGGAAGTCGAACGGGACCGGCGGACGGCCAGCATTGCGTCGCGCCCGTCGGACGCTTCGTGGCGCATCGGTGCTGCGGCCGGGCGGTCAACGCTCGATTGAACCCGGCGAGCCGGTCGCCGCGGCCGGTGCGGCGACGAACAGGCCATCCTCCAAGCGGGGTCGCGGCCGCGACCGGCCGCGACCCCGGTCCTCGCGGCCGTCATGCGCGGCGGCCGCATCGGGTCACATCGCCGCCCATGCACCGTCCTTGTAGCGGTACATCGTCACTGCGCCTTCGCGGATGTCGCCCTTGTCGTCGAACGACACTGTGCCGATCACGCCCGGGAAGTTCGACTTCGCGAGCTCGGGCAGGTACTTCGACGGTTCGGGCGAGTTCGCCGCCTGCATCGCCTTGATGATCGCGGTCGCCGCGTCGTACGCGTACGGCGAGTAGATCTGTACGTCCTGACCGAAGCGCTTCTTGTAGCGGCTGCGGAATTCGGCGCCGCCGGGCATCTTGTCGATCGCGAGGCCCGGCATCGAGCAGTAGGCGTTGCCGCTGATCGCGTCGCCGGCCAGCTTGATCATCTCGGGGCTGCAGCCGCCGTCGCCGGTGACGAACTTCGCCTCGACGCCGAGCTGCTTCAATTGCCGCACCATCGGGCCGGCCTGCGCGTCCATGCCGCCGAAGAAGATCACATCGGGCTTGATGCTGCGGATCTTCGTCAGGATCGCATTGAAGTCGGTCGCCTTATCGGTCGTGAATTCGCGCGCGACGACTTTCGCGCCGCCGGCCTTCGCCGCCTTCTCGGTCTCGTCGGCGAGCCCCTGTCCATACGCGGTGCGGTCGTCGATGATCGCGACGGTCTTCGCGCCGAGGTCGCCGGCGATGAACTTGCCGAGCCGGCTGCCCTGCTGGACGTCGTTCGCGATCGTGCGGAACACGCCCTTGTAGCCCTGGCGCGTCAGCGTCGGGTTGGTCGCCGACGGCGACACCATCGGCACGCCGGCCTGGTTGTAGATGCGCGAGGCCGGAATCGTCGTGCCCGAGTTGAGGTGGCCGATCACGCCTTTGACCCCGGCGTCGACGAGGCGCTGCGCGACCGTCGTGCCGGTTCGCGGGTCGGCCTGGTCGTCTTCGCCGATCAGTTCGAAGCGAACCTTCTTGCCGCCGATCGTGACGCCCTTCGCATTCGCGTCCTCGACCGCGAGCTTCGCGCCGTTCTCGTTGTCCTTGCCGAGGTGCGAAATCGTGCCCGTCAGCGGCGCGACGCTGCCGAGCTTGACGACCATTTCCTGAGCGTGCGCGACCGACAGCCCGAATCCCATTACCGCGATTGCAACGACCGTTCTTTTCATGCCCGACCCTCCGCTGGAAACCAAGGAATTGCCCGACCTCGTCCGCCCGCGCCGACCGCTGCCCGGGCGACCCATGCTGCATGCAACGCCGTGTTTCGTCGATTCCGCGGGCACGCGACCTTTGCGGAAAAACGGCGAAAAGTCGCCGTATTCTGCCGAAAAAACCTTCGAACGATGCGTGGGGCAAAGGGCGTGGCACAAGGCCACGGATTCTGCGACGCAGCATTCGGCGCGCCGGAGCACGTCGTTGCAGCTGTCGAAAATCGTGCCCTCCCGCGCGTTGCCTGCGGAAGTGGGGAGCGCCGCACGCGACGCATGCCTGACGCGTCGCACAATCCAAGCCGGGTAATGGGTTTCCCTAATGGGCAGCGAAGAAGCCGCGAACAGCGCACTCGCCGTGGAAGACCGGGGCGAGGGCGGGAGAGATCGCCGATTTCCGCGGTGTTCGCGCGCCCACCGCCGCAGGACATCACGCGGCGATGCGGGATCGATCCGCGCTCAGTTCAGCGCTTCCCACTTGCCGTTGCGGAAGCGGTACATCGTGACGCCGCCTTCGCGGATGTCGCCGTTCTTGTCGAATGCGATTTCGCCGGTGATGCCGGGCATGGTCAGTTTCTGCAGCGCGGGCAGGTACTTCGACGGCTCGGTCGAGTTCGCGGCCTTCATCGCTTCGACGAAGGCCATCGTCGCGTCGTAGCTGTACGGCGCGTACAACTGCACGTCGGTCTTGAAGCGTTCCTTGTAGCGAGCGTTGAATTTCGCGCCGCCCGGCATCGTCGCCATCGGGATGCCGGCCTGCGTGCAGTAGGTTTCGGCACTCATCGCGTCGCCGGCGAGCTTGATCATCTCGGCGGTGCAGGCCCCGTCGCCGCCGAGAAAGCGCGCGTTCATGCCGAGCTGCTTCATCTGTCGCAGCATCGGCGCGGCCTGCGCGTCCATGCCGCCGAAGAACAGCGCGTCGGGCTGCTTCCCCTTGATCTTCGTGAGGATGGCGGTGAAGTCGGTCGCCTTGTCGGTCGTGAATTCGCGCCCGACGACCTCTGCGCCTTGCTTCTTCACGCTGTCGATGAACGCGTCGGCGAGGCCCTGACCGTACGCGCTGCGGTCGTCGATGACCGCGACCTTCTTCGCCTGCAAGGTCTGACCGGCGTACTTCGCCATCGCCGCGCCCTGCTGCAGGTCGTTCGCGATGACGCGGAAGATCCCCTTGTAGCCTTGCTGCGTGAGCTTCGGGTTCGTCGACGACGGGGTGATCATCGGGATCCCGGCCTGCTCGTAGATGCGCGAGGCCGGGATCGACGCGCCCGACGTCGTGTGGCCGACGACGCCTTTCACGCCGAGGTCGCTCAGGCGCTGCGCGACCGTCGTCGCGGTGCGCGGGTCGGCCTGGTCGTCTTCGCTGACGAGCTCGAACTTCACCGGCTGCCCGGCGATCTTCGTGCCCTTCGCGTTCGCGTCCTCGAGCGCGAGGCGCGCGCCGTTCTCGCCGTCCTTGCCGATGTGCGCGAGGGGGCCGGTCAGCGGACCCGCGTGACCGATCCTGACGACCGTCTGAGCGTGCGCCGAGAGCGCGAAACCGGCGAGTGCGAGGGCGAGCAGGGTCCTGTTCATTCGAAGTCTCCTCGTTGTCGTTGAGCCGCGGCCGACCTGGGATGCGATGACGGAGATCCCGCTCACCATCCGAGCCGGGCTGTGAGCGGCAGGATAGCGCGTGCCGCTCGGCGGCGACACGTCGGGACCGTCGGAGCGCACGATGGACGCGCTACACTCGTTTCATACGAGGCGCCCCATCCTTGGGGAAAGGAGAATTCCGGTCATGAAACGACTCATCGCACTCCTGTGCAGCCTGCTCGCGGCGATCGGCCTCACGGCCTGTGACTATTTCGCGCTCCGCGAGCTCGAGCCGGGCGTGTCGACCGCGATGGACGTGCGCGACCGGCTCGGCAAGCCGGGCACCGAGTGGAAGAACGACGACGGCTCGGTCACTTGGGAATACTCGCGCCAGCCCGAGGGGACGCAGTGCTACATGGTGACGATCGGTCCCGACGGCGTGCTGCGTTCCATCGACCAGGTATTGAACGAAAAGGGTTTCGCCCGCATCCAACGAGGCATGACGGGCAACGAGGTGCGACGCATTCTCGGCCGGCCCGCGAGCGAGCAGTACCTCGCACTCGCCGGCGAAACGGTCTGGAACTGGCGCATCGAATCGCCGCCGCCGGCGTCCGACCCGACCTTCTTTACGGTGCATTTCAACAACGACGGGCGCGTCGTCAAGACGACCCGCAACACGGAATATCGAGGGGGCTGAAATGTGGTCCCGTTTCATCGCGATCCTCGCCATGCTCTTCGTCGCCGGCTGCGCGAGCTATGCGCAGCGCCTGCCGCCGCTGACGACCGAGGCCGATGCGATCGCCGTCCACGGTCAACCGACGCGGCGCTGGGACAACGGCGACGGCACGACGACGCTCGAGTATTCGACGCAGCCTTACGGCGAAACCACGCTGATGGTCACGATCGACAAGGGCGGCATCGTGCTCGAACAGCACGACGCGCTGTCGGAGCGAAATCTCGGCAACGTCAAGCGCGGCATGACGAAGGACGAGGTGTCGCGCCTGCTCGGCACGCACCGTTCGGTCCAGACTTTCCAGATGAGCGGCGAGGAGGTCTGGGACTGGAACGTCTACAACGACGGTCCGGGAGTCGCGACGCTGTTCAACGTGCATTTCGTCGATGGCAAGGTCGTGCGCACGAGCCGGACTTACGTCTACCCGAACGAGGGCGCGTTCGCCGGCCCGATGTTCGGCTACCCGTACCCGTATTACGCGTATCCGTTTCCGTACCGATCCCGCTGGCGCCACCGCTATCCGTACTGGTCGGGTTATCCGTGGTACTGGTAGGGCGCCGTCGCGGTCGAATGTAAATCTCCCCGCGATCCCGGCACCCGCCGCGCGTCGCGCGGTCTTCAGAAGCTCTTCGACACCGCGAACACCACGCGCTCCTTGAAGATCTTGCGCCCGTCGCGGTCGCCATAGACCTTGTGGCTGCTATCGACGTCGGTGTCGTGGTAGCGCAGGTCGAAGGTCACCCTGTCAGGCAAAAAGCGGCGACCCGCGCCGTGACAACCGCGGCGTCGAAGCGCGCGTTTACGCCCCGCCCCTCTTTTGCCGAGCCGTGGACGCCGACAAATCCCCGCCGCCCGCGGCATCGCACAGGAAGAACTCGTCCTGGCGCACGAATGCCAGCGTCAGTGCGGCGAGCGCGGGATAGAAATCGAATTGCGGCTTTGCCCCGTCGCACCGGGACGCGAAGCCGGGGAGCCAGACCAGCAGGGCGTCGCGGAGGAAGGCTGCGGCGTCGCTCGCCGCCGCCCCGACATCGTCCGCGTCGCCATGCTGTTCGGCCAGGCGCGCGACGATCGCGAGGTGAATCGCCAGATGGTCGGCCGGTTCCTTGAATTCATCACGGATCGCGAGCGCGGACCCGGCGAGGAAAGCGCGCATCCTCGCTTCGGCCGCACCGCAGAAACGCGGATCTTCGCCGTCATACACCGACGCGTACGGCGAGGCGCCGGTCTTGTTGTCGAGAAGGAAGAGCTGGGCGAAGTCGGCCGCCAGTTCGAGGGCGGGATACTGCGCTTCAGCGAGCGTCGCGAGCGCCGCCCGCAGTCGTCGGACCTCGGTATCGAGGCCGAGCGCGGCGAGGCCGTCGAGTAGCGGCGCGGCGTCACCGGCGAAATAGGCGGAAAGCGTCTTCGACGGCACTTCGGCGGCGTACAGCGTGGACAGCCATCCATACACCAGCGCCCGCTGCCGGCAGGCGAGCTGCCAGTCGGCAATATCGAGGGCTGCGCCCGTCGCCTCCCGGCCCACTTCCGGGCCGTCTGCCTCGCTCATCAAACCTTGACCTCCCTGCCTTCGGGGTCGACTTCGATCGGCCCGCCGAAAGACATCACCGGCGGGGCCGTGCCGGTGAACTTCTCGATCTGCACGAGGCACGTGTTGGCGCTGGTCGCCTGCGCGAGGCTGGAGGTACCGATGTCGAGCGTCAGCGTATTGGGGTCGCCGTAGGTATCGAGCGTGCCCATGTCCGGGCCGGTCGGACCGTACCACGCGCCCTCCTGGATGCGCACGACGCCGGGCGGAAAGTTGTCCGACACGTTGGCGCCCGCGAGCAATTGGCCGCGGTCGTTGAACACCCGCACGAGGTCGCCATGCTTGATCCCGCGGGCAGAGGCATCGGCGGGGCTGATGAACACCGGCTCGCGGCCCTGGATCGCGTAGGTCGCGCGCAGCGGCTCGGACTCGCACAGTTGGGAGTGCAGGCGTTTGTCGGGGTGCACCGATTGCAGCCACAGGGGGTGGCGGTCCGAGCCGGGGCCGCCGTGCGAACGCTCGATCTTTTCCATCCACACCGGATGGCCCTTGCAATCGGGGTAGCCGTAGCGTTCGATCTTGCGGCTGAAGATCTCGATGAACCCGGACGGCGTGCCGAGCGCGTTTACTTCGGCATCGTCGCGGAAATCGGCGTGCCTCACCCACGGTTTGCCTTCGGGAAACAGCACGAAGCCCTTCTTCCAGAACTCCGCGAAAGGCGGCATCGGGATGTCCTTGAGGCCGTTCTCCTTTCGGCAATCTTCGTAGAGCTTCTCCACCCACTGCATCTCGTCGAGGCCGCGGGTGTATTCGTTGTCGCGGTTGAACCGGCGGGTCAGCGCGCGAAAGATGTCGAAATCCGAGCGCGAATGGAACAGCGGATCGATGAGTTTCTGCATCGCGATGATGCCGCGGTTGCTGTAGGAGCCGTACGCGTCGATGTCGTTGCGCTCGTAGGGCGTACACGCGGGCAGCACGATGTCGGCGAAGCGGCAGGTGGCGGTCCAGTTGTAGTCGATCGCGACGACCGTCTCGAGCTTTTGCCATGCCTCCTTCATGCGGTTGCGCTGCGGCTGCCGATGCCACTGGTTGCAGCCCGTGAAGATCGCCATCTTGTAAGGTGCCAGCTTGACCTTGTTGCCGTTGAAGTCGATTTCCTTTCCCGGCTCGAGCAGCGCGTCGATCACGCGCGCGATCGGGAGCACGGCGCTGTAGCCCTTGTAGTCGGTGTTGTCGTGCTTCGGTTTGCGGCCCGGGTCGAGGTTCAGCGGGAACGCGCCGGGCATCGCGGCGCCTGACGAGGACACGCCGACCGAGCTGTAGTGATGCGCGTAGCTGATGCCGCCGCCCGGCAGTCCGATCTGCCCCAGCATCGCTGCCAGCACCGCGCCCATCCAGTAGGGCTGCTCGCCGTGCTGCTGGCGCTGGATCGCCCAGCCGAAGATCAGCTGGGTGCGGTTCTTCGCCATCAGCCGGGCGAGTTCGCGGATTCGGTCGGCCGGGATGCCGCAGATCGTCGCCGCCCATTCGGGTGTCTTCTCGACCCCGTCCTCGCCCGTGCCCTGGAGGTAGGGCAGGAAGCGTTCGAAGCCGAGCGTATAGGTGTCGAGGAATTTCTTGTCGTGGAGGTTCTCCTTCACCAACGTGTGTGCGATCGCCAGCATTAGCGGCACATCGGTCATCGGGTTCACGTATTGGTGCTCGGCCGCGAGGTAGTTCTGCGTCTTGCTCTTCACCGGGTCGACGCAGATCACGCGGATGCCCTTGGCGGCGATCTTCTGCTTGAGCTGCTCGTAGTACGCGTAGGCTTCGTGCGTTTCGGTATTCCAGCCAACCTGCAGATTCTTGATCGGGTCGTTCGCCCAGAACACGATCAGCTTGCTCTCGTCCAGGATCACGTCCCACGAGGTGCCCTGGGAATAGACTTCGGTCGAGCCCAGCACGTAGGGCAGGATCGTCTGCCCGGCCCCGGTCGAATAGTCGCCCGCCGTCCCGACGCTGCGACCGTGCATGCCGACGCCCCGCACCATGTGGTTGCCGCAGCTGTGGACCTGCCCCACCGAGCGCCACCCGACTCCGCCGGTATGCAGCGCCCAGGGGCCATAGTCCTTCTGGATGCGCTCCAGTTCGGAGTAGAAGAGATCGATCGCCTCGTCCCAGCCGACTCGCACGAAGCGGTTGTCGCCGCGCTGGCTCGTGTCGCTCAGATGGCGCTTGCGGTACCAGTCGAGCCGCACCATCGGGTAGCGCACCCGCGAGGGACCGTAGATCAAACCGATGATGCCGTTGATCATCTCGGTCGGGTTCTTGTCGTGCTCGAACGGCCGGACCTCCACGACGCGGTCGCCCACCACCTTCGCGCGGATTGCCCCGAAGTGCGAGCCGGTGATCTTCCAGGTTCTGATGTCGTCGGTCGCGGCCGCGCCGGCGGTGGATGGGGCGGCCGCCCCGGCCCGGCGGGGCACCAGCAGGCTGGGCGCGACCAGGCCCGCGCCCGACAAGAGCGTCATCGCCTTCAGAAAGCCGCGTCGCGAGTAGTTCATGTTGTTGTCACTCCCTGATCAAGGGCGCGCCGTCTGCAACGTGCTGTCGGGCGAACCCGCGCCGTGCTCCGTCGTGCTGAAATCGGACGAATGGGTTTGCAGGTACTTCAGCACGACCTTCGCCGTGTCCTCGTCCATGTTCGTGAAGCCGACCATCCCGCCGAACAGCCCCGGCCAGGTGTTGGCGTCGAAGTGCGCTTCGTCCGGCTGCCGGTGGCAGACGCTGCAGCTCGTGCTGTAGCTCGATCGCGCGATCGTCCAGATCGGCTCGGCGCTGTCGATCAGGCTCCCGGCCGGAATCCAGGCTTTGGCAGTCACCTGCTGCCATTCGAGTCCGGTCAGCGGGTCTTCCTTCGACTCCAGAACAGTGACGAACTGCTCGTCGCGTGCGATCTCCTTCGTGAGGACCGCGCCGGTGATGTTGAGGCCGAAATGTCCGTACCAGACGCGGCCATAACCCTTGTTCTTGCGCCACAGCGTGAGCTCGACCTGCTGCGCATCGCCCGTCGTCTCCAGCACCTTCACCTTTGCGGCGACCTCGATCGAACCCACCTTGTTGGTGAGTACCTCGTCGGCAAACAGGTCCTGCGGCACCACGACGAAGTATTCCCCGCCTTGCTCGATGCTCTGACCCGCGGCGGCGGACACGAGCGTGTCGAAGGCCGGGTTGTGGGCGCCCTTCATGTCGGGCAACTGGTGGGCGATCCCCTTGTGGCAGTCCACGCAGCTCTGGTTTCGCTTTGCGGCGTTGCGCATCGCCACCTGGGAGGCCGGCCGCATGCGCTCGAAGTCCATGTCCTTGTAGTCGTGACAGGCACGGCATTCCTTGGAGCCGTTGGCGGCGAAGCGCGCCCACTCGCGCTGTGCCAGCACGATGCGGTGTTCCTTGAACTTCTCTCGCGTGCCGATGGTGCCGATGAGATGCCCCCACACTTCGCGGCTCGCCTGCATCTTGCGCGCCACCTTGTCGGTGAACCCATGCGGCACATGGCAGTCGGGGCAGCGCGCGCGCACGCCGGTACGGTTGTTCCAGTGCACCGTCTTCTGCAGTTCGGGGAGCAGGTTGTCGTTCATCGTGTGACAACTGATGCAGAACGCCTCCTCGTTGGTTGCTTTCATGGCCCTGTCGAAACCGGCCCACGCCAGCGCGCCGGCGATGAAACCGCCGGCCACCAATATCCCGAGCCCGATCCTCGCCGAGGGCCTGAGGAACAGGCGACGGATGGATCCGAACATCTTCTTCATGAGGTTGCTCCTGTCTAATGACCGGACAGGCGCGAGCGCGCGCCCATGAGCGTCAGCTTTGGCGGAAATCAGGAAGGCGGGCCGAAGAAGAGGATCTGCAGGAACCAGACAATGAAGCCGTAGGCCGCAATCAGCGCGACCATCGTCACCGGCAGGCCGACGAAGGCGAGCAGCAGGAAGGACGCCCAATCGTTGCGGTGGCTGGTTTCGGCTTCGCCGGTCGGCACGGAGATCCCGCGCAATTCGTTCTTCATCGGTCCATCCCTGTCGATGGTCAAAATGCGCGAAGTCGGCATGGATTCATTCCTTCCCAACCGCATGCGCTCGTCCCGCTTGCGGGGACCGTCGCGGTGGCAGAAAACCCGGAGAAGGAACCTGCCGCGCAACCGACCCGAACGGGGGCGGGAAAGCCTCGCGAGGCTGTCGCAGATCCGCGGCTGAAACGCCCGGATGATGCATTGAAGTCCCCGAATGCGCGGAGGTCAAACCCGAGCGCGACCAGACGCGCGAGCGTCCCTCGATGTTCGCGACGCGAACCGGCGCGGGCGCGTGGCACCGCGCGACGAGGCCCGTGGACCGGGTGCAGACTGCCCTGGAAGGGCCGGACGCGGGGGCGATCTCCCGCATACGGGAAGCGGCCGGTCGAGACCGAAGCGAGCGACTTCGGTCGTCGCGTCGACCGGCTCGTCCCGGCTCCGGCGAGCCGGAGCGCCCGGCCGTCCACTCGGTCCGGGGCGCTGCCGTCGAACATCGTGCAGTCCAACTGCGGCACCTCGCCCGCGCTCAGAAGCTCTTCGAGACGGCGAAGACGACGCGCTCCTTGAAGATCTTGCGCCCGTCGCGGTCGCCATAGACCTTGTGGCTGCTATCGACGTCGGTGTCGTGGTAGCGCAGGTCGAAGTTCAGCCCCCACATCGCTTTCGTGACGCCGACGTTCCAGTGCCGCCAGCCCTCGGCACCGTGACCGGTCAGCTCCTGGTAACCGACGGAACCGTCGACACCCCAGCCCCCGGCGAGCGCGACTTTCGGATGGATCGCATAGTTCACGCCCTTCCAGCCGTCGACGCCGAACCAGTCGTCGAGCGTCGGCGTGACTTCGAGCTTGAGGTTCACCGGCCCGACGTCGCGGTCGAGGTACATGTACAACTCGCTGTAGTTGTAGCGGTTCGCGCCGGGGTACTGGTACGAAAAGGCCATCACGTTGTAGTTGAAGCCGCTGTCGCCGATCGTGCCGAACTTGCCGAGGTAGGGGCCGACGACCGCGTAGATGTCGGGCGAGCCCTCGAACTTGTTCGTCGAGCCGAAATAGCCGAGGTAGGTGCCGCTCGAATGCGTCCACGTGAGCGATGCCTGCACCGCCGGCACTTCTCCGCTGACCGTTTCCGACTCGCCGCGGAACACGTAGTCGGTCGCGAACTTCACCGACGCGCCGATCGTGCCGCCGAGGACCACCGGCTTGTCCTCCGCCTGCGCGGTACAGGTCAGCGCGAGTGCGACCCCCGCGAGCATCAGCTTCGTGCATTGGCTTTTCATTTTTCCTACCTCATCGTCGTTGCAATCCGGGTCCGTCCACCGGACTCGTTAGCTTCGCATGATGGGGAGCGGAGATGAATGGCAGCGCCGAAAAAGGTGAATCGCGAGGCGGACTTTGTAAACCGCCGGGCGACGCGGTTTCGGGCGATTCCCGCGCCGCTCGCGGGCAGGCGGCCACGAGGCCGCGCAACACTGTTAACGTCGGTTAACGAATCCCCGCGCGGCGACAACAAAACCGCGCGGACTGTTCATCGCCGCTCTCTAGGATGGTGCTCGGAAAAGGTATCCAGGCAACCGGCACTTGATGGAGAGACAAATCATGAGCATGTCGAGAAGGGAATTTCTGAAGGCGTCCGTCGCATCGGCGGTCGCCGCGAATGGGCTGGCGTGGTTCGGCGCGGGCGAGGTGTTCGGCGCCGATACGGTGGTGATCCCGAGCGCGAGCCACTGGGGGCCGTTCAAGGCCGTCGTGAAGAAAGGCGTGCTCGTCGGCATCCAGCCGCTCTCCGACATCGACGCGATGCCGACGAAGATGCTCACCGAAGGCCTGATCAGCCGCGTGTATCACAAGACGCGCGTGATGTACCCGATGGTGCGCAAGTCCTACCTCGCCAACCCAACCGGCGACACCAAGCCGCACTTGCGCGGCAAGGAACCGTTCGTGCGCGTGACCTGGGACGAGATCCTCGCGATCACCGCGAACGCGATCCTGACGACCGCCGAGCAGCACGGCAACGAGGCGCTCTTCAGCAGCTCCTACGGCGGTTGGTCGCACGCCGGCCTGCTGCGCCCGCAAGTGCTGCAGGGCCGGCTCTTCGGTCTGATCGGCGGGCATTCGGTGACGACCGGCGACTACTCCGGCGGCGCGTCGCAGATCAGCCTGCCGCACATCATCGGCGACATGGAGGTGTATTCGCCGCAGACCGCGTGGGAAGTGATGGCCGAGCACACCGAGGTGATGGTGTGGATCGGCTGCGACCCGTGGAAGAACAACCGCATCGAATACACAGTCGCCGACCACCAGATGTTCCCGCGCTGGAAGCTCATCAAGGAGCGCGGCGTGAAGTTCATCTCGATCAACCCGCAATACACGACGACCGACGAGGCGCTCGGCTCGGAGTGGGTGAAGATCGTGCCGAACACCGACGTCGCGCTCTTCCTCGGGATGGCCTATCACGTCTATACGACGGGCAAGCACGACAAGGCCTACCTCGACAAATACACGGTCGGCTTCGACAAGTTCCTGCCCTACTTGCTCGGCAAGGACGCCGACGGCACGCCGCCGAAGACGCCCGAATGGGCCGCGAAGATCACCGGCATCCCGGCGCAGAAGATCGTCGAGCTTGCCGACCTCTTTGCGTCGAAGCGGACGCAGTTCGCCGGCGCCTGGGCGCTGCAGCGCGCGCACCACGGCGAGATGACGCACTGGGCGATCATCAATTTCGCCGCGATGCTCGGCAAGATCGGCAAGCCGGGCCAGGGCGTCGGCTTCAGCTGGCACTACGGCGGCGGTGGCATGCCGCAGTCGAATCACCCGATGCCGGTCGGCCTGTCGCAGGGACGCAACCCCGTGAAGACGCGCTGCCCCGCGTCGCGCATCAGCGAGATGCTGATGAACCCCGGCAAGCAATACACCCGTGACGGCGCGACGCACACCTACCCGGACGTGCACCTGATCTACAACGCCGGCAACAACTTCGTGTCCCACCAGCAGGACACGAACGAGCTGCTGCGTGCGATGAACAAGAAGGTGCGCACGGTGATCTGCCAGGATCCGTGGTGGTGCGCATCGTCGCGCTTCTCCGACATCGTGCTGCCGGCGACGTCTGCGCTCGAACGCGACGACATGAGCAGCGGCGGCACCTACAGCAACGACAAGATCTACGCGATGCGCCAGGTGATTCAGCCCTACGGCGAGAGCCTCGACGACTTCGAGATCTTCCGCCGCCTGGGCGAGCTGATGGGCGTCGGCTTCCAGTTCTCCGAAGGCAAGACGGTGCAGCAGATCCTGCGCGAGTCGTACGACCGCACGAATCCGAAGGTGCCGTTCGACGAGTTCTGGGAGAAGGGCATCGTGAAGATCGATGTCCCCGAGAAGATGCGCAAGTGGGTGCGCCACGGCGACTTCTACACCGACCCGGTGAAGAACCCGCTGCACACCAAGTCCGGCAAGATCGAGGTGTATTGCTCCGAGATCGACAGCTTCAAGGTGGCCGACTGCCCGCCGATCCCGAAATTCCTCGAGCCGGCGGAATACCTCGGCAACGCGAAGCCCGGCCAGGTGCATGTCGTCAGCCCGCACCCGTTCAACCGCGTGCATTCGCAGATGGCCAACGCCGACGTGCGCAAGTACGAGAACGTCAAGGGCCGCCAGCACGTGCGCGTCAGCGTCGAGGATGCCAGGGCGAACGGCATCAAGAGCGGTGACCTCGTCGAGCTCTACAACGAGCGCGGCGCGCTGATCGCCGGTGCGGTCGTCACCGACCAGATCATGAAGGGCGTCGTCAGCCTCGAGGAAGGCAATTGGATCCAGCTCGACTCGAAGGGACGCTGCAACAGCGGCGCGATCAACATCATCACGACCAGCGTCGCGTCGAGCGGCCTGAGCCAGGCGACGAGCGCGAACACCTGCATCGCGAGCATCAAGAAGTGCACCGACGCGGAGTCCGAGAACCGCGCGTACGAGCCGCCGCCGGTCGAGAAGGCCGGCAAGCTCGCGCTCGACGTCGCCGGCATGAAGCTCTTCGAGCGCGCCGCGGCGCTGAAGGGCGCGACGATGGCGAGCATGACGCCGGGCGAGAAACTGTTCTACGAGCGCTGCACGCTGTGCCACGTGCCGCGCGAGCCCGGTGACTACACGAAGAAGCAATGGCACGGCATCACGCAGAGCATGTTCCCGCGCGCCGGCCTGGACGATGCGCAGAAGAAGATCGTGCTCGACTTCCTGGAGAAAAACGCCAAGGACGCGGCCGTGATGTAAGGCGGTCCGGTACACGACGGCGCTCCGACCGGGGTGCCGGCGCGCGAAGCCCGGTCACGAGCCGGGCTTCGGCATTGATGGGCCGCGCTTCGGAGAGCCGCTGGATTCAGGCTCGGGGGCGACGCCCGTGCCAGCGCCCTTCGACGGGCTCGGGGCGAACGGACGTATTTGAGCAACGCACTTTGGATCCCGTTCAGGCCGAGCCTGTCGAAGCCCGGGCTCGCCGCCCGTCCCCCGCCAGACCTTCGACCCGATCCAAGCGAGCGGACGCGCGGGGCCTGGAGATTTATCGCGCCGCAGGGGGCGAGTAGCGGAACTGCGGCATGAAGGTGCTCGGCGGCAGCGAGTCGCCGAGGTCGATGCGGCTGAGGCCGGCGCGATCGACGACCTGCACGCGCGGGCCGATGTGCCGGGCCACCGGACGCCCTTCGAGGAGATCGACCGCCTGGCCGACCGACAGCCGTCCCTGCAGCACCGGCGCGTCCGACGGCGCGGCGAGGATGCGTCCGCGCAGAATGCCGCGGTATACCGCCGGGGTGAAATAGGTGGCGACGATGCCGACCTTGTCCTGCAGCCCGCGCTCGCGCAGCACGCTGATCGCCGCCTCGGCCATCAGCGCGTTGCCGACCAGATAGCGGACCTGCGGATGCCGGTCGAGTGTCTCCTGCACGAGGTTGCGCTGCACCGATTTTGCGGTGTCGCCCCACGCCGTCGCGTCGATCACGATGCGGCTGCCCGCGATCGCGTCCCGGAAGCCGCGGTCGACGAAAGGCACCCAGCCCGCGCCGCGCGGCCCGGGAAACCACGCGATCGGCACGGGCGGCCCGTTCTCCGGGTGGCGGCGGGCGAGGTATTCGCCGGCGCGCCGCCCCATCTCGTACCACGACACGCCGACCTTCGCCGCGATGCCGTCGTCGGCGATGTCATTGACGGTCGCAAGCACCGGGATGCGGCGTGCGACGTCGGCGATGACGTCGGCGAGACCGTCGAAGGACACGGTGCCGAGGATCACCGCGTCGACGTCGGGATCCGCGCCGCAGGACTTCAACTGGTCGCGCTGAATCTGCTCGTTCGGATAGCCGCCGGCCTCGAAGAGGCGCAGCTCGACGCCGAGCCGCCGCGCCTCGTCGACCATGCCGTAATCGACGCCGAGCCAGTACGCGTCCTTGATGTGCGGAAACACTGCGCACAGCGTCCAGGGCCGCGTCGCCGGCCGTGTCGGGATGTAGCGCGAGGAACTGGGCGCGCGCGTGTAATCGAACGGCGGCTCCCAGCGCACGACTTCGCGCGTGCCGCCCGAGACGGGTGCCGCGGCTGACAGCGCGAGCAGCGCGGTTGCGACGAAAAAGGGGAAGCGCCGGATGAGGGTCATTGGGGCAGGCAGGCGCCCGGTCGGGCGGAGCGAAAAGCGCCGCGATCGCAGCCGGCGACGGGGAAGGCCGGCCATCGGAATCGTTGCCCCGGGGCGCGACGGGCGCGCAAAATGGTAGTCCAACCGCGCGACGCGAACAACGCCATTTTCCCCGCCATTTCCTCGACTTCCTTCGGCCACCCCGCGCGGCGTCGTGGTCCGCCGCGCGGCGCATCGTGATGAACGCCTGGATCGAACGGCTCGATGCGCGCTTCGGCCTGATCGGCAAGGTGCTGCTCGTCCTCGCGGCGGCGGCGCTGCTGACGGTCGTCGTCGCCGCGACCGCTTGGCTGAGCTTCCAGCAGGTCGTCGCGACGCAGCGCGCGCTCATCGACGACGCCGTGCCCGCGGTCGATGCGGTGCAGGGGGTCGCGAGGCTCAATACGCGCGTCGCCGCGCTCGTCGAGCAGCTCGGCCGCGCGGCGTCCTCGGCCGAGGTGGACCGGCTGCAGCGCACGTTCGGCGAGCAGCTCGCCGAGATTCGGGGCCTGCTGCAACGCCTCGACCGGCAGCATTTCGAGTCGGACCTCAGCGTGTCGGCTGCCGCGACGCTCGACGCGATCGCGGCCAACCTCGCGCACCAGGTCGATGACGTCAGGCAGCGGATCGAACTCGGCGACCGCGAGCGGACCCTGCTCGCGGAGAACCGGCGCGCCGTGCTCGCGCTCGTGAGTCTCGCGGAGTCGCTGGCGGCGAACGCTTCGACCTCGACGATCGCGACCGTGTCCGGCCTCTATCCGCTCGTCGATTCGGGGCCGCCGAAGGAGCGCGTGTTCGAGTCGCTCGACCGCCTCGTCGAGGTGAACATCGACCGCATGGAGCGCATGGCCGAACTGCAGTTGGTGTGCTTCAGGCTCAGGACGCTGCTCGAGCGCGCCGAGCGTGAGGAAAGCCGCGAAGCGCTGGCGGCGCTGCAGGCGGACTTCGCCGCGAACCTCGAAGTGCTGCAAAGGCGCCTGCAGGACATTCCCGATCCGGCGCGTAAGCGCAGCGGCATCGTCGAATACGAAGTGCTCGCGAGCGCGGTCGAGCCGGACGGCCTGTTCGCGCTCTCGCAGGACCGGCTCGAGCGCGCCGGCGCCTTCCGCCGGTTGCGCGACGACGGTGCCGCCCTCGGCGCCCAGCTCACCGAGCAGGTCGGCGCGCTCGTGAGTGCCGCGAGGGTCGCGATCGACGCGGCCGGAGGCGAATCGAAGCGCGCCGTCGACCGCGGGATGATCGGCTTCCTCGCAGTCGCGGCGATGCTGTTCTTCGCGCTGATCGCGACGCTGTGGGTGCTGTTCCGGCACCATCTGCTCGGCCGGCTGCAGGGGATGGAGGCGGCGGTGCGGGCGCTCGGCCGCGGCGATTTCGACGTCGCGATCGCCACGCCCGGCAACGATCCGCTCGGTCCGCTGGCGCGGGCGCTGGAGCAGTTCCGCGACAACGCGCGCGAGCGCGAGCGCCTGGAATGCGAACTGCGGCGTCACCAGCACGAGCTCGAGGACCAGGTCGCGGCGCGGACCGCCGAGCTGCAGCGCAGCAACTCGCTGCTCGAACACGAAGTCGCCGAGCACGCGGTCGCGCGCCGCGAGGCCGAGGAAGCCAACAGCGCGAAGAACATGTTCCTCGCGACGCTGAGCCACGAACTGCGCACGCCGCTGTCGGGTGTCAGCGGCAGCGTGCAGTTGCTGCACGACACCGGCCTCGACCCGACCCAGCAGGAGTACGTGCGGATGATCGGCTACGCGAACGCGACCCTGCTCGAGATCCTCGAGGACATGCTGAGCTACTCGCGCCTGGAAGCCGGCAAGCTCGACTTCGAGCATCTCCCGTTCTCGCTGCGCGACGCGATCGACAACATGCTCGTGCTGCAGGGCGTGAGCGCCCGCGCGAAAGGGATCGCGCTGGTGCGCGACATCGCGCCGGACGTGCCCGACATCCTGGTCGGCGACCGCCGCAAGCTCAACCAGATCCTGCTGAACGTCATCGGCAACGCGATCAAGTTCACCGACGAAGGCTCGGTCACCGTGTCGGTGCGTGCCGTCCAGCCTGTCGCCCGCGAGCGGGCGACGCTCGCCTTCACGGTCAGCGACACCGGTATCGGCATTGCGCCCGAGCATTGCGCCGAGGTGTTCAAACCCTTCGTGCAAGTCGAGGACGCGAGTCAGCGCCGCCATGGCGGGACGGGCCTCGGACTCGCGATCTGCCAGCGGCTCGTCGAGTTGCTCGGCGGCCGGATCGGGCTCGACAGCGTTCCGGGCCGCGGCACGCAGGTGCGCTTCGAACTCGGATTCGAACTCGCCGACTTCCTCGACGACCGGCCGCGGGACGATGCGGACACGTCAGCGCCGGCGCAGCGGCCGCTCGACGTGCTGCTCGTCGAGGACGACGAGATCAATCGCATCGTCTGCGCGCGCTACCTCGAATCGCTCGGCCACCGCCCGCTGGTCGCGGAAGACGGCGAGGCGGCGCTCGAATTGCTGCACCGGCGCACCGACGGACTCGACGCGGTGTTGATGGACATCAGCCTGCCGGGCGCTTCCGGCATCGAAGTGGCACGCGCAATCCGAGGAATCGATGACGGCCGCTGGGCCGGCGTGCCGGTCGTCGCGATGTCGGCGCACGTGTCGGGCGACGCTTTCGAGCAATTCGCCGCCGCCGGGATCGCGGGCTTTCTCGGCAAGCCCTTCGACCGCGCCGAACTCGCGCGCGCCCTCGCCGCGGCGACGACCGGGAAGGGCGCGTTGGTCCCGGCCGAGGAACAGCGACCCGCTGGCGGGGAGGGCGGCGAGCTCGCCGGGGATTTCGCGCCGACCGGCGGGGATGCGCCGATCGACGAGGACTACCTCGCCGGCGAACTCGCGAGCCTCGGCGCACGCACGTTCGCGCACCTGCTCGACCTCTTCCGCGAGGATGCGACGGCGGCCTTCGTCGAGTTCGAACACAGCGTCGCGGTCGGCGATCGGGATGCGCTCGCGAAACGCGCGCACCGGCTCGCCGGCGCGGCGGGCAACCTCGGTTTCGCGCGGGTCGGTGCGGCATCGAAGCGGCTCGAAGTCGCCGCGCGCGACCCGGCGCGCGACCCGGCGGACCTTGAACTGATGATCGACGCCTTGTGCGGAGAGTGCGACCGGGCTTGCGACGCGCTCGTGAAGCGCCTCGCCGTCGAGGAACAGGCGAGCCCGCGGCCCCCGCGGTCGACTACAGCGGAGTGACGTCGGCGGCGAGCAGATACCCTTCGCCGCGCACCGTCAGGATCAGCTCGGGATTCTTCGGGTCGGCTTCGAGCTTCTCGCGCAGCCGCGAAATCAGCACGTCGATCGTGCGGTCGTTCGGATCCCACGCGCGGTGGCTGACGTTCTGCATCAGCCGGTCGCGGCTCAGCACGATGCCGGGCCGGCGCACGAGGCTCGCGAGCAGTTCGAATTCGCCGCGTGTCAGGTTTTCCCGCCGGCCGTCGCTGCCGACGATGCGCCGCTGCGCGATGTGGATGGTCCAGTTGCCGAAGCGATACGCAGCCTGCTCCTGCCCCGCGGGCCGGTTGCGATTGCCGCGCAGGACGATCTTGACCCGTGCGAGCAGCTCACGTGAATTGAAGGGTTTGGTGACGTAGTCGTCGGCGCCGGATTCGAGGCCGACGATCTTGTCGATGTCGTCGCTGCGGCCCGTCACGAGGATGATGCCGAGGCGCTCGTCGTGCGCGCGCAACTCCCGCGCGAGCTCCAGCCCGTCCTTGCCGGGCAGACCGACGTCGAGCAACACGACGTCGATCGACTGCGCGTGCAGAACGTCCCACATCTTCTCGCCGTTGCCGGCTGCATGGATATCGTAGCCGGCCTCGGAAAAATAGGCCTCGAGCCGCGCGCGGGTTACCGGGTCGTCGTCGACGACAAGGAGGCTGGGTCGATTCTCGATCACGGGCGCGGAACTTTCGTGGAACGGATGGCCGATCAGTGTTGGCCGCAGGGGTGCGCCGATTATATCGGGATTCCCTGTTGAAGCGCCGGGTTGAAGTGCCGGGTTGAAGTACTGGGGCGAGTGCCGGGTCGCGCGACTGCGTCCCCTGTCATCCAGGCCCGCGGGCTCCATTTGTCCCGGTCCGTCGAGGGGGTTTCCAAAGTCGAAAAATCCGATGAGCCAGGCGGATGAGATGTCGGCGTGGGGCGTGGGGCGTGGGGCGTGGGCCAGAGCGGTGAGGCGGTGGTGGCAAGCGCGTCTGTCAGCAGGATGCTCCGTGCGAGGATGCGACGGCCGCTGACAGTTTCGGTCTGCGCCAAGCGTGGCCCGCTCGACGTCGGCCGCGTGCGCCTGCCGCCTGTCGAGGTGGGCGTCGAACGCCGAAGCCATGCGGGAGGCGAGCGCGCCGAGCAGCAGCGGCGGGTCCCATTTATTTCAGGTCATGTCGGTTCGGCAGTGGATAACGGGGTGGGCTGGGAAGAGCGTTTGTGGTCTTCCATGCTCCGCCCCGCATCAAGTGGCTCGTCGAAACGAGCGCCAAACTTGTCTTGCAGCCCCGTCAGTCCGACCAGCCCTGCATACGCTGGGGCTCGGCGTTGTGGCGGCGGGACCACCAGGGCAGGTAGGCGTTGCCTTCGCCGCGGGCGCGGAACCAGGGTTTGGCGGGGTCGAACGGGGTCGGATGCGCGGGCGGGCGCACCAGGACGGCGGTGACGGCGGGGCCGTCGGCGCGGGCTTCACCCGCGAAGGTCTCGCCGGTGGCGGCGACGACGACGGGGACGTTGCGGTGATGCGCGTAGGCGATCGCAAGGACCAGGTTGGTCGCGGCGGTACCGGCCCGGAGCTCGCCGAGCAGCGCCGCGGTGTCGAAGCTGTGCTCGAGAAACGGCTTGGCGGGGAGCGTCTCGGTCATCGCCTGCGCGAGCGGTCCGATGCGTCGGCTCGCCTCGGCGCTGCCCTGGCCGGCGTCGTGGATCACGTAGCCGAGTGCGGCGGGTTCGAGCTCGCCCCGCTTCGCGACGTCGGCGAACGCCTCGCGCCACGCCGCCGCCGCCCCGGCGTCGCCGACCGGCACCCGGCTCGCGCGGTGGATCCACGCGAGCGGTTCGCGGCCGGTTGGATAATCCGGATGCGCGAGCACGAGCAGTGCGCCGGTCTCGTTGAGCTGCTCATCCTTCGGAAACGACGGCGCATCGAACGCGATGACCCACACGGTCCTGTCGGGATGGGCTTCGAGATAATCGAGCGCGGCGTCGAGCGTCGCGAAGCCGGTCGCGGGCCCGCCCTGATGTACGTGCACGTCGGGCGGCGTGCCGCTGGGCGAATACTTCGGGTCGTTGGTCCCGAACGCGCTGATGATCTCGTTCCGGAGGTAGATCGCGCTCTCGTCGGTCGCGAGCCCTTGCGGCAGCGTCAATTCAACTCGGATGCCGGCGACGTCGCGCGACGGCTTACGGCCTTTGGCGACCGAGTAGAAGTATTGCGAGGTCATGAAGTAACGCTCCCAGAGCTTGGCGAAGAGATCGATCGCGTACCGTTGGAAGTAGCCCTCAAAGGTTTGCTTGCCGAAGAGGTTGAAAGCGATGCCGGCGACCGGGCGAACCGATCCGAAGAACTCCGGATCATTCTTGACCTGCCAGTCGTCCGCGTTCGGCTTGACGAGGCCAAGGGTCCACAGTGCCTGCCATTCGGTCGGGTAGTCGCGGCGTTGCAACGGGTTAAGCCACTGCAGCCCGACAACCTGTGCGGCGAAGTGATGGCGTTCGGTTTCGGTGTGTTGCCGGCGGGCCCGCTCGGCCTCGGTCGCACGTGTCTGCTGCTGCCGTTCGAGTTGGGCGTCGAACGCCCAGGCGGTGCCGGCGGCGAGTGCGGCGAGCAGCACCAGCGCGCTCCATTTGATCCAGTTCATCGAGGGGTCTCCGAAGTTGAATGAGGGGGTGGGCCAGGTGGCGGGTGACGCCAGGCGGGGAGACAGGAACCAGGCGGCCATCGCGAGCGCGGCGGCCAGCACGAGGCCCAACGCAAGGTTGCGGCGGCCGCTCACAGCCACGCTCCCGGATGCCAGCCCGACTGGTTCTCGCGCTCGTCGACGATGCCCGGCGGCAGCGGCGAGGGGACGGATTTCGGGTTGAACTGTGGATGCTCGTGCAGCCGCTTTTCTTCGTTGCCGTCCTTCCAGCGGCCCTTCTCGAAATAGAAGTTGAATTTGCCGTGAGGGTGCAGGGGATCCAAGGCCCGGCCCAACTGCCAGTCGGCGGCGACCCGCAACTCGTGCCAGTCCTCGCTCGTGAGGCGGCTCACGCCGACCGGGACGTCCCAGGCGAGCACTTTTTCGATATTCGCGGAGCAGGTCATGATCGTGCTGTGGTCGGTCGCATGCTGGTCGATGCTCTCCTTCAGAAAGCCCGCGATCTGTTCACGCGACCACGCGACCCACTCGGGGTCGGCCTGTTCGTCGCGCGGTTTCTCGGTCGCGGCGTCGCCGCCGCGGCGGCGGTCCTTCATGCGCAGCCTCGCGCGATGCTCGTAGCGCAGCCGGGCTTCGGTCTGCTCGTCGCTGCGCAACGCGTCATCCGCAGGGTCGGAGCGGAACGCCTCGTACGGGTCGTCGGGGTTTCCCGCGGTGGCTTCGCCCCTGGGGCGCAGGAGGTCGTGGTCCGGATCCCGATCCTGGTCGAACGCCGTGGGCCGGCCGAGACGTTCGGCCTGCGGCACATGCTTTGTCTTCAGTTCGGGTGCGTTGATGGGGATCGTCCAGTCCTCGCGTGGCTCGGCGTTGATCTTCAAGCCGCCCAAGGTGCCGGCGACGCGCACGACCGCCCAGACCGCGGGGGCGGTGAGCGTCGTGAAGAACTTCGCGACGGCGCTCTCTCCGGCTTCGAGCCCGCGCACCAGATCGAACCGGGCTGGTCGCGACGCCGGATGCCAGAAGGGCCGGTCCGCCCGGACGTAGGAATAGGAATAGCCGGTGTTTCCGACCTCATGCCCCTGGGCCCACACGCGTTGCCCCAGCACGCCCGCCGCGCCGGTCGCATTGATTTCGTCCTTCGACATCCCGCGCCAGCCGATCCCCTGGATCGTCTCCGCGGAGATCACGCGATCGTGCGGATTGCAGTAGAGCCTGACCTGTCCCTTCCTGGCGCCTTCGTCGTGGGCGAAGCGATAGGCGGGGCTGCCGTCGCGAGGCGAGCCGTTGCCCACCCAGCAGTCGATGTCGTCGGCCGGCTGATCGGTCCCTTGGCGCGCCCGGATCAGCGCAAAGAAGTTTGCGAGGGTGTCGCTGCGCGCCTGTCCGGTCTGTCGCCCGCTCTGGCCGTGGGCGTTCACGCTGCGTCGCTGAACCCAGTTGTCCGCGCCCAGGGAGCCGACGAGGCTGTAGGGCGCGTTCGCCAGCACGTAATTGTCGGCGATGGCGGGGGCGCGCTTGCCGTGGCGGTCGGTCACCTCGCCGAAGTGAGCGCCGTAGAACGCGGCCGCGAGACCGATCATGTTGCCCTGGCTGTGGCATACGAGCGTGATCGGCACGTCGGCCTGCTTCTGACGCACGAGCCGGACGAGTTCGGCGAGGCGCAAGGCGGCGAACGCGTAGTAGTGGCGCGGCGGGCACCCGTAGACGTCGCGGCCGGGTTCGGGATTCAGGTGCTGGGCGGTGAGCCACAGGAACAAGCGGTCGTCGAGGCCCTCGCTCCACAGATCGGCGAGCGCGGTGCAGCCGTTCGCGAACGGTCCGCCGCCCCAGTAGTTGTGCTCGTTGAGCCAGACGTTGGGGCCGAAGTGGTTGAGATCGTCGCGGTGCGCCTTGTAGCCCCAGCGGAAGCGGATCACCGGGGAATGATGTGGTTCGGCGGTGATGAAGTTCGTCGCCTTGCGTTTGGGATCGACAAAGCCATTCGGGTCGAGTTCGGGCGTATAAACCGCGGGCGTGAGCTGCCCCCCCGGGACGCCCTTCGTGTGCATCTGCTCGTCGCGCCGGCCGAGCCGGGTGTTGAGGCCGGCACACAGGCCCCGCTCGGTGGCGTCGAACCACTCGCCGTCGGAGTTGACGCCATGCACCAGGATGATGATGCCCGGCAGCGCGAGCGGCGCAGCCGCCTCGTGGCAGTCCTTCGCCGGCTGCAGCAGCGCCTGGGCTTGGGCAAGGGGTCGGGAGAAGGTCATTGGCGTTCAGGCCTCGCGCGGCAAGCCGAATTCGACTCGGGCGATGTCGACGGTGAGCGTGCCGAGCAGCAGAGCTGTCCAGTTGGTCCAGTTCATCGAGAGGTCTTCGACGTCCCAGGATGAGGTGAGTTGACGACCGCCCACCTCCGATCGCTCACGCGCATCCGCGTTTCGGTGTGCTCGTCTCGGTGGCAGACGGAACGTCTCGTGAGCCCCGTCAATCCGACCAGCCCTGCATGCGCTGGGGCTCGGCGTTGTGGCGGCGGGACCACCAGGGCAGGTAGGCGTTGCCTTCGCCGCGGGCGCGGAACCAGGGTTTGGCGGGGTCGAACGGGGTCGGGTGCCCGGGTGGGCGCACGAGGACGGCGGTGACGGAAGGCTCGTCGGCGCGGGCTTCGCCGGCGAAGGTCTCAGGGGTGGCGGCGACGACGACCGGGACGTTGCGGTGGTGCGCGTAGGCGATCGCGAGGACCAGGTTCGTTGCGGCGGTGCCGGCGCGGAGTTCGCCGAGCAGTGCTGCGGTGTTGAAGCTGTGCTCGAGGAACGGTTTGCTCGGGAGCGTCTCGGTCATCGCCTGCGCGAGCGGTCCGACGCGTCGGCTCGCCTCGGCGCTGCCCTGGCCGGCGTCGTGGATCACGTAGCCGAGCGCGGCGGGTTCGAGCTCGCCCTGCTTCGCGACGTCGGCAAATGTCTCGCGCCACGCCCAAGTCGCCCCGGCGTCGCCGACGGGTGTGCGGCTGGGGCGGTGGATCCACGCGAGCGGTTCGCGGCCGGTTTGATAATCCGGATGCGCGAGCACGAGCAGCGCGCCGGTCTCATTGATCTGCTCATCCTTCGGAAACGACGGCGCATCGAAGGCGACGACCCACACGGTCTTGTCGGGATGGGCTTCGAGATAGTCGAGCGCGGCGTCGAGCGACGTGAAACCGGCTGCGGGCCCGCCCTGATGCACGTGCACGTCGGGCGGCGTGCCGCTGGGCGAATACTTCGGGTCGTTGGTCCCGAATGCGCTGATGATCTCGTCCCTGAGGTGGACGGCGCTCTCGCCGGCGTCTAGCCCTTGCGGCAGTGCCAGTTCGACGCGGATGCCGGCGACGTCGCGCGGCGGACGCCGGCCTTTGGCGACCGAGTAAAAGTAATGCCGGCTCATGAAGTAACGTTCCCAGAGCTTGGCGAAGAGATCGATCGCGTACCGTTGAAAGTAGCCCTCAAAGGTTTGCTTGCCGAACAGGTTGAAAGCGATGCCGGCGACCGGGCGTACCGTGGCAAAAAACTCAGGTTTGTTCTTGACCTGTAGGTCATCCGCGTTCGGCTTGGCAAGACCGAGGGTCCGGAGTGCATTCCATTCGGTTGGGTAGCCTCTGCGCATAAGCGGATTGAGCCACTGCAGCCCGACGACCTGTGCGGCGAAGCGGTGGCGTTCGGTCTCGGTCTGCTGCCGGCGGGCCCGCTCGGCCTCGGTCGCACGTGTCTGCTGCTGCCGTTCGAGTTGGGCGTCGAACGCCCAGGCGGTGCCGGCGGCGAGTGCGGCGAGCAGCACCAGCGCGCTCCATTTGATCCAGTTCATCGAGGGGTCT
>NZ_JAVSMM010000022.1:0-93052 GCF_032027225.1 Aromatoleum sp. | reverse complement strand
GCGCCAGAACGCGAGCGGGGACTGGATCGACCAGTCGTGCAGCGCCGCGTAATCGGCGAGCGGCAACCCCGTGGCGGCGCGCGCGTGCGCGGTGAAGGTGGTGATGCCGGCCGATGCGATCTGTTGGTCGCTCGGGCTCCACAACGGAGCGTTCTCGAATTCGGTCGTCGTCATGACTGTTCTGTCTCCTCGTGACCGCCGCGCCGCTGGGGCCGCTGCGGCCGATCGTGTCCTGCTTTGTCTTTTTAGAACGGTCCGGTCGCGTGGGCGACCGAATCGAGTGACACGCCCTGCTCCGCTGCCGCGCGCTGTTGCGCTGCAAGCGCCCGACGAAATCCGTCACGCTGTTGCAGACGCTGCCAGTACGCGAGCGTGGCCGGCTTGAAGCGCTCCCTGAGCCCGATGTCGTCGGCGAGCAGCAACGCATAGCCGACCGACACGTCGGCCGCGGTAAAGCGGCCGGCGCACAGGTACTCGCGGGATTCGAGCAGCGGCTCGAGCGTGCGGAGCCGCGACAGGAACCACCGCGTGTAGTCTTCGGCAGCCTGCGGCAGCCGACGTTCCGGCGGCTCGAAACGGCTGTAGCGCAGGATCAGCGTCTGCGGGAAGGTCAGCGTCGCTTCGCCGAAATGCAGGAAATTCAGATAAGCGCCGAAATCCGGCTCGTCGCTCTCGACGTTCAGTTGCCTTGCGGAGTGCCGCGCGGCGAGGTACTGGCAGATCGCGGCCGACTCGGTCATTCGCGTCGTGCCGTCAAAGAACGCCGGAATCGTGCCGAGCGGATTGACCTCCAGATAGGTCTCCGCGTCGTGCCGCGGCGGGAACGGCAGCACCTTCAGTTCGTACGGCAGCCCAAGCTCTTCGAGCATCCACAGCGGGCGGAAAGAGCGGGCGCTCACGCAGTGGTACAGCGTCATCGTCATCGGGTGCGGCTCCTGAAGGCGTGATTGGGGCGACACGATGCGTGCCGCCGGCGTGCGGCGATATTAAGCCGGTATCAGATACAGCCGTTCGCCCGGAGCCTGTCGAAGGGCGGCGGCAGGGCTTCGACAAGCCCGAACGGTATTCCAATGCCACGTCACTGACGCGAAGCGCGGCCCGCAAGCAATGCCCGTGAAACGCGCGAGGCGGGCTCGCGCCCGAGTATTCCGCTGATCCACGCACCCGTTTCGACGAGCCGGTCGAGATCGACGCCGGTGCCGATCCCGAGCCCGTTCATCAGCCAGACGACGTCCTCGGTCGCGACGTTCCCCGACGCGCCTTTCGCATACGGGCAACCGCCGAGGCCGGCGACGGACGCGTCGAACACCGACACACCGAGCTCGAGCGACGCGTAGATGTTCGCGATCGCCATGCCGTAAGTGTCGTGGTAGTGCCCGGCGAGCCGCGCGACCGGCACGCGGCGCAGCACGACTTCGAGCATCCGCTGCGCCTTGCCCGGCGTGCCGGTGCCGATGGTGTCGCCGAGGCTGATCTCGTAACAGCCCATCTCGAACAGCGTGCCTGCGACCAGCGCGACCGACTCGGGCCGGATCTCGCCTTCGTACGGGCAGCCGAGCACGCACGACACGTAGCCGCGCACCTTCACGCCGGCCGCCTTCGCCGCGTCCATCACCGGCTCGAAGCGCTCCAGCGACTCCGCGATCGAGCAATTGATGTTCTTCTGGCTGAACGACTCGGACGCCGCGCCGAACACCGCGACCTCGTCGGCTCCGGCAGCGAGCGCCGCTTCGAAGCCTTTCAGGTTCGGCGTCAGTACCGGATAGCTCAGGCCCGGGCGGCGCGTGATCCGCGCCAGGACCTCCGCGTTGTCGCCCATCTGCGGCACCCATTTCGGCGACACGAAGGACGCCGCCTCGATCGCCTTCAGGCCCGCATCCGCGAGCCGCGCGATCAACTCGACCTTCGTGTCGGTCGGGACGACCTGCTTCTCGTTCTGCAGTCCGTCGCGGGGACCGACTTCGACGATTCTTGCCGTCTCGGGGAGTTGCATTTCGCTTGCTCCAATTCGCTGTGGATGACGCGTGCGAGGCGCATCAAGCTGACCTTCGTTCCTGTTTCGGCGTAGGGTGGTTGAGCCAAAGGCGTGATCCGCCGCATGAGCTGAAATTGCCACATGCGGTGTAAGGCGCTTCGCTTTTGGCTACGCCGAAACTTCGTTTTCCGCCCTACGCCTCGTCCCCGCTCACGCCGTCTGTGCTTCGTCCAAACCCAGTTCCCGCTTCATCTGCTCGCGGATCTGGAATTTCTGGATCTTGCCGGTCACGGTCATCGGGAAGCTATCCACGAACTTGATGTAGCGCGGCACCTTGTGGTGCGCGATCTGGCCGTTGCAGAACGTCCGGACCTCGTCGGCGGTGAGTTCCTCGCCTTCGCGCACGATGATCCACGCACACAGCTCCTCACCGTACTTCTGGTCGGGCACGCCGACGACCTGCACGTCGAGGATCTTCGGATGGCGGTAGAGGAACTCCTCGATCTCGCGCGGATACAGGTTCTCGCCGCCGCGGATCACCATGTCCTTGATGCGGCCGACGATATTGCAGTAGCCCTCGTCGTCGATCGTCGCCAGGTCGCCGGTGTGCATCCAGCCGGCGGCGTCGACGGCATCCTTCGTCTTGTCCGCGTCGTCCCAGTAACCGAGCATCACCGAGTAGCCACGCGTGCAGAGTTCCCCCGCGACGCCGCGCGGCACGACGCGGCCTTCGTTGTCGACGATCTTCACTTCGAGGTGCGGCTGCACGCGGCCAACCGTCGACACGCGTCGCTCGATCGGGTCGTCGGTGCCGCTCTGGAAGCTCACGGGCGACGTCTCGGTCATGCCGTACGCGATCGTCACTTCGCGCATGTTCATCTTGTCGATGACGCGCTTCATGACTTCGGTCGGGCACGGGCTGCCGGCCATGATGCCGGTCCTGAGGCGCGACAGGTCGAAGTCGCCGAAGCGCGGGTGGTCGAGCATCGCGATGAACATCGTCGGCACGCCGTAGGCGGCGGTGCAGCGCTCCTCGGCGAGGGTTTCGAGCACCGCGACCGGGTCGAAGGCTTCGGCGGGATAGACCATCGTCGCGCCATGCGTGACGCAGCCGAGGTTGCCCATCACCATGCCGAAGCAGTGATACAGCGGCACCGGGATGCACAGCCGATCCCCTTCGACGAGCCGGATCGCTTCGCCGACGAAGTAGCCGTTGTTCAGGATGTTGTGATGCGACAGCGTCGCGCCCTTCGGCTGGCCCGTCGTGCCGGACGTGAATTGGATGTTGATCGGATCGTCGAACTGCAGCTTCTCGCCGCGCACCGCGAGCTCGACGAGCTCGTCGCGCGCCGGCGGCGCGAGCAGATCATCGAAGCTCAGCATGCCCGGGCTCTTCTCCGCGCCCATGCGGATCACGAAATTCAGCGACGGCAGCTTCGCGGCTTCGAGCGCGCCCGGCTCGCAGTCCGCAAGCTCCGGCGCGAGGTCGGCGAGCATCGCGAGGTAGTCGCTCGACTTGAACGACGGCGACAGGACCAGCGCGCGGCAGCCGACCTTGTTGAGCGCATATTCGAGCTCGCTGCGGCGGTAGGCCGGGTTGATGTTGACGAGCACGAGGCCGGCTTTCGCGGTCGCGAACTGCGTCAGCGTCCATTCGAGATTGTTCTGCGACCAGATGCCGACGCGGTCGCCCGGCGCGAGCCCGAGGCGCATCAGCGCGCACGCGAGCGCATCCACCTTGAGCTTCAGCTCCGCGTAGGTCAGCCGCACGTTCTGGTGGCGCACGACGAGCGCCTCGCGCTGCGCGTGCCGCGCGCAGGCCTCGTCGAAAAAGCGCCCGATCGTCCGGCCGATCAAAGGCTTGTCGGACGCACCGTGGACATAGCTCAACTGGTTCATCGTGTCTCTCTCCAGGTTTCCCAAGAAATGTTCTTATTCGTCTGCGTCACTCGCAGGGCGGATGAGCCGGAAGCGTTTTCCGCGGCATGGCCTCCCGTGCAGCGGACGGAGTTCGGCATTCGGCGGAAGGCGCTTCGCTTTTCCGCCCTACAAACTCACTTCACTCACCCCTTCTCCGGCTCGAACTCCAGGAGCTCTGCGCCGTCACCGACCTGATCGCCAACGACATAACGGAACGCCTTCACCGTGCCCGCGACGGGCGCGTTGATCGTGTGTTCCATCTTCATCGCTTCGAGAATCAGCAGCGGCGCACCTTTCGCGACCTTCGCGCCCGTCTCGGCGAGCAGCGCGATGACCTTGCCGGGCATCGGCGCGAGCAGCCCGCCTTCGGCGCCGCCGCCTTCGCCGGCGAAATGCAGCGGGTCCACGTTCGCGAGCTGCCAGCTCCTGCCGTGCAGGAACACGTGGCGCATCCGGCCGGCGGAGATCACCGTCGCGTCCATCCGCGTGCCATCGAGATCGACGCGCATGCCGCCGTGCGCATTCACGCGTCCGCGCGCTTCGGCCGAGTGGCCGTCGGCGGTCAGCGTGTAGCGGTCGCCGCGGTAGGAGATCTGCACCGTCTTCTGCGCGTCGCCGAAACGGAAGATCAGCTCGCGGTTCGCGGTCGAGTTCAGGCGCCAGCCGTCGCGCGCGTGCCACGGCGACACCGGATCGCTGCCGCGGCGCGCTTCGACCTCAGCCCGCAGGTTCTCGCGCAGCAGCTCCGCGAGCGCGGCAACGAAATACGCCTCGACCGGCGGGGTCTCGCCTTCGGGGAAGAGGTAGGCCTTTTCGCGCTCGATCAGCCCGGTATCGAGGTCCGCACCGGCGAACGCCGGGCATGCGGTCAGGCGCGAGAGGAACTCGATGTTGTTCGCGACGCCGACGACGCGGTAATCCGCGAGCGCCTGCAGCATCCGCGCGAGCGCCTGCTCGCGGCTCTCGTCCCAGACGATCAGCTTCGCGATCATCGGGTCGTAGAACGGGCTGATCTCGTCGCCCTCCTCGACGCCGGTATCGACGCGCACATGCAGTCCTTCGGCCGGGGGCGCGAGGTGCAGCAATTTGCCGGTCGAGGGCAGGAAGCCTTTCGCCGGGTCTTCCGCGTAGATGCGCGCTTCGAGCGCGTGACCGCGGATCTGCAACTGCTCCTGCGCGAGCGGCAGCGGCTCGCCCGAGGCGACGCGCAGTTGCCATTCGACGAGGTCGAGCCCGGTGATCATCTCGGTGACCGGATGCTCGACCTGCAGCCGCGTGTTCATCTCCATGAAGTAGAACGAGCCGTCCTGGTTCGCGATGAACTCGACGGTGCCGGCACCGACGTAGCCGACCGCCTTCGCCGCCTCGACCGCAGCCTTGCCCATCGCCCCGCGCCGCTCCGGCGTCATTCCCGGCGCGGGAGCCTCTTCCAGCACCTTCTGGTGACGGCGCTGCACCGAGCAGTCGCGCTCGAAGAGGTACACGCAGTTGCCGTGCGTGTCGCCGAACACCTGAATCTCGATGTGGCGCGGGCGGGTGATGTACTTCTCGACCAGCACGTGCTCGTTGCCGAAGCTGGACGCCGCCTCGCGCTTGCACGACGCGAGCGCGGCGATGAAGTCTTCGGACTTCTCGACGAGCCGCATCCCCTTGCCGCCGCCGCCGGCCGCGGCCTTGATCAGCACCGGGTAATCGATCCTGTCGGCCTGCTCGTGAAGGAAGCCCGGTTCCTGGTTGTCGCCGTGGTAGCCCGGCGTCAGCGGCACGCGGGCTGCTTCCATCAGCTTCTTCGCCTCGGACTTCGAGCCCATCGCGCGAATCGCCGACACCGGCGGCCCGATGAAGACGATGCCTTCGCGCTCGCACGCGTCGCAGAACTCCTCGTTCTCGGACAGGAAGCCGTAGCCCGGATGGATCGCCTGTGCGCCAGTCTGCTTCGCGGCCGCGATGATGCGGTCGATGACGAGGTAGCTTTCCTTCGCGGCGGCCGGGCCGATCAGCACGGCCTCGTCGGCGAGGCGCACGTGACGGGCGTAGGCGTCGGCCTCCGAATAGACGGCCACCGTGCGGATGCCCATCCGGCGGGCGGTCTTGATCACACGGCAGGCGATTTCACCGCGGTTGGCGATCAGGATTTTTTCAAACATCGTTATCTCCCCCCTTACATCCGGAACAGGCCGAACTTCGTCTGCGGGATCGGCGCGTTCAGCGTCGCCGACAGCGACAGCCCGAGCACGCGGCGGCTTTGCGCCGGGTCGATGACGCCGTCGTCCCACAGGCGCGCGGTCGCGTAGTACGGGTGGCCCTGCACTTCGTACTGCTCGCGGATCGGTGCGCGGAAGGCTTCCTCGTCCTCCTTGCTCCAGGTGCCGCCTTTCGCCTCGATGCCGTCGCGGCGCACGGTCGCGAGCACGCTCGCCGCCTGCTCGCCGCCCATCACCGAGATACGCGAGTTCGGCCACATCCACAGGAAGCGGGGCGAATACGCGCGGCCGCACATGCCGTAGTTGCCGGCGCCGAAGGAGCCGCCGATGATCATCGTGAGCTTGGGCACCTGCGCGGTCGCGACCGCGGTCACCATCTTCGCGCCGTCCTTCGCGATGCCGCCGTTCTCGTACTTGCGGCCGACCATGAAGCCGGTGATGTTCTGCAGGAAGATCAGCGGGATGCCGCGCTGCGCGCACAGCTCGACGAAGTGCGCGCCCTTCTGCGCCGACTCGCCGAACAGGATGCCGTTGTTCGCGACGATGCCGACCGGGTAGCCGTAGAGCTGCGCGAAGCCGGTGACGAGCGTCGTGCCGTAGCGCGACTTGAATTCGTCGAAGCGCGAGCCGTCGACGACACGGGCGATGACTTCGCGCACGTCGTAGGGCTTGCGGGTGTCGCTCGGGATGATCCCGTAGATCTCCTCCGGGTCGTACAGCGGCTCCTCGCCGCCGCCGAGGTTCATCTCGACCAGCTTCGTGCGGTTCAGGTTCGCGACGATGCGCCGCGCGATGTACAGCGCGTGCGCGTCGTTCTCGGCGAGGTGGTCGGCGACGCCGGAGACCCGCGTATGCACGTCGCCGCCGCCGAGGTCCTCGGCGGTGACGACCTCGCCGGTCGCCGCCTTCACGAGCGGCGGGCCGCCGAGGAAGATCGTGCCCTGGTTCTTGACGATCACCGTCTCGTCGCTCATCGCCGGCACGTACGCGCCGCCGGCGGTGCACGAGCCCATGACGACCGCGATCTGCGGGATACGCAGCGCGGACATGTTCGCCTGGTTGAAGAAGATGCGGCCGAAATGCTCGCGGTCCGGGAACACTTCGTCCTGCGTCGGCAGGTTCGCACCGCCGGAATCGACGAGGTAGATGCACGGCAGGTTGTTCATCTGCGCGATCTCCTGCGCGCGCAGATGTTTCTTCACCGTCATCGGGAAGTAGCTGCCGCCTTTCACCGTCGCGTCGTTCGCGACGATCATGCATTCGAGCCCCTTGACGCGCCCGATGCCCGCGACGACGCCCGCGGACGCGGCCTCGTTGTCGTACATCCCGTACGCGGCGAGTTGACCGATCTCGAGGAAGGGCGTGCCGGGGTCGAGGAGATGATTGACGCGGTCGCGGGGCAGCAGCTTGCCGCGCGCGGTGTGCTTGTCGCGTGCCGCCGCACCGCCGCCGAGCGACACTTCCGCGGCCTTGTCGCGCAGGTCGGCGACGAGTCCCTTCAGCGCTTCGGCATTCGCCTGGAACTCCGGACTGCGCGTGTTGATGCTGGATTTGAGGACGGACATCACTCCGTCTCCGAGAACAGCTCGCGACCGATCAGCATCCGGCGGATCTCGCTCGTGCCGGCGCCGATCTCGTAGAGCTTCGCGTCGCGCCACAGCCGGCCGACCGGGTACTCGTTCGTGTAGCCGACGCCGCCGAGCGTCTGGATCGCCTCGCCGGCCATCCACGTCGCCTTCTCGGCCGAATACAGGATCGCGCCGGCGGCGTCCTTCCGGAGCGTTCGCGCGTGGTCGAGCCGGTCGCATGCCTGGCCGACCGCATAGACGTAGGCACGCGTCGCCATCCACGTCGAGTACATGTCGGCGAGCTTGCCCTGCATCAGCTGGAATTCGCCGATCGACTGGTTGAACTGCTTGCGCTCGTGGAGATACGGCACGACCGCGTCCATGCACGCGGCCATGATGCCCAGCGGCCCGCCGCACAGCACCGCGCGCTCGTAGTCGAGGCCGCTCATCAGGACCTTGACGCCATTGCCGACGCCGCCGAGCACGTTCTCCTCCGGCACTTCGACGTCGTCGAAGAACAGCGGGAAAGTGTTCGAGCCGCGCATGCCGAGCTTGTCGAGGTGCGTGCCGTGCGTGAAGCCCTTCATGCCCTTCTCGACGATGAAGGCGGTGATGCCGCGCGCGCCGGCTTCAATGTCGGTCTTCGCATAGACGACCAGCGTGTCGGCGTCGCCGCCGTTCGTGATCCACATCTTCGAGCCGTTCAGCACAAAGCGGTCGCCGCGCTTGTCGGCGCGCAGCTTCATCGAGACGACGTCGGAGCCGGCGTTCGGCTCGCTCATCGCGAGCGCGCCGACGTGCTCGCCGGAGACCAGCTTCGGCAGGTACTTGCGCTTTTGCTCGGCGTTGCCGTTGCGGCGAATCTGGTTCACGCACAGGTTCGAATGCGCGCCGTACGACAGGCCGACCGACGCCGACGCGCGCGAGACTTCCTCCAGCGCGACGATATGCGCGAGGTAACCCATGTTCGTGCCGCCGTATTCCTCCTCGACGGTCATCCCGTGCAGACCGAGCTCGCCGAGCTTCTTCCACAGGTCGGCGGGAAATTCGTTCGCGCGGTCGATCTCGGCCGCGCGCGGCGCGATCTGGTCGGCCGCGAAGGCCTGCACCGTGTCGCGCAACATCTCGATCGTTTCGCCGAGGTTGAAGTTCAGGCTCGGAATGTTCATCGGGGTCTCCTCGTTCCTTGTCGATGGCGTTGTTTCGGGACGTCGCTCGAATCAGTATGGACGGCTCGCGGCGAATCGTCGTAGCCCCGTCAGAGTAGGCCGCGGGACGAGGCAGCAGGCGCCAACGTGGTTGCAAATCCTGCCACGCCCCCTATCATCGCCGCATGGCCGCGAACCTCCCCCCGATCCCCGATCCGACGCACGGCGCGGCCGCCACGCCGATCGCATTCATCCGCGCGATCGTCGCGGCGTACCGCCGTTACGGTATCAATCCCGCCAACGCGCTTCGGCAGGCACAGATCGCGCCGGCAGCGCTCGACAACCCTGAGGCGCGGGTGACGGCGGCGCAGATGGAACTGATCTCGGCGGTCGCGATGCAGGAGCTCGACGACGAGGCGCTCGGCTGGTTCTCGCGCCGGCTGCCGTGGGGCTCTTACGGGATGCTGTGCCGCGCGTCGATCACGTCACCCGACCTCGGCATCGCGATCAAACGCTGGTGCCGCCACCATCGGCTGCTCACCGACGACATCCTGCTGCACCTCGACGCGCAGCGCGACGTCGCGCACGTGCGGATCGAAGTGCGCCGCTACCTCGGCGACATGCACGAGTTCTGCCTCGTGACGATCCTGCGCTACCTGCTCGGGTACGCGTGCTGGGTGATCGACTCGCGCATCCCGCTGCTCCTCGCCCGCTTCCCGTTTCCGCCGCCGCCGCACCGTTCCGTCTATCCACTGCTATTCCAGGGGCCGGTGCAGTTCGACGCCGAACAGGCCGGGATCAGCTTCGACGCGCAGTACCTGCGGCTGCCGCTGCGGCGCGACGAGGCGGCGCTGCAACAGATGCTGCGCCGCGCGCTGCCGCTGACGGTTCTGCAATATCGCCGCGACCGCCTGCTCGTGCAGCGCGTGCGTCATCTGCTGCGCGAACGGCTCGACGAAGGCGCGACCGCCGAGACGCTCGCCGAGCGGCTGCACCTGTCGCCGCGCACGCTGCACCGTCAGCTCGAAGAGGAAGGCGCGTCGGTGCAGCAATTGAAGGACGAGGCGCGCCGCGAGCGGGCGGTCGATCTACTGAATCGCACCAGCCGCTCGGTCAAGCAGATCGCGCTCGCGGTCGGCTTCCGCAACGAAAAGAGCTTCGCCCGTGCGTTCCGGCAATGGACCGGAGCGTCGCCGAGCGCGTTTCGCGAAAAGCGGCTGGGCGGCACAAGCGCACACGGCTGACGTCCCTCACGCCCGAGCGGGCAGTGCCAGCCGCGCCGTCTGAAACATCGATTGCAATCCTTCGGCCGAACGGGGGGAAACGCGGACTCGATCGCACGCCGCGGCACGGCACGGCACGTGCCAGAGATTTTCAGCCTTGCGTGCCGCTCTGCTGCAAAAGCGCCGCGAACGCGTCGGCGGCAAGCGGCGGGCTGAAGTAGAAGCCCTGCATTTCGTCGCAGCCCTGCGCGCGCAGGAATTCCAGCTGTTCGACCCGTTCGACGCCTTCGGCCACGACGCTCAGGCCGAGGCTGTGCGCGAGCGAGATCACCGCGGAGCTGATCGCCGCGTCGGCAGGGTCGGTGGTGATGTCCTTCACGAAGGACCGATCGATCTTCAGCGCGTCGATCGGGAAGCCCTTGAGTCGGTTCAGGCTGGAGTAGCCGGTCCCGAAGTCGTCGAGCGACAGTCGCATCCCGACCGCCTTGAGCTCGTGCATCGTCTCGATCGCCGAGTTCGGATCGTCCATCAGCATGCTCTCCGTCAGCTCGAGCTCGAGCAGGCCGGGCTCGAGCCCATGGGCGTCGAGGATGCACGCAACGAGGTCAGCCAGGTTCTCCTGGCGGAACTGACAGGCCGACAAGTTGACCGCCATGCGCACCGGCGGGAGCCCGCGCTCCATCCATGCCTTGCTCTGCGCACACGCGGCGCGCAGCACCCATTCGCCGATCGGCACGATGATCCCGGTTTCCTCCGCGAGCGGAATGAATTTCGCCGGCGGCACCATGCCGAGTTGCGGATGGCGCCAGCGAATCAGCGCTTCGGCGCCGACGATGCGCTGCGAAGCGATGTCGATCTGCGGCTGGAAATGCAGCAGGAGCTCGTCGTTCTCCACCGCACGCCGCAGCTTGCCGCCCAGCGCGATGCGCTCGCCCGCGTTCGCGTTCATCTCCGCGGCATAGAACCGGAAGTTGTTGCGCCCGCGCGCCTTGGCGCGGTAGAGCGCGGTGTCGGCGTTCATCAGCAGCGTCTGCACGTCGCTGCCGTCGCGCGGGCACAGGCTCGCGCCGATGCTCGACGACACGTAAAGCTCGTTGTCCTCGAGCAGGTAGGGACTGGCGATCGTGCCCTGGATCCGCTCGATCACCGAAACGACTTGCGCCTCGCCCTCGACATCCTGCAGCACGACGACGAATTCGTCGCTGCCCAGCCGTGCGACCGTGTCGTGGTCGCGCACGCAGGACGTCAGCCGCTCGGCGACCGCCATCAGCAGCCGGTCGCCGACGTTGTGGCCGAGACTGTCATTGACGTATTTGAAATGATCGAGGTCGATGAACAGGATCGCCGCATTGCGCCGGTTCCGCTGCTCATTCGCGATCGCCTGCCCGACGCGGTCGATCAGCAGATTGCGGTTTGGCAGGCCCGTCAGCCCGTCATGACTCGCCAGGTATTCGAGGCGCTCCTCGTAATGCTTGCGCTCGGTCACATCGTTCATCACGATCAGGCCGTACTTGGCATCACCGTCCGGTTCGCGCATCGGTGCGAGCGATACTTCGCTCCAGAACAGCGTCCCGTCCTTGCGATAGGTCCGCAGCACCACGGCCGTTTCCCGGCGACGGCGCAGCCCCTCTTCCAGTTCCGCGATCGCCGGTTGATCGACGTCATCGCCGAGCAGGAAGCTGCCGTTGCGTCCGACCGTCTCGGCAGACGAGTAACCCGTCATTCGCTCGAACGCCGGATTGACGTAAATGATCGGTGTGGCGAGCGACGACAGCTCGACGATCGCGATGCCGTTGCTGCTCGATTCGACCGCCCAGTTCCGTAGCCGCAGCGTTTCCTCGGTGCGCTTCTGCTGCGCCGCGGTGCGCAAGGACCCGATACCGTAAGCCAGGTTCTCCGCAAGTTTCGCGAGCAGATCGACTTCCTCGTCGTCGAACGCGCCGATCTCCCCGGCATAGATCGCCAGCACCCCGAGGACTTGCCCGTCGTTGCACAGCGGCAACCCGACACAGGCGAGATAGTCGCGCGCGAGCGCTTCGTGGCCGTTCACGAAGTCGCGCTGCCGCGCGATGTCGTTGACGGCCACCGGCCGCCCGGTGCGCAGCGCCTTGCCGATCGGGCCGATTTCGCACACCGCCCTGTCCCAGCTGATGTCGAGCGTCGCAAGGTAGCCCTCCTCGTAGCCGGCACAGGCGATCGGCCGCACGCTCTTGCGCTCGTCCTGCTCGGCATAACCGACCCATGCGAACCGGTAGCCGCCGATGCGCGTGATCGTGTCGCACAGCCGCCGCAGCAGTTCGCTTTCGTCGCCGATCCGGACCAGCGCCTCATCGCACAGCGTCATCAGCCGCAGCGTGCGATTCAGCCGCCCCAGCACCCGCTCGGCGCGCTTGCGCTCGGTCAGGTTCTCTTTCACCGCAACGAGGTGGGTGACCTGCCCGCTGCTGTCCTTGATCGGCGAGGCGACCATGTGCTCCCAGTACAGTTCGCCGTTCTTCTGCCGGTTGAGCAATTCGCCGCGCCAGACTTCGCCGCTCCTCAGCGTTCCCCACAAGTCCTGATAGACGCCGCCGGGCGTGCTGCCCGATGCGAAGACCTTCGGCGATTTGCCCAGCACTTCGGCCGGCACGTAGCCGGTGATGCGGGTCACGCTCGGATTGACGTATTCGATGCGCCCTTTCGGGTCAGTGATCACGACCAGCGACGGGCTCTGTTCGATCGCCCGCGACAGCACCCGCAAGTGCTCGACCGAACGCCGCCGTTCGGTCGTGTCGCGGGTCACGCTGACGATGACGCCTTCCTCGCCGCCGTCCGACGGCAGCAGCACCGCCTGGGTGTCCACCCAGCGCCGCGTGCCGCCGAGCCCGACCAGCTCGAATTCGAGCGCGACCGGATCGTGCTCGGAAATCTCGCGCGACAGCCGCTGCAGCGCGGGATAGTGCCGCCTCGGAACGAGCTCGAGAAAGCGCTTGCCGACGACGTCCCCGGCGCGCCCCGCTTCGAGCATCGCGAGGCCCGCGCGGTTGATGCTCCGCAGCCGTCCGTCGGCGCCGATCAGCGCGACGCAGTCGGGCACGGTGTCGACGATCGTCTGCAACAGGCTTTCGTGGTTCTCGAGCTGGCGCCGGTCGAAGTCGATGCGCTGCATTTGGCGCTCGGTCTGTTCGGCGAGGCGGTTCAGGTCGGCGGCGAGTTGTCCGATCTCGCCGTGGACCGTCGTCGCCAGTCGCGGCGAATAATCGCCCGTCGCAAAACGCCGGCTGACCGCCGACAGATCGCGCAGCGGCACGATGACGTGGCGCCGCACCGCGAGCAGCGCCAGGCCCAGCAGCAGGGCATCGAGCGCGATCAGCAGGTTCATGAGCGTGAGCGCGTCGCGCTGCTCGTCGTTGGCTTGCTGAGTCAGGCCGGCGACGACCGCCTCGAGATTGCTCAGCAGGATCGCCGAGTCGCCGGTCACGTGCTCGAGAGCGCCCGCAACGGCCTCAGGCGGACTGGTCCGGAGGAGCGCCTTGATATCCGCGTCGTAGTCCGTCCACGTCTCGCGGACGATGCGCAGCGCGCCGACGATCGCCGGCGGCGACGGGCGCACGTCGTAACCGAAGGCGCGCCCGCCCCGTTCGAGCGCATTCAGCCCAGCCTCGAAATCTCGCACCGCGTGCTCGACTTCCGCCGCCCCCGCGCGCCCCTGCAGCACGAGCAGCGCCTGGAACGCGACACGCTGGCTCAGCATCCGCATGCGTCCGGCGACGTTGATCGTGTCGGCGACGCGGTGCAGCTTGTTCAGCAGACCGTCGATCACCGTCGCGTTGGTGACCGTCAGCGACAGGAAAACGACGAACGCGACCGCGAACTTGGCGCCCAGACTCGATCGGAGAAACATGGAAGACATCGCGGTGCTCGCTGAAGAAAGTGTTTCATCGATCGCCGCGAGGGAACAGCGATGCGCGGGACTTCGACCGGAACGTCCCCGTGCCCGACTTCGAACGCGACGCGAATGCGGCGGGCCGCACGAGACTTTCGGGGGAAGCGACCCTGTCTGCACTCGTCCCCTCGGCGACGCAGTGTTTCCAAAGAGGATCGCCATCTGAACCAAATTGTAAATATATATGTTTTTACCGTCATTGCGATACGTGAAACTACCGCGTCCATGCCGACGCGTATCAGATGTGCGATGACGAGGCGGGGCGTTCGCGCGGGGTCGTCGGCGGCCAGACCGGCGAGGACGCAGATCGGGAGGGACGGGCACGGTCCTGTTCTCGGGCGGAAATCCTGCTCGGCCTCTTCGGCCAGGCGTGGGGCGAAGGAGATGGCTGGCTGCCGGCGGCAATGCGGAGCGGCGCGGGAACGAGCGAGCGGATATCCCGCGGCGATGCCGACAGCTGCGCCAGCGGAGAGCGCCGAAACGGATCGCGGCAGGCAGCGCCGGACGTTTGCTACAACGTAGCCGATGCGATTCTTCGCAGCCTGTTCCGTGCGGTCTGGACGAGCGACTTGTTTCGCCACGAGCCCCAGCACAGGTGGACGCCCACCGTGCGCTCGTCTTCGACGGCGGAGAGCTTGAAGCGGTCGAAATCGGGATAGAGCACCGACGACGGAAGGATGCGGACGTCGCTGGAAAATTGCGGGTTGGTGTCCAGGAACAGCGTCAGCGCGTGCGGACCGCTCCTGAACACGACGTCGGATTCGTCGGCGCCGGTTCGCGCGAAGACGCTGCGCACGAATTCCAGCCACACCGGGAAGCCTTTTTCGGAACACATGATCGCGTTGCCGAGCTTCGGCCGCCCGAGTGCGGAATTCAGCTCTTCCTCGACGCCGAGCACGCAGCGTTCGGCGAGCAGGTCGGCCGGAAACGGCTTGAAGAATTTGTAATCGGTGTCGAAATAGACGCCGCCATAGCGGTAAAGATAAAGACAGCGCGCGATGTCCGCCCGCATCACCCCGTGGGGCAATTGCAGATATTGCTGCTCGTATTCAGGCAGCACGGCCCGCAGCAATTCCGCGTTTTCGTCGTCGCCGTAAAGCCGGTAATCCCAATCCGGCATCAGGCGCCGGGCTTTCTGCGCCAACTTCCGTTCTTCCCATGTCTGCCGGACACAGGTTTGATGAAGAAATCTGGGAATCATCTCGTATCCGAGCCAAGTGATTTCGCCGCCGAGCGGGATCCGAGATCTGGGAACGCGGGCAGCGGAAGACGCCGGTTCGGCGCCGTGCAGACTAGGTCACGCCGGCGTCGTGCCTTTTGTAGCCGTGGGCGAGACGGCGCCGGGCGATGTCGGCGAGGATCTTCTCGCCGTCCTCGATGGCGGAGATCGGCACGGTGCATACGCGCGCCGGGGTCAGGCCGCCGTGCGCGATCATCAACACGAGCCCGAAGAGATCCTCGGTGATGAGGGCGTAATAGAACCGGCCGTCGTCGCGTCGCCACGCCTGCATCCACGAAGCATAGGAAACGCGTTGCCGGCCCGCACCGCCGCGATGGTATCGAAATGCTACCCGCAAGTTCCCGGCGTGACGTCACGCGGCTCCCCCGGTCTGCGGCATCGAACGGGCACCGAGGTAACGCGCGAGGCCGGCGCCGCCGGCGTGCATCATCGCGACGTGGTTCCAGCGGAAAACCGGTTTCGCCAGCGGGCCGAGACGATTCATCCATCGGCGCACGGTGCGCACCTGCCATTCGTAGCGCACGGTCGTGAATCGCGCGTCGCGGCCGAGATGGCAGCGACCGACGCCTTCGAGTTCGCCGCCGACCCGGCCTTCGATCAGGCGCAAGGGTTCGACCCGCGTGACGCAGGTGACGATCGTCAGGCGAAACGGCAGCACGCCGCGGCACGTGCAGCAGCGCCGCACCCCGACACCCTCCGCATCGCCGGCCGCGAGCGTGACGACCTCCTCGATACCGGGCCACCAGACCGGCCAGTTCCCGGCGTCGACGATCGCGTCCCAGACCGCTTCGAGCGGCGCGTCGAAGCGCCACAAGGTCGTCACGTCGTACCGGGTCGCGCGTTCGCGCGCGAGGGTCGTCGGCGGCTCGTTCATCCTCATGGCGCAAAGAACCTTTCGGGAAGATCGACGTCGAGTTCGGCGTCGACGAGGTCGACGGTTTCGACGAGTTCATCCGCCTCGTCGAAGTTTTCGACTCGCCGCGGAAACAGCGTGTCCGGCGCGAGCCATACCCGGTTGCGATGCGCCCCGCCGACGATGACGCCGGCCGCGCCGGCGACCTCGAAGCCGACGGCCGGCTCCCCCGCGACCGTCGCCGCACCGAGCGCGGCGAAGCTTCCGCCGGCGCGCAGCGCCTGGAGATTCTCGAACAGCGCACCGACGTCCGAGCGATCGACGGTATGCCCGCGGGGACTGCGGACCAGCGGATTGTCGGGCGCGAGGCTCAGCGCGGGCGCGAAGCCGAATCCCCAGCCCAGGCCGAAGGTCCACAGCCTTACCTTCCGCGCGGCGGGGTCGTAGATCAGCACCGCGCCGCGATGCGGATCGACGCATTCGATCCGCACCCAGCCCGGTGTGCGATAGAAGTAATGCACCACCTGTCGATCACCGCCGCGTCCGACCGAGTGCAGCGTCGCGAAATAGCTTTCCAGCGCGCGAAAGCGCGCTACGGCTTCGTCGAGCAGATCGGCCATGATTTCGTCCGTCGTGCCGAAGGACGCTGACTGCCCGGCAGCCGATGCAGCCGCCGCTCCGGCGCAGATCGCGCGACGGCCATCTCCCCGCCACCGCCGACAGAGGCGCGCGCGGCGACCGGCACCGCCCGCATGGAGCGGGCGGCGGTCGTCGCCTGTGCGGAGCCCATCTGGGAGCGCATGTCTTTCATTTCCGAACCGCATCGGCCGCGCCGCTTCCCGCTACAGCTGCCGCATGAACGCGACGAGATCCTCCTTCTCCGGAGGCTCGAGTTTCAAGCGCAGCACGAGGTTGAAGAACTCCACCGTGTCCTCGAGCGTCAGCAGGCGCCCGTCGTGCAGGTACGGCGGGCTCTCCTTGATGCCGCGCAGCGTGAAGGTCTTGATCGGGCCGTCGGGCGGCTCGTCCAGGAAACGCTCGACGTGCAGGTCGTGCATCTGGTGGTCGAGGAAGGCCGGCGGCATGTGACAGCTGCCGCAACGACCCTTGCCGTAGAAGATCTGCTCGCCGCGCAGCTCCTGCTCGGTCGCTTTCGCCGGATCCAGTCGGCCCGTCGCGTCGAGCTTCGGCGCCGGCGGGAAGTCGAGCATGTTCTGCATCTGCGCCATGTGGCTGACCTGAATGCGGTCGAAGATCGTGATGCCCTTCTTCATCGCACGGATCGCATCACCGTTGAAGTAGGCAGTGCGGAACTCGAACTCGGTGAAATCCTCGACCGAGCGCAGGCTGCGCTTCGAGCCGTGGATCTGCTGGTTGAACAGCCCGCGCAAGCTCACCGTATCGAGCCGGAAGCGCCGCTCCTGCGGGCGGATGTCCGGGCTGAGGTGGAACTGGCCGGTCGTGTGACCATTGACGTGACAGTCGAGACAGGCGACGCCGAGCACCGGCTGCGGGCTCTTGCGATCGTCGGTCGCGTTGAATTCCTCCTGCGGGGCGGGCGTCAGCAACAGGCGCAGGCCGTCGAGCTGCACCGGCGTCAACAAGTCCTTGAACAGGCGGTGGAAGTTGTTGATCGACACGACCTCGCCGCGCGACACGTCGCCGAGCTCCGGGCGGTTCTGCAGAAAGATCGCCGGCGGAAATTCGGGCAGGAACGCGTCCGGCAGGTCGAACTCGACGTCGAAGCGCTCGAGCCGCGGGAACATGTCGATCTGCATCTGCGGAAACACCTGCCCTCCAGCCACCTGCTTCGGATGCGGCAGGCTCGGGTACGGAAAGAGCCCGCGCGTGCGGATTTCTTCGGGCGCCATCGCTCCGAGGCTCTCCCAGCTCACGCCGCGGGCGAGCCGCGCGGTCGGCCCGACCGGTACCGGCTTGCCGCGCGTCATTCTCGCCTCCGGGTGAAAGCGCGGCGCGAGATCGTAGCGGCTCTCCAGCAGCGCGCGCTGCGTCTGCATGACTTTCGGCTTCGCCGCGATATCGGCGCGCATGATCTCGTCGAAGGTCTGCATCGGCTTTTTCGCGTTCAGCGGATCGCGAGCGAAATCGAAACCGAGCATGCGGCCCTCGTCGGGCTGATTGCGGAACGCGGGCGACGACGGCGCGGGCTTCTCGGGGCCGAAATCGGGCGACCGATCATGATCGGTCAGACGCTGCTCCGGCCGCGCGACCCGGACCTGTCGCGGGCTTTGCGCTTCGACGACCGCGTCCCGGGGCGGCGCCGCCCCTTGTGCCGTGCCGTCCTGGGCATGGCTCGGCACCGTGCCGATCATCAGCGTTGCTGCGGCGATACCAGCCCCGAGAACCGGGCAGCGTCTTCCTTTCATCGCTCTCTCCTTTGACTTTGCGTCGAAAGCTGCAACGGATTCGTACCGGTTCGCCGGGCAGACTGCCCAAGACGGGCCGGACGCCCGCTCGAACACTAGACGCTGAATCCCGCGAATGCCATCGAGCAACCGGCATGCCCGGCGCTTATACAGCCGGGATGCGAGCGGCGTGCCCGGCCCGTCCTTCCGGCCACCGAATGCTGCGCCCTCGGACGACCCGCCGCCGAACTAAGCGCAGCGCGCGCCAGTCGACGCAACGCCCGAGCCGCGGCGGCGGCCGACGCGCAGCGCTACTCGACCGCACAAGGAGGCGAACGATGTCTGTCCCCCACCCCGGCTCCACTTCGATCTGGATGGCGAGCGCAGACATGCCGCGCTTCGCACCGTTGGCAACGTCGGTCCATACCGACGTCTGCGTGATCGGCGGCGGCATCGCGGGACTGACGACCGCCTATCTGCTTGCGCTCGAAGGCCGGCGCGTCGTGCTCGTCGAAGCGGCAGAAGTCGGCGCCGGCGACACCGGCCGCACGACCGCGCATTTCTTTCCGCCCGACAACCGCTACCACCACATCAAAAAGGCCTTCGGCGCCGACGGCGCGAAAGTGGTCGCCGAGAGCTTTGCGCAGGCGACCGAAAAAGTCGGCGCGATCGTCGACAGCGAGCGCATCGACTGCCAGTTCGAACGCCTCGACGGCTACCTGTTCTCGCTGACGACGCCGGGCCTGGCCGGGCTGCATGAGGAGTTCACGGCAGCGCTGCGCGCCAGCGTCGCGGTCGACGAAGTGGTGCGCGCGCCGGATCTGAGCTTCGACACCGGGCAGTGCGTGCGCTTTGCGAACCTCGCGCAGTTCCACCCGCTGCGCTTCCTCGCCGCCCTCGCCGACGCGATCGTGCGGCGCGGCGGGCAGATCTACACGCAGACGCGGGCGCTCGGCATCGAAGCGCAGCGCCATTTGCAGGTCGTGCGCACCGAGGCCGGCGAAGTGCGAGCGGACGCGGTCGTCGTCGCGACGAACACGCCGTTCAACGACCGCGTCGTGATGCATACGAAGCAGTCCGCGTATCGCACCTACGTGCTCGGCCTGCGCGTGCCGCGCGGCTCGGTGCCGCGGATCCTGCTGTGGGACAACGGCGACCCGTACTACTACGTGCGCGTCGCGACGCCGGACCCGCAGGCCGATCACGACTACCTGATCGTCGGCGGCTGCGACCACAAGGTCGGCCAGGAGGCGCAGCCGCAGGACCGCTACCGGACCATCGAGGACTGGGTGCGCGAGCGCTTCCCGATGGCGGGCGCGGTCGACTACCGCTGGTCCGGCGAAGTCATGGAACCGGCCGACGGTGTCGCGTATCTCGGTCGCAACCCGCTCGGCGATGGCAAGGTCTACATCATCACCGGCGACTCGGGCAACGGCATGACGCACTGCACCGCCGGCGCGATGCTCGTCACCGACCTCATCATGGGGCGCGACAACCCCTGGACCTGGCTTTACGAGCCGGCGCGCAAGCCGACGCACGGGCTCGGCGAGTTCGTGCGCGAACAGGCGAACTCGCTCGCGCAGTACGGCGACTGGCTCAAGGGCGGCGAAGTCGAGTCGGCGGACGACATTCCGCCCGGCGAAGGCGCGATCGTCCGCGACGGCGCGCGGCGGCTCGCGGTGTCGCGGGAAGCCAATGGCGAACTGCGGGTGCACAGCGCCGCCTGCACGCATCTCGGTTGCGTCGTGTCGTGGAACTCCGCCGAGCGTTCGTGGGATTGCCCGTGCCACGGCTCGCGCTTCGACGTCGACGGCATGCCGCTGCACGGCCCCGCGGCGAGACCGCTGGAACGCGCGGAGCTGAAACGCTAGCCGCAACGAAAAGGAGGGAAACGCCATGTTCGCCGACCGTCTCGATGCCGCCCGCCAACTCGCCGCAGCGCTCAGAGCGTGGCGCGACAGGAACGCGCTGGTGCTCGCGATTCCGCGCGGCGCCGTGCCGATGGGGGCGGCGCTCGCCGAAGCGCTGCACGCCGACCTCGACGTCGTGCTCGTGCGCAAGCTCGGCGCGCCGTGGCAGCCGGAATACGCGGTCGGCGCGATCGACGAGACCGGCTGGTCGTTCATCTCCGATCCGTCCGCCGCCGACGAGGACTACCTGAAGGCCGAACGCGAACGGCAGCTCGAACGCCTGCGGCAGCGACGGCAGATGTATTCGCCGGGCCGCGCGCCGATCGACCCGCGCGGCCGCGTCGTCATCGTCGTCGACGACGGGCTCGCGACCGGCTCGACGATGATCGCCGCGCTGCACGCGGTGCGCAGCCAGTCGCCGCAGCGCCTGATTTGCGCGGTCCCGGTCGCGGCGCCGGATAGCCTGCGGAAAGTGGAGCCCTACGCCGACGAGGTCGTCTGCCTGTCCGCGCCACCGATGTTCCACGCCGTCGGGCAGTTCTACGGCAACTTCGACCAGGTCGAGGACGACGAGGTCGTCGCGTGCCTCGCCCGCTTCCGCCGCGAGCCGGGAGCCTGAACGACCGGCAAAATCGCGGCAGAACCCGGACCGGGGCAGCCCCTTTCGGATAAGCTCCCGGCTTTCGCTCGCGCCGTCATGCGCGCTGCTTGCCGCCGGAGTCCGACCTGAACGCCACGCCCCCGCCGCTCGTCGCCACGACGACGCTGACCCCGAAGTCGCCGCTCGAACTGTTCATCGTCTTTACGCTGCTCGCGATGCAGGGCTTCGGCGGCGTGCTCGCCGTCGCGCAGCGCGAGCTCGTCGACCGCCGCCGCTGGCTCACGCGCGAGGAGTTCGTCGACGCCTATTCGCTCGCACAACTGCTGCCCGGGCCGAACGTCGTGAACCTGTCGCTGATGCTCGGCGACCGCTTCTTCGGCTGGCGCGGCGCGATGGCGGCGATCGGCGGGATGCTGCTGTTGCCGCTGGTCGTGGTCCTCGTGCTCGCGGCGAGCTACAACGGCCTGTCGGACTATCCGGCGGTCGCAGGCGCGCTGCGCGGCATGGGTGCCGTCGCGGCCGGGCTGATGCTCGCGATGGGCTTGAAGATGCTCGGCGCATTGCGCGGCAACGTCATGGGCCCGGTGCTCTGTGCGCTGCTCGGCGCTGCGTCGCTCGCGCTGATCGCGATCCTGCGCGTGCCGCTCGCGTGGGTCGTGGTCGGACTCGGCGCCGCGGGCTGGAGCCTCGCGGGCTGGTGCATTTTCCGGCAAGGGCGCGAGCGATGACCGGAGGCTTGCCGCTCGCCGACCTCGGCCCGCTTTTCGTCCATTTCCTGACGCTGTCGCTGCTGTCGATCGGCGGCGCGATGTCGACCGCGCCCGAGATGCACCGCTACCTCGTCGCCGAGCGAGGCTGGCTCGGCGATGCCGACTTCACGACCGCGATCGCGCTCGCGCAGGCGGCACCCGGGCCGAACGTGCTGTTCGTGCCGGTGCTCGGCTTCCAGATCGCGGGCATCGTCGGCGCGGCAGCCGCGCTCATCGGCATCCTGCTGCCCTCGACGCTGCTGTCGCTCGGCGTCAGCCGCTGGGGCAGCAAGCGGCGCGACACGCCCTTCGTGCGCGCGTTCACGGCCGGCCTCGCGCCGGTCACCGTCGGGCTGATGTTTTCGTCGGCATGGGTGCTCGCACTGCCATTCGTCCGCGAACCGGACCATCGCCTCGGCGGCGGCGTGCTGATCGTCGCGACCGCCGCCGTGATGCTGCGGACCCGTATCGCGCCGATCTGGCTGATCGCGATCGGCGGCGCGGCGGGCGCGATCGGCTGGGTTTGAAAAAACAGCCTCCCGCCGACGCGGAGCCCCTCCGACGCCCCCTCCCGCGGCCGGACCGCAGCTTGCTCTCCGCCCGCCGTCGGGACGACGACCTCGATGGCGCCGACGTCCGCGCTGCAGCAATGACGCCGGTCGTCGTCTAAACATAAGAGGCCGTCCCCTTAAAGGAGAGAAAAATGAAGGACGTGACGCTTCTCGTCGGCCGGATTCTGCTCGCGCTGATCTTCATCATCAGCGGCTGGGGCAAGATCAGCGGCTATGCGGGCAGTCAGCAGTACATGGAAGCGGCGGGCGTCAGCGGCGCGCTGCTGCCGCTGGTGATCGTCGCCGAGTTCGGCGGCGGGCTGGCCGTCGCGTTCGGCCTCCTCACCCGCATCGCGGCGGTCGGACTCGCGGCCTTCTCGCTGCTCGCGGCGGGGTTCTTCCACACCGATTTCGCAAACCAGATGCAGTTCATCTCGTTCATGAAGAACGTCGCGATGGCCGGCGGCTTTCTCGTGCTCGCGGCCCACGGCCCCGGCGCTTTCAGTATCGACGCGTGGCGGTCGCGTCACCGGTGAGGCGGCAGCGCGCCTACGCGCTCTCCTCGAGCAACTCCGCGAGCGCCTTCTCGCATTGCAGCGCGGTGCCCTGCCAGCGCACGACCTCCATCCGGCCGTCGGCGTGCTCGATGATCGCGCTGCAGCTGTCGACCCAGTCGCCGCAGTTCAAGTAGCGCACCTCTTCGATCTCGTGGTCGGCGGCCCAGTGGATGTGGCCGCAGATCACGCCGTCGAACTCCTTCTTCCGCGCCGCGTGCGCGATCGACGATTCGAAGTCGAAGATGAAGCTCACCGCGCGCTTGACCTTCTGCTTCGCGTAGCCCGCGAGCGACCAGTAGCCCGGCCGACGCAGCACGCGACGCAACCACGACAGCCAATTGTTGATCCGCACCAGCGCGGTATAGCCGACGTCGCCAAGCACCGCGACCCAACGGTGATGGCGCGTGACCTGGTCGTATTCGTCGCCGTGAACCAGCCAGTAGCGCCGGCCGTCCGCGGCCTCGTGCACCCATTCGCTTTCGACGCGGATCTCGCCGAACGCGATCCCGACGTACTGGCGCAGCGCTTCGTCGTGGTTGCCCGGAATGAAGAACACCTTGCAGCCGTGACGCGCGCGGCGCAGCACTTTCTGCACGACGGTGTTCTGCATTCCCGACCACTGGATGCTGCGGTTCATCGCCCAGAAGTCGATGATGTCGCCGATCAGGTAGAGGTGGTCGGACGGATATTCGCGCAGGAATTCGAGCAGTCGGCCGGCCTGGCACGCCCGGGTTCCGAGATGGACGTCCGAGATGAAGACCGAGCGGACCGCCGGCATCAGCGCGCGACCGCGTTCGCCGCCTGCAGCTCGTACTGCGGCTCGGCGTCTTCGACGACGGCCTGCAGCGCGCGTGCGAAGCTGTCGTGGATGCGCTCCCAGTCGAGGCTCTCGCTCTTCAGGCGCGCGTCCTCCCCCAACTCCCGGCGCAGCGCGTCGTCGCGCGCGGCGGAGATCGCCTGCGCAACGAAAGCGGCTGCGTTGCCCGGCGCCGCGAGGAGGCCGTTGTGCCCGGTGGCGATGGCTTCCGACGCGGCTGCATAGTCGTACGCGACCACGCACAGCCCGCTCGCCATCGCCTCCAGCGTCACGTTGCCGAAGGTTTCCGACAGGCTCGGGAACAGGAACAGGTCCGCCGACGCGTAGTGCGCGGCGAGGTCCGCGCCGCGGCGCGTGCCGGCGAAGTGGTAATCCGGGTGCCTGGTCTGCAGCGGTCCGCGCAGCGGGCCGTCGCCGACGATGACGAGCCGCGCATCGGCCCGCACGCGCCGGATCGCCTCGAACGCCTCGATCACCAGCGACAGGTTCTTCTCCGGCGCGACGCGGCCCACGCTCAGCACGACGAGACCGTCGTCGCCGACGCCCCACGATTCGCGCAGCAGGCTGCTGCGAAAGCGCGGGTGGAACTGCTGCGTATCCACGCCGCGTGCGACGACATCGACGTTGCGATAGCCCTTGTCGCGCAGCGCCTGCGCCATCGCCCGCGTCGGCACGAGCGTGAGCGCGGTGCGGTTGTGCAGACGTTTCAGGTACGCCGACACCGGCTGCTTGAGCCAGCCGACGCCGTAGTGCTGGCTGTAATGGTCGAAGTTGGTGTGGAAGTCCGACGTCACCGGGATGCCGAGCTTCGCTGCGGCCGACACCGCCGACCAGCCGAGCGGGCCTTCGGTCGCGACGTGCACGACGTCCGGCCGCTGGCGGAACCACATCCGCGCGAGCCGCGTCTTCGCCGGCAGTCCGAAGCGCAAGCCCTGATAGCTCGGAATCGGGACCCCGCGGGCGAGCACTTCCTCGTAGCCGGACGCGTCGCCCGTCTGGTCGGCTTTCGTCTGCCGCGGCCGGACCAACTGGACGCAGTGCCCGCGGGCGACCAACCCATCGACCATGCGGCCGAGCGTCATCGCGACGCCATTGACTTCGGGCGACCACGTTTCGGTTACCAGGGCGACCCGCAGCGAAGGCCGCGGGCCGCGTTCTTCGGTCATGAAATCGACGGCTTTCATGAGCCCGAAGGCTAGGCCTCACCCGCGAAAATTCCGTGACGACGGAATGAAGCCTGTGTTACACCGACCGGCGACAATGCGAATTCATCCAGCCCCGGAGCCCCGCATGAGAAACCCGCTACGCATCCTCGGCGTCGCCGCGCTCGCGCTCGGCATTGCCGCCTGCACCAAGCTCACCGTCGAGAATTACGACCAGATCAAGGTCGGCATGCGATACGACGAAGTCAAGCGTCTGCTCGGCGAGCCGACGAAATGCAGCGACCTGATGGCCGTCAGGAGCTGCACCTGGGGCGACGAGACGCGCCACGTGCAGGTGAACTTCATCGCCGACCAGGTCGTGCTGTTCAGCTCCGCGAATCTGCGCTGACGCTGCGCGCCTGCAGCTCCCGCGCGCGCAGTGCGATCGCGCTGATCAGCAGCAGCGCGACGGCGATGCAGAGCATGCCGGCCGATTCCGGCCCGCTCGGGCGTTCGCCGAGTTCGAGCCATCCCGACAGCACGCCGACAGCCGGCACCGCGAGCGACGACAGGCCGGCGAGCCCGGCCGGCAGCCGGTCGAGGATGACGAGCCAGATCAGCCACGCGAGGCCGGTCGCGAAGAGCGCGTTGTAGACGAGCGCGACGATGAAGTACGTCGTCAGCTGCGGCGGCTCGGACGGCAACAGCCACGCGACGCCGCACAGCACGACCGCGCCGAGAAGCATCTGCCACGCGGTCAGCGACAGCAGGTCGACGTCGAAACGGGCGCGGATCCGCTTCACGATCACCGCGCTTGCGGCCCACGACACGCTCGCGAGCAGCGCGAGCGAGGTGCTGAAGAGATCCCCCTCCGCGTTCCACGGGTCGAGGATGAAGACCAGGCCGACGAGCGCGAGCGCGACCGCGAGCCACTGCAGCCCGCGCACCCGCTCACCGAGGAACACCCACGCCATCGGCAGCAGCCAGAACGGCATCGCGTAGACGAGCACGGCCGTCTTGCCGGCGCCGCCGCTGACCAGCGCCCACTGGATCAGCGCGGTGAAGGCCGTCGTCTGCAGCAGCCCGAGCAGCAGCGTCTGGCCGAGCGCGACCGGCTTCAGCGGTTTGCGCCGCCACGCCAGCACCGCGAACAGCGCGAGCGCGCCGAACAGCGTGCGCAGCGCTGAAAAATCGAAGGGATCGGCGTACGCCATCACCTTCTTCATCACGACCCAGTTGTAGCCCCAGATCAGCGACAGCAGTACGAACAGGCCGAGCGCGGCGAGGGGAATTCTCTTCTTGTTCATGGGGATCCGGACATGGCCGCAGCGGAGTCGCGAGGAGGAGCTCGTCCGGCGGGCAAAGACCGCGGATTGTACCCACAACGGGCCGCTCGCCGGGCTCATCGGCGTCGGTGCGGGCTTCGACCCGATCCGCCCGGTCGGGCTTGCTTCGGCTGCGGAAAAGGAGACGTGCTGGCAGAACGTCGAGCCGGGAAATCGACAGCCGCAGGGGCGGATAGCGACCAGCCCGCAAGCCAACGCTGTGCAGTCGGCCGGAGGCGGCCGCTTCTGTCCGCGCGAAACGGTCGCCCCTTACCCGCGCTGCTCGCCGGCCTTCACCGCCTCTTCGAGATCCTTGTCGGAAAGGATGCGGACATCCGGATCGGCGGTGTCGCCGTGGCCGGGGGTGAAACGCAGTTTTTCCATGTACGGCGTCGGCTTCTTGCGCCGGTAGTCGGCGAATTCCTTCGCGTAGTAGTTGCGTGCGTCGTCGACGCTCTGCGCGCCGGTCGCGACGTCGTGCATCAGGTTCAGCGCGAGGAAGTTCGCCTGTTCGTCATGGCAGCGCGCGGACACCTCACCGACGGTGCGGTCGACGACGACGCTGCCGTCGAACGCCGCGAGCTGCGAGATCTTGTCTACCGGCACGCGGTAGTCGATCACCGATTCGACCGAATCGCGGTGCGGCGCCGGGAAGTTGTGCTCGTGCGTTTCGCGCGACGCGACGATGCGCTTCCACGGGCCGGGGCGGTGCCACGTGAGCTGCGTCCCGGTGACTTCGTCGGGTTCGCCGTACTGGTCGATGACGAGCTGCGCGGCCTCGGCCGAATCCTCGGGCCAGCTCGCGAGCGTCGATGAGCGGGGCTTATCGGGCATGGTTTCCTCCGAAAGTCTTGTTCTTCCTCCCGAAGCCCTCTCGACCCGCAGCGCGCGGGCGCGGTTCCCCGGCGACCTGCGCTCGCGACGGCGTGCAGGCGCGGCCGCGGCGGCCTGCGTGACGATTGCTTGCAATTCCGGCGCCGCCTGCGGTGCTTTCGGTCGCATCGAAACCGTAAAGTCGCGGTCAGTGCGAAAGCCGACCGCATCACACTCCGATCGCCGGCAACGGAGGGTTCTACCGTGTGGGATTTCGACGCACTGCTTCTCGCCCGCATCCAGTTCGCGTTCACGATCTCGTTCCACATCGTGTTCCCGGCAATCACGATCGGGCTCGCGAGCTACCTCGTCGTGCTCGAAGCACGCTGGCTGCGCTCCGGCGACGAGATGTTCCGCGACCTCTACCACTTCTGGTCGAAAGTCTTCGCGCTGAACTTCGGCATGGGTGTCGTCTCGGGCATCGTCATGGCCTACCAGTTCGGGACGAACTGGAGCTATTTCTCCGAATTCGCCGGCGGCGTCACCGGGCCGCTGCTGGCGTACGAGGTGCTCACGGCGTTCTTCCTCGAAGCCGGCTTTCTCGGCGTGATGCTGTTCGGCTGGAACAAGGTCGGGCCGGGGCTGCATTTCCTGGCGACGGTGATGGTCGCAGCCGGCACGCTGATGTCGGCGACCTGGATTCTCGCGTCGAACAGCTGGATGCATACGCCGACCGGCTACGAGATCATCGACGGGCGCGTCGTGCCGGTCGACTGGCTGGCGGTGATCCTGAACCCGTCGTTCCCGTACCGCCTCGTGCATATGGGAATCGCCGCCTTCCTCGCGACCGCGCTGATCGTCGGCGCCACCGCGGCCTGGCACCTGCTGCGCGGCCGCGACAACCAGTCGATCCGCAAGATGCTGTCGATGGCGATGTGGATGCTGCTGCTCGTCGCGCCGCTGCAAGCGGTCGTCGGCGACCTCCATGGACTCAACACGCTCGAGCACCAGCCGGCGAAGATCGCCGCAATGGAGGGGCATTGGGAGAACAAGCCCGGCGAAGGCGTGCCGCTGGCGCTGTTCGGCTGGCCGGACATGCAGCGCGAAGAGACGCGCTTCGCGATCGAGATCCCGCGGCTCGGCAGCCTGATCCTCACGCATTCGCTCGACGGCCAGTTCCCCGGCCTGAAGGAATTCCCGCCCGAGGACCGGCCGAACGCGACGATCGTGTTCTGGACGTTCCGCATCATGGTCGGGCTCGGCGTGCTGATGATCGCGCTCGGCGTCTGGGCGGCGTGGGCGCGGTGGCGCGGCACGCTGTTCCGCTCGCGCGGGTTGCTGAACTTCGCGCTGTGGATGGGTCCGTCGGGCCTCGTCGCGCTGCTCGCGGGCTGGTTCACGACCGAGATCGGCCGCCAGCCGTGGCTCGTCTACGGGCTGATGCGCACCTCGGACGGCGTGTCGGCGCACGGCGCCGGGCAGCTTGGCACGACGCTGGCGCTGTTCGTCGTCGTGTATACGGTCGTGTTCGGCGCCGGGCTGGTTTACCTCCTGCGGCTCCTCGCGCTCGGCCCGGTGACGCACGAGAGCGAGCGGCCGGTGCCGGGCGGTCCCGGCGAACGGCGCACGCCGGCCCGGCCGCTGTCGGCGGCGCCGGACCCGGACGAGGGCGCGGTCGTCCGCACAGGAGGCTAGGCAATGGGCATCGACCTTCCGCTGATCTGGGCCGTGATCATCCTGTTCGGCGTGATGATGTACGTGATCATGGACGGCTTCGATCTCGGCATCGGCCTGCTGTACCCGTTTCTGCCCGACAAGAGCGACCGCGACGTGATGATGAACACGGTCGCGCCGGTATGGGACGGCAACGAGACCTGGCTCGTGCTCGGCGGCGCCGGGCTGCTCGCGGCCTTCCCGCTCGCGTACGCGGTCGTGCTGTCGGCGTTCTACATGCCGCTGATCCTGATGCTGCTCGGGCTGATCTTCCGCGGCGTCGCGTTCGAGTTCCGCTTCAAGGCCGACGAGCATCACCGGCACTGGTGGGACAAGGCCTTCATCGGCGGCTCGCTCGCGGCGACGTTCTTCCAGGGCGTCACGCTCGGCGGCTTCATCCAGGGCATCGCGGTCGTCGACCGCGCGTACGCGGGCGGCGCGTTCGACTGGCTGACGCCGTTCTCGGTGTTCGTCGGCGCCGGCCTCGTCGTCACCTTCGCGCTGCTCGGCTGCACCTGGCTGATCTACAAGACACAGGGACCGCTGCAGGTGCGGATGATCGCGCTCGCGCGGCCGCTGACGCTGACGCTGCTCGCGGTGATCGCGGTGATCAGCATCTGGACGCCGCTCGCGCACGAGGACATCGCCGCGCGCTGGTTCTCGATGCCGAACCTGCTGTGGTTCGCGCCGGTGCCGGTCCTCGTCGTGCTGACGGTGTGGCAGCTGCTGCGGCAGCTGCGCGGCGAGCCGCACGGCGGCCCGTTCGTACTGACGCTGTTCCTCGTCCTCCTCGGCTACAGCGGGCTCGGCATCAGCCTGTGGCCGAACATCATCCCGCCCGACATCTCGATTCGCGAGGCGGCCGGGCCGCCGCAGAGCATGGGCTTCACGCTCGTCGGCGCGCTGCTGATCATCCCGCTGATCCTGACGTACACCGCGTGGGGCTATTACGTATTCCGCGGCAAGGTCGACGAGACCGAGGGATACCATTGATGCCCGACGACGGAGACGTGGCGCGGCGCTCGACGGCGACGGGCTGGGCGAAGCGGCTCGGGTGGCTCGTGGGGATCTGGGCCGCCGGCGTGATCGGGCTCGCGCTCGTCGCCTTCGCGCTGCGGCTCGTGATGCGTTGGGCGGGTTTCTCGACGTAAAACGCGGGGCGGCACCCGGTGTCCTTCGTTGATCGACACCGGCGCGGACTAGCGACGCTCAGGCGCGCTCCCACGGCGGCACCGGCGTGAAGGCGCGCTCGAGCGCGGCGAGGAACACGCGCAGTTTCGGCAGATGGACGCGGCTCGCCGGGTAGGTCGCATACACGTGCCGGCCGAAGCTCGTGACCGGCTCGTGGTCCGCGAGCACCGCGACGAGTTCGCCGTGCGCGAGGAGCGCACCGCAGACGTAGGTCGGCAGGATCGCGAGACCGTGTCCGCCGAGCACCGCGTCGAGGATGCCGTCGAGGTGGCTGATCTGGAACTTGCCGCGCACCGGCACCGTCGCGAGCGCGCCGGACGGGCTGCGCAGGGTCCAGTCGCTCTCGGTGCGCGCGCCGAGATACGCGAAGCAGTCGTGATGCGCGAGCTCGTCGGGCGAGCGCGGCACGCCGCGGCGCGCGAGGTAGGCCGGGCTCGCGCAGATGCGCCGCTCGATCACCGCGAGCTTGCGCGCCACCGCGTTATCCGGCGGCGCATCGGTCAGCCGCAGCGCCAGGTCGAACTTCTCGTCCACGAGGTCGAGCGCGCGGTCGGTCAGCACCAGCTCGCACTGCACCTGCGGATAGTCGACCGCGAAGCGCGGCAGCAGCGGCGCGATGTGCAGCCGGCCGAACGCGATCGACGCGGTGATGCGCAGGATGCCGGTCGGCGTGTCGACGACGTGCTGCACCGCGAGCTCGGTCTCCTTCAACTGCGCGAGCACGCGCAGCGCCTGCTGGTAGAACACCTCGCCGGCCGGCGTCACGTGCAGCTTGCGCGTCGTGCGCTCGACGAGCCGCACGCCGAACGCGGCTTCGAGCTCGGCGAGCTGCTTGCTGACCTGCGCGCGCGAGCAGTCGAGCCGGCGCGCGGCCGCGGCCATGCTGCCGAGCTCGACGGTTTTCACGAACGCTTCCCAGGTGGCGAGCCAGCCCATTCGTCAACACCTCATTGACAGTGAAGCGACGAAATGCCGCTCGTTTGTTTCTCGTGCGGCAACTATAGTACGAGCCCGTCAGCACCCAGAAAACGGAGAAAAGAACGTGTCCCCGCAGAACCACGCGCCGCTGTACCTCGACGACCTGTCGGTCGGCCAGCGCTTCACGAGCGCCGAGCACGCGATCGACGAAGCCCAGATCTTCGAATTCGCGCGCCGCTTCGATCCCCAGCCCTTTCATCTCGATGCGGAGAGCGCGCGCGAATCGCTGTTCGGCGGCCTCGCCGCAAGCGGCTGGCATACCGCCGCGCTCACGATGCGGCTCATCGTCGGCGAACGCGCGCCGTTCGCGGGCGGCGTCATCGGCGCTGGCGCGGAAGTCGCATGGCCGGGACCGACGCGGCCGGGCGACGTGCTGCGCGTCGTCAGCGAAGTGCTCGAAATCACCCCGTCGCGCTCGAAGCCCGACCGCGGCATCGTCACGCTGCGCAGCGAAACGCTGAACCAGCACGGCGAGGTCCGGCAGCGGATGACGTCGAAGCTCGTCGTCCCGCGCCGGCAGCCGCAAGCCGCCGCCGACATGCCGAATCCAGCCGCGGCGTCGCGCCCGGCCGGTGCCCGCTGAGGAGCGTCACGTGCTGCGTTCCCTCGGTTCCCGCGACGTCATGGTCGTCACGCTCGCCGCCGCCGGCATCCTGATGGTGACGATGGGCGCGCGGCAGTCGCTCGGCCTCTTCGTGTCGCCGCTGAACACCTCGACCGGCCTCGGCATCGCGACGATCAGCTTCGCACTCGCGGTCGGCCAGTTCGTCTGGGGCGCGATCCAGCCGCTCGCCGGCGCGGTCGCGGACCGCCACGGCCCGGGCAAGGTGCTCGTCGGCGGGCTCGTCGTGCTCGCGGTCGGCAGCGCGCTGACGCCGTGGATGACATCCGGCTTCGGCCTGGTCGTCTCGCTCGGCCTGCTGTCGGCGATCGGCTCCGGCGCGGGCAGCTTCTCGGTGCTGATCGGCGCCGCCGCGCAGCGCCTGCCGCTGTCGGCGCGCGGCTCTGCGTCCGGCGTCATCAACGCCGGCGGCTCGTTCGGCCAGTTCGTGTTCGCGCCGGTTCTGCAGAAGCTGATCCAGTCGGTCGGCTGGATGGGCGCGATGTGGTCGCTCGCGGTGATGACGCTCGCGGCGCTGCCGCTCGTGCGCGTGCTCGCGCCGAAGGGCCAGGAGGCGCCGAAGGCGCACGACGATGGCGGCGTCTGGAAGGCGGTGCGCGGCGCGATGGGCGACCGCAGCTATCTGCTGCTGCACGCGGGCTTCTTCACCTGCGGCTTCCACATCGCCTTCCTCGTCACGCACCTGCCGAGCGAAGTCGATCTGTGCGGCCTGCCCGCGGGCGTCGCGAGCTGGTCGCTCGCGATCATCGGCCTGTCGAACATCGTCGGCAGCCTGATCGCCGGCGCCGCGGTGTCGCGCTATTCGAGCAAGTACATCCTCGCGGCGATGTACGGCTCGCGCGCGCTGCTCGTCGCGGTGTATCTCATTGCGCCGAAGACCTCGCTGACGTTCTACCTGTTCGCCGCCGGCCTCGGCCTCACCTGGCTCGCGACCGTGCCGCCCACCGCCGCGATCGTCGGCAAGCTGTTCGGCGTCCGCTACCTCGGCACGCTGTTCGGGATGACGTTGCTGTCGCACCAGACCGGCGGCTTCCTCGGCGCGTGGCTCGGCGGCCTCGCGTTCATGGAGTTCGGCGACTTCTCGTGGATGTGGTACGCGGACATCGCGCTCGCGGCGCTCGCCGCGGTCGTCAATCTGCCGATCCGCGAAGCGCCACCGCCACGCGTCGCGCTCGCGACCTGACGGAAGATCGGCGGGCCCGACGAGCGGGCCCGACGAGCGGGCCCGCCGACCGGATTCAACCGAGCGTGAACACCGGCACGAGGCAGCCGGTCACGATACCCGCCGCGTCGACGACGGCGATCGAGCCGTAATGCACCGACTCGGCGAGGCCGCCGCGCGTCGCGACGACGAGCGGCACATGCGAAGGCAATCGGGGATGGTCGTTCATCGGCGAGTCCTGTCCGAGGACGAAATCCCCCGGTGACGCGATGAACGACAAGGGGAACTCCGGTTCCCCCAATGATAGAAAACCCGCTGCTGAATGCTCCCGCTTCAGCGCGCGGCGAGCGCGGCGTCGACCAGCGCCTTCAGCGGCTCGTAGCCGAAGCGCGGCAGCGGCTCGCCGTTCACGAAGAACTCCGGCGTTTTCGTGACGTTCAGCGCGTCGGCATCGGCAAGATCCTGCCCGATCACGCGCCCGATCTCCGGCGCGACCATGTCGGCGCGCAGCCTGTCGAGATCGAGCCCGAGTCCTTCGAGATGCGGCCAGACGAGACCGATCTGCGGCGCGTGATTCGGCGCCCATTGTTCCTGCGACGCGAACAACGCCTCGAGCGTCGGCCAGAACTTGCCCTGCTTGCGCGCCGCTTCGAGCACCGCGACGACCGCCTCCGAGCCGTCATGGAAGGGTGCGTAGCGGACGACGAGACGGATGTCGTCGGGGTTCGCCGCCATCATTTCCTTCACGAAGGGATAGAAGCTGCGGCACGTCTCGCACGCCGGATCGAGAAACTCGACGATCTGGACCTTCGCCTGCGCATTGCCGAGCGTCGGCGAATGCATGCGCACGAGGCGATCGCGGTTCTGCTCGACGACTTGCGCCGATTGCTCGGCCGTGCCGGTGTTGTACGTCATCATCGCGACGACGAACACGAGCAGCAGGATTGCGGCGGCGCCGAGAAACAGCGTCTTTTCCTTCATTTGGAGCTCCGGAGATGCACCGCGACCAGCAGCGCGATGACGATTGAGAAAGCGGCGACCGACAGCAGCGGGATCGTGACGAAGCCGAACCACTCGATGACGGTCTGGGAACACGGCACACCCTGCGTGCAGGGGCGGATCTCCTCGGGGATCACGCCGGCGACGACGAGCTGGTGGAATACCGCGACCAGCCAGCCGACGACCGCGAGCGGCAACGCGTAGCGGACCAGCTTGCGGTCGAACGGGAACAGCCCCATCGGCAGGATCAGCGCGAGCGGGAACATGAAGATGCGCTGGTACCAGCACAGCACGCAGGTCGGCAGCTTCATGACCTCGCCAAAGAACAGCGCGCCGAGCGTCGACGCCATCGCGACGAGCCAGGCGGCGAAAGCCAGCATCCAGGCGGAAGACTCGCGCTCGCGCGCGGCGGGAGGAGTACTCATCAGCGGATTACGGTCGGTTTCGGCAAAGGGTTTTGGTCGGCGCGGCCCCGCTCGCTCCCCATGGGTCGGCGGGCCGGCGCGCTACCGGGCGCAACTATACCCGGCCTCAGGTATCCGGCGTGGCGGTTTTCGGCACATGACTGTTCCGCGGAGTGGCACAACCGGATGTGCGGCCGGGCCGTCGTGTTGCGAAGCGCGATCGAGCCGTCACGCGGCGTCGGGTTCCCCTGCGGCGCACGCGGCGCTGAGATCGTGCAGATCGACGAGCTTCGCGCGCCGCATCGCCTTCACGAGGATGCGGTACGCGTCGAGCTCGAAGCTCGGCCGCCCGGCGTCGAGGATCGCGTGCAGTTCGTCGTCGCTCGACGCGGTGCCGAGGTAGCACCAGCTGTCGACGACGTGCATCGCGTCGCCTTCGCGGATGCCGACCGGCCCGCGATAAGGCCAGTGCTCGACGCGCAACTCGCGCAGCGCGAGCATCAGGCGCGCGCCGTGCAGGCCGCGCGGTTCGCCGCCGGCGCACGCACCCTTGCAGCGTCGCAGCTGGTGCGTGAAGCAGCGCCCCGTCGGGTCGGGCTTTTCGAGCCCGAGCAGCGGCGGGCAAAGCTGCTGCTCGGCCGCGATCGCGCGCAGCTTCGTGACGGCGGCGCGCCGCGTGCGGAAGAGGCCGTAGAGGTGCTCCTGTCGTCCGACGTCCAGGTCCGCCGCATAAACGAGCTCCGGCCGCCAGCCGCCGTCCGCCTGCGGCTGCAGCTGCCAGCTGCACAGCTCGCGGCTGCGCCGTAGCTTGCGGTTCATCGTCGGCAGCAAGGTCTTGATGAGTTCGGCTTCCTTCAGCAGCGCCCCGATTTCGCCGGCGGTCACGATCCACTCGACGCGGCGCACCTGCTGCGACAGCGTCATCTCGCGGCTGTCGCGGTGGTCGGCGCCGAAATGCGACAGCACCCGCGCCCGCAGCGTCTTGCTCTTGCCGATGTAGAGCGGCAGGTCGTTGTCGCCGTAGAAGAGATAGACGCCCGGCGCGTCGGAGATCGCGTCGATCAGGTCCGCGTCGAGATGCGGCGGCAGCGTCGGCCGGCCGAGGAGATCGCGCAACACCGTCTCGACGCGCGCCGCGCCGAACTGCCGATGCACGCGCTGCCAGAACTGCCACAGTGCCTGCGCGTCGCCGAGCGCGCGGTGACGCGCGTCGATCTCGAGCCCGTGCCGCGCGATCAGCGCGTCGAGGTTGTGACGCCGCTCCTCCGGAAACAGCCGGCGCGACAGGCGCACGGTGCACAGCACCTTCGGCCGGAAGTCGACGCCGAGGCGCCGGAACGCGGCGCGGATGAAGCCGTGGTCGAAGCGCGCGTTGTGCGCGATGAAGACGCGGTCGTGCAGGCGGTCGAACACCGCGTCGGCCAGCTCGGCGAAGCGCGGCGCGTCGGCGACCATCGCGTTCGAAATCCCGGTCAGCCGCTCGATGTAGTCCGGGATCGGGTTGTCCGGGCGCACGAGGCTCGACCATTCGCGCACGCCGTCCTCGTCAACCTCGACGATGCCGATCTCGGTGATCGAGTCGCGCGACGACGTCGCCCCGGTCGTCTCGATATCGACGAACGCGAGGCCGCGGGGGTGAAGGAAATCGGGAATCATCGTGGGCCGGACGGCCGGCGGCGGCAAGAGAGGCCGCCCATTTTATCGGCGATCGGCGCGGCGTGACGCCCTTCATTCGACACCCGACGACGCCACGCCGCCGGCGGGTCCCTCGAAGCGGTGCTGGTGCGCACCCAGAGCGGACTGCGGGCGAGACCGCGGCCCCTGCCCGCCGCGCCCGGCTCCATTTGTCGCGGGCGGCGATTCCTGCTATTAACGCGGCGTCGCGACTTTCCGAACCCGCCGACCATCCTTTCCCTGTCCGCAATGCCATCACTCGAACCCGCGATCCTCCATGCCGACGACGCGCTGATCGTCGCCGACAAGCCGGCCGGTCTGCTCTCGGTGCCTGCGCGCGGCGACGAGCGGCAGGACTGTCTCGCGAGCCGCGTGCAGGCGCTGTATCGCGACGCGCTGATCGTGCACCGCCTCGACATGGCGACGTCGGGGCTGGTCCTGCTCGCGCGCGGGCCGGAGATGCTGCGGCGGATGAGCCTCGCGTTCGAGCAGCGCGTCGTCGGCAAGCGCTACGTCGCCGTCGTGCAGGGTCATCTCGCCGACGACGCCGGCGAAATCGATCTGCCGCTCGGCCCCGACGAGGAGAACCGGCCGCGCCAGATCGTCGACCCGGTCCGAGGCCGTCGTGCCCTCACCCGCTACCGCGTCATCGCTCGCAGCGGCGGCGGCGCGGGCGCGGTTTCGCGCGTCGAGCTGAAGCCGGTCACCGGCCGCTCGCACCAGCTGCGGGCGCACCTCGCGTCGATCGGCCACCCCATCGTCGGCGACCCGCTCTACGCACCGCCCGAAAGCGCCGCGCGCGAATCGCGCATGCACCTGCACGCGGCCGGCATCGCGTTCATCCGTCCGGACACCCGGGTCCCGATGAGCTTCGAGAGTCCCGTGCCGTTCTGAGCGGCATCTCGACTGCGGGCGTCAGGATCCTGCGGGATCGACGCGGGGCTACGCGTCGCCGCCAGCGGCCGCGGGCGGGAAGGACATCGAAGGGGCGACCGGCACATTCGACGGGGGGGCGTGGAGCGGGCGAACTGCGATCAGCGCGCGGCCGACCCGCACGCCAAGGACGGGGCGTGCAACACCAGCGAGAACGGGCGCCCGTGGCAACTGCGCCACGTTGCACTGCAGGAAATGTTTCAGTTCGGTTACACGATCTGAGAGAATCCGCCGTCTCGATTTTCAGGATATCGGCCATAGGGCGCGTCCCGGTGCGGAACACGACTTTCCGTCACCGGCCGCAGCTGCAGGGCCGTGCAGATGATTCAACTATTCGGCACCCTCGACCCCTGGCTCCTCGCCAGTCTGGTCCTTGCGCTGGCGTTCGTGCTGGCCTTCGAATTCATCAACGGTTTCCACGACACGGCCAACGCGGTCGCGACGGTGATCTACACGCGCGCGATGCCGCCCTACCTCGCGGTGATCGCATCGGGCATCTTCAATTTTCTCGGTGTGTTGCTCGGCGGCGTCGGCGTCGCGTACGCGGTCGTGCATCTGCTGCCGGTCGAACTGCTGATCGACGTCGAGACCGGGCGCGGACTCGCGATGGTGTTCTCGCTGCTCACTGCGGCGATCGCGTGGAATCTCGGGACTTGGTACTTCGGGATCCCGGCGTCGAGCTCGCACACGCTGATCGGCTCGATCCTCGGCGTCGGCCTGGCGAACGCGGTGATCACCGACATCGCGCTGGCCGAGGGCGTGAACTGGCAGAAGGCGATCGACATCGGGATCTCGCTGATCGCGTCGCCGATCGCCGGTTTCGTCGTCGCCGGGCTGATCCTGATCGCGCTGAAATGGAAGAAGCCGCATTCGTCAATGCACCGCACGCCCGAATTCCGCATGGGCGAGGTCGGCAAGAAGCATCCGCCGTTCTGGAGCCGGCTGATCCTGGTGCTGTCGGCGATGGGCGTGAGCTTCGTCCATGGCTCGAACGACGGCCAGAAGGGCATCGGCCTGATCATGCTGGTGCTGATCGGCATCGTGCCGGCGCATTTCGTCGTGAACCTGGGCAGCACGTCGTACGACATCAGCCGCACCTACGACGCCGCGGGCCACCTCGGCGAGTTCTATCAGCGCAACGCCGCGTCGCTGTCCGGCTACCTCGCGCTGGGCAAATCGAACGGAACCGATCTGCCGGCGAAGTTCCGCTGCGATCCGCAGCAGACCGAGATCACGATCGCCGCGCTGCGTCGCGACCTCGAGGGCGTCCAGAGCTACGACGACCTGACGCACGCGGAACGCGTCGCGGTGCGCCGCTACCTGCTGTGCCTCGACGACACCGCGCGCAAGGTCTCGAAGCTCGCCTACCTGCCCGGCGCCGAAAAGAAGGACCTCGCAAGGCTGCGCAAGGACCTCACCTCGACGACCGAATACGCGCCGTTCTGGGTCGTGCTCGCGGTCGCGGTCGCGCTGGGGTGCGGCACGATGATCGGCTGGAAGCGCGTCGTCCTCACCGTCGGCGAGAAGATCGGCAAGCAGGGCATGACCTACGCGCAGGGCATGAGCGCGCAGATCACCGCCGCGATGGCGATCGGCCTGGCCAACGTGTACTCCTTGCCGGTGTCGACGACGCACGTGCTGTCGTCAGGCGTAGCGGGCACGATGGCGGCGAACCGCAGCGGCCTGCAAAGCCGCACGGTCGGCAACATCCTGCTGGCGTGGGTGCTGACGCTGCCCGCATCGATGCTCCTGTCGGCGGGCCTGTACTGGCTGGCTTACCGCAGCTTCATTTCCTGAGCGGATTGGTCCGCCGGGGAAGGCGGCGAGCCATCCCCGGCAGCAGGACGCTCAGTCCGCCCGCAGCTGGATCGCCTTGTACTCGAGGAACTCCTCGAGCCCGTAGACGCCGTTCTCGCGGCCGAGGCCGGACTGGCGGTAGCCGCCGAAGGGCGCGAGCGGGTTCCACGGCGCGCCGTTGACGTCGACCTGACCGGTGCGGATGCGCCGCGCGACCGCGAGGCCGTGCTCGTCGCTGCCCGCCCAGACGCCGCCGCCGAGGCCGTAGATCGAGTCGTTAGCGATCGCCACCGCGTCGTCGTCGCCGTCGTGCGGCAGGATCACGAGCACCGGTCCGAACACTTCCTCTTGCGCGATCGTCGCCTTCGCGTCGTCGACGACGAGCACCGTCGGCGCGACGAAGAAGCCTTCGCCCGCCGGCGCGGCATCCGCACCGCCCGCAACGAGCTTCGCCCCTTCCGCAACGCCGCGCCGGATGTAGCCGACGACGCGGTCACGCTGCACTGCCGACACCAACGGACCGAGACGGCTGCCGTCGGCGAGCGCCGGTCCGACCGTGAACGACGACGCGGCAGCGGCAGCGAGGCGGGCCGCTTCGTCGAGCTTCGCCCGCGGCACGATCATCCGGGTCTGCGCCGAGCACGTCTGTCCCGAATTCAGCAGGCAATTCGACACCGTGCCTTTCACCGCGGCCGCAAGATCCGCATCGTCGAGGACGACCGAAGCCGATTTGCCGCCGAGTTCGAGCGCGACCTTCTTGACGGTCGCCGCAGCGAGTTCGGCGACCCGCTTACCGGCGCGCGTCGAGCCGGTGAAGGACACCATATCGACGCGCGGGTCCGACGCGAGCACTTCGCCGACGACGGGGCCATAGCCGGTCACGAGGTTGAACACGCCAGCCGGCAAGCCCGCCTCGGCGATGATCTCGGCGAGGATGAACGCATTGATCGGCGCGACTTCGGACGGCTTCAGCACGACCGTGCAGCCTGCGGCGAGCGCCGGCGCGACTTTCAGCGTGATCTGGTTCAGCGGGAAATTCCACGGCGTGATCGCGCCGACGACGCCAACCGGCTCGCGCACGACGAGTGACGTGCCGACGCGCGCTTCCCATTCGAACTCGCGCGCGAGCTTCGCGTAACGTCGCCAGCTCCCCAGCGGCCCAGCGACCTGCACGCGCGCGGCCAGCTTCAGCGGCATTCCGACCTCGTGCGCGATCGCGTGCGCGAGTTCGTCGCTGCGTGCCTGGAAACCTTCGGCAATGCGGTCGATGTACGCCGCGCGGTCGGCGGGCGAGGTCCGCGACCAGGCGTCGAACGCATCCCGCGCGGCCGCGACGGCGGTTTCGGCGTCGGCCGGCGCGCCTTCGGGCACGCGTGCATAGACCGACGCGTCGCTCGGATCGATGACGTCGATGAAGCCGGCGCCCTGCGGTGCGACCCACTGGCCGCCGATGAAAAGCTTGTCGCGAACGATGGTCATGGAAACTCCTCGGCTGTCGGAATGCCGTCGACTATAGCCGGCGGAAATGCTCGGAGGGTCGCGGCCCGATCAGGCGTCGTGGGCAAACCCGGATTTCGCGGATATGACCGTGACGTCGTCGCTTCGGCCCAACAGCCGCTCGAACTCTTCGAGCGGCACCGGCTCGCTGAACAGATACCCCTGATACGCGTGGCAGCCGATCCCCTCCAGGAAGACCCGCTGCGCCTCGGACTCGACGCCTTCCGCGATGACATTCAGGCCGAGGCTCCGTGCCAGCGCAACGACGGTTTTCGCAATCGCGGCATCGTTGGGGTCGGTCAGCACATCCCGCACGAACGAGCGGTCGATCTTCAGCTTGTCCGGCAACAAGCGCTTCAGGTACGACAGCGACGAATAGCCCGTCCCGAAGTCGTCGAGCGCGAAACTGACTCCGTGCGCTTTCAGGCGCGTCATCTTTGCGATCGTGTCCTCGACGTCGCTCATCAGCTGGCTTTCGGTGAGTTCCAGCTTGAGCTTCGTCGGGTCGGCCCCGGTCCGGCCGATGATCGTGAGCACTTGCTCGACGAAGTCGACCTGCCGCAACTGCTTGGCGCTGACATTGACCGCGAGCGTGAGATCCGCGGTTTTCCGCTGCGACGCCCAGGCACCGAGCTGGATGCACGCGCGCTCGAGAACCCAGCGGCCCAGCGGCAGGATCAGCCCGGTCTCCTCGCACAGCGGAATGAACTCGTTCGGAAACACGAGACCGCGCTCGGGATGCTCCCAGCGCACGAGCGCTTCGGCGCCGGTCAGGATGCCGCCGTCGTCGACCTGCGCCTGGAAGTGGAGGACGAACTGGCCCTCGCGCAGCGCGTCGCGCAAATCCGTTTCGAGCGCAACATGCGCGGCGACGGCCGCCTGCATCGCGGGGTCGAAGAAGCGCACGGCGTTGCGGCCGGCCCCCTTGGCCTGGTACATCGCTAGATCGGCCTGCTGCAGCAGGCTGTCGATCGACACATGTTCGGATCCGAACAGCGTGACGCCGATGCTCGGCGTGCTGCGATGGTCGCGGCCGCCGAGCGCGTACGGTTCGCCGAGGGCGGCGCGGATCTTTTCGGCGACGACCTCCGCCTGCCCCGCCGCTTCGCTGAGCGCTTCGCTGAGGTTGTCGAGCATCACGACGAATTCGTCACCGCCGAGCCGCGCGACGGTGTCACCTTCGCGCACACACTCCAGCAGCCGCCCGGCGACCAGTTGCAGCAGCAGGTCGCCCTTGTTGTGCCCGAGCGTGTCGTTGAGCGACTTGAAGTTGTCGAGATCGATGAAGAGCAGCGCGCTGCGCCGCCCGGTACGTGCGCTCGCCGCATGCGACTGGTGCAGGCGATCGAGCAGCAGCCTGCGGTTGGGCAGGTGCGTCAGTGGATCGTAGAACGCGAAATATCGGATCTCCTCCTCGGCGGCCTTGCGATCGCTGATGTCGGTTTGCGTCCCGACGTAATGCGTCACCGCACCGTCGTCACCCTTCACCGCGGTGATCGTCAGCCACTTCGGGTAGATCTGGCCGTTCTTGCGGCGATCCCAGATTTCTCCGCGCCACACGCCGGTGCGCGCGACGCTCTCCCACATCGCTGCGTAGAAAGCGGCATCGTGCTGACCGGACTTCAGGATACGCGGCGTGTGGCCGACGACTTCCGCGGCGGTATAGCCCGTTTCCTCGGTGAAAGTGCGGTTGATCCGCAGGATCACGTTGTTCGGGTCGCAGACGACGATGCCGACGTGGGCCTCGAACGCAGCGGCGGCGACGCGCAGGTCTGTCTCGATTCGGCGCTGGTCGGTGACGTCCCGCAGGATCACCGTAAAGAACTTCCTGCCGTTCGTTGCCAGGTGTGCGATCGACGCCTCGATCGGGAACTCCTCGCCGTTCGCGCGCAGCCCGGTCATCGACCCGAGTCCGGGAATGTGCCGACTCGGACTGCCCGACGCTTCGAAAGCCTGCAGATGTTCCGGGTGGCCTGACCGGAAGCGCTCCGGCAGCAGCACGTCGAGCGGTTTGTCGAGCACATCCGGCGCGCGATGGCCGAACATGCGTTCCGCCGCGGGATTGAACAGCACGATGTGGTGCTCGCCGTCGATCATCACGATCGCGTCCATCGCCGAGTCGATGATCCCCGTCAGCTGGGCCTGCTGCTCGCGGCGCACGCGCTCGGTCGCCGCCCGGCGCATCTCGCTTTCGCGCAGCACGTCCGCGGTACGCCAGATGAACGCGCCGAACAGCGCGACGTAGACGACCGACACGAGCGCGACGCCGAAATCCGACTCGTAGTACCCCAATCGCTCGCCGAGCACGCGCCCCCACCCGATCAGGAACGGCGCGATGAAGGCGACCGGCAACAGGCGGCGCGCCATCATTCCGCCCAGCGTGTCGCTGATCACGGTCACCATCATGCCACTGCGAGGGCGGACGAAGAACACGCCGAGATGGAGCAGCACCAGCCCGATCGCCGTGGGGAATGCGACGGTGGAATAGAGGCCGAGGCCGTAAAGCGCATAGACGTCGTAGGCGTACCCGAGGATCGCGAGGACGCCGATCAGCCCGCCGCCTAGGGCTGCCGCCTGCGGTGCGAAGCGTAGGCGCGGAAGGTCGAGCATCAACAGCGCCGCGCCGAAAAACACGAAAGCGACCGCGGTCGCCGCTGCCATCCGCCCGTCAGGCCCGCCGCCGCTGCGGGGCTCGAACGGTGCATCGAACAGCATCCGGTCGATGCCGAAATCGACGGAGAAGACGTACTGCGCCAGCGTCAGCAGCACAAGGAGCAGCAACGTCGCAGCCGAAAGCCGGCTCGCGGCACGCCACGCCCCGCTGTCCGCGCTCTTGCCGGCGGCCCCGAGCGAAATCCCCGCAAGTATGAAGGCGACCGCCGTATTCGGCTTCATCGCCACCCACGGCGGCAGCAGGGTTTTCAGCACGCGGATATCGAAGGCCCAGCCCGCGAGGACGGCGAAACCCAGCGCGACCGTAGCGAACGCGCAATAGCGCGCCGCCCGTTCGCATGCCGCTGCCAGGGGAGCGCTTGCGTTGTCGTCGTTCATGTCGGGGCCGGATTATCCTTGTCCCCGCATTCTCTCATCCCCGTGCGCGACTGCGACGATTCGCCTCGCCTTTTCGTCGTCGGCGCCGGGGAATCCCCGCGACGGCAGCGCTCGCTCGCCGCACGCGGGGGAAAAGGCCAAGCGCTTGGGACCGCCGCCTCGGGCGGGCTGAAAAGAGCATATGGCTTCGCCCCGCAACGCCCGCAGATGCCTGTCGAAGATCTCGCCAAACGCATGCGGCATGTGCCGGCCGACGGCTGGTCCAGCGCGCGCTTGTGGTAGCGGGTCAGCTCCGGCTTAAACTGCGGTGCGCGCAGTTCTCCATGACGGCCTTCGCGCGTTGCTTCCGCAGGCAGCGGAGGTCCGCAAGAGCGCCCTCCGTCACGAGCACCTTCACGTCGTACTCGATGTGCTCAACGCGCAGGACGATCCGTCACGCGTGCGTTGAACCCCGCCCAAGTGCTCTTGCAATACTCGACGCACACCGCACGCGGTTCCCATTGACCCACAAGCTCATTGAACATTCGTTCGCGGCCATAGCGCTGACGGAAAGCGCCGTTGCTGAATAGCACGGTGTCCCCGGCAACGTAGGTGTGGACCCAGAGCAGCATCGCCGCTTTGCCGCCGGCCTGGTCAATCGCAGCATGGTTGGCCACGAGGTAGTCGATCTTGGCAGGCCGTGCCCGGAGCGAATCCGCTCGGTGCCGATTGCAGCCGATTTCGCCGTTACGGTGGCGGCACACGACGTGCTCAGGACAGCAATCACAGTGATGGCGATGTTCTTCATGAATTTCTGCATTTCAATCGTCAATGTCAAATCTGAAATTGCCCGCTTTACGGCGAGACATCATCGGGAGGACACAAATGATGAAAGGTGAAAAGAAATTTGAGGTCACGCGCAAGTACTTTTGTTTTGACGCACCGCCTTTTTCCACGGATTAGAACCGACGCGCAGAGGCGCCTTGATTACGGCACCGAGCAAACGAAGGCGAGCCAGGAAATAAACGGTGCAGGAAAAATGAATTTCATAGCTCACTCGAATTAAGTAACGATTTCGGCCGCCCTGGGCGTTAGCGAGAGATGTGCCACGTCACTTAGGTCGTTGAAAAACTGGTGTTTCGTATGCCAATTCGGATCAATCCGGGTCGCCGGATGAACGTTCATTTGAACGTCCAGCGTTCAGGCGATTCACGTTTTTCACTTTCCGGATCCGAATTTCAGGCAGCACGAGCGGGAGGCATCTGCACTATCAGGGAGGACTGCTTCGTTCGAAATCAGTGGCACGGCAAGTGCGGACAGGAACTGGATCCACGCATCACCTGCTCACAGCACTCATGCCCCTTTTTTGCGAGTTCAAATCACATTTTTGTTCTGCAAACGTGTACCTGGGGCATTTGAGCCACATCAAGGTTCGATATTTAATAGCCGAGTAATTTTCTCGGTCATTATCAGCTCCACCTCCGTTCGCGAAGAAGAAACCATGCTGTTCGAGACTTACCGAATATTCCTGTTTCCCGGCAGAACAGCCGTCAACGCCCTCGGGACGACTCATTTATGACCGACGAGGACTGCAAATTCGAATTGAGGATAGACGCAGCTGAAATTGCCGAGCGCAAACGATTCCTCGCTTTCGACGAAACCGACGTGGCGCGACTGCGAGCCGTGCACGAAAAGATTGCCGAAGCCCGCAGCGGCTTTTCAGATGGCCTTTACGATTACCTGCGCTGCTATTCCCCGCTCGCAACGCTGCTCGACGACGAAAAATCGGTGATCCGGCTCAAGGCTGCTCATGATCGCTACTTTTCGGAACTGACCGAGGGCGACTACGGTGCAGACTATGTCCAGCGACGCCTCAAGGTCGGACTGGTGCATGCACAGATCGGCCTCGAGCCGAAATGGTACGTGGGCGCCTTTCGCAAATATTTGGCCGACATGCTGCCGGCACTCTGGGACCAGGCCGAAGGAGATCGCGACAGCTTCCTCGGCACCTGTGACGCGCTACTCAAGGTCGTCGTCTTCGATCTGTGCCTGACGCTCGATACTTACATTCATGCCGACAAACGCAGCATTGCGCTTCGTGATCGCGCGATCGAATCCAGCGTCAATGGCATATTCATTGCAAACGCGACGCTCCCCGAATACCCGCTTATCTACGTGAACCCTGCGTTCGAACGCATTCTCGGTTTCGCGCCTGGCAGCGCCCTGGGCAAAGCCTGCATCTGCCGTGACGATGAGGCGGGCGCGGTTTGCAATGCCTATGCCGATGTCTGCCAGGCGATCAGCCGCGGCACCGAAGGCTACACGGTACTCAATCTGATACGGGACAACGGACAGCAGCAATGGGTGGAGCTCTTTCTCGCGCCGGTCGCAAATGAATCCGGCAAGGTCACCCATTTCATCGGCGTGCTGAACGACGTCACGGATCGCACGCGGGCCGAAACCCTGATGCATCAGGCCAGCCACGACGTGCTGACCGGTCTGCCGAATCGCAGCCTGCTGCACGACCGAATCAGCCACGCTGTCGCCCGCAGCCGCGGAGGACTGAACGCGGTGCTCTTTCTCGATCTGGACCGCTTCAAACTCGTCAACGATAGTTACGGGCACGCGGTCGGCGACGGCCTCATCCGGGAGGTCGCCAGCCGCCTGTCCGGTTGCCTGCGCGAAGGCGACACCGTGGCGCGACTGGGCGGCGACGAATTCGCCGTTTTACTAGAAGATCTGTCGAGCGCCGAGGATGTGGCGCGGCTCGCAGGAAAGCTACGTGACCGACTCGCCGAAAACGTCCGCGTCGGAGGACTCGAGCTGCCGCTGTCGGCGAGCATCGGCATCGCACTCGCGCCCCGTGACGGAACCAATCCGGAAACGCTACTCAAGCACGCCGATATCGCCATGTACCGCGCCAAGGAGTACGGACGCAACGGGTACTGCTTTTATGCTTCGGAGATGGACCACCACGCGCACCGCCGCTTGACTGTCGAAAGCGAGCTGCGGCGCGCGCTGGTAGCGGGCGAACTGGAAGTTCACTACCAACCACAGATCGACCTCGCGAGCGGCGCGCTGATCGGCGCGGAAGCTCTGGTGCGGTGGCGGCATCCTGTGCGAGGCATGGTGATGCCGGCTGAGTTCATTTCGGTGGCCGAGGAGACCGGGTTGATCGTGCCACTGGGCGAGCAGGTGCTTCGCGCGGCCTGCCGCGAGAGCGCGCGGTGGCGTGAGGCCGGGCGGCCCGATCTGAAGGTGGGGGTGAATTTACCGGCCCACCAGTTTCGACAACGCGACCTTGTCGCGAAACTCACCGCGATCCTCGCCGAAACGGGCGCCCACGCATCCCAGCTGGAGCTGGAGATCACGGAGAGCGTTGCGATGGCCGACGCCGATGGCAGCGCTGCAGTCCTGGCGAGCTTGCGCGAACACGGCATCTCGCTCGCGATAGACGATTTCGGAACCGGCTACTCGTCCCTGTCCTACCTGAAACGCTTTCCGATCGACGCCATCAAGATCGACCGCTCATTCATTCGCGGCATTCCGAATGACGGAGATGACACCGCGATCGTTCAGGCGATCATCGCAATGGCCCGCAGTCTGCGCCTCTCGCTATTGGCCGAGGGCGTGGAAACCCCCGAACAACGGGGGTTTCTGCTCGACCAAGGGTGCCAGTCGGCTCAGGGCTATCTCTTTGGCCGTGCCATGCCCGCGACAGAGTTTTACGCGCTGATCGCTTCGACGGCACCGCGTCCGAGGCTCGCGGTGTCCCACCGATCTGGCCGCGAAATGGCTGACTGAAGTCGGATGCATGCCGCGGCAAAGCCCCGCCGCGACGCCTACATCGACTCGCCGCGCAATGCCCGCAGGTGCCAGTCGAAGACTTCGCCGAGCAGATGCGGCGTATGTCGGCCGGGGGACTGGTCCAGCGCGCGCTTGTAGTAGTCGGTCAGCGCGGGCTTGAAGTCGGGGTGCGCGCAGTTCTCGATGACGGTTTTTGCGCGCTGCTTCGGCGACAGGCCGCGAAGGTCCGCGAGGCCGCGTTCGGTGACGAGCACCTGCACGTCGTGCTCGGTGTGGTCGACGTGCGGGACCATCGGCACGATGCACGACACCGCGCCCTTCTTCGCCACCGAAGGCGTCATGAAGATCGACAGATAGGCGTTGCGCGCGAAGTCGCCCGAGCCACCGATGCCGTTCATGATCTTCGAGCCCATCACGTGGGTCGAATTGACGTTGCCGTAGATGTCGGCCTCGATCATGCCGTTCATCGCGATGACGCCGAGCCGGCGGATCACTTCGGGGTGGTTGCTGATCTCCTGCGGGCGCAGCACGATGCGGTCGCGGTAGCGGCCGAGATCGGCGCTCAGTTCGGCAAGGGCTTCGTTGCTGAGCGAGAACGCGGTCGCCGACGCGCTCGCGAGCTTGCCCGACTTGATCATGTCGAGCATGCCGTCCTGCAGCACCTCGGTATAGGCGGTCAGGTTGTCGAACGGCCCACCGTTGAGGCCGGCCATCACCGCATTCGCGATGTTGCCGACGCCCGACTGGAGCGGCAGCAGATTCGCCGGCAGGCGCCCCTTCTTCACTTCATGTGCGAAGAAGTCGAGGATGTGCCCCGCGATGCGCTGCGAGTTTTCGTCGGGGGCGCTGAACGCCGAGTTGCGGTCCGGGCTGTGCGTTTCGACGATCGCGATGATCTTGTCGGCTGCGCAGTGCAGGTAGGGTTCGCCGATGCGGTCGGACGGACGGACGAGCGGGATCGGTTGCCGGTTCGGCGGCAGCTGCGTTCCGTAATAGATGTCGTGCATCCCTTCGAGTTCAGGGCTTTGCCACGAATTGACCTCGAGGATGACCTTGTCGGCCTGGTCGAGCCACGTCTTGTTGTTGCCGACCGACGACGACGGGATCAGCCGCCCGTCCTCGAGGATGCCCGCGACCTCGACGACCGCGACGTCGAGCTTGCCGAGGAAGCCGGACCACACGAACTGCGCGACGTGCGACAGGTGGATGTCGATGTATTCCATGCGGCCGTCGTTGATGCGCTCGCGGCAGGTCGGGTCCGACTGGTAGGGCAAGCGCATCTCGATGCCGTCGACTTTGGCGAGCGCGCCGTCGAGCTCGGGCGCAGTCGACGCGCCGGTCCATACGCCGATGCGGAATTTCTCGCCGTTCGCGTTCGCATCGTTGATCCGTGCGGCAAGCGCCTGCGGCACGGCCTTCGGGTAGCCGGCACCGGTGAAGCCGCTCATGCCGACGTTCGCGCCGTTGGGGATCAGGCGTGCGGCGTCGGCGGCGGACATGACCCGGCCGCGCAGCGCCGCGCAGTGAATTCGATTCTCTTTGCTCATCGTGTTCCGTCTCCAGACAGCCCGGATCGGCGTAGCCGGAGGAGGAACGCCGACGGGCGAAAGGTCCCGCTGTCGCGGGTCGCGAGCGACCGCTCGATGCCGTCGCTTGTGGCGAGGCATCGGGCCGCTTCTTCTAGGTTGTTCGGGAATCGCGCACCGCCTGGGACCAGGCGGTGCGCGCTGCGCTCGGTCGTATCTGGTCGACGGCGAGTGGAGGGAGGAGGCCGCCGGTCAGGACCGATGCATTGCAGCGAGTCTAGGGGGCGCTTTGCCCGGCCACAAACGACCATTTATGATGCGACGCATTAGCCATTGTTAACCATCGACCGATGAAGTACCGTCTGCCCGGGATCGCGCTGCTGCGCACCTTCGAAGCGGCCGCCCGACACCTGAGCTTCAAGAAGGCGGCCGAGGAACTCCACGTGACCCCGGCCGCGGTGAGCCAGCAGATCAAGGCGCTCGAGGACTGGCTCGGTGTCCCGCTCTTCCGCCGCATGACGCGCGCGCTGGAACTGACCAAGCAGGGCACGGCGATGCTGCCGAAAGTGTGCGAAGGCTTCGAGTGCTTCGCAGCGGCGATCGAGGCGACGCGGGAGCGCGCGTCGGTGCCGCTCACGGTTATCGCGCCACCGTCGTTCGCGAGTCACTGGCTCGTTCCGCGTCTTCCGCACTTCTCGGCAGCGCACCCCGACATCGAACTGCGCCTCGCGAGCACGGCCGACACGATCCACCGCCGCGGCGAGGCCGCGGTGCTCGAAAAGGACGGCGGCGATTCGCGCGACCCGCGCAGCGAAGTCGCGATCCTGTACGGTCAGGGCGACTATCCGGGCTACCGCGTCGAGCGCGTCTTCACGCCCGACTACGTGCCGGTGTGCGTCCCGTCGCTGCCGGGCCTCGCGGCGCTGACCGCGCCGCACGAGCTCGGCCACTTCACGCTGATCCACGACGAGACGCTGCACGAGCAGGAGCGCGGCGGGCGCTCGCGCTCCGGCTGGGGGCAATGGCTGCGGCGCGCGGGCGTGACCGGTGTCGATGCGAGCCGGGGCCCGCATTTCTCGAACGCCGTGCTCGCGATCGACGCGGCGCTCGCGGGCCAAGGCATCGCGCTCGCGTCGAAACCGCTCGTCGAAGCGCACGTCGCCGCCGGCAGCCTCGTGATCCCGTTCGACCTTGCGCTGCCGTCGCCGCTCTCGTACTTCCTCGTGATGCGCGAATCGATTTCGCTCCGTCCGGCCATCGAGGCGTTCCGGACCTGGCTGCTCGCCGAGGCGGCGGACACGGACGAGACGACCGACTGAACGTCGCGGCGCCCACGTCCGCTCGGGGTCGACCGACGGGCCGGCTTCACGCCGCCTTATGCTCCTCCGGCGGCGTACCCGTCTTGATCGCACCGCGCAGCCAGGTGCGCAGTTCCGGGGTGTCCTCGTGACCATGCACCGCGACCGCGTGCTGCACCGCGGCCGCGAGGAGTTCGTCGTCGGTGTCGGCGGACACCGTAACCGTGCAGTTCGTCGCGCTCGGATATTCGCGGCAATCGATGTATTTCCTCGTCATGGCGAGCTCCTTCGCAAAAGCGGGCTCGTGCCGCGCGTTGTCGTTGTCGGGCATTTGCCGGACGCGGATCGCAAGTCCTTCACACCCTCCCTGATTTCGCTATAGGTCGCGCCAGGGCTGAGGGCAATCGGAAATTCGGGCACCTCGGCGCTCAGATGCGGGCTCGCCCCGCAATCGTCGGCGCGTCCTGGTCCTCCCGTTTGTCGGCGCGTATCGCGGCCAGTGACGCAGGCGCGATAAGGCCCTGTGCCGCGGCGTGCACCGCCGCGAACTCGGTATCCGGCGCGAGGACGAGCTGCGCGCCGGTGTGCCGGACCTCGTCGATCAGCCGGTCGATCGCCGCGACGCGTCCCGGGTCGGGATTGACGCTGCGGATATAGATCGCGCGGATCCGCCCCGGATGCGCGTGGACGATTTCGGCATAGACCTCGGGGTCCTTCTCGCCGCTGTCGCCGATCAGCACGAACGGCAGATCCGGAAAGCGGCGCAGGATGCACCCGATGTTTTCTCGCTTGTGCCGCTGCTGGTGGCGCGACGACAGCAGCGCCTGCTTGCTGAAGTCGCGCAGCAGCAGCGGCCCGGCGGGAATCTCCTGCAGGCGCAGGAACTCGACCAGCGGCGTGTAAAGATTCCACGGACTGCCCGAGACGTAGAAGATCGGATTGCCTTCGCCGCCGCCCTCGCCGTCGACGAGCGCGCGATAGAACGCCGCGACGCCCTTGAAGGGCTTGCGCGTGTGGGCGTTCGAGCGGATCAGCAGCATCAGCATCCGCAGCTTGTTGCGGACGTTCGTCCACACCACCGTGTCGTCGATGTCGCTGACCACGCCGAAGCGCGCGGTCGGCGGCGGCACCAGCACCGGCGCGTCGGCGCGCACCCGCTCGCCCAAAGCCGGGGCCGGGCTGACGAGCTCGATCTCGGCGTCGTGCCAGCCGCTGCGCTCCAGCGGCGCGGGCAGCGACAGCTCGACGCTGAAATACCCATCCGCGTCGCCGACGACCGGCTCGTCGAGGCCGGCGAAACGCACGCGCAGCCCGGCGTCGGGCACCTCGTCGGTCTCGAGCCGCTTGTACAGCTCGATCAGGTTGCGCAGGCTGCGGTCGGTCGGGGTCGGCACCGCGAACGCCTCGTCCTTCAGCACCCGCCCCTGGATCAGCACGCTGTCCCGCGTGCCGCACCCGGCGTAGGCGGCGATGATGAACGGGCCACGCGGCGGCAACAGGCGGCGCACCCGCACGCGGGTCTGCGCCGCCAGCCGGTCGGCACCGCTCAGAAAGCCATGAAGACGGCGCGTCGCATTCATACCGGTCCTCCCGTTCGCCGCGTCGTTTCCACGGATTCCCTTGCTCGGGCGCCCGGGCTCAGCGCGCCCCGACCACATGGTGTTGCAACGCGCGTTCCCGCTAGCTCGGGAACCGGCAGTCCGGCGCGGCCCCGGGGGACCGCAAGCACCGGCAACGGCAGGCGCCCTTCGTCAAGCGGGGCGACCCGATCCGTGCCCCGTCGGCGGCAGGATCGGATTCGTGCTTCAGCGCCGCGCCAGCAGCAGCCCGCATTCCAGGTGGCGGGTGTACGGAAACTGGTCGAACACCGCCGCCGCGGCGATGCGGTGCGTGTCCTGCAGTGCGGCGACGTTGTCGTGCAGCGTCTGCGGATTGCAGGAGATGTACAGGACGCGGTCGAAGCGGCGCGCGAGCTCGACGGTCGCGTCGTCGAGGCCGCTGCGCGGCGGATCGACGAACAGCGTCGAGAAGCGGTAGCTGTCGAGGTCGAGGTCCTTCAGACGGCGGAACTCGCGCACGTGCGCGAGTGCGCCGCTGATCTCGTCGCTCGACATCCGTACCATCGCGACGTTGTCGATGCCGTTCGCGGCAAGGTTGTAATGCGCCGCGTGCACCGACGATTTGCTGACTTCGGTCGCCAGCACGCGGCCGAACAGCGGCGCCAGCGCGACGGTGAAATTGCCATTGCCGCAATAGAGCTCGAGCAGGTCGCCGCCGAGCCCCGCGGCTTGCGCACTCGCCCAACCGAGCATCTGACGATTCACGCCGCCATTGGGCTGCGTGAAGCTGCCTTCGATCTGCTTGTAGCGCAGCTGCCGCCCGCCGAGCTCGAATTCCTCGAGCACCCAGTCGCGGTCCAGCACGATCTTCTGCTTGCGGCTGCGGCCGATCAGCTGCACGCGGAGATCGGCGGCGAGCGCGCGCGCAGCCGCTTCCCACTGCTCGTCGAGCGGCCGGTGGTAGACGAGCGTGACCATCAGCTCCCCGCTCAAGGTCGCGAGGAAGTCCACCTGGAACAAGCGGCGTTTCAGGATTTCGTCGCGCTGCAGCCGTTCGCGCAGGCGCGGCATCAGCGCGCAGATCGGTTCGACCGCAACGGGGAACGCTTCGATCGCGACGGGTTGCTTCGGATCAGCCGAATCGAACATCGCGTAGTCGACGCGCTCGCCGTCGTGCCACATCCGGAACTCCGCGCGCAGCCGGTAATGCAGCGGAGCCGACGCGAACACCTCGGGCTCGGGTACGGCAAAGGGCGCGAACGCGTGCTTGAACCCGGCGACCTTCTCGGCGAGCTGGGACGGGTAAAGGGCGGGGTCGATGCTGGGCAGGGACATGGAACTCGTGACGAAGAGGCCGGGACGGTCGACAGCGCGTGCCGCGGGCGGCGCGAAGCGAGCGCGAAATATACGCCCCCATCGCGGGGCGAGCGAGGGCGATGTTCCGCGCCACGGCGCAGAAACTTCCGCTTCCGTCTGCGGACTCGCCAAACCCGACATGCGAGAGCCTGCTCGAGGAAAGCCTGATGCGCGTGTCGCACTACCCGGCAAATTCGCACCTTCCCGTTCGGCCGTTGTCCTCACAAAAACAGCCGGGCGCGAGCCCGCCCCCACCGGAGATCTGCCGATGCTTCGATCGCTAAACGATCTTTTCCGCAGCCTGTTCGACGCCGCACCCGCGAACGAAGCGCAAAGCACGCACACGCTGCAACTCGCGACCGCGGTCCTGCTCGTCGAAGTGATGCGCAGCGATTCGGAAGTCGGACCGCGCGAGCGGCAGGCGGTGCTCGCGGCGCTGCGCACGAAGTTCGGCCTAGCCGACGACGAACTCGCGCGCCTCGTCGAGCTTGCCGAGACCGAAGCGACGAACGCGACCGATTTCCACCGTTTCACGTCGCAGATCAACAAGGGATTCAGCGCCGAGCGCAAGCTGCGGATCGTCGAATTCCTGTGGCAGGTCGCGCTCGCGGACGGACACCTCAGCCACCACGAAAACCACCTGATGCGCCGGCTCGGCGACCTTCTCCACATCCCGCACGCCGATTATGTCGCCGCGAAGCAGCGCGCCCGCGAGCGGATCGACGCGGGCGAATGACAAAAGGATCGGCATGACCCGCAAGGAAGCGGAAAAGACTGCCGCGCCCTTCATCCAGCCGGACGCGTCGCTCGACGAACTGCGCGCGGCGGCCGAGCACTGCACCGGCTGCGATCTCTACAAGAACGCGACGCAGACGGTATTCGGCGAGGGGCCGGATGACGCCCCGGTGATGCTGGTCGGCGAGCAGCCCGGCGACGCCGAGGACCGCGCGGGGCATCCGTTCGTCGGCCCGGCCGGGCGCCTGCTCGACAAGGCGCTCGCCGAGGCCGGCATCGACCGCTCGCAGGTCTATGTCACGAACGCGGTGAAGCACTTCAAGTGGAGCGTCGTGCGCGGCCACAAGCGCCTGCACCAGACGCCTAAGATCATCGAAGTCCGCGCCTGCGCGCCGTGGCTGCGCGCGGAGATCGAGCGCGTGCGCCCGCGCGTCGTGATCCTGCTCGGCGCAACCGCCGCGAAGTCGGTGCTCGGGCCGAGCTTCCGCGTGACGCTGCATCGCGGCGAGCCGGTGGCGTCCGACCTCGCCGAGCGGGTCGTCGCGACCGTCCATCCGTCGTCGCTGTTGCGCACACCCGATCCCGACGCGCGCGCCCGCGCCTTCGACGAATTCGTCGACGACTTGCGGAAAGCCGCAGCGCAACTTCCGCCCCGGCCGCGCCGACCCGCGTAAAATCCGCGCCCCTATCCCCGGACCGATCGCTGAGCCGGAAAGCTGCGGGAGGCGAACGTCGACACAAGCTGATCGACGAGCGGCGCGCGGGCCACGCCGCACGACAGGGCGCCCCCGCGCCGCGCAGACGAAGACAAGACGCAGGAGACGAGGAAATGCCGAAGTTCGCCGCCAATCTGACGATGCTGTTCAACGAGGTCGGTTTTCTCGACCGCTTCGACGCGGCGGCAAACGCGGGCTTCAAAGCCGTCGAATGCCAGCTCCCGTACGCGTTCCCGAAAGAGGCGCTTGCCGAGCGGCTCGACCGCACGGGGCTCAAGCTCGTGCTGCACAACCTGCCGCCCGGCGACTGGGACGGCGGCGAACGCGGCATCGCCTGCCACCCCGATCGCGTCGGCGAGTTCCAGGACGGCGTCGGCCATGCGATCGACTACGCGCAGGCGCTCGGCTGCAAGCAGTTGAACTGCCTCGCCGGCATTGCGCCGGTCGGCGTCGACGCGCAGCAAGTGCACGCGACCTTCATCGACAACCTGCGCTTCGCCGCGCCGAAACTCGCCGCCGCCGGCATCCGGCTGCTCGTCGAGCCGATCAACACCTTCGACATTCCCGGCTTCTACCTTAGCCGCAGCAGCCAGGCCGCGCGGCTCCTCGACGAGGTCGGCTCGGACAACCTCTTCATCCAGTACGACATCTATCATGCGCACCGGATGGAAGGCGCGCTCGCGGACACGATCGCCCGCCTCCTGCCGAAGATCGCGCACATGCAACTCGCCGACCACCCCGGCCGCCACGAACCGGGCACCGGCGAGATCGACTGGCGGACACTGTTCGCGCACATCGACCGCCTCGGCTACGACGGCTGGATCGGCTGCGAATACAAGCCGGCCGGCGCGACGGCGGACGGGCTCGGCTGGATCGAGCGGCTCGCGCACTGATCATCCCCTTCCCTCGACAGGAAGGGCGAACCGCCTGATTTGATTCAGCGTTTGACCGAAAGAGAACCCCGATGCCCGACACGCCCCGCGAACTCCTCGCCCGCCTGTTCGCCGCCGCGGTCGCAGCGGCGCAGCCCGAGCGCTGCGTCCCGCCTCACCTTCCGCCGCCGCCGAAAGGCCGCACCGTCGTCCTCGGCGCCGGGAAGGCGTCCGCGGCGATGGCGCAGGCGCTCGAACGCCACTGGCCGGCCACGCTTACCGGCCTCGTCGTCACGCGCTACGGCCACGCGGTGCCGTGCGAGCGGATCGAGATCATCGAGGCCGCTCACCCGGTGCCCGACGCCGCGGGCGAAGCGACCGCCGGGCGGATGCTCGAACTCGTCCGTGGGCTCGGCGAGGACGATCTGGTGATCTGCCTGATCTCGGGCGGCGGTTCGGCGTTGCTGCCGCTGCCGGCCGTCGGCCTCACGCTCGGCGACAAGCAGGCGGTCAATCGTGCGCTGCTGAAATCCGGCGCGACGATCTCGGAGATGAACTGCGTGCGGCGCCACCTGTCGGCGATCAAGGGCGGGCGGCTCGCCGCCGCGTGCCATCCGGCGCGCGTCGTCAATCTGCTGATTTCGGACGTGCCCGGCGACGATCCGGCGAACATCGCGTCGGGTCCGACGGTCGGCGACCCCACGCGCTGCGCCGACGCGCTCGACATCGTTCGCCGCTACCGCATCGACCTGCCCGCCGCAGCGCGCGAGCTGCTCGAATCGGGGCTCGGCGAGAGCGTCAAGCCCGACGATCCGCGGCTCGCGCGCGTGACGACGACGCTCGTCGCGACGCCGCAGATGGCCTTGCAGGCCGCTGCCGAAGTCGCCGCCGCCGCCGGCTTCGCGCCGGTCGTGCTCGGCGATGCGATCGAAGGCGAGGCGCGCGAAGTCGGCAAGGTCATCGCCGCGATCGCACGCCAGGTCCGCCGCCACCGCCAGCCGATCGCGCCGCCCTGCGTGCTGCTGTCCGGCGGCGAGACCACGGTGACGGTGCGCGGCGACGGGCGCGGCGGGCGCAACGTGGAATTCCTGCTCTCGCTCGCGATCGCGCTCGACGGCGAGCCCGGCATCCATGCACTCGCCGGCGACACCGACGGCGTGGACGGTCAGCGGGAGATTGCCGGCGCGTTCGTCGCGCCCGATACCCTCGCCCGCGCGCGGGCCCGCGGGATGAATCCGCGCGAGCGGCTCGACGCGAACGACGGCCACGGCTTCTTCGAGGCGCTCGGCGATTCGCTCGTGACCGGGCCGACGCTGACGAACGTCAATGATTTCCGTGCAGTACTCGTCCGATGACTTCGGACGCCCCAACCCCTGATGGAGAACCCAAAATGAAAACGATCAACGCTTTGATGCTGGATGACGCGAGGATGATCGCCGCGGCCGCGGAGGCCGAGGCGCGTGCAAACGGCTGGGCGGTCACTATCGCGATCTGCGACGCGGGCGGTCACGCGCTGTGGCTGCAGCGCATGGACGGCGCCCCGTTGATGAGTGCCCAGGTCGCGCCGGAGAAGGCGCGCACCTGCGTGCTGACCGGCAAGCCGAGCAAGGCGTTCGAAGACATGGTGAACAACGGGCGCATTGCCGCGCTGTCGATGCCGGTGGTGCCCCTCGAAGGCGGCGAGCCGATCGTCGTCGACGGCGTCGTCATCGGCGCGGTTGGCGTGTCGGGGGTCAAGGCAGGCGAGGACGCGCAGGTCGCCCGCGCCGGCCTCACGGCCTTGACCGGCGCCGCCGCCTGATACGCCCGCCCCGGTCATCCCTCGCATCGACCGCGGCGTCCACCGCGTTTCCCTGCCGTGCCGCTCGCGCGGCGCGCGTTGCCGACTTCACTCCGGACTCGCCGCGACCTCATCGAGCACCGCGAGGAAGCCGGCGAGCAGCGGGCTCGGCGTGCGCTCGACCGCCGCGACCGCGAGCGAGAAATACGCGCCTTCGTCGAGCAAGGCCAGGTAGCGCACCCGCGGCAGCCTGACGCATTCGAGCGGGCCGGGCAGCATCGCGACCCCGAGCCCCGCGCCGACGAGGCCGATCTGCGTCGTCGCCTCGCGCGCCGTCTGCACGATGCGCGGCTCGAACCCGGCGCTGCGGCACAAGCGTTCGAGCACGAACGGCAAACCGGAGCCGACGTCGGGCGGAAACGCGATGAAACCGTCGTCGCGAAACCGGTCGAGCGACACCGCCCCGGCGCCGGCGAGCGGGTGCGCCGCATTCACGACGAGCCGCAACGGATCGCGCCCGATCTCGCGCACGCCGACGCCGACCGGCACTTCCAGCCCGCCGTGGCGCACGAAGCCGACGTCGAGTTCCCCCCGTGCGAGCGCGCCCAGCTGATCGAGTGTGAACATCTCTCGCAGTTGCAAGCCGACCTGCGGGTAGCGCTGGCGGTAACGGTAGAGCGTGTCGGCGAGGGTCGATGTGTAGGCCAGCGACGACGCGAAGCCGATCCGCAATTCGCCGGCCTCGCCGCGACCCGCGCGCCGGGCCTCCTCGACCGCCGCACGCGACTGCGCGAGGATCCCGCGGGCGTGGTCGAGAAACCGCCTGCCGGCCTCGGTCAACGCGATGCGCCGCTTCTCGCGATCGAACAGCGGCGTGCCGATCTCCTCTTCCAGGTCGCGGATCTGCATCGACAGCGGGGGCTGGCCGATATGCATCCGCTCGGCCGCGCGCGTGAAATTCAGCTCTTCGGCGACGGCGACGAAGTACCGCAGGTGGCGCAGTTCCATAAGTTGCTTTCGTATATGGTTTTCACCATTTCAATATATTGGACAGATATTGCAGCGACAACCTAGGATGCTTTTCAGACGCTGGGGAGGCCTTTCGGCCCCCAACGACGACGCGTCGCGGCGGACGGAACGTGCTCGATGACCGGGCGCACGCTGCGCGTTGTCCCGCGGGCGCGATCCCGCGGTCTCGGCGCGCGATGAATCGGCACTGACCTCTACACGAGTTCGACAAGTTGAAAACCGTCTCCCCCGCTCTTCCGACCCCCAGCGACGCAACCCGCGCGCCCACGACCCACGCGGGCGATCCCGATCTGCGCATCGAAGCCGGCACGTCTGCATTTCGCCGCGTGAACCTCGCGATGTTCGTCGGCGGCTTCGCGACGTTCTCGACGCTCTACGCCCCGCAGTCGATCCTGCCGCGCCTGTCCGCGGACTTCGCGGTCGCGCCGACCAGCGCGAGCCTGTCGGTCGCCGCCGGCACCGCCGCCCTCGCGGTGATGCTGATCCCAGCGAGCGTGCTGTCGGACCGTTACGGCCGCGAACGTGTCATGAAGACCGCGCTGGTACTCGCCGCCATCGTCGCGCTGGCGTCCGCGTTTGCCGCGGATTTCGGACAACTCCTCGTGCTGCGCATGATGCTCGGCGCCGTGCTCGCGGGCCTACCCGCGGCCGCGATGGCCTACGTTGGCGAGGAAGTGGCACCGGCCGCGCAAGGGCGCGCGATGGGCCTGCTGATTGCCGGCAACTCGCTCGGCGGCATGAGCGGCCGCTTCCTCGTCGCGACGCTCACCGACTGGACGTCGTGGCGCGTCGCCCTTGCGGTGCTCGGCGTGCTCGCCGTCGTCGCCGCGGCGTCGTTCTGCTACGCGCTGCCGCGATCGCGCCAGTTCCGCCGGCGCGCGGTGAGCATCGGCGCGGTCGCGAGCGACGCCGCCGCGCTCTTCGCCGACCGCGGCCAGCGCTCGCTGTTCGCGATCGCCTTCCTGATGATGGGAGCCTTCACCAGCCTCTACAACTACCTCGGCTTCCGCCTGCATCTGCCACCGTTCTCGCTCGGACAGACGGCGGTCGGCGCGGTGTTCCTGCTGTATTTCGTCGGCACGCTGTCGTCCGCCTGGACCGGCCGGCTCGTCGATCGCGTCGGGCGGCGCAAGGTCCTGTGGTGGATGATCGTCGCCACCGTCGCCGGCCTCGCCGTGACGCTGTCCGACCATCTCGTTCCGGTGATCCTGGGCGTCGCCGGCCTGACCTTCGGCTACTTCGGCGCGCACACCGCCGCGAGCGGCTGGGTCGGCCGGCGCGCCGGCGAACGCCGCGCGCTCGGCGCGGCGCTGTACCTGTGCAGCTACTACCTCGGCGCCAGCGTCATCGGCACCCTTTCCGGACTCGCGTGGGAGCACGGCGCCTGGCCCGGCGTCGTCATCGCGCTCGCCGGCGCAATGTCGCTCGCCCTCGCCGCCGCATGGCAACTTCGGAAGCTGCAGCCGATCGCCGCGCCGGCGCAACCGGTCTCGAATACCGCTTCGTAAGCCCGGGCCTCGCCAGCCGCCCCCCTCCCTCGCCGCGCGTTCGTCCGCGGATTTCCGGCTCAATGTCGATGACGATGATGCGCGTCGGGGAAGTGCGCGTGCATGTGGTCCATTGGTTCGTGCCGATGCCGATGGCGGTGCGGTTCGCGGCCGTCCCAGTCGAAGTCGTGATCGTGGCGATGGTGGTCGTCGTGGACGTGCTGATGGTCGTGCGCGATCGCCTCGTGCCGATGCTCGTGCTCGTGCCGCTCGGTGAGGTGCAGCCAGACGCCGACGGCCATCAACAAGCCCGCGGCAATGAGCGGCAGCGTCAGCGGCTCGCCGAGCAGCACCGCGAGCAGCGCGCCGAAAAATGGCGCGACGCTGAAATACGCGCCGGCGCGGGCGGTGCCGAGTTCGCGCAACCCGACGACGAATAGCGCGAGGCTCACGCCGTACGCGAGCAGGCCGACGCCCATCGCGGCAGCGGCCTCGGCAGGCGCCGGCAGCTCGGCGCCGAGCGCGAAGGCCAAGCCGAGGTTGACGACGCCCGCCGCGAGTCCTTTCACCGACGCGACCCACGTCGCATCGGCGAGCGACACCTTGCGGGTGAAGTTGTTGTCGAGGCCCCACGCGAAACAGGCGCCGAGGATCAGCAGCGTCGGCACGAGCCCGGCGAACCGCGCCTCACCCGGCCAGGCCAGTACGAGCGCGCCGGCGACGATCGCGAACATGCCGAGCGCGATGCGCCGGTCGACGCTCTCGCCGAACACGAACCACGCGAGCAGCGCGGTGAATACCCCTTCAGCGTTGAGCAGCAGCGACGCGTCCGACGCGGGCATGCCCGCGAGACCGAACATCAGCAGCACCGGCCCGGCGACGCCGCCCGCCGCAATCGCCGCGACGAACCAGCCGGCCTCACCGCGCGCAAGCCGCACCGCCGGCTGGCGCGAGACGCGGCGATAGAGCCACAGCCCGAGCCCCGACCCGAGATACAGCAAACCCGCGAGCAGCCACGGATCGACGCCGTCGAGCAGCCGCTTCGCGAGCGGTGTCCCGGCCCCGAACAGCAACGCCGCCAGCAGCGCTGCGCCGACGCCCGGGCTGCGGGTAAGCTTGGTCAGAATCATGATCTCGTCGAGAAGCAGCGCAATCGCGCCGCCGCCTGTTATTAGTCCGGCAAATCAATACAGCCGTTCGCCCTGAGTGTCGAAGGGCGTTGCCAGGGCTTCGACAAGCTCAGCCCGAACGGTAAGGTGCCGGGTCCATAGCGGTGAACCGGAACTCCCGCATCGCTCGCCGCCCTTCTCCCGCATCGATCGTCCCCCTTCTTTCGCCCGCGCCCGACGATGCCCGCCACGCGAGATGAGGTCAAGCCCGCCGCACCGCTCGCCTTACAAACGGACGCATCGGGTGGCGGGCTTTCCTGATACCCTTTTGCGTCCGCCGCGGCTCACGCGTGCGCTTCCACAATTTTCCACGAGGACTTCCGACACCGCCTTCTGCGGCGGGAGCCTCCGTATTCGCAGGTAGATAAACTTTTGACGACACGATCGCAAACCCGCGGCTTGTCCGCTGACCCGTTCCTGCAATGGACGAACCTCGCACTCAAGACCGCGGAGATGATGGTCGCCTCCGCCCAGGTGATCGGACATCGGACGACGCGGATCGCCGGTGCAGGCTTGAGCCCGAACGAGCACGATCAGCGGGAATTCACGTTGATGGGACAGGAAAAGATCGAAGCGGCGACCGAGTCGGCGCGCGCGATGACCGAGCGCCTGATCCGGATCAACGGCCGCATGTGGACCGAGGCTTCGACGCAAATGCTTGCCGGCGTGAGCGCGATGTGGTCGCTCGCGACCAGTCCGTCGTTGGCGGCATCGTTCGAGCGCCAGGGCGCCCTTTTCGACGCGATGCGGGCCCCGGCGGTCGACCCGGCCGGGTTCGCGGGCTCGGCAGCCCGGCTCGCGCACTCCGTCCTCAAGCCGATCCACGCCAGGGCGACCGCGAATGCGCGCCGCCTGGGCAGCCGATAAAGCTCCGTCCCGCGTTTTCGACAACGTCGCGGCGGTGGCCGCGGGCTCGCCGCGGGCGCCGCTGTGCCCCGGCGCCCGGCTGCGACTCGTAGCGGCTCGCGTGCCAATGCGCCGGGGACATCCGGCATGGCGGTCGCAGATTCATCACGCGGCCCCGCTCAACCTGGCGTCGGCGAAGTCGCCGGCGTCTGCACGTCGCGGTTCTTCGCCTGCAACGCCTTCAGCAGTCCGTCGACGCCGCCACTCCTGACCTCCGACGCGAAGCTGCTGCGATAGCTCGTCACGAGGCTGACGTTCGCGACCGCGACATCGATGACCTTCCACCCGTTCGGCGTGCGCGAGAGGCGGTAGTCGAGTGCGACCGGCTGACCGCCGGGCTGATTGATCTGGCTGCTGACCATGACCTCGTTCGCGTCGGTGCCGGGTCGCAGCGGTTTGAAAGTCACGGTCTGTTCGCGATATCGCGTCAGCGAATTCGCGTACGTGCGGACCAGAAGTTTTCGGAACTCCTCGGTCAGTGCCGCGCGCTGGCTGGCATCGGCCTGGCCCCATGCCCGGCCGACGGCGAGCGCCGTGATGCGCGGGAAATCGAAATGCGGGGCGATGCGGGTCTCGATCAGTTCGGCGGCACGCTTCGTGTCGCCGCTCTGGATCTGCCGGTCATCGCGCAGAATCGCCAGGACCTCCTCGGTGACGCTCTTCACCAGTTCCTCCGGCGCACGCTCCTGCGCCACCCCGGGAGTCGCGACGAACAGGAACAGGGTGGAGAACAACAGGCGGGCAAATGTGGTCATCGTTGCGTTCCTCCTGGCGTCTGGACATGGAAGCCCGCCCGGCCGCCCCTCCTGCGGAAGGGGGCCGGGCCTGAAGGTGGCATCCCCCGGACCGGAAGCGACCCGAGGGGGAAGCCGCTTACGGCATGACCTTCCTCTTCGGACTGCTGTTCCACTCGCTCATCGACACCTTGCCGTCACGGTTCGCATCGAGTTCGTCGAAGCGCGCCTGCACGTCGGCCGAGCGCTTGGCCTCCTCCTTGCTGATCTGTCCGTCCTTGTCGCGGTCTAGTTCCTTGAAGAGCGACGACGTGTCACCGCTCGTGGCGCCGGGGGTGGCAGCCGCATCCGGCGTCGCCGCTCCGCCCTGAGTTCCCTTCGGTTGGGCCGAGTCGGTGCGAGGAGTCGAGTCCTGGTAACCGCCCTGCGCGAGTACCGCCATCGGAAGCGAAGCAGCCATAACCAGTGCTGTGAGCGTGAGTTTGCGTTTCATCGTCCATCTCCTATGGGTTTGGTCGAGCAGCCGTTCGAACATCGGCTGGACTCGGTAACGCAACTGCGATGCCAGCCGCCCCAATCGCCTTGCATGGCGCGGGTTTCGAGGCCTGCGGGGAATGCAGAGGACATGACGGCGGTAGCGAACCTGTCGCCGTTGCCCGACGGCCGGCGCCACGCCGACGGCCCGACGAGCGCATACCACCGGCAAAAGCGCCTGTCGTCCGGGGACGACAACGCACGGTCTCGGCATCCGGAAATCCGCGGGCTCGCGTACGAAAACAACGACCGGCAGCCCGCGCCGTTCGACCGATCTGACACCCCTGCGGACCGGCGGACGGCGGGAGTCGGTTGAACGCGAATCGCCTTGTCCGACGCACGTGTCCTTTGCGCCGGTATGCGATTTGACAAAGCCGCAGCGGGCCTCTACACCGAGATCGTCGAAAGCCACGGGAACAGCGGCTCCGAACGGCGCCGTAGCGAACTCCACGCTTTTCGAGGCAACGATCCGATACGGCCGTTCGTCCTGAACGGTCGAAGCGAGATGGAAGAGTTTCGACAGGCTCGGCCCGAACGGCAGGGTCGGGTCTGATGGTTTCTTACCGGCCACCGGATACCGTTCGGGTGGAGTTCTTCGCGCGCTCGGAACGGGCTCGTCGAAGTCCGGTTTCCCTGCCCGCTGCAACCACCGACCGACGGGCTCCTGATGCCGACGATGACGAAACCGGGGCAAATCGAGATCCGCCTGCCGGGCAAGCCCCTTCCCGTGACGGGCGTGCGCGACGCCTTGCCGCCGGCACTCGCGGCGGGGAGCCGGGCCGGCGACGGCACGGCAGACCCGTTCCTCGACCGCGTCCTCAAGGTCGAAGCCCGTTACAGCCTCGTCGCGCCCGGGCGCGCCGGGGGCGACGAAACCACGGCAGCGGTCGGCAACGACCGGCTCCTCGCGCTCGAAACCGACGACGGTACGAGCGTATGCATGCGCGCCGACAAGCTGCGCGAGGATCTCGCCCGCGTCCACCCCGAAGCCCTCGGCGCCGACGGCTCGCTCGACGTCGGCGCATTGCGCGATCCGACGGCCGCCGCGCGCGGCATCACGGACTGGATCTGGTCCGGAATGTCGGTGCTGTCGTTGGGCAGCGACTCGATCACCGACGCCGCCCTCGACAAGGCGAAGGAATGGCTCGCCGAATGGCTCGGCGACGGCGCGGGGGAGCTCGCCTCCGGTGGGGCGTCGTGGCTCGGTGCGAAGGCGCTGATGTGGGCGATCGAGAACCGGCTGCCGGGCGAGCCGGGGATCTACCAGTGGCGCAACGGCGGCACGCTCGCGGCGTCGGACCGCTGCGAGCCGGGGGACGCCCGCCTCGCGGCCGGCGCGGACGCCCCGATGCTGCTTTTCATCCACGGCACCGGCTCGCACACGCTCGGCAGCTTCAAGGACTTGCGCAGCGGCAGCGCCGCCGGCGACTGGGAGCCGCTCGCGCGACGCTTCGGCGGGCGCATGTTCGGCTTCGAGCACCGCACCTTTTCCGAGAGCCCGATCGACAACGCGATCGCGCTCGCCCGCGCGCTGCCGGCCGAAGCCCGCCTGTCGCTCGTCACGCATTCGCGCGGCGGCCTCGTCGGCGACCTGCTGTGTCTGGCCGGCCTGTCGGAAGCCGAGATCGCCGCGTACCGCCGCGCCGCGCCGCCGAACACTGTCGAAACGACGCAGCAGAAGCAGCTTCGCGACCTTTTCGCCGCCCGCGAGCAGGAATCGCTGCGGGCGCTGCGACGCGAACTCGAAACGAAGAACTTCCGCATCGAGCGCTACATCCGCGTCGCGTCTCCGTCGCGCGGCACGCTGCTGCTGTCCGACAACCTCGACGTCTTCATGTCGGCGCTGCTGAGCCTGACCGGCCGCTTCGTCGGCGCGGTCGCCGGACCGGCCGGCGGCGCGGCGCTGTCCGCGCTAAAACGCATCGTGCTAGAGATCGCCGACAAGCGGATCGAACCGCGCCTGCTGCCGGGCATCGAGGCGATGCTGACCGACGCGCCGATGGCGACGCTGCTCGCCGGCGCGCAGCGCAAGCAGGGCATCGACATGGCGATCGTCAGCGGCGACGTCGAAGGCGGCAGCGTGCTGAAGCGGCTCGGCGCGTGCTTCACGGACTGGATGCTCTTCGACCGCGTCGACAACGACCTCGTCGTCGATACCGAGTCGATGTACGCCGGCCTCGCCACGCGCAACGGCGCGCGCTACCTCTTCGACCAGGGAGCCTCGGTCAATCATTTCAGCTATTTCGCGAACCGCAGCACGCGCGGCGCGTTGCGCGACTGGCTGACGGCGGACGATCCCGCGGCTCTGCCCGTGTTCGCCCCCCTCGTGCGCCGCGGCGAACCCGACGTGGCAGCGGCGCGGTCCCGTGCGGCGCTGCGTGCCCCGCCGCTGCCCGACACGCGGCCGGTCGTGATCGTGCTGCCGGGCATCATGGGTTCGCACCTGGAGATCCGCGCCGCCGACCGTCCGCCCGGCGACGGCGACCGCGTGTGGTTCGACTTTTTCGACCTCGCGACCGGAGGTCTGTCGAAGATCCGCTTCGACCGGCCGGACGTGCACGAGGAAGACCTGTTCGACATGGCGTACGGCGAGCTCACGGAACATCTCGCGGGCAGCCATTTCGTGATCCGCTGCCCGTACGACTGGCGGCGCCCGCTGCAGGCCGACGGTGCGGCGGCGGACCGCCTCGCCGACCTCGTGAAGCAGGCGCTCGCGGAGCACCCCAGCCAGCCGGTGCGTCTGCTCGCGCACAGCCTGGGCGGCGTCGTCGCCCGCGCGATGATCGCGAAGCATCCGCAACTCTGGGCGGAAGCCGTGCGCCGCCCCGGCAGCCGGCTCGTGATGCTCGGCACGCCGAACAACGGCTCGCACATGATGGTCGAAGCGCTGCTCGGCAAGTCGGACACGATGCGCAAGCTCACGCACCTCGATCTCGTCCACGACCTGCAGGACGTCCTCGACATCGTCGGAGGTTTTCCCGGCGCGCTGCAGCTGCTGCCGCGGCCGGATTTCATCGACAGCGGCCCGAGCTGGGAACACGGCTATCTCGACGCCGCCGTGTGGCCGGCGCTCGCGCAGCTCAACCGGGACCGCTGGTTCGGCGACCGCGTGGGTGCCACGCCCGTCGCCGACACCGTCGCGCAGGCACGCGCGCTGTGGCAGGGACTGCTGGCGACGAACGACGCTCCGCAACCGGTCGAGCGCGTCCATTACGTGTTCGGCAAGGCGGAGAACACGCCTTGCGGCCTGGTGCTCGACGGTGACCGCCTGAAGATGGTCGGCACGCCCGAAGGCGACGGCTCTGTGAGCTGGGCATCGGGGCGCCTCGCGAACCTGCCCGACGAACAGTGCTGGTTCATGCCGGCAGACCATGGCGGGCTCGCGGACACGCGCGAGCACTTCCCGGCGCTCGTCGATCTGCTGGAGACCGGCAGCACGGCGCGGCTCGGCCGCGTGCCGGCGCTGCGCGGTGCCGCCGCGGCGACGGTCCGCTACGACGCGCCGCCGCCCGTGCTGCCGACCGAGGAAGAGCTCGCGCGCAGCATCATCGGGACGCGCCCGCAACCACGCCGGCCCGCCGCCGCGGTGCAGTCGCTGCACGTCTCGGTGACCGCGATGGACCTGCGCTTCGCGCGCCAGCCGGTGATCTGCGGCCACTACATCGGCGACCCGATCGCGGGCGCCGAGCTGAGCATCGACCGCTATCTCGTGCAGGGCGCACTGCGTCAGCGCGAGCGGCTCGGCGTGTATGCCGGCGAGGTCGGGTCGAGCGCGATCGTGCTGCAGGCGCGCGGCGCCGAAGACCGGCTGCGCGGCACCGGCCGCGGCGCGGTCATCGTCGGTCTCGGGCGCTTCGGCGACCTCACGACGATGGACATCGGCGAGACCGTCCGCGCCGGCGTGCTGCGCTTCCTGCTGCATTCGCTCGACCGCCAGGGCACGGCGGACGCGGGCGCCGGCGAGAACGGGTCCGATGGCGACCTGACCCTCGCGAGCCTGCTCGTCGGCTACAACTCGACCGCACATATCAACGTCGAAGACTCGGTCGCGATGATCGTGCGCGGCGTGATCGCGGCGAACCGGCAGTTCGCCGACGCGATGCCGCGAGCACGGCTGCGCGTCGCGCGGCTCGAACTGATCGAGCTGTTTCTCGACACCGCGATCACCGCCGCACACGCGGTGCGCGCGCTGCCCGAGCGCATCGCCGCCGACCTGCGCCGGCTCGAGGCGCGCATCGACACCGCCGAGGAGCTGCGCGAAGGCGAAGGCGCGCGCCCGCGCCTCGCGGTTTTCGCGCGCTTCGGCTACTGGCCGCGGCTGATCGTCACAGACGCCGACCGCCCCGACGACGCCGGTCTGCGTCCGTCGCCGCTGCCGGGCGGCGCGCTGCAGCCGCCGTCGCGCCCGGTCGCAACGCGCCTCAAGTACGTCTTCCTGTCGGAACGCGCGCGCGCCGAGAGCGTCGTCCAGCAGCGCCAGCCCGGGCTCATCGAAGCGCTCGTGAAGAACGCGATCCACCGTGACGAGTACAGCGCGGACCTGGCCCGCACGCTGTTCCAGCTGATGATTCCGCTCGATTTCAAGGCCGCCGCGCGCGACACCGAAAAGCTCGTGCTCGTCGTCGACGGCTACACCGCGAACCTGCCGTGGGAAATGCTGCAGGCCGAGGACCAGCCGATGGCGCTGAAGACCGCGATGGTGCGCAAGTTCGAGTCGACGCGATACCGCCGCAATCCGCTGATCCTCACGCGCAAGGTCGCCTGCATCATCGCCAACCCGTCGACGCGCGGCTTCCTCTCCGCGTTCGGGGCTTCCGGCGCGCCGGTGCCGGCGCCGGTGGCGGTCCCGGACTCGGTCCCCCTGGCCGTGCCCGCGAACGACGGCCTCCCCGATCTCCCCGGCGCGGCCACGGAAGGGGCGGCGATCCGCGACCTTCTGCTGCAGTGCGGGTACGAAGTCAGCCACGGAGAAGGGCTCGAGGCGCTCGACGTCTTCGCGCGCCTGTTCCGGCAAGCGTGGCGCATCCTCGCGATCGCCGCGCACGGCGTGTTCCAGGTCGTCGCGCACGACGGCCGCGCCCGCACCGGCGTCGTGCTGTCGGACGGCCTGCTGCTCACCGCGGCGGAGATCGGACAGATGGAAGCCGTGCCCGAGCTCGTGTTCCTCAACTGCTGCCATCTCGGCGCGATGAGCGCGAGCCCCGAAACCGCGAACCGGCTCGCGTACAGCCTCGCGCGCGAGCTGATCGAGATCGGCGTGCGCTGCGTCGTCGTCGCCGGCTGGCAGGTCAACGACGCTGCCGCCCAGACCTTCGCGACGACCTTCTTCGACGCCTTCGTCGCGCGCGGCCAGCCGTTCGGCGCCGCGGTGTTCGCCGCGCGGCGCGCGACCTGGGAGCGGTTTCCGCAGTACAACACCTGGGGCGCCTACCAGGCCTACGGAGAGCCCGAACACATGCTGGAGCCCCCGCGCGAGGAAACGCCGGGCTGGGGCACGGCCGGTATGGTCTCGCCGGCCGAGTTGCTGAGCACCCTCGCAGGGGCGCGGGTCGATCTCGGCCACGACCGCGTCGACCGGGCGACGCTCGAAGGCCGCCTCGCGGCGCTGCTCGGCTCGGCGCCGGCCGGCTGGCAGGCGCTTCCCGAAGTGCAGGCGGCGCTCGGCGCGGTCTATGGCGAACTCGGCGCGGACGCGTTCGAGCCCGCCTGCGCGGCGTACTGCCGCGCGATCGAGGTCGAGGACCATCACGGGCGCGTGCCGATACGGATCATCGAACAGCTCGCGGACCTCGAAGTGCGCACCGGCGAAGCCCGCGGCGACCTCGCGCTGATCGACCGCGCGATCGTCCGCCTGCGCGGGCTGATCGACCTGTGCTCTCACCCCGACGCGGCGACAGGCGTCGCGGGGCCGATGGAACGCTGCGAGGCGCTCGGCAGCGCATTGACCCGCAAGGCGGCGATCCTCGCCGCAACGGGCGGCGCCTGGACCAAGGTCGAAACCGTGCTGCGCGAAGGCCGCGACGCCTACGCATGCGGCGCGGACAGCACCGATGCGCTGGCGACCGACGTCGGCGCGACGACGAAGAGACTGCAGTTCGACTGGCTGCTGCTCGCGGACGAGGCGGACGACGCGCGGAAACATCTGGCCGCACTCGCGACGCGCAACGCCGATGCGGCGCACCGCCGATTCTCCGGCAGCGATGATTTCCTCGACGCGATGAAACCCGCCGACGCCGAATTCACGCTGCGCCTGGTCGCGGGCCTGCGCGACAGGGATGTCGACGACCTAGAACGGATCTACCGCGACGCGGCGGGCCAAATGCTGCAGGGCGCGCACCGGTTCGACGCGGCCGCGAAGGAGATCGGCCTGCTCGCCCGCTTTGCCGCGCTGCGCGGCCGGCGTGGCGACGCTGCGCTCGCCGCCCGACTCGACAAGCTGGCGGCGCGTCTCCGCGGCAGCCCTGCTCCGCCGGCGCCGAGCCGCCCCAAACTCCCGGCTCCGCCGCGACCACCGAGTGCCAAACGCCCGAAGAAGAAAGCGTGAAGGTCGGAAGCGGTCCGCGATCGCGCATCCCGGGAACCCGGTTTGCTGCACCCCGGCGACGGATTTCTCGAGCCAGCCCCCATGCCCCTGATCGCTTCCGCCGCTTTCCCCGACGCCCCCTGCGGCGCCGCGCGTGATTCACGGAGCCGCGCGCGATGACAGCGGGCCGCGTCGCGCGCGTCGCCGGCTGGGTTCTGCTCGGCTTCGTCGTGCTCATCGCACTCTTCGTGCTGCTGTTCGACCCGAACTGGCTGCGCGGCCCGATCATGCGACAGACGACCGAGAAGACCGGGCGCGAGCTCGTCATCGACGGCGATCTGGACATCGACTGGGGCTGGCCGGTGACGCGGCTCAGTGCCGCGGGCGTGAGCTTCGCGAACCCGGAATGGGCCGAGGGCGAGCAGATGGTGACGGCCGAGAACATCACCGTCGGCGTCAGCCTGCCCCAGTTGCTCAGGCGCCACGTCGAGCTGCCGGAGATCGATCTCGACACCGTGGAGGTCTTCCTCGAACAGCACCCGGACGGCCGGCGGAACTGGCTGCTCGACCGCGAGCAGAAAGACGAAGGCGCGCGCTTGGAGATCGGCACGCTGTCGCTGCACGACGGGCACATCCGCTACTTCGAGCCGGCACAGGAGACGCGAATCGACGCGGACGTGTCGACCACGGACGAAGCTGCCGAGCGCCCCCCCGTCGAACGCGGCAAGTCCGACGCCGCCGCGGCCGAGGGCAAGGCCGCCGCGCCGCAGGGCGGGAGCGATGCCGGCATCCGCTTCGACGCCAAGGGCCGCTACAAGGGGATGGCGATGCAGGCGCGCGGCACAGGAGGACCGGTGCTCGCGCTGCGCGACGACGCGACGCCCTATCCGCTCGACGTCGAGGCGAGCTTCGGCCGCACACGGGTGAAGGCCGACGGCACCATCACGAGCCTGCTGAAGTTCAGCGCGATCGATCTCGACGTGGACCTGCGCGGCGCGAGTCTCGAACGGCTGTTCCCGCTGATCGGCATCGCGCTGCCCGAAACCCCCGAATACCGGACCGAGGGCCATCTTGTCCGCGACGGCAAGACGTGGCGCTATGAAGAATTTTCCGGTTCGATCGGCAAGAGCGAGGTGGCGGGCACGCTGCAGGTCGACACCGACGGCGAGCGGCCCTACCTGCATGGCGCGCTGACGTTCAAGACGCTCGATTTCGCCGACCTGGGGCCGGTCGTCGGCGCGAAAGGCGGCGCCAAAGAGGATGAAGCGGGTCCGGCCAAAGGCCGCCGCAAGGTGCTGCCGCAGACGCCGTTCCGCACCGACCGCTGGGACACGGTCGACGCGGATGTGACGCTGAAAGCCGGGACGATCCGCCGTCCCGAAGCGCTGCCGATCGAAAACCTCGACACCCGTCTGCAGCTGCGCGACTCGGTGGTGACGCTCGACCCGCTCAAGTTCGGCTTCGCGGGCGGGACGCTCGCCGGCACGATCAGGCTTGACGGCAAGAGCGAGCCGCTGAACGCTCGCCTCGAGCTCGGCGTCCGCCAGCTCCGTCTCGCCGAGCTCTTTCCGACCCTAGACAAGTCGAAGTCGAGCATCGGCGAACTCAACGGCGAGTTCGACCTGAAAGGAAAAGGCGACACGGTGGCGGCGATGCTCGGCAGCGCCGACGGCAAAGCGGCGCTGATGGTCGCCGACGGCAAGATCAGCCGCTTCCTGATGGAAGCGATCGGGCTGCACCTGTTGGAGATGCTGCGGCTGAAGGTCGCCGGCGACGAACTCGCCGAGATCCGCTGCGTGATCGGCGACTTCGGCATCAAGGACGGGGTCATGGAGACCAATGCGCTGGTGTTCGACACCAGCGTCACGCGGATCAACGGCTCGGGAACGATCGACCTCGGCAAGGAAACGCTCGACCTGACGCTCGTTCCCGATACGAAGATCACGACCGCCGTCGCGCTGCCGAGCCCGATCTACATCCGCGGCACATTCGCGAATCCCGAGCCCTCGATCGACACCGGGCGCGTCGCCGCGCGCGGGCTCGGGGCGGTCGCGCTCGGTTTCATCAACCCCTTGCTTGCGCTGATTCCGCTGATCGAAACCGGCCCGGGGATGGACAGCCAGTGCGGAAAGCTCATCCAGGAGGCGAAAGCCGCAGGCAAGTAAAACCCCTTTCCGCAACAAGTCGTCGAGGAGTCACGCAATGGATCTTCATCTGAGCATCGGCCCGGTCGTCGCGCTGATTGCCGGCATCCTGATTCTTGTGATGCCGCGGTTACTGAACTTCATCGTCGCGATCTATCTGATCATTATCGGGGTCGTCGGCCTTTTCGGCGCGTGACTGCCGGGTACGGAAACATCCGGTATTGAATCAAAGCTTGCTTCTGTGTCGGCAGCCGCCATACTGAAGGTTCTGCTGCAGTGCAGCACGACGTACACAGGATCCCGGCGCGGGTAGCGACACAAGCCGCGGGAACTCGTGTCCGATCAACACGAAGGCCAATAGGAGACACCATGCCTTTTCAATCGAACAACCTCCTCGCCGGCGGCGAGGCCATGGTCGACGCGGTCCGCACGATCTCCAGCCTGTACATGACGAGCGCACAGCGCCTGCTGGAACTCAACCTCAACACGATGCGGGAATCGGTAGAGAAGACCGCCGAAGCGACGCGCTCGACTTCCGGCGCACGCTCGCCCCAGGAGCTTCAAGGCGTGTTCCAGCCGATGCTCGATTGCGCGCAGGAGTACAGCCGCGATGCATTCGAGATCATCGTCGGAACCCAGCAGGAAGTGATGAAGGTGATGCTGACCCAATTCGCCGGTCCGAACAGCATGTTCTCCCTGCCGACCGACTGGAGCGCCGCGTTCGACGCGTTCAACACGGGCGTCCGCCGCTTCTCGACCATGGCGACCGAAAACGCCACTGAGGCCGTCGAGGCGGGGCAGCGGGCCTTCACCTCCGCCACCCAGGGCAAGCGCTCGGCGTAAGAGCGCAAGTCGGGCAATCCGGCCGCCGGCCCGACTCGGCGCCGAATCGAAGGCCCCTTCCGAGGGGCCTTCGTCTATTTCGGGGTGCATCCGGGCCCGTTCCCGCGGGCAGATCGTCCGGCGCCCCCGCGCAGCGCTCGCGTCTAGACGTCAGAGCTTCTGCCGCGCTTCCCAGTCAGCGATCTGCCGCTCCGCTTCGTCCTTCGAGATGCCGTAGGTTTCCTGAATCCGCCCGGCGAGCTGATCCCGTTTGCCCGCGATCACGTCGAGATCGTCGTCGGTAATCTTTCCCCACTGCTCCTTCATGTTGCCCTTGAACTGCTTCCAGTTGCCTTCGATGCGATCCCAGTTCATTGCTCGCTCCTTCCGATTGGGTGCCGAAACGACGGGTGCCTGACCGAACAGTGCCGGCAGGCCCCGCACCGCCGATTCGGCATGCAATCCGCAGTCCCGCCCGGGCCGGGGAGCGAATTTCATTCGAGGCCTTTGCCATAGAGTCGCGGTCGATGGATGCGACTTCCGCTCTTATCGGCCGCACGTGGCCGATCCCGACGAACTCGAAGCGCTCGTCCGGGCGTCGCAAGCGAGGCTGCAAGACGAGCGCGATATCAACGAACCGCGAGCCGCCACAACGACGTGACTTCGGCCGCCCGCGCCGCGTATAGCGCGTCGTCCGCGTCCGACGCGCGCGGATGCCGCGGGCGTGCATCCAACCGCCCCACGACGTGCAGCCCGGCAGCTTCGATCATCGCGAGGAAATCGTCGCGCGAGCGCAAGCGGAGGTGCTCCGCGAGATCGGACAGGATCAGCCAGCCCTCGCCCTGCGGCGCGAGATGCGCCGCAAGACCGGCGAGAAAGCCGCGCAACATGCGGCTGTCCGGATCATAGACCGCATGTTCGACCGGCGAACTGGGCCGCGCCGGCACCCACGGCGGGTTGCAGACAACGAGCGGAGCACGCCCCGCGGGAAAAAGGTCCGCTTCGACGACTTCGATCTGCCGCGAGAGCCCGAGCCGGGCGACGTTCTCGCGCGCGCACGCCAGCGCCCGCTCGTCCTGCTCGGTGGCGACGACGCGTCGAACCCCGCGCTGCGCGAGCACGGCCGCCAGCACGGCGGTGCCGGTGCCGATGTCGAACGCGAGCTCGCTCGCGCCCGCCGGCAGCGGCGCTTGTGCGACGAGATCGACGTACTCCCCGCGCACCGGCGAGAACACGCCGTAATGCGGATGGATAGGCGCGCCGAGCGCCGGAATCATCACGCCCTTCTTGCGCCACTCGTGCGCACCGACAAGTCCCTGCAACTCGCGCAGCGACGCAACGAAAGCACCGTCCGGCGGCCCGTAAGCCTCCTCGCATGCGTCGCGGACGTCGGGGGCGCGCCGCAGCGGAATGCGGTAATCGGCATCGAACGGCACCAGCAACATGCCCAGTGTGCGGGCGCGCTGCGCCTGCGCCTGACGATGCAGATGAAACGCCTCCGGCATCGCACCGCCGGGGGTGGCGCTCCCGGACGCCAATCCGGCCCCCGGCGCAGTGACGGTTGCCGGCCCACCCGACGGAGCCGCCGCAGCGCGCGCCGCCTTGCGCGCCGCGTTCGCCGCCTTTCCGGCCTTGCCGCCCTTCCCCGCCTTCGCCGGCTTGCGTTCGATCCGCCGCGCAATCGCCTGCAGCAACAGCCGCGCGTTGTTGAAATCCCCGCGCCACAGCAAGCCGGTGCCCTCGCACGCGTGACGGTAAGCGATGTCGGCGGGCATCGTGTCGTCGGCGACGACGATCCGCTTCGGCGGCCGAGCGCCGCTCTCCGACCGCCAGCGCGCCGAGCGCTCCTCGCCATCTTCCTGCCACACGATCTTCAATTCTTCGCTCACGGCTTCTCGATCCTCAAAACAACCCGATTCGCCGGACGACAGGATACCGACGCCCGGAAGGGCGTAACCATCGCATAGTTGCCGCAAGAGCGGGTTGGATTTAGGCCGACGGGTTGAGAACGCTCCGTCGGCCGCCAGATCACGGGCATCTGCATATGCCGTTGAAATCACAGCGACGCCGGCGACCGCGAAGGCGGCGAATGGATCGAGAGGATGTGGAGGCCGGGGAGAAACAGGGCGCGCGGTGCGGGTGCGCTGGCGGAACTGGCGGAACTGGCGGAACTGGCGGAACTGGCGGAACTGGCGGAACTGGCGGAAAACGATGACCGCAGCCGCCGTTTCGAAAAAAAAAAAAGCCGCGGCGGTCGGCGGCGCGCCCTTCCCTTTCGTTTCGGGAGGCGCGCCGGGAACCGCCGCGGCGGACGATTACAGCTTCGTGAAGTCGATTTCCTGCGGACCGGGGCCTTCCGGCTCCTGGTGCGCGATGCCGAAGTGGCAGTCGATGCAGGTCATGCCTTCACGCTCGGCCTTCGCGTGACGGGTCTGGGCGCGTTCCGACTGCAGGTCGGGGACCATCGCGGCCTGCGTGTGGCAGTGGCGGCACTCGCGCGAATCGGTGGTCTTCATGCGCTTCCAGACGTTCACCGCGAGCTGGTAGCGGTGCTCTTCGAACTGTTCGCGCGTGTCGATCTTGCCGGTCAGCTTCGCCCACAACTCGCCGGATGCCTGAACCTTGCGGATCAGCAGGTCGACCGTTTCACGGGGCACGTGGCAATCGGGGCACTTCGCGCGAACGCCGGAGGCGTTGCGGTCGTGCGGCGATTCCTTGAACTCGGCATAGACGTTGTCCCGCATTTCATGGCATCCCGTACAGAACGCCTCGGTATTCGTCCATGCCATGCCGGCGGTCGCGCCGCCGCCGATGACGAGCGCACCGACGACGCCGACGGCCAGCAGCACCCACGGCGACTGCCGGCCGAGCCACGATGTTATTTTTTTGAACATGATCAGCCCCCTGATTGGTCAGCGGTTCAGAGCGAGAGAATCCACTGGACGACGTTCTTCACCGCGACCGGATCGTCCGTCTTCAGGGTTTCGTGGTCCTCTTCCTTGCCATCGACCTTGACCTTGCTCGGCACCGTGACGTGCTTGACCAACTTTTCTTCCGCGTCGGCCTTGTCCTTGTATTTCGCCGCGACCTCCTTGTACGCGGGACCGTCCTTCTTCTTGTCGATCGCGTGACAGGTCAGGCACTTGCTCTTGCGGACCAGCGCGTTGGCCGCCGAAGCATCGACTCCGGCAGCGGCGGGGAAACTCGTGACGCCGACGGCAAGAACGGCGGCAATCATGCAAAGGCGCTTCATTTCAGATCTCCTGGATCGTCGATCGGGAACGTCCGAGAGGGCGATTCCCAGGGGGAAGACGGTCGGTCCGCCCCCGTACCACCCCGCGCTGCGCCCCACGCACGCGCGGGAAACGGCCCGCTTCCTCCGGTTCGGCGAAGCGGGCGGACTTCCTTACAGCTTCTGGTGACTTCCGTCGCACATCACGCCGTTGTTGCCGTGCTTACAGCCGCAGAAGTACGCGGTCTTGCTTTCCTCGGCCTTGTATTCGACCGGTGCGAAGCCGGTTCCCTGGTGGCTGCCATCGCAGAACGGCTGCTTGGCGCTCTTGCCACAGGAGCACCACCAGTAGCTCTTGCCCGCCTCGACGTCGACGGGATACGGGGATTTCTGCGCGATTTGCGCGGTTTCTTTGGACATTTACGACTCCCTGAACGACAAAAAGCCGCCTTCCGTTTGACCGGAAGGCGACGTATTACCCGGCGATGGATTCCGGATTCGACATGTGCTTACTGCTGCACGGCTTCCACGGCGATGACAAGCTTCACTTCGTCGCTGACGTAGGGCGCGTTCGCGCCGGCGCCGAACTCCGAGCGCTTGATCATCGTCGTCGCATTCGCGCCGCAGCCGAGCTTCTTCAGCATCGGATGGGGCATGCAGTGGAACGACGTCACGTCGAGCGTGACCGGCTTCGTGACGCCCTTGATCGTGAGGTTGCCGGCGACCGACGCCAGCTTGTCACCGGCGAACTTCACGCCGGTCGACTTGAACGTGATCGTCGGGTACTTCTCGGTGTGGAAGTAGTCCTCGCCCTGGATGTGCTCGTTGAAGAGCGCGAAACCGGTGTCGACCGACTTGGCGTCGATCGTCACGTCGACCGAACCCGTCTTCGCGGCGCGGTCCAGCGTGATCGTGCCGGTCGTCTTGTTGAAGCGGCTCTGCTGCGTCGAGTAACCGAAGTGGTTGTACTCGAAGCGCGGGAAAGTATGCGAGTTGTCGATATTGAAGGTTTCAGGCGCGGCGAGCGCAGGGGCGGCGACGGCGGCCGCGAAACCGGAGGCGATAGCGAGACGGAGAAGCTTGTTCATCGTGATTTCCTTGTTGGGGATTGAGGGTTGGGAATTAATAAATTGCACTGCCGGAAACTCGTTCACTTCGCGGCACCACTGCGGGCGGCGACCGCATGGAAGCGGACATCGACCTCGTTCGCGACGACCGAGGTGTCGGCCCACATGCCGTCGCCGATTGCGAACTCGAGGCGCTTCAGCGTGAAGCCGCCGTCGAAGGTCGCGGTATTGCCCTGCTGCGTGACGGTCACCGGGGCGGTGACGGTCTGCGTCTTGCCCTTGATCGTCAGCGTGCCGGCGACCTCGTAGCGGTTGCCGCCGAGCGGCTTGACGGCGGTCGAGACGAAGGTCGCTTTGGGGTTCTGCTTGACGTTGAACCACGACTTGCCGACGACTTCCTTGTTGGCCTCCGACGAACCCGCGTCGATGCTCGCGAGGTCGAGTTCGAGGCGCACGCTCGACTTCTCGGGCGCCGCAGGATCGAAGACGAGATCCGTCTTGAACGTCCGGAAATGTCCTTCGATGGGCACGTTCATCTGCTTGAACACGAAGTCGATGCGCCCCTTGTCGGCGACGACCTGGTTGAAGCTTGCGGGGGCCGGCGCGGCGATTGCCGTCGCACCGAGCGACAGGCCGAGGGCGAACAGCGCGGCATTCAGGGGAAAGTGCATTTTCATGGCAGGAGTCCTCTTATCGGGCGCGAGCGAGCGCGGGCAGCATGCGCGACAGCGTCGCGTCACGATCGAACAGGTGATGCTTCACGGCGGCGGCAACGTGCAACACGACGAGCGCGAGCAAGGTGTAATTGAGCGTCACGTGCGCGGTGGCAAAGAAGTCGCCGAGCGCGTCGCTCTTGCCGACGAGGTCGGGCAGCGGCACGACGCCGAGGAACACGACCGGAAAGCCTTTCGCGGAACTCATCAGCCAGCCGGTCATCGGCACCGCGATCATCAGCACGTAGAGCAGCACGTGGGTGAGGCCGGCGACCTTTTGCTGCCAGGCGGGTGCCGGCAGCGGAGCGGGCGCGCGGCGCGTCAGACGCACGAACAAGCGCGGCAGGATCAGCAGCAGCACACCGACGCCGATCCATTTGTGATACGAGATGAGCTGCAACTTCAGGGGCGACAGCGGCAGCTCGTGCATGTACACGCCGAGGGGGAACGCCGCGAACATCAGCGCCGCTGTCGTCCAGTGCGCCCAGCGGGCGGGCGCGGAGTAGTGGGGTTGGGGGGACATGGAGTTTTCTCCTTTTATGTTTTCGGGTTTTCAGGCCGCGCGGAAAAACTCGGCCACGAGGCAGTCGATCGACCGCGGCGGGTGACCGACGAGCGCCGCAAAATCGGTCGTCGTGCGTGCGAAGCGATTCTCCGCGGCGGCCGAATACATGTTTCCGAGGGCACGCGCGAACTTCGCCGGCAGTCCGGCAGCTTCGAGCGACGCGACGTACTCGTCCTCCGAGACCGGCTCGTAGCGCAGCGTCTTGCCGGCGGCGCGGCCGACTTTCGCCGCAAGTTCCCGGTAGTCGTGAGCGCTTTGTCCGGTCAGTTCGTACACCTTCTTTTCGAGCCGCGGCGCGAGCACGGCGGCGGCGATCGCCTCCGCGAGGTCGTTGCGCGACACGTAGCTCACCTTGCCCTCGCCCGCCGGCAACTGCAGCACGCCGCTTTCCAGCGCAGCGGCGAAGTTCATCGGCAGGAAGTCGGCATACAGACCGTTGCGCAGCAGCGTGAAGTCGAGCCCGGAGCCGGCCAGCGTCGCCTCGGTCGCCGCGTGCACTTGCGCGAATTCGGACGGCGAATCGGCGTCGGCGTCGAGGAAGCTGGTGTAATAGATGTGACCCACGCCCGCCGCTTTCGCCGCCTCGATCGCATTGCGATGCTGCGCGATCCGGATGTCCTTCGGCCCGTCGGTCGAGATCAAAACCAGACGCTCGACGCCCGAAAACGCCATCATCAGGGTTTCGCGATCGTCGAAATCGGCCCGCCGGACGTCGATGCCGCGGGCGGCGAGTTCGGCGGCCCGGGAAACATCGCGCACGCTGGCGGCGAGACGTCCGGCGCCGGTTTCGGACAGACCGGCGAACAGGCGCCTGACGATGCGCTGTCCCAACTGCCCGGTTGCTCCCGTCACCAGAATCATTTCCGTATCCCCCGCTGCCGTGAATCGATGGGCGAAATTTAGGGGATTGATTGGTTCGAAAATAGCAGCTATTTTCAAATTCTTTGTTGCCGATAGGAAAACAATGGATCGCCTGCAAGCCATGGACGTGTTCGTCCGGGTCGCCGAAGCCGGCAGCTTCACCGCCGTCGCGGACCATCTGAACGTCGCGCGCTCCGCAATCACGCGCCAGATCGCCGGGCTCGAAGCGCACCTCGGCACCAAGCTGCTCGCGCGCAGCACGCGCCGGCTGAGCCTCACGTCGTCGGGAATCGCTTACCTCGAGAAGTGCCGGGAGATTCTCGCGCTGGTCGAGAGCGCGGAAGGCGACCTCGCCGGCGAGAACCGGGCGCCGCGCGGCGCGATCCGCGTCAGCGTCCCGATGAGCTTCGGCATCCGTCACCTCGTGCCGCTGATCTCGGACTTCGTGACGACCTATCCGGACGTGACCGTCGACCTGGAGTTCAGCGACCGCCGGGTCAATCTGATCGAAGGCGGGATGGACTTCGCGGTGCGCATCTCGCAACAGATCGACCCCAACCTCGCGATGCGGCGGCTGACGACGAGCGACATGGTCGCAGTCGCGGCGCCGTCCTATCTAGAACGCCACGGCCGGCCGCAGCATCCGGACGAACTGCTGGAGCACCACTGCCTGACCTACACGCTCGCGCCGTCGTCGGGCTGGCGCTTCCGGGTCGGCGACGAGATCCGGACCATTCCGGTGCGCGGGCGCATGCACATGAACAACGGCGACGCCCTGCTCGAAGCGGCGATCCGCGGCCTCGGCATCGCGTACCAGCCGACGTTCATCACGTCGAGGGCCGTCCAGGCGGGGCTGCTCGAAGAACTGCTGCCGGAATATTCGTCGACCCAGCTGCAGGTCTATGCGGTGTTTCCGGGCACGCGCTACGTGCCGCACCGCGTCCGCGTGCTGGTCGACTATCTCGCCGAACGCCTCGGCCCGGTGCCGTACTGGGACCGGACGGCGATCAAAACGTCAGCCGCCACGGCAACTCGCCCTGAATGAAGAGGCGCGCCTCCTCGGACGCGGGCCGCGCGAAGAAGCGCTGCACCGGCGCGTGCTCGCGCACCCGGCCCGCGCTCATGAACACGACGTCGTCGCCGAGCCGCGTCGCCTGACCGAGGTTGTGCGTCGCCATCAGGATGCGCGTGCCGTCGGTGCGGATCTCGCGCACGATGCGCTCGACTTCCGCGGTCGCAGAAGGGTCGAGGCTCGCGGTCGGTTCGTCGAGGAGCAGCAGTTTCGGCGCGGTGATCCACGCGCGCGCGAGCGCGAGACGCTGTTTTTCGCCGCCGGACAGATGGCGCGCGCTGTCGCCCTCGCGACCGCCGAGCCCGACCCGCGCCAGCACGGCCGCCGCCCGGCGCGCGCGCTCCCGTCGTGCGACGCCACGCGGTTTCAGCGCGACCGCGACGTTTTCGAGCACCGACGCGCGCAGCACCATCGGATGCTGGAACACCATCGTCACGCCGAAATCGGGCCGCGCGCCGCCGCCCCAGTCGATCGCGCCGCCGCTCGGCTCGACGAGCCCGCACAAGGTGCGCAGCAGCACGCTCTTGCCCGCACCGTTCGGCCCGAGCAGCAGCGTGATGCCCTCGTCGCCGAGTTCGAGATCGACGCCGTCGAGCACCGTCCGTCCGTTCGGCTGAAAGCGCAAACCGCGAAGCCGCAGTGGAAACATGCTGCTCATCCGTAACGACGCATCGCCCAGCCCCGCAGCGCGAACGCGAACGCGTTGAGCCCGAGGATCACTACGATCAGCACGATGCCGAGGGCAATCGCGAGCGGCAGGTCGCCCTTGCTCGTCTCGAGCGCGATCGTCGTCGTCATCACGCGCGTCGAGCGATCGATGTTGCCGCCGACGATCATCACCGCACCGACCTCGCTCATCGCGCGCCCGAGGCCGGCGAGCAGCGCGACCACAAGCGAATGCCGGCAGTCGTACAGCAAGGTCGTCACGCTCTGCCACCACGAGAAGCGCATCACCCGCAACTCCTCGGCATAGCGCTGCCACGCGTCCTCGATCACCTGCCGGCTGATTGCCGCCATCAGCGGGATCACGAGCAGGCTCTGCGCCAGCACCATCGCGCCGGGCGTGTACAGCAGGCCGAAGTCGCCGAGCGGCCCCGAGCGCGACAGCAGCAGGTAGACGACGACGCCGACGACGACCGACGGCGCGCCCATCATTCCGTTCATCAGCACCGACGCCACGTGTTTGCCCGGGAAACTGCCGATCGCAAGGCAGGCGCCGAGCGGCAGACCGATCAGCGTGCCGACGGCGACCGCGGTGCCGCTCACCTGCAACGACAGCAGCACGATTTCCGCGACGCGCTGATCGAGCGAGGCGAGCAGCGAAAAGGCTTCGGAGAAGGTCGCGGCGAACAGGGACATGGGCACGGAGAATAGCGGATCGGCCCGGGTTTCCACAGTCGGGCGTGATCGTACGGCATGACGGCCGAGGTAAAGGACACGTTGGTCAGAATGCCCACTATAGTTACAATGGACACATTTAAATGGAGACTCGTCATGAAGATCATGTCCGCCCGCGAGGCCAAGAATCACTTCGGCGAATTCCTCGATGCAGCCCGGCGCGAGCCGGTCGTGGTTACCAGGAACGACCGGCCAGTCGGGATCATGATCTCGATTGAAGACGCAGCCGACACGGTACTTCCGGAGCTCCTGCTCGATAAGGAGCCAGGCTACGACGGGTGGCTCTTCGAAAAGGTCTCCCGGACGCTGGAACAGGTCGATGACGGCAAAGTGGAAATCGTCGAACACGACGAGGCCATGAAACGCGTGCGCGATCGGCTCAAGGACCGTTTTGCCCGATGAGGATCGTCTGGACGCGTGCGGCGCTCGACGATCTCGAAGAGATTCTCGCGTACTACTTCAGGGAGGCGGGGCCGGCGACGGCCGAAGCGGTAAGCCGCCGCCTCATATCCCAGATCGAGTCGCTCGCGCCTTTCCCGGAACGCATCCGGGAAAGCGACCGGATTCCGGGGGCACGCGAGCTCGTAATTCGACGATTGCCCTACATCGCCTTCGTCAAAATCAGCGCTGACGCCATCGTGATTTTGAACCTCGTCCACACCGCGCGAAAATTTCCCGGAGAAGCCCTCCCATGAGCGCCGACGATTCCGACCGTCCGGTCCCGCCGCGCCCCACTCATCATTTCGGCCGCTACATCCTGATCGGCTTCTTTACCGTCGCGCCGCTGTGGGTGACGTGGCTGGTGTTCGACTTTCTGCTCGGCATTCTCGCGTCGATGGGAACGCCGCTGCTGCGGGCGGCCGCGGGCCTCATCGCGCCGGTGTCCGGGACCGCGGCCGCGTGGCTGCTCGACTCCGACTTCCAGAAGCTCGTCGCGGTGCTGCTGACGCTCGCCAGCCTGTATGCGATCGGCGTGATGGCGTCGCTCGTGCTCGGGCGGAAGCTGCTCGACGCAGCCGAGGCGATGCTCGCCCGCCTGCCGCTCGTGCAGACGATCTACGGCGGCACAAAGCGTTTTCTGGAGACGCTGCGCAAGCCGCCGATGAAGGGCCAGCGCGTCGTCCTGATCAGCTTCCCCAACCGGCAGATGAAGACGGTCGGCTTCGTCACGAAAGTCATGCTCGACTCGGAGACCGGCGAGGAAATCGCCGCGGTCTACGTGCCGACGGCGCCGAACCCGACGTCGGGCTATATCGAGATCGTCCCGCTCGTCGATGTCGTGCCGACCGACTGGACGATGGAAGAAGCGATGACCTTCGTGATGACGGGCGGGACGAGCTCCCCCGACCACATCCGCTTCGACAACCCGCCGCGGACCGGCAGCTGAAGCGCCGATCAGCCGCCGCCGCGCTGCATCGCGCGGTCGAGCGTGCGCAGCAGCCGGGCGCGCTCGGCTTCTCCGGCGCCCGAAAAGCAGTACTGGACCGCGATCTGCGGCAACTCGAACATGCCGAGCCGACGAACGCCGCGCGACTCGACGCGGAGGTCGAGCACGGCTGAGCCGTCCTGCACCCGAAAATGCCCCGGTGCGACCGTCGCGACGCCGGCCGGCCACGCCTTGCGCAGGTCGCGCTCGAACTGCGCCGGCGTCGCGCTGATCTGCCGCTCGAAGGTTTCTGGCACCGGGCCGTTGATGAACGCCGAGCCCGAACTCACCGGCGTCAGCCCCCCGCGATCGGCGGCCACACGGCGAGCTCGTCGTGCTCCGCAAGGCGCCGGCTCGCGCGCGCCTCGCGCGGGATGAACAGCCCGTTCACGAGCACGAGATGCGCGCTGCGCTCGGGAACCCGGAAGCGCGCGATCACGTCCGCGATCGTCGTGCCCTCCTCGAGGTCGAGCTCGACGCGGTTGCCGTCGCGTTCGGGCGGCAGCAGGTCGGTCAGCGACGCGAAGAGCTTGAAGCCGACTTTCATCGGACCAGCGCGACCGGTTGTTGCGACCGCGCGATATACGCGTCGACGAACTGCAGCGGCGAGTGCAGCAGCCGGTCCTTCCACTCGCCCAGAGGCACCTTGCCCTGGATCAGCCCGCGCAGCACGCCGACATGTTCGGTCAGCCCGATCGAGGTCGCGCCGATCATCACGTCGTCCCGGAACTGCAGGCTCAGGTAGCGGTACGCCACCTCGTCGACATGCTCGACGCCCGCGCCGCCCTTCGACGCATCCTCGCCCCACCACTGGCCGAACGAGGACGAGATCAGCCCGAGCGTCGCCAGCACGTTGATCGCGAGCACGCCTTTCAGCCGCGTATCGCCGCCCGCCATGTTCAGCGCCGCAACGCGCGCCTGGTCGACCGCGTTCGGCTGGATCGCCGCGACGAGGTGCTCGCCGGTGAAGAGGTCCGGGGCTTCGGCGACGTCGCCGGCCGCGAAGATGCCCGAGACGCTGGTCTCGAGCCGGTCGTCGACGAGCACGCCTTTCGCCACGTGGACGCCCGTCGACTCGAGGAACGCGACGTTCGGAGCGACGCCGGCCGCGACGATCACGAGATCGGCGACGACGACCTCGCCGGTCGACAGCGTCACATCGAGCGGCGCGTCGTTGCTCGCGCGTCGATCGATCCGGCGCACGCCGGCATTCGTCACGACGCGGATGCCCTTGTTCTCGACCCACTTCCGTATCATGCCGCCCGCCTGCGGCGTCATCATCCGCGGCACCATGCGGTCGCCCATCTCGACGACCGTCAGCTCGACGCCGCGCGCCTCGAGCGCCTCCATGATGATGCAGCCGATGAAGCCGGCGCCGAGCTGCAGCACGCGTGCTCCGGGCTGCGCGAAGCGGGCGATCGCGCGTGCGTCCTCCAGTGTCCAGCAAGTGTGGACTTCCGGCAGATCAACGCCGGGAATCGGCGGGCGCACCGGGTGGGAGCCGGTCGCGATCAGCAGGCGGTCGTAGTCCTCGAAATGCCCGTCGTCGAATAGCACGCGTCGCCCGGCCTCGTCGAGCGACACCGCCCGCCCGCGCAGTTCGCGGATCCGCAGCCCTTCGAAGTGCCCCGGGGACTTGCGCAGGTAGGTCCCCGACTCGTCGATGTTCTCTTCGAGCAGATAGGGGATCGCCATGCGCGAATACGGCGGCGCGTCCTCGGCGCCGACGAGGACGATCTCGTCGGCCGGCGCCGCATGTCGCAAGGTTTCGGCGGCGACGACGCCCGCGGGCCCGTTGCCGAGAATCACGTGTTTCATCGGTTCGCCCTCGTTTGCGCGATTTGCATGGGGTCGCCCCTTTCGCGGTTGCGTGCGCACGGGAACGGGCGACCGTATCGGATACAGACTGTCGATCCGGCAGCCGGCGCCGGTTACGCGCGACCGGCGTGTCGAAGCCCGCGATCGTCCTTCGACACGCCTCGATCCGTCGAAGGACTCGACGCGGACGGACGGATCCGGCCGCCCTCGACTCAACCCCCGTAACGCTCGGCTCAAAGGCCCAGCCGCGACAGCGTCTCCGGCATCGGCACCCCTTCCGGCGTCCAGCCTCGCACCCGGTAATACTCCGGCAGCATCTCGGACAGCCGATTGACCATGCCTTCGGCCGGTCCCGATTTCGCCGGTTCGGTGGTCAGGCGCGGCGGCAGATTGTCGTCGCTGGCGGTGAGGCCGGCGGCGTTGTTGAACTGTCGCTCCATGTTCCAGATGCGCTCGCCGACTTCGTTCAACTTGTCCATCGACCAGTCGCCTTCGCACGCGGCCGCGATCTGCGGCTGCACGTCGGCGAGCGTCCACGCGAACGACGTGAACACGCAGATGCCGGCCGAATCGAACACCGCGGTCGCGTCCTGGAACGCCTTCACGAGTTCCGCCTTGCCTTCGATCGCGTGCGGATCGGTCTTCACCGGCACGCCGAGCACTTCCGACGCGACGGTGTAGCCGCGCAGGTGACACGCGCCGCGGTTCGACGTCGCGTACGCGAGGCCGATCCCCTGGATGCCGCGCGAGTCGTACGCCGGGAATTCCTGCTTCTTGACCGTCATCGACAGCTCGGGATGGCCGTACTTCGCGGTGAGCCGCGCCGAACCGAGGCCGATCTCGCGGCCGAAGCCTTCGCCGGCCGCGGTCATCTCGGTGAGCTTCGCGAGCGCCTCGGCCGAGCCGAACGGCGCGTCGATGCCGATCTGCTCCTTCGTCAGCACGCCCATCTCGTACAGCTCCATCACCGCGCCGATGGTCGCGCCGAACGAGATCGGGTCCATGCCCTGCTCGTTGCACAGCAGGTTCGCGTACTGCAGCGCTTCGAGGTCGCCGACGCCGTTGGCCGCGCCGAGCGCCCACGCGGCTTCGTACTCAAGTCCGCCGGACGCGCCCCAGTACTTGGGGCTGTTCTTCACGGTGAAATGCGTCTTGTCGATCGCGGAGATCCGCCCGCAGGCGATCGTGCAGCCGAAGCACGCGGCGTTCGTCACGAGCTGCGGCTTGCCGTCGGTCGGGCGCTTTTCGTGCATCGCTTCGGCCGAGATCTTCGACGCGTCCTCGAACTGCACGTCGCGATGGTTGCGCGTAGGCAGCGCGCCCATCTCGTTGATAACGTTCATCAGCACCTGCGTGCCGAACTTCGGCAGGCCCTCGCCGGTGACCGCGTTGTCGGCGAGCACCTTCTTCGCGTCCGTCGTCGCCTTCAGGAAGCCGGCGAAATCCCGGATGCCCGACACGCCCTTCGTGCCGCGGATCGCAACCGCCTTCAGGTTCTTCGAGCCCATCACCGCGCCGACCCCGGAACGCCCGGCGGCGCGGTGCAGGTCATTGACGATGCACGCGAACAGCACCTGGTTTTCGCCCGTGCGGCCGATCGACGACACGCGGATCAGCGGGTCCTGGTGCTGCGTCTTGATCGTCTCTTCGGTCTCCCAGCAGCTCTTGCCCCACAGGTGCGACGCGTCGCGCAGTTCGGCCTTGTCGTTCTCGATGTACAGATAGACCGGCTTCGGTGCGCGGCCTTCGAAGATCACCATGTCCCAGCCGGCGAACTTCATCTCGGCGCCGAAGAAGCCGCCCGAGTTCGAACAGGCGATCGCGCCGGTCAGCGGACCTTTCGTGACGACCGTGTAGCGCCCACCGGTCGAGGCCATCGTGCCGGTCAGCGGGCCGGTGCCCATGATCATCTTGTTGTCCGGCGACAGCGGATCGACCTTCGGGTCGATCTCGGACACCAGGTATTTCGTCGACAGTCCCCGCGAGCCGAGGTACTCGTTCGCCCACTGCATGTTCAGCGGTTCTTCCTTGCACGTGCCTTCGGTGAGGTTCACGCGCAGGACCTTGCGATTCCATCCCATGATCGTGCTCCCGTCAGGCGGCCGAAGCCGGCGTGTTGGCCTTCGCAGCCCAGGCCTGCATGCGCCCGAGCCCGGTCCAGTCGGCGTCGACGTAGGTGATTGCGCCGGTCGGACAGGCGTTGGCGCACGCCGGGTCGCCTTCGCACAGGTCGCACTTCTGCACCTTGCCGGTCGCCTGGTTGTAGTTGATCGTGCCGAACGGACAGGCGATCGTGCACACCTTGCAGCCGACGCAGGTGTCCTCGAACACCATCTTCGCGCCGGTCATGAGGTCGAGCCGGATCGCGTCTACCGGACAGGAGTGCATGCACCACGCCTCGGTGCACTGCGTACAGGTGTAGGGGATCTTGCGCCCCTCGTGCTCGAAGCTGAAGACCTTGATCCGCGATTTGCTGGGGTTGATCGCGCCCGTGTGTTCGTACGAACACGCCATCTCGCACTGCAGGCAGCCGGTGCATTTGGCCGGGTCAATGTGAAGCGATTTCCACATCGAAAGACTCCTTCGAAAAACGGGGACAGACCGCGTTTTCTGGGCGGAAAAACGTGGTCTGTCCCCGTTTCTCCGCAGGGCATGTTTCTTGTAAGTAAGCGCCCCGGTGCCCGCCAAAGTAGCACTCGCGGCGGGGTGAGGCAATCGCTTCGGCCCGCCGACGTTTCCGTGCGCTAATCACTCTTTTCCGCGCTGTCCTCGTCGTCCGGAATCATCGCCTCGACGCCGGCGCCGACGACCTTCGCACCGACCTTGACCGTCGTCGCCGCAACCGTGACCGCCGCATCCGCGACCGCGAAAACCGCGCACCCGCCGGTCGATGAGACAAGCGCGACGAGAATCAGCAACGACATCGATTTCATTTCCAGCCTCCAGCCCGCATCGGCAACCGAGCGCGCATTCTACGGCGCAGTGATGGAAAGACCCGTGGCCGGCGCTACGCAATGTCGAATGCCGCGTCCGTTGCGGCTCTTGGGCGGTCGCGATCGATTTCTGAGCAAGCCCGGCTCGTCGCGCTTTTCCATCACGGCGCCGGGCTTTTTTCAGTTGCGCCAGGACTCGAATGCACGCCGTTCGGCGCCGGCACTAACCCCCGGACACATCCTGCGGTTGACAGCGGCCGGCGGCGTTTCCGATATTCCCGGGATGACTCCTTTCTCCGTCCTGGACCTCTGTCCGATCATCGAGAGCGGCGACGCTGCGCTCGCCTTTCGTCATTCCGCCGATCTCGCGCAGCACTGCGAGCGCTGGGGCTACCGTCGCTTCTGGCTCGCCGAGCATCACAGCATGCCCGGGATCGCCAGCGCGGCGACCGCGGTCGTCATCGCGCACGTCGCCGGCGCGACGTCGACGATCCGGGTCGGCGCCGGCGGCGTGATGCTGCCGAACCACTCGCCGCTCGTCGTCGCCGAGCAGTTCGGCACGCTCGAAGCGCTGTTCCCGGGGCGCATTGATCTCGGCCTCGGCCGCGCGCCGGGGTCGGACGCAGCGACCGCACGCGCGCTGCGCCGCGACCTGCACGCGAACGAGGACCAGTTCCCGCATGACGTCGTCGAGCTGATCGGCTACCTCCAGCCGGACGAGCCGGCGCGGAAGGTGCGCGCGGTGCCGGGGGCGGGGTCGGAAGTCCCGGTGTGGATCCTCGGTTCGAGCCTCTTCGGCGCCCAGCTCGCGGCAGTGCTCGGCCTGCCGTACGCGTTCGCGTCGCACTTCGCGCCGGCGCAGATGATGGACGCGGTCGCGCTGTACCGGCGCCTTTTTCGCCCGTCGGCGCACCTCGAGCGGCCTTACGTCATGCTCGGCTTCAACGTGTTCGCCGCGGACAGCGACGAGGAAGCCGAATACCTCGCGACGTCGATGCAGCAGGCCTTCGTCAATCTGCGCAGCGGACGGCCGACGAAGCTCCAGCCGCCCGTTCAAGGCTACATCGAGCAGCTCGGCGGCGCCGAGAAGGCGATGCTCGCGCACGTGCTTTCGTGCTCCGCGATCGGCTCGCCGGACACCGTCGCCCGGCGGCTGCGTGAGTTCATCGCCGAGACCGGCGCGGACGAGCTGATGATCGCGTCGCAGATTCATGACCACGACGCGCGGCTGCGCTCTTACGAAATCGCCGCGCAGGTGCGCGCCGCGGAAATCGGGAAGTAGTTTTTCCGGGAAAGCGCGTCCGGTCCCTTCTTCGCGCCCGCCGACGCGGTAAAATCCGCGCCGGTTTTCGGGGCCGCCACCCAGCGCGGTCTCCCGCTTGCCCGGGTCCAATGCCCGGCAGGCTCCCCAGCATCGAATTCGGCAGGAATAACGCATGAGCACGGAAGGCACCACCGGCGGCAGGATCTGGTGGAAGGAAGCTGTCGCATATCAGATCTACCCGCGCAGCTTCATGGATTCGAACGGCGACGGCATCGGCGACCTGAACGGCATCGCATCCCGCCTCGACTACCTGCAATCGCTCGGCGTCGACCTGATCTGGATCTGCCCGATCTTCCGCTCGCCGAACGACGACAACGGCTACGACGTCAGTGACTATCAGACCATCCTCGCCGAGTTCGGCACGATGGAGGATTTCGACCGGCTGCTCGCCGACGTCCACCGCCGCGGCATGCGCCTGATCCTCGACCTCGTCGCGAACCACACCAGCGACGAGCACCCGTGGTTCATCGAATCGCGCTCGTCGCGCGACAACCCCAAGCGCGACTGGTACATCTGGCGCGACGGACGCGGTGAGCGCGAGCCGAACAACTGGGAGAGCATCTTCAAGGGCTCGGCGTGGAAGCACGACGAGACGACCGACCAGTATTTCCTGCACCTCTTCTCCGAGCGCCAGCCCGACCTCAACTGGGACAACCCGGAGATGCGCAAGGCGATCTACGCGACCGTGCGCTGGTGGATGGACAAGGGCGTCGACGGCTTCCGGCTCGACGCGGTCAGCCACAAGAAGAAGGAACCCGGCCTGCCCGACATGCCGAACCCGGACGGGCTCGACTACGTGCCGTCGTTCCCGAAGCACATGAACGTCGACGGCGTGCTCGACTACCTCGACGAGCTGTGCCGCAACACCTTCGCGCATTACGACGGCGTCACCGTCGGCGAAGCGAACGGCGTGTCGCCCGAGGAAGCCTGCCACTGGGTCGGCGACGAGCACGAGCGGCTCAACATGATCTTCCAGTTCGAACACTCCGCGCTGTGGAAACGCGACCCGCGCGGCCCGCTCGACGTCGTTGCGCTGAAGCGCGTGCTGACGAAATGGCAGAAGACGCTCGACGGCATCGGCTGGAACGCGCTCTTCATCGAGAACCACGACCTGCCGCGCATCGTCTCCCGCTGGGGCGACACGAACGCGCTGCGGCGCGAGAGCGCGACGGCGCTCGCGACGATGTACTTTCTGATGCAGGGCACGCCGTTCATCTACCAGGGCCAGGAGCTCGGCATGACGAACAGCCGCTTCGACACGCTGGCCGACTTCGACGACGTGCTGACGAAGAACCGCCACGCGCAGATGAAGCGCCAGGGCATGTCCGAGGACGACATCCTCGAACTTCTGCGCGTCATCTCGCGCGACAACTCGCGCACGCCGATGCAGTGGAACGCTTCGCCCAACGCCGGCTTCTCGACCGGCCCGCGCACCTGGCTCAAGCTCAATCCGAACCATGCGACGATCAACGTCGCCGCGCAGGACGACGACCCGGCTTCCGTCCTCAACTACTACCGCCGCCTGATCCGCCTGCGCCGGGAAGCGCCGACGCTGATCTACGGCCGGTACGACCTGCTGATGGAAGACGATCCGCAGGTGTACGCGTACATCCGCCACGACGACACACACCGCTACGTCGTCATCACGAACCTCACGCGCAACCCGGCAATGTTCGAACATGACGGCCTCGCGCTGAACCACGCGAATCTCGTGCTCGCGAACCGCGCGATCGACCCGCACGAACCTCTCCGCCAGTTGCCGCTGCGTCCGTACGAAGCACGGGTATACCGGCTGAGTTACTAACGACAACCAATATCGTTCGGGCTGAGCTTGTCGAAGTCCTGTCAGCGCGACTGCCCTTCGACAGGTTCAGGACGAGCCATGCTGTGCGTTTCATTTGCGGCCTGAAGAGGCCACGCACTTTTCACGCAGAGCGGAAAAGCGCAGCGCCTTCCGCCGCTTGTCTTCCCGTCGGTGGTATCGCCGCCGAGGCTTCGGTTCGGGTACGGCCGAAAAGCGCAGCGCGTTCGCCCGGATTCGTTGTCATCGCCCCTTCAAGGCTGCAGTTTCATCGACGACACGGTCGCCGCGGCGATCGCCTCCTCGCTCCACGTCGCCGGATGCGTCGCGCCGCGCAGGTAGAGGTCGAGCTGGTCGTCGTAGTGAGGATCGAACGGATGGCCGGATTGGCCGCCGGGCAGGACGGCGAGGCTGCGGTCGCCGTCGCCTGCGACCGCCACCCAGCGCACCGTCGGTCCCTCGTTGACGTTGGCAGCCTTGCCGGGCCCGGGGAGCGGGAAGGCTGCAATGGTCGTCGCCGAGCCGGCAATGGGGAACGGTCCGCGGTTGAAGAGGCGGCCGACGACGGGCAGCATTCCAAGCGGATGACGCAGCGTCAGCCGGTGCAATTCGCCGTACTCCCATCGGCTCACCTCCTCGCCCCAGCGTTCCGCGCCCTCGTCCCAGGCTTCACCGAGCGCCTTGGCGATGATCGCGTCGCGGGATTCGATGTCGGGCGTGGCGACGTCGTCGAACCATGCTCCGTCCATCTCGCCGTGCAGGATCCGCATCAGCCACGCGCGCCGCACCGGTCCCGTCACCTGTGCGACGTCGAGCTCATCACCGAAGATCGCTTCGGTCAGCCGCTTCTCGTATAACGCGAACAGCGCCGACGTTCCGTCCACGCCCATTCGTCCGTCCCAGCTGGCGAGGGCTTCGTGCGCACGGGCGGCGGAGCCGACGTAGGCCCCGTCGCTGAGCGCGACCAGCTCGCGCGCGAAGAGCGACACGGTGTCGCCCTGCATCGCGGCGAAATCCGCCGCCAGCCAGCGTGGCTTCTGCACGAGCAATTCGCGAATGCGCTTCGCGCGAGCGGGACCATCGAAGTCGGCGGTCAGCGGGCTAGCACCCGGTTTCGGGCGGATGTCCTCGTTGGCGGTGACGAGCGAGTCGTCTTCCGGCGGGCGCCGCGGATTCTCGCTCGCATCGCGCAGCCCGTCCCATCCATAGGCCGCGTCGCGGCCGGGCGTCGGCAAACGCCCGTCCCCCTGCAAGCGCCGCGGCATCCGGCCGAGGATTACATGCAGCAAGCCGCCGTCGCGGTCCGCCGCGACCAGGTTCTGCGCCGGAGCGACGAAACCCTTGATGCCGGCCGGGATGTCCGCGACACGCCGCGCGCGGCCGAGATGCAGGAAGGCCGCGAGCGGATCGTCGAGCCGGTACGCGGTCCAGGCGAGGCTGCGCGGCGGCAGGCCGCGGTTGGGGTCGGCCGGCAGCAGCGGGCCGCGGTCGGTGGTCTGCAGCGTCAGTGGCACCGGACGCGCCCAGCGCACCGGGATTTCGACGCGCTCGGTCGCGATCGGTGCCCACTCGTCGCCTCGGCGCACGCGCTCGCCGGCGGGATCGAGCTCCTCGAAGAACAGGTCGTGGTCGTCCATCATCACGTTGGTCAGCGCCCACGCGAGGTCGCGGTTCTGCCCGACGACGACGCCGGGGACGCCGGGCAGCGTGACGCCCATGACTTCGTAATCCGGCGCGCGAAAGTGCGCCTGGTACCACAAGCCCGGCAATTGCATCGGCAGATGCATGTCGTTCGCGACCAATGGCAGTCCTTCCGCGCTGCGCGACAGCCCGACCACCCAGTTGTTGCTGCCGAGAGCCAGATCGCGGGCGGGAACCGACGCAGTCGCGGCGCGCCCCGCCGCCGCGTGTTCCGCCTGCGCCATGGCGACGATTGCGGGCGGCATATGCAAATTCGGGTCGCCGATGAGATCCTGCGTGCGCTCCGGGCCGAAGCGCCGCAGCCACTCGAACCGCATCTCCTCGGGCCGACCCTGCCAGAACGACAAATCGCGCGCCATCAGGAACACGAAGCCGAGGCTATCCACCGGCGTCCACGGCTCGGGCCGGATGCCGAAGAGCTTCAGCGTCGGCGGCAGATCGTCGCCGCGGCGCTCCAGCCACGCATTGACCCCGGCCGCATAGGCGTCGAACCACTCGCGGCTTTCCGGACCCGCGCGCGTCAGCGCCGCCTCGGCCGCTTCGCGCAGGCGCAGCATCCGCGCCTCGGCGTCCATCGGCACCGCGCCCGGCCCGAAGACTTCCGCGAGCCGTCCCGCCGCCGCGCGACGCCCGAGTTCGAGTTGCGTCATGCGGTCGTTGGCGTGAAGAAAACCGAGCGCGAGCGCGAGATCCCGTCCGCTCCCGCCCTTCAGATGCGGCACACCGTAACGGTCCCACCGCACCTCGACCGGCGCATGCAGGCCCGCGAGGCGCAGCTCCCCGTCCCGCTGCGGCAAGCCCGAGCGCATCACCCACACGCCGTACAGCGCCGCCAGCAGGAACAGCAATGCGAAGCCGAGCAGCCACCGGCGGGCGCGTTTCTTCTTCGTCGCCATGACGTTCTCACAGGACAGGAGGACGCCGCATTATCGCGCGGAGCGAGACGATCACCTCGGCAAGCAGATGCCGTTCGGACCGAGCTATTAACCCGGCAAATTAATACAACCGTTCGCCCTGAGCTTGTCGAAGGGCGTTGGCAGGGCTTCGACAAGCTCAGCCCGAACGGTATTTAGCTGCCGGGGTAATAGTCGAAGCGCCGGCACCGCGGTCCTGCCTCCTAACAGGGTGTTGAAAATTCCGCCTTCACCTTCGGTTTCCGGCCGCCTGGAAAAAAATCGATGCTGAAAAGATCCGACCTGAGCCGCCCTGATGACGATTCCAGCTGCTTTTTCAGCCGATTGTGCAACGGCAATTGGG
>NZ_JAVSMM010000021.1:0-93605 GCF_032027225.1 Aromatoleum sp. | reverse complement strand
CCAATTGCCGTTGCACAATCGGCTGAAAAAGCAGCTGGAATCGTCATCAGGGCGGCTCAGGTCGGATCTTTTCAGCATCGATTTTTTTCCAGGCGGCCGGAAACCGAAGGTGAAGGCGGAATTTTCAACACCCTGCTAGGAGAAAGCGATGCGCTCACCGGCTCCCGTCGCCGGGCAGTCCTGCCCCTCCCGCTCCGGCCCTTCCTTCCCTGCCCGCGCGCTCCTCGCGGCCGTCGCGCGTGCCGCGGCGCTCGCGGTCGCACTGACGACGGCGTCCGGCGTCGCACTCGCGCAACGTGCCGTCCCCGCGGACCTTCCGGGGCATTACGACCGGATGCGCGGCGCGACGCCGATCCCCGAGGAGACGACGCCGCCGCCGCTGACGAACCCGGACAACAGCGACGTGCGCCGCTCGCGCGCATACGCGATGCAGCCGCCGGTCGTGCCGCACAAGATCGAGGGCTATCAGCTCGACCGCCACGCCAACCGCTGCATGTTCTGCCACGCGCGCACGCGCACCGAACAGAGCCAGGCACCGATGATCAGCGTCACGCATTTCCAGGATCGTGACGGCAACCATCTCGCCGAACTCTCGCCGCGGCGCTACTTCTGCCTGCAATGCCACGTGCCGCAGGCCGCGGTGACGCCGCTCGTCGAAAACCGCTTCACCGACGTCGAAACGATGCTGCGCCGGGGCGGCTCGCCGTCGGTACCGCGCACCGCACCCGGCCAGGCAGCGCCGCGACCACAGGGCTCACGATGACCGGCCTGCTGCGCCGTTACTGGCAGGTGATCCGGCGCCCTGCGGTCCATTACAGCCTCGGCTTCCTGACCGTCGGCGGCTTCATCGGCGGCGTGCTGTTCTGGGGCGGTTTCAACACGATCCTGGAAGCGACGAATACCGAGACCTTCTGCATCGGCTGTCACGAGATGCACGACAACGTCTATCAGGAGCTGCAGGGCACGATCCACTTCACGAACCGCTCGGGCGTGCGCGCGACCTGTCCCGACTGCCACGTGCCGCACCGCTGGACGTCGAAGATCGCGCGCAAGATGCAGGCGTCGAAGGAAGTCTGGGGCAAGGTGTTCGGCACGGTGAGCACCCCGGAGAAGTTCGAGGCGATGCGGCTGCAGCTCGCGTCGAACGAGTGGACACGGCTGAAGGCGAACAACTCGCTCGAATGCCGCAACTGCCACAAGTTCGAATACATGGATTTCACGCGCCAGAGCCCGCGGGCGACGCGCGCGCACTCGACGTCGCTCGCGACCGGCGCGCGCACCTGCATCGGCTGTCACGTCGGCATCGCGCACCGGCTGCCGGACCTGTCCGGCATCGAATCGCTGCCCGAGCACCGCCGCGCACCCGACGCGATGCCGGCGCTGATCCGGAGCGGGGAAGCGGGCGCGGAAGCGCAGCCGGGCGAGACACCGGCTGCGGAGAAATGACGCGGGTCCGGCGGGATAGCGGCGACCCGTGTCCCTCGATATCCGCACGAAGACGGCTGCGCCCCGCGGCCCGAGATTCGGAACCGCGCCCCGTCGGTCCGCGGGTTTTCCTGAGTCGATTTCGTCCGGCGGTTTCTCCACTGGTCGCGCTTCCGCAAGCGGCGGCAGCGCGGTCGTCGGCCGACGCCATCGCCCGTCAGGCCACGCAAGCCTCGAAGAAGCGCCAGGCGAGCTTCAGCGCATCGGGACCGCGCGGGTCGGAGAACGCCTGTTTCGCCGCCCCGCCGCTCCATGCGTGGCCGAGCCCGGCGACGCGCACCAGGCGCACGTAGACGCGACGATCCCGCTTCCAGTCGGTGACGCTGTACGCATGGCGCGCGCCGCGCTGCGCCGAGCGGGCGGCCGCCGCGCTCGCCGGGCTCGGCGCGAGCAGGCCGAGCCACAGCGCGACCGATTCCTCGGCATTCGCCCACGCGACGCTGCGGTCGCCCTCGCCGTGGATCACGAAGAGCGGCGGCACGCGGCGTCCGGCGAGGCGGTGCCGCAGCGGTGCGAGCTCGGGCGAGCGCCGGCCGCGCATCGCGTGGCCGGCCTGCAGCGCCGACGACGCGCTGTGCGGCACGGCGCCCGAATGCGTGCCGACCGCGGCGAAGAAGTCGGGATAGCGCAGCGCGAGCGTCAGCGCCATCGCGCCGCCCGCCGACAATCCGAACGCGAACACTCGGTCCCGGCGCAGCGGGTGGACGTTGCACACGTGGTCCACGATCGCCTTCAGGATGCCCGCTTCGGTCGCGACGATGGCTTCGCGCCCGAACCAGTTCCAGCAGCGATTCGGGTTCGCCTCCGAGGCCTGCTCGGGCAGCAGCACCGCGTAGCCGCCGGCGCGCGCGTTCGCCGCGGCCCGTGTCGTCGCCGCGAAGCTCGCCGAGTCCTGCCCGCAGCCGTGCAGCAGCACGACGAGCGGCACTGGCCGGCGCATCCCCGGCGGCAGATACAGCCTATAACGGCGCATCGCCATCGGGCCGAGGCCCCAGCGCCCATCCTCCCAGCGCCCGCCGCCACGCGCAGCCGGAAACGGCGCGGGCGTCGGCGTCACGACGCCGGTCAGCATCGTCGTCGCCGCCTTGCGCAGCGCCGGGCCGGCGCGCTTCGCGGTCGCGCGTCCAGCCGCCTTGTTGATCTTTCCGGTCGCGCGCGCGGCGGTGCGCGCCAGATCGAACCACGCGCCGACCCAGCCGGATTTCCGTGCGTTCACGGCGTTCTCTCCCTGTCATCGTCGCCGCCGGCAACATCGCCGTCCGCGACGCCGCGCCGCCATTCGCGCCGAGCTCCGTGACGATAACCGTGAACGCGGCGCGTGCCCGCAAGCCTTTGTTTCATCGGCGCCTGCAGCCCGTCGCCGAGCTCGGGGGATACGGTCGATTCGGCTCGCGCCGCGCGGTTCCGCTCCGATCTGCGCTGGCGCGGGACAGAATGAAATCGCCCTGACGGGCGCAAACGGCATCGGGTCGCCGGGTAGATCGGGGCGAATCTCAAACGGGCAAAGGCAGCGTGCGACCTCCAGAGCAAGCGGCGACCGCAATGCGTGCGCCGATGCCGCCGCGAGTCAGCCCGCAATCCGCCCCAGATACGCGCGGATCCGCTTCGCGTTCGCACCGACGTCGCCGACTCCGACGCGCGACAGCGAGCGCACGTCGATGCGGCTGCCGCCGTCGGCAGGCCTGATGCGTACGACAATGTCGTCGCGGAAGCCGAACCACAGCGTCGTCGCGGTTGCCTCGATCCGGCCCGCGGCCGGGTCCTGCGCGACGATCTCCCAGCCCGTCGCGCGCGCCTCGCGCAGCGCGAGTGCGAACGCGTCGGCGGGCGGCAGCCCGAGGACCAGCGGTTGGATGTCCGGGTAAGCCGCGCGCTGCGCGTCAGCGACCGCGGCGCCGCCGTACTCGACCGGGTTCGACTCCGGCCCGCGCGCGGGCAGCACCGCGACGAAGGCCGGCGGGTCGTCGAGATCGGTGCTGATGTCGTGGATCGGCGGCAGCTTGCTCGCCGTGGCGATCCAGTACCCGGGCACCGCCGCGACGCCGAGCCCGAGCGCGAGCGAAACGACGAGCCGTCCGCCCTGGCCGGCTCGCAGCTTCGGCACGACGAGGCCGACGAGCGAGACGACGGCGGCCGCGAGGCCCAGATACGCAGCCCATTTCAGCACCCGGAAGCCGACCGGGAATGCCCACAGCCCGAAGCGCGTGCCCGACCCGGACACGAACAGGAGTACCGCCGCGACGACCGCGGCGACGAAGGTGAGGCGGGAAAGCTTCATCAGGATCCTCCGCGGGCGGCCGATTCGCCCCCTTCAACATAGCATCCTCCGCCCCGGGAGCGACGCCCCGTCGCCAGCGAGCCGGCGCCGAAGTCCCGCGACGGCCGTGGAGGCAAGCGGCGTGCCGCTGCAACGTGTGGCCGACGGACCGCTGCAACGAGCACCAGACGATGGAACGGTCGATTCGGTCCGGGGCAAGGCCCGTTTCTTCACGGACTTTTTCGATGCCCGCAACCGGCCGTCGCCTGTCGGGCAACTCGCCCGGCCCTCGTTTGCCGCCACATGTGTCCATTGCCGCCGCAGGCTCCCCGAAAACCGCGGCTCGCCGCCCGTCGCCGGCACTCCGACTCCTGTTCTCGATTTCATATTTTCCTGCGGCCGCGAAGTGGTTATGATCACCACGAAATGATTTGACGTCCAACAATCTACGGCTCGCCGGAATGTCCCGGCAAGCGAAGTACGAGGAGGCGAGATGAAGAGTCTGCTGAACCTGTGGGTGAATGGCCGGCCGCGCGAGGACGCGGTCGCCGAAAACGCGCTGCTCGTCGACTACCTGCGCGACACGCTCGGGTTGACCGGCACCAAGCAGGGCTGCGACGGCGGCGAGTGCGGCGCCTGCACGGTGCTCGTCGACGGCGAGCCGCGGCTCGCGTGCAGCACGCTCGCGCACAGCGTCGCCGGACGCCGCGTCGAGACGGTCGAAGGCGCGGGCCGCGACGGCATGCTGTCGCGGCTGCAGCGCGCGTTCCACGAGCACCTCGGCGCGCAGTGCGGCTTCTGCACGCCGGGCATGATCATGGCGGCCGAAGCGCTGCTGCGGCGCACGCCGCAACCGTCGCGCGGCGAGATCCGGGCCGCGCTCGGCGGCAATCTGTGCCGCTGCACCGGCTACGTGAAGATCATCGAGTCGGTCGAAGCCGCGGCGCGTTGCGAGGAGGTGTCGGCATGAACGCGCCCGATCGCGACTTGCACCGCGTCGGCGGCGCATTGGAGGCTCCGCGCGGGGTCGGTGTCCGCATGCCGCTCATCGACGGCGTCGAGAAGGTCAACGGCAGCGCCCGCTACACCGCCGACCTGCCGGCGCAGGGCGCGCTGGTCGGCAAGATCCTGCGCAGCCCCTACGCGCACGCGGAGCTGCTCGAAGTCGATGTCCGCGACGCGCTCGCGCTGCCCGGCGTCGTCGGCATCGTCACCGGCGAGCACTGCGACGTGCGCTACGGCGTGATCCCGATCGCGCAGAACGAATTCCCGCTCGCGCGCGGCCGCCTCCGCTATGTCGGCGAGCCGGTCGCCGCGATCGCCGCGATCGACGAGGCGACCGCGAACGCGGCGCTCGCGGCGATCCGCCTGAAGGTGCGCGAGCTCCCGGCGTACTTCGAGGCGGCCGACGCGCGCAAGTCGGACACCGTGCTGCTGCACGACAACAAGAAGGGCAACCTCGAGCGCGAGGTGCATCACGAGTTCGGCGACAGCGCCGCCGGCTTCGCCGCCGCGGACCTGATCCGCGAGGAGACCTTCGAGTGCGCCGAGATCCACCACGCGATGATGGAGCCGAACGCGGCGCTCGCGTCGTGGGACGCCGAGCGCGGCCACCTGACGCTGTGGTCGGTGACGCAGGTGCCGTACTACGTGCATACCTCGCTTGCGCAATGCATGAAGCTCGACCCGGCCTACATCCGCGTCATCAAGCCCTTCGTCGGCGGCGGCTTCGGGCACCGCGTCGAGACGCTGAACTTCGAGATCATCGTCGCGCTGCTCGCCCGCGAGGTGCGCGGCACGGTGCGCCTGCTGCAGACGCGCGAGGAAGCCTTCCTCACGCACCGCGGACGCCCGCAGAGCCACATCCGGATGAAGCTCGGCCTGACGCGCGACGGCCGCATGACCGCTTGCGAAGCGGAAGTCGTGCAGCGCGGCGGCGCGTACGGCGGTTACGGCATCGTGTCGATCCTCTACGCCGGCGCGCTGCTGAACGGCCTCTACGACATTCCGGCAGTGAAATACGACGGCTACCGCGTGTATACGAACACGCCGCCCTGCGGCGCGATGCGTGGCCACGGCACGGTGAACGTGCGCTTCGCGTTCGAATCGCTTCTCGACACGATGGCGGCCGAGCTCGGGCTCGACGCGTTCGCGGTGCGCCGGCGGAACCTCCTGTCGGCGCCGACCGAGACGATCAACGGCCTGAAGATCATGAGCTACGGCCTGCCCGAATGCCTCGACTGGGTCGAGCAGGCGAGCGGCTGGCGCGATCGCGCGACGCGCTCGGGCGGCGACGGCCCGATCAAGCGCGGCATCGGCATCGCATGCTCGCACTTCGTCAGCGGCTCGGCGAAGCCGGTGCATTTCACCGGCCAGCCGCACGCGACGATCGCGCTGCGCGTCGATTTCGACGGCGCGATCACGATCCTGACCGGCGCGGCCGACATCGGCCAGGGATCCTCGACCGTCGTCACGCAGGTCGTCGCCGAAGTGCTCGGTGTCGAGCATCGCCGGCTGCGCGTGATCGCGGCGGACTCGGCGCTGACACCGAAGGACAATGGCTCGTATTCGTCGCGCGTGACCTTCATGGTCGGCAACGCCGCGGCGGATGCCGCCCGCAAGCTGAAGGCGCTGCTCGTCACCGCGGCCGCGAAACGCCTGCAGGTCCCCGAAGCTGAAGTCGACTGGTTCGGCGAAGCCGCCGCGGTCGTCGGCGATCCGACGCGCCAGATCCCGTTCCACGACATCGTCGAGGAGGCGCTCGTCGATGTCGGCATGCTGACCGTCAAGGGCCTCTTCACCTGCCCGGTCGAATTCCAGGGCGGCAAGCAGCGCGGCGGCGCGGTCGGTTCGACGATGGGCTTCTCGTATGCCGCACAGGCGGTCGAAGTCAGCGTCGACGCCGAGCTCGGCAAGGTCACCGTCGAGAAGGTGTGGTCGGCGATCGACTGCGGCTTCGCGATCAACCCGATGGCGGTCGAAGGCCAGGTCCAGGGCGCGATCTGGATGGGGATGGGCCAGGCGATGTCGGAGGAGACGGTGTACGAGAACGGGCGCCACAAGGCGGCGAGCCTGCTCGAATACCGCGTGCCGACGATCGTCGAGTCGCCCGACATCGAGGTGCACATCGTCGAGAGCATCGATCCGAACGGGCCGTTCGGCGCAAAGGAAGCGAGCGAAGGCCCGCTCTCCGGCGTGATGTCGGCGATCGCGGCCGCGATCGAGGACGCCGTCGGCACGCGCATCCGCGAGCTGCCTTTCACGCCGGATCGCGTGTTCGACGCGATCCATCGCCAACCACGAGCGGGCGCGAGTGCGCCGGCCGCCGAACAAGGAGCCGCATGATGAGCGCGCTGCCCGATTTCCGACTGCTGCGTCCGGCCAGCGCCCGCGACGCGATCCTTCTGCGCGGCGCGCATCCGGCGAGCCGCTTCATCGCCGGCGGCACCGACCTGCTGCCGAACATGCGCCGCGGCCTCGTCGACGCCGAGGTCCTGATCGAACTCGCCGGCATCACCGAGCTGCGCGAGCTGCAGGACCAGGGCGACGCGCTGCGCATCGGCGCCGGCGTCACGCTCGCGACGCTCGCCGCCGACGCGACGGTGCGCGAGCGGCTGCCGGTGCTCGCGCAGGCCGCGCTCGCCGTCGCCGGCCCGACGCACCGTCACGCGGCGACGCTCGGCGGCAACCTGTGCCTCGACACGCGCTGTCAGTACTACAACCAGAGCGAGGACTGGCGCCGCGGCAACAGCTACTGCCTGAAGCGCGTCGGCGACACCTGCCGCGTCGCGCCGAAGTCGAAGCGCTGCTACGCGGCGTTCAGCGGCGACGTCGCGCCGGCGCTGCTCGCACTCGACGCGGAAGCCGAGATCCTCGGCCCCGGCGGGGTGCGCCGCCTGCCGCTCGCCGAGCTGTATCGCGACGACGGCATGGCCGCGCTCGCGCTCGGCGCCGACGAGCTGCTGCTCGCCGTGACGGTGCCGCTCGCATCGAACCGTTTCAGCGGCTACGAAAAGCTGCGCGTGCGCGGCGCGATCGACTTCCCGCTCGCCGGCGTCGCGGTCGCGCTCGCCCGCGACGGCGACGTGATCGCTTCGCTGCGCATCGCGTGCACAGGCGTGTCGTCGCGGCCGGAACTCGTCGCCGGCCTCGATGCGCTCGTGGGCCATCCGCTCGACGATGCCGCGCTCGCGACGATCGAGCGCGGCGTGCGGCGCGCGATCCAGCCGATGGAGACGACGACCGTCAGCGTGCCGTATCGGCGCCGCGCGACCCCGGTGCTCGCGAAGCGCCTGGTGCGCCGCCTGTGGGACGAGGGCGGCTGACACGGACCGCGCCGAGTTCGACGTGTTGCGCCATGCGGCGGCGTTCGTCCGATCGCCCCCGTCACTTGTACCAGGGCAGCGTGCGGCGCAGCGCGACGATCTCGCCTGCGGCGTCGGCGTCGTAACCCGGCACCGCGCGCGCGAAGCGGCGGAAGTCCTCGCCCGCCAGAACGTCGAGGACCGCGCGCATCGCCGGCGTATCGAGCGCCGGTTTGAGACAGACGAGGAAATACTGTTCATGCGCGATCGGCACGAAGTCGAGCCCGAAGCAGTCTGCCGCGGCGCGCAGGCCGAAGCCGCAGTTCGCGATCCCGGCGGCGACATTCGCGGCGACCGACAGATGCGTCGGCTCGGCGCTGTCATAGCCGGCGAGCTCGCGCACCGATACGCCGCTGCGCGCGAGCAGCTCGTCGAAGATCAGCCGCGTGCCCGAGCCCGGCGCGCGATTCGCGAACACGACGCCCGCGTGGCCGAGATCCTCGAGCGACGCGAGCCCGAGCGGATTGCCCGGCGCGACGATCAGGCCTTGCTCGCGGCGCGCGAAGCGGATCAGCTTGTGCACGCCGAGGCGCAGGTCCCGCCCGAGACCGAGATGGAGCCGCGAGCCGCGCCGGCACAGCTCCGCATCGTCGATCGGCAAGTGGATGCCGGCCAGCGCACACGCGCCGGCGTTGAGCCGCTGCAGCGCCTGGGAACTGCCGGTGTACTCGACGTCGAGCAGCATCCGCGCCGAGCCCAGCAAGCGCTCGCGCAGCGCGCCGAACAGCAGGTCGTGGCTCGCCGCCGTCGGCACGACGCCGAGCGCAGGGTCGACGGCGAGCAGCAGCTCACGGTCGAGCTGCCCGGCGAGGCTCTCGGCCTGCGGCAACAGCCGCGCGAGAATCCGCTTCTCGGCCCACAACAGCCGCTCGCCGAACGCCGACAGGCGCGCCGGCCGACCCTGGCCGCCGCTGATCAACGGCTGACCGAACTCCGCCTCGTGCCGTTTCAGCTCGCCCCACAGGTGGCGATACGACAGACCGAGTTCGCGCGCGGCGGTCGCGATCGAACCGTGTGCATGGATCGCATCGAGCATCGCGAGCAGCGGGTTGCGCAACGGCAGTCCGCGCCCCGGCAGCGCCTCGCTGGTGCCGGCGACGAAGTGATAGTCGAGTTTCACGGTCATGCCCGAAGCTTAGCGGAAAAGGCCGCCCCGACTTTCCGCGCGGCACGCAGCCGCGTTGCGTCGCCTCGGCGCACGGCAAAAAACCACAGCCGCTTTTGGGCGCCGGAAAGAATTTCGCCGACCCTTGCGTGCCCCGCCCGACGCGGGCAGCTGAATCGACGCGCGCTTCTTGCGACGCAGGCGCTGCGGGCCTATGCAGGAGCCTGCATAAGTCGGCGTCATCGTCGCCGCGTCGCGCTGGCCTCGCGACATGCGCTTTGATAAAAAAACCCTTTGCAGCTCGGCCGCAGTCCCCGCCGCACTTCTTCCATCCCGAAAACGAGGAGCCCCGATGTCCAGATTTCTCCGTCCCCTGCTGATCGCCGCCGCGTGCGTGCTGGGCCTGTCCGGCGCGCGCGCCGAGTCGATCGTCGTGTCATCGACGACCTCGACCGAGCAGTCCGGCCTGTTCGGCTACATCCTGCCGAAATTCGAGAGCGAGACCGGCATCACCGTCAAAGTCGTCGCGCTCGGCACCGGGCAGGCGCTGGACAGCGCGCGCCGCGGCGATGCCGACGTCGTGTTCGTGCACGACCGCGCCGCGGAAGAGAAATTCGTCGCCGAAGGCTACGGCATCGGACGCCGCGACGTGATGTACAACGACTTCGTGCTCGTCGGCCCGAAGAGCGATCCGACGAAAGTCGCCGGCGGACACGACATCGTCGCGGCGCTGCAGAAGATCGAGTCGGCGAAGGCGCCCTTCGTGTCGCGCGGCGACAAGAGCGGCACGCACGCGGCCGAGCTGCGCCTGTGGAAGCTCGCGAACGTAGATATCGACCAGGCGAAGGGGCCGTGGTATCGCGACTCGGGCTCGGGAATGGGCCCGGCGCTCAACATGGCCGCGTCGCTCGGCGCGTACATCCTCGCCGACCGCGGCACCTGGCTGTCGTTCAAGAACCGTCAGGAGCTCGCGATCCTCGTCGAAGGCGACCGGCGACTCTTCAACCAGTACGGCGTGATCCTCGTGAATCCCGAGCGCCACCCGCACGTGAAGCGCGAAGCCGGCCAGCGCTTCATCGACTGGCTCGTCTCGCCCACCGGCCAGCAGGCGATCGCCGACTACCGGATCGGCGGCGAGCAGCTGTTCTTCCCGAACGCGGACAAATAGCGCCGCGACGACGGCCGCCGGCCGCGCCGAAGACGCGCGGCGGCGGCCGGAACATCACTCGATGTTCTGGACCTGCTCGCGCATCTGCTCGATCAGCACCTTCATCTCCATCGCGACGCCGGTGATGTCGGTCGCCGCGGACTTCGACGCGAGGGTATTGGCTTCGCGGTTGAGTTCCTGCATCAGGAAATCGAGGCGCTTGCCGGCGGCGCCGCCGGTCTTGAGGATGCGCTCGACTTCGACGAGGTGCGTGTTGAGCCGGGACAGTTCCTCGGCGACGTCGATGCGCTGCGCGAACAGCGCGACTTCCTGGCGAATGCGGTCCTCGTCGAACGACGCGACCGCGTCGCGCAGCCGCGTCGCGAGCCGCTCCTGGTAGTCGGCGACGATCGCCGGGACGCGCGGCTCGGCCTGGGCGACGAGCTCGTGCATGCGCGCGAGCCGCTCGCGGATCATCGCCGCGAGCTTGTCGCCTTCGCGCCGCCGCGTCGCGACCAGTTCGTCGATCGCCGCCTGGGTGAGTTCGAGCAGCGTCGGCTGCAATTGCTCGAAGCTCACGCCGTCGTCGGCGAGCATCCCGGGCCAGCGCAGCACTTCGCTGACCGACAGCCGGGCCGCTTCGGGCAGGCGCTCGCGGACCGCGTGCTCGGCCTCCGACAGCTGGTCGAGCAGCGCCGCATTCAGCGACAGGCTGCGCATGGCCGCCGCGCCCGAATGCAGGTTCAGGCGGCATTCGACCTTGCCGCGCGTGAGTTTCGCGGAAAGTTTCTCGCGAATCGCCGGCTCGGCCTGCCGCAGTTCGTCGCCGATGCGGAAGAACAGGTCGAGATAGCGGGAATTGACGCTGCGCAGCTCGATATGCAGGCTCACCTGCCCGAGGTCGCGCGTCTGCACTGCGAATCCGGTCATGCTGTGGATCATGAATGTGTCTCCGGGAACCTGCCGCGATCCTTTACACTGCAGGTCCTTCAAGAAATTGCCGCGGAAAGCCGGAAGCCCGCCTTCCCCCTGTCGATGCCGTCCCAAGTCAACTGCCCTCTGCCGTCCGGCTTCCAGCTGGACCAGTACCGGATCGAGCGGCAGCTTTCCCTCGGCGGCTTCTCGATCGTCTATCTCGCCCACCAGGCGGACGGCACGCCGGTCGCGATCAAGGAGTACCTGCCGAATTCGCTCGCGCTGCGCAAGGACGGCGAGATCGAACCGCAGGTTCCGGAAGAGAACGCGCCGGCCTTCCGCTACGGCATGAAATGCTTCTTCGAGGAGGGCCGCTCGCTCGCGAAGCTGATGCATCCGAACGTGGTACAGGTGCTCAACTTCTTTCGCGCGAACGGCACAGTGTACATGGTGATGCGCTTCGAGCGCGGTCGCACGCTGCACGAATATATCCAGAAGCACCGCGGAGAGGTGCGCGAAGCCTTCATCCGCGCGGTGTTCGCACGCATGCTGAACGGCCTGCGCGAAGTCCACGCGCACAAGCTGCTGCACCTCGACATCAAGCCGTCGAACATCTACCTGCGCAACGACGCCACGCCGGTGCTGCTCGATTTCGGCGCCGCGCGGCAAACGCTCGTCACCGACCAGCCGATGCTGAAGCCGATGTACACGCCGGGTTTCGCGTCGCCGGAGCAGTTCTCGAACCGTGACGCGCTCGGGCCATGGAGCGACATCTACAGCGTCGGCGCCAGCCTTTACGCGTGCATCGCCGGCACCGCGCCGCTGCGCTCGGACGAGCGCAGCGAACACGACACCGTGGCGCCGACCGCGCGCACCTTCGCCGGGCAGTATTCGCCGCAGCTGCTGCAGACGATCGACTGGTGTCTGAGGCTCGACCCGCTCGAACGCCCGCAGAGCGTGTATTCGCTGCAGAAGGCGCTGATGCGGCGCGACGGCGACCCGCGGGCCGTCGCCGCATCGCGCTTCGGCGATCTCGGGGCCCGGATCAAATCCTTCATCGGACGCAGCTGAGACCAGCACGTGAAATTCACGATCTATCAGGAAAGCCGCATCGGCCGCCGCAAGGCGAACCAGGACCGCATCGCCTACTGCTATTCGCGCGACGCGCTGCTGATGGTCGTCGCCGACGGCATGGGCGGCCACCTGTACGGCGAGGTCGCCGCGCACATCAGCGTGCAGTTCATCACCGAAGCGTTCCAGCGCGAGGCACGCCCGACGCTCGACGACCCGGCGATGTTCATGTCGCGCGCGCTCACGCGGGCGCACGCCGCGATCCTCGATTACGCGTTCGACAAGAAGCTCCCGGATGCGCCGCGCACCACAATCGTCGCCTGCATCGTGCAGAACGGCGTCGCATACTGGGCGCACGCGGGCGACTCGCGGCTCTACCTGCTCCGACAGGGCCGTATCGAAGCGCGCACGCGCGACCATTCGCGCATTCAGCTGATGATGGAGCACGGGCTGCTGACGCCCGCGGACGCGCGGCGCCACCCGGAGCGCAACCGCATCTATAGCTGCCTCGGCGGCGGCCATCCGCCGCAGATCGAGTTTTCGAAGCGTACGCCGCTGCACGACGACGACCTGCTCGTGCTGTGCACCGACGGCGTCTGGGGGCCGCTGCAGGACGAGGGGCTCGTCGAGGGGCTCGCCGGAACCAACGTCATGGACGCGGTTCCGAAGCTGATGACGCGCGCCGAGACGCTCGCGGGCGCGAGCTGTGACAACCTGTCGGCGATCGCGATGTGCTGGCACGACGACGCGATCGACGTGCCGGACAACGCGGTGTCGACCCGGACGATGGCGCTCGACAAGTTCACGACCCAGCTCGAGACCTTCGAGCGCACGCGCGCGCCGGCCGGATCGTACGAGATCACCGAAGACGAGATCGAGCGCGCGATCAGCGAAATCAACCAAGCCATACAGAAGTTCAGCAAATAGGAAGTCCCGATGCGCCCCAGCCAACGTCAGCCGGACGAACTACGTCCGGTCACGATCACCCGTCATTTCACCTGCCACGCCGAAGGCTCGGTCCTCGTCGAGTTCGGCGCCACACGCGTGCTGTGCACCGCGAGCGTCGAGGAGAGCGTGCCGCCGTTCCTGCGCGGCCGCGGCCAGGGCTGGCTGACCGCCGAATACGGCATGCTGCCGCGCTCGACGCACACCCGCAGCGCGCGCGAAGCGGCGAAGGGCAAGCAGAGCGGGCGCACGCAGGAGATCCAGCGCCTGATCGGTCGCAGCCTGCGGGCGGTCGTCGATCTCGCGGCGCTCGGGGAGCGGCAGATCATCATCGACTGCGACGTGCTGCAGGCCGACGGCGGCACGCGCACGGCCGCGATCACCGGCGCCTGCGTCGCGGTGCATGACGCGCTCGACAAGCTCGTCGCGCAAGGCAAGCTCACGGCGAGCCCGCTGCGGGATTTCGTCGCCGCGGTGTCGGTCGGCGTCCATCGGGGCGTGCCGGTGCTCGATCTCGACTACGCCGAGGATTCGGGCTGCGACACCGACATGAACGTCGTGATGACCGGCTCCGGCGGCTTCGTCGAAGTCCAGGGGACCGCGGAAGGCTCGCCGTTCTCGCGAACCGAGCTGAACGCGCTGCTCGAACTCGCCGAAGCCGGCATCCGCCGCCTCGTCGACGCGCAAAAGCGCGCGCTCGCGGAGCAGCCGTGATGACGAAGCGCCTCGTCCTCGCGAGCAACAACCCGAAGAAGGCCGCCGAGATGAATGCGCTGCTCGCGCCGCTCGGCATCGAGGTGTTGCCGCAGTCGGCGTTCGACATTCCTGAGGCGGAAGAGCCGCATCACACTTTCGTCGAGAACGCGCTCGCGAAGGCGCGCCACGCGGCGGCGCTGTCGGGACTGCCGGCGGTCGCCGACGACTCGGGCCTGTGCGTCGCCGCGCTCGCGGGCGCCCCGGGGGTGCAGTCCGCACGCTACGCCGGCGAGCCGAAATCCGACGCCCGCAACAACACGCTGCTCATCGAGCGCCTCGCCGGCGTCACGGACCGGCGCGCGTTCTTTCACTCGTCGGTCGTGCTCGTGCGTCACGCGGACGATCCGCGGCCGCTGATCGCCGACGGCGAATGGCACGGCACGATCCTCGACGCCGCGCGCGGTGAGGCCGGCTTCGGCTACGACCCGCTGTTCTTCGTCCCCGAGTTCGGGCAGACGGCGGCGGAGCTCGACGCGGCGACGAAGAACTCGCTGAGCCACCGCAGCCGCGCGATGCGCGAGCTGCTCGCGCGGTTGTCCGCCGATCCGCTGTGACCTCGCGGCGCGTGATCCCGCTCGCAGTCGCGCCGGCTCCCCGGGACGCGGCGCCGGAGCGGCCGCAGCTCACCGCCTCGCCGCCGCTGTCGCTGTACGTGCATTACCCGTGGTGCGTGCGGAAGTGCCCGTACTGCGACTTCAACTCGCACACTGCGCGCGGCGGCACCGGGGACATCCCCGAGGCGCCGTACATCGACGCGCTGCTCGCCGACCTCGAAACCGCGCTGCCGCAGGTCTGGGGGCGACGCGTGCATTCGGTGTTCTTCGGCGGCGGCACGCCGAGCCTGATGTCGGCGGCCGGTTTCGACCGGCTGCTGACCGGCATCCGCATGCTGCTGCCGCTCGACCCACTCGCCGAGATCACGCTCGAAGCGAACCCCGGCACCGTCGAGGCCGGCCGTTTCCGCGACTACCGCGCCGCCGGCGTGAATCGCCTGTCGCTCGGCATCCAGAGCTTCGACGATGCGCAGCTCGTGCGCCTCGGCCGCATCCACGACGGCCGTGAAGCCCGCGTCGCGATCGACACCGCGCTCGCGCTGTTCGACCGCGTGAACCTCGACCTGATGTACGCGCTGCCCGAGCAGGGCGTCGATGCGGCGCTCGCCGACCTCGACATCGCGCTCGCATCCGGCGCCAGCCATCTGTCGTGCTATCACCTGACGCTCGAACCGAACACGCCGTTTTACCGCGCGCCGCCGCCGCTGCCGGACGCGGACCAGTCGGCCGACATGCAGGACGCGATCGAGGCGCGACTCGCCGACGCGGGTTTCCGCCATTACGAGACGTCGGCGTTCGCGCGCCCCGGCCAGGAATGCGTGCATAACCTGAACTACTGGATGTTCGGCGACTACCTCGGCATCGGCGCGGGCGCGCACGGCAAGTTGTCGAGTCACGAAGGAATCGTGCGCGAGATGCGGCACAAGCATCCGGCGCGCTACCTCGACGCCGCGAAGACGCGCGATTTCGTGCAGGAGCGGCGCGACGTGGGCGTCGCCGAGTTGCCGTTCGAGTTCCTGATGAACGCGCTGCGGCTGACCGCGGGCTTTCCGCGCCGGCTCTTCGCCGAGCGCACCGGTCTGCCGCTTGCGGTGATCGAACCCGAACTCGGGCAGGCGCGCGAGCGCGGCTTGGTCGAGATCACCGCGGACGACATCCGACCGACCGAGCGCGGCCGGATGTTCCTGAACGATCTGCTGACGCTGTTCCTGCGCGACGACTGAGCAACCGCCTTCCGACCGGGGAGATGAAGCGAATCGTCCCAAAGGTGTCCGTTCCGGCCATGGCATCGAGCATGGCCGGCAGTTTGGTCGTGCTGGCGACCAAGGCGACTTCGGGCAGCTTGCGGACGGCAATCAGGCGTTCGCGAATCCGTCAGTGAGCGCTGCGCCCCGCTAAGCCCCGATCGGCCGGCACTCGGTCGCGAGCGGCCGCCCTTCCTTCGAGTCGAGCAGCACGCTCTTCCACGGCAGGTCGATCCAGACGAGGCCGGCGTCGTGCGCCTCGAAGCGCGGCAGGCCCGACGACGACGGATCGCGCCGCATCCCGACCGAACGTCCCTGCCAACCGAGTTCGAGCAGGTTCGCGTCAGCCGGATCGCGCGCGACGCGCACCTTCACGCCGAGTTCGCAGCCGTACTCTCCGCTCGCGAGCTCGAAGCGCAGCTGGCCGTTCGGCCCCACGGCGGCGGGCGGCACGGCAGCAACGCCGGCGGTCGGCGGCCCCCCGGCACAGGAAGCGAGCAGCACCGGCAACACGAGCGCGGCGACGGGCAGCGGCCCGATACGGGCGCGGAAGACGGGAAGCGATCGGGGTTTCACCATGATGGTCTCCGATGAGACGGCGTACACCGCAGGGCTGCGCCCGGTTCGCAACCCGACGCAGCGCGGATGGCGGGCGGAAGCCGCCACCCTGGGGTCATGTCTTCCGGGTTCGTCGAGCCTACAACGCTTCGCACAGACAATGCGTGTAGAGATGTCTCGGATCGTTCCAGCGTAACAATTCGGCGGCGTCCGCGCGCACTTCGCCCAGGAGGCGGCCGAACGCGGATTCGGCGCCGTCGGGCGCGTGCGGTGCGGCAATGGAAATCAGGCGTTGCAGCAGGCGCTGCCCGGGGCCGATCTCGGCCTCGGGCCAGACCGTCTCGTAACGCTCGAGGCGTGCGCGCGCCGCGGCAGCCTTCACCGCCGCGTCGAGCCCGCCCAGTTCGTCGACGAGTCCGAGCTTGCTCGCGGATTCGCCGGTCCACACCCGGCCGCGCGCGATCGTCTCGACTTCGGCGATGCTCATGTCGCGCGCTTTCGCGACGGTCTCGAGAAAGCGCCGGTAGCCGTGCTCGATGCCCAGCTGCAGCGCATTCGCTGCCTGCGGCTCGAGCGGGCGTCGCGGATCGAACGCGCCGGCGAGCGGCGACGTCGCGACGCCGTCGATGGTGATGCCGAGCCGGTCGAGCGGTTCGGCGAAATTCGGCAGCAGCGCGAAGATGCCGATCGAACCCGTCAGCGACGCCGGGCTCGCCCAGATCTCGTCGGCCCCGGTCGCGATCCAGTAGCCGCCCGACGCCGCGACCGAACTCATCGACGCGACGACCGGCTTGCCCGCGTCGCGCGTCAGTTCGAGCTCGCGCCGGATCACTTCGGACGCCCACGCGCTGCCGCCCGGGCTGTCGATGCGCAGCACGACCGCCTTCACGCGCTCGTCTTCGCGCGCCGCGCGGATCAGCCTCGCGAGGCTGTCGCCGCCGACCGCCGAGCGCGACTCCGTGCCGTCGACGATCGCGCCCTGCGCGACCAGCACCGCGACCTTGTCCTCGGCGGGAATCCAGTGCGCGCGCAGGTTCGTGAGGTAACGGTCGACCTCGACGTGCAGGAAGTCCTTGCCGTCGTCGCTCGCACCGACCCGCGTCTTCAGCAGGTCGCGCCACTGGTCGCGCGTGCTCGCGACGTCGACGAGGCCCGCGTCCTGCGCAGCCCGCACCGCGTCGCCCGAGGTCGCGGCGAGCGCATCGTCATAGTGGTCGACGTAGCCGTCCAGCTTGTCCGGCTCGATCCGCCGGCTCGTCGCGACGTCCTCGCGGATCACCGACCACAAGCCTGCGAGCAGGTCCTGCGACGCCTCCCGATCCGCGTCGGACATGTCGGCCCGCGTGAAGGGCTCGCTGAACGACTTGTACTCGCCGACACGGAACACGTGCACCGTGACGCCGAGCTTGTCGAGCGCACCCTTGAAGTAGCTCACGTAGCGGGCGAGCCCCGGCAGCAGCACGAAGCCGTCCGGGCCGATGTGGACTTCATCGGCGATGCTCGCGAGGTAGTACTGGCCCTGCGTGAAGCGGTCGCCGCGCGCGAGCACAGGCTTGCCCTTCGCCTTGAACGCCGCGATCGCCGCACGCAATTCCGCGAGCTTCGTCAGGCTCGCGGCGCCGAGGCCGTCGGTTTCGATCACCAGCGCCTTGATCCGCGCATCGTCTCGCGCTGCGTTCACCGCCTCAAGCAGGTCGTGCAACGCCGTCTGCGACACCGGCGCGACGCCCGCGCGCAGCAGCCCGATCGGATCATCCAGGACGGTCTGCTCGACGAGCGCGCCGGTCGGGCGCACCAGCAGCGCGGCGCCCTCGGGCACCGGACGCGGCGGCTGCCAGACGAAGGCGATCACCGCCGCGATCAGCAGCAGGAAGACGAGGTTGAACACGAGGCGGCGCAAGCCGTTGAGCGTGCGCCACAGGCCGGCGAAGATCAGTCCGAGAACGCGGAGAAAGCCTTTCACGATTCACTCCCTTGCCGAGGCGCCGCGCGGCGCTTCCTTCACCGCCGAATCCGTCATCCGCTCCGATCCGAGACCCGGCGCGTCAACCCAGGGATGCGGGCTTTCGTCGTCCGCCCGGCGCGTTGGCGCCAGCCTTCCGGTCGCTGCCGGTCTTCTTCGGTTTCTGCTCCCCGCGCAGGACGCCAGGCGCGAGTAATCCGTGCGTCAGCCGCGCCGGGTGAACACCAGATCCCAGACGCCGTGGCCGAGCTTCAGCCCGCGGTTCTCGAACTTCGTCAGCGGACGATAGTCGGGCCGCGGCGCGTAACCCTCGGCAGTATTCGCGAGTGCGGGCTCGGCGTCGAGAATCTCGAGCATCCACTGCGCGTACTCCTCCCAGTCCGTCGCGCAATGCAGGTAGCCTCCCGGCGCAAGCCGCGACGCGATCAGCGCGACGAAGTCGGGCTGGATGATGCGCCGCTTGTGATGACGCTTCTTGTGCCACGGGTCCGGAAAGAACACATGCACGCCTGCGAGCGAGCCTTCCGGGATCATGTCGCGCAGCACTTCGACCGCGTCGTGCTGGATCACGCGCAGATTCGTCAGGCCGCCTTCGGCGATCAGCTTGCACAGGCTGCCGACGCCCGGGCCGTGCACTTCGATGCCGAGAAAATCCTTCTCCGGCAGCGCGGCGGCGATTTTTGCGGTCGTCTCGCCCATGCCGAAGCCGATCTCGACGATCTTCGGCGCGCCCCGCCCGAACGCGGCGTCGAGGTCGAGCGGTGCGATGCGGTACGGAATCCCGACTTTCGGCAGCGTTTCGTCGAGGTGGCGCTGCTGCGCGACCGACATCCGCCCCTGCCGCAGCACGAAGCTGCGGATCGAGCGGCTCGAAAACCGGGCCTCCGGGTCGCCGCCCGGTCCGGCTGAGCCGGGACGCGAGGCTTCGTGCGTAGCGGCAAGTGTCACGTCCGGCTCTTCCGTTGCGGGCAACTTGCGGGGTTCAGCCGGGCGGTCGTGGGTATCGTTCATTGGGCGTGGGACTTCGAAACGCCGCGGCAATCGCGGCGGTCCGTTCGAAAAGTGGGGAGCAGGGGCACGTCGCCGGCAGGAAGTCCCGTCGGCGCGCGAACGTCCGGTCAGGAACCGATCAGTCCGCTCGTCGGCGAGCTCGGGTCGGCCGAATAATGCTTGCGCGGCATCCGTCCGGCGAGGAAAGCCTCGCGGCCGGCTTCGACCGCCTTTTTCATCGCCGACGCCATCAGCACCGGCTTCGCCGCGTGCGCGATCGCGGTATTCATCAGCACGCCGTCGCAGCCGAGCTCCATCGCGATCGCAGCGTCCGACGCCGTGCCGACGCCGGCGTCGACGAGGACCGGCACGTTCGCCTGATCGATGATCAGCCGCAGGTTCCACGGGTTCAGGATCCCCATGCCGGAGCCGATCAGCGACGCGAGCGGCATGATCGCGACGCAGCCGATGTCTTCGAGCATCTTCGCCTGGATCGGATCGTCGGCGCAGTAGACCATCACGTCGAAGCCGTCCTTCACGAGCGTCTCGGCCGCTTTCAGCGTTTCCGGCATGTTCGGGAACAGCGACTTCGGGTCGCCGAGCACTTCGAGTTTCACGAGCGCGTGCCCGTCGAGCAGTTCGCGCGCGAGCCGCAGCGTGCGCACCGCGTCATCGGCGGTGTAGCAACCGGCCGTGTTCGGCAGGATCGTGAAGCGGTCGGGCGGCAGCACGTCGAGCAGGTTCGGCTCGCCGGCGTTCTGACCGATGTTCGTGCGGCGGATCGCGACGGTGACGATCTCGGCACCGCTCGCCTCGATCGCCTCGCGCGTCTCGGCGAAGTCCTTGTATTTGCCGGTGCCCACGAGCAAACGGGAGCGGTAGGACTTGCCTGCGATCTCTAGTGAATCGTTCATGTTCGGGCTCGATGAGAGGGGTTGGGGCGAGCGGAATCCGGGAAAGCGCGGCGAATCGCGGCGCACGGCTGCGGGCGGCCGATCAGCCGCCGCCCACCGCGACGACGATTTCGAGGCGGTCGCCATTCGCGAGCCGCGTGTCGGCATGCCGCCCTTTGGGGACGATCTCGCCGTTGCGCTCGACCGCGAGACGCTTGCCGGCGAGCTGCATCGATTCGAGCAGCGCGAGCACGGTCTGAGCCTCTTCGATGCGCTCCGGTTTGCCGTTGATCGTTAGCTGGATCATCAGAAGCTGTCGGGGTTGCGAAAGAAGCCGAAGTTTACCACGCGGCAGCCCCCCGCCCCCGCCGGGGACCAGGGCCACCGCAAACGGGACCGCTTCGTCACCGCATCGGCAAGGGTCGTACGCGGACTTTGGTCTCCCGCCGGAACAATGGCCACATTCGGCCACCTCGCCCGCGATTGCACCCCGCAGCGCGCGCCGTTAGAATGTGCGTCCCACCCGGCTCCGGGGCGGGACTGCGGGCGTCGTATAATGGTAATACCCTAGCTTCCCAAGCTAGAGCCGTGGGTTCGATTCCCATCGCCCGCTCCACAGCATCCATCCGCGGACTTCCGCCGAATTCAGACGGCCGTCCGGATCCACTCGGCGACGCTCGCCGGCGTCGGGATGCGTCCCGAAGAAACGAGCTTCTCGTTGATCACCAGGCCCGGCGTCTTGAGCACGTCATAGGCGACGATCTGCCCCATGTCCGTGACCTTCGTGACCTCCGCCTGCACGCCGGTCGTGGTGATCGCCTCGCGCACGATCTCTTCGAGTTTGCGGCAGTTGGCGCAGCCGGGACCGAGAACCTTGATGCTGAGCATGATCAGACTCCTTTGAGTGAAGAGGTCGTCGAGCGGCGACTGGCGATCGACAGCAGCACGACGAGCACCGCGATGAAACCGGCCAGGTAGAGCGCGAGCGAGAACAGCGCAGCGCCGTCGATCCACGCGCCGTAGATCAGGCCGGCGGCGGCGCTGAACAGCGCCACCAGGCCGACGTAGGTGAAGGTCTTCTTGCGGCCGATGATCGCCGAAATGATCAGGATGCTCTGCAGCGACAGCTCGGGGTCGGACATCAGGTAGGCGAGCAGCGGACCGCGGTGCATGCCGAGGTCGAGGAACATCTTGGCGATCGGCACCTCGACCAGGGTGGGGAAGTACATGAACACGCCGAACACGACGCCGGCGAGGTTGCCGGTCAGCGAGTTGTGGCCGGCCAGCATCTCGATCCATTCCGGGCGGATCAGCACGCGGATCATGCCGACGATGAAGACGCCGACCACCAGCAGCGGGAAGATCTGCTTCACGAAGCGCCACGACTCCCACAGCCAGTCGCGCAACTCGTCGTCGTTCAGGCGATGGCGCACGATCACCTGCAAGACTGCAAGCGCGGCGGCGACGGCGAAGAACTTGCCCGTGAGGCCGACACGGAGCCCGCCCGCCACCGGCTGCACCGCCAGCGCGGCCACCAGCAGCGTCGCCGCGATCAGCGCCAGACTGATCCAGGTCCAGGCGTTGGCGCCATCGGCGATGTTCTCGAAACCGCGCCACGCGGAATAGCCGATCGCCACCAGCAGGCCGATCAGCACCACACCCTGTACCGACACGCCCTCCTCGCCCTTGGCGGCGTCGTAGGGCACCAGGCGGTCGAGCACGGCCTGCCAGCCCTGCGCGTCGCCGACCGGCAGTTCGAAGTTGAGGTAGGTCCCCGTGAGCACGTCCAGCTTCAGGGTGCCGGCGAGCAGCAGCGCCACCCACACGAACAGGAACACCAGCGCCATCCGCCCCATCCTCGCGCCCTGCGGCCCGAAGGCGCCATCGGTGGCGCGGTCGTGGGCGGCATCGTCGGCGTGAAAAAGCAAGGCCATGATGAGCCCGATGCCGATACCAAAGGTGAGCGACAGCACGAAGCGTGCGACCGCCAGATCGGGGCCGATGATGCCGCCGGTGTAGACGAGCGCAAGGATGTTGGCCGCCGGAGCGAAGAACAGGAAGGTGATCGCCGGCCCGAGGCCCGCCCCTTTCTTGTAGATGCCGGCGAAGAGCGGAACGATCGTGCACGAGCACACCGCCAGCAGCGAACCCGCGGCCGCGGCGGCCGGGTAGGAAACGGTCTTGCTCGAGTTGCGGCCGAGAAAGCGGGTGATGGTCTCCTTGGGAATCAGTGCTGACATCGCGCCGGCGATGAAGAAGGCCGGTAACAGGCACAGCAGCACGTGGGCCGCGAGATAGGCGGCCAGATTGCCCAGCCCACCGTAGAAGACGGGGAGAACCCAGGAAAGCGGGGTGTCCATGATGCGAACTCCGGCGAGAAAGGAAAAATCCTGCTGCCAAGCCTGAACGTGTTCGACGCTAGCGGACAGCGTGTTCGACTACAAGCGGTCCGATCAAGGAATACGTTCTTGCGACGAAAATGGATGCCGCTCCGGACTATCCGCGACGTTCAGAAGAAATTTGCGCAGTTCCTCGAACGACAAGTCCGTGCGGGTCATCGCTACGCCGAGCAGCGACGCCGACGGGCACCGCCGAGGCCAGCGGCGTCGGCCAGGCACCCGAGGGCGAGATTCGTCGAGCCGGCAACGCTGCCGCGTCAGCCGGCTGGCGACTGAAGGAACGCGCGCGCAAGGTCCCGTGGAGAGCAGCGCGATGCGCGGCGGTTGGGGGGACGGCTGTTCGGAACGGAAGTGTGCCGCATCGGGCACCCCGAACAACACCAGGTCGACGTTGGGCAGATCAAAAGTGGTCGGCAGCAGTGCGGACTCCGGCATGGCGCCCTTCCGCATCTACGACCTGCGCACCGTCCTCGTCGCCAAAGGCGCGCGCCGCGGCTGCGGCTGCGGCTGCGGCTGCGGCTGCGGCTGCGGCTGCGGCTACGGCTACGGCCACGGCTACGGCCACGGCTACGGCTACGGCAAAATGTCGAGCACGACTTCGGCGGGCCGGCACAGTCGAGTGCCGAGTGCGGTGACAACGATCGGACGGTTGATGAGTATCGGGTCGGCCATCATCGCGTCGATCAACTGCTCGTCGGTCTTCGCCGGGTCGCCGAGGCCGAGCTCAGCGAAGCGCGGCTCCTTGGCGCGCATGATGCCGCGCACGCCGAGGCCGGCGGCCGCGATCAGTTCGACCAGCTTGTCGCGGGTGGGCGGGGTCTTGAGGTACTCGATGACGTTCGGCTCGGCTCCGCTGTCGCGGATCATCGCCAGGGTGTTACGCGAAGTGCCGCAGCGTGGATTGTGGTAGATCGTGATCTCGCTCATCGTCATGTTTCCTTGCTGATCGTGGCTCGCGGCGCGACAGGAACGGCGGGCGACGCGAACCGATGTTGCGTGCGATTGCCGATCGCCACCAGCATCGGGCAAACCCGGCGGCGACGAACTGCCGCAGGTCGACATGACGCACTTACCAGCCGGACGATAAAGTTGCCGTCGCTCTGCATCACTGAGCGCGGCAAAGCGCCCGGCGGGATTGTCGCAGTTTTACGACGGCGGGGCGCGTGCCTCCCTCGCCGCCCCAGCGGCACGCCGAGCCTTTGTCGCACCGTTCCGACGCGCTTAGGACGTTGTCGGAAAAGTTCGTCGCGACAGGCGCACGGTCAGGGCCGTCCGCCTTTGGGCTGCCAGCGTCTTCCCGGCGACCCGAACGCCAGCCACGCTCCTCCAGCGACTGCCAGGACGAGTCCGGCCCACAGCAGCGACGAAAACGGAAAGACCTTGACCACGACGGTCGCGACGGGCGGCGCCGAAGGCTCGGCTGCGCCGGGGAGGCTGGCGAACGCGGACGACGGGGACACCCAAACCTGCAGCGCACGCGACCAGCGGTGGTCGATGGCCGGCTGCAGGACGTAGCCGGTCGTGCCGACATGCCGCGCGTAGCGGTAGTCGAGCAACTCGCACGCGGCGCGCAGCGGGCCGTCGTAACGCGCGGGCGGCGGTCGCACGTCGCGGTAGAGTGTCTCGCCGCGAAACACGTCGCCCGCGCTGTCCCGGAATTCGAACGAGGTCACCGCGCGCACCGCGAGTTTCGAGGCAAAGCCGCCGTCGGCGACGGGGCCGCTTTCGGCGACTGCGAGCCGAACGGCGCCCTGGCGATCGTGTTGCCACGCGCCGGCCCCGTCGAGCGGCACCTGGTACTCCGAATAGCTGTTCAGCGCGGTCGAAAGCAGCCCGCCCCAGAGCATCAGCATCGCGCCGACATGGACTGCGGTGATCGGCAGGACGGTGCCGCGCGGACCGTTCCGGGCCACGCTCCGCAGCGCCCACGCGATGCAGCCGAGCGCGAGATAGGCGCCGGCGGCGAGGCTCGCGTCGAGCAGCGGCAGCAGCGTGACGATGCGCTGCGACAGGATGCCGGCCCCGGCGTACGCATTGGTCATCACGCCGCCGGACACGAAGATCGCGGCCGTCACGAGCGCCGCGACGGCGAGCGAGAGCCAGCCCGCGCGCCGCGACACGCGACGGAAGAAATACCAGCCGCCGGCGAAGCCGAACAGCGCCAGCGGCAGCAGCAGCGCACGCGCGAGCGCGTAGCCCTCGACGTCCCATTGTTCGAACGCCGCCTTCAGCGCGTCGAGTTGCGCGCCGTGGACGAGATTCGACAGCATCGCGAGAAACGGCTTGTCCTCTTCGGCGCGCGGCAGCCCGAGCACGCCGGAGACGAGCGCATGCGCGAGGAAGGCGAGCGCGAACACGCCCGCCGCCGCGAAGCCCCATTGCGCGAGCCGCAGCCCCCAGCCCGGCGACGGCGCCCGCTGCGCTCGATCCGCCGCAACACGTCCCGCAAGCAAGAGAAAAACCGCGACGCCGAGCAGCAGCACCGCGAGCGCGACGTGGCTGATCCAGCTGTCCGCGCCGACGTAACGATGCGAGCTCGCGAGCACCGGGCTGCGCGTCACCGCCATCGCGCCGGCCGTCGCCGCCGCCGTGAGCACGCCGGTGAGGGGCACCCACCGCCACGTCGCCTGCCCCGGACGCCACGCCCCGACGCCGTGCAGATGCGCCGACAGGAAGCACCACACCGCGAACACCGCGGTCTGCACCGGATCCCAGTGCCAGACCTGGCCGTACATCGCGTCCTCGAACGCCCACAGCATGCCGAAGCCGATGCCCGCGCTCAGCACGGCCCATGCGCGGCGCGCGTGAGCGCGGGCGTGAGCGGGCCAGACCGGCAACGCCCCGCGCAGCGCCGCGAACGCCGGCACCGCAATGAACAGCGCCCACGCATACGCGGCGAGCACCAGCGGTGCGTGCAGCAGCATCCAGACCTTCATCAGGTGCGCGTTCATGCCCTGCGACGGCGCCTCCGCGAGCCATTCCGCGGGAGTCGCCGAGAACGGCGCCAGCCACACCGCCGTTGCGGCGTACCACGCGGCGATCAGCGCGCCGACCCGGCTTGCGCGCGCGTCGCGCTTTGCGACGCCGGCCGCGAGCACGGCGCACAGCGCCGCCAGCATCAGCGTCGTGCCTTCGTCGCCGCCCCAGACGTTCGCAAGCTTCAGATGCAGCGGCAGTTCGGCTGCGCTGTAGAGCCAGACGTAACGGACACCGAAGTCGTCGCTCGCGAGATGCCACGCGAGCGCGGCGACGCAGCCCCACAGCAGCGCGGCGGCCCCCTGCAGCAGGCGCACACGGAGCGCCACCGCGAACACCGAGACGATCGCGAGCCCCGCCGCGAGCGCGAGCAGCACGCTGCCGGCCACGGCCGAGGTTGCGCCGACAAGCGCCGCGAGCGCGGCGACGGCGACACTGCCCGCCGGGGCGAGCTCACGCATCGCCGCGTTCCGGCTGCGCAGCGGTAACTTCCTCGCGCCCACGCAGCACTTCGGGGTAGTAGCACATGTACCCGGTCCGGCAGTGCTCGACCGACGGCCGCATCCGCATCGCAAAGTCGCCGACCTCGGCGTCGCTCGCGCCGGCCGTGACGCGATCGACGATCGTCCGCACCATCGTCACGCTCGCGACCTTGCGCGCGGTCGGCGCCTCGCGGCCGGCGATCTTCACCGCGGCGATCCCGCCGCGGCGCAACGCGGGCACCGCGCACAGGCCGCAGGGACCGAACGGCATGCCGCTCTCGGTCGTCGAGAAGCCGCAGGAAAACCGGTACCACAGCCATTTGCGGTACGCCTCGTCGTTCTTCTCGAGGCGCGCCTGCAATCGGGGCGACAGATCGCGGCCGTCCCGGTGCCGATGGTGGCGCGCGTAACGGTCGAGGCAGATCGGCCCACCGAGGCGGCCCGGCAGGTGGATCGTGTTGCACGCGCCTTCCTCGAACACGCAGCCGTCGTTGAGGATGAACGCCTCGATTTCGATGTCCGGGACGTCGCGCGCGATGCTCGCGGCCTCGTCGAGCGTGACGTCGCGCGGCAGGATCAGCCGGCGCGCGCCGAGATCGCGGCACAGCCGCGCCGCGCCGGCATTGCGGCAGGTCGCGACGGAGCTGACGTGGATCCGCGTGCCGGGCAACTGCGCCGCGAGCACCGACAGCAGGCCGAGATCGCTGACGATCAGCGCGTCGCCGCCGAGCTCGACGAAGCGACCCGCTATTTCGGCCGCGGCTTCGGCATGCGCGGCCGAGTAATGCTGCGCGTTGAGGACGAGCGACAGCGACGCGCCGTGCGCGTGCGCCGCCTCGACCGCCCGCGCGAGCTCGTCGTAGTCGCCGAGATTGCCCGAAGGGCGGCGATTCGCGGTGACGGCGTGAAACCGTCCGATCCACTCGCGCGGCACGATTCCGCAGTAAAGCTCGTTCGCGCCGGCGAGCGCGAGTTGCTCGATCTCGGCGACGCGGGAAGTCGGTGCGACGATCTTCATAGCGCTTCTCCTGCAACCACCAGCCGTTTGACGAAGCCTTGCCGCACCGCCGCTTTCAGGGCGTCGAGCATCGCGGCCGACTGACGGCCGAAGATCGTGTTGCCGACCTGCACGGTCGGCCAGTCGTCTTCAGCGCCGGACCGCGACGTCGTCGCCGCGAGACTCAGGCATTCCTTGCGGCAGCGCCGCCCGACCGCGAAGCGCTCCGGGCCGTCGATCGACAGCGATCCCGGGCGGCACATGCGCCCCTTGGCGATGCTGAAATACGGCAGATGCACGCCCTGCAGCCAGGGCACGCGGCCGAGCGTGTCGGCGTCGGCGAAAAGCGGCGCGTCGATCTCGACCCGCTCGATGCGCAGCCGCCGCAGCACCGCCTGCAGCGCGGGCGAGTCGAGGCCGTGGCCGCATTGGTGCGACCACTCCGCGGTCAGTCGCGGGTCCTTGACCATGCGGCACATCACGCGGCCGGCGACCGGCGTCAGCGCCGGAAAGCGCGCGGCGACGAGCTGGGCGACGCCCCAGTCGTTGACGATGACTTCGGCGCCGTCGGGCAGCAACGGCAGCAGCGATTCGAGCCGCGCCAGCACGTCCGGCGAAGCGATCGGCGTCAGCAGCGCGAAGCGCAGCCCGCGCGACGCTGCGCGGGCGAGCGCCTGGCGCAGCGTGCGCGCCGACGGCAGCAGGTGTTCGCAGAATTCGCTGCCGAAATACATGTGGGTCGGCGCGAACCCGGCGAGCCACGCGGCCAGCGCATCGTCACCGTGGGTTTGCTGCCAATGGGTTTCGCGCTCGGTCGGCCCCGAGTCGGCTGTAAGCCAGTCGAGCGCGTCGGGCCGGACCGCGGTGACGGCGAGTTCCTGTTCGTGCATGCCTTGTCTCCCGGGGCCGGCCGCGGCTTACAGCGCCATGATCACCGACTTCGATTCGGTGTAGAGATCGAGCACCGCGCGCCCGAGTTCGCGCCCGATCCCCGACTGCTTGAAGCCGCCGAAGGGCATCGCGTTGTCGAACATGTGGTGGCAGTTCACCCACACGGTGCCGGCCTTGATCTTCGGAATCAGGCGGTGCACGCGCGACAGGTCGTTCGACCAGATGCTCGCCGCAAGGCCGTACGGCGTGTCGTTCGCGCGTCGCGCCACTTCGTCGAGATCCTCGTACGGCATCGCGACGACGACCGGGCCGAAGATCTCCTCGCGCACGACCTTCATGTCGTCGCGTGCGTCGACGAGCACGGTCGGCTTGACGAAAAAGCCCTCGCCATCGCCCTTCGCACCACCGGTGGCCGCGCGTGCGCCCTCGCCGAGCCCACTTTGGATGTAGCCGAGCACGCGCTTCTGCTGCGTCGCCGAGACCAGCGGTCCGATCTGTGTCGTCGGATCGATGCCGGCACCGAGCTTCATGCGCTCGGCGATCCCGGCGAGCCCTTCGACGACGCGGTCGAAGCGACTCTTGTGCACGAAGAGGCGCGAGCCGGCGGTGCACGCCTGACCCTGGTTGAAGAAGATCGCCTGCGCGGCGCCGGCCGCGGCGACGTCGGGATCAGCGTCGTCGAGTACGATCACCGGGCTCTTGCCGCCGAGCTCGAGCGACATGCGCGTCATGTTGTCGAGCGCCGCCTTGCCGACGATCTTGCCGATCTCGGTCGAGCCGGTGAAGGCGATCTTCTCGATCCCGGGGTGCGACGACAGCGCCGCGCCCGCGGTGTGGCCGTAGCCGGTGACGACGTTGAGCACGCCGGGCGGGTATCCCGCCTGGAGCGCGAGCTCGGCCAGGCGCAGCGCGGTCAGTGGCGTGTCCTCGGCCGGCTTCAGCACCATCGTGCAGCCGGTCGTCAGTGCCGGTCCGACCTTCCACGCCGCCATCAACAGCGGGAAATTCCACGGGATGATCGCACCGACGACGCCGACCGGCTCGCGCCGCGTGAAGCCGAAGAACTCGCGATCGCGCACGAGCGGCACCGACAGGTCCATCGCCGAGCCGTCGAGCTTGGTCGCCCAGCCCGCCATGTAGCGCAGGAAGTCGACAACCAACGGCAGGTCGACGTTGCGTGCGATCGTCACCGGCTTGCCGTTGTCGAGCGACTCGATCTCGGCAAGCTCCTGCGCGTTCGCTTCGACGAGGTCCGCGAACTTCAGCAGCAGGCGCTCGCGGTCGACCGGGCGCATCTTCGGCCAGTCGCCCGCTTCGAACGCTTTTCGCGCGGCGGCGACGGCGCGGTCGATGTCGGCGGCTTCGCCGGCCGGCACGCTCGCGAACGTCTGCCCGTTCGCCGGGTCGATCACGTCGATGCGCGCGCCGCCCGCGGCTTCGACCCATTCGCCGCCGATCAGCATGCGCTTCGGCTGCGCGAGGAAGCGGCGCGTGTTGTCGGCCAGCGGTTGTCCTTCGTATCGGTTCATCTCGGTCTCCATTGGTGGTCGTTTCGATTCGCCGCCCGTCGGTACGGGGCGTATCAGTAGTTGAAGATCAGCACCGCCTCGAGGTAGACGTTGTGCCGGTCGTTGCCTTGCGCCGCCTTGACGTCGGCGCCGCGGGGGTCGTGAATGCCGATCAGCGGCACGAAGGTGAAGTGCTTGTCGATCTGCCAGAACGCGAAGAGGTCGAGCTCGCGACCGGCCAGATCGGGCGCTTGGCCGACGCGCCCGAACTTCCAGTACTGCAGGTAGACCGACAGGTCCTCGCGCGGCGCGAGCGACAGCTCGATGCGGTCGACGCGGTTGCCGCTGTTCGCCGGGCCGGAGTAGTTCGACGCGATCTCACCCTGGAACCACGTCCCGAGCCCGCGGCTCAAGCCGAAGAACAGCGGATCGAACGCCTCGTTGCGCGTCGTCGACGGCCGGTCGGCGGAGAAGCGCGCGTGGCGGTAATTCACCGTCGGGCTCCACGCGACATCGGCGAACGTCCAGCCGCCTTCGACGTACCACGCGTCGGCGTCGTTCTTGACCGGGGTGTCGCCGCCGCGCTCGTCGACGTACTCGGCTGACAGGAACAGGTTTTCGACGCCCAGGCTGCCCTGCCCGCGCACGCTCGTGATGCGCATCCCGTCGCGCTGGTCGAAGATGCCCAGCCCGCCGCCCCGGTCGACGTCGAGTACCTTCATCCAGCTCAAACCGAGCGTGCCGCGCGTGTCCGACACGTATTCGAGGTTGGCGCCGGCGAGCTCGGTGTCCTGCTGGTACGGGTTATTGGACTCGAGCCAGAAGACGTCGCTGCGCAGCGGACCGGCGAAGTCGGCGCGCAGGATCGCGGTCTTGGCGAAGCTCTTGCGCGCGGCGAGGTAGTAGGCGCCGCCGCGGTTGACGTGGACGCCCGGCCCTTCGAGTCCCTTGCCGAGGTTGATGCGGTCGCCCGCGATCAGGAGTCCGTCGCCGAGCTGGAACTGCTGGCGGCCGAACGACAGGTCGAACACGCCGTCGGCGCTGCGCCAGCCGACATAGGCGTCCTCGACCGATACTTCGCGCTCGTCGCCGGTCGTGAAGCCGCCGGCGTCGCCATCGCCCCACGTGCCCTGCGCGATCGCGCCGAGGCCGCCGTAGACTTCGCCGCCGCCGAGGCGCGTCGTGCCGACGAACACGCCGTGGAGGAAGGCTTCGCGCCAGTCCTTGCCGCCTTGGCCGAGGTAGTCCTCGCGTGTCGAAAATGCGCCCGCCATGCCGTCGGCCTTGAAGCCGAGCGTCGTACCGTCGCGCTCGTAGAAATTCTCTCCCCTCGCGATGCCACAGGTCGCAAGCCCCGCGAGCAGCACCGCCGTCATACGATTTCGCACTCGAATCGTCTCCTCACATTCGTTTTTTGGCGAACAGCGTCCCTGCAGGCCGTCGCGGGCCCGCATCGCGCCCCGCTTTCGCGGGGCGTGGAGCAGCTGGAATCAGTCGGTGATCAGCCGGGCATCAGCGCGTGAACACCTGCCCGGTGCCGAGCGACATGTCGCCGCCGGGCAGCTCGATCTTCGCGACGCGCGTCAGCGAGTCGGCGTCGTACACCGCGACGTCGTTGAACGTGCCGGTCAGATAGAGCTTGCTGCCGGCGCCGTTGGTGAGGACCGTGTAATACGTGTGCTCGAGCTCCGCGGCCTGCAGCAGCTTCTTCTGCGAGATGTCGTACTTCGTCAGGCGGTGCAGCAGACCGTAGATGATGTTGCGGTCCTTCGGCGAGCGCATGCCGGTGAAGTAGATCTCGATCAGCGGCCCGAACTCGCGCGCCTCGGTCTTGCCGGTCTTGAGATCGACGTTCATGTAGCCGTACTGGTACTCGGCGGTCGCGAGATCCTGCTTGTCGTCCTGGTACTTCGCGGTCGTGTACAGCACCGTGAAGTCCTTCGTCGGCGTCTGCACCGGCCACAGGTACAGCAGGTCGATCGGCGAGTAGTCCTTGCGTTGCCACGAGCGCAGGGGAAGCGCGACGTCCATCTTGCCGCTGCGCACGTCGACCTTGTAGAGATCCGCGCCGAACATGTAGAGCGCGCCGTCGTCGCCCGCCTGCATCAGCGACACCTGGCGCGGCGCCGCGTACGTGCGCACCGGCTTCGCGTCGAGCCCTGCGGACGTGTCGTAGACCGCGAAGCGCGGCTCGCCGACGTGGTAGCGGTCGCGCTCGATCGTCGTCGGATTCTGCACCGTGTACAGCTCCTTGCCGTCCGGGCTGAGGGCGATCGCGCCGATGGCTTTCGCGCGCTCGTTCTGCGCCTGCGACATCTCGGCGCGGAAGCGCAGCTTGCAGCTGTCGAGATCGACGCCGTAGATCGTGCCGAAGCGGTTGTTCAGGATGAACGCGGTGCGGCGGTCGGGCGAGATCTGCGTGATGCCGGGCCCGAAAGCATCCGGCAGCGCGCAGGTCTTGTAGACGCTGTTCGTCGCTAGGTCGAGCACATGCAGGTTGTTCGGATAGTTCGCGACCATCAGGTATTCGTGGCCGGCTTCGAGCGCACGCGATTCGTTCGCCGCGACCGCGGGCAGCGTGGCGGCCGCGAGCAGCGCCGCGACCGCGGTGCGCGCGCCGACGCGGCGGGGGAAGTTTCCGTTCTTCATGTCCGATCCCCCCGCGCTCACAGCTTGTCGCCCGGGAAGACCGAGCCGAGCTCGCGCCAGTCTTCCTTCGAGTTCGCCGCGCCCTTGTTCCAGTCCGGGTAGCTGTTCATCACGTCCGGCACCTGCGCCGGCCACCAGCACGGGTCGGCGCAGCCGTAGAGGTCGGCCTCCATCGGCTGGCACAGCGACGCGACGCCGCCGAACGCGTCCACTTCCCAGCCCGGGTCGACGGTCGCGGTGCAGCCGGCCAGCGCGCTCATCGCGACGACTTCCTCGACCCGGTCCTCGCCGACCGCCTGATCCAGCAGTTGCGCCTTGTTGTTGATCGCCTTGAGGTGTTTCATCCTCACGCCCTCCTCGGGGAAATATGTTGTTCGATGAAGGCCGGGTTGCCGGCCATGATGCGGCTGTAGATTTCGATGCCGAAGTCGACCCAGTCGCGCATCAAGTCGCAGTAGTGATAGGTCGGGTGCGCCGGGTCGCCGTAACGCGCGTAGCTCTCGTGGTAGCAGCCACCCGAGCACAGGTTGCGGATGCGGCAGGTGTCGCAGCCGGTGCCGCTGCGATCGAGCCGCTGCGCGAGGAAGTCGCCGAGCTCGCGATGCTTGATGCCGCCCGACACGTCGCCGAAGGTCGGCAGCGACGAGCCGGTGAAGCGATGGCACAGGTTCAGCTCGCCCTTGTGATCGACCGCGAGCATCTTCAGCCCCGCCCCGCACGGCAGCGCCTTCTTGTGCCCTTCGTGCAGGTCGGTGATCAGCTGGTGCATGTTCGAGAAGCCGATGTTGCGGCCTTCGAGCGCGGCGGCGAGGTAACGCCGACCGAGGCGCTTGAGGCCCTCGAACACCTCGACGAGCTCGTCTCCGGTGAGGTTGAAGGTGTCGATGTCGCCCGACGTGACCGGCGCGAAGCCGACTTCGGCGAAGCCGAGTTCGTTGAAGAGGTGATCCCAGATGCGCTCGATCTCGGTCGTGCCATGCGTCAGCGTCACGCGCGCGCCGACCGGCCGCGCGGTGTAGCGCGACAGCAGGCGCTCGGCCTTGCGGCGCACGGTTTCGTACGTGCCCTGCCCGCCGACCGTGAGCCGGTTGCGGTCGTGGATCGCCTGCGGCCCGTCCATGCTGATCGACAGCCCGAAGCGGTGTGCGGCCAGCCAGTCGATCGTCTCGTCGTTGAGCAGGGTCGCATTCGTCGTCATCACGAAGTCGACCTGCTTGCCGAGGGCCGCGAAGCGCGCTTCGCAGTACGCGACGACCTCCTTGATCAAGCGCAGGTTGCTCAGCGGCTCGCCGCCGAAGAACACGACCGTGTAGCGCTTCTCGTCGGGCGATTCGCGCAGCACGAGCTCGACCGCGTCGCGGGCGGTGTCGAAGCTCATCTTGCGCCCGGCCGAAGGCTTGTCGAGGTCTTCCTTGTAGCAGTAGGTACAGCTCAGGTTGCAACCGGTGTTGACGTTCAGCACGACGGTCGTCAGCGGAAAACGCTCGAACTCGTGCCGGCGCGGCGCGGCGTGCGCAGGCCGGCCGTCGGACAGCAGGTCGAGCGCGATCAGCTCGCGGATCGCTTCGTCGACTTCGCGCGCGCCGAAGCGGGCGCCAAGGTCGGCGACGAGCGCTTCGGCGCTCAGGCTGTTGCGGCGGATCTCGTCGAGCAGCGCGCCGGTCAGCGCGTCGAGCGCGAACAGCGAGCTCGTCGGAATATGGAAAAGCATGCGTCGATCATCGACGCGCAGCTCGTGCAGGTTGTCATGCACGACGTTCAGGACGGCACCCATGGCGTCTCCTTCGGTGGGTTGCGGATGGCAGGCGGGGCCTGCCCGGCTCGCGCACTTCGCCGCTTACGGGATCGGCGGGTTGTTCCAGCGCGGGGCCGCGACGATCAGCCGGCCCTCGCCCTTCACGGGTTCGCCGCCGTTCGCGACTTCGGCGATCACCTTGAGGTTGCCGACGTTGTTCGCCGACATCCGCCGTGCGGGGTTCGGTCCCGCGCCGCCCGGCACGAAGACGCCCGTGCTCGCATCCATCAGGCCGGCGAACTTCACGTCCTGGTCGTGCGCCGCGACGTCGTCGAACGGCGCGACCGACCACTTCGCCGGCACCACGCCGATGCGGAAATCGTCGTCAGTGCCGACCTTGCCGTCCGCGCCCGCGGCCCAGGCTTCGGCGTCGAAACGCGCCTCGACCTTAGGCGTCGGCGAGCCGTTGCCGCCGATCCGCGCGACCGCAAAGGCGGGTTGCACCTTCAGCGTGCCGATGCGCTCGTACAGCGCGAGCTGTCCGCCGCCGGCCTTGCCGACCGCGATTTCGTGCACGCCGCGCGCCGACTTGTCCGCGCGCACCCGCAGGACCACTTCCGCCGGCGAGCGCTTCACCATCTTCACCAGCTGCACGCCGGGCGGCAACGCGACGTCGCCGGCTAGCCCGGCGCCGACGATGCGCAGCTCCGCCTCCGCGCCCGCCTTGAGCTGCGCCGGATGCACGCCGACGATGCGCGCGGCGCCGTCGCGCTGCAGGCCCGCGACGACGTCACCGCCGACTTCGTCCTGGTCGCGCAGGAACATGCGCCCGCGCAGCACGCCGTTGTCGAGCGCGAACACCTGGCGCATCGGCGTGCCGTCGATGACGAGGTCGCCGCGCCACTCGTAGCCGGTGTAGATCAGCGCCTGGCCCTGCCCACGCATCGGCTTGCCGTCGTCCCAGCGTCCGTCGAACGTCAGCGCGTAGCGGTCCTTGTCCTTGCCGGCCTTCACTTTCATCACGCCGCTGTAGCCGCCGCGCCCGCTGATGCGCCCGCTGACGGTCCAGTCGCCGGTCGCCGCCTGCGGCGCGCGCGCCTGCCACGCCTTCCACGCGTCCGACTGCAGCGGCAGCCGCTTCGCGAGGTCGGGGACGATTTCCTTCAGCGCGATGCCGAACCAGTCGCGATCCCGGCCGAGCGCCTGATACTCGGCGGTCGGGAACTGGCCGAGATGGAAATGCACGAGACGCTCCCACTCCGGCTGCGAGCGGCGCTGCAGCAGCACGCGCGCACCGGAATGGCAGCGCGCGCACATCTGCGTGAACTGCTCGGAGTCGAACGTCTCCATCGTGTTCAGCCGGCGCTCGAGCGCGTAGCGCGCACCCTCGGTCTCCGACGGCGCGAGGCCCTGCGTGTCGGCGAGGTATTTCACGACCGTGCGGCGCTCGTCGTCGCTGATTTTGAGGCCGTGCAGGAACTGCATCCGCGCGACCGACATCAGCCAGCCTTCCGGGGACTTGCGCTGTTCGCCGATGCGGCTGATGCCGTCACCGGTTTCGGTGTGACAGGGCAGGCATTTGGCGCGGATCAGCGCCTCGGCGGAAGCGGACGCGGCCGTCGCCGCAGCCGGCGCCAGAACCGTCAGCGCACCGAGCGCCGCGGCAAGGGTTTTCATTCTCAAGATCGGATCTCCTCTTCGTACCCTTGGTTGAGTCCGGGGAGGGGGAACAGCCCCGCCACACCGGTCGCGAAGCGCTGCGTTGTCCAGGCTCCGGGGCGACGACGCGGCCTTGCGGGCAGCGATCCGATCCTCGTCTCCTCCTTGCTCTGCCGCCACGCGTTGCGCATGTCGGCGCAGCCTTTCTTCGAAGGCCTGTCAGCACAGCTCGTACTCCACGTACTCCCGCTCCCGGTCGCCGCCGGGATTCGGAAAGACGGGACCGATGCTAGCCACTCGCGGCGGCGAGCGTTATCAAGAATCGGCAAAGGGTGGGGCGGGCTTGCCGAAAGTTATAGGTGCGTGCGATGCTAAAAAAGCGCAGCAGCGGTTTAACCGCCGTCATGCCGCGACTTATAACGACAAAGCCCGGCTGCACCGTGGTCGTGCGAGGAGGGGACATGTTTGCCAACGCGACGAGGGGCGCGCAGCGGACGGGAATGGCAGGTGGAGACGACGCTCCCGCGGCCGCCGCGGCGTTCTCCCACGTCCGCCGGCACACGCTCGACGCCGACGAGCACGCGGCCTGCCTGACGAGCTGGCAACAGCGTTACGACCAGCTCAGCGCCGGGCGCTTCGACGGCCTGTTCGAGGAGTTCTGGTTCGGCGATGTGCAGATCTTCTGCGAGGAGCTGAACCAGACGGTTCACCAGACGGGCAAGCCCTGGCCGCACTCACGCACGTTCGCGGTCCCGGTGGCGATCGAGGGCACCGGCTGTTTCGGCGGCGAGGTCTATGGCGCGCACTCGATGCTGACGCTGTCCGGCGAAACCGAGCTCGACTTTCGCACCCCACCCCGCCTGAAGATGCTCGCGTGCACCGTCGACTCCGACGCGCTGCGCGCCTTCGCCCAGCACGTGCAGCGTGACGTCGAGGCCGAACTGAAGGGGCGCAGCGTCGTGCCGACGAGCCCGCAGCAGATCACCGCGCTCGGCGCGCTGCTGTCAGCGATGATGTCCAATCTGCAGGCGGCGCCGGAGCTGTTGCAGCACGCCGCGATGCGCAAGGCGATCGAACAGGGCTTGTTCGAAACGCTGCTCGATGCCGCGTCGGCGATGCGGGCGCCCGCGACGGAATCGCCCCCATCGCTGCGCACGCGGCAGTTCGTCGTCGCGCGTGCGAGGGAATACATGCAGGCGCACATCGACGAGCCGATCACGGTCGCCGATCTTTGCATCGAACTCGGCGTGTCGCGGCGGACGCTGCAGTACAGCTTCCACGACGTGCTGAACCTGAACCCGGTGAAATTCCTGCGCGCGCTGCGCCTGAACGCGGTCCGCCGCGACCTCAGGCGGGCGGGCAGCGACGGCAATGCAAGCGTCGCCGACATCGCCGCGCGCTGGGGTTTCTGGCATCAGTCGTACTTCTCGTCGGAATACAAGGCGATGTTCGGCGAGCTGCCGTCGGAGACGCTGCGCGGCAAGGCGCGCGACGACGCGACGCAGGTGCCCTCGACCGGCGGGCACCACTGACACGGATCGGCAAGGCGGCAACCTGATCGCGCTCGGCCGAGCCCTTCGCCTTTGCTCGCGAGCGGCTCGACGTAACCTTGCCGTCGGGTTCTACGGGCGATGACGCGAATCGTCGAAGAACGCCGGCGACAGGCTCGGCGCGAACCGCTGCGAGGGATTGCCGGCCAATTAGCGCAAATCGGCAACGACGCGTGTCAGCGCACCCACCCCTGATCGCGCATCCACGCCGCGATCTTCGCCGCGCGCGGGCCGTCGAGCCCGCCCTGCTCCCGCATCACGTCCTCCACGGCGCGCTCCGGCGTCCGCTGCAGCGCGCGTACGAGCGGCGCGAGCGCGATGCCGTCGAGGTGCCAGACGCCGAGCGGCTGGTCGGGCGTCACGACGAGGTCTGCCTCGACGATGCGCCCGTCGCGCACGACCGGCCCGCGCACGACGCGCAGCGATTCCGGGGAGACCGTCGCGTGCAGCGCCTCGGCATCGGGCCAGCCGCGGCGCGCACGCCAGAACGGATGTGACGCCCAGCGCGTCTCCTGCTCGTAGAAATCGCGGCCGATGCGTGCGAAACGGTAGAAGAGGTGCTCGATGCGCTGCTGGTGAAAGCGCACCGCCAACTCGGCCCGGGCCGGCTCGTGCAGCAAGGTCGCGACGACCGCCGGCGCCTGCAATGCCGACGACAGCGCCTGGAAGATTCCATTGCCCGACAGCGGGTCGACCGCCATTGCCGCGTCGCCGACGCGGATCCAGTTCGGACCGGCGACGACCTCGCTCAGCACCGGCGTGCTCGCCCGCGCGTGCGGTTCGCCGACCGGCTCCGCGTCCCGCACGAACGGCACGGCCGCGTCGAGATCGAGGAAACGCGCGGCGCAGAACGCAGCGAGTTCCTTCTTCGGCGGCAACGCCGCGCTGTCGACATCGACGGTGAGCTGCAGGTAGCGTCGCCCATCGGCGAGCGCCGCCATCCACGCCCAGCCGTCCTCGCAGCTTTGCACCGCCGAACCCGCCCCGCGCGCCGGGCCGCGCCAGTACTGCAGCAGCGACACCGTCTCGACGCCGCGCACCCGCGGCAGCCCCGCAGCCGGCGCGGCACGGCCGCGCGCCTCGACGATGAAATCCGCGTCCAGCACGCGCTGCGCGCCGCCTTCCTCGAAGCGCACGACATGACCGCCGGGCGCCGACGCGACTTCGGCGATGCGCGCACGCACCACGGTCACGCCAAGACGCTCGACGTCGTCGAGCAGCGCGCGGTCGAAGCGTTCGCGGTCGACGAGGCTCTCGCTGTTCACCTCCGCGCGCACCCCGCTCCACATCGCACGGCGCGGCGATGGCGGCGCGAACGCGGAGAGCGCGCCGCTGAAGCCGAGACGGCGCAAGGCGTCGACGACGCGCGCCGAACCGCCTTCGACCGCCGCGAAGCGCCGCGGCTCGCCGACGAGCACGACGCTCTCGCCGAGCCGCGCCAGTCCGACTGCCGCCGCCGCGCCCGCCGGCCCGCCTCCGAGCACCACGATCCGCGCTGCCACCTACTTCACCTCCGTCGCCGTTCCTGTCCGTGATAACGCGCCTGCGCGGTCAGCCATGCGCGCAACGCATCGGGGTCCGAGCGGCCGCCCTCGGCCAGATGGCGCGCGACGTGGCCGGACAGGTGCGCGCACGCCATGCTCGCGCCCGCGCCGGCGAGCGTGCCATGCATCGGGCGCACGTGCGCGCCGAAATCGGCGTGCGGCGCGGCGAGCGCCGAGATCTCGAACCGATCGCAGCGCGCATCGCCGGTCGCCCGCAGCACCCCCGCGAAAGCGGCCGGATACACCGGGGCCCCGTGCGCCGGCGACGCCGCGCAGAGCACGACACCGGCGCCGAGCGCCGCGCGGCAGGCCGCGTCGAGCACCGGCCGCGGCTCGCGCAGGCCGAGGCTGAGATTGATGACCGCCGCGCCGTGGCCGACGAGCCAGTCGATCGCGGCGGCAACCTGCGTCGCGGTCGTCGCGAGCCGCTCGCGGAACACCTGCGCGACGAGCAACTCGGCTTGCGGCGCGCAATGCAGCACGATGTCGCCGACGAGACTGCCGTGACCGAGGAGGTCGTCGCAGGCCGCGACCCGACGTACCTCCCCATCGCCGTCGCCGCGCACGAAAGCCGTCGCGGCCGCGACCTGCGCCTGGGCTGCCGCGCTTCCGCTATCGACGATGCCGACCCTGATTTTCGCCGCCACTAGATCGACTCCGCGCTCGCCGGCTCGATTTCGAGCCGCGCGCCTTCGAGCCGCACGCGCAGATCGCAGCCGACGAGCGTCGCCGCGCGGTGGCTGATGAGGATGCGGGTGCGGCCGGCGAACAACGTATCGACCGCCGCGATCACTTGCGCTTCGGTGGCCTCGTCGACCGCCGACGTCGCCTCGTCGAGCACCAGCACGCAAGGGTCCTGCAGCAACGCCCGCGCGACCGCGATGCGCTGCCGTTCACCGCCGGACAGCTGCTGTCCGCGCTCGCCGAGCGAGGTGTCGAGCCCGCGCGGCAGGCGCGCGACCAGGCCATCGAGCCCCGCCCGGCTCGCCGCCTCGCGCACCGCCGCGTCGTCGGCCGCGGGTGCGGCGTAGCGGATGTTGTCCGCGACGGTTCCGCGGAACAGCACGATGTCCTGGCTGACGACCGCGACCGCACGCCGCAGATCGGCGAACGCGAGCTCGCGCAAGTCGATGCCATCGAGCCGGACGGCGCCCTCCGCAGGGTCGTAATGGCGATGCAGCAAGTCGACGAGCGTCGATTTGCCGACCCCCGAAGCGCCGGTCAGCGCGACCTTGGCGCCAGCCGGGATCGCGAGCATCGCGCGATCGAGCACCGGTGCCTCGCGGTCGTCGTGACGGAAGACGACGCCGTCGAACTCGATCCGCCCCGCCCATGGCGCGCCGCGGGACGCGGCCGCGGACGTCTCCGCGACGTCGACCCGCGCCCCGCGCAACTCGCTGACGCGCATCAGGCTCACGCTCATCCGCTGCACGGCGACATAGAGGCCCAGAAGGCTGTTCACCGGTCCGGTCGCCATGCCGAGGTAGGTGGAGAATGCGATCAGTCCGCCGAGCTGCCAACTGCCCTCGACGATCCACCAGCCCCCGATCATGAAGGCCGCCGCGCGCGTGATCGACGTCAGCGTCGACGGCACCGCCTGCGTGAAGAATTCCGTGCGCTGCAGGTGCAACAGGTCTTCGAGGTAAGTCGCGCCGAGCCGATCTAGCCGCTCGCGTTCGTCCCGCTCGCGGCGCGAGGCCTGAATGAACTTCATCGCCGGCAGCGTCTCGACGAGGAAGCTCGAGACGTCCGCCGCGCGCTCGCGGACCGTGCGCGTACGCGCTTCCACCTTGCGGCGCATCCAGCGCAGCCACAGGAATTCGAGCGGCACGAGCACCAGCACCAGCAGCGAAAGCTGCCACGACAGACTCACCATCAGCACGACCGCGCCGACGAGCCCGATCACGCTGCTGAACGCGGAGAACAGGCTGTCGACCGCGAAACGCTGAATCTCGGCGACGTCGCCGTCGATCCGCGACATCAGGTCGCCCATGCGCTGGCGCCCGTAGAACGCCGGCGACAGGGTCTGCAGATGGCGATAGAGATCGCTGCGCAGCGCGAAAAGAATGGTGCCGGACAGGCGCGTGTGCAGGAGTCGATTGACGCCCGCGAGGACGGTGCCGACGATGCCGACGAAAATCATCGCCACGGCGATCGACACGAGAAACGGGTAGTCGCGCGCGAGCAGACCGTCGTCGATCAGCATCTTCGTCAACCACGGCTGCAACAGCACCAGCAGCGTCGCGGCGAGCGACAGCAGCAGCAAGCGCGCGACCGATCCCCAATGCGGCCGCACGAACCCGTAAAGCCATTCGAATCCGCGACGCAGCTCGCCCGGGTCCTGGTGGCGGATCAGCTTAGCCCACACGCGAGTTCCGCCTCCTGCCCAACGTGCCCTCGGCGGCGCCAGCGCCGACCGAGCGCAAGCGCTTCGCCGGGTGCCGCGTGGTGCGAAAGGTCATCGACAAGGTCTCCCTATGGATACGAGCAAGGGAATGAATTGTAGGCCGAGGTCGGGCGAAGATTGGCGCACGAAGGTCCGCATCGCCGCACTCGGAACTGCCGTAACCGCGACGACGCAGTCGGCTTCGGCGCACCCCGCGTGAGCTGCAGGCGAAGCCGCTGGCGATCGAACAGTGCGGCGAGCGGCAGGCGAGGCCGATCGAACAGCACCGTCCCCGAGTTCAAGCTCCGTTTCCGCATCGCAGCAGAAGCAGTGTGCTTATGTCGCTCACACGATCTTCGCGTCGGACCCGGTGGTAGCGAGGAAGCTGTAGCGGGACGAATAGGGTTGTCAGATGGCCCAATAAAATTATTTATGTTGCGCCGCACAACTGCTTCCAGTATTCTTTGAACCGTCTCCTCCACCCTCCTCCTTTGGTGTGGATTTAAGCCCGGGTACGCAAGTCCCGGGCTTCTTCTTGTCCCGCGCATCCCTCTCCCGCCATCTTTGCCCTGCGCATCTTTGGCCGCGCATGGCCAGGGCGGGCGACAGGGCGGAATTCTGCGCGGCAGCCCGGAAAATGTCCGTCCGAGCCATCGGTGTTCAGCGACGACGTCTTTTTCGGGGCATCAGCCGCGACGGCGATTCCCCGTGTCAGCCGTACCGCTTCCGGTAAATCCGCATCTGTCCGCCGAGTTCTTCGTACCGCGGTTCGATGCTGCGCCGGTCGAGGGCTTCCTTGAGTCCGAGGCAGAGGAAGCCGCCGGCGGGCAGGCTGCTGTCGAACAACTGCAGGCAGCGCTCCTTGAGCGCCGGCTTGAAATAGATCATCACGTTCCGGCACAGGATCAGGTGCATTTCGCCGAAAACGCCGTCCGTCGCGAGGTTGTGCGGGGCGAAGATGATGTCCTTGCGCAGCGCCGGGTCGAGGATCGCGTATTCGTAGCGCGCGGTGTAGTAGTCGGCGAAGGACGCGGCGCCGCCGCTCAGCTGATAGTTGCGCGTGAACTGCTGCATCTCGGCGACGGGCAGGATGCCTTCGCGGGCCCGCTCGAGGATCGTCTCGTTGATGTCGGTCGCGTAGATCCGGTAGCGCCCCGCCATGCCCTCCTCGTTGAGGAGGATCGCCATCGAATAGGCTTCCTCCCCGGTCGCGCAGCCGGCGTGCCAGATCTTCACGAACGGGTAGGTCTTCAGGAAGGGGACGACCTGCTTCCGGATCATCCGGAAGAAGGCGGGGTCGCGGAACATTTCGGTGACGTTGATCGTGATGCCGCGCAGCAGCGAGTCGAACACGTCTCGGTCGCGCAGCAGGCGCGACTGCGCGAGCGAGAAGGTGTCGAACTCCGACTCGGCGAGCCAGTGCGTCAGTCGCCGCGTGATCGAGGCCTCGGCGTAATCGCGGAAGTCGTAGCCGTATACCTGCTCGATCCCTTCGAGCAGCAGCCGCATTTCGACTTCTTCGACATCGCGCTTCATCGACGCTCGTCAGGCACGCTGGTACATCCAGACCCGGATCAGCGAAAACAGCTTGTCGATGTCGATCGGTTTCGCGATGTAGTCGCTCGCGCCCGCGTCGATGCATTTTTCGTAATCGCCCTTCATCGCCTTCGCGGTCATCGCGATCACCGGGAGATTCGCGAAACGCGGGTTCTTGCGGATCTCGCGCATCGCGGTGTAGCCGTCGGTCTCGGGCATCATGATGTCCATCAGCACGATCGACACGTCGGGGTGCTCTTCGAGCCGGTCGAGCGCCTTGCGGCCGTTTTCCGCTTCGATCACGACCATGTTCTTCTCGCCCAGCACGCTCGACAGCGAGAAGAGATTGCGCATGTCGTCATCGACGAGGAGGACTTTCCGGCCTTCGAGCATCGCCTCCTTGTCGAGCGCCGCGCGGATCATGCGCTGCTTCTTCGCCGGCAGCTCGGTTTCGACCTGGTGCAGGAACAGCGTGACCTCGTTGAGCAGCCGCTCGGGACTCTTGGCGCCCTTGATGACGATGCTCTCCGCGTAGCGGCGCAGCCTGCGCTCGTCGTCCTCGCTGAGCTCACGGCCGGAATGGATGATGATCGGGACGCGCGCGTGGCGCTCGGCCGACTGGATGTGGTCGAGCAGGTCGAAGCCCGACATCCCGGGCAGACCGAGATCGAGCACGATGCAGTCGAAGGTTTCGGCGGACAGGCGATCGATCGCTTCGCCGCCCGATGCGGCGACGGTGATCTCCACGTCCTTGTCGTCGAGCAGCGCGACCAGGCTGTACGCTTCGTCCTGGTCGTCCTCGACGACGAGCAGCTTCTTGACCGATTTCTCGATCGAGCGCTCGATGGCTTCGAAGATCTCGTTCAACTGACCGGTATCGACGGGTTTCGTCACGAAGCCGATCGCCGCCATCTCCATCGCCTTCTGCCGCTCTTCGAGGCAGGTCAGGAAATGCACCGGAATATGCCGCGTGCGCGGATTGTCCTTGAGGCTGCGCATGACGTTCCAGCCGTCGATCCCGGGCAGCATGACGTCGAGGATGATCGCGCTGGGCAGTTCGCGCTCGGCCAGTTCGAGCCCTTTTTCGCCGTTTTCGGCGACGAGGACGTGGAAGTCGCGCTCGCGGATCATCTCCTGCAGGATCTTCGCGAAATCCGGATCGTCCTCGATGACGAGAATGCTGCGATCCGCGGATTTCGTCTGGGTGAGCTCTTCGAGCAGCGGCGAGCTGACCGGGAGCGGGCTGCGGGGAGGCGCCGGCGGCGGCGTCGCGACGGCTTGGGCCGGCAACGTGGACCGCACGGGGGCCGCGCCACGAACGACGGCCGACAGCGGCAGATACAACGTGAAGACGCTGCCCCGGCCTTGGGTGCTCGTCATCCGGATGTCGCCGCCCATTTTCCGGGCGAGTTCGAGCGATATCGAAAGACCCAGGCCGGTGCCGCCGTACTTGCGGCTGATCGAGCCGTCGGCCTGCTTGAACGCTTCGAAGATCGACTGCTGCTTGTCCTGCGAGATCCCGATGCCCGTGTCGCTGACGACGAACGCGACCGCCGGCACGCCGAGCGGGTTTTCCCGCGCGGACGGCGCGCCGACGCGCAGTCGGACTTCGCCGTGCTCGGTGAATTTCAGTGCGTTCGAAATCAGGTTCTTCAGGATCTGATGCACGCGCTGCGAGTCCGCATTGAATTCGCGCGGCGCCGCCGGGCCGGTTTCGATCGTGAAATCGAGCCCCTTCTGGTCCGCCTGCGGCTGGAACAGCGTGCGGATCGAATCGAACAGCGCGTCGACGCGAATCTCGCTGTGGTCGAATTCGATGCGCCCCGCCTCGATCTTCGCGAGGTCGAGGATGTCGTTGATCAGGTTCAGGAGATCCGCGCCGGCAGCGTGGATCGTCGACGCGAATTCGATCTGCTTTGCGGTCAGGTTCTCGTCCTTGTTCTGCATCAGCAGGCTGGACAGGATCATCAAGCTGTTCAGCGGCGTGCGCAGCTCGTGGGACATGTTCGCGAGGAACTCGGACTTGTAGGTGCTGACCCGTTCGAGCTCTTCGGCCTTGCGGCGCAGGTCTTCCGCGGCGATTTCGATCTCGCGGTTTTTCGCGCGGATGTTCTCGCGCTGCTGTTCCAGCATCTGCGCGCGCTCTTCGAGTTCTTCGTTGCTCTGCTGGAGTTCTTCCTGCTGCACGCGCAGTTCTTCGGCCTGCTGCTGGGTTTCTTCGAGCAGCTCGGCCATGCGCTCGCGCGACTGGGTGACGCTGAGCCCGATCGCGAGCGCTTCCTGCGCAAGCCCGAGAAACTCGAGCTGGAGGTCGGTGAAGTCCGCGAACGCGCCGATTTCGAGTGCGCCGATGAGGCGCGTGCCATGCAGCAGCGGCAGCGCGAGCACGACTTTCGGCACCGACTCGCCGAGCGCCGAACCGATCGGCAGGTAGTCGGGCGGCACGTTCGCGAGGCAGATCGCCTTGCGTTCGCGCGCCGCTTGCCCGATCAGTCCTTCGCCGAGGCGGAAGCGGTCGCCGAGATTCTTGCGCCGCGTGAACGCGTAGGTCGCGGTGAGTTGCAGTTCCTCGGCCCGCTCGTCGAGCAGGTACAGCGCGCCGACGCCGGCCGACAGATATTCGACGAGATAGGTGAGCGCCTTGTCGCCGAGCTCCGGGGCGGCCTGCTCGCCGCGCATCAGCGAGTTCAGCTCGTTCAATCCGCTCTTTACCCAGTCGGCGTTGCGTGAGGCCTGGCGTGCCTGACGCAGGAACGAGGTCATGTTGCGGAAGGAGGCGTCGAGATCGGACTGGACGACGCTGAGCTGCGCCGCGGCGCGCAGCAGAACGCCGGTCTCGTCGTCCGGCAGGTGTTCGAGGTCGACCTTCAGCGGCGCGGACACCGCCATTTCCTGGCTCAGATCGCCGCCGCCGATCGCCTCGACGACGCGGGCTTTCTCGGTGCTGCTTTCGATGACCCGCTTGACCTCGTCGGCCGCGTTACGCAGCGAGCGCCGCACGCTGTCGGTGACGAAAAAGGTCAGCGCGGTGCCACCGACGAGGATCAGCAGCAACGCGACTCCCGTGAGCTGGACCGCCGAAGCCGCTTCCGCCGCGGCCGCCTCTCCGACCGTCCGCACACGCTCGCCGGCAAATTTGGAAACGGCCTCCATCCGCTCCAGCACGGTCTCCACCAGCTTGTCGCCCTCGGTGCCGTACAGCGCGACCGCTTCGGCGCGGCGCCCGTTTTTCAGCAGCGCGATGGTCGTCGTGCGCGCTTCCCGCCAGTCGCTCAGCGCTTGCTCGATGCGGTCGATATCGACCGGACTGCCCGCATAGCGCTCCCGGATCAGCGCCAGTTTCGCGTTGTTGCTTTCGCGCTGCGCGTCGAGCTTCGTCCGGAAGCGCTCGACGTCCTCCGCGCCGGTGTAGTGGACGAGCGTGTTCATCACCTGCTGTGCGACGAGCACTTCGGTCATCGATTCGCGGATCGCGATCGACACCGTGAAGGGATGCTGGACCATGTCCTGGCTCGCGCCCGCGAGCCGATCGATGCTGCGCAGGCTCATCAATCCGAGCAGGAGCGTCGCCACCAGGATCAGCGAAAAACCGGCGACCAGCCGCGTGGAAATCCTCGTTCTACTCAGCATTGCTTCACTGTCCTCCGCGCCGGGCGATCCGCCCCGACGACCAGCTTCTGTTTTTCGTGGCGGGCCGATGCCCTGAGCCACTTGCCCGGCCGCGCGGCGCTCGCGCCGGCGGCCGTCCTGAATCTCTCGGCCAGCTCGTTCGCGGGTAGCGGCTTGCTGAAGAGGTAGCCCTGGTATTCGTCGCATCCGAGCGCGCGCAGCGTCTCGAGCTGAGCTTCGCCCTCGACCCCTTCGGCGATGACTTTCAGCCCGATCGCGTGGGCCATCTGCACGATCGCGGTGACGATCGCATGCGTGTCGCGGTCGAACGGCAGGTCGCGCACGAAGGACTGGTCGATCTTCAGAATGTGGATCGGCAGCGCCTTGAGCATCGCGAGCGACGAATAGCCGGTGCCGAAATCGTCGACAGCGATCGACACGCCGGTCTCGCCGATCTCGGCGAGCACCGTGGCCGCGCGGTCGACGTCGCGCATCAGCAAGGTCTCGGTGATCTCGAGTTCGAGATGCGCCGGCGACAGGTCGCACTCGTCGAGGAGGCGTCCGAGCGTGTCGGGCAGCGCGGAATACACCTGCGGCTCGGCGACGTTCACCGCGATCCGCACCGGTTCGCCGAGCCATCCCGCGTCGCGCCAGTCCCGCGCCTGGCGGCACGCGGCGCGCAGCGCCCATTCGCTCAGCGGGACGAGCATGCCCGCCTCCTCGGCGAGGCTCATGAAATGGTCGGCCGACAGCAGCCCGAGCTGCGGATGGCGCCAGCGCAGCAAGGCTTCGACGCCGGCGATCGTGCCGCGGGCGACGTCGACTTTCGGCTGGTAGTGCAGCTCGAACTCGTCGTTCTCGAGCGCGAGCTGCAGCTCCCGCTCGTGCCGGATGCGTTCGAGCAGGCGGCGGTTGAGCTCCTCGCGGTAGAACTGATGGCCGTTGCGGCCCTGGTGCTTGGCCTCGTACATCGCCAGATCGGCGTTCTTCATCAGCACGCTGGCGTTCGCGCCGTCCTCCGGGAAGACGCCGACGCCGACGCTCGCCGAGACCTTGACCGTGCTGCGCGCGAGCTGGAACGGGTTCGCCAGCGCGGTGCAGATCTTGGTCGCGACTTCGGCGACGTCCTCGAGGTCGTGCAGGTTCTCGAGCAGCACGACGAACTCGTCGCCCCCCAGCCGCGCGACACTATCCGACTCCCGCACCACCGCGCGCAGCCGCGCGGCGACCTGCTTCAACAGCTCGTCGCCCTTGTCGTGACCGAGCGAATCGTTGACGTACTTGAAGCGATCGAGATCGAGAAACAGCAGCGCGAGTCGGCCTTTCTGGCGCTCGGCCGTCGCAATCGCGTGCTCGAGGCGCTCGTTGAGCGAGCGGCGGTTGAAGAGCCCGGTCAGCGTGTCGCGGATCGCGAGTTCGTGCGCGCGTTGTTCCGCGGCGCGGCGCTCCGTGACCTCCGCCTGCAATGCGGCGTTGGCGCGCTCCAGGTCTTCGAGCCGCTGCACCTGCAGCTCACGGTTGAGTTCCGCGAGCGACGCGGCCTTGCGCTCCAGTTCGTGCCGCTTGCGGAACAGTTCGACGAAGACACTGACCTTCGCCTGCAGCACCTGCGGAACGAGCGGCGTGAACAGGTAATCCGCGGCGCCCGCCTCGTATCCCTTGATGCGGTCGAACTCGTCGGAGCGGTGCGCGGTCAGGAAGATGATCGGCGTCGCCGCCGAACGCGGGCGGCCGTGGATCAGCCGCGCGGTCTCGAAGCCGTCCAGGCCCGGCATGTTCACGTCGAGCAGGATCACCGCGAAGTCGCGCACGAGCAGCCGCCGCAACGCCTGTTCGCCGGAGTTCGCGGTCATGATCGTGAAGGCCTGCCGCTTGGCGGCGCCGTCCAGCAGCGCGCTCACCGCGCTCAGGCTGGCCTCGTTGTCATTGACGACGAGTACCGCCGGTTTCTCTCGGGGATCCATGAGGTCACGCCGAATAGGAGTTGTCGTGTGCGCGGTCTAGCGCATGCATTCGGGCGATTGTAAACGGAAATATCCTTCCTACGGTCGGATTGCCGATGCTCACGGGTTAGGCGCAGCCCAAACTGGGCAATTTCGCGCCGCAATGCCTTGCAACGCCTCGATTCGGGTGCTACCCGACGAGGTCGATCAGCGTCGGCGGACGGTGCGCCGTCAGCAGGAAATTGCCGCTGCCGATGCTCTCTAGCCGCAGGGCGGCGACACACTCGGAGAGGCGGCGGCGCAACACCAGCAGGCGCGCGTCGAGGTCGTCGCTGCCCTGGCCGTGAGGGATCCTCGGGTCGAGCCGCAACTCGCGAAGATTGAACGTGCTGCGGCCCGCGTCGACAAGATCGCGCATCATCGTCCAGAAGATCGCGCCGGCGACGCCCTTGATCAGATATTCGTCGTCGAGGAACACGCTGTCGTCGCCGCGGTGATGCCGCACGACGACCGGGGGGCCGGCGGGCCGCAGCGGTTCCGGCTCGGGCGATGCCCTGCCCTCGTCGGGGTCGCCCGCCTGCCGCAGCGCGAGCATCGCGGCGCCGAGCTGGCCGGCAAGCGCGACGAGCGCGTCCTCGTCGTCATAGCCGAAGCGCAGGTCTTGCGCGCTCTCCGCATACAGCACGCCGAGGAGCCGGGTGAAGGCACGAATCGGCACCGCGAGGCGGCTGCGCGGTTCCGGCAGGGCGGGCAGCGCAATGCGGGTTTCGAGTGCGTCAGCGCTGCCGGGCTGCGCAGAGCTGCGACTCGCGCCGGCGTGCGCATAGGCCGGGGCAAGGTAAGCGATGCGGATCGGCGTCGCTTCGCGCGCGGCGACCCCGATCGCGCCGTCGCCGACCGCGACTTCGGAGCCGACGCCCGAGCTTTCGTAACCGCGGCTGGCGACGGTGTAGAGCCGCGTGCCCGCAGCGTCGAGCAGCAGCACGCTGGTGTGGCGGAAGCCGAAGCGCGATTCGAGGCTCGCGAGCGCTTCGGTCAGCAGCGTGTCGAGTTCGCGGCAGAGCGCGAGCCGTGCGGAGGTCAAGCGCAGCGCTGCGAGCAGGCTCGGACGCGGCGCCGGCGGCGCGAGCGCCGGGCCGGGTACGCGCTCGATTTCGAGCACGCGGCAGACGTCCGAACCGAGCAGCCGGAAGACATCGCCCATCCCCGAGTGCGACGCGACGCCGGCGAGCTTCGCCTTCATCCGCTCGAACAGCGGCCCGCCCGTCTCGGTGCGCAGGTAGCGCAGCAGCAGCCGGTAGCGCTCGGCGGTGCGCGGATGCGTGACGATCAACCGCGCATGGGGGTTCTCGAGGATGTTGCGCCGCGTCGTATTGAAGAACTGGTACGACAGCGCGAGATGCCGGCCATCGACGTATTCGGCCTGCGACAGGAACGCGACGTTCGGCGCACCGTCGGCCGAGCACGTCGCCATCACGCCGGGCAGCGCCCCTTCGAGGCATTCGCGGATCGTGTCGAGCCGGACGTTCATCGCGGCCCCTCCGGCGCCCTGCGCGCGCCCGAGCCGGGAGTCTGCGGGAAAACGGCCGTCGGCGTGAATCGAATCGCGACGACTTCGCCGGTGCCGCTGCCGAGCAGCGCGCGCACGAATTCGCCGCCGAAACCGAGCGCGGCCAGTGCGGCGGTGAAGGCGCCGCGGTAGCGCTCGATGATCCGCGCGTCGCCGGCGACGAGGGACTCGACGCTCGCGTCGTGCCCCTTCAATTGCAGGGTACGGTGCGAGCCGGGCTGCCTGAAGACGACCGCGACGTTGCGGTTCGAGCGCAGGTCGTCGAGGAGCACGCGCGATTGTTCGGCGATGACGAAGACGCGCAGGTCCGGCCCGTCGCGGGACACGTCGCAACCGATTCCGCGTGTCAGGTTCGGTATATGGTCCGCACCGCACGAGGCGACGCTGATCGAAACGCCGCTCGTCAGGAAGTCCGCGTGCGCGGGGTCGCTCAGGCAGTCAAGATCGGCAGACATCGTGACGGACGCCAGGAGTTCGGGACGCGATCGTCCGGGGCGGACGAGGCCGGGTGCCGGCTCTCGTCCGGCACTCGAAACCAGTATAGTTCGTCCCGCCGCAGCCGCCCGGCGGAGACGGCCGGCGCATCAGCCGGCGGCGAGACGCCGATAGGCGCCGCTATGGAAGATCAGCGGCGCGCGCTCCTCGCGGTCGAAACGCACGACTTCGGACATGAAGACGAGGTGGTCGCCGCCCGCGTGCCGCACCGTGTTGCGGCACTCGAAACGCGCGCAGCAGCCGCGCAGCAGCGGCACGCCGTAGAGACCCTCGTCAATTTCGAGGCCGGCGAATTTCTCGTCGGAGCGGGTCGCGAAAAGTTGCGACAGGTGCTGCTGGTCTTCCGCCAGCACGTTCACCGCGTAGTATTCGCAGGCCTCGAACACCGCGAGGCTCTGCAGATGCCGCGAGAGGCTCCAGACGATCAGCGGCGGGTCGAGCGACACCGAGTTGAACGAGTTGACGGTCAGCCCGATCGCCTCGCCGCTCGGTGCGCGCGTCGTGATCACGGCGATGCCGGTCGCGAACATCCCGAGGGCGTCGCGGAACGCGCGGGTGAATTCCTGGTGGGTGACGGGCGGCTGTGACATGGGCAGAAAGAGCCGGGGGCATGCCCGGAAAATCTATGGAATCGCCGATTATCGCCGCGCGACCCGGAATCGGGCAACGCGGGCCATTACAGGGAACACGACACGCAATGAACGGGCGAAGCGATTTCGCGCAACGACTGATCGACTGGCATCGCGACCACGGCCGCCACGACCTCCCGTGGCAGCGCACGAACGACCCGTATCGCGTGTGGCTATCCGAGATCATGCTGCAACAGACGCAGGTCGACACCGTGATTCCGTACTACGCGCGCTTTCTCGCACGTTTCCCGGACATTGCGGCGCTCGCCGCGGCACCGCTCGACGACGTGCTCGCGCTGTGGAGCGGGCTCGGCTACTACGCCCGCGCGCGGAACCTGCACAAGGCTGCCCGCGCCGTCATCGACGACCACGGCGGATGCTTTCCGTCGCGCGCTGACGGGATCGCGGAACTGCCCGGCATCGGGCGCTCAACCGCGGCGGCGATCGCGGCGTTCTCGTTCGGCGAGCGCGCCGCGATCCTCGACGGCAACGTCAAGCGCGTGCTGTGCCGCGCGTTCGGCGTCGACGGCTTCCCGGGGGAGCGCACCGTCGAAACGCGGTTATGGGAACTCGCCGAGTCGTTGCTACCGGCGGCCGACGTCGGCACCTACATCCAGGCGCAGATGGACCTCGGCGCAACCGTCTGCACGCGCGGCCGCCCGGCGTGCGACCGCTGCCCGCTCGCCGAAAGCTGCGTCGCGCGCCGCGAGGACCGCGTCGCTTCCCTGCCGGCGGCACGTCCGCGCAAAGCCGTCCCCCAGCGGCACGTCCGCGTCGCGGTGATCCAGTCGGACGGACGGGTGCTGCTGGAACGACGTCCGCCCGCCGGAATCTGGGGCGGCCTGCTCGCGCTGCCCGAAATTCCCGAGTCCGAAACGGAGCCGGCGAGATGGCTGGAAGCGCGATTCGGCGTCGTCCTGCGCTCGAGCCTCGCGCTCCCGCCGCTGCACCACGCCTTCACGCACTTCCGCCTCGAAATCCTGCCGATCCGCTTCGAAGTCGGCGAAGGGCGGCTGGTCGCGGACGACACCCATCGGTGGCTCGCGCTCGCGGACCTCGATTCGGCCGGGCTCCCGACCCCGGTGCGGCGCATCCTCGACGGCTGTTTCGCCGCCGTGCGGCCTGGCGACCAAGCCGGCATCGAAGACAGCCGGGCGCCGCAGAGCCCTTAGACAGACCTGTCGGAGAGCCGCCACAGGGCTTCGACAGGCTCAGCCCGAACGGTCCCTGGTTGCCGCGTCGCGCTGCGGCGGCTATGCCCCTTGGGCGTCCTCCGCTTCACCCCACCTGCGCATCAGCCGGTGCGGCACGTCGATCTGGTCGAGCACGCGCGCGACGACGAAATCGACGAGATCGTCGACCGTCTGCGGATGGCCATAGAAGCCCGGGTTCGGCGGCAGGATCACGACGCCGAGGCGCGCGAGTTTCAGCATGTTCTCGAGATGGATCGCCGAAAACGGCGTCTCGCGCGGCACGAGCACGAGCTTGCGGCCTTCCTTGATCGCGACGTCGGCGGCGCGCTCGATCAGGTTCTGGCCGAGCCCGGCGGCGATCGCCGCGAGCGTCCCCATCGTGCACGGGCAGACGACCATCGCGTCGGCCGGGTTGGAGCCGGACGCGAGCGGCGCGAACCATTCCTCGCGCCCGAACACGCGCAGCTTGCCGGGCGCGGCGTTGAAGCGCGCCGACAGCGCCGTTTCGACCTCGGCCGGTCGCGACGGCAAATCGAGGCCCATTTCCTGCCGCGCGACGATCTGCGCGACCTGCGAGTACAGCAGCCAGACGGTGCAGCCGGCATCGAGCAGGCACTCGACGAGCCGCAGCCCGTAAGGCATTCCGGAAGCGCCGGTCAGCGCGATGGCGACGGTTTGGGGTGGTGTTCTCATTGGTCGGGCGTCACTCGAGGTAGTCGGTCAGGATCACCCAGCGCCCGTCGCGGATCTGCGCGATGCGCCCGCGGCGGTTGCCGAGGTGGTCGTCGCGGCTGAAACGGTACTCCGGGCCGCCGAAGAAGTCGCGGGCGGTGTGCAGCGACTCCACCGCGGCGACGAAGCGCTCGACGGTCAGGTCGGGGCCCGCCCGCTCGGCCGCCTGCACGAAGAGGTCCGCGACCTGATAGCCCATCACGCTCCAGACGTTGGGGGCGGCGCCGAAACGGCTCGTGTAGCGCGCGATCCAGTCCGCGAGCTGGCGATTCGCGCCGTCCGCATACGGATGCGGCAGCACCGTGACGCCGTACAGGCCTTCGACCGCGCGGCCGCCCAGTTCGTGCGTCTGCGCCGAATAGCCGGACGCGGTGACGAGCATGTCGACGTTCCAGCCGGTCCGGCGCGCCTCGCTCATCGCCGCGACGGTTTCGCGCACAACGGTCGCGAGCACGACGAAATCGCAGCCGCCCGCGCGCAGTCGCGCGATCTGGCTCGACAGGTCGGTCGCGCCGCGCTTGTAGCTCGTCTTCTCGACGAGGGGGCGCTTGAGCTTCGCGAGCGCCGCCTCGACGCCTTTCATCACTTCGAGCCCGTAGTCGTCGTCCTGGTACAGCAGGCAGGTGCGCCGGTAGCCCCCGCTTTGCACCATGTGGCGCGTCGCCGCGTCCATGTAGTCGCGGTATGGCGCGAACATCTGGAACTTCAGCAGATCGCGCGGCGCGTACGTCGATTCGTGCGGCGAGAACGGGAAGAGGTGCGGGCGGCCGGCGGCGACGATCGCCGGCATCGTCGCCATCACGACCGGCGTGCCGAGGTTCGCGAGGAACGCGAACACGCGGTCGCGCTGGATCAGCTTGCGGGCGGCGAGCACGCCCTTCTTCGGGTCGTAGCCAGAATCCTCGACGACAAGACGCAGCTTGCGCCCATGCACACCGCCGGCAGCGTTCGCATCTTCGAAGCGCATCAGCATCCCGTCGCGCACCGGCGCGCCGAGCAGCGCGATCGGCCCGGACAAGTCCTGGATGCTGCCGACGACGATTTCGCTGCGCGTCACGCCCGGAGTCTGCGCGAACGCAGTCCAGGCGGCGAAGACGCCGAACGCGGCGACAAGGCGACGGAGCAGTTTCATCGGCGGACGGAAAGCATGACGGGCCCGCATTATCCGCCATTCGCGCGCACGTCCGGAAAGGGCGACGGGCTCCGAACGACGGCCGCCGCCGCTATCCGCGACGACTTTGCCCCTGCGCTACGAGGGGCGGCAGGGGCTTGGACTGCCATTCCGGCTGCCGCAAACCCGTCGCATAACGCGTAGGCAAGACAGCGAGGTGCCGGGAACAAACCGGATGAAAGACGCAGCCTGCAGCAAGGCGGATTGCACGAAGCTTCAGCGCGCAAGCCCCTGAGGCCGCAGCAGGATCACTGCGACGATCGCCGCGCCGAACAGCAGCGTCTCGACGCCGCTCGCGCTCCCGGCGTCGCCCGGCAGCGCGTCGCGGGCGACCGCGATCGCCTGCGGCAGCGCGACGACGACGAGCGCGCCCCACAGCGCGCCGGACAGCCGCCGCGCGCCGCCGATGAACGCGAGCATCAGCAGCTCGAACGACAGCATCAGGCCGAACTGCTCCGGGCTGACGTAGCCGATCCAGTGCGCATGGAGCGCGCCGGCAAAACCCGACAGCGCGCCGCCGAGCACGAACGCGCTGCACTTCGCCGCCGCGATGTCGATGCCGCTCGCGGCCGCCGCGACCTCGTCCTCGCGCACCGCGCGCCACGCCCGCCCGAGCCGCGATGCGACCCAGCGCCTGCACGCGAAGCCGGCGAGCGCGAGCGCGCCGAAGCCGACCGCCGCCTGCGCGAACGCCGAGTGGGCCGCGACGGCGCCGAACGCGAGCGGCGGCACCGCGACGCCCGCGGCGCCGTGCGTCAGCGACTCCCAGCGCACCAGCGCTTCCTCGACGATCAGCGCGAACGCGAGCGTGCTCATCGCGAAATACAGGCCGCCGAGCCGCCGCGCCGGCAGGCTCGCGACCCAGCCGCCGGCGGCGCCGAGCGCGACCGCCGCGGGGATCGACAGCAGCGCCGGCATGCCGCGCAGCGCGAGCAGCGTCTCGGCGTACGCCCCGAGCGCGAGCAACGCGCCCTGGCCGAGCGACACCTGCCCGCACTGGCCGACGACCAAGACCACGCCGAGCCCGGCGATCGCGTACGTGAACACGAAGGCCGCCTGCGCGAGCGCGTATTCGACGCCGAGCGCCCAAGTCGCGACGCTCGCGACGACGGCGAACGCGAGCGTCGCGCGCAGCATCGGAGCGGCCGGCCCCGCGGCTACACGCGTCATCGGCCGGCCGCTCGCAGCCCCGCGGCGAAGCCGTCGGGAAACAACAGCAGCGCGATCATCAGCAGCACGTAAGGCACGACGTCCTTCACGCCTTCGGGCAGCAGCAGTCCGGCGAGCGCTTCGGCGACGCCGAGGAACAGCCCGCCCGCGAGCGCGCCCGGCAGGCTGGTGATACCGCCGAGCACCGCCGCCGGAAACGCCTTAAGCGCGACGAGGCCCATGTTCGGATGTATGAAAGTGACCGGCGCGAGCAGCAGCCCGGCGATCGCCGCGAGCCCCGCACCGAGCGCCCACGCGAGCGTATGCATCCCGGCGACGGACACGCCCATCAGCGCGGCGACCTGCGCGTTCTCGGAGCACGCGCGCAGCGCGACACCGGCCCGCGTACGGCGGAAGAACAGCGTCAGCAGCAGCGCGAGCACCGCCGTCGCAACGATCACGACGACATGCTCGGCGGCGACCACGACCTCGCCGATGCACCAGCTTTCCCCGGCGAACGGGAATGGCAGCCGGTACAACGAGTGCGTCGCGGCGGGTACCGTGGCGACGCCGCCGCGGATCATCAGGCCGAGACCGAACGTCAGCAGCAAGGCGGTCAGGTGCGGCTGCCCGATCGCGCGGCGCAACACGGTACGCTCGACCGCCGCGCCGAAGCCGACCATCGCGGCGACGCCACCCGGCACCGCCGCCGCGAGCGGCCAGTCGGCGCCGCGATGCAGCGCGAGCACCGCGAACGCGCCCAGCATCAACAGCTCGCCCTGCATGAAGCTGATCGTCCCGGTCGCCTTGTAGATCAGCACGAAGGACAGCGCGACCACGCCATAGACGCAGCCCACCGCGATGCCGCTGCTGAGTACCTGGACGAGCGCGAGGCCGGACATTCGATCGGGGCTGGATGAAGGGAAGGCGCCGGAAGCGGCGCCGGGCGAATGTATCACGCGGTCGCCGGGCGCCGGCCGACGAGGCGGGGGGTGGGAAGCCGTGCTTGCCTATTAACCCGGCAGCTAAATGCCGTTCGGGCTGAGCTTGTCGAAGCCCTGCCAACGCCCTTCGACAAGCTCAGGGCGAACGGTCGTATTAATTTGCCGGGTTAATAGAAGACGACGCCACGTGAATCTTCGCGCCCGCCCCACGCCGGCACCTGATTCGTCCGCCATGTGGAGCCGTATCCGGCACGGCTCGGCGCAGTCTGCGGCGTCTGCGCGGTGTTATTCTCGCGCCCCATGATTCCGATCGACCTTCTCATCTATTCCATCGGTCTGGGCGGCGTCGCCGCGCAAGCCGCCGCCGGCGTGCTCGAAGCCGGGCGCAAGCCTTTCGACCTCTTCGGCATCATCGTCGTCGCGCTCGCCGCGGCGCTCGGCGGCGGATCGCTGCGCGACCTGCTGCTCGACCGCACCGTGTTCTGGATCGCCGACCAGAGCTACCTCATCGCCGCACTCGCCGCCGCGCTCGCGACCTTCGCGCTGGTGCGCTTCATGCCCCTGTCCGAGCGCGTCTTCGTGCTGCCGGACGCGATCGGCCTCGCGCTATTCACCGTCAGCGGCACCCACGCGGCCCTCGCGCTCGGCGCCCCGTGGCTCGTTGCGAGCCTGATGGGCGTCGTCACCGGCGCCTTCGGCGGCATCGTCCGCGACGTGTTGTGCAACGAGATTCCGCTCGTGTTCAGCGGCCAGCTCTACGCGACCGCATCGTGGATCGGCGCGCTGCTGCTGATCGCGATGGAGGCGTTCGGCGCGCCGCCCGGCCTGTCGTCGCTCGGCGGCGCCTCCATGGTACTCGCGCTGCGCCTCGGCGCGATCCGCTTCGGCTGGCGCCTGCCGGTCATCGTCAGGCGGGGCTACTAGCCCTGCGGCGGATAAGGCCGCGAACGCAGACGGAGAAGGCCGTTTCGGCGCAGGCGGAAGCGCACCGCCTTCGCCGTGGGCCGCAACGCGAAGCGCATCCCCGAATGCCATACGGCGGATTACGCCGCTGCGCGGCTCGTCCCCCTACGTCGCGCGTTGCTGCTGCAACGACCCCCTCCGCCCCGTTGTGCGTTGTCGCATTCGGGGACTAACATCGCCGATGCCGATGGGGTTGCCCGTCCGCATTCCGCTACCATAGCAACGACTTGAGGATATCCGTTATGAGTTTCATGAGTGAGTTCAAAGAGTTCGCGATGCGCGGAAATGTCGTCGATCTCGCGGTCGGCGTCATCATCGGTGCCGCGTTCGGCAAGATCGTCGATTCCCTCGTCAAGGACATCGTGATGCCGGTGGTCGGGGTGCTGGTCGGCGGCGTCGATTTTCGCCACCTGTACGTCAATCTCGGCAGTCAGACCTACGAGACGATGGAAGCGGCCGAGAAGGCCGGTGCACCGCTGGTGAAGTACGGCCAATTCATCAACACGACGATCGACTTCATCATCATCGCGTTTGCGATCTTCATCGCGGTGAAGGCGATCAACAAGCTCAAGCGCACGACGCCGCCCCCGCCCGAGGCGCCGGCTCCGGAGCCGGAGGAGGTCAAGCTGCTGCGCGAAATTCGGGATTCGCTGAAGCGCGGCTGACGCGGCGGGGGCGCGCGGCGCGGCGCGGGCACCGGACCCGGTGCCGCGCGGCCTTACGGTCAGGCGTGATCGCCGACGTACGGATTGCTGCGGCGTTCCTCGGCGAAGGTCGAGGTCGGGCCGTGGCCCGGGACGAAGGTGACGTCGTCGCCGAGCGGAAAGAGCTTCTGCCGGATCGAGCGGAGCAGCGTCGCGTGGTCGCCTTTCGGGAAATCGGTGCGGCCGATCGAACCGGCGAACAACACGTCGCCGACGATCGCGACGCGGCCGTCGGCGTGAAAGAACGCCACGTGGCCGGGCGTGTGGCCCGGGACGTGGATCACTTTCAGGGTTTCGTCGCCGATCGTCACGGTGTCGCCGTCGTGCAGCCAGCGGTCCGGCTCGAAGCTCTCGACGTCGGGGAAGCCGAACATCTTGCTCTGCTGCGGCATCCCCTCGATCCAGAAACGGTCCTCCTCCTGCGGTCCCTCGACCGGCACGCCGAGCTCGCGGGCGAGCTTCGCGGTCGCGCCGGCGTGGTCGATGTGGCCGTGCGTGATCAGGATCTTCTCGATCGTCACGCCGAGCTCCTCGGCTTTCGCGCGGATGCGTTCGAGGTTGCCGCCGGGGTCGACGACCGCGGCCTTGTGCGTGCGCGTGCACCAGATGATGCTGCAGTTCTGTTCGAAGGGAGTCACGGGGACGATGCGCAGGTCGATCATGGCGTGGCCGAATTTGAAGTGGACGACGCCGGAGTTTAGCCGATCGCCGCCGCCCGGCCTCCGTATGCATGGCGCCCGGCTCAACGCAGCAGCGCGACGCCCTTGACCTGAGCGAAGACCTCGCGCCCCGGCACGATGCCGAGCTGGGCGGCCGAGCGCCGCGTGATGCGCGCGAGCAGCGGCGTGCCGGCGACGTCGAGCCGCACGAGGCTGCGTCCGGGGGCGGTCTCGTCGAGCGACACGACGCGCGCCGGCAGCACGTTGAGGATGCTCGAATCGCGCCGCTCCGACAGCGCGAGGCTGACGTCGCGCGCAAGCACGCGGGCGCGGACGTGCGCGCCGGGCGCCGCATCTGTGCCGGTGATCCACAAGGGCAGGCCGGCGACGTCGAGGCGGGTCAGCGCGTATTCGTCGTCGTGCCCGGCGACGCGCGCGTCGATGACGACGAAGGCGTCCTCGTCGTGCGCGAACGGCAGATCGAGGCGCGGCATCACGTCGTGGATCGGCCCCGACGCGAGCGCGCGGCCGTCGACGAGCAGCACGACGTGGTCGGCGAGCCGCGCGACTTCCTCCGGCGCGTGGCTGACGTAGACGACCGGGATGTCCAATTCGTCGTGCAGCCGTTCGAGGTAGGGCAGGATCTCCTGCTTGCGCTTCGCGTCGAGTGCCGCGAGCGGCTCGTCCATCAGCAAAAGGCGCGGGCTGGTCGCGAGCGCGCGGGCGATCGCGACGCGCTGGCGCTCGCCGCCGGACAGCCGCTGCGGCATCCGCGCGAGCAGCGGCTCGATGCCGAGCAGCGCGATCGCCTGGTCGAGCGCGACGCGCCGTTCGGCCGCGGGCACGCGCTTCAGCCCGAACTCGAGATTGCGCCGCACCGACAGGTGCGCGAACAGGCTTGCTTCCTGGAACACGTAGCCGATCGGCCGCCGGTGTGTCGGCACGAAGATTCTCCGCGCGCCGTCCTGCCACGTCTCGCCGCGCACCGCGAGATAACCGTCTGCCGGCCGTTCGAGACCCGCGAGGCAGCGCAGCACGGTCGTCTTGCCCGAACCGGAATGGCCGAACAGCGCGCTGACGCCACGTCCGGGCAGCGCGAGATCGACATCGAGCGCGAAGCCGGGCCATGCGAGCCGGAAGCGCGCGGCGATGCCGTCGTCCGTCGCTGCGCTGCGCACCGTCGCCGCGCTCATCGCGGCGCCCCGCCCGTCCGGTTCGCCGGCGCGCTCACAGCGCGGTCCTGCCCTTGCGGCTGTAGAGCGCGTACAGCACGACGAAGCTGAACAGCAGCATTCCCGCCGACAGCCAGTGCGCGTCGGCGTATTCGAGCGCCTCGACGTGGTCGTAGATCTGCACCGACACGACGCGCGTCTTCTCCGGGATGTTGCCGCCGATCATCAGCACGACACCGAATTCGCCGACCGTGTGCGCGAAGCCGAGGATCGCCGCGGTGACGAAGCCGGGCCGCGCGAGCGGCAGCACGACGCTGACGAAGGTGTCGAGCACGCCGGCGCGCAGCGTGGCCGCCACTTCGAGCGGGCGCTCGCCGATCGCCTCGAACGCGTTCTGCAACGGCTGCACGACGAAAGGCATCGAATACAGCACCGAGCCGACGACGAGGCCGGCGAACGTGAAAGGCAGCACGCCGAGCCCGAGCGACTGCGTCAGCGCGCCGACCGGACCGTTCGGACCAAGCGTGACGAGGAGGTAGAAACCGAGCACCGTCGGCGGCAGCACGAGCGGCAGCGCCACGACCGCGCCGACGACGCCCTTCCACATCGAACGCGTCCTCGCGAGCCACCATGCGATCGGCGTCCCGATCACGAGCAGGACCGCGGTCGTCGTCGCGGCGAGCTCGAGCGTCAGGCGGATCGCGGCGAAGTCGGCGGCGGTCATGACGCAGGACTCCGATCGCTGCGACGCGGACCGACCTTGCGCGTTCCACGGGCGCGATGCAGTGCTCCGCGAAACCCCTGTGTTGGAGGGCCGGCTTTGCATCGCCGGCCCGCTGCGCAGGCGCGAAGCGGTGCTTCGCGAAGCCCCTGCTTCGCGGTCATAGGTCGTAGCCGTAGGACTTGATGATCGCGGCCGCCTTCGCGCCGCGCAGGTAGTCGGCGAGCGCGCGCGCGGCGGGCTTGTCGCGGCCGGCGGCGAGGATCACCGCGTCCTGGCGCAGCGGCGTGTGCAGTTCGGCGGGCACCTGCCACTGCGAGCCAGGCTGCGCGTTCGCGCCGCCGCTCACCTGCGACAGCGCGACGAAGCCGAGCTCGGCGTTGCCGGTGGCGACGAACTGGTGCGTCTGCGCGATGTTCTCTCCGGTCACGAGCTTGTCGGCGACGCGGTCGGCGACGCCGAGGCGGCGCATAACTTCCATCGCGGCCACGCCGTAAGGCGCCGTCTTCGGGTTCGCGATCGCGAGGTGGCGGAACTCGCCACGCTCGAGGACGGCACCCTTGTCGTCGACCAGGCCCGGCTGCGCCGACCACAGCACGAGCTTGCCGATCGCGTAAGTGAAGCGGCTGCCGGCGACCGTCGCGCCCTCAGCGTCGAGCTTCGCCGGCGTCGATTCGTCGGCCGCGAGGAAGACCTCGAACGGCGCGCCGTTCCTGATCTGCGCGTAGAACTTGCCGGTCGCGCCGAATGCGAGCAGCGCCTTGTGGCCGGTGTCGCGCTCGAACTCGGTGGCGATCTTCTGCATCGGCGCGGTGAAGTTCGCGGCGACCGCGACCTTCACTTCGTCGGCATGAGCCGCGAACGCCGCCGCGGCGGCGACGATCGCGGCGAGCAGGCGATGGAGGAACAGCTTCATCACGGGCTCCTTCGGGGATGGACGGACGGCAGGTTCGGCGGAGTTCATTCCCAACTCGCGAGGATCACGCTCGACGCCTTGAAGATCGCGCACGCCGGCACGCCGATCGCGAGGCCCAGCGCCTCGCAACTGCCGTGCGTGACGACCGCGGTGACGGTCCGCCCGGACGGCAGCGCGATCGTGACTTCGTCGTTGACCGAGCCGGCGTGGATCGCAGCGACTTCGCCCCACAGGCGATTCCTCGCGGTGATCTGCAGCTCGGCATCGGTCATCAGCAACACCGACGAGGACTTCACGAGCGCATGGACCTCCTTGCCGATCGCGAGTCCGAGGTTCTCGGCGCTCGCCTTCGTGATCACCGCGACGATCTCGGTCGCTGGGTCGAGCCGCAGCCGCACTTCGTAATCGACGCCGCCGTCGCGCAGCCCGGTGATCGGGCCGGAGAACTGGTTGCGCGCGCTGGTCTTCATCGACATCCGCTGCATCAGCGCCTGGAACTCCTTGATGCTCGCCGGCCCGACGTCGTCGAGCCGCTCGGCGAGGCGGTCGAGCGCGGCCTGGTACTCGAGTTCGAGCGCGCGGTACATCGCGACGATGCGCCGGCCGTAGCCCGTGAGCTGCGTGCCGCCGCCCTGGCGGCCGCCCGTCACGCGCACGACGAGCGGCTCGGGCGCGAGGTTGTTCAGCGCGTCGATCGCGTCCCATGCCGCCTTGTACGACAGCGGCACCGCTTTCGCGGCCTGGCTGATCGAGCCCTTGCGCTCGATTTCCTCGAGCAGCCGGATGCGCGTGTCCGACAGCGCGGTGCCGACGTCGGACTCGATCGCGAGACGGGCAAGGAAGCGATGCTGGCCGAAAGGGTTCATGGGTTTGCCGTTATGTAGTCTCTGCTATACAGCGCTGATCGTATCCCTGGATGCGTCGCTATGCTTGCGGCCCCGCAATTCACCGCCTAGAGTGTGTGCAAGTCGGTCGCAAGGGGCGGCCGTGTTTTTGTATATATAGAATAATACAGCGCATTGCGAATCCGACAAACGGGAAAGGAGCGCAGCGATGAAAGTCAGTGCCCGCAACGTGTTCCCAGGCAAGGTCAGCGGCTTCCGTGCAGGTAGCGTCAATGCCGAAGTCGAAATCGCGCTCGCCGGCGGTGATCGGCTCGTCGCGATCATCACGATGGAGAGTGCGAAGGCGCTTGCGGTCGCCGAAGGGCGCGAAGTCGTCGCGCTGGTCAAGGCGCCGTGGGTGATGCTGATGACCGACTCGAGCGGCGTGCGGCTGTCGGCGCGCAACTGCCTCGCCGGCACCGTGAAGTCGGTCGAACCCGGCGCGGTCAATGCCGAAGTCGTGCTGACGCTCGCCGGCGGGACCGAAGTCGCGGCGATCGTCACCAAGGAGGCAGTCGGCGATCTCGGGCTGAAACCGGGTGTCGCGGCGACTGCGGTGATCAAGGCGTCGCACGTGATCCTGGGCGTGCCGAGCTGACGCGTTACTGATCCGACAGCCCGATACCTTTGGGGCTAAGGCGGTCGAAGCCGTGGCGGCGCCCTTCGACGGGCTCGGGGCGAACGGGTTGTTCGCTCAGGACGAACGGTGTATTCGACGGTTCAACCGATGCGCGCGGCCTCGGTCATGCGATCGATGAGGCCACTGCCGCGGACCGTCGGGCTCGCGCAGGCGGCGACGAACACGGGGGCGGGGCCCGCCAGCACGACCTCGCGCGCAGCGCGCGTGACCGCCGTGTACAGCAGTTCGCGCGTCGTCACCTTCACCGGCGTCGCCGGCAGCAGCACCAGCACTTTCGCGAACTCCGAGCCCTGCGACTTGTGCACCGTCATCGCGAACGCGGTGTCGTGCCGCGGCAGCCGCAGCGGCGCAATCTCGCGCCAGCCGCCGGCCGGGTCGGGAAACACGACGCGCAGTTCGCCGTCCGCGTCGGGCAGGCAGATGCCGACGTCGCCGTTGTAGAGCCGCATCACGTAGTCGTTCTTCAGCACGATCACCGGGCGGCCGGGATACCACGGCGACGGCGGCCCCGGGTCGTGCCGATGCGCGAGCGTGCCTCGTGCATGTCGCGAAAGCCGCTCGTTGATCGCCGCCACGCCGCGCGGCCCGTCGTGCACCGCGCACAGCACGCGGAAGCGGTCGAACGCGGCGAACACCGGCGCCGGGTCACCGACATGGGCGTGCACCGCGGCGAGGTACGGGGCGTACCCCTCGTCCATGCGCGCGAGCACCGCCGCCGCAGGCACCGCGGCCGGGTCGTCGATCCACTCGACGGACGCGCCGGCGCCGTCGCGCAACCACGCGAGTAGCGCTTCTCCGTCGCCGGCGTTGATTCCCGCCGCGAGGCGACCGATGCCCGAATCGGCCGAAAAGCGGTGGCTTTCCGAGAACCACACGACCGCGTCGACGAGCGCCGTCGGCTGGCGCGGGGCCGGCGGCACGATGCGCGCGGCCGACGTCGCGGTGACGGCGGCGAGGCCGTCGATGCAGGCCGGCGTCAGCGTCGGGTCCGCGGAGAGTTCGGCGAACACCGCACCCGCCTCGACCGCGGCGAGCTGTTCCTTGTCGCCGAGCAGGATCAGCCGCGCGTCGGGCGGAAGCGCGTCGACGAGCCGGGTCGCGAGCGCGAGGTCGAGCATCGATGCCTCGTCGACGACCAGCACGTCGAGCGGCAGCGGATTGCCGGCGTGGTGGCGGAAGCGCCCCGGCTGCGGCGTCACGCCGAGCAGGCGGTGCAGCGTGTGCGAGGTCTGCGGCAGGCGCGCGCGCAGGTCTTCCGGCAGGTGCGCCGCGCGCGCGCGCAACGCGTCGAGCATCCGCGCCGCCGCCTTGCCGGTCGGCGCCGCGAGCGCGACGCGCAGGTCCGGTTCGGCTGCGAGCAGGCACGCGAGCAGCGCCGCGACCGTCGTCGTCTTGCCGGTGCCGGGCCCGCCGCTGATGATCGTGAGCCGCCGCCCGAGCGCAAGCGCGACGGCGAGCTTCTGCCAGTCGGCGCGCCCGTCGAGCCGCGCGGCATTGCCGGCGAAGAGTTCGTCGAGGCGCTCGCGGGTGCCGGCCGGCGCCGGAACGAGCGGCGCGCGGGCACGACGCGCAAGCGCGCGGGCAAGGCGGCGCTCCCAGTCGAAATGCCGGCGCAGGTAGAGCCGGTCGGCTCCGTCGACGACGAGCGGACGCACTTCCCGCTCGTCGTGGCGGCCGACGACGCCGGTCGACAGCAGCGAGTCGCGCAACACCGCGACGGTCTGCCCGGGCGACACGAGCTCGGCGAGCGGCACGCAGACGTGGCCCGCGGCGACCGCGAGGCTCACGCGAGACGCCGCCGCGCGCAGCGGCGCGAGGCTCGCGTCCGGGGCGGCGAGCGCACTCGCCCAGCTCACCGCGTGCGCCGCGAACGCTGACGCGAGGTCGGCTGCGGGCGAGGCGTCGGGGCGGAGGTCGGGAACGCTCATCATCGTTTCCTTCCCGGCTCCGTATCGCGCGGCAGCACGCCAGGTCCGGCAGTCGCCGCGGCAGCATGACGACGGAAAGACTCGCCGGCCGCGTGCCCGTCGAGCCGCAAGTCCGCGATGCTCATCGCCGTTTCCTGCGCGGACCCACGCCGCCGACGAGCGCATCGAGTTCCGCGATCGTCGCGGCGGCGGGGCGGTGGAAATACACGCCCGCGGGCTCGCCGTCGAGCCGCCAGTCCGGGCGCACGCCGCGGACGAAGAGATAAAGGACGCCACCGAAATGGCGTGCGAAGTCGTAGCCCGGCAGCGTGCGGCCGAGGTGCCGGTGCAGCGCGACCGAATAGAGCAGGTGCTGCAGGTGGTAGCCGTGCGTGCGCATCGCGTCCTCGACTCGGGCCGGCGCGTAATCCTCGGGCCGATAGCCGAGGTGGTTCGATTTCCAGTCGAGGACGTAGAAGCGGCCGTCGTGCTCGAACACCAGATCGATGAAGCCTTTCAGGTAGCCCGCGAGCGCGCCGAACGCGAGCCGCGGCACCGGGTAGCCGGCGCGCGCGAGCCAGTCGTTCAGCGCGTCGGCGGTCAGCGCCGGCGCCGGCAGGTGGAAGCCGAGCTCGACGAGCCGGCGGTTCCTCGCGATGCCGCCGAGCACGATGCCGTCGGGCAGCGGCGCCGCGAGCACGTCGGCGGCAAGCCGTCCGAGCATTCGCGGCAGCTTGCCGCCATTCGCCGGCGAGTCGGCGAGCCGCTGCGGATGGTCGGCGAGCGCAGCATCGATCGCGGGCGCCCGGCTCGCCGGATCGCGGAAATCGACGCGCTCGAACATCGCGTGGATGCAGTCGCCGGCGGACGGGCCGCGCGGAAAGAACAGGATGTCGTCGTCGGCGAGCGATGCGGGCGGCGACGCAGGGGCAGCAATGGGAGCGACGCGTGCGTCGTGGTCCTGCGCGGCGGCGTCGCTGCCGGCGCCGTGATTGAGCGCGCTGAAGCTGCCGATGCGCCATGGCGACGGGATCACCGCGGGCGGCGGCAGTGCGCGCAACGCGTCGGCCGGCGGCTCGCGGCGGGCAAGCGCTTCGCCACGGCCGCCGGGGAGGTTCGCGATCGCAAGATCCGGCTCGGCGCGTTCGAGGAGCCGCGCCCACGCGGCCTCGATGTCCTCGGGCGCGAGTTTGTGCTTCAGCCAGTCGGCGTGCCCCATGCCGCCGCCGGCGACGAGCCAGTTCAGCAGGCTGCGCGTGCTCTCGCTCGCGGACACCGACTTGCCGGTCTTCTTCAGATAGCAGCCGGCGACGAGGTAACAGCGGTGCACCGCCCGCGTCATCGCGACATACACGAGGCGCAGGAACTCCGCGTCCCGCTCGCGCCGGATCCGCTCCTTCACCGTCGGGTCGTCCTTCGCGCCGGGGCGGAAATCGAGGACGAGACGGGCCCGGGAAAATGGGGGACAGACCACGTTTTCCCCGGGAAAACGTGGTCTGTCCCCCATTTTCCTGTCCCCCATTTTCCCCAGACGGGCTGGCGCGCGACGCGGCAGGGTCATGCCATTGGGGAGGCCGTCGCCGCCGGACCGCGAGCACGGCTCCGCCTCGTCGTGATACGCGCACGCATCGCCGTCGTCGCTGCGCCCCGGGTATCCGTCCCACAGGAAGGGGCAGAACACGACGCCGTATTCGAGCCCTTTCGAGCGATGGATCGTGACGATCTGCACGAGGTTGCGATCGGATTCGAGCCGCAGTTGCGACGCCTCGGTGCAGCCGGTTTCGCGCCGGCGGCTCGCGAACCAGCGCAGCAGCGCGTCCGGCGATGCGTGGTCGGCTGCGGCTTCGTGCAGGCATTCGGCCAGGTGCAGCAGGTTCGTCAGCCGCCGCTCGCCGTCGTCGCGCGCGAGGAGGCGCGCATCGACGCCCTCCAGCGTGATCCAGCGGCGCAGCATCACGCCGAAGCCGCGCGCGAGCCACGTGTCGCGCAGCGCGGCCAGGCGCGCGACGATGCGCAGCAGGGCGGGTTCGTCGGCGGCGAGCGCGTCGAGCGCCGGCGCGTCGTAGCCCATCAGCCCGGTCGCGAGCGCGGCGAAGAGCAGCGGCTGGCGCGCCGGTTCGGCGACCGCGACGAGCACGCGTTCGAGCTCCTCGGCGTCGAGGCTGTGGAACACGCTCTGCTGCGACAGCTCGACGCTACCGACGCCGACCGCGGCGAGCGCCTCGCGCATCCGCGCGCCCTGCGCGTGGCTCTTCACCAACACGGCGATGTCGCCCGGCTCGATGCCGCGCCCGCCGATCGTGATCCGGCCGGCCGCGCCTTCCCGCACGAGACGCGCCGCTTCGGCGGCCGTCGCGCTCGCGGCCCGGTTCATCACTTCGGCACGCAGCGGCAGCATGTCGTCGTCTCCTGGCGGAATCCACCACACGTGCAGCGGCGCCGATTCGGCGGCGGCGCTCGCGTCGACCAAGGGCTGGCGCGGCTTCGCGCCCTCGCGCACCGGTTCGTAGTCGAGGCCGTCGAGCACGAAGCCCGCCGGGTTCGCGGTGAAGAGCGCGTTGCACGCGGCGATCAGCCCGGCGCTCGAACGCTGGTTGCAGCTCAGCGTGTAATGCGCGTCGGCCTCGCCGCGCGCGTGCAGATAGGTGTGCAGATCCGCGTTGCGGAAACTGTAGATCGCCTGCTTCGGATCGCCGACGAGGAACAGCGTGCCGCGCCGGCCGTCGTCGGCGTAGATGCGGCGGAAGATGTCGAACTGCAGCGGGTCGGTGTCCTGGAACTCGTCGATCAGCGCGACCGGATAGCGCCGGTGCAACGCCGCGGCGAGCCACGGGTTGTCGCCGCCGGCGAGCGCCTCGTGGACGTTGAACAGGATGTCGTCGAACGCGATCTGGCGCCGCTCGTGCTTCGCCGCGCGCAGCCGCCGCTCGCTGTCTTCGAGGAAGCGGCGCAGCAGCGCGAGCCGTTCGGCGTCGAGCGCGTCGAGCACTTGATCGCGCAGTTCGAGCACGCACGCGGCGGCATCGAAGAACGGATGTTGCGGCGCGACGCATTTCTTCTTCGTGCATTCGGCGATGCGCGCGGCGGAGAACAGCGCGAGCTTCGCGTCCTTAGCGTCGACCGGCGCAAGCGCGTCGCCGCCGGCGAGCCAGGCGGTCCAGTTCTTGGCCGAGACCGCGACGGCCTCCGGCTTGTACGTCGTCGCGCTGAGATTGCCGAGGCCTGCGAGCAGCGCCGCGTGTGCGTCCGCACCGTCGCCGCGCCACAGCGCGGCGGCTTCGGCGAAGGCGTCCGCGAGCGCGCCGGAATCCGTGACGTCGGCGGGCTCGAGCCTGTCCTCACGTTCGTCCGGGCCCGAACCGCCCTCGGTACTTGCGTCGCCCCGTGCGGCGTTTGCGAGGGGCCGCGCCGCTCCGGACTGCCCGCCGCTCTCCGTGGTCTGTCCCGCGATTTCCGCGGTCTCGGGCAATGCCGCCTGTCGGTGGCTTTCCCCGCTCTCCCCGTATTCCTCTCTTTCCGCCCCGCTTTCCGGCCAGCGCTTCTCCGCGAGCGGGCGCGCGAGGTAGCGGCCGAGCAGCGCGGCCCAACGCTCTGGGCTGTCGCCGCGGCGGATCAGCAGTTCGCCGAGTTCGGCCGGGCAATGATCGGTCGCGATATGCTGGCGCCAGAAGTCGCGGGCGCTTTCGAGCCGCAATTCGAGGTCGTCTTCGACGAGGTCGAGCGCAAACGGCAGGCCGGCGGCGAACGGCGCGTCGGCGAGCGCGCGCTGGCAGTAGCCGTGGATCGTGAAGATCGCGGCTTCGTCGAAGCGCTGCAGCGCCGGGTCGAGCCGCCTCCGCACGAGGCCGGGCGTGATGCCGCGCGACGCGAACGCATCGACGAGCTGGACGACGAACGGATCACCGCCCGCCGCGGCGCCGTCGAGGTGGGCGAGCGTGCCGGCGATGCGCTCGCGGATGCGGCTTTTCAGCTCGGCGGTCGCCGCGCGCGTGAAAGTCACGACGAGGATTTCGTCGACCGGCAGCTCGCGCTCGACGACGAGGCGCAGGTACAGGCCGCAGATGTTCCACGTCTTGCCGGTACCGGCCGACGCCTCGATCAGGCGCACGCCATCGAGCGGACAGGCGAAGACGTCGAGCTCGGCGGCGACGGGGTCGGGATACGGGATTTCGCGCGCGCTCATCTCACAGCCTCGGATCGTCGATATACGCGATCAGCGGGCCGAACACCGCGGCCGCGTTCGAGTAGAACGCGTCGTCGAGCGGATCGGGCAGGCCGCGAAACGCGAGCCGGATCGCCGCGTCCTTGCGCTCGCCGAATTCCGGTTTGCCGCCGCCGGTCCATTTCTGGACGGCCATGTACGAGCTTTCGCCGTTCGCCGCCCATGCCCACGCGGACTTGGGAAAGAACGCGAGCGGCCGGCGCAGGCCGTCGCGGTACAGCGCGACCAGCGTCGCGAGCGCGGCACGTGCGGCGTCGGGACTCGCGACCGGACGCAGCCGGTAACGACCGTCGCGCGAATGCCACTCGGTCGCCGGCTCGACACCCGCCGGCGCTGCGACGCACAGCGCGAGGTGCGTGATCCAGCCGGCGACGTAGTCGTTTGCGCGGACGTCGTCGTAGCGGTGGCGGACGAGGCCGGCCGGGCGCAGATCACCGAACGCGGCCGCGAGCGTCCAGCGCTCGCCGTCGAGCGCGAAGTCGAAGCGCGTCTGCAGCGGCGGCAGTGGTGCCGGTTCGAGGGCCGCGCGCAGACCCGCGGCGTACTGCGCCATTGCGCCGAACTCGCGTTCGAGCAGGCGTTCGCCGAGCGCGCCGGCCGGGAATTCGCCGCCAGCGAGCGCAAGCGCGCGCACGTCATCGTGGGGACGGCCGCCGAGCAGCGCCGGCAGCAGCCGGTCGGCGAGCGCCTGCCGGCCGCGCCATTCCGGCAGGAAAGGTTCGTCGTCGTCGAGTTCCTCGTCACCGTCGAGCAGCGTCAGTCCGAGGCGCTCACGCAGCAGAAAGCGGCTCGGATTGCGGAAGAAGCGGATCAGCTGGTCGAGTCCGACCTCGCGCCATTCGGCGCCCGGCGCCGGCAGCGGAGCGGAAAAGAACGGCAGTTGCCCGGCGTCGTCGGGCTGGTCGCAGTCGTCGGCTTCGTCGGTCGCGAGGACCGCGTCGGCCCCGCGCGCCGCAGCATCGTCAACGTCCGCGCTGTGCGGTAACGCGCCGCCCGCGACGTTCGCGCGCTGCCGCAAGGCCTCGCAGTATTCCGCATTGAAGCTCGCGAGCCGCGCATCCTGCTCCGGATCGGCAAGGAAATATTGGCGCGAGAACGCCTGCAGCGGGTGGATCACCGTCAGCCGGCGCCGCGCCGCGGCGAGCGACGCGGGATCGCGCGGATCCGTCGCGGTCGCACGCGCGGTGTAGTCGAGCAGCTCGTCGACGAGCACCGACGGCGGCTTCTCGCTGTTGTCGCGCGTGCTGCGGCCGGCATAGGACAAGTGCAGGCGCTCGCGCGCGGCGAGCAGCAGGTCGAGGAAGAGATTGCGCTCGTCGTCGCGGCGCTGGCGGTCGCCGCGTGCGGGATGCATCGCCATCAGGTCGAACTCGACCGGCCGCTCGACACCCGGAAACGCACCGTCGTCGAGGCCGATCGCGCAGACGACGCGGTACGGCAAGTTGCGTAGCGTCGTCATCGCGGAGAAGGTCACCGCACCGCCGGGCACGCCGCCGCGCGCCGGGTCGTCGAGCACACCGGTCAGCGCGCGATGCACGAGCGCGAGCGGCAGCGGACTATGCACGCCGCCGGCGGCGATGTTCGCATGCAGCTCGTTGACCGCTATCCGCACCGTGCGCAGGTCGTCCGCCCATTCCGCGGTCGGCGGGATCAGGCGGTCGAGCAGCTCCACGAGCAGCGCGCGCCAGCCGTCGGCGTCGTGCATCCGCGACGCGCCCGCTTCGAGCCACTGCAGCAGGTCGACATAGCGTGCCAGCCGCCCGAGCACCTGCGCGTCGCCGCCTTCCGGGTTGCCGGCGCCGATGCGCCCGCCGAACATCACGCCGCCGACGCCCGGGCCGCCATCGTCGTCCTCGGCACCGTCGTCGCCGTCGCCGAGCGCGTACGCGAGAAACAAGCGGTGCAGGCCGTCGGCGAGGCTGTGGCGTTCGAGCGCCGGCAGGCCGAGTCGGCCGCGCTGCGCCGCGTCGAGACCCCAGCGCACGCCCGCTTCGCGCAGCCACTCGTGCACCTGCTCGAGATCGGCGTCGTCGAGGCCGAAGCGCTGCGCGACCGGTGCGAGCTGCAGCAGCTCGAACACGCGGCTCGCCGGAAAGCGCCCGGCGGCGAGCGCGAGCGCGACGTCGAGCACGCGGGCGACCGGATTCGTGCGCGTGTGGCCCAGACCGGTGATCGTCCACGGGATGCGGCGGGCCGGCGGCGCGGTGCCGAACACCGCTTCGATCAGCGGTGCGGCGGCTTCGAGGTCCGGCATGACGACGAGGATCTCGTCGGGGCGCGGCGCGTCGGGCGCTGCGAAGAGCGCGAGCAGGCGGTCCTGCAGGACTTCGAGCTCGCGCGTCGGCGAATGGCAGACGTGCACTTCGACGCTGCGATCGTCGTCGGCGAGCGCGACGCTGCCAGGCTCGGGATCGACGAGGTCGAGCACCGCGTTCTGCAGCCGCGCGAGCAGGCTTTCGCCGGCCGCGGGCACGAACAGGCTGTCGTCGACTTCGGCCGCGCCGTCGCCTTCGAACAGCAGGTCGACATGCGACTGCATCTGCCTGCCCCACGCGGCGAGCAAACGGTTGCCGGTCTCGAAATACAAGTCCTGCTGCCGCCCGACGAGCCACGCGAGCCGCCGCGGTTCGACGATCTCGAACCAGTATTCGCGGCACGGATTCAGCACGTAGAGCCGCACCTCGACCCACGCGGCGAGCGCGCGCAGCACGTCGCGGTACAGCGGCGGCATCGCCGGCAGGCAGAACACATGCACGCTCGCCGGCAGTTGCGGCAACGCGCCGGGCAGCGCGACGCCGGCGTCCTCGATCGCGCGGAAGAAGGTCGCCGCGGGGTGTTCGCTGCGCGCGCCGAGCTCGGCGGTAAGCCGGCGCCACAGCTCGGCCTGCCAGGCTTCGTCCGCGCGCACATCGTCCGCGAGGCCCGCAACGCGCCGCCCGGCCGACCATTCGGCGAGCCAGCGCGGGCGGTAGGTCAGGTAATGGTCGAGGACGCGCGCGGCTCGGGTCGCGAGGTCGAAGCGCATCGACGCGTCGGCGCCAGCGAGGTAGCGCGCGAGCCGCGGATGTCCCGCGGTCCAGCCGCCGTCATCGTGCTCGCCGCGTTCGCCGAGCAGCCCGAAGATCCGCCACGCGAGCTGCGTCGGTGCGAACGGCGACGTTTCATCGACGGCGATGAGCTTGCCGATCTGGCTCCACAACCATTGCGCGAGATACGAGAAGCGCAGGTTCGCGGCGACGCCTTCGCGTCCGGCGACCGCGAGCTCGACGCTGCGCCGCAGCGCCGCGCTCGGCACGACGATCTCGCGCTGGCCGAACGGTCCCGGCTGCTCGTCGGCGAGGCGCGCGAGCAGCGTTTCGAGCAGGACTTCGTAGCGGTTGGAGAAGGCGAGCGAGAGCATCCGGCCGGCGGGTCGCGAAACAGGTCGCCATGTTACCCGTTCGCGCGGGACGGTTCGCACCGGGCGGGTTCGGCCAGGAGGTTCACTCCAGTCGATTCACGCGGGGCAGTTCGCGCGCGATTGGCGCCGCCCCGTCCCGGTCAAAGCCCCTGGCGCGGATTGAACGGCAGCTCGCGCGCCATCCGTTCGTAGAACTCCCGCGCAGCATCCGAATCCGCCGGAGGCAGCACGATTTCGAGCACGAGGTAGAGGTCGCCCGCATCGCTCGCAGGAATGCCGCGGCCCTTCAGGCGCAGCTTGCGTCCGTTCTGCGAGCCCGGCGGCACGCGCACCGACACCGGCCCGGCGGGAGTCGGCACTTCGATCGTCGCACCGAGCGCAGCTTCCCACGGCGCGACCGGCACCGTCTCGTGGATGTCGCGGCCGTCGACGCGGTAGCGCGGGTGCGGGCGGAAATGCACTTCGAGATACAGGTCGCCCGCCTGGGCGCCCCCGGCCCCCGGCATCCCCTGCCCCGCGAGCCGGATCTGCTGGCCGTTGCGCACGCCTTTCGGGATGCGCACCTGCAGCGTGCGCTCCTGCGTGCCGACGCGGCCGTGGCTGTCGACTTGCGGCGAGCGCAGCTTGATCTCGCGCGTCGCGCCGTGGAACGCGTCGTCGAGGTCGATGACGACCTTCGCGTGGTGGTCCTCGCCGCGCGTGCGGAAATGCCCGCCGCGGCCGTGGCCCATCTGCCCGAACATCGTCGAGAAGAAATCGCTGAAGTCGCCGGCGTCGCCGCCGCGCGTGAACTCGAAGCCCGCGTCCCAGTCCGGCGGCGGCCGGAAGTCCTGGCCCGCGTGGAAGCCGCGCCCGAGCTGGTCGTACGCGGCACGCCGTTCCGGATCGGACAGCACGGCGTTGGCCTCGTTGACCTCCTTCATGCGCTGCTCGGCGTCCGCCGCCTTGTTGACGTCGGGGTGATACTTGCGCGCGAGCTTGCGGTACGCGCGCTTGATGTCGTCGGCCGACGCGTCGCGCGCGACGCCGAGCACCTCGTAGTAGTCCCTGAATTCCATACCTTCGAATCTCCCGTTCCGCCCCGAACGCGAGGCCGGGATGCGCGAATCATGCCACTTTCAAGATAGGGCCGGCGGCGCGGCTTTTAAAGGCGGCGCGCACGAACCATGCAGCGAGCAATGACGGCAACCGGTTTGTCGCGCCACAGCGGTCATTTGGCCGGCAAGCAATGCCATCCGGGCTCACGCGTTCGACGTCGCTCCGAACCGGCTTGTCGACACCCTGCCACGGCCCTTCGACAAGCTCGGGGCGAACGGTTGCATCGTCGGCAGACTCAGGGCGACGGTTGTATCTTGCTCAGCCTCGCGGCGAATGCTTGTACCCGGACAACTTCAGAGCGAACAGTTGTACCGGACGTGAGACAGGCACACCGCAAAGGTTTGTATTTGCACACCGGTTCACTACCATGCGTCGATCCGATTCCCCCGAGCGACCCGCGATGGCACGTATTCACCCCGAAGGCTGGCGGCAGGTGCCGGCGAGCGGCGCGCTCGCGCGCGAACTCGAAACTCTCGCGACGCTCGCCGCCGGCCTGCCCGACGACTACGCGGTCTACCACGGCGTGCATTGGACGCGCGTCGACCGCGGGGACCGGCTGTCCGGCGAGATCGATTTCGTCGTCGTCGGGCCGACCGGCCGGCTGCTGCTGATCGAGCAGAAGTCCGGCTTCCTCGACGAGACGCCGGAAGGCCTCGTCCGCTCGCCGACGAACGCGAAGGAGACCGTCGGTGTGCAGCTCGCGCGCAGCACCACGCAGTTGCGCGAACGGCTCGCTGCGTTCCTGAAGCGCCACGACGCGGACGTCGACGCGCTGCTCTACTGCCCCGACTACCAAGTGCGCCAGCCCGGCAGCGCCGGCATCGATCCGGCGCGGGTCGTTGACGCCGCCAAACGCGAGCATCTGCCGGCGATCGTGCGGAGCCTGCTGCGCGGTGAGCCCTCGGACGCGGATGTCCTCGACGCGGTCCACCGTTTCCTCGCCGACCGCTTCGAACTCGTCCCCGACGTCGGCGCCGTCGTCGGGCAGGCCGAAGCGCTCTACACCCGACTCGCCGGCGGCCTCGCGGAATGGGCGCGGCGCATCGACATGGAACCGTTCCGCCTGCGCGTCACCGGCACGGCCGGCTGCGGCAAGACCCAGCTCGCGCTCGCGGTGTTCCGCGACGCGCTCGCCGCCGGGCGCCGTCCGCTGTACGTCTGCTACAACCGCCCGCTCGCCGACCGCATCGCGTTGCTCGCGCCGGCCGGTGGCGAAGTCGCAACCTATCACCAGCTGTGCGACCGGGTGGTGCGCGCGCACGGCGGGCGGCCCGATTTCACGCAGCCCGACGCGTTCGCGCGGCTCGAAGCAGCGTTCCGCGAACTCGAACCGGGCGACGAGTGGCGCTTCGACGAACTGATCATCGACGAAGGGCAGGATTTCCGCGAGGCCTGGCGCGACGCGCTGCTGCGGCTGCTGCGCCCGGCCGGGCGCGTGTGGTGGCTCGAAGACCCGATGCAGAACCTCTACGGCCGCGCGCCCGTCGCGCTGCCGGGCTGGGTCCGCCTGACGAGCGGGCGAAATTACCGCAGCCCGTCGGAGATCGTCGCGTCGCTGAACCGGCTGCTGCCGCTGTCCGAACCGCTCGAAGCCGGCAGCCCGGTGCACGGCGGCGACGTGGAAACCTTGGTCTGGAGCAACCCCGACGAGCTCGTCGAGCAGACGAAGCGTGCGATCACCCGCGCGATCGGGCTCGGCTTTCGCCGCGAGATGATCGCGACGCTGACGTTCCGCGGCCGCGAGCATTCGCTGTTCACGGGTTGCGAGCGCCTTGGCGCGCACCAGCTGAAAGCCTTCACCGGCCGCTACGATCTCCTCGGCAACGCGGAATACTCGGAGGGCGACGTGCTGATCGACTCGGTGTACCGCTTCAAGGGCCAGGCCGCGCCGTGCGTGATCTTCACCGAGATCGATTTCGAAGCGCTCGACGAGCTGACGATGCGCAAGCTCTTCGTCGGCGCGACACGCGCGAGCGTGAAGCTGATTCTCGTCGCATCGGTTCGCGCTGCGACCCGGCTCGGCCTCGACCGCTGAGCGCGCGGGCCCGACACCCGCGGCCGGGCCGATCTCGCCGCGATGACGTCTTCACCTCGAATTACGTCGCGTCGGCCTTCGCTGGGCTCGCGCGGCCTGCGGAGAGATGCCGCATGGCAGGTCGGACTGAGCGCAAAGCTGTCCGACCCCGCGGGCGCCGCGCTCAGCCCTTCGAGAACTTCCCGAGCAGCTGCTGCAGCTTCTCGGCCTTGCGGCGCTCGGCGTCCTCGGCGGCACGCTGGGCTTTCTCGGCGTCGAGCGCGGCCTTCTTGCGCTTCGCGACTTCGGCGAAGCGCTCCTTCAGCGTCTGTTTCGCGTGCTCGCGCTGCTCGCCGGTGACCTCACCGTCGACCTTGCCGTCGAGGTCGAAGCGTTCGGTCGCCTTCTCCATCGCCTTCAGGTAACGCGTGGAGGCGGTGTGCTGGCGCATCGCGCTGCGGATCACCTTGCGGTCGAGGTCGGGGAAGCGCGCGGCGATCGCCTTGTCGATGCGCAGCGCGAGCGGTCGGACTTCGCGGAAAGTCGGCGAAATCTCCTGCAGCTTCGCGAGCAGGCCGCGGGCGTCGATCTGCGACTTCTTCGCCGCGGGCTTCGCGGCCTGGTCGTTCGCGCCCGGCTCGCCGCCGGTTGGCGCGGCAGCGTCGGCTTGCTGCGCCTTCGGTTCGACTTTCGGATCTTGCTCGGCGGCCAGGGGCGCCGGCTGCTCGGGCTGTGCCGCGGGGCGGGTTTCGGTAGTCATTGCGGGACGGGATTGCTTCGGCTGCGATCGAAAGCGCGCATGATCGCACGAAACGCCGCGGCATGGCCCAGCGGCTCAGCCGCGGTCGAACGTCGATCGATCCGGCAGTCAACTGCCGCTCGGCCGAGCCCTTCGGGACAGGCTTGTCGTATCCCTGCCCGAGCCCTTCGACGGGCTCGACGCGAGTGCTTGAATCCGCTCGCCGGTTTGCGAATTCGTCCGGCGAGCGCTTGGAGTCAGGCGGCGACCGCGCTTTCCGCGCCGAGGCGCACCGCGCAGAACTTGAACTCCGGGATCTTGCCGAACGGGTCGAGCGCGGGCTGCGTCAGCAGGTTCGCGGCCGCTTCGACGTAGCAGAACGGCATGAACACCGAACCGCGCTGCACGACCGTGTCGGCCCGCGCTTCGAGCGTGATCGCGCCGCGGCGGGTTTCGAGCCGGACGCGCGCGCCGGATGCGAGGCCCTGCGCGGCGAGGTCGTCCGGATGCACCGAGCACCACGGCAGCGGTTCGAGCGCGTCGAGCACGTCGGCGCGGCGCGTCATCGAGCCCGTGTGCCAGTGTTCGAGCACGCGGCCGGTGATCAGCACGAGCGGGTAATCGGCGTCGGGCAGCTCGGCCGCGGGCAGCGGCGCGACCGCGACGAAGCGCGCGCGCCCGTCCGGCGTCGGAAAGCTGCCCTCGAACAGCACCGGAAACGACGGCCCGTCCTCGCTGAACTTCGGCGCGACGACCGCGCGCTCGGCTTCGAGCTGCGCCCACGTGATGCCGGCGTAGCTCGGCAGCGCACGCCGCAGTTCGTCGAAGATCTCGTGCGGGCCGGCGTAATTCCACTCCAATCCGAGACGCTGCGCCACCTGCTGGATGATCCACCAGTCCGGCCGGGCATCGCCCGGCAGCGGCAGCACCGGCTGCGAGAGCTGCACGAGACGGTCGGTGTTCGTGAAACTGCCGGTTTTCTCCATCAGGCTCGAGGCCGGCAGGATGACGTCGGCGAGCATCGCGGTCTCGGTCAGGAAGAGGTCCTGCACGACGAGGTGCTCGAGGCCGCCGAGTGCCCCGCGCGCGTGCGCGAGATCGGGATCGGACATCGCCGGGTTCTCGCCTTCGATGTACATACCGCGGATTTCGCCCGCGAGCGCGGCGTCCATGATCTCGACGACCGTGAGACCGGGCTTGTCGGAAAGCGGCGTGCCCCACAAGGCCTCGAACTTCGCGCGCACCGCCGGGTCGGCGACGTGCTGGTAGTCCGGGAACATCATCGGGATCAGCCCCGCGTCGGACGCGCCCTGCACGTTGTTCTGGCCGCGCAGCGGATGCAGGCCGGTGCCGCGGCGGCCGATCTGGCCGGTCATCAGCGCGAGTGCGATCAGGCAGCGCGAGTTGTCGGTGCCGTGGACGTGCTGCGACACGCCCATGCCCCAGAAGATCATGCTGTTCGGCCCCTTCGCGTAGAGCCGTGCGACTTCGCGCGCGGTCTCGGCCGGAATTCCGGTGATCGCCTCGACGCGCTCGGGCGGGAACGCGAGCGCCGCATCGCGGAACGCGTCGAAGCCGATCGTGCGCGCGGCGATGAACGCGTCGTCGGTCAGGCCTTCCTCGATGATCACGCACGCGAGCGACAGCAGCAGCGTGACGTCCGCGTCGGGGCGGAACTGCAGGAAGCGGTGCGCATGGCGCGCGAGCGGCGTCGCCCGCGGGTCCATCAGCACGAGCTTCGCGCCCCGCTCGGCGGCGTTCTTCATGAACGACGCGGCGACCGGGTGGTTGGCCGCGGGGTTCGCGCCGATCACGACGATTACGTCCGCGACTTCGACGTCGCGCACCGGGTTCGACACCGCGCCGGAACCGATGCCTTCGAGCAGCGCCGCGACCGAAGACGCGTGGCACAGCCGCGTGCAGTGGTCGACGTTATGCGTGCCGAAGCCCGCGCGGACCAGCTTCTGGAAGAGGTAGGCCTCCTCGTTGCTGCCTTTCGCCGAGCCGAAGCCCGAGAGCGCGTGCGGACCGTGCTGCGCCTTGACGCGTGCGAGGCCGGCCGCGGCGAAATCCAAGGCTTCATCCCAGGTCGCCTCGCGGAACGCCGCGAGCGGGTTCGACGGGTCGAGGTCGACCGCTTTCGGAATGCCCGGCTTGCGGATCAGCGGCTTCGTCAGGCGGTGCCGATGCTGCGGATAGCCGAAGCCGTAGCGCCCCTTCACGCACAGCCGCCCGGCGTTCGCCGGCCCGTCGCGGCCTTCGACGTGGATGATCTTCGCGTCCGCGCCGTCGCCGGCGACGTGGTACGCGACCTGACAGCCGACGCCGCAGTACGGGCACAGCGAGTCGATCGGACGCAGCTGCGCACGGGGTTCGACCGCGATTTTTTCGACTTCCGCCGAGGCCGCGAACGCTTCTACAGACACGATTCCGGCCACCGCCCCGGCGCCCGTCGCCGTATCAAATTCAAGCTTCACGGCGACTGTCTCGAAGGACGTCGCTTCGGCCAGGCCGCCGGCCGGGCTTTCGGGCTGAGCAGGCACGGACGCGTCGCTGGGCGAATGCTCGGCAGCAGCCGCGTAGAAATCCGCGAGCGCGGCCGGCAGCAGCGCGCCGGTCGGGCAAGCCTGCACGCATTCGCCGCAACCGACACAGGTGGACGTGCCCATCGGGTCGCCGAAGTCGAAGACGATCGCGGTGTCGGCGCCGCGGCGGGCGAGGCCGATGACGTCGTTGACCTGCTCCTCGCGGCAGGCGCGCACGCAGCGCGTGCACTGGATGCACGCGGCGAGGTTCACCGCGATGCCGGGATGGCTGCGGTCGGGCGCGGGGTTCGCGCGCGGGGCGAAGCGGGATTCCGCGACGCCGAGTTCGTCGCACCAGTGCGTGAGCTCGGAGTCCGGTTTCTCGGCGTCCGCCGGGACGTCCGCACGCAGCAGTTCGAGCACCATGCGCTGCGACGCGCGCGCGCGTTCGCTCGCGGCCTTCACCTTCATGCCGGGTTTCGGCGCGCGACAGCACGACGGCGCGAGCACGCGCTCGCCGTCGATCTCGACGACGCACGCGCGGCAGTTGCCGTCGGCGCGCATGCCTTCGGTATAACAGAGGTGCGGGATGTCGACGCCGGCGCGCTGCGCGGCCTGCAGGATCGACTCGCCGGGGGCGGCCGGAATCTCACGGCCGTCGAGCTCGAAGCGGATCAGGTCGGCGGCGTTCATGCGGTTTCCTCCTTCGCGGCGGGCTCGGTCGTCGGCGCACCGACTTCGTGTGCGAAAAAGCGCAGCACCGATTGCATCGGGTTCGGCGCGGCCTGGCCGAGCCCGCAGATCGACGCGTCCATCATCGCCCGCCCGAGTTCGGTCAGCAGTCCGGCATTCCACTCCGGCGCCTTCATCAGCTCCGCGGCCTTCGCCGTGCCGACGCGACACGGCGTGCATTGGCCACAGGATTCGTGCGCGAAGAATTCCATCGCGTTCTCGGCCAGGAGGCGCGCCTCGTCGTGCTGCGAGAACACGACGATCGCCGCCGAACCGATGAAACAGCCATGCGGAGCGAGGGTGTCGAAATCGAGCGGCACGTCGGCGAGCCGCGCCGGCAGGATGCCGCCCGACGCGCCGCCGGGGAAATAGCCGTACAGCTCGTGGCCGGGCAGCATGCCGCCGCAGTGCTCGTCGATCAGTTCGCGCAGCGTGATGCCGGCGTCGGTGACGACCACGCCCGGCTTCGCGACGCGGCCGCTGACCGAGAAACTGCGCAGCCCCTTGCGACCGTTGCGCCCGAAATTCGCGAACCAGTCCGCACCGCGCTCGACGATGTCGCGCACCCACCACAGCGTCTCGAGGTTGTGTTCGAGCGTCGGCCGCCCGAAGAGGCCGACTTCGGCGACGTAAGGCGGGCGCAGCCGCGGCATGCCGCGCTTGCCTTCGATCGATTCGATCATCGCCGACTCCTCGCCGCAGACGTACGCGCCGGCGCCGCGACGCAGCTCGATCGGCGGCAGGTCCGGCCACTCGGCGCGCACGCGGGCGAGTTCGTCGGCGAGCAGGCGCCGCAGCGCCGGGTATTCGTCGCGGGTGTAGATCCAGATGCCGGCGATGCCGACGACGCGCGCGGCGATCAGCATGCCTTCGATGAAGCGGTGCGGGTCGGTCGCGAGGTAGTGGCGGTCCTTGAACGTGCCGGGCTCGCCTTCGTCGATGTTCACCGCCATGTTGCGCGGCGCCGGTTGCGCGGCAACGGTGCGCCACTTGCGCGCCGACGGAAAGCCCGCGCCGCCGAGGCCGCGCAGGCCGGCGCCGTCGAGCGCGGCGACGATGGACTCGGGGTCGCGCTCGCCGCTCCTCACGGCTTCCCACAGCCGGTAGCCGCCCGCCGCGCGGTAAGCGTCGAAGCGGATCGCGTCCGGCAGCGGCTCGTCACGCTCGCCACTCGCGACGACTGCGGCGACCTTGTCGGCATCGGCGTTCAACACCGGCTTCTGCCCGACGACCGCGACCGGCGCGCTGTCGCAGCGGCCGACACAGGGCACGCGCTGCACGCGCACGTCGGCGCCGAGGCGGGTGGCGAGCGACGCTGCCAGTTCGGCGCCGCCGGCCATCGCACAGCCGAGCGAGTCGCAGACGCGCACCGTCAGCGCAGGCGGCGCCTCGCCCCCCGCTGGCACGAAATCGAAATGGTGGTAGAAGGTCGCGACCTCGAACACTTCGGCGCGCGCGAGCTTCAGCGCTTCGGCGAGCGCGGCGAGGTGGTCCGCGAAGAGCGCACCATGCGCGTCCTGCAGGCGGTGGAGGTATTCGATCAGCCGGTCGGCGCGCGGCGCGATGCCGGCGTCGAAGTCCGGCGCAAGCGCCGCGGCGGCCGCCGCATGGGCGGATTCGGGGAGCGGCTGGCGCACGCGGCCGCGGTCGGGATTTCTTCGCATAGTAGGATTCCCGCGCAAAGAGGGCCGCGATCACGCGCCGCGGCGATGGGACTCAACGATAGTGCGGTTGGCGGCACGCGCAAAGCGGAATCTGCCGAAGGTCCGTTCGCTTTTTCCGAACGTCCGCGCGCCAGTCCGCCGAATTTCGATGCCCGGCGAACCTTGCGCCGCCGCTTCGCCCCTGCACCGGCGAGGGCGCGGCGCCTACGTACCCGACGCGTAGCCTGACAAGCTGCGAGCCGCGTCGAGCAGCGCGTCGACGAGCGGCGAATTGGGCTCGCGGCGCAAGGTCACGAGGCCGGTCTCCCACGCCACCGAGGGCTTCACGAGCGGCAACGCACGCAGCCCGTTCGGCGTGCCGACGAGACCGAGCACGCTGCGCGGCAGGATCGTCGCCCAACGCCCGGTGCGCACGTGCGCGAGCAGGCTCAGGATCGAGTTCGTCTCGAGGCTGACGTGCGGCGTGCATTCGAGGCTGTCGAACACGCGATCGATCGTCCGGCGGTTCTGCATGTCGCGCGACAGCAGGCACAGCGGCCGGCGCGCGGCCGTCGTCCATTCGATCTCGTCGCCCGGGGCCGGCGCGGACTCGGCGGTCACGAACACGAGCTTCTCGCGCCACAACGCAAAGTACTGCAGGTCCGCCGCGTCGGCCGACTGCGCATAGACGACGCCCGCGTCGAGCTCGAAGCCGCGCAGCCCGGTGAGGATCGCCTGCGTGCTCGCCGAACCCACTTCGATCGCGACCGCCGGATGCGCATCGGCGAACGCCCCGGTCAGCGACGCGACGACCGGCAGCGCGGTCGGGATCACGCCGATTCGCAGCGGCCCGCGCAGCCCGTCGCGCAGCATCCCGAGCTCATGCCGCAGATCGTCCGCCCCCGCGGCGATGCGCTTCGCATGTTCGACGACGCACTCGCCCTCAGCCGTCAGCCCCGCGAAGCGCTGCCCGCGTACGACCAGCGCGACGCCGAGCTCGTCCTCGAGATCGCGAATCGCGGCCGACAGCGTCGACGGTGACACGTGACAGCTCGCCGCCGCCTGACCGAAATGCCGTTCACGCGCGAGCGCGAGGAGATAGAGGTATTTGCGGGCGATCATGGCGGGAAATGCGAAGGCAGCGCGGCATACGGGTTAGGAACCACCGTACTGTACGCGCGCGGGGCCGGCGAAGACATCGTTTGCGCAGATCGGCGCGTCATCGCCCGGCCTAAGCGAGGAACGTAAAAAAGCCGGGGAGTCCCCGGCTGATTCGTGCGCTGCGGAACGGGTTCCGCTTACTGCACGCGCACCTCCACGCGACGCGCCTCGGCGGCATCACCGCCGCCCAGGGTCACTGCCGGACGGCGCAGCAGCACACGCTCGGCTGGCACGCCTGCGGCGAGCAGCGCCTCGCGCACCGACAGCGCACGGTTCTTCGACACTTCGGCGTTCACCGCGGCGCCGCCGGTCTCGTCGTGGAAGCCCGACAGCAGCGCCTTCTTCTCCGGCGCAGCCTCCAGCTCGGCGACGACGATCGCCACGTCGGCGGCCGCGTCCGCGGGCAGCGCGGTTTCTCCGACGCCGAAATAGAACTTCACCAGAGGTTCGCCGATTTCCACGACTTCGACGAATTCACCGGTCACCGTTTCCGCAGTCGGCGCCGCATTGGCCGCACCCAGCTTCCAGGTCGCGATTCCGATGACAAGCGCGATCACGAGCGCTATGACTCCGAAGAGAACACCGATGACGACGTTGAGTTCGCCGTCTTCCTGATCGAACATGGTCCTAAGCTCCAGTCATGAAGTTGTCCGCATACGCGGGGTCGGGCGAGAGTTTAGCCCAATCTCGTTCGGGTTTTGTCGCGAAGCATGGAATGGACGGATGGCGGGCCGAGCCGATGGAAAACGCGAGCTGAGCGAAGTTTGTTTCCATTTTTCACGATTCGGCGGATTCCGCGGAAACAGCAAAGCGCCGCTTGTCGCCCATCTTCTCGCCAACCGCTGCCCGTCGTGAGCCGCAATGTTCCGTGCTATGTTGCCTCGCGAATATTCCCCCAGATTCCAGGCCTCACGGAGCTTAACGATGAACGATGTGAACCTGTCGCCGACTGCGCTGATCGACAGCGACCACCCCGAAGTCCTTGCCTTCGCGCGAACGCACTGCCGCGGCAACGACGTCCGCGAACGCGCGGTGTCGCTGTACTACGCCGTGCGCGACGGCTTTCGCTACGACCCCTATCGCATCGACTTGTCGGAAACCGGGATGAAGGCGAGCAGCGTCATCGCCTCCGGGGCCGGCTGGTGCGTGCCGAAAGCGACCTTGCTGGCCGCGGTGTGCCGCGCAGCGGGAATTCCGGCGCGGCCGGGTTACGCAGACGTGCGCAACCACCTCAGCACCGAGCGCATGCGTCAGACGTTCGGAACTGATCTGTACCGCTGGCATGGGTACACCGAAATCCTGATCGACGATGTCTGGCACAAGGCGACGCCGGCCTTCAACCTCGCGCTGTGCGAGCGCTTCGGCCTGCTGCCGCTGGAATTCGACGGCCGCAGCGACTCGATCTATCACACCTTTGACCGCAGCGGGAACAAGCACATGGAATATGTGCACCAGCGCGGCCCCTTCCCCGACGTGCCGTTGTCGCAGATCGCCGCGGATTTCCGCACGCACTACCCGGTGTGGCTCGAACAGGCCGGGCAGCTGAGGGCGGAGGATTTCCTCGCGGACGTGGAAATGGAAAACCAGCCCGCGTAGCTGGAATCAGCGGACATCGGGCCAGAGCGGTTTCTCTCCGGCGACGACATCACGTCGGAGCGAATCCGGACCTGCTCCCCGTTTGCCACCCGCGGCTCGATGTCCGGATTTTGAGCACCCGCAGTCACGCGCCGCTTTCGCCGACGACGCTTGAACGGAAATCGGGCTCGCACGCATAAATTCGGGCCCGTTTTCGATCCGGTTCAGATCCGGTTACCCCGTCGCTCGGACGCCAGCTCACCCAGCGCGTCGACGAACACCTGCTGCATCGAGGCCGCGAACGGGCTGTGCCCCGCGTTCGCGACGATCTGCAGCCCGGCGTGCGGCACCGCGCGGTGCAGGCGCCGGGCATTGTCGACGCGGCAGACGAGGTCGTCGGCGCCGTGAAGGATGACCACCGGCAGAGTGTCGAGCGTCGCGGCGAGTTCGAGGACGCGCGGCTCGCCGAGAAAACACTGCCGGCGCAGGTAATGCGCCTGCACCCGGTATTTCGCGAGTAGCGCCGCCTGCGCGTCCGCGTCCGGAAACTGCGGCAACGTGACCGCGGAGCCGCCGTCGAGCGTCGCCTCCCACTGCATCCAGCGGCGCACCGCTTCGGCCGCGCCCCTGTCGTCGTCTCCGAGCACGACGTCGAACAGGCGATCCGCGAGGACGCGATCGCGATCGCCCGGGATCGAGCGCTCGAACGCCTGCCACGCTTGCGGGAACAGGGCCGCGGCGCCGCCGAAGAACCAGTCGAGGTCCGCGGGACCGGTCAGGAAGACGCCGCGCAGGACTGCGCCGATGCAGGCTTCGCGATGTGCGGCGGCGTACGCGACCGCGAGTGCGGCACCCCAGGAGCCCCCGGTGACGAGCCAGCGCGCGACACCGAGATGGCGTCGCAGCCGCTCGATGTCGGCGACGAGATCGGCGGTCGTGTTGTGCGCGCGTTCCCCGCGCGGCGTGCTGCGCCCGCAGCCGCGCTGGTCGAAGAAGACGATGCAAAAGCGCTCAGGGTCGAACAGCTGCCGCATGCGCGGCGAACACCCGCTGCCGGGGCCGCCGTGCAGCACGACCAGCGGCAGGCCATGCGGGTCGCCGCACTGCTCGAAGTAGATCGCGTGGCCGTCGCCGACAGGCAGCCACTCGCGTCGCCACGGTTCGATCGGCGGAAAGGGCGGCGACGGCGTGCGAGCGGACTGAGAAATGGCGGGCATGCGCGGATCCTAGCGCAATCGCCGGACCGGCAGACGTCAGCGCCGGAGCGCAGATACGCCAGCCCGTATCTCATGAAAATCGCGAGGCGAAATTCACCGCTTTTGCGATCTGCGTCGGGGCGCGCGCAGCGCATGCTGTGTTGCGGCCCGGCAACGCGCCGAAGCCGCTTGCAAAACCCCACAGACGACATAAGGAGACGGCTCATGAAATGGGAAACCCCTTCGGCCTGCGATTTCCGCTTCGGCTTCGAAATCACGATGTACATCGCGACGCGCTGAGCGTTCGCGGCACGGTCCGCGGTCGCGGGTCCGTGCCGACGTGAGGAGGCGGACGTGAAGATCAGGGTGCTCGGCTCGGCGGCGGGAGGCGGATTCCCGCAGTGGAACTGCAACTGCCGCAACTGCGACGGGCTGCGGCGCGGGACGGTGCGCGCGCAGGCGCGGACGCAGTCGTCGATCGCGGTGAGTGGCGACGACGAGAACTGGGTGCTGTTCAACGCGTCGCCCGACGTGCTGCAGCAGATCCGCAGCTTTCCCGCGTTGCAGCCGGCGCGCGCGCTGCGCGACACGGCGATCCGCGCGATCGTGCTGATCGACGCACAGATCGATCACACGACGGGCCTGCTGATGCTGCGCGAGCATCGCTCGCCGCATCAACTGTGGTGCACCGCCGAGGTGCGTGAGGACCTGTCGGCAGGCAATCCGCTCTTCGGCGTGCTCGGCCATTACTGCGGCATCGACTGGCACGCTGTGCCGTTCGACGGACGATTCGCCATCGACGGCGCCCCGGGCATCGCGTTCGAGCCGCTGCCGCTGACGAGCAACGCGCCGCCGTACTCGCCGCACCGCGACCAGCCTCGTCCCGGCGACAACATCGGCATGACCCTCGTCGATGCGAAGAGCGGCCGGCGGGTGTTTTACGCGCCGGGGCTCGGCGAGATGGAGGAACACGTCTGGACGGCGATGCAGGCGGCCGACTGCGTGCTCGTCGACGGCACCTTGTGGACCGACGACGAGATGATCCGGCTCGGCGCGTCCCGGAAGACCTCGCGCGCGATGGGTCACCTGCCGCAGTCGGGGCCGGGCGGGATGATCGAGTGGCTCGACCGTCTGCCCGCAACGACGCGCAAGGTGCTGATCCACATTAACAACACGAACCCGATCCTCGACGAGGAAAGCCGCGAGCGGGCGGAGCTCGCCGCGCACGGCATCGAGGTCGCGCACGACGGCATGGAGCTGTCGTTCTGAGCGCGCGCCCCGTCAGGGCCGGGCTGCTGGAAGGAGAGAACACGATGGATTTCGACGTCGCAATCGAGGACGCGGCCGCACGAGCTTTCACCGCCGATGCGCCACCGTTGAGCCGCGAGGAATTCGAGGTCCGCCTGCGCGGCAAGAGCGCGAGCTACCACATCCATCACCCGTTCCACGTGATGATGGCCGAGGGCAAACTCACGCGCGCGCAGCTGCAGGGCTGGGTCGCGAACCGCTTCTACTACCAGATCGCGATCCCGGTGAAGGACGCGGCGATCATGTCGAATTGCCCGGACCGCGAGATCCGCCGCGAGTGGATCCAGCGCATCCTCGACCACGACGGCTACGCTCGGTTGGGTGACGCCGGCGGCATCGAGGATCCGGGCGGCATCGAGGCGTGGATCCGGCTCGGCGAGGCGGTCGGGCTCACGCGCGACGATGTCACGTCGCTGCGTTTCGTGGTCCCGGCGGCGCGTTTCGCGGTCGATGCCTACGCCAATTTCGCGCGCCAGCGGCCGTGGCAGGAAGCGATCGCGTCGAGCCTGACCGAGCTCTTCGCGCCGCACATCCACCAGCAACGCATCGACACCTGGCCCGACCAGTATCCGTGGGTCGATCCGGCCGGCCTGCAGTATTTCCGCAACCGCCTGACGCAGGCGCGGCGCGACGTCGCGCACGGGCTGCGCTTCACGCTCGACTACTTCAGCCGCAGCCGCGCATTGCAGGAACGCGCATTGGAGATCCTGCAGTTCAAACTCGACGTGCTGTGGGCGCTTGCCGACGCGATCATGTTGAGCCAGTGCGAGATCGAGATCCGCGGCGAGAAGCGGCCGCAGCCGGCAGGAGCGCGCTCATGAGCACCCCGCTCGCGACCGACCCCGCGCCGCGCGTGTCGCGCCGCTTCCGTCTGCAGTGGGAAGACGCGCAGCAGGCGTGGGTGCTGCTCTACCCCGAGGGGATGGTGAAGCTCAACCAGAGCGCGGGCGAGATCCTGCGCCGCTGCGACGGCAGCCGCAGCGTGCCCGAGATCGTCGCCGAGCTGGAGCAGGCGTTCGATGCGAGCGGACTCGCCGACGACGTCACGCAGTTCCTCGAACTCGCGCGCCGTCAGCAGTGGATCGAACGCTAGGGGGATCGACGTGACCGCGCCAAGTCCTGCTGCGCCGCCCGGCCCGCCGCTGTGGCTGCTGGCCGAACTCACCTACCGCTGCCCGCTGCACTGCGCGTTCTGCTACAACCCGGTCGAGTTCGCGGCGAGCGGACCGGAGCTCCCGACCGACGACTGGTTGCGTGTGCTGCGCGAAGCGCGCGCAGCCGGTAGCGTGCAATGTGGCTTCTCCGGCGGCGAGCCGCTGCTGCGCGACGACCTCGAAGTCCTCGTCGCCGAAGCGCATCGGCTCGGCTTCTACACGAACCTGCTGACCTCGGGCGTCGGCCTCACTACCAAGCGCGCGGCGGCGCTGAAGGCCGCGAATCTCGACCACATCCAGCTGTCGTTCCAGGACTCGACGCGCGAGTCGAACGACTTCCTGTCGCACACGCGCACCTTCGACCTGAAGCAGCGCGTCGCCGCGCTGATCAAGGACAACGGCTGGCCGATGGTGATGAACTGCGTGATCCACCGGCTGAACATCGACTACGTCGATCGCATCATCGAGATGGCGATCGAGCTCGGCGCCGAATACCTCGAGCTCGCAAACAGCCAGTACTACTCGTGGGCGCTGCTGAACCGCGACCAGCTGCTGCCGATGCGCGCGCAGCTCGAACGCGCCGAGCGCGTGACGAACGAGTACCGCGAGAAATACGGCGACAAGATCCGCATCTTCTTCGTCGTGCCCGACTACCACGAGAAGCGGCCGAAGAAATGCATGAACGGCTGGGGCAACGTCTTCCTGACGGTCACGCCCGACGGCACCGCGCTGCCGTGCCACACCGCGAAGATGCTCCCCGGGCTCGCGTTCCCGAACGTGCGCGAGATGGGCGTGCGCGAGATCTGGTACACATCGGAAGGCTTCAACCGCTACCGCGGCGACGCCTGGATGAAGGAGTCGTGCCGCAGCTGTCCCGACAAGGAAAAGGACCTCGGCGGCTGCCGCTGCCAGGCCTACCTGCTCGCGGGCGACCCGGCCGCGGCGGACCCGGTGTGCGAGAAGTCGCCCGCGCACGCGGTCGTGCTCGAAGCGCTCGCGCGGGCCGAGTCGAAGGGGGACGCGCCGACGGGGAGAACGGCGCCGCTGATATTCCGCGACCCGGCCACCTCGCGCCGCCTCGCCGCGGACGGGGGGTGAAGGGCAAGCGGAATCCGGTTTTCAATTCGGCCGCTGCCGGCCCGCTCTCCCGGCGATCGTCGCCGGCAACGCGCGCATCGCGGACGATGCGCCATTGCCACGCGCCACATCGGCTGGCCGGCCTCATTTCGCCCGGCGTGCCCCCGGGCCGTCGAGCGGTCGCTCCCAAGGCTCGATCTGCCCCGGACGGACGACGAACAGCGGATGACATTCCGGCCCATCGCAATTCCGCCACCGTTCGTGGAGCGGCGGATTGCGTGGGGCGAGCTTCTGCAGCAGATGTCGCCACTCGTACGCGATCTGCCCGTCCGTGACCGGCAGTTTCACGGCCATTTCGACGGCGCCGATCTTGCTGCGGTCGAACGAGTAGCCACGGACGACGGCCTCGGCATGCACGGACGCGAGATACGCGTCCATCGCGCAGACCGGGTCCGCGTCGCTGCGGAAGCGGTCCAGCTGCGGATGATTGCGGTAGCCCTTCGTCTCGCCGCGCAGCACCGCGCGGGCGAGCAACGCTTCCCGCCACAGCGCGACCAGACCTTGCGGGTCGAGATACTTCGGATGCAACGACCAGAGCCGCATGACGGGACCTGACGGGGAGGGGAGAAACCCGCGATTCTATCTGCGCTCCCGCCCTGTTTTTTCGATGCGATCAACGCTGCGCCGGTCTCGCCGGGAAGACCGCGGGCCGCCGTCGGCCCGTTCAGCCGCGGCCGGCTTCGGTCGGCTGCAACCAGCGAGAGCGGTGGGGTCGCCGGCGGCCCGGTCGCACCCCGCTCAGGCGGACAGCGCCTGCATCTCGCGGTACAGATCGGCCTTGCCTTCGAAGCCGATGCCGGGCAGGTCGGGCAGCGTGACGTAGCCGTTGTCGACCTTCACGCCGTCGGGGAAGCCTCCGTAAGGCTGGAAGAGATCCGGGTAGCTCTCGTTGCCGCCGAGGCCGAGGCCGGCGGCGACGTTCAGCGACATCTGGTGGCCGCCGTGCGGGATGCAGCGGCTCGCGGACCAGCCGTGCTCCTTCAGCATGTCGAGCGTGCGCAGGTATTCGACCAGGCCGTAGCTCAGCGCGCAGTCGAACTGCAGCCAGTCGCGGTCCGGGCGCATGCCGCCGTGGCGGATCAGGTTGCGCGCGTCCTGCATCGAAAACAGGTTCTCTCCGGTCGCCATCGGGTTCCGGTAGTAGTTGCGCAGCGTCGCCTGCAGCTCGAAGTCGAGCGGGTCGCCAGCTTCCTCGTACCAGAAGAGGTCGTACTGCGACAGCGCCTTCGCGTACCGGATCGCGGTGTCGAGGTCGAAGCGGCCGTTGGCGTCGACGGCGAGCTTCTGGCCGTTCTGCAGCACGCCGAGGATCGAGTCGATGCGCCGCAGGTCCTCGTCGAGCGACGCACCGCCGATCTTCTTCTTCACGACCGTATAGCCGCGGTCGATATAGCTGCGCATCTCGTCCTTGAGCTTCTCGTGGTCCTGACCCGGGTAGTAATAGCCGCCCGCGGCATAGACGAAGATCTTCCGGTTGGGCTGGCCGTCGCCGTAGCGGTCCGCGAGGAGCTGGAACAGCGGCTTGCCTTCGATCTTCGCGACCGCGTCCCACACCGCCATGTCGATCGTGCCGATCGCGACCGAGCGTTCGCCGTGGCCGCCGGGCTTCTCGTTCGTGAACATCGTCGCCCAGATCCTGTGCGGATCGAGGTTTTGGCCGCTGGCGTCGAGCAGCGATTCCGGTTTAGCCTCCAGCACGCGCGGGATGAAGCGCTCGCGCATCAGCGTGCCCTGGCCGTAGCGGCCGTTCGAGTTGAAGCCGTAGCCGACGACCGGCTTGCCGTCGCGGATGACGTCGGTGATGACGGCGACGAGGCTCAGTGTCATCTTGCTGAAGTCGATGTAGGCGTTGCGGATCGGAGAGCTGATCGGGACGGTCTTTTCGCGGATTTCGACGATCTTCATGGGGGCTCCTGAGAGGCTGCGAGAGGTTCGACGCGGATCATCCGTGCGTCCGCTTCCCCGCGCCAATGCCGTTTTTTTCGCTTTTCATGCGCTGTAGGCATCGCCCGATGACCCCGATGAACCTGTCCTGGCTCGACGACTTCCTCGCGCTCGCCGCGAGCGGCAATTTCTCGCGCGCCGCCGACGAGCGGCACATGACTCAGCCCGCGTTCAGCCGGCGCATCCGCGCGCTCGAGGAATGGGTCGGCACCGAGCTCTTCGACCGCTCGCGCCAGCCGACGCAGCTCACCGAGGCGGGCGAATGGTTCCGCGGCACCGCGGAGGATCTGCTCGCGCGCGTCGCCCGTGTGCCGGCGGAAGCGCGCGCGGTGGCCGAAAGCAGTGCCGCCACACTGCGCTTCGCGGCGACACATGCGCTGTCGTTCACCTTTCTGCCGGGCTGGTTGCGGACGCTCGAATCGCGGCACGCAATGGGGTCGGTGCGCCTCGTCTCCGACGTGCTGCAGCGCTGCGAGGCGATGCTGCTGCACGGCGAAGTGCAGTTCGTGCTGAGCCACGCGCACCCGCAGGCGCCGGGCGCGCTGCAGGCGCAAGGCTATCCGTCGCTGCGGGTCGGCGACGACCGCCTGGTGCCGGTGTCGGCGCCCGATGCGAGCGGGCACGCGCGTCATTCGCTCGTCGCCGACGCCGTGGGACGGCCGGTGACGCTGCTGAGCTACAGCCCGGAAGCCGGCATGGACCGGCTGCTGCACGAAGTGCTCGGCCCGGCGCTGGCACGACTGCCAACGCAAAGCGTGTTCGCGACGCAACTGTCGTCGGTGCTGCGCACGATGGCGCTCGACGGGCGCGGCATCGCATGGCTGCCGCAGAGCCTCATCGCGGAAGACGTCGCCGCGGGCCGCCTCGTCGAGGCCGGGCCGCGCGAGTGGTGCATCCCGATGGAAGTGCGGCTCCACCGCGACCGCGCGCCGTTGGGCAAGGCCGGCGAGGACTTCTGGACTGCGGTCTGCGCCGCGGCGTGAGCCCGAGCGCAGAGAGGTGGCCGTGGCGGTCGGGGCATCGCTTCGCTCAGTCCGATCCACGCGCGGATTCCCTCGATCGCCCGTGCTTTCCGTCAATACGGCCTAAGGTGTGAACAGGGGCGGGAACAGCCCCGATTCAACCCGACGAAAGGAGAGAACATGCCTACCGGTACTGTCCGCCTGCATCGCGTGCTGCGCGCGAAACCCGAAAAGATCTACCGTGCCTTTCTGGACGCCGAAGCGCTCGCGCGATGGCTGCCTCCCAACGGCTTCACCTGCAAGGTCGAGCGGCTCGATGCGAAGGAGGGAGGCAGCTTCAGGATGGCCTTCAGGAATTTCGGCACCGGAAACGGCCATTCCTTCGGCGGCACCTATCTCGAACTCGTGCCGAACCAGCGCATCCGCTACACGGACAAGTTCGACGACACGAAGCTCTCCGGCGAAATGATGACGACGGTCGATCTACGGGAAGTCGTGTGCGGTGCCGAATTGACCGTCGTTCAGGAAGGCATTCCCGAGGCGATTCCGACCGAGCTCTGCTACCTCGGCTGGCAGGAGTCGCTGGAGCATCTGGCGCGGCTGGTCGAACCGGAGATTGCGGACTGAATCGCCCGCGTCTTCGCCCGCTCGCATTCCCGATGCGGGCGACAAGCAACCGAAGGCCGTTCAGGCGCTTCCATACTTGGTCTCGACTTCGACCCCCATCGCCTTGAGCATCGCGGTGGGCAGGATGCCGCCCGCGCAGACGATGACCGTGTCGTTGTCGAGCGCAAGCCGCTCGCCCTTGTGGTCGAGAGCGACCCGACGCTCCTCGACGAGCGCGATGGTCGAGTTCAGCACCACGGTCAGGCGCCCGTCGCGCTCGGCCTCGGCGAGGCGGTCGCGGTTCTTCGGCTTGACGCGCCCGAAGGCGTCGCCGCGGTAAGACAGCGTGACCCGCGTATCGGGCTCGGCGGCGAGCGACACGGCCGCTTCGATCGCGCTGTCGCCGCCGCCGACGACCAGCACCGCCTGGCCGCGGTACTGCTCGGCATCGGTCAGGCGGTACACGACCTTGGGCAGATCTTCCCCCGGCACGCCCAGCTCGCGCGGCGTGCCGCCGCGGCCGAGCGCGAGGAGCACATTGGCGCTGCGGTATTCGGCGCGGTTGGTGCGCACGACGAAGCCCTTGTCGAGCGGCGTCACCTGCTCGACGCGTTCGTTGTAGTTCACCGGCATCCTCACGCGGTCGGCGGCAGCCTGCCACAGGACTCGAACCCGCACTACGACTTCAACGACGCCTGCCTCGCGCGCGGCGCGGCATTTAGCGCTTTTTCGGCCGCAGTCGCAGCCGACTCCCGACCTCGGCCGTGTAGCACCTGAGTACGAAAAGGTAAGCTGAGAACCCGATTCTGTTCCTTCGCCACGCCCCCGTTCGAGGACGCACGAATGAAACGGTACGCCGGGCTGTTTCTGCTATCCGTCGCGATCCTCACGGGAGGCTGCGCGCTGCCGCAGACTTTCGAACAGCGGGTGTTCGAGCGGGACGGCGTTTCCGCGATCCACGCGTCGCGATACGCCGGCGATCCGGAAAACCCGATCGACGATCTGTGGATCGACGTGCGCGTCGCATCCCCGTTCGAGATCCGGCTGCCCGACGGGGAGTGGGTCGCGCCGCAGAAGATGACCGCCGCAACGCTGGCGCGCCATGGATTCGAGCTCACCGTGATCGGCGGGCGCGATTACGCCTTTTGGCACCCGCCGTTCAGCGCCGGCGCCCTCGCCGGACGTCACCTCGCCCTGCGCTTCGACCTGGATGCGAACGGGCGCGCAACTGCGGTAGCGCTGAATGCGTGCGGCTGGGCGCTCGACGCCGCGCTGCGAACACCCGATGGCCGGCACGTGTTCGGCTTCCCGATAGCGGTCGCGGACCTCGAAACCCTCTTCGGTGCGACCTCGGTAAGCCCCCGGCGAACCCGTCTTGCCGTTTCGCTCAGGTGCAGACGGCCGGCTGCCAGCGATGCGGCAGCAACTCCCCGATCTTGCTGTAGGGCTGCGTCGGCAGCCGTTCGAGCACATCCTTCAGGTACGCGAAAGGGCTCGTGTCCGTTGAGCCGTGCGGACTGGATCAGGCTCATGATTGCAGCGGCACGCTGGCCCGCCCGCAGGCTCCCCGCGAACAGCCAGTTCTTGCGCCCGAGCGCAATCGGCCGGATCTGATTCTCGATCCAGTTG
>NZ_JAVSMM010000020.1:0-96676 GCF_032027225.1 Aromatoleum sp. | reverse complement strand
TGACGTAACTGAACAGAGCGTTCTGTTTGTGGTCGGTGCCACGCATCGAGATTATTGATTTGTTGATTCGAATGGAATTATATCAGCCCTGAAATACCCGCCAATACTAGGATTTATCGTAAATCAACACCCTGCTAGACCAGGATCGCTACTTCAACGAGATCGCACCATTCCCGCTGCTTCTTGAGCAGGTCTCGATCGCCGCCTTTCTCGACCGCGAAACCGCAAAGATTGACGCCCTCGTCGCCGAGCAGCAGAACCTGATCGCGCTGCTGAAGGAAAAGCGCCAGGCGCTGATCTCGCACGCGGTCACGAAGGGGCTGGATCCGGCGGCGCCGATGAAGGACTCGGGCGTCGCGTGGATGGGGGAGGTGCCGGCAGACTGGGAGGTGACACGACTGAAATTCGCTGTACTCGACGGCGATGGAATACAGATGGGGCCCTTCGGTGGAATGCTCTTGGATCTCGACGACGAGGACACCGGTTACAAGGTCTACGGTCAAGAAAACACGATCTCAGGCGATTTCACGCTAGGCAGCCGCTGGGTTAGCGAAGACAGATTCAACGAGCTCAAACGTTACTCGCTGGGCGACGGTGACGTGGTTCTCACGCACAAAGGCAGTCTCGGCAATGCAAGGCTCATCGCAGGTCTAGACCGGCCAGGGATCGCAGACTCAGATACGATTCGGATCCGTGCGAACGTCAATAAAGTCTCGCCGTGTTTTCTGGAGCTGCTGCTACATAACGCGGGTTACGTCGCGGAGCAAATACTCTATGCGCGACGGGGCGCTGTTCTCGCGGGGCTGAATACGGAGACAATCGCGAACATCACATTAGTGTTGCCACCGATTGTTGAACAGACCGCATTGTTGGATATGCTGACGAGGCGATTAGCGGAGTTCGATGACGGCATCGATGAGTGCAGCATGGGAATTGAATTGCTCAAGGAGCGGCGCACAGCCCTGATCTCAGCCGCCGTCACCGGCAAGATCGACGTCCGCGGCTCGATGAGCGCCCCTGCCACGCTGGACGCGAAAGCCGCATGACATCGAGCAGCGCGCTTCGCCCCCAAACGATCCAAATCTTCCTACCGCTCGGCGACCCGCGCAGCATCCGCGTCGCCGAAATCACGACCCGCATCGTGCAGGTGATCGAAGTGCCGCGTCCGCAACTGGACGCGTTCCTGCAGATGCCGGAGAGCGATCAAGTCGCTGTCTATTTCCTGTTCGGCCAAAGCGAAGACGGCGCCGATCCGAAAGTCTACATCGGCCAGACCGGCGACTTGCGCAAGCGGCTCGCGACCCACAACAAGGAAAAGGATTTCTGGCAGCGCGCCCTGGTCCTGATCTCGCGCACGAACACCCTGACGCAGACACACGGGCTGTTTCTGGAATGGCAGTGCATCCAGACCGCAAAGCAGGCCGCCCGCTACCGGACCGAGAACGGCAACGCCGGCACGAAACCGCACACACCCGCGCCGCTCGAGGCCGACTGCATCGAGATCTTCGATACCGGCCGCACGCTGCTGGCGACGCTCGGCTACCCGCTCTTCGAGCCTGTCGCGAATCTGCCCGGCCCGGTTGCCGACGCGGAGCTTTTCTACTGCCGACGCGCCGGCACCGATGCGCGCGGCGAATACACGCCGGAAGGCTTCGTCGTGCTGAAGGGCTCGAAAGGTCGCGTCCAGATCGCGAAGGGCTTCGAGAACCATTCCTTCGCGAAGCGTCGCGACGAGCTCATCGCACAGGGCAAGATCGTGATCGAGAACGGCGCGACGGTCTTTTCTGACGACGTGCTTTTTCCGTCGCCGAGCGGCGCCTCGGCAGTCGTTTGCGCGGCCGCGTCGAACGGCTGGCTGGATTGGAAGAATGCCCGAGGCGAGACCCTGAACGACGTGAAACGCGGCAACGGCAGCGGCACCTTCGGCGACTAGGCAAATCGACCCATGGCATCGACAACCTCACTCCACACCGAAAAGGCGCTCGAAGACGAGATCTGCGCCGACCTCGCCGAGCGCGGATGGCGCTACGACCCGACCGACGCTTCGCGCTACGACCGCACGCTGGCGCTGTTTCCCGATGATGTCGTGGGGTGGATCCAGGCGACTCAGCCGGACGCGTGGATTGCGATCGAGAAGACGCATGGCGCGAACGCGCGCAAGACGGTGATGGAGCGACTGCGCCGCACGCTCGCGGACCAGGGCACGCTGCACGTGCTGCGCCACGGCTTCGAGATGCTCGGCTTGCGGAAGCCGATCGCCATCGCGCAGTTCAAGCCCGCGCTCGCGATGAACCCGGAGCTGCAGACGAAGTACGTGGCCAACCGGCTGCGCGTCGTGCGGCAACTGCGGTACTCGCTGCACAACGAAAACTGCATCGACCTCGTGCTGTTCCTCAACGGCGTGCCGGTCGCAACCGTAGAGCTCAAGACCGACTACACGCAGGCGGTCGACAACGCGGTCTATCAGTACAAGAAGGACCGTCCGCCGAAAGTGCCGGGCAAGAACGTCGTGGAGCCGCTGCTCGCGTTCCCGCAGGGTGCGCTCGTGCATTTCGCCGTCAGCAACTCGGAAGTCCGGACGACGACGAAGCTCGCCGGGTTCGACACCGTTTTCCTGCCGTTCAACAAGGGCAACGATGGCGGCGCGGGCAACCTCCCGAATCCGGCCGGCTACGCGACCGATTATTTATGGAAGGAGGTCTGGTCGCCGGATTCGTGGCTCGAGATCCTCGGCCGCTACGTCGTGCCGACGAAGAACGACGCGCGGCAGCTCGTGAACGCGATCTTCCCGCGCTACCACCAGCTCGACGCGACGCGCGCGATCGTCGCCGCGGTGCGCCGCGATGGGCCCGGCGACAAATACCTGATCCAGCACTCGGCGGGCTCGGGCAAGACGAACTCGATCGCCTGGACGGCGCACTTCCTTGCCGACCTGCACGACGACGACAACTGCAAGGTATTCAACGCGGTGATCGTCGTATCCGACCGCACGGTGCTCGACGATCAGCTGCAGGAGGCGATCACCGGCTTCGAGCGCACGCACGGCGTCGTCGCCGTCGTGCGCGGCGATGGCGGCAGCAAGAGCGAGGAGCTCGCGCAGGCGCTGGCCGCGGGCAAAAAGATCGTCGTGTGCACGCTGCAGACCTTCCCGTTTGCGCTCGACAAGGTGCGCGAACTGGCCGCGACCGAGGGCAAGCGGTTCGCGGTCATCGCCGACGAGGCCCATTCGTCGCAGACCAACGAGACCGCAGCGCGGCTCAAGCAAGTGCTGTCGCCGGCGGAACTCGCGGAGCTCGCCGACGGCGGCGAGATCAGCACCGAGGACATCCTCGCCGCGCAGATGCAGGCAAAGGCGGCGGGCAAGGAGCTCGGTATCACGTTCGTCGCCTTCACCGCGACGCCGAAGGACAAGACGCTGCAGCTCTTCGGCACGCGCCCCGACCCGACACGCCCGCCCGCCGACGACAATCTCCCACGGCCGTTCCATGTGTATTCAATGCGTCAGGCGATCGAAGAGGGCTTCATCCTCGACGTGCTGCAGAACTACACGAGCTACAAGGTCGCGTTCAACCTCGCGCATGAGGGCCGCACGCTCTCGGTCGTCGATCGCGACGCCGCGATGAAGGGCATCATGGGCTGGGTGCGGCTGCATGAATTCAACATCGCGCAGCGCGTGCAGATCGTCGTCGAGCACTTCCGCGAACACGTCGCGCCGCTCCTCGACGGCAAGGCCAAGGCGATGGTCGTGACCGCGAGCCGCAAGGAGGCCGTGCGCTGGCAGCTCGCGATGCGCAAGTACATCGTCGAGCACGGCTATCGGATCAACACGCTCGTCGCGTTCTCGGGCGAGGTCATCGACCCCGAGTCCGCCCCGGACCCGATCACCGAAACCGGTGCGCTGATGAACCCGAACCTGAAGGGGCGCGGCATCCGCGAGGCGTTCAAGACGGGCGATTACGGGGTCCTGCTCGTTGCGAACAAGTTCCAGACCGGCTTCGACGAGCCGCTGCTGTGCGGCATGTACGTCGACAAGCGCCTCGCCGGCATCCAGGCGGTGCAGACCCTGTCGCGGCTGAATCGCGCCTTCCCGGGCAAGGACGCGACCTACGTGGTCGACTTCGTGAACGACGCCGACGAGATCCTCGCGGCCTTCAAGCAGTACCACACGACCGCGGAGCTCGCGGGCGTCAGCGATCCCGAGCTGATCTACACGCTGCGCGCGAAGCTCGACGGGCAGGGCTTTTACGACGGCTTCGAGGTCGAGCGCGTGGCCGAAGTCGCGACACGCGGACGCAGCCAGTCCGAACTCGATCGTGCGCTCGTTCCAGTCGCCGACCGCCTGCTGAAGCGTTTCGCAGCCGCGCAGACGCGGTTAGGGGCTGCGGAGGAAGGCAGCGAGGCCGCGCGCGCTGCGAAGCAGGAGATCGACGCGCTGAGCCTATTCAAGCGCGACATCGGCACCTACTTCCGCGTGTATGGCTTCCTGTCGCAGATCTTCAACTACGGCAATACGGACATCGAAAAGCGGGCGATCTTCTTCCGCCTTCTGCACAAGCTGCTCGACTTCGGGCGCGAGACCGAGACCGTCGATCTGTCGTCGCTCGCGCTGACGCATTACACGGTAAAGAACCTAGGCGCGCGCCGGCTCGTTCTCAGCGACCCGGGCGACGGTGACTACAAGCTGAAACCGACGGCGCCGGGCGGCGGCGAGGTGCGCGACAAGGAGAAGGCGGCGCTCGACGAGATCATCGCGCGGGTCAATGAACTCTTTGTCGGCGATCTGACGGAGGGCGACAAGCTGCTGTACGTGAATAACGCGATCAAGGGCAAGCTGCTCGAATGCGAAGTCCTGATCGAGCAGGCGGTGAACAATACGAAGGAGCAGTTCGGAAATTCGCCCGACCTCGACGCCCGCATCCTCGACGCCGTGATGGACGCCTTGTCGGCCTTCACGTCGATGAGCAAACAGGCGCTGGAGTCGGAGAAAATTCGGGCCGACATCAAGTCGATCTTGCTCGGCCCCGGCAAGCTCTATGAAACGCTCAGGGCGCAAGCCGGCAAGGGGTAGGTTCGCGCGCGAGGAAGTGCGAACCTCAATGCGAACCCGCGCTATGCATTTTAGCACCGGCTATCGTTTGATTTGATGCAGCACGTCGATTCAAGGTTCGCTCCGGACGCTTGCTCGCCGGAGCCGAGAAAGTGGGTGGGGACTATGGAGCAGATCGCGGGGATTATCGGTGCCCTTGCCCTTGCCGTTCTCGTTTACTGCGGCTTTCGCTCCTACCGAAAGATGCGCAAGCGGCGGCGAAGCGACGAACTGCGGCGCAACTATCGGTGCCTCACGATCACCCTGCCAGCTGTCGATCGCGAATGTGAGTGAGCCAGCGAGGGCTCAGGCGATTGGAATTCAACGATCCGATCAAGAAAGGGCATCATGCCGAAAGCGACATCGAACGGCGGACGTGTTCTCGATCGCGCTGACGCGCTAAGCGTGAAGAACCGCGGTATCCGACATCTGGATTCGCGAGCCCGGTCGTCCCGAAGCCAACGTACTGCGCGATGAGCGCCTGCTCGTCGGGCGTCGCCCACCGCTTTTCCTGCTCGAGCTTTTTGACGAGCTGCAGGATCTCGAGGTTGCGGGCCGCCGTCTCCGACCACGAGCCCGCGCGCGTCAGCGATCCATCCGGGGCTCGGTAGTCGTGCCGCTCGCCGGAAATTCCAGCGTCTCGGCGAGGATCTGCTCGGCGAGCCGGTTCTCGCGCATCGTCTGATAGCGCGCCGCGCCCATCCCCGGATCGTCCTTGAGCGCCTGATTCATTTCGCGCACTTCCCGGTCGCTCATCCGGCTGAACGCCTCGTCGAACGTCGCTTCCGCCTGCTCCGCGCGGCTCGTGATCCACGCGTCCAGCTCCCCGCTGCGGGTCAGGCGCGCGTACATCATCGGCGCGCGCTCCTGCATCGCTTCGGCGATCATCCGTTCGAGTCGGGGTCGGTTCGGGAACATCCTTCACTCCTTCGAGTGGGGGGGCGCGGCCAGCTTAGACGCCGACGCATGGTCCTTGCCCCGAAATTTTTGACGTTCGGGAAGGATACATGGCGTGGGATGCCAACCGGGCATGTTCCGTTCCGCCGACGGCTCGGGCCGTCCGGCTGGATTTACGGGCTGGAAGCTCGACGCCCTGACCGCCGCCCGTGTCATCCATGCCGCGGCCGCCGCCGGCCGTCTGACGACGATCAACACCGCCTCGCGCGCTGACGTCAAAGCGCTCACGTGTCTGCTGCAGCAACTCGAAGCCGACATGTCGAGATCCTCATGAGCATCACCCTGACCGTCGGACCCTCAATACCGCCGCGTCTCTCACAGGACTCAGGAAGCGCACGTTGTGGCGGCGGGTCGCGGACGGGCAGCTGCGAGCGCTCTCGACCGGCGCAGGTGAGCGGACCGGCGTCGCGCTGTCCCGACTGCGTCTCGCCCCTCGACGACGCCGAACTCGTCGTCGTCGCCGAGGCTGGAGACCCGGACGCGCAATGCGACCTCGCGCTGATGTTTCTCGCGCAGGGGCTCGCCGAGTCCGTGCTGCCGTGGCTCGAAGCCGCCGCCCGCCAGTACCACGTTGAGGCGATGGACTGACTCAGCCGCTGCTACATCTCTGGCAAGGGCGTGCCCGCAGACGAGAAGACCGGCGCCGACTGGATCGCGAAGGCGGCCAGCGCGGGCGCGGCACCGCCTCGCACATGGTTCGGTATCTCGAGTCCCCCGACCGTCTTCGCGAGCCCGCTGCCGTCGAAGCCGCGCTCGACGCGGGCGAGCGAAAGATTTGCTTGCCGTCCTCTACGAGACCGCCCATTAGAGTTCGAGGCAAGAGGGGGAGCCGGCGCCGCTGCCGGTTATAAATAGGACGAGGCCATGCGGCTTCTCTGAGTTCCCAAAGGCGCGCCCTCGGCCTGCTCATCGGGGCGACCGCTCCAGCCGAAAAACGCCGCCCCGAGACGAGTAATGAGCCGTGCCAAAAGTCGCGCAAATCAGTGACAAAGCGCGCGCGGCGTTACAGATTGAGCGTCGCGTGCCCGGCGGTGTCGACAGGGGCAGCGAAGATTTGGCTACACCCTGGCTACACGAGAAAAAAAACAAAAAGGCCAGTCCGCGAGAACTAGCCTAACTGTTTGATTCTATTGGTGGGGGCACTAGGATTCGAACCTAGGACCTACTGATTAAGAGTCAGCTGCTCTACCAACTGAGCTATACCCCCCGGAGCAGGCACGAGCGGAACCTGACTTATCGTGCCTGCGAATTTGGTAGGCCGTGCGGGATTCGAACCTGCGACCAACGGATTAAAAGTCCGCTGCTCTACCAGCTGAGCTAACGACCCAAACGCAGAAGGATTGCGATTCTATGTAATGTCTATTGTCCCGTCAACAAATCGTCGAAAATCGTTCTCAGATTTCCGTCACTTCGCCCTACACGCCGAACAGGCGGCGAAATCCTGCACCGAACGCTGCCATGAAGCCCGTTCTTCTCGCTTGGTTCCGCGCTTCGTACTGCATTGCCGCGTGTTGAACATCGATCATCAACGAGTCGAGCGTTCCGGGGGCGGTCGCTTCGACCGTGTGACGTCCGCTCAGCCCCGGTTCGAGCGACAGCGAGCTGTGTTTGCGCAATGCCGAGTTGATCACGAGCTTGAGGTAACCGGCGCGAACCGGCTTGGGCACGAAGCGATAGATCTGCCCCTGGTTGATCAGCGCGGTCACCGTATCCGCGTCGCCGTCGTCGGTCAGCATGACGGTCACGATTTGCGGATGGCGGCTCTTCATCAGCCGGACGAGGCGTGTCGCGTCGATCGATCCGACACGTGTCTCGGCGACGATGACGGAGACCGACTCCTTGTTCAGGATGTCGACGGCGTCGGCTAGGTTCTGCGTGTAGGAGACTTTTGCAGCTTCGCCGACGACCTCCGACACGGCCTGCGCCATCGCCGGGTCGTCGTCGATGACGAGGATGCAGCCGCCGTTTGCGACGATGGGCATCTCCTCGGTAACCTCCTCGCCGGACTCGGCGGGCCGGCTTCTCGCAATCTCGGCCGCCTGTGCGACGACTTTCGGCAATTCGCCGATGTTCCAGGGTTTGTTGATGAAGCGGAATACCTCGCTATCATTCACGGACTTGACGATCGCCTGCATGTCGGAATACCCGGTCAGAAGGATCCGCATCGTGCGCGGCGACAGGCGCTTCACTTCGCGAAGAACTTCGACTCCGGTCATCACCGGCATGCGCTGGTCGCTGATCACGACGTCGAAGTCATGCTGATTCACGAGGGCCAAGGCGTCCTGTCCGCTGCTCGCGGTGTGCACCTCGAATTCCCTTTGAAGCAGCCATTGCAGCGATCGGACGATATTGGGCTCGTCGTCGACACACAGGATCTTGCTCTTGTTGCTTGCCATGTCGTGTTCCTGGGCGTCCTACGCCGCTTTTACCAGCGGCTGCTGCGCCACGGGCAGCGTCACGATGAAAGTCGTACCGCCGCCGGCCCGGGTGGTGACCTTGATCTCGCCGCCGTGCTGAGCAACGATGTCCTTCGCAATCGCGAGGCCCAGTCCGGTGCCTTCGCCCGCGGGCTTGGTCGTGAAGTAAAGCTCGAAGATGTGCGGCAGCGCGTCTTCCGGAATTCCGCGTCCCGTATCCTCGACCTCGATCCGCGCCTTGCTCCCGGCCGTCATCGTCCGAACGGTGATGCGTCCGGCGCCGTTGATCGCTTGTGCTGCGTTATTGATCAGGTTGAGAAATACCTGATTGAGTTGCGACGGATTGCATTCGATTGCGGGCAGGTCCCCGTATTCCTCGACTAGCTCGATGCTCTTCGGAATTACGGACTTCGCGATGTAGGCGACCGTGTGCAGCGACTTGTTCAGGTCCGCGTGCGCGACGGCCGCGCGGTCGAGCCGGGTGAAATCGCGAAGGTTTACGACCATCTCGGACATCTGTCCGATGCCGTCGAGAACGTCGCCGAGCATTTCCTGCAGCATCGCGATATCGACAGCGCCGCCCTCGAGCTTGTCGAGGTTCGCCTTCAGCTGCGACACCTTGAGCGTGACCTTGTCGCCCTCTACGTCCTTGAGGATCATCGACATGCGGGCGGCAACCTTCATGGGCAGATCCATGCCCCCCAGCGCTTCGCGGACCATCAGCACGTTGTTCTGCGAAAAGGCGAGCGGCGTGTTGAGCTGGTGCGCGACGCCGGCGACCATCTGCCCGAGCGAGGCCATCTTTTCGGATTGGGCGAGCTGCTGGTGGCTATGCTCGCGCTCCTTTTCCTGGCGCCCGATGATCTTTTCGGCGCGTCGCACGATCAGCAGCAGGCCGGCGAAGAGCAGCGCGAGCAGTAGTGCGACGGCGCCGAGCTTACGATCGGAGGTCGCGTCGACCTTCGCCTGGTTCTCGAGCGCCGCCTCGGCCACCTTGCGCTGGTTGACCTCTGCCGCGAGCTGGATCTCGGACGACGTCTGCTCGATCCGGTTGAGGAAGGGGGTGACGTCCGAGTAGACCTCGAATACGCCGACGACGCGCGAGGAGCCGGGCTCGAGCACGGGCAGATAGCTCGAAATGAGATCGCGGTTCTCGACCTTGCCTTCGAACGCTGAGAATGTGTCGCGATGAGTCAATTCGCTTTTCGGTGTGCCATCGAGCGCTGCGCTGCGCCAGCCCGCGTTGGAGCTCTTGTCTTCGCCGATCTGTGCGTGCTCGGACGAATAGACGGTGATGCCGCGCAGGTCGAAGACCTTGATCTTGAAGACCGTGCTCTTGCGCATCGACTCGTATACTTTTGCGTCGAGTTCGCGGAATCCCGGCAGGGCCATGATGCGCTGGCCGATTTTAGCGAAGCAGGCCTTCTTCGGGGCGGTCGTGGACATGCTGCCGCCGTTCCCGACGTCGGGGAGATTGCGGCACTGCTCGGCGTCGATCGTCCGCGCCTGGGCGACGAAAGGCGCGAAATCCTTGGTCCACAGTGCGTTTGCGAACAGGCGCGCGAGGTTGACGTTGCCCGATTCATGGATCGCGAGCAGGTCGCGGCGCGCGGATTCGTCCTGCCGTTTCGCGAACGTCTGCTGCACGTCGTTGAAAAAGGAGCCTTGTTGGTCCTGGACCTGGCGGAGGATGGCTGCCTGTTGCTGTTCGAAGTAGATCAGGGTGAGGGCCACGAGGCAGAACATGCCAAGGCTGGCCAGCGTGAAATGGCGCACAAGCCGAAAGCGCATCGAAAGAATCCCGAAAAGGTTGTTATTCCGGCGTCAAGTTGCCGGATGTTACAAAACCCTTCGAGGAGCAGGGCTGATATAGATCAACCCGGGCGGGATGCTCCGCGGCGCGCGCGATCGGGTGCGGCGGCTTTACTGATAGGGGGTGGGGTCGGGAACGCCGGCCGCCTCGAAGCCGGCGCGCCGCAGCCGGCAGGCGTCGCAGGCGCCGCAGGCGCGGCCCGCATCGTCCGCCTGATAGCACGAGACGGTGTGGGCGTAGTCGACGCCGAGCGAGACGCCGCGCCGGATGATCTGCGCCTTTGACAAATCGATCAGCGGGGCATGGATCGTAATGTGTGAGCCTTCGACGCCCGCCTTTGTCGCGAGGTTGGCCATCTTCTCGAATGCCGCAATGAACTCGGGGCGGCAGTCCGGGTAGCCCGAGTAGTCGACTGCATTGACGCCGACGAAGATGTTCTGTGCGCCGAGTACTTCGGCCCACGCGAGCGCAATCGACAGCATCACGGTGTTGCGCGCCGGCACGTAAGTGACCGGGATGCCCTCGGCGTCGCCGCCGGTCGGCACCGGGATGGTCGCGTCGGTCAGGGCGGACCCGCCGAATTCATCTAAGTTTACGCGCGCGAGGCGGTGCTCCCGTGCGCCGAGCGTTCGGGCGACGAGCTTCGATGCGCTCAGTTCGGCGGCATGGCGCTGCCCGTATGCGATCGACAGCGCGAAGCACTCGAAACCCATGTCCCGTGCGATGGCGAGACAGGTCGCGGAGTCGAGTCCGCCGGAGAGCAATACGATGGCGCGCTGGGAGTCGGTCACGGCAGGTGAAGTCTGGAGCAGGGGAATCGGATGCGGTGGGCGAAGCAGCGGGCTTCAGCGCCCGCGCGCATCGCTCCAGAGCAACTTGTGCAATTGGAGTTGAAAGCGGACCGGCAGACGGTCCCGCACGATCCAGTCGGCGAGTAGCGCAGGATCCAGTTTGCCTTGTACCGGTGACAGCAGCACGGTGCAGCATCGGGCGAGGTCGTGTTCGCTGATGCGCGCCTTTGCCCAGCCGTAGTCAGCCTCGTCCGCGAGGACGATTTTTATCTCGTCGCGTTCGTTCAGCAGCGGGAGGTTCTCCCAGCGGTTGCGGTCAACCTCGCCCGAGCCGGGCGCCTTGAGATCGACGATGCGCGACACGCGGGGGTCGACCACGGAAATGTCGAGCGCACCGCTGGTTTCGAGCGACACGGAAAATCCCGCGTCGCATAGCGCCTTCAGCAAGGGTACGCAGGCCTTTTGCGCGAGCGGCTCGCCGCCGGTCACGCATACGTGGGCGATTCCACGGGCTGCGACGTCCTCGACGATTGCCTCGACGCTGCGGCTTTCGCCGCCCTGGAACGCGTATTTGGTATCGCACCAGACGCAACGCAGCGGGCAACCGCTGAGCCGGACGAATACCGTGGGGAGCCCGACGCGCGTCGATTCGCCTTGCAGCGACGAGAAGATTTCAGTGATCCGCAGCTTCGGGCTGCGGTCCGGTGCTGCCGTTGTCATGAACCGCTCAGGGCTTCTTCTTCGCGAGCCGCTGCTTGGCCGCGGTCGCGGCAGAACTTTCGGGGAAGCGCTCGACGATCTTCTTCAGCGTCTCCTGCGAGCTCTTCGCGTCGCCCAGCGCCTGCTGGCTGTTCGCCAGTCCGAGCAGTGCGTCCGGAGCGACCGGGTCGCGCGGCCAGTTCGTCAGCACGGCGTTGAAATAGTTGCTCGCAGTCGCGACTTCCTTGGCCTGCAGCGCGGCGTTGCCGGCCCAGAAGTGGGCGCCCGGCAGCAGAGAACTGCGCGGATGCTGGTTGATGAACTGTTCGAAACCGGTCAGCGCGTCCTTGTATTTTGCTTCCTTGAGGAGGTTCAAGGCCGTCTCGTATGCGGCCGATTCGGCGGCGGGGTCGGCCGGAGGCGTGGTCGGCACCGATGCGGTGCGGCTGCTCTCGATCTGCCGGACGCGATTGTCGAGGTCGACATAGAAATCGCGCTGGCGCTGTTTCAGCGATTCCATTTCGTGGAGCAGGACTTCGATCTGCCCGTGAAGCTTAGAAATCTCGGCCTTGAGCAACTCGTTCTGGTTCGCCAGTTCGAGTTGCCCGCGGCTGCTCGCCTCCAGCCGCTCGAGTCGACTGTTCGACTCCGAGCGCAACTCGATGATCGCCCGCCGGGCTTCGTCGTCGCCGAACAGGCCCGCTTGCGCGGGTCCGACCGACGACAGCGCCAGGAGCAGTGTCAGCGGCAGGAGGCGCTTCATCAAAACTCGCCCGAGTAGAGCATGTCGCCGCGGCGGTTCTGCGCGAAGCAGGCTTCATTGCTTTCGCTGCAGCGCGGCTTTTCTTCGCCGAGGCTCACGGACTCGATCTGCGACTCCTTCGCACCCAGCAGCGTCAGCGCCTGACGCACCGCGTCCGCGCGCTTCTGGCCCAGCGCGAGGTTGTATTCCCGGCTGCCGCGTTCGTCGGTGTTGCCCTGGATCAGCATCTTCATCTGCGGATTCTGGACCAGGAAGCGGGCGTGCGCTTCGACGAGCGGACGCGCGTCGGCCTTGATCACGAACTGATCGAAGTCGAAGAACACCGAGCGCTTCGACAGGATGTTGTTCGGGTCGGTCAGCGCCGCGATGCCGGAGCCGGCCGGGCTCGGCGCGGTGACGGTCGGTACGCCGGTGCCGGGCGTGCTGGACCGGTCTTCGACCGACGTGCCGGGTTGATCGAAGGTGCCGGTGCTGCTGCAGGCGGCAAGCAGCACGGTCAGCAGTGCGGGCAGAACAATTTTCTTCATTTGATTTTCCCTGAATTGGACGAACAGCAGTGTTGCTACCGGATGAGCGGGCCCCATGAGGGCTCGCGCACGTCGGCTGCCTGCACCGATAGACGCTGTTTCACCCGGCCATCGGTCGAGACGGCTGCAAGAACCCCTCGGCCTCCGCTTTCGGAAGCGTAGAGGATCATGCGGCTGTTGGGGGCGAAGCTGGGTGACTCGTCGCGTGCCGAGTCGGTGAGGATCGTGGTCTGACGGGTGGCGACGTCCATGACCGCCACCTGAAAGCGCCCGCCGTTCCGGGTGATGAACGCGAGACTCCGTCCATCCGGGGAAAGGCGTGGCGTGACGTTGTAACCGCCGTCGAAAGTGACCCGCTCGGCGCCGCCGCCTGCGGAGGAGATCCGGTAGATCTGCGGGCTTCCGCCACGATCCGAGGTGAAGTAGATCCACTGGCCGTCGGGCGACCAGTCGGGCTCCGTGTCGATGCCCGGCGAGGACGCCAGACGGCGTACGCCCGAGCCGTCAGCGTTGAGGACGTAAAGTTGCGATTGGCCGTCCTTCGTCAGCACAACGGCAAGGCGCTGCCCGTCGGGGGACCAGGCAGGCGCCGAATTCGAACCCTTGAAATTCGCGACCACCTGCCGCTGGCCGGTTGCAAGCGTATGAACGTAGACGACGGGCTTCTTCGCCTCGAACGACACGTACGCGAGGCGCTGTCCATCGGGCGCCCATGCGGGCGAGATGATCGGTTCGCGCGAGGCGAGCGCCGTCTGCGAGTTCATGCCGTCCGCGTCCGCGATCTGCAACTCGTAGCGCGGCCCGCTCTTCACGACGTAGGCAATCCGCGTCGCGAAATAGCCGGGCAGGCCGGTGAGTTTTTCGTAGACGAAATCGGCGATCCGGTGCGCGGTCGCGCGGTTCTGCGCGGGGGCCATGCGCAGCGCGAGCGCGCCGAGCTCGACTTGCTTCTGCGTGTCGAACAGGCGGAAGCGGACATCGTAGCGGCCGTCGGCCTGGGGGTAGATGCTGCCGCTGAGGACGGCGTCGGCACCCCGGCCGCGAATCGCGCCGAGGTCGGGCATCGTCGTGACCGGCACCGTGACCAGCCCCATGTCGATGAGACTGAAGAGGCCGCTGCGTTCGAGGTCCGCGCGGACCACGTCGGTGACTCCTCGTGGAAGCGAGGCTTCGTTCTCGAACATCGGAATCGCGACCGGAAAGCGCGTCGCGCCGGTGCCGGTGATTTCGATCGACAGTTGCGCCTCGGCCGCGCAGGAAAGCGCGGCGAGCGAAGCGACGAGCAGCAGGCGGATGTTCGAGAGGAGCTTGGTCATGGCTTATTATTGCCGTTAATCGGCGATTATAGCGAACAGCGGATCGGGACGCAGAAAGGAAAGCGTTCTGCGCGCTCAGCCCTCGTCGAGCGGCCTGAACCTCAGTTCCAGTGTCCGTTCGAAAAGTTCCTTCTGTTCCGGAAGCGGCAACGGACTGGAGCGCCGGATTGCCCGCTCGATCGCGTCGTCGAGCGCGGGGACGCCGGACGAGCGCTTGAGGCGGATCGCGAGCACTTCGCCGCTCGGGAGTTGATCGACGTCGAAGACCGCTTCGGGATTACCCGACAGCCCGGGCGGGCGCAGCAGGTTTCCACGCACCTTCGTGCGGATCGCGTTCGTGTAGGCGTCCTTGGCGCCGGCCGACCGGGCAGCCGCCACCCGCGCGGCATCGTCGCGCATCATGCGTTCGAGCTGCGTACGCTGGGTTTCCTGCGCCAACCGTTCCGTTATGTAATCGTCTTTCGGCGGCACTACCTCGCGCGGCTTTTCGGGTTCCGGTTTCTTCGGCTCGGGCTTCTTGGGCTCGGGTTTTTTCGTTTCCGGTTTCGGTTCCGGCTTCTTCGGTTCCGGCTCCGGTTTCGGTTCCGGCTTTTTCGGTTCAGGTTTTTTTGGTTCCGGCGCCTTCGTCGCGATGTCGGGTTTGACCTGCGGCTTCGGCTCGGGCTTCGGCGGCTCGGGCTTGGACTGCGGCGCTTTTGGGGGCTCCGGTTTCGGAGGTTCCGGCTTCGGAGCCGGTTTCTGCGGCTCGGGGGCGGGCGGGGGCGGGGGGGCCGGCCGCGACGGGACGGCGGCGACGAGATCGACCTGCATCGCAGCCGGCGGCGCGCTTTGCCAGCGAACGCCGAACACGAGGAACGCGATCAGCCCGAGATGAACCGCGATGGTCAGTCCGAGCGACGCCCATTTTCCCGGTTGATCGTGGTCGGAATGAGGAGTCCAGTGCTTCATCGCCCGCCGCTGCCGGCCTGCGTCTGCAGGCCCACCTTCTGAACGCCCGCCTGCCGCAGTCCGTTCAACGTGTCCATGACCTTTTCGTAGCTCACGCGCTTGTCGGCGGCGACGACGACGGGCTGCGCGGGATTGCGCTCGGTGGCGGCGCGCAACTCGCGCAGGAGTTCCATGTTGCTCAAGGGGCGTTCGCTCGCCGCGCCGGTCGCCTTCAGCGCGAGCGAGCCGTCCTGTTTGACGATGACGATCATCGCTTCGGCGGGCGGCTGCGGGACGTCGGCAACCGATGGCAGTTCGACGTTGCCGGTCTGGATCATCGGCGCGGTGACCATGAAGATCACGAGCAGGACCAGCATCACGTCGATATACGGCACGACGTTGATCTGGTTCATCAGGCGGCGTTGGCGCATCGTCGGACTCCGCCGTTCAGCGCAACTGGCGTTGCAGGATGTTCGAGAATTCTTCGATGAAACTCTCGAAACGGATGCCGATGCGGTCGATGTCGTGGGCGAAGCGGTTGTACGCGACCACCGCCGGAATTGCCGCGAAGAGACCGATCGCGGTGGCGACGAGCGCCTCGGCGATACCCGGGGCGACGTGGGCGAGCGTGGCGGAGCTGACGTTCGACAGGCCGCGGAACGCATTCATGATCCCCCAGACCGTCCCGAGCAGGCCGATGTAGGGAGAGACCGAGCCGACCGACGCGAGAAACGCGAGGTGCGCTTCGAGATCGTCGACCTCGCGCTGATAGGTCGCGCGCATCGCACGTCGCGCGCCGTCGATGATCGCGGCATGATCGTGGCTCTTGGCGCGCAGCTTCGTGAATTCGCGGTAGCCGGCTTCGAAGATGCGTTCCATGCCGCCGCTCTGATGGCGCGCAGCGGCAGCCGACTGGAACAGGCCGTTGAGGTCTCCGCCGCTCCAGAAGTCGCGTTCGAAGCTATTGGTCTTGCTGCGGGCGGCGCGGATCTGGAACGACTTGCGGAAAATCCAGTACCACGAGACGAGCGAGAGGCTGGCGAGCAGCGTCATCACGAGCTGGACGAGGACGCTCGCCTCGCTGATCAGACTGATGATCGAAAGATCCTGGGTGACATTCATGCTTGAGCGAGTTCTTCGAGTTTTGTGCGGACTTCGGTGGGCAGGGGAACGGGACGTTTCTTGTCGAGGTTGACACAGGCGATCACGAAGCGGCCTTCGAACAGGAGGTCGTCGCCGCGCACGATCTTCTGTCTGAACACCAGGCTCGCGCCGCCGAGCGATTCGAGGTGCGACAGCACCCTTAACGCGTCGTCGAGCAATCCGGGTGACAGGTAATCGGCCTGTACCGAGCGCACGACGAACGCAATCCGTTGTCTTGCGAGCAGGGTCTGCTGCTCGAACCCGATTTCCCGCAGGCATTCGGTCCGAGCGCGCTCGCAGTACCGGAGGTAATTCGCGTAGTAGACGACACCCGCGGCGTCGGTGTCTTCGTAGTAGACGCGGACCGGCAGCGCGAAGCGGACGTGCTGCGCGGCTGGTGCGAACTGCTCGGTAGTTTGCATCGCAGCATTCTAGCCGAGTCCCGCCTCGCGCTGTACGCCAAAAGACCTCGTCGACCTCTCAAAAAGTAAGGCGAATCGGGTAGGTTCGTAATCCCCGGACTATCCGAAAGGGGTAGAAAAGCCAGCCGGCACGGGTGATTTCCGCAAACCCGGTTTTCAAAATGCTATTCTTCGAGGCTCCCCGAACCACCCGACGATCCGTCAGGACAGGCTGCAACGTGGTCCTTCCATTTTTCGGCAAGAAGCCCGCTCCGGGCGCAGGCCCTGCCGGCAACGCCCGGGGGAGTTCCGTGCCCGACGCCGCGACGGAACTTTCGCCGCGCGATTTTCCCGATGACGCCCCGCACGCGCTGGCGCAGTACGCCGATCTCGTCGAAGTCCGCGAAGTCGCAGCGGGGCTCGGCACCGTGTATGAGGAAGCGGCGGTGCTGTATGCGAACGGCAATGTCGGGGCGGCCGAAGCGGTGCTCGAGGCGGCGCTCGGCAGTTCGTCCGGTCACGCCGGCGAGGGCGTGTGGATGATGCTTCTCGACCTGTACCGGCTGAGCGGTCAGCGCCAGCGGTTCGAAACCCGCGTGGTCGATTACGCCACCCGCTTCGAGCGATCGCCGCCGCCGTGGCAGGACCTGTCGGCCGCGCCGGCCCGCGAGCGCCCCCACTCGCGGCCACTCGTCGCACTGTCCGGCAGCCTCTCCGGTCAGGCCGCGGCGCAGTTCGAGCAGATCGCGATCATCGCAAAAAGAAGCGGCGTCATCCGCATCGATCTCGGACACTTGCGCTCGGTCGATGAGACCGGGTGCGCGATGTTCCGGCAACGGCTGAACGAACTCGCGGCGGAGCGCGTCAAGGTGTCGCTGCTGAAATGCGCGCGGCTCGCCGACATGCTGTTCGGGCAGGTGCGCGTCGGGCGCGCCGAGGGTCGCGACGGATGGCTGCTGTTGCTCGAAATGCTGCAATACACGGGCGAGCAGGATCGATTCGAGCAACTCGCGGTCGACTACGCGATCACCTTCGAGGAATCCCCACCGTCGTGGGAGGCGAAGGTCGAACAGGAGGCGCAATCGACCGCCGCGCTCGAAGCGGTCGCCGCAGCGAACGACGGTTTCAGCCTCGACGGCGAAGTGACGGGCGCGACGGCCGACATCATGCGAAAGCTCACCGAGTACGCCGCGGAGCGTCAGCAGGTGGAGGTCGATTGCACCGGACTTCGGCGCATGGATTTCGTCAGCGCGGGCATGTTGTTCAACGCGCTTGCCGACCTGAAGACTCAGGGCAAGCAGGTCGCTCTTAAAAACGTGAACGCCATGGTCGCCGCATTGTTGCGCGTCATGAGCGTCGATCAGGTGGCGCAGGTGGCGCTTCGCGCGTGACTGCGCAGCCGCCGCAGCAGAACATAAGGAAAACCCGATGGAACAGTATCACGGCACCACGATCCTCTCGGTGCGTCGCGGCCGACGTGTAGCCCTCGGCGGCGACGGCCAGGTCACGCTGGGCAACATCGTCATCAAGGCCACCGCGCGCAAGGTGCGGACGATCTATCAGGGGAAGATCCTCGCCGGGTTCGCGGGCGGGACGGCCGACGCGTTCACCCTCTTCGAGCGCTTCGAGGCCAAGCTCGAAAAGCACCAGGGCAATCTCCTCCGGAGCGCGGTCGAACTCGCGAAGGACTGGCGCACCGACCGCATGCTGCGCCGGCTCGAAGCGATGCTCGCGGTCGCCGATCCCGAGCACTCGCTCGTGATCACCGGCAACGGCGACGTGCTCGAGCCCGAAGAGGGCATCGTCGCGATCGGCAGTGGCGGCGCGTACGCGCAGTCGGCGGCGCGCGCGCTGCTGGAGAACACCGAATTGCCGCCCGAGGACATCGTCAAGAAGTCGCTGCAGATTGCCGGCGACCTTTGTATTTACACGAACCAGAGCCACGTGATCGAGGTACTCGAGGGATGACCCAGATGACCCCCCCGGAGATCGTCTCCGAACTCGACAAGCACATCGTCGGACAGGACAAGGCGAAGAAGGCCGTCGCGATCGCGCTGCGCAACCGCTGGCGTCGCGCTCAGGTCGAGGAGCCGCTCAGAAGCGAGATCACGCCGAAGAACATCCTGATGATCGGGCCGACCGGCGTCGGCAAGACCGAGATCGCGCGGCGTCTCGCGCGGCTCGCGAATGCGCCGTTCATCAAGATCGAGGCGACGAAATTCACCGAGGTCGGCTATGTCGGCCGCGACGTCGATACGATCATCCGCGACCTTGCCGAGATCGCGGTCAAGGACGGCCGCGAGCGGGCGATGCGCACGGTGCGCGACCGCGCGCTCGACGCGGCCGAGGACCGCGTGCTCGACGCGTTGCTGCCGCCGGCACGCCCGGTCGGTCTCAACGAACCGGAACCGACCGATTCGGCGACCCGGCAGAAATTCCGCAAGCGCCTGCGCGAAGGCGAACTCGACGACAAGGAGATCGAAATCGAGGTCGCGGCGCAGCCGATGACGGCCGAGATCTTCGCGCCGCCGGGCATGGAGGAGCTCACGCAGCAGATCCAGGGGATGTTCCAGAACCTCGGCGGCGGCAAGAAGAAAGTGCGCAAGATGAAGATCGGCGAGGCGCTGAAGGCGCTGACCGACGAGGAGGCGGCGCGGCTGATCAACGACGAGGAGGTCAAGGCGGAAGCCGTGCGCGCGGTCGAGCAGAACGGCATCGTGTTCCTCGACGAGATCGACAAGGTCGCGTCGCGCGCCGAAGGGCAGGGCGCGGACGTGTCGCGGCAGGGCGTGCAGCGGGATCTGCTGCCGCTCGTCGAAGGCACGACGATTTCGACGAAGTACGGGATGATCAAGACCGATCACATCCTGTTCATCGCGAGCGGCGCGTTCCACCTTGCGAAGCCGAGCGATCTGATCCCCGAGTTGCAGGGGCGCTTTCCGATCCGCGTCGAACTCGAAAGCCTGTCGGTCGACGACTTCAAGCGCATCCTGACGCAGACCGATGCTTGCCTCGTGCGCCAGTACCAGGCCCTGCTGCAGACCGACGGCGTCGAACTCGAATTCGCCGACGACGGCATCCGCCGGATGGCCGAGATCGCGTACCAGGTGAATGAGAAGACCGAGAACATCGGCGCGCGCCGGCTGTACACGGTGATGGAAAAGCTCCTCGAAGAAGTCTCGTTCGACGCCGGAAAGATCGGGCTCACGAAGGTGAGCGTCGACGCGGCGTACGTCGACGCGCGGCTCGAGACCTTCGCCGAGCGCGAGGACCTCGCGCGCTACGTGCTGTAACTTCCCGGGCGGCATTGCGCCGTCCCGGACTTCACGTCATCCCCGACCGCCGCCCTGCCGATGCAGGACGGCGGTTCGCCGTTTTTGCGCCCGCCCGCGCCCCGATTCCCGATCATGCTCTTGCGCATCGTCTCGATTCTTTTTCCGCTGTTCGCGATCACCGTGCTCGGCTATCTGGTCGGCAAGCGGCTGAAACCCGACCTGTCGCATGCGAACAAGCTGAACATGGATGTGTTCGTTCCGGCGCTGGTGTTCGCCGCGCTCGCGAACAAGGATTTCCGCATAGTGGATTTCGTGCCGCTGTCGGGCGCGACCTTCCTGATCGTCGTCGGCTCGGGCCTCGCGGGCTGGCTGCTCGCGCGGCTGTCGCGCGTGCCGCCGAAGACCTTCGTGCCGCCGATCATGTTCAACAATTGCGGCAACCTCGGGCTGCCGCTCGCGGTGCTTGCGTTCGGCGACGTCGCGCTTGCGCCGATGGTCGTGATGTTCATGGTGTCGAACCTGCTGCATTTCTCGTTCGGCGCCTGGCTGCTCGACCACCGCAGCCGGATCTGGAACATCTGGACGGTGCCGTCCGTGCTCGCGACCATCGCCGGGCTTGCGGTCGGCATAGCCGGGATCGAGATCTGGCCGCCGCTTCTCCTCGCGATCAAGATGCTCGGCGACATCTCGATTCCGCTGATGCTGTTCGGACTCGGCGTGCGGCTCACCGATTCGAACATTTCGTCGATCCGGCTTGGGCTGTACGGCGCGGTGGCCCGGCCCGTCGCGGGAATGCTGATCGCGCTCGCCGTGATGCAGGTCGTCGATCTGCCGCAGGACCAGAAGGCACTGCTGCTCGTGTTCGGCGCCTTGCCGCCGGCGGTGCTGAACTACATTTTCGCCGAGCGCTACCAGCAGCAGCCCGAAGCGGTCGCGTCGATCGTGCTGATCGGCAACGTCGCGGCGCTGTTCTTCCTGCCGATCGCGCTCGCGATCGTGCTGCCGTAGGCGAAGCCGCGCGATTGGCCAGTGCCGCCGCGGGCGATGTCGTCCATCGCGGCGGTCACCACATATTTTCGACGACCAGGTGCGCCGGCGCTGCGCGGCGCGACAGCTTGTAGCCGAGGCGATTGAGCAGTTTGCGGCCGTCGTCGACCATCTGCGGGTTGCCGCACAGCATGATGCGGCTGCGTTCGTGGTCGAGCGGGAAACCGGCGGCGCGTTCGAGCTCGCCGTTCTCGATCAGGGTCGTGATGCGGTCCTGCAACGCGCCTTCGACCCGCTCGCGCGTGACGACGGGAATGTAGCGGAGCTTGTGCGTGGCGCCGCCGACGAGCGGGTGCTCCGCGAGGTCGGCGAGCTCGGCGCGGTAGGCGAGCTCGGCTGCGAAACGCACGCTGTGGACGAGGACGATGCGTTCGTAATCGCTCCACGTCGCCGGGTCGTGCAGGATCGAGATGTAGGGCGCGAGGCCGGTGCCGGTCGCGAGCAGCCACAGGTCGCGGCCGTCGACGAAGCGGTCGGTCGTCAGGAAGCCGTAGTTCATCCGCTCGACGAGGACTTCGTCGCCTTCGGCGAGTTGCGCGAGCCGGCTCGTGAATTCCCCGTCCGGCACGACGATCGAATAGAACTCGAGATGCTCGTCGTACGGCGCCGACACCATCGAATACGCGCGCCAGACGACTTCGCCGTCCTCCTTGCGCAAGCCCAGCCGCGCGAACTGTCCGGGCACGAAGCGGAACGCCGGGTCGCGCGTCGTGCGGAAGCTGAACAAATGCGGCGTCCAGCGCTGGATCGCGAGGATGCGTTCGGTCGTGAAGCGGTCGGCGGGTGTCGGCATCGGCGGCTCCAGGGTGATCGGTCAATGTTGAGTAAATTACTCGGGTATGTCGCCTGCGGCAAGCCGCGAAGATGGGGCGTCTCGCTCAGCCGCCAACGGCGCGCGTCGCCGTCACGACTGCCGGGGGTTTGCGTCGGGGCGCGGAAACTCGCCGACGACGCTCTTCAGCAGATCGACCGGCACCGGGAACACGATCGTCGACGAGCGTTCGCCGGCCACCTGCGTCAGCGTCTGCAGGTAGCGCAGCTGCATCGCCGCCGGCTCGCGGGACAGCATTTCGGCCGCCGCGAGCAGCGCCTCGGCCGCCTGCTTCTCGCCTTCGGCGTGGATGACTTTCGCACGCCGTTCGCGCTCGGCTTCGGCCTGGCGCGCGATCGCGCGGACCATCGTCTCGTTGAGGTCGACGTGCTTGATCTCGACGTTCGTGACCTTGATGCCCCACGCGTCGGTCTGCGCGTCGAGGATCTGCTGCACGTCGAGGTTCAGCCGTTCGCGCTCGGCGAGCATCTCGTCGAGCTCGTGCTTGCCGAGCACCGCGCGCAGCGTCGTCTGTGCAAGCTGGCTCGTCGCGACCATGTAGTTCTCGACCTGGATGATCGCCTTTTCGGGGGCGACGACGCGGAAGAACACGATCGCATTGACCTTCACCGACACGTTGTCGCGCGAGATCACGTCCTGGCTCGGCACGTCCATCGTGACGACCCGCAGGTCCACCTTGACCATCTGCTGCAGACCGGGGATCACGAGCACCAGCCCCGGTCCCTTGACCTTCCAGAAACGGCCGAGCATGAAGATCACGCCGCGCTCGTATTCGCGCAGGATGCGGATTGCGCTGACCGCGATCGCGATCAGGATGAGCAGGACGGTGCCGAGGCCGAGATTGATGTCGTAGATCACGGGGAACTCCTTTTGCTCGCGCGGCCGTCCGCCGCCAACGGTTCGACCTGAAGGGTCAGGCCGGACAGGCCGGTGACGCGGACGCGGTCGCCCGGCGCCAGCGGTTCGATCGCGGCGACGTGCCAGGATTCCCCCTGCACCTGCGCCCACGTGCCGTCGGCCGTCGCGACGGTGACGACGCCGACGCTGCCGATGAGCGCTTCCCGGCCGCTGACGACGGCCCGCCGACGCGAGCCCGCCGCGAGTCCGCCGACGGCGAGGATCAGCGCCGCGCTGACGAGCGCGAGTCCGGCAATGAACGGCAACGGAATGCCGAAGCCGGGCGCGTCGGTATCCATCAGGAACAGTCCGCCGACGACGAACGCGATGATGCCGCCGATCCCGAGTGCGCCGAAGCTCGGCAGAAAAGCTTCGGCAAGCATCAGCGTCGCGCCGATCGCGATCAGCGCGACGCCCGCCCAGTTGACCGGCAGCAACTGGAACGCATACAGCGCGATCAGCAGGCAGATCAGGCCGGCGACGCCGGGCACGCCGAAGCCGGGGCTCGTGAATTCGAAAAACAGTCCGTAGATGCCGATCATCATCAGCACGAGCGCGAACTGCGGGTTCGACAGCAGCGCCAGGATGCCGGTGCGCCAATCCGGGGTGAGACGGCGCACGTCCGCGCCGGCGGTGGCGAGGCGCACCTTGTTGCCGCTGTCGAGCGTCACTTCGCGGCCGTCGAGCCGTCCGAGCAGATCCTTCAGGTCGCTCGCGACGAGGTCGATCACGCCCGCCTTCAGCGCCTCGTCGGCGGACAGGCTCGCCGCTTCGCGCACCGCGCGTTCCGCGAAGTCCGGGTTACGGCCGCGCAGTTGCGCGAGGCTGCGCAGGTAGGCGGCGGCGTCGTTCTCGATTTTGGCCTTCATCGCGTCGCCACGCCCCGCGCGCTTCGGCTCGGAGGCGTCCTCGCCCGATTTGCCCGCGCCGCCGTCCGCTCCGTCCGCACCGGGCGGTTTCTCGCCGCCGCCCGGGCCGCCGATCGCTACCGGTGTCGCCGCGCCGAGGTTCGTCGCCGGCGCCATCGCGGCGATGTGGCTCGCGTACAGGATGTAGGTGCCCGCACTCGCGGCTCGGGCGCCGCCCGGGCTCACGTAGGTCGCGACCGGGATCGGCGACGCGAGGATGTCGCGGATGATGACCCGCATCGACGCGTCGAGCCCGCCGGGCGTGTCCATTTCGATGACCACGAGGCCGGCGTTCGCGGCACGCGCCTTGTCGAGGCCGCGGCGGATGAAGTCCGACGTCGCCGGGCCGATGATGCCGTCGACGCGCAACGCGACGACCTGCTTGGGAGCCTCCGCGCCCGGGGTGGCCGGCGCCAAGCCGAGGCCGAACAGCAGCAACAGCAGTGCGACAAGTCGGTGCGACAACACTCGCATGCCCGCTCCCGCGAATGGAGGGACGGACGCGACGGCACGAGGATCCGCGCATCCGCTCGTCTGAGTCCGCTACGGTGCAAGCGTTCCCGCCGACGCAGCAGGCGCCGCCGCGGCGCGCGGGCGAGGACGGCGCAATGAACAAGAGCGCCGATCTGCTCGGGCGGGCTCCGCGCGAGGGTGATGGGCGCGTGCGAAGACCGCGCAAAGAAAAAGAGCACCGGTCTTGCGGACCGATGCTCCGTACGCCGGGTGCGCGACGGCTTACGCCGTTTCGAGCGCCGGCAGCGCGATCTTGTTGTCCTTGCTGTGCTGGTAGTCGAGGAAGATGTGCTCGGCGCTCAGGATCTGGTACGTCCCGTCGTCACGACGATGCGTCGTGTCCTTCAGTCGGTAGGTGTAATGGCCGCAGGTCCAGCAGTCGAAGTTGCGCATGTGCGTGCACAGGCACGTCTTCTCCATCACGCTGAGACGCTTCGCGTCCGGGTGCAGCGCGAGTTCGCGGTTGTACGCGGTGATGTACGCGCAGTTGCCGTTTGCGTCGAGGAGATAGCCGAAGGCCTCGCAGTTCGGGCGGATGCCGGCGCCGATCGATGGGCTGCTCTTCAGCATGCGCATCGGGTAGCCGGTGGGTGAGGTGTTGTTGACCTCGATGTCCTCCTCCTGCGCGCCGAAATATTGCTGCTGCACTTCGGGCGGCAGGCCGCATTCATGCGACACGGTAAAACGCGTCGCGACCTGCACCGCGGCCGCGCCGGCGTCGAGGAAGGACACCGCGTCACTGCCGGTGAAGATGCCGCCGGCAGGAATCAGCGGGATGTCGAGCTTCTCGGCGGCGAGCCAATCGCGGATCTCGGCGACGATGGCGTGCAGGTCGTACTGCGCCCAGTCCATGCCGAAGCCGAGATGGCCGCCCGCGAGCGGGCCTTCGACGACGACGAAGTCGGGCAGGCGGTTGGTGCGGGCGGATTTGCGCAGGAAGAGCACCAGCGCGCGCAGCGACGACACGATGATGCCGAGCTTGACGTCGCGAAAGCGCGGGTGGTCCTCGATCAGGCCGAATGAGCCCAGGTGCAGGCCGGCGGCGAGCGTGATGCCGTCGATGCCCGCATCGAGCGCCGAGCGCAGGCGCACGCGCAGCGTGTCCTTCGGCCCGTTCATCGTCAGCTTTTCCATGCAGTTGATGAAGATCAGGCCGTCGCCGCGCTTGCGTTCCATCGTGTGGCGGACGTGCTTTTCGGTCGCCTCGGCGAGGAGACCGAGGTCGAACTGCACTTCGGACTTGTCCGCATTCGCGACGTTGTACTTGTAGAACTTCAGCTTGTCGCGCACGTACTTCGTGTCGTAGCGGCGGTCGCTGACGGTCGGAATCATCGCGTCCGAAATGTGCCCGATGCCGCCGAGCCGCGCGGCTTCGAGCGACAGCTCGGACGTGGAGATGTCGACACCCATTCCGCCAACCATGATCGGCACGTATTCCCTGCTGCCGAACCGCAGGCGGAAATCATCGACAGATTTCATGTTCATCTTCTACGTTGCTTGCTGTGCCCGGCAGCTGGAAATCGGGCAAACCGGGATTTTCCCACACCCGGCCGCCGACGGGTAAGGCATCACGCCCCGGTGCCTTCCGGCAGCCGGGGTGAGAGGGGAGGTCGCGTTGTCTTCGCTGGGGCAGCTTCAGCGGATCATCCCGGCGCCGACGGTGTTGTTCGTGCTCTCGTCAATGACGATGAACGCGCCGGTCGCGCGGTTGTCGGCGTACGGGTCCGCGAAGACCGGCTGGGCGAGTTTGAGTGTCACGTGCGCGATATCGTTCATCGCGAGCGTGGTCGCCGGCTCATGTTCGAGCGTATTCACGTCGAGCCGGTAGTCGATCTTCGCGACCTTCGCCTTCACTTCGCGCGTCGTGTGGCGCACGAGGTAAGTGCGGGCCGGCGACAGCGGCGTCTCCGACAGCCAGCAGACGGTCGCGTCGATCTGCTTCGCCTGCTGCGGCTGTTCGACGCTCTTGACGATCATGTCGCCGCGCGAGATGTCGATCTCGTCGGCGAGCAGCAGCGTCACCGACTGCTCGTGGATCGCGCGCCCGATGCTCGCGCCGCCGAGCTGGACGTCCTTGACCGTGCTCGTGCGACCCGAGGGCAACACCGTCACCGCGTCTCCGACCGCGATCTCGCCCGACTCGACGCGCCCCTGGAAGCCGCGGTAGTCGTGCAGCTCGGGGTTCGCGGAATCCTGCGGGCGGCAGACGAACTGTACCGGGAAGCGGAAGTTCTCGGCCTGCTCGGTGTGCGCGGCCGGCACCGTTTCGAGGACCTGCAGCAGCGTCGGGCCTTCATACCAGCCGAGGCGGTCGCCGCGGTCGACGATCATGTCGCCGTTGAGCGCCGACAGCGGAATGAAGCGCACGTCCCCGATGCCGAGCTTGTCGGCGAACGCGAGGTAGTCGGCGCGGATGCGCTCGAACACCGCCTGGTCGTAGTCGACGAGATCCATCTTGTTCACCGCGACGACGAGGTGCGGGATGCCGACGAGGCTCGCGAGGTAGGAATGGCGGCGTGTCTGCGTCAGCATCCCCTTGCGCGAGTCGACGAGGATGATCGCGAGGTTCGCGGTCGAGGCGGCCGTCACCATGTTGCGCGTGTACTGCTCGTGGCCCGGCGCGTCGGCGATGATGTACTTGCGCGTGCCGGTCGAGAAGTAGCGGTAGGCGACGTCGATCGTGATGCCCTGTTCGCGCTCGGCCTGCAGGCCGTCAGTCAGGAGCGACAGGTCGACCGCGCTCGTGCCGCGCTTCGCCGAGGTCCTTTCGATCGCGTTCAGCGTGTCGGCGAGGATCGTCTTGGTGTCGAACAGCAGGCGGCCGATCAGCGTGCTCTTGCCGTCATCGACGCTGCCGCAGGTCAGAAAGCGCAGCAGGCCGTGGTCGTCGGGGCCGGTCGTGATGCCGGGCAGGGTCTCGGGGGCGGACATGTTCATGATTCCTTCGCTATGCGGGGTCGGGGGCGGGCGGGTCAGAAGTAGCCTTCCTTCTTGCGCTGCTCCATCGACGCTTCGGACGTCTGGTCGTCCATGCGCGTCGCGCCCCGTTCGGTGATCGTCGTCGTCGCGGTCTCGAGCAGGATCTTCGCGACGGTGTCGGCGGCGGACTCGACCGGCGCGGTGCAGGTGATGTCGCCGACGGTGCGGAAGCGCACCTGCACGTCTTCGACGACGTCGCCCGGTTTCGCGGGGGTCACGTCGGTCACCGGCTGCAGCAGGCCGTTCTTGCGCACGACGGGCCGCACGTGCGCGAAGTAGATCGACGGCAGCTCGAGCTGCTCGCGCTCGATGTACTGCCACACGTCGAGCTCGGTCCAGTTGCTGATCGGGAACGCGCGGATGTTCTCGCCCTTGTGGGCGCGTGCGTTGTACAGGTTCCACAGCTCGGGGCGCTGGTTCTTCGGGTCCCACTGACCGAACTCGTCGCGGAAGCTCATGATCCGCTCCTTCGCACGCGCTTTCTCCTCGTCGCGCCGCGCACCGCCGATGCAGGCGTCGAAGCCGAATTCCTCGATCGCTTCGAGCAGCGTCACCGACTGGTGCTTGTTGCGCGACTCGTCCGGCGTCTTCAGCACGACCGTGCCGCGCGCCATCGAGTCCTCGACCGAGCGCACGATCAGGCGTTCACCCAACTCGGCGGCGCGCTTGTCGCGGAAGTCGGTGACTTCCCGGTAATTGTGGCCGGTGTCGATGTGCATCAGCGGGAACGGGAAGCGGCCCGGGCGGAACGCCTTCTCGGCGAGACGCAGCATGCAGATCGAGTCCTTGCCGCCGGAGAACAGCAGCACCGGGTTCGCGCACTGGCCGGCGACCTCGCGCATGATGTGGATCGCCTCGGCTTCGAGCCAGTCGAGGTGGGTCAGGGTTTGTCTGGTCAGCGTCGACATGTTCGTTCTCGGATTTCAGCTCAGTGTTCAGCTCAGTGTTTTTTGCCGGTCGCTCGCAGCGCGCGCACCGCCGCCCGCAGTCCGGCGTGCAGCGCCGCGAGGCGCCGACGCAGGCCGGGGCGCGAGTATGGCGTGGCGGGCGAAGCGTGCGGATTCGTTTCGAGTCGGCGGTTCATCGTTCAGCCTTTCTTGACGTGCAGCCCGCATTCCTTGCTCGCAGGGTCTTCCCACCACCAGCGGCCGGCGCGCACGTCCTCGCCGACGGCGATCGCGCGCGTGCAGGGCGCGCAGCCGATGCTCGGATAGAACTGGTCGTGCAGCGCGTTGTGCGGCACGTCGCGCAGGCGGATGTAGGCCCAGACTTCGGTCTCGGACCAGTCCGACAGCGGGTTCAGCTTCACGAGGCCGTTGCCTTCGTCGAACTCGCGCAGCGGCAGCCCGGTGCGCGTCGTTGACTGCGCGGCCCGCAGGCCGGTGATCCAGGCCTTCTTGCCGGCCAGCGCCCGGCGCAGCGGCTCGACCTTGCGGACGAAGCAGCACCCCTTTCTCAGCTCGACGGAGTCGTAGAACGCGTTCATGCCGTGCGTGCGCACATAGGTTTCGACCGCGTCGGACTGCGGGAAGAACACTTTCAGCCGCGTTGCGTAGCGCTTCTCGACGTCGCCGATCAGGGTGTAGGTCTCGGCCGGAAGGCGGCCGGTGTCGAGCGAGAAGATCTCGATCGGCAGCTTTTCGCGCAGGATCAGGTCGGTCAGCACCATGTCCTCGGCGCCGAAGCTGTTAGCGAACGTCAGCTCGCCGCCTGTGCCGAACTCGTCGACCGCGGCGCGCAGCAGCGCGAGCGCGGCGGCGGACTTCGCTTCGACGCTAGTGCGCAGCGCGTCGGTCAGCTGCGGCCGCGTCGCCGGATTCGTCGTCGGCGCGCGCAGCAGCGTCACCGCGCCGCTCACGATTTCACCTGTTGCGGGCCGGGCCGGGCGACGCGCCGGAAGAGCGGCTGCGGGTGGGTCGCCGACGCCTGGTAGGGCTGCGTGAAGTCGGAAATGTTCGCGACCGCCGCTTCGAGCTGTTCGTCGGTGTAACGGTCCGCGCGCGGCTGCAGCGCGTCGAAACCGGAGCGCGTCAGATAGTTGAACTGGTCGCGCAACACGTCGCCGATCGCGCGCAGCTCGCCGGTGTAGCCGTAGCGGGTGCGCAGCAGGGTCGCGATCGAGTAGCCGCGGCCGTCGGTGAATTTCGGGAAATTCACGGCGATGATTCGGAACGGCGCGACGTCGGCCGCGAAGGCTTCGAGATCGTCGTCGCCGGCGAGCCACACGCCGACTTCGCCGCGCGTCGCGCGATCGAGGAGGTCCGCACGGTGCGCCTGCCAGACTTCCAGCGGAACGAGCGCGTGGCCGGCGGGGACGACGGCCGCCGCGGGCGTTTCGTCCTCGTCGAGCGCGAGGATGCGCCAGTCGTCGGAAACGATCCGGCCGTTCTTGATCACCTTAGGCATTGACGACCTTCCTTTGCGTCTGTTGTTCGCCGCCATAGACGCGCTGCTTGAACGGCTCGATGCCGAGACGGTGCACCGTGTCGACGAAGCGCTCGCCCTCGTGGCGGTATTCGATATAGGTTTCGATGAGCTTCTCGACGACGTCGGCCATCTGGTCGCGCGCGAACGACGGGCCGATGACCTTGCCGAGCGCGGTGTCGTTGCCCTGCGTGCCGCCGATCGTCACTTGGTACCACTCCTGGCCGCTCTTATCGACGCCGAGGATGCCGATATGGCCGACGTGGTGGTGGCCGCAGGAGTTCATGCAGCCCGAGATGTTGATGTCGATTTCGCCGATGTCGTGGAGATAGTCGAGATCGTCGAAGCGCTGCTGGATCGCCTGCGCGATCGGGATCGACTTCGCGTTCGCGAGCGCGCAGAAATCGCCGCCCGGGCAGCAGATGATGTCGGTCAGCAGGCCGATGTTCGGCGTCGCGAGTCCCGCCTCGCGGGCGAGCTGCCACAGCGTGTGGAGGTCGGACAGCCGGACGTCGGCGAGGACGACGTTCTGCTCGTGCGTCATCCGCGCTTCGCCGAAGCTGAAGCGGTCGGCCCAGTCGGCGACGAGGTCCATCTGCTCGGCGCTGATGTCGCCCGGCGCGATGCCGGTCTTCTTCAGCGACAGCGTGACCGACGCGTAGCCGGGCTTCTTGTGTGCGCGCACGTTGCGCTTGATCCACGCGGCGAACGGCTTGCTCGCGGCGAGGTGCGCCTCGTGGACCTCGTCGCGCGCGGGCAGCGTCTCGTAGTCGGGATCGACGAAATGCGCGGCGACGCGCTGCACTTCCGCTTCGGTCAGCGTGTTCGGGCCGTCCTTGACGTGCGCCCATTCCGCTTCGACCTGGCGTGCGAACTCTTCCGGTCCGAGCGCCTTGACGAGGATCTTGATGCGCGCCTTCCAGATGTTGTCGCGCCGGCCGTAGCGGTTATAGACGCGCAGGATCGACTCGCAGTATGTGATCAGGTGCTGCCACGGGACGAAGCTCGCGATCTCCTCGCCGAGGATCGGCGTGCGGCCGAGGCCGCCGCCGACGAGCACGCGGAAACCGACGTTGCCGTCGGCGTCGCGCTTGAGGTCGAGGCCGATGTCGTAGACGCGCACGACGACGCGGTCTTCGGTCGCGGCGTTCAGCGCGATCTTGAACTTGCGCGGGAGGTACGCGAACTCGGGGTTGTAGGTCGCCCACTGGCGCAGGATCTCGGCCCACGGGCGCGGGTCGACGATCTCGTCGGCGGCGACGCCGGCGAATGCGTCCGCGGTGATGTTGCGGATGTCGTTGCCGGACGTCTGGTTCGAATGCATCTGCACGCTCGCGAGCTCAGCGAGCATGTCGGGGATCGCTTCGAGCGGCGACCAGTTGAACTGGACGTTCGTGCGCGTCGTGAAATGCGCGTAACCGCGGTCGTAAGTGCGCGCGAGGTGCGCGAGCTTGCGCAGCTGGCGGCTCGCGAGGTGGCCGTAAGGCACGGAGATCCGGAACATCGGCGCGTGGCGCTGGATGTACAGGCCGTTCTGCAGCCGCACCGGACGGAACTCGTCGTCGCTCAGTTCGCCGGCGAGGTGGCGACGCATCTGGTCGCGGAACTGTGCGACGCGTTCGTCGAGCAAGTGCTGGTCGTATTCGTCGTATCGGTACATCGCGTCTCTCTCGTTCAGTCTTTGTATTCGTTTGCCGTTTTACTGGCTGATCAGCTTCGCGCCGACCAGAACCAGCATCGTCGCCAAGATCGGGCGCAGCACGCGATCCGGCACCATCGTCGAAATGTGGCTGCCGACCCAGATGCCGGGCAGCGAGCCGATCAACAGGCTGCCGAGCAGGAACCAGTCGACGCTGCCGAGCATCCAGTGGCCGACCCCGGCCACCAGCGTCAGCGGCACCGCGTGCGCAATGTCCGAGCCGACGATGCGCAGCACCGGCATCGTCGGATACAGGAAGAACAGCGCGGTGACGCCGAGCGCGCCGGCACCGACCGAGGAGATCGACACCAGCACGCCGAGCACGGCACCGGTCAGCACCGTGAGCCGCGCGGTGCGCGTCGGGCTGATCCTGCCGGCGAAGCGCGTCGTCGCGTAGGTCTGGATCTTCTTGCGGAAGATCACCGCGACGGCGGTCAGCACGAGCGCGACGCCGAGCGCAACCTTGATCAGGCTGGTCACTCCGTCGATGCCGCCGGGCGCGAACCTGCCGACCAGGAACAGCGTGATCGCGGCGGCCGGCAGGCTACCAGTCGCGAGCCGCTTCGTCACCTGCCAATCGACCGTGCCCTTGAGGCCGTGCGCGAGCGTCCCGCCCGCCTTCGTGATCGACGCGTACAGCAGGTCCGTGCCCACCGCGACCGACGGGTGAATGCCGAACAGCAGCACCAGCAAAGGCGTCATCAACGAACCGCCGCCCACGCCGGTGAGTCCGACAATCGCGCCGACTGCGAATCCTGCGAGGGGGTAGGCGAAGTCCATGAGCACTGTTTCCGGGGATGTTGCGGTGCATCGTAAGTGGGGTGAGTAGATTAAAAAAGACGGTGGACGTTAGACTCTAAGAAGAATTCGTTATAAGAGGCCGCCATGAACTTGCAGCAGCTGCGCTACATCCACGAAGTCGCCCGCCGCGGACTGAACGTTTCGGAGGCCGCGGAAGCGCTGTTCACGTCGCAGCCGGGCGTGTCGAAGCAGATCCGCCTGTTCGAGAGCGAACTCGGCGTCGACGTCTTCGTGCGCCACGGCAAGCGCCTCGTCGCGATCACCGATCCGGGCCGGCAAGTGCTCGCGATCGCCGAGCGCGTGCTGCGCGATGTCGACAATCTGCGGCAGGTCGGCGACGAATTCACGAACGAGGTCGCCGGCAGCCTGTCGATCGCGACGACCCATACGCAGGCGCGCTACGTGTTGCCGCGCATCGTGCGCGACTTCATGCAACGCTTTCCGCAGGTCAAGCTGTCGCTGCACCAGGGCAGCCCCCAACAGGTGTGCGCGATGGTGATGTCCGGCGAGGCCGATCTCGCGCTCGCGACCGAGGCGATCGCCGAGTACGAGGACCTCGTGATGCTGCCGTGCTACCAGTGGAACCGCTGCGTCGTCGCGACGCCGCGTCACCCGATCCTGAAGGAGCATCCGCTGACGCTCGAGGCGATCGCCCGCTTCCCGATCATCACCTACGACGACGCCTTCACCGGACGCAGCCTGATCAACAAGGCCTTCCTCGGCCGCGGCCTGCGTCCGAACGTCGTGCTGACCGCGCTCGATTCGGACGTCATCAAGACTTACGTGTCGATGGATCTGGGCATCGGCATCCTCGCGCGCATGGCCTTCGACCCGGCGTCCGACCGCGCGCTCGGCATGAGCGACGCGGCGCACCTCTTCGAATCGAGCACGACGCGCATCGGCCTGCGGCGCAACGCCTACCTTCGCGGCTACGTGTACGCGTTCATCGAGCTCTTCGCGCCGCACCTGACGCGCCGCATGGTCGATGTCGCGCTCGCGGGCGGTGGCGAGGATTACGGCTTATAGGCGAAGGATTCGGCTGATCGCGTGGCGGGCCGCGGTGGCTCGTCACGACGCTATTCACTCGGCGACGAAATTCCGTGCGGGCTGCGCTTGTCGAAGCCCGGCCGATGCGAGCGCCTTCCGACAAGCTCAGGGTGAGCGATAACGCCTATGTCGTCGCAGGTTAATGACGCGAGCGGCGATCGCGCGCGTCCGCGGAGCCTGCCGTGGGGCGGGAGAGGCGGAGCTCAGCCGGGCTGAAAGGAGCCGATGCGCCGCTTGCGCTCCTGGTCGAGCAGGCGGGTCGCGACTTCGCCGGGGACGCCGAGCGTCTCGAACACCGAGCCGGCGAGCTGCAGTCCGGATTCGAGCGTCTCGGGGATCACGATCGTCGCGCCCGCGTCGCGCAGCGTCGCCGCGTGCGCCTCGTCGCGCGCCCGGGCGGCGACGCGGATCGTCGGGAAGGCCGCGCGGATGCCCTTGACCGCATGCACCGCGGCGGCGGTGTGGTCCATCGTCAGCACGACCGCGACCGCGCGTTCGAGGTGGAACCTGCGCAGCAGCTCGGGCCGGCTCGCGTCGCCGAAATACACCGGCTCGCCCTGCGCGCGCTGGCGGGCGACGAGCTTCGCGTCGTTCTCGATCGCGACGTGCGGGATTCCCTGCGCGTCGAGCAGTTCGCCGATCATCTTCCCGATACGCCCGTAGCCGGCGATGACGACGTGGCCGCTGAGTTCCTGCAGCGCGCCTTCGTCGTCGGCCGCCGCCTTCTGGCCGACGCGCGCGTCGATGGCGTCGCCGAGCTTGCGGCCGACGAGCGAAAGCGGCGGCGTCACGAGCATCGACAGGCCGACCACCAGCAGCATGAATTGCCCGATCGCCGCGGACAGGATGCCGAGCCCCATTGCCATGCCGATGACGATGAACGCGAACTCGCCGCCTTGCGACAGCATCAGCCCGCCTTCGACCGCGCGCCCCCAGCTCAGCCCGAACGCGCGGAACAGCCCCAGCACGACGGTTGCCTTGATCGCCAGCAGGCCGACGACCGAAACGGGCAGCAGCAGCGGCTCGGCGAGGATCGAGCGGATGTCGATGCCCATGCCGACCGACATGAAGAAGAGGCCCATCAGGAGGCCCTTGAACGGCTCGATCGTGACTTCGACCTCGTGGCGGAACTCGGTCTCGGCGATCAGGAGCCCCGCGAGCAGCGCGCCGAGCTCCATCGACAGGCCGGCGGCCTGCGTCAGCAGCGCGACGCCGAGCGCGGTCAGCAGCGTCAGCGCCATGAAGGATTCGGCCTGCCGGTTCGCGGCGATCTGATGGAACATCGGCCGCACGACGCGGCGGCCGATCAGGTAGATCGCCGCGACCGTCGCGATGCCCTTCACCGCAGCGGTGCCGAGCAGCGCGAGGAAGTTTCCGCTGCCGTCCTGCGCGAGGATCGTCACCAGCACCAGCAGCGGGACGACCATCAGGTCCTGCAGCAGCAGCACCGAGAACGTGCGCTGGCCGAGCGGCGTGCCGAGCTCGCGGCGCTGCGACAGGAGCTGCATCACGACGGCGGTCGACGAGAAGCCGAGCACGAGGCCGAGCACGACCGACGATTCGAGCGGGTTGCCGAACGCGTAGGCGACAGCGCCGATCGCGAGCGCGGTGATCGCGACCTGCAGCGTGCCGAGCCCGAACACCAGCCGCCGCATTGCCCACAGGCGGTCGACCGACAATTCGAGACCGATCATGAACATCAGGAAGATCACGCCGAATTCGGCGAAGATTTCGACGTCTTCGTCGCGCGAAAACGTCAGGTAACCCAGCCACGGCACGTCGCCGGTGAGCCGGCCGAGGCCGAACGGCCCGACGAGCATGCCGACCGCGAGGAAGCCGAGCACCGGGTTGATGCGGCGATGTTGCAGCAGCGGAATCAGCACCCCGGCGAGGCCGAGAAACACGATGACTTCGCGCAGGAAAGCGGGGGCGTGCGATTCCATCCAGGAGGTCGAATCTTCGTGGGGACGCGCGAGTTTACCGGAATCGACGCGTCATCCCGCGATCACCGGTTCCTCGCCTTCCTGTTGTTGCAGCGCCCACATCCGCGCGTAGTCGCCGTCGCGTGCGAGAAGCTCTGCGTGCGTGCCGCGTTCGACGATGCGGCCCTGGTCGAGCACGATGATCTCGTCCGCGTTCATCACCGTCGACAGCCGGTGCGCGATCACGAGCGCGGTGCGGCCCGCCGCGGCGAGCTCCATCTGCGCCTGGATCGCCTTCTCGGTCTTCGAGTCGAGCGCCGACGTCGCCTCGTCGAAGATCAGGATCGCCGGGTTCTTCAACAGCGCGCGCGCGATCGCGACGCGCTGCTTCTCGCCACCGGAGAGCTTCAGCCCGCGCTCGCCGACGCGCGTCTCGTAACCGTCCGGCAGGCGCGCGATGAAGTCCGACAGCTGCGCCGCGCGCGCGGCGGCCTCGACTTCCTCTCGGCTCGCGTCGGGCCGGCCGTACTGGATGTTGTAGAACACCGTGTCGTTGAACAGCACCGTGTCCTGCGGGACGATGCCGATCGCCGCGCGCAGGCTCGCCTGCGTGACCGCGCGCAGATCGTGTCCATTCACGCGGATCGCGCCGCCCTGCACGTCGTAGAAGCGGTACAGGAGCCGCGCGAGCGTAGATTTCCCCGAGCCCGAATGGCCGACGACCGCGAGCGTTCGGCCGGCCGGAATCTCGAAATCGACGCCGTGCAGGATCGCCCGCTTCGGGTCGTACGCGAAGCGCACCGCCTCGAAGCGCACCGACGCCGGCCCGGGGGCGAGCGTCAGCGCGTCGGGCGCGTCGGCGATCTCGCGGTGCTGGTGCATCAGGCCGAACATGCGCTCGATGTCGGTCAGCGACTGGCGCAACTCGCGGTAGAGCACGCCGAGGAAGTTCAGCGGAATGTAGAGCTGGATCAGGAAGGCGTTGACGAGGACGATGTCGCCGATCGTCATCTCGCCGCTCGTCACGCGCACCGTCGCCTGCCACATCATCGCCGTCACGCCGACCGCGATGACTGCCGCCTGGCCGACGTTCAGCGCCGACAGCGAGAACTGGTTCTTGACCTGCGCGTTCGCCCACTTCTGCATCTGCTCGTCGTAGCGGCGCGCCTCGAACTCCTCGTTGTTGAAGTACTTGACCGTCTCGAAGTTCAGCAGGCTGTCGATCGCGCGTGCGGACGCCGCTGAATCGAGCTCGTTCGCATGGCGGCGCAACGCCGTGCGCCAGTTCGTGACCTTGACGGTGAACGTGATGTAGATCAGCAGCGTCGCGAGCGTGATCAGCGCGAACACCGCGTCGTACTCGACGAGCAGGATGCCGATCACGAGACCGATCTCGATCAGCGTCGGGACGATCGAATACAGCGTGTAGCTGATCAGCGAGCCGATCGAACGCGTGCCGCGCTCGATGTCGCGCGTGAGCCCGCCGGTCTGGCGTTCGAGGTGGAAGCGCAGCGACAGCGCGTGCAGGTGGCGGAACACGCGCAGCGCGATCTCGCGCACCGCCTGCTGCGTGACGCGCGAGAACACCAGCTCGCGCAGCTCGGTGAACAGCGTCGTCGAAAAGCGCAGCGCGCCGTACGCGAGCAGCAGCGCCGCCGGCACGACGATGAACGCCTGCTCCTTCGTCAGCGACAGGCCGTCGACGAGGTGCTTGAAGATGATCGGCACGGTGACGTTCGCGCCCTTCGCCGCGACGAGGCAGACGAGTGCGAAGATCACCCGGCCCTTGTAAGCCCAGATGTACGGAACAAGGCTCTTCAGGGTTTGCCAGTCGTGGCGTTCAGTCGGCTCGGGGCCGGGCAGGGCGGTCGCGGGGGCTCGTCTCATAAGCGAATTCTACTGTACGCAAGCCGCCCGGCGGCTCGTCGGCGACGGCGTCAGGATCGGACATCACGGCCGCCCGAGGGGCGAGGTCGGAGCCGGGCCGACCGATGGGTCGGACCCGCGGGTCGCTGCCACGGCGCGGGAACGGCTCCTATCGTCGGACCAACTCCGCGTTCATCCCGCTTCCGGTCCGCCGCGGCCGCCGAGCAGGAGGTTCGCCGCCAGACCGATGAAGATCACGCCGGACAGGCGGTCGAGCCATGGACCGAGGCGCGGCCGGCGTGCGAGGAGGCGCCCGATGCTGCCGGCGGCGAGCGCGATCGCGCCGAACACGATGACCGTCTGCGCCGCGAACGCCGCGCCGAGAGCGAGCATCTGCCACGCCGCGGCACCTCTTTCGGGCCGCGCGAACTGCGGGAGGAACGCAAGGAAGAACAGCGCCACTTTCGGATTCACCGCGTTCGCGATGAAGCCGCGCGCGACGTAGCGGCGCCATGGCAGCGCCGCCCCATCGCCGCGTCCGGCGGCCGCGATGCTGCCACTTCGCAGTGCCTGCACGCCGATCCAGACGAGATACAGCGCGCCGGCGAGCTTGAGTGCGAAAAACGCGTTCGGCGACGCCAGCAGCAGCGCGCTGACCCCGAGCGCCGCCCACAGCGTGTGCGTGAAGCAGCCGAGCGCGCAGCCGAGCGCGAGTCCGAAGCCGGCGGCGCGTCCGCGCGCGAGGCTCTGGCCCAGCACCATCAGGTTGTCCGGCCCCGGGGCAAGGGTGATCGCGACCGAGATCGCGAGGAAGGCGAGCAGGCTGTCGAGGGGGACCATGACGAGCGCGAGTCGGTTAGGGATTCGGATTCTGTCGGTGCGCGGCTGGGGGCGTCAAACCGTTTGCCGTGTCGGGATTCGTCGCCTGGGTGCATGAAAGCAGCGCATATCGTCGGCAAGGCCGCCCGAACGGTGGTTCCGACTTGCCCCCTCCCGCTTACGCGCTCACACTTTGGAGGGCTTGCTTGTCCAACCCGACTAATCGCCCGCGTCGACGAGAAGCGGTCGGCACGGTGATGCGGATACCGCGCACGCGGTCGGCCCGAATCGAGGAGAAGACATGGTCTGGTTGCTCATCGTTTCGCTCCTGCCGCTCGCCGGCGCGCTCGCATACCGGCGGGCGGCGTTCCCGGTCTGGGCTGCGGTCGGCTTCCTCTGGCTTGTGCTCCTCGCTGCGGCAGGCGGGTGGCCGACGGCGGCGACGGTCACGGTGCTCGTCCTCTACGCCGCCGCGGTCGGCGTCTTCCTGATCCGGCCGCTGCGCCGCGCGCTCGTCACCGCGCGCATCTTCCGCGCGTTCCGCGGCGCGCTGCCGTCGATGTCGCAGACCGAGAAGGACGCGCTCGAAGCCGGCACCGTGTGGTGGGAGGGTGAACTCTTTGCCGGCCGCCCGGACTGGTCGAAGCTGCTTGCTTACCCGTGGCCGACGCTGACCGCCGAGGAGCGCTCCTTCCTCGACCGCGAGACCGACGAGCTGTGTCGGCTCAGCGACGACTGGGCCGCGACGCAGCGCCAGGACCTGTCGCCGGAAGTCTGGCAGTACATCAAGGACCGCGGCTTTCTCGGCATGATCATTCCGAAGGAGTACGGCGGCAAAGGCTTCTCGGCGTTCGCGCATTCGCAGGTGATCACGAAGCTGTCGACGCGCTCGTCGGCGCCGGCGGTGACGGTGATGGTGCCGAACTCGCTCGGGCCGGCCGAGCTGCTGCTGCATTACGGCACGCCGGAGCAGAAGTCTCACTACCTGCCGCGGCTCGCGGCGGGGCTCGAGATTCCGGCGTTCGCGCTGACGAGCCCCTGGGCGGGCTCGGACGCGGCGTCGATTCCCGATGTCGGCGTCGTCTGCAAGGGCGCGTGGCAGGGCGAAGAAGTGCTCGGCGTGCGCGTGAGCTTCGACAAGCGCTACATCACGCTCGCGCCGGTGTGCACCGTGTTCGGTCTCGCGTTCCGGCTGTACGACCCGGACGGCTTGCTCGGCAGCGAGCCGGATCTCGGCATCACCTGCGCGCTGGTGCCGGCCGACCATCCCGGCGTCGACATCGGCCGGCGGCATCTCCCGCTCAACGCGATCTGGATGAACGGGCCGGTGCGCGGGCGCGACGTGTTCATGCCGCTCGACTTCATCATCGGTGGGCCCGAAATGGCCGGGCAGGGCTGGCGGATGCTGATGGAGTGCCTCGCGGCCGGGCGCTCGATCTCGCTGCCGTCGTCGAACGCCGGGATGCAGAAGCTCACCGCGCGCGCGGTCGGCGCCTACGCGCGCGTGCGCCACCAGTTCAAGACCGCGATCGGCCGCTTCGAGGGGGTCGAGGAAGCGCTGACGCGGATCGGCGCGAACACCTACCTGTCGGAAGCGGCGCGGGTGATGACCGCGGGCGCGGTCGACCTCGGCGAGAAGCCGGCGGTCGTCTCGGCGATCGTCAAGTACCACGTCACCGAGCGCGCGCGCCAGACCGTCAACGACGGCATGGACGTCGTCGGTGGCAAGGGCATCTGCCTCGGACCGCAGAACTTCCTCGGCCGCGCCTACCAGCAGATCCCGATCGGCATTACCGTCGAGGGCGCGAACATCCTGACGCGCAGCCTGATCCTGTTCGGCCAGGGCGCGATCCGCTGTCACCCGTTCGTGCTCGACGAGATGAACGCGGCGCGCGGCAACGAGCTGGCGGCGTTCGACCGCGCGTTCTGGGGGCACATCGGCTACACGGTGTCGAACGCGGTGCGCGCGTTCGTGATGGGACTGACCGGGTCGCATTTCGTCACGGTGCCGGAGAACATCGCCTCCGAAACGCGCCGCTACTACCAGCAGCTCACGCGCTTCTCAGCGGCGTTCGCGTTCCTCGCCGACATTTCGATGGGCACGATGGGCGGCGCGCTGAAGCGCAAGGAGAAGCTCTCCGCGCGGCTCGGCGACATCCTGTCGCTGATGTATCTCGCGTCCGCGACGCTGAAGCGCTTCGAGGCCGAAGGGCGGCAGGCGGCCGACGCGCCGCTGATGCACTGGGCGATCTGGGACTGCATGTTCCGCGCGCAGAACGCGTTCGAAGGCGTGATCGCGAACTTCCCGAATCGCATCGCTGCGGCGCTGCTGCGCCGGCTCGTCGTGTTCCCGCTCGGCCGACCCTACGTCGTGCCGTCGGACGCGCTCGGCCACGAGGTCGCGAAGCTGCTGATCGCGCCGTCGCCGACGCGCGACCGGCTGACGGCCGACGTGCATTTGCCGACGAACCTCGACGAGCCGCTCGGCGCGCTCGAAGCGGCGCTCGCGGCGACGATCCAGGCCGAGCCGGTCGAGGCGAAGCTGAAGGCCGCGCAGAAGGACGGCCGCTTCGACCCGGGGCTGCTCACCGGCGGCGTCGACGCGATCTGGCGCCGCGCGCACGAGGCCGGCGTCATCGACGACGCCGAGCTCGCGCTGGTCGAGCGGCGCAACGCGCTGCGCGACAAGGTGATCCGCGTCGACGATTTCCCGTACGACTTCGGCCTGCGCGAAGCGCTCGCCAGCGTCGCCCCGAACGAGTCGCGGCCCGTCACGGTGGTCGCGTGAGGAGCAGCCAAGGCATGGCTTCCGGCGTCTATATCGTCGACGGCGCGCGCACGCCGTTCCTGAAGGCGCGCAATGCGCCCGGACCGTTCGCGGCGTCCGACCTCGCGACCGCGGCCGGCATCGCGCTGCTCGGGCGGCAGGACTTCGCGCCCGACGAGCTCGACGAAGTGATCCTCGGCTGCGCGAGCCCGTCGCCGGACGAGGTCAACATCGGCCGCGTCGTCGCGCTGCGAATGGGCTGCGGCGACAAGGTGCCGGGCTGGACGGTGATGCGGAACTGCGCGTCCGGGATGCAGGCGCTCGATTCGGCGATCGCGAACATCCGCCTCGGGCGCTCCGGGCTCGTGCTCGCCGGCGGCGTCGATGCGCTGTCGCGTGCGCCGCTGCTGTTTTCGGACGCGATGGTGCGCTGGCTGTCGGGCTGGTACGCCGCGAAGTCGATCGGGCAGAAAGCCGCGCTGGTGGGGCGCTTCCGGCCCGGCTACCTCGCGCCGGTGATCGGCATCATGAAGGGACTCACCGACCCGGTCGTCGGCCAGCTGATGGGCCAGACCGCCGAGAACCTCGCGTACCGCTTCGGCATTTCGCGCGCCGAGATGGACGAATACGCGGTGCGCAGCCACCGCCGGGTCGCCGCCGCGCAGGACGCGGGCCGGCTCGACGAGATCGTGCCGCTGATCGGCCGCGACGGCACGGTCTACGAGCACGACGATGGCGTGCGCCGCGACTCGTCGATCGAGGGCCTCGCGAAGCTGAAGCCGTTCTTCGACCGCAAGTACGGCCGCGTCACCGCGGGGAACAGCTCGCAGGTGACCGACGGCGCGGCGTGGCTGATTCTCGCTTCCGAGGAGGTCGTGCAACAGCGAGGGCTCGCGCCGCTCGCCCGCATCGTCGACAGCGAATGGGCCGCGCTCGACCCGGCGCAGATGGGGCTCGGCCCGGTCCATGCGGCGACCCCGCTGCTCGCGCGGCACGGGTTCGGCCTCAACGACGTCGACGCGTGGGAGATCAACGAGGCCTTCGCGGCGCAGGTCATCGCGTGCCTGCGCGCGTGGGAGGACGCCGATTACTGCCGCGACGAGCTCGGCCTCGCCGCGCCGCTCGGCCGGCTCGACGAGGACCGGCTCAACACCGACGGCGGCGCGATCGCGCTCGGCCATCCGGTCGGCGCGAGCGGCGCGCGCATCGTGCTCCATCTCGCGCAACGCGTGCGGCGCGACGGGCTGGCGCGCGGCCTCGCGAGCATCTGCATCGGCGGCGGCCAGGGCGGCGCGATGCTCGTGGAGGCCGCGTGATGGCCGCGGATTTCCAGCATCTCACCCTCGTCCGCAGCGATGCGGATGGCGTCGCGTGGTTGATCCTCGACCGCCTCGACGCCTCGACGAACACGCTATCGCGCGACGTCGTCGACGAGCTCGCAGCCGCGTTCGATGTGCTTGAGAAAGCGCCGCCGCAAGGCCTCGTGATCGCGTCGGCAAAACCCGCCGGCTTCATCGCCGGCGCCGACATCGAGGAGTTCACGCGCATCGACTCGGCGGAGGCCGCACGCAAGCTCGTCGGGCGCGGCTGGGAGCTTTTCAACTGGCTCGCGCGGCTGCCGTTCCCGACGCTTGCGCTGATTCGCGGCCACTGCATCGGCGGCGGGCTGGAACTCGCGCTCGCGTGCCGCTACCGCGTCGTCGTCGACGAGCCGGCAACGAAGCTCGCGCTGCCCGAAGTGATGCTCGGCATCGTCCCCGCGTGGGGCGGGATGAAGCGCCTGCCGGAGACGATCGGCGCGCCGGCCGCGCTCGACCTGATGCTGACCGGCAGGAGTGTCGATGCGCGCCGCGCGAAGCAGCTCGGCCTCGCCGACGAATGCGTGCCGCTGCGCGTCGCCGAGAACGCCGCGCGGATGCTGGTGAAGTCCGGCCAGTCGCGCCACAAGCCGCCACTCGCGCTGCGGCCGCTGAACGGTCCGCTGAAGGGGCTCGTCGCCGCCCGCGCGCGCAAGCAGGTCGCCGCGAAGGCGCCGCGCGAACATTACCCGGCGCCGTACGCGATCCTCGACATCTGGGAGAAGTTCGGCGGCAACGCGCTCGCGGTCCCCGCGGACCATCCGGCGTCGCTCGAATCGATCTTCCGCTTGCCGAACGCACAGAACCTGATCCGCGTGTTCTTCCTGCAGGAGCGCCTGAAGGGCTTCGGCAAGCCGGCTGGCGAGGCCTCCGACTTCGCGCCGCGCCACGTGCATGTCGTCGGCGCCGGCGTGATGGGCGGCGACATCGCGGCGCTGTGCGCCTGGACCGGGATGACGGTGACGCTGCAGGACCGCGACATCGTCCGCATTGCGCCGGCGGTGGCGCGCGCGGCACAGTTCTTCGAGCGCAAGGCGCGCGGCGACAAGGCGGCGAAGGCGCGGCAGGTGCGCTTCGCGCTCGACCGGCTGATTCCCGACCCGCACGGCCACGGCCTCGCGCGCGCCGACGTCGTCATCGAGGCGATCTTCGAGGATCTCGAGGCGAAGCGCGCGCTGTTCGCCGACGTCGAGCGGGGCGCGAAGCCCGACGCGGTGCTGGCGACCAACACGTCGAGCCTGCGCATCGAGGACATCGCGACTGCGCTGTCGACCCCCGCGCGCCTCGTCGGCATCCATTTCTTCAACCCGGTCGCGAAGATGCCGCTCGTCGAGGTCGTCGCCGGCGCGGAGTCCGACGAGCGCCTGCTCGGCCGCGCCGCGGTGTTCGTGCGCCGGCTCGACAAGCTGCCGCTGCCGGTGAAGAGCGCGCCCGGCTTCCTCGTGAATGCGGTGCTCGCGCCCTACATGCTCGAAGCGCTGCGCGCGGTCGAGGAAGGGATCGCGCCGGAAACCGTCGACGCCGCGCTCGTCGCGTTCGGGATGCCGATCGGGCCGGTCGAGCTCGTCGATACCGTCGGCCTCGACATCGCGCTCGCGGCGGGCCGCGCGCTCGCGGGCCAGGGCGCCGAACCGCCGCCACGGCTCGCCGCGCTCGTCGCCGGCGGCGATCTCGGCAAGAAGACCGGGCAGGGCTACTACCCGTGGGTCGACGGCAAGGCGCAGAAAGGCGCGGTCGGCGACATTCCCAACGGACTCGCGGACCGTATCGTCGCGCCGCTGCTCGCGGCCGCGCGGCGCTGCGTCGATGACGGAGTCGTCGCCGATGCGGACCTCGCCGATGCGGGCGTGATCTTCGGCACCGGCTTCGCGCCCTTTACCGGAGGGCCGCTGCATTACGTCGCGTCACAGCACGAAACGTCCGTCGTGGCAGCGCCCGCTGTAGGGGATGCTATCGTTCATGCCCGATGAAAGTCTGGAACGACAAGAGAATGGCTGAAAACCCCGAATTTCCGGTGAAACTCCCCGACAACCGGCAGCCGGCGCTGCGCGTGATGCCGATGCCAGCGGACCTCAACCCGTCCGGCGACGTGTTCGGCGGCTGGATCATGTCGATGGTCGATATCGCCGGCGGCATCCCCGCCCACCGACGCACACGCGGACGCATCGCGACGGTTGCCGTCAACGCCTTCACGTTCAAGCAGCCGGTATCGGTCGGCGACGTCGTGAGCTTCTACGCCGAGGTCGTCTCGGTCGGCCGCACCTCGATCACCGTCGACGTCGAGGTCTACGCCGAACGCAACCCGGAAAACCCGGTCGTCGTGAAAGTGACCGAAGCGAAACTGACCTACGTCGCGCTCGACGACAACGGCCGCAAGCGGCCGATTCCCGACGCGTGACCCGCTCCGGCGCCGCAGGCCGGAATGCAGCCGAATGTTGGAAACCGAGGCACGCCCGGCATCCTGCGCCGGAAGTGCCGAAGGTCGCAAGACCCTAGCGAGGAGACGACAAGTATGCGTAGAACGATGATTGCGCGAATGATTCCGGCAGCGCTGCTGACGATCGGAGCGGGGGGCGCATCGGCGTCCGGCTTCCAGTTGCTCGAACAGAACGCGAGCGGCCTCGGTAACGCGTACGCCGGCTCGGCGGCGGTTGCCGAGAACGCGAGCACGATCTTCTTCAACCCCGCCGGGATGACGCAGCTGCAGGCGCGCGAAGTGTCGTTCGGCGTCGCGGCGGTGCGGCCGAGTTTCGATTTCAAGAACCGCGGCTCCCAAGCGGGCGCGCTCACCGGCGACGGCAAGGACGCCGGCGGCTGGTCGGCGATCCCGAACGCCTACCTGTCGTGGGCGCTGAACAAGGACCTGTACCTCGGCGTCGGCCTCGGCGCGCCGTTCGGGCTGATCACCGACTACGACGAGTCGTGGGTCGGCGCCGCGCAGTCGATTAAGTTCGAGATCAAGACCTACAACATCAACCCGTCGATCGCGTACCGGGTCAACGACAAGTGGTCGATCGGCGCCGGCGTGAGCTGGCAGCGGATGGAGGCGGAGTACGAGCGTGCCGTGGGCATTTTCGGGCCGCCCCTCCCGTTCTCGTCATCGATGGCGAAACTGGACGTCGACGGGGATGCGTGGGGCTGGAATATCGGCGCACTGTTCACGCCGTCGCCGAACATGAAGGTCGGCGTGTCGTACCGATCCAAGGTTGATCACGAACTCGACGGTAAGGTCAAGGTGAGCGGGCCCAGCGCGGCGCTCAATGCCGGCGGGACGAGCAAGGCGCAGGTCGACGTCGAACTGCCCGACACCTTCGTCGTCAGCGTCGCGCAGAAGCTCGACGACCGCTGGGAGATGCTCGGTGATCTGTCCTGGACGGGCTGGAGCAGTGTCGACTTCGTGGATATTGACCGTACTTCGGGCCCGGCTGCCGGCACCACCGCGCAAACGCTCAAGGTCGAATTCAAGGACACCTGGCGCCTCGCGCTCGGCGCGAACTACCGGCTGAACGACGCGTGGAAGCTGAAGTTCGGCGTCGCGCGCGACCAGTCGCCGGTGAAGGACCGCCAGCGTCGCCTCGTCGCGCTGCCCGACCAGGATCGCACGTGGTTCACGTTCGGCGGGCAGTGGAAGACGACGAAGACCACGACGCTCGACCTCGGCGCCGCCTACCTCTATGTGCGCGACACGAAGATCGACAACAATCAGTCGAGCCTGAACCCGCTGCAAAACCGCGGCCGCGTCACCGGCAAATACGATTCGAACGTCTGGCTCCTCGGCGCGCAGTACTCGATGGCGTTCTGATCTTGCGCTCGCCGCGCGGTGCGCGGTGCGGGGTGCGCGGCGCGTCGCGGCTCGTCCCGCTATTGATGCGGGCCATCCCGGGAGGGTGCGGGCGAGGACCTGCAAGCTTGCCGGGACAGGCTCGTCGAGGCCCGATCCCGCCCGCCGACAAGCTCAGCGCGAACAGTGGTCGTCGGCTCGGCGCGAACGGTTGCGAGACCGGTTCGGGGCGAACGATTTCGACCGGTTCACCGCGAACCATTGCGGCAGGTGGCGCGAACGGTTGTTTTGATTGCCGGTTCAACACAACGATAACGGGATCGACGTCGAGCGCCGGCCGGCGGCGCGTGAATCCCGCAGGAGGAGAACCCGAATGAGCAAGCTGAACATCCGCAAGGTCGCGGTCCTCGGCGCCGGCGTTATGGGCGCGCAGATCGCCGCGCATTGCGCGAACGCCGACGTGCCGGTCGTGCTGTTCGATCTGCCGGCGAAGGATGGCAAGCCGAATGCGATGGTCGAGCGCGCGATCGCCGGCCTCGCGAAGCTCGACCCCGCGCCGCTCGCGACCAAGGACCGCGCCGCGCACATCCACGCGGCGAACTACGACGCCGATCTCGAACAGCTGCGCGACTGCGACCTCGTCATCGAGGCGATCGCCGAGAAGATCGAGTGGAAGCGCGACCTGTACGCGAAAATCGCGCCCTACCTGCGGCCGGACGCGATCGTCGCGTCGAACACCTCGGGGCTGTCGGTCGCCGCGCTCGCCGACGCGCTGCCCGAACCGCTGCGGCCGCGCTTTTGCGGCGTGCATTTCTTCAACCCGCCGCGCTACATGGCGCTGGTCGAGCTGATCGCGGCGCCGGCGACCGACCCGGCGATGCTCGACGCGCTCGAAACCTGGCTCGTGACGCGGCTCGGCAAGTCGATCGTGCGCGCGAAGGACACGCCGAACTTCGTCGCGAACCGCATCGGCGTGTTCTCGATCCTCGCGGTGATGCACCACACGGCGCGGCTCGGGCTCGGCTTCGACGAAGTCGACGCGCTGACCGGCCCGCTGATCGGCCGGCCGAAGAGCGCGACCTACCGCACCGCCGACGTCGTCGGCCTCGATACGCTCGCGCACGTCATCGATACGATGGGCGCGACGCTGCCCGACGACCCGTGGCACGGCTACTTCAGACAGCCCGACTGGCTGCAGGGGCTGATCGCTAAAGGCGCGCTCGGGCAGAAGACGCGCGCCGGCATCTACCGCAAGGAAGGCAAGCAGATCCTCGTGCTCGACCCGAAGAAGGGCGACTACCGGCCGAGCGCCGGCGACGTCGTGTCCGAAGTCGCCGCGGTGCTGCAGACGAAGAACACCGCGGAGAAGTTCGCATGGCTCGGCGCGAGCGGGCAGCCGGAGGCGCAGTTCCTGTGGGCGATCTTCCGCGACCTCTTCCATTACTGCGCGGTGCATCTCGAGGACGTCGCCGACAACGCGCGCGACCTCGATCTGGCGATGCGCTGGGGCTTCGGCTGGACGCGCGGCCCGTTCGAAACCTGGCAGGCGGCCGGCTGGGCCGACGTCGCGAAGGCGATCCAGATGGACATCGACGCCGGCCGCGCGATGTCGAAAGCGCCGCTGCCGGCGTGGGTGTTCCTGCGCGGCGCGGTGCATGAGGCGGGCGGCTCGTATTCGGTCGCCGAGAACACGCTGAAGCCGCGTTCGGCGCTGTCGGTCTACCGGCGTCAGCTCTATCCCGATGCGCTGCTCGGCGAAGCGCCGGCCGACCGCGGCGAGACGCTGTGGGAGAACGGCGGCGAGAACGGCGGCGGGGACGGCGTGCGGCTGTGGACGCGGCCCGACGTCGATCCGCGCATCGGCATCCTGTCGTTCAAGGCCAAGCTGCACGCAATCGGCGACGAAGTCATCGACGGCATGGGTGAGGCGATCGCGCGCGCCGAGCGCGACCTCGACGGCCTCGTGCTGTGGCACGAAGCGCCGTTCGCGGTCGGCGCGAACCTGCAGCAGGTCGCCGAAGCGTGCAAGGCCGGGCAGTTCGCGCTGCTCGACGGCAAGGTCGCGAAGTTCCAGCAGGTGTCGATGGCGATCCGCCACGCACAGGTGCCGGTCGTCGCCGCGGTGCAGGGGCTGGCGCTCGGCGGCGGCTGCGAATTCGCGATGCACGCCGCGCATCGCGTGATGGCGCTCGAGAGCTACGTCGGCCTCGTCGAAGCCGGCGTCGGCCTGATCCCCGCCGGCGGCGGCAGCAAGGCGTTCGCGCTGCAGGCGCACCGCCTCGCGCAGCGCGCGGCCGGGCACGACGTGTTCCCGTTCATCCAGCAGGGCTTTCAGACGATCGCGATGGCGACCGTCGCGAAGAGCGCGCTCGAAGCGGTCCAGCTCGGCTTCGCGCAGCCATCCGACGACGTCGTGTTCCATGCGCACGAGATCCTCTACGTCGCGCTCCGTCGCGCCCGGGCGATCGCCGAAGCCGGCTGGCGCCCGCCGCTCGTCGAGCGCGCGGTGACGGTCGCCGGGCGCAACGGCATCGCGACCTGCGAGCTGATGCTCGTGAACATGGCCGAAGGCGGTTTCATCTCCGAGCACGATTACAAGGTCGCGAAGGCTGCCGCGACCGCGCTGTGCGGTGGCGAAGTTGAAACGAACACCCGGGTGCCGGAACAGTGGATCCTCGACGTCGAGCGCGCGCTCTTCGTCGAGCTGCTGAAGACCGACAAGACGCAGCAGCGCATCGCGCACCTGCTCGAAACCGGCAAGCCGCTGCGCAATTGAGGTGACGAACCGTAGGGCGGAAAACCGAAGTGCATCCCGCCACATGGCGGCCGCCGCGCGCAGCCATGTGGCGGATAACGCCTGCAGCTCATCCGCCCTACGCTTTCGCGCCAGGCCCGGCTTGATACGACCGGGGACTCTGGAACGACGAAGCAGCCGCAGGTCGGGTGAGCGACGCGATGCCCGACATCGGGGCGCGCAGAACAACGAGGAGACTTGAAATGACGAGACAGATCCAGGACGCCTATATCGTCGCGGCGACGCGCGCGCCGGTCGGCAAGCGCAACGGCATGTTCGGGCAGGTGAGACCGGACGATCTGCTCGCGCACGTGCTGTCGGCGGTCGTCGCGAAAGTGCCGGGACTCGACCACGGCGAGATCGCGGACGTGATCGTCGGCTGCGCGATGCCGGAAGCCGAGCAGGGGATGAACGTCGCGCGCATCGGGCTGCTGCTGGCCGGGCTGCCGGACTCCGTGCCGGGGATCACCATCAACCGTTTCTGCGCGTCCGGGCTGCAGGCAGTCGCGGATGCCGCGGCGCGGATCCGGCTCGGCGAAGCCGACGTCGTGATCGCGGCCGGCACCGAGTCGATGAGCGTGATGCCGCAGATCATGGGAAACAAGGTCAGCCTGAACCCGGCGATCTTCGCCGACCGCGACAAGGTCGGCATCGCGTTCGGCATGGGCCTGACCGCCGAGAAGGTCGCGCAGCAGTGGAAGGTGAGCCGCGAGGACCAGGACGCGTTCGCGCTCGCTTCGAACCAGCGCGCGAGCGCGGCGATCGCCGCCGGCCATTTCCGCGCCGAGATCACGCCCTACACGGTGCGCACGCATCTGCCCGGCGACGGCGGCACGGTCCGCGTCGTCGAGCGCGTCTGCGACACCGACGAAGGGCCGCGGCGCGACGCGACGCTCGAAGCGCTCGCGAAGCTCAAACCCGTGTTCGCCGCGCGCGGCACGGTAACGGCTGGCAACAGCTCGCAGATGTCCGACGGCGCCGGCGCGGTGCTGCTGATGAGCGAGGCGGCGGTGAAGCGCTCGGGTGCGACGCCGCTTGCGCGCTTCGTCAGCTACTCGGTCGCCGGCGTGCCGCCGCAGTTGATGGGCATCGGCCCGATCGAGGCGATTCCGCGTGCGCTGAAGGCGGGCGGCGTCGCGCTCGGCGACGTCGGCTGGATCGAGTTGAACGAGGCGTTCGCCGCGCAGGCGCTCGCGGTGATGCGCGAGCTCGGGCTCGATCCGGCGAAGGTCAATCCGTTCGGCGGCGCGATCGCGCTCGGCCATCCGCTGGGCGCGACCGGCGCGATCCGGACGGCGACGATCGTCAGCGCGATGCAGCGCGATCCGCGCTTGCGCTACGCGATGGTGACGATGTGCGTCGGTACCGGCATGGGCGCGGCCGGGCTGTTCGAGCGGGTGTAAGCTCTCGGCTCCGTTTTTTGCTTACCCCGTCCGCATCGCCCACTGATCCGCGTTCGCGCTCTCGCGCGGCCGCCCCACCGGAGACCCGCCCCGATGGCCAACACCGTACTGCTCGAAGTCTCGAACGGCGTCGCGACCGTGACGCTGAACCGCCCGGCGCAGCTCAATGCGTTCTCGATCGAGATGATGGAAGACCTGCTCGAGACCGTGCGTGCCTTGCGCGAGCGCGACGGGGTCGAAATCGTCGTCCTCACCGGCGCCGGCGAGCATTTCATGGCCGGCGGCGATCTGAAGGATTTCGCGACGCAGTTCCACCTCACGCCGCAGGCGCGGCTCGTGACCTTCCGCGCGCTGATCGAGGAGCGCGTCAATGCTTCGGTGGAGATCCTGCAGTCGCTGCCGCAGCCGGTCGTCGCCAAAGTGCGCGGTGCGTGCGCGGGCTTCGGGCTGTCGCTGATGCTCGGTTGCGACCTCGCGCTCGCGGCGGACAACGCGAAGTTCACGACCGCGTATTCGTCGATCGGCCTGCCCGCCGACGGCGGCATGTCGTTCTTCCTGCCGCGCGCGGTCGGCCACCGCAAGGCGATGGAGCTGCTGCTGCTCGCCGAGCGCTTCGACGCCGCCGAGGCGCTGCGGCTCGGGCTCATCAACCGCGTGCTGCCCGCCGGTGAGCTCGACGCCGAGACCGACCGGCTCGTCGCGCGCCTGCAGGCCGGGCCGCGCCACGCGTACGGTGAAATCAAGCGGCTGCTCGCGTCGTCGTTCGACGTCCGCATCGAGTCGCAGCTGCAGAGCGAGGCCGAAGCGTTCGCGCGCTGCAGCGCGACCGACGACTTCGTCGAGGGCATCAATGCGTTCCTCGAAAAGCGCAAGCCGGGCTTCCGCGGCGCCTGACGGAATTGCGAGCTCTTCCGCGCTTGCGCCGTGACCGCGCGGCTTAGGGATACTGAACCGGCGGCGGGCGGTTTTCCGGCAGCGGAATGAACTCGGTCTCCCCGGGCACCGGCGCGAAGCGTCCGGCCTGCCAGTCGGCTTTCGCCTGCTCGATCCGTTCGCGCGAGCTCGACACGAAGTTCCACCACACGTGCCGCGGGCCGTCGAGCGGTTCGCCGCCGAGCAGCATCAGCCGCGTTGCGGTCGTCGCGGTGATGACGACGTCCGCGCCGCGGCGGAATACGAGCAGGCGGCCGGCCGGGTGGGCGACGCCGTCGATCTCGATCGAGCCGCTGACGAGATACGCCGCGCGCTCCTCGTGCTCCGTCGGCACCTGCAGGGACGCCGGTGGGATGAGGGTGACGTCGGCGTAGAACAGCGGCGAGCGCGTCGCGACCGGCGACTGTGCGCCGAATGCGCTGCCGGCGATCACGCGGATGCCGATGCCGGCTTCGTCGATGACCGGCAGCTCCTCCGCGCCATGGTGGATGAACGCCGGCTCGCTCTCCTCGTCGCGCGTCGGCAAGCCGACCCACGCCTGCAGGCCGGCGACGTGCGGACCGGCCGGCCGCAGCGCGGGCGGCGTCCGCTCGGAATGCGCGATGCCTTTGCCCGCGTGCATCCAGTTCAGCTCGCCCGCGCGGATCGGCTGCACGCTGCCGAGGCTGTCGCGGTGGAGGATTTCGCCGTCGAAGAGATAGGTCACCGTTGCGAGCCCGATGTGCGGGTGCGGCCGCACGTCGAGCCCGTCGCCGGCGCCGAGCTGCACCGGGCCCATCTGGTCGAGGAACACGAACGGCCCGACCATGCGTCGCTGCGCGGCGGGTAGCGCTCGCATCACCTTGAAGCCGCCGCCGAGGTCGCTCGCCCGCGGGACGACCGTCGTCTCGATTGCGCCCTGATCCGGCATGGCCGACTGCGTGTTCTCGCTCATCGATGCTCCCGAAAAATTCGGCTGGGGAAGTGCGGCAGAAGTCGCGCGTGGGCTCGGGGGCCGACGCGGGGCCGCAGCGCGCGCTCCTGCCATTCGTCCGGGAATCCATCGCAATAGTTCGCTGCGCGACATCGAAAATGTGCCTCCTCGCGTCGGCAAGTCGTCGCGGGCGACGCCGAAGGACAGGCCGGAACGGACGATTGCCGTCGTGCCGAGGATCGTTATCGAAGCCCAGCGCGGACGCTTACGCCGGCGATCTTCGGCGAGTTGCTGCGTGTTGCGTCGTTTGAAGGGGGGCAGCCCGTCGACTAGGCTGGCCTATCGGCGGGACGCCGATTCCAACGCTCATCGAGGAGGACGACGACATGAAGCTGCAGGTGATCTTCTACAGCATGTACGGCCATATCCATCGCATGGCCGAGGCGGTCGCCGAGGGCGCGCGCAGCGTCGCGGGCGCCGAGGTCAGCGTGTTCCGCGTGCCGGAGCTCGTGCCCGAAGAGGCGCTCGAGAAGTCTGGCGCGAAGGCGGCGCAGCAGGCGTTCGCGCACGTGCCGATCGCGAAGGTCGAACAGCTGCCGGATGCGGACGCGATCATCTTCGGCACGCCGACGCGCTTCGGCAACATGTGCGCGCAGATGCGCAACTTCCTCGACCAGACGGGTGGGCTGTGGCTGAAAGGCAGCCTGATCGGCAAGGTCGGCAGCGTGTTCACGAGCACCGCGACGCAGCACGGCGGGCAGGAGAGTACGGTGCTGTCGACGCACATCACGCTGCTGCACCAGGGCATGGTCCTCGTCGGTATGCCGTACAGCGAGGCGCGCCAGATGCAGATGGACCAGATCCTCGGCGGCTCGCCGTACGGCGCGGCGACGATCGCCGGCGGTGACGGCAGCCGCATGCCGAGCGAGCTCGAACTCGGGATGGCGAAGTTCCAGGGTCGGCACGTCGCCGAGATCGCGACCGCGCTGGTGCGCGGACGGCAGGGCTGACGGGTTTCCCGGTCGCTCCGAGAAAATGCCGGACGCCCCGGCCGGCGAGGGCCCGATCGGTGCCCCTCGCCGTCGGTGCGGTCCTCAGAGCAGCTTGCACGCCTCGTCGAAGTCGAGCCGCGGGCTGCGCGGGAAGAGCTTCGTCGGATCCCCGTAACCGAGGTTGCACAGGAAGTTCGTCTTCACGTGGCTGTCCGGGAAGTACTCCTGGTTGAACTCGTCGCCTTCGATCGTGTGTTTGGGCGCCGGGAAGAATTCGTGGTCGACCTTTGTCTGGTCGAAGCCCGACATCGGCCCGCAGTCGAGCCCGACCGCACGCGCGGCCATGATGAAGTAGGCGCCCTGCAAGGAGCTGTTGCGCTTCGCGGTCATTTCGGCGAGTTCCGGCGTGTCGACGAACCACGAGCGTGCGTCGGCGTGGGGGAAGAGCTTCGGCAGCAGTTCGTAGAACTTCCCGTCGTAGCCGATGATCGCGGTCACCGGCGCATGCAGCGTCTTCTCGACGTTGCCCGGGGCGAGGGCCGGGATGAGGCGATTCTTCGCCTCCGGCGTGCGCAGGAACAGGATGCGCGCCGGGCAGCAGTTCGCGCTCGTCGGGCCCCATTTCATCAGGTCGTACAGCTCGAACAGCGTCTCGTCGCTGACCGGCCTGTCGAGCCACACGTTATGCGTGCGTGCTTCGCGGAACAGCAGGTTGCGTCCTTCTTCGTCCAGTGCGCGGCTCATTGTTTTCTCCTATGGTCGGTTGTCCCGCGCGCAAGCTTCGTCCGCGCGTCGTCGCCGGCGTCCGGCGGCGCGAAGCGGACCGCGGTGCGCTCGTCCTCCGGCCGGCGTTCGTCGCCGGCCTTGAGATGATCATAGACGCCGCCTGCGCTGTGAAACACCCGCCTCTCGGCCGGGCGCGGCGCAGGGGCTTTGCGCCGACGATCACCTCGACGCGTCGAACCATTTCATCTCCCAGCGTCCCGACAATTCGTCGTGGCGCAGCACATACACGGTGCCGTCGTAAGCCTGGACCTTGAAGTAGCGGTATTGCGGATCCAGCCAGTGGTCCGCGACGAGCATCACCTCGATGCGACGCGCGGCGAAGTGGAACACCCGCGGTTCCTGCTCGCCGCGATGTCCCGCATGGCACTCGACCCGGAGCGACATCGCCTGTCCCCGTCCCGCGCGGCCGAAGGCCTTTCCGCAAGCCGCCGCGTCACAGCATTTCAGGATGCCCGGCGCGTACGGCGAACGTTGTCCGAAGGCGGCGTCGGTGCCGCTCCGGTCGGAACGCGCGTGCCGGCGCACCCGGCGTCTCGGCCGGCGGTGGCGAAGCCGACCTCCACCTGATCATAGACGTCGTCGCCGCGTGCGCCGGCAGCCGGCGGCCTCGGGGTCGTCGCTCAGCGCGTCAGCCGCGCGGCTAGCAGTCCGAGCCACTCGTGCACCGCGTACCAGCCGGCATAGGCCGACGAGGCGCTCGGCAGCGCGGTCAGCACTTGATCGCTGGTGTCGAGCGTGCCGAGCCAAGCGGTGGGCGCCGCGACGACGTCGAAGCCCTGCGCCTCGAATTCGGCGCGCGTGCGCGGCATATGCGCCGCGTGCGTGACGAGCAGGATTCGCCGCACGCCCGCGGCCTTCAGCATCGGCGCGGAGAATTCGGCGTTCTGCCGCGTGTCGAGCGAAGCGGTCTCGGCCCAGCGCACCGGCACGCCGAAGTCGGTCTCGAGCGTGTGCTTCATCAGCTCGGCCTCGGGCAGTTGCCCGGTCGGTGCGCCGCCGCTGACGAGCACCGGTAGCCCGGTGTCGCGCGCGAGCCGCGCGCCGTAGCGCAGGCGTTCGAGCGCGAGCCGGTTCACCGTCTCACCGCCGAACTCGGGCGCGAAGCGACGCTTGCCGGCGCCGACGATGACGATGGCGTCGGCGCCGCGGGCCGCGGTCGCGGCGAGCGGCGGATCGGTTTCGAGTCCGGCGAGCATCCAGCCGACGCTCGCCGGCCACACGAGGAACAGCGCCGCCGCGAGCCCGATCCACGCGAGCGCGAGTCCCGCGCGCCGCCGCCGCGATGCGAGGACAAGGCCGAGCGCGATCAGCAGCAGCGGCGCAAGCGGCGGCTGCACGAGTGCGGAGACGAGCTTTTTCAGCCAGAACAGCAGCGGCGCGAGATCGGGCGGCATCGGCGTTTGTCGCGGCGTTTGTCGCATGAAGAGGGGGCCAGTATTATCCGCGACATTCCAATCGCCGCGGCTTTTCGCGCCGCCCGTTTCCCCGTCATGTCCGACCCTTGCGATGGCATCGAAGCGCCGTGCCGGCCCGCCGGCTGGCAATCCGAGCGTGTGACCGGCGCGCGCGCGCTGCCGATCTCGCTTGCGACGTCGCACGGGTTCGCTTTGCCCGGCGGCCCGGAGGAGCGCTCCGGCGTGCTGCGGGCGACCGGGCGCCCGATGAACGGGCGGAGCGCGCGGGCTCTCGCGATCCAGCTGGCGTCGATGACGAAGCAGTCCTGCGGGGAAGGGCCGCGCGCCGGGCTGCGGTGGCCGATCGGCACCGGGATGCTCGGCGACCGCGTCCGGCACCCGGACCGGGCGTTGACGATCGTGACGGGCTGACCGATGGGCGTGCGTGAAATCCTGTGGCTGGCGATCGCGCTGCTGGCGGTCTACGTCGCGGTGCAGCTGTACCGCGTGCTGAAGATGGGCGCCGCGGAACCGGCGAAGCCGCCAGCGCCGACGAAAGCGGCAGGCAGGGCGGGACGATCGGCGCGCGCCGGGGCAGCGGCGCACGCGGAAGCCGACGAGGCTGCGGCCGCGTCGTCTGCGTTCGCGCCTGTCGCGGATCAGACGTCGGGCGACGGCTTCCAGCTCGAACTCGAAACCCAGCAATTGCGCCGCGACGTCGCCCAGCTGCGCGCGGAGCTCGGCGAACAGCGCAAGGAAATCGCCGAACTCGCCGCGCGCCTGCGCTCGCATCAGGAACAGGTCGAGACGGGTGCGGGGTTGAAGCGCGCGTCGCCGGAGTACGACGAGGCGCTCGTGTTCGCGCGGCGCGGCCTCGACGTCGAAACGATCGCCGCGCGCTGCGGCATCACGGTTGCCGAAGCGGCGCTGGTGCGCGCGCTTGCGCAGCGCGACGCGGGTGACGCAGGAGAGCGGCGATGACTGGCGCGAATCGGGTGTCGAGCCTCTATGCGAGCGTTGCCGAGGTCGGCGAGGACGCGGATGCCGATGCGCTTCGTCCCGCGCCCGCTGCCCCGCAGCCGTCCGCCGACGCGGGTGGCTCGCAGGATGGGGCAGCGGCGCCGAGCGCGCGTCGCGGCAAGGGATCGGAGCAGGAGCTTCTCCCCGGGACGAAGCTGTGGGCGCGCACCGTGACGACAGCGCACGCGGCATCGCGCAAGGTGCTGCTGCGCCGCGCGGCGCTCGCCGGTGCCGCGATCGTGTTGCTCGGTCTCGGGCTGATCGTCAGCGAAGAGAATTCGCCCGCGCCGGCCGCAGCGCTCGTGCCGGGGACGAGCATTGCAGAGGTCGCGGCGGAATCCAGCGCCGCGGACGAGTCGACCGCAACGGCGAGCGCCCCTGCGGCCGTGGCGAGTGCTTCAGTCGACGGCGGAGCGGACGGCCCGCCATCGGTAGCGGTCGCGCCCGAACCGGAGGGGGAGGCGGCCTCGAATGACCTCGCGGCGCAGCCGGAACCTGGGCAAGCCGATGCTCCGCGAACCTCGAACCTGCCCGGCGCTGTGCCCGAGGGCGTGCTCCAAGCCGTTACGCCGCAGGCCGCCGCATCGCCCGCCGCAATCTCACAAAGTGAATCCCCGCGGGTCGGGATCACGGCATCCGGAACAGCGCAGCCTGCGGCGGCGACCGAAGCAGCGCAAGGCGTGATAGTGCCGGCGGCGTCCACTGCGGGGCCAGCAGCTGCCGCCTCCGCTCGCGCGCTCGCGCAAGGCTACATCGTGCAGCTCGGCGTCTTCGGCGATCCGGACAACGCCGCGATCCTGAGTCGCGAACTCGCCGCCCAGGGCTATCCCGCGCACCTGCAGAGCCGCGTCGTGCTCGGGCCGTTTCCGGACCGGCAGGCGGCGAAGGCCGCGGCGGAGCGGCTGCGCGGCGAACGCAAGCTCGAAGGCATCGTCGTGCCGCCGCGCAAGCCGTGACGGCGGGCGTCGCGCCCTGGCCGTGCAACCCCATTCATCCAAGGAGCGTTCCATGAAGATTGAAAGCCCGATGTTCGGCATCGTCGAGGTGTCGGAAGACAAGGTCATCGATTTCCCGGCCGGGCTGCCCGGCTTCGAGCAGTGCAAGCGCTTCGCGTTGGTGCACGAGGAAGGGAAGGCGCCGACGGTGTTCCTGCTGCAGAGCGCGGACGACCCGTCGGTCGCGTTCTCGGTGACCGGCCCCGAGCACCTCGGCGTGAACTACGAGTTCGAACTCGACGACGACGAAGCCGCGATCCTGCAGCTGTCGACGCCGGCCGACGCGCTCGTCGCGATCATCGTGCACAAGGAAGAAACCCACAATTCGCCCGAAACCGCGGGCCTGCGGGCGAACTTTATGGCGCCGCTCGTCATCAACGTCGCCGCGCGGCGCGGGCTGCAGAAGGTCATCAACAAGCTCGGCTGCGACATCACGCTGCGCGCGGCGCGCTGACCCGCCGCACACGTCCCCGCTTCACGCGGGTGCGTCGCCGTCCGGCGCGGCGAGCGATTTCTCCGCGCGGCGCAGGAAAACCTTCATCTCCTTCGCGGCCTGGATGTTGCCGTGCCGCTCGGCGACGGCGATGCCTTCGCGGTAGGCTTCGACCGCTTCGGCCGGGCGGCCGGCCGCCGCGAGCGCCTTGCCGAGTCCCTTCCATGCCGCCGAGTACACCGGGTCGCGGGTGACCGCGTCGCGGTAATACCCGGCGGCCTTGTCGGGATCGGCCGCCAGCCACGCGTTGCCGAGCGAGAAGCGCAGCAGCGCGCCGTCGCGCGGGCCGCCGAGGAGTTTTTCGAGGTTCGCGATCATAGGGGTGCTCATGATGTGGCCTCCGCCCGGGGTGCTTTACAATCGGCCTTCATTTTCCGGCGCCCGCCGCCATCGGATCAAGGAGACGACAATGAGCCGCAGCATCGTATCGACCCCGAACGCCCCTGCCGCCATCGGCACGTATTCGCAGGCCGTGAAGACCGGCAACACCGTGTATTGCTCGGGTCAGATCGGACTCGACCCGGTCACGCTGCAGATGGCCGAAGGCTTCGAGGCGCAGACCGTGCGCGTGTTCGAAAACCTGAAGGCGGTTGCCGAGGCGGCCGGCGGCGCGCTGACCGACGCGGTGCGGCTGTCGATCTTCCTGACCGACCTGTCGAACTTCGCCAAGGTCAACGAGATCATGGCGCGCTATTTCCCCGAGCCGTACCCGGCGCGCGCCGCGGTCGGCGTCAAGGAGCTGCCGAAGGGGGCGCTCGTCGAAGCCGACGCGATCCTGGTGCTCGGCTGAAGCACGAAAACCTGCCTCCTGCGCATAAGGGTCGACCGCCCGCGGCCGGCTGGCCAGGCGTCGGCCCGCAGCTCGCGGCGCGGCTCGCGAAGCTCGACATCCACCGGCCGCAGGACCTCGTCCTGCACCTGCCGCTGCGCTACGAAGACGAGACGCGGCTGACGCCGATCGCGGCCGCGCGCAACGGCGCCGAGGCCCAGATCGAAGGCGTCGTCGAGTCGTGCGAAGTCACGCTGCGCCCGCGCCGCCAGCTCGTCGCGCGCATCCGCGATGCGTCGGGCACGCTCGTCGCGCGCTGGCTCAATTTCTACCCGTCGCAGCAGAAACAGCTCGAGATCGGCCGGCGCGTGCGCCTCTTCGGCGCGGTGCGCGGCGGCTTCTTCGGCGACGAGATGGTCCATCCGCGCGTGAATGTCGTCGCCGAAGGCGAGCCGCTGCCGGACGGGCTGACGCCGATCTACCCGACGACCGCCGGCCTCGCGCAGTCGGCGCTGAGAAAGCTCGTCGGCCGCGCGCTCGCGACCGCGCCGCTCGACGAGTTCCTCCCCGGTGATCTGCTCGCCGAACTCGGGCTGCCGGGTTTTGCCGACGCGCTGTCGGCCTTGCACCATCCCCCGCCCGACGCCGACGCGACGTTGCTCGAAGACCGCGAGCATCCGGCGTGGCGGCGGATGAAATTCGAGGAGCTGCTCGTCCAGCAGCTGTCGCTGCGGCGCGCCTACAACGCCCGACGCACGCGACGCGCGCCGACCTTGCGCCGAACCGGGCGCCTCACCGATGCACTGTTCGCGCAATTGCCGTTCGCGTTGACTGGCGCCCAGACGCGCGCCGTCGGCGAGATCGCGGCCGACCTCGCGTCGCCGCACCCGATGCAGCGGCTGCTGCAGGGCGATGTCGGCAGCGGCAAGACCGTCGTCGCCGCGCTCGCGATGCTGCAGGCTGCCGAGAACGGGATGCAGGCGGTGCTGATGGCACCGACCGAGATCCTCGCGGAACAGCATTGGAAGAAGCTCGCCGCGTGGCTGGATCCGCTCGGCGTGGACATCGCGTGGCTGTCGGGCAGTCGCAAGAAGCGCGAGCGCGAGGCGGAGCTCGCGCGACTCGCGAGCGGCGACGTGCTGCTCGCGGTCGGCACGCACGCGCTGATCGAGGACCCGGTCGCATTCCCGCGGCTCGGCCTCGCGATCGTCGACGAGCAGCACCGCTTCGGCGTGCGCCAGCGGCTCGCGCTGCGCGAGAAGGGCGCGGCCGGACTGCATCCGCACATGCTGATGATGTCCGCGACGCCGATCCCGCGCACGCTCGCGATGAGCTACTACGCCGACCTCGACGTCACCGTGCTCGACGAACTGCCGCCGGGACGCACGCCGATCCTCACGAAGCTCGTGACCGACGCGCGCCGCGACGAGGTCGTCGCGCGGGTGCGCGATGCGTGCGCCGCTGGCAGTCAGGCGTATTGGGTGTGTCCGCTGATCGAGGAGTCCGAGGCGCTGCAGTTGCAGACCGCGATCGACACGTTCGAGACGCTGTCGGCCGCGCTCCCCGGTTTGAAAGTCGGCCTCGTCCACGGGCGCCTGAAGGCCGACGAGAAATCGGCGACGATGGCCGCGTTCGCCGCCGGTGAATTGCATGTGCTGGTCGCGACGACGGTGATCGAGGTCGGCGTCGACGTGCCGAACGCGAGCCTGATGGTCATCGAGCACGCCGAGCGCTTCGGCCTCGCGCAACTGCACCAGCTCCGCGGCCGCGTCGGGCGCGGCACCGCGGAGTCGGTGTGCGTGCTGCTCTATGCGAAACCGCTGTCGGAGAACGGCCGCGCGCGACTCAAGGTGATCTTCGAGCACACGGACGGCTTCGCGATCGCCCGCGAGGACCTGCGCATCCGCGGGCCCGGCGAGTTCGTCGGCGCGCGCCAGAGCGGCGTCCCGCTGCTGCGCTACGCCGACCTCGAGCGCGACGCGGATCTCCTCGAACCGGCGCGGGCGCTCGCCGAACGGATGCTGAAGGACGCGCCGGCAGCCGCCGACCGGCTGATGGAACGCTGGCTTGGCGGGCGCGAAGGGCTGCTGCGGGCGTAGCGCGTCGGCAGTTCCGGTTTGGGACGAGGCGCGCCGCCCCGGTATCATGCGCGCCGTCCCCAAAGAGCAACGATGCGCACCCGACCTCACCGCGAAATCTGGCTGTCGCGCCCGCCGCGCGCCAGCGTCCCGCAACGACTCCGTCCCTGGCTGACCGATCCCGGCTCGCTGACCGCGCGCATCCGGCAGCGCTGCGCGGCGTTCTCGCTCGTCGTCCTCGAACAGAGCCTCGCGGTGCCGCACGCGGACGAAGCGGCGCTGCTCGGTTTGCGCGCGGGCGAACTCGCGTGGCTGCGCGAAGTGCTGCTCGTCGCCGACGGCGTCCCGGTCGTGTACGCGCGCAGCATCCTGCCTCGGCGCAACGTCCGCGGCGCGTGGAACCTCTTTCACGGCCTCGGCGCGCGGCCGCTCGGCGCGGCGCTGTTCGCCGACCCGGCGATCCGCCGCGGCGCGCTCGCGTGCGCGCGCCTCGATCGCCGCGATGCGCGCTATCATCGGGCGCTCGCCGTCTCGCCCCGCCTGCCCCGCGCTGTGTGGGCACGCCGTTCGCTTTTCGGGCTGCGCGGCCGAGCCTTGCTCGTCAGCGAGCTGTTCCTGCCCACGATCCTGGAGTTGCCGACATGAATACCTCCGTCGCCCTGTCGAACCGCCTGCCGCTGTATCTGCGCCTGATGCGGCTCGACAAGCCGATCGGCATCCTGCTGCTGCTGTGGCCGACGCTGTGGGCGCTGTGGCTCGCGGCCGACGGCATCCCGCCGCTCGACGTTCTCGTGATCTTCGTGCTCGGTACGGTGCTGATGCGCTCGGCCGGGTGCGTAATCAACGACTACGCCGACCGCGATTTCGACGGTCACGTCGAGCGGACCAAGCAGCGGCCGCTGGTGACCCGCGCGGTCAGCGTGCGCGAGGCGCTGATGCTCGCGTCGGGCCTCGCCGCGGTGTCGTTCCTGCTGATCCTGCCGCTCGACCCGCTCGTGATCTGGCTGTCGGTGCCGGCGCTGTTCCTCGCCGCGAGCTATCCGTTCATGAAGCGCTTCTTCGCGATTCCGCAGGCCTACCTCGGCATCGCGTTCGGCTTTGGCATCCCGATGGGCTTCGCGGCGGTGCAGGGCGAAGTGCCGACGGCCGCGTGGCTGCTGCTGCTCGCGAACGTGTTCTGGGCGATCGCGTACGACACCGAGTACGCGATGGTCGACCGGCCCGACGACCTCAAGATCGGCATCAAGACGTCGGCGATCACGTTCGGCCGCTTCGACGTCGCCGCGGTGATGCTGTGCTACGCCGCGACGTTCGGCCTGATCGCGCTCGTCGGCGTCGAATCCGGGCGCGGGGCTTTCTTCTTCGCCGGCATCGCGGTCGCCGCCGGCATCGCCGTCTACCACTACCTGCTGATCCGCGGCCGCGAGCGCGCGCCGTGCTTCAAGGCCTTCCTGCACAACAACTGGGTCGGTTTCGCGCTGTTCGCCGCGCTCGTCACCGACTACGTTGCGTTTCCGGCCGCGTGAGCTAGGCTGAACCGACCGCGATTCGTCGGTCGATTCAGCGGCGGTTCGCCGCGCACCCCAAGGAGACAGAGATGAAGAAGAGCCTGGCTGCGGGCCTGTTCGCGATGGCGTTTTCCGGCGCAGCGCTCGCGTTCCACTGTCCGGCCGAGATGAAGAAGATCGACGAGGCGCTGGCGAAGAATCCGCAGCTCAGCGCCGAGCAGATGACCGAGGTGAAGAAACTGCGCGCCGAAGGCGAATCGCTGCACACCGCCGGCAAGCACCAGGAATCGCTCGATACGCTCGAGAAGGCGAAGAAGATCCTCAAGATCGAAAGCTGAACCGTTCGCCCTCCGCCCGGAGCCTCGGGCGCGGGGGCTTGCGGACGGCGTCAATGTCGGACAAGGCCGGCTCGGTGCGATCCGCGTGCGTGAGGCCGACGGATCGATCGGGAGGGGCGGCGTGAGCGAAGCGTAGGCCGACGGGCACGCTTCCGTAAGCCGTTGCTGCCGGAAATCACTTCACTCAGTCCTTCCTTACCGCTCAACGCAACCGATGGACGGTCGGTCGCCGCGCAGCGTACGGGCAGTCATGGCAGACGCGGGCGCTTTTGCAAGCCGCGAATGCCGGGCGCCGCTTTGCGGCTTATCATTCGCCCCGGACCAATTCCGGACGCCCCGATGCATTTCATGACCGCCCTCCGTGCCGCGTGGCAGCGCAATGACAGCCTGCTCTGCGTCGGCCTCGATCCCGACCCCGCACGGTTTCCCGCCCACCTCGCACATCGGCCCGATGCGATCCTCGAATTCTGCAAGGGGATCGTCGACGCGACCGCCGACCTCGTCTGCTGCTTCAAGCCGCAGATCGCGTATTTCGCCGCGCACCGCGCCGAGGACCAGCTCGAAGCGCTGATCGCGCATCTCCACGAACGCCACCCGGGCGTCCCGGTCGTGCTCGACGCGAAGCGCGGGGATATCGGCAGCACCGCCGGACAGTACGCGGTCGAGGCGTTCGAACGCTACCGCGCCGACGCGATCACGGTGAGCCCTTACATGGGCCGCGATTCGGTCGAGCCGTATTTCGAATATCCCGACAAGGGCGTGATCCTGCTGTGCCGCACGTCGAACCCGGGCGGCAGCGACCTGCAGTTCCTCGACGTCGGCGGCGGCGAGCGGCTGTTCGAGCGCGTCGCGCGCCTCGTCGCCGACGAGTGGAACGCGAGCGGCAACTGCGGCCTCGTCGTCGGCGCGACCTTCCCGAACGAGATTGCGCGCGTGCGTGAGCTCGTCGGCGAGCTGCCGCTGCTGGTGCCGGGCATCGGCGCACAGGGCGGCGACGTTGCCGCGACGGTCGGCGCCGGCCGCAGCGCCGACGGCACGGGGCTGATGATCAGCTCGTCGCGCGCGATCCTCTACGCTGGAGGCGGGGAAGACTACGCCGACGCCGCGCGCCGCGCCGCGCTCGACACCCGCGACACGATCAACCGGTACCGCTGATGGCAGTGGGCGGCGCCAGTCTGAAGCGCTGGGCGAAATCGCTGAAGACGCACACGCTGACCGTCTATTTCGCCGCACGCGACCCGCGCACGCCGCTCGCGGTGCGCGTGCTCGCGCTCTGCGTCGCCGCGTACGCGCTGAGCCCGATCGACCTGATTCCCGACTTCATCCCCGTGATCGGCTACCTCGACGATCTCCTGATCGTGCCGCTCGGCATCGCGCTCGTCGTGCGGCTGACGCCGCCGGAAGTGATCGAGTCCGCGCGGAGCCAGGCGGCGCTCGCGACGGAACGGCCGGTGAGCCGCACGGCGGCCGCGGTCATCGTCGTGATCTGGCTGCTCGCCGCGCTCGTGCTCGCGAAATGGGCGTTCGAAATCGCCGGCCGCTGACGGCGACTCGCGACAAACTGAATTCTTCAAAGACGACCTTCCGATGAAATACCAGGACCTCCGCGACTTCATCGCCCAGCTCGAGCAGCGCGGCGAGCTGAAGCGCATCGCCATTCCGGTCGACACCCACCTCGAGATGACCGAGATCGCCGACCGCGTGCTGCGCGCCGGCGGCCCGGCGCTGCTCTTCGAACGGCCGACGACGCGCGGGGTGCCGCAGGCGATCCCGGTGCTCGCGAACCTCTTCGGCACGCCGCAGCGCGTCGCGCTCGGCATGGGCGAGGAATTGCCGGACGGCGACTGGCAGACGCCGCTGCGCGAAGTCGGCAAGCTCCTCGCGTTCCTGAAGGAGCCCGAGCCGCCGAAAGGGCTCAAGGACGCGTGGGAGAAACTGCCCGTGTTCCGCCAGGTGCTGAACATGACGCCGGCGGTGCAGCGCTCCGCGCCGTGCCAGGAGATCGTCTGGGAAGGGGCCGACGTCGACCTCGCGAAGCTGCCGATCCAGCACTGCTGGCCCGGCGACGTCGCGCCGCTGATCACCTGGGGCCTCGTCGTCACGCGCGGTCCGGGCAAGAAGCGCCAGAACCTCGGCATCTACCGCCAGCAGGTGCTGGGACCGAACCGCGTGATCATGCGCTGGCTCGCGCATCGCGGCGGCGCGCTCGATTTCCGCGAGCACCAGCTCGCGCATCCGGGCGAGCCCTTCCGGGTCGCGGTCGTGCTCGGCTGCGATCCGGCGACGATCCTCGGCGCGGTGACGCCGGTGCCCGACTCGCTCTCGGAATACCAGTTCGCGGGCCTCCTGCGCGGCGCGAAGACCGAGGTCGTGCAGTGTCTCGGCTCGAATCTTCAGGTGCCGGCCTCCAGCGAGATCGTGCTCGAAGGCGTCATCCACCCCAACGACACCGCGCCCGAAGGGCCCTACGGCGACCACACTGGCTACTACAACGAAGTCTCGGATTTTCCGGTATTCACGATCGAGCGCATCACGATGCGCCGCGACCCGATCTATCACTCGACCTACACCGGCAAGCCGCCCGACGAGCCGGCGATGCTCGGCCTCGCGCTGAACGAAGTGTTCGTGCCGCTCTTGCAGAAGCAGTTTCCCGAGATCGTCGATTTCTACCTGCCGCCCGAAGGCTGCTCGTATCGCCTCGCCGTCGTCAGCATCCGGAAGCAGTACCCCGGCCACGCGAAACGCGTGATGTTCGGCATCTGGAGCTTTCTGCGGCAGTTCATGTACACAAAGTTCATCATCGTCGTCGATGATGACGTCGCGATCCGCGACTGGAAGGAAGTGATCTGGGCGCTGACGACCCGCGTCGACGCGACGCGCGACACGGTGATGGTCGACAACACGCCGATCGACTATCTCGACTTCGCAAGCCCGGTCGCGAGCCTCGGCAGCAAGATGGGGCTCGACGCGACGAACAAATGGCCGGGCGAGACGACGCGGGAATGGGGCCGGCCGATCGTCATGGATGACAATGTCAAGGCGCGTGTCGACGCGATGTGGAGCGACCTCGGGTTGTAGCGGCGAACGAGCCGGCGCACCAGGAGTCGATGCAGGAAGCCTTCAACCGCAAGGAGAACCGAATGCCTTCGTATGCCCCCGACGGGACGCCGCTCGCGACCCGCGATCTCGGCAATCTCGTGACGCTGACGCACCTGATCTACGGTCTGCACGCGTTCGCGGTCCTCAGCGGCATCGCCGGTTCGGCGACCATCATCGGCAGCTTCGTCGCGAGCGTGCCGTCGATCGTCGCGGTGATCCTGAACTACTGGAAGCGCTCCGCGGTGCGCGGCACCTGGCTCGACAGCCACTTCCGCTGGCAGATTCGCACGTTCTGGTTCGCGCTGCTGTGGATCGTCGCGTCGGTGATGCTCGCGCTGACCCTGATCGGCATCCCGTTCGCGCTCGTGCTGATCGCCGGCGCCGGGCTCTGGATCGTCTACCGCGTCGCGCGCGGCTGGTGGAATCTGCTGCAGCGGCAAACGATGCCGATACCGCGGGAAGACTGATTCTCGACTCGGCACGCAGCCGCCGTTCGGGTCGAGCTGTCGAAGCCCTGCGACCGCCCTTTGTCAGGCTCGTCGCAAAACCGGTCCCGCCGTTGCGATTCTCGCCAGCGCGGCGCGGCCACTGTTGATTTGCGCGCGCATCAGGTTACTTCGATGACGCGGGGTCGGCGTCGGCTTCGCCCTGCCATACCCATTCGATCAGCGCGTCCAGTGCCGGCCGGCTGTCGACCGCACGCGGGTCATTGACGAGCATCGCGACGACGTGGCGGCGGCCGTTGCGGTCGAGCACGTAGCCGGCGATCGCGCGCACGCCGTTGATGTAGCCAGTCTTCAGGTGTGCATGTCCGCTTGCCGGGCTGGCGGCGAGGCGGTCGCGCAGCGTGCCGTCCACGCCGACGATCGGCAGCGACGCGACGAATTCCGGCATGTACGGGCGCCGCCACGCCGCGAGCAGCATTTCTCCGAGCGTGCGCGCGGTGACGCTTTCGATCCGGGACAAGCCGGAGCCGTTGGCGATCACGAGCCCGCTCGTGTCGATGCCCGCCGCGGCGAGCTGCGCGTGCGCGGCGTCGGCGCCGGCCGCGACCATGTCGATCGGATGCGTTTCGACCGTCGCGGCGTCGGCGCGGATCCCGAAGGTCTCCACCGGAGCGGCGGACCCCGACGTCGTCGCGGCGCCCGCCGGCTCATCCGCTCCAGCTTCGGCGGTCGATTTAGGCTCACCGCCTGCGAGTGCGTGCGCGGTTCCGGTGTCGCCCCCGTCCGCCACGCTCGTCGCAGCTTCCGGTCCGGCGCCGAGCGACGCGAGCAGTTGGCGCGCGATCACGTTGCTCGACCATTTGTTCATTTCGCGCAGCACGTCGGCGAGCGGTGGCGACGTCTCTTCGAGCAGCGGCGACGCGTCCGTGGGCGCCGAGCCCGGCCGCACGATGCCTTCGACCTTGCCGCCGGTTTCGGCCCACAGCCCCGCGACGGCGGCGACCGCGAAGCGCTCGGGCGCGAGCGGCGACACGCCCCAATCCCGCCGGCCGCAGCGGGCCGGCAGACTGCCGAGGAGCACGACGCGCTCTCCCGCCGCGCCCGCTTCCAGCCGTGCATCCAGGTTCGCGTACCACACGCCGCAGTCGCCGTCGGCGGTAGCGATGCGGTTGTCGATCTCGAGCCCCTGCAGCGGGGGATTTGCGGCGACCGTCACCGGCTCGCCGGCGTTGGCCGCCGGCAGCAGCGTGAGCTGCAGCGTGTTGAAATGCAGCAGCAGCCCGTGCGCCGCGCTGTTGTACGGCCGCAGGCCACGCCCGTCGAACGCCTGCGGGTCGTGCGGCGGCAGCCGCAATGCGGAGCCGTCGAGCACGATGTCGCCGCGAACGATGTCGATGCCGAGCGCGCGCACGCGACGCAGCAGCTTCCACATCCGCTCGTCGGTGAGCATCGGGTCGCCGCCGCCGACAATGAAGAGGTCGCCGTCGAGCACGCCGCCGCGCACCCGGCCGTTCGTCGTCACGCGCGTCGTCCAGGTGTGTGCCGGACCGAAGTGTTCGAGCGCGGCGAACGCGGTGACGAGCTTCATCACCGACGCAGGATTCATCGAGCGGTCGGGATTTGCGGCGAGCTGCGGCGCGCCGCCGTCGACCGGCTGCACCCAGACCGCGACGTTCGTTCCGGGGATCGCCGCGGCGTCGAGCGCATCGCGCACCGTCGCGGGCAGCTCGGCGGCCTGGAGGCCGGCGATCCATGCGAAAAGCATCAAAAGGAGAGCGGGGCGCAACGCGCGGGTGAAGGTCATGGAGATCCCGGGAAACAAAAGCGGCGGCAGCGGCGCGAAGCGTTCCGTCATCCGGACGCGCTACAATTCGCCCCTTTCCAAGGCCGGCAAAGCGCCGATTCTACGACGCATAACCGGATTTCCGTCCAAAGGACCGATCATGATCCTCGTCACCGGCGGCGCCGGCTTCATCGGCGCCAACTTCGTGCTCGACTGGGTGCGCGAAACCGGCGAGCCGCTCGTCAACCTCGACGCGCTGACCTACGCCGGGAACCGCGAAAACCTCTCATCGCTCGCGAACGATGCACGCCACGTCTTCGTCCACGGCGACATCTGCGACCGCGCGCTCGTCGACCGCCTGTTCGTCGAGCACCGGCCGCGCGCAGTCGTGCATTTTGCTGCCGAAAGCCACGTCGATCGCTCGATCCACGGCCCCGGCGACTTCGTCCGCACCAACGTCGAAGGCACGTTCACGCTGCTCGAAGCGGCGCGCGCGTACTGGTCGGCGCTCGACGGCGACGCGAAAGCCGCGTTCCGCTTCCTGCACGTATCGACCGACGAGGTGTACGGCTCGCTCGGCCCGAACGACCCGGCCTTCACCGAGACGAAGGCCTACGAGCCGAACAGCCCGTACTCCGCGAGCAAGGCCGCGTCCGACCACCTCGTCCGCGCGTGGCATCACACCTACGGGCTGCCGGTGCTGACGACGAACTGCTCGAACAACTACGGTCCGTACCAGTTCCCCGAGAAGCTGATCCCGCTGATGATCGCGAACGCGCTCGCCGGCCGGCCGCTGCCGATCTATGGCGACGGCCGCAACGTGCGCGACTGGCTGTACGTCGGCGACCACTGCGCGGCGATCCGCGAAGTGCTCGTGCGCGGGCGTGTCGGCGAGACCTACAACGTCGGCGGCTGGAACGAGAAGCCGAACATCGAGATCGTGCAGACGATCTGCGCGCTGCTCGACGAGCTGCGGCCCGATCCGGCCGGCCCGCACGGGCGCCTCGTCACCTACGTCGCCGACCGTCCCGGCCACGATCGCCGCTACGCGATCGACGCGCGCAAGATCGAGCGCGAGCTCGGCTGGCGTCCCGCGGAGACGTTCGAGACCGGCATCCGCAAGACGGTCGCGTGGTACCTCGAAAACCAGGACTGGGTCGCGCACGTGCAGAGCGGCGAGTACCGCGCGTGGGTCGACCGCAACTACGGGCAACGCGAAGGGAGCTCGACATGAAGCGCAAGGGCATCATCCTCGCCGGCGGATCCGGCACCCGACTGCATCCGGCGACGCTCGCGGTGTCGAAGCAGCTCTTGCCGGTCTATGACAAACCGATGATCTACTACCCGCTGACGACGCTGATGCTCGCCGGCATCCGCGACATCCTGATCATCTCGACGCCGCAGGACACGCCGCGCTTCGAGCAGCTGCTCGGCGATGGCCGCCGCTGGGGGCTGAACCTGCAGTACGCGGTGCAGCCGAGCCCGGACGGTCTCGCGCAAGCCTTCCTGATCGGCGAGGACTTCATCGCCGGCGGCCCGTCGGCGCTGGTGCTCGGCGACAACCTTTTCTACGGCCACGAGTTCGCCGACGACCTGCGCGCTGCGCGCGAGTGCGAGCGCGGCGCCACCGTGTTCGCGTATCCGGTGCAGGACCCGGAGCGTTACGGCGTCGTCGAGTTCGACGCGAAGGGGCGCGCGGTGAGCCTCGAGGAAAAACCCGCGAAGCCGAAGAGCCGCTACGCGGTGACGGGCCTGTATTTCTACGATTGGCGCGTCGTCGACATCGCGCGTGGGCTGAAGCCCAGCCCGCGCGGCGAGCTCGAGATCACCGACGTCAATCGCGACTATCTCGACGCCGGCCAGCTCGATGTGCAGGTCATGGGCCGCGGTCATGCCTGGCTCGACACCGGCACGCACGAGAGCCTGCTCGACGCGAGCCTGTTCATCCAGACGATCGAGAAGCGGCAAGGGCTGAAAGTCGCGTGTCCCGAGGAAATCGCTTGGCGTGCCGGCTGGATCGACGACGCGCAGCTCGCCGAGCTCGCGCGCCCGCTTGCGAAGAACGCTTACGGCCAGTACCTGCAGCGCCTTCTCGAAGAACGGGTGTTCTGATGAAAGCGACTCCGACCGCGATTCCGGACGTGCTCGTCATCGAACCGAAAGTCTTCGGCGACGCGCGCGGCTTCTTCTTCGAGAGCTTCAACGCACGCGCCTTCCGCGACGCGACCGGGCTCGAGGAGACCTTCGTGCAGGACAACCACTCGCGCTCGGCGCGCGGCGTTCTGCGCGGACTGCACTACCAGATCCGCCAGCCGCAGGGAAAGCTCGTTCGTGTCGTGCGCGGCGCGGTGTTCGACGTCGCCGTCGATCTGCGCCGCGCGTCGCCGACCTTCGGCCGCTGGGCCGGCGTCGAGCTGTCCGAGGACAACCATCGCCAATTCTGGGTGCCGCCGGGCTTCGCGCACGGCTTCGTCGTGCTGACGGAATCGGCGGATTTTCTCTACAAGACCACCGACTACTACGCGCCGGAACACGAGCGCTGCCTGAAATGGGACGATCCCGCGGTCGGCATCGACTGGCCGCTCGACGCCGAACCGGTGCTGTCGGCGAAGGACCGCGACGGCAAGGCGCTCGCCGATTGCGAGGTGTTCGCGTGAAGTTGCTCGTCACCGGCGCGAACGGCCAGGTCGGCTGGGAACTCGCGCGTGCCCTGATGCCGCTCGGCGACGTCATCGCGCTCGATCGCAGCCGTTGCGACCTGTCGCGCCCCGAAATGCTGGCGCAGCTCGTCGCGGACCTCGCGCCGGACGTCATCGTCAATGCCGCGGCCTACACCGCGGTCGACCGCGCCGAAAGCGAGGAGGCGCTCGCGACGACGGTGAACGGCACCGCGCCGGGCGAACTCGCGCGTGCCGCGAAAGCCGCGGGCGCGTTGCTCGTCCATTACTCGACCGACTACGTGTTCGATGGCACGAACGCGTCGCCGTACGACGAGGACGACCCGGTCGCACCGCTGAACGCCTACGGGCGCAGCAAGCTCGCCGGGGAAACCGTGATCCGCGCGAGCGGCTGCGATCACCTTATCCTGCGCACGACCTGGGTGTTCGCGGCGCGCGGGGGCAACTTCGTCCGCACGATGTTGCGCCTCGGTGCTGAACGCGAGACGCTGCGGGTCGTCGCGGATCAGGTCGGGGCGCCGACGTGGGCGCGCAACATCGCCGATGCGACCGCGTTGATCGTCGCGCAGGCGCAGTCCGAACGGCAACGAGCCGAGTTCGCGTCCGGCGTCTTCAACCTCGCGTCCCGCGGCGCGACGAGCTGGCACGGCTTTGCCGAGGCGATCTTCGCCACCGCGCGCGCACGACTGCCGGACGGAGGCGTGAAAGTCCGGACCGTCGAGCCGATTCCGTCGGCCGATTACCCGACGCCCGCGGCGCGACCGGCGAACTCCTGCCTTTTGCCGGGCCGGCTGCAGGCGCGCTTCGGCGTCGTGATGCCGCGCTGGGAGGACGCGCTCGGCCGCTGCCTCGACGAGATCTTCGAGCGATGAGGCTGGGGCACTGAGCCCGGGCCAAAGCGTGTGCCCACGATCGAACGCGCGATGACGAGCATGGGCCGATGAGCGGCTTCGAGCATTTCGCGCGCGACGCGATCGAAGTGGAGCGCGAGATCCTGAAGCGGGGCATCCTGCTCGGGCTGGATTGGTCGGACAGGGCCGCGCTGCGCCGGCTTGCGCGCGAGGCGCTCGACGGCGGCGCCGAGCATACGCGCGCGCTGTTGCGCGACCCCGATCCGCAACTGAAAGCGCGCGGCGAACTGTTCGCGTTCGCTGTGCTGATGCTGCGCACGATGCAGGAAAGCGCCGAAACCGGCCTTCACACGCACGGCGGACCGGCGTGGAAGGCGTTCGGCAGCGCGCTGATCGAGGAAGCCGACGCGGGCCGGGATCAGCGCAGCGGCGACTCCAGCGCGTAAAGGGATTCGACGGTCTCGCGCTCGCGCACGAGATGGACCGTCGCGCCGTCGACGATCACCTCGGCCGCGCGCGGACGCGTGTTGTAGTTCGAGCTCATCGCCATGCCATACGCGCCCGCCGACAGCAGCGCGACGAGGTCGCCCGGCGCGACGGCGAGGTCGCGGTCGTGTGCGAGGAAGTCGCCGCTTTCGCAGATCGGTCCTACGATTTCGTAGTTGTGCAGCGGCACGTCCCGCGGGGTGACCGCGACCACTTCGTGGTATGCATCGTAGAGCGCCGGCCGCGCGAGGTCGTTCATCGCCGCATCGACGATCGCGAAACTCTTCTCCGCGCCGGGCTTCAGGTATTCGACGCGCGCGAGCAGCAAACCGGCGTTGCCGATCAGCGACCGCCCGGGTTCGAAGCAGAGCTCTTCGTCGCGTCCGTCGAAGAGGCGCAGCAGCGGCGCGAGGTAGTCGGCGACCGACGGCGGAATTTCGTCGCGGTAGCGGATGCCGAGGCCGCCGCCGAGATCGATATGGTCGAGATGGATGCCTTCGGCCGCGAGCCGGTCGACGAGGCCGAGGACTTTTTCGGCCGCCTCGGCGATCGGTGCCGGATCGAGCAGCTGCGAGCCGATGTGGCAGGCGATGCCGGACACGCGCAGGTGCGGCAGCTTCGCGGCGTGACGGTACAGCGCGAGCGCGGCGTCGAACGCGACGCCGAACTTGTTGTTCCGCAGGCCGGTGGAGATGTACGGATGCGTTTTCGGATCGACGTCCGGATTTACCCGCAGTGCGATCGGCGCGACCTTGCCGCAGGCGCCGGCGACCGCGTTCAGCCGGTCGATTTCGGGTTCGGATTCGACGTTGAAGCAGCGGATGCCCGCGCCGAGCGCCTGGCGCATTTCCGCTTCGCTCTTGCCGACGCCCGAGAATACGACCTTACCGGGATCCCCGCCGGCCGCCAGGACGCGCGCCAGCTCGCCGCCCGAGACGATGTCGAAGCCGGCGCCGAGCTTCGCGAACGCCGACAGCACGCCGAGATTGGAATTGGCTTTGACCGCGTAGCAGACGAGCGAACGACGTCCGGACAGCGCGTCGCGGTAGGCGTCGAAGGCCTGCGTCAGCGCCTGGCGCGAATAAACGTAGGTCGGGGTGCCGTACTGCGCCGCGATCGCGGCGAGCGCGACGCCTTCAAGTTGCAGCCCGTCGGGGCCGGAGTGCAGCGTGGAGATCGGTAATTGCGGGTTCATCGGGAATCGGCTGGAGCGGAGGGGGCTTTGCTATGATCGGCGCCGGACGACGGAGCGGGCTTCGCCGGTGCGGCGGGAATCTGCGGCATGTACAGCGGACCCTTGATGCCGCAACCGGACAGTAACAGCGCGCCGCCGAGCAGGGCCGCGGAGAAAGTCGCTCGCATGGTGTCGTCGATCGGAAAAGCGGGAATCCTAACAGAAGGAGGGAGCATGGAAGAGTCGGAGTTCAACGCGCTCGCCGAAGCGGAACTCGAACGCATCGAGGCGGCACTCGAAGATTGCGGCGCCGATATCGACATCGAGCCGAAGCCGGGCGGCGTGCTCGAAATCGAGTTCGAGAACGGCACCAAGATGATCATCAACCGCCATTCGGCCGCGCGCGAGATCTGGGTCGCGGCGAAATCCGGCGGCTTTCATTTCCGGCCCGAAGGCGGCCGCTGGGTCGCGACGCGTGACGGCACCGAGCTCTACGCGCTTCTGTCGGAACTCGTCGGCGAGCAGTCCGGGACGAGCGTGACCCTGACGGCGGGCTGACCCGCCGCCCGGGCGATCAGCGCTTCACCGGCACCGGCGTGCGCTCGACGACGGGCGCCGGATTCGCGACGACGGTCGGAATCGATGGCTGCACCGGCAGCGGAATCGCTTCCTCGGGGGCTTCGCCGGCCGGCGCGAACTCGTTGCCGACCGTTGGCATCTGCTGCGCCAGCGACGCGGCGTTCTCGCGATAGGCGTACTCCGCGCGCGCGCCGTCGAACTGTACCTCGAGCAGTCCGTCAGGACGGGGCTGCGCCTTTTCGGGCATGTCCTTCAGCGCGGCCCGCATGTAGTTGACCCACATCGGCAGCGCCGCCGCGCTGCCGGTCTCGCCGCGCCCGAGGTTGCGTGGCTGGTCGTAGCCGATCCAGCTCACCGCGACGAGGTCGGGGTTGTAGCCGGTGAACCACGCGTCGACGTAGTCGTTCGTCGTCCCGGTCTTGCCCGCCAGGTCGCCGCGCTTGAGGACCAGCGCGCGCGTCGCGGTGCCGCGGCGCACGACGTCCCGCATCATCGAGTCCATCAGCCACGCGTTGCGCGGATCGATCACGCGCGGCGCGCTCTCGCCGGCGATCGGCGGGTCGACCTTCGCGACGACGTTGCCCCGGCCGTCGATGATCTCCTTCACGACGTAGGGATCGACCCGGTAGCCGCCGTTCGCGAACACCGCGTACGCGGAGGCCATCTGCCACGGCGTCACCGAGCCCGCGCCGAGCGCCATCGTCAGATAGGGCGGATGCTGCGCCGGCTCGAAGCCGAAGCGCGCGATGTAGTCCTGCGCGTACTCGGGCGTGATCGCCTGCAGCAGGCGGATCGATACCATGTTCTTCGAGCGCACGAGCCCGTCGCGCAGCGTCATCAGGCCGTCGTACTTGCCGTCGTAGTTCTTGGGCTCCCAGTCCTTGCTGCCGGTGATGCCCGCCGGGAAGAACAGCGGCGCGTCTTCTTCGATGCTGCCGGGCGAAAACCCGCGCTCGAGCGCCGCCGAATAGATGAAAGGCTTGAAGCTCGAGCCGGGCTGACGCACGGCCTGCGTGACGTGGTTGAACTTGTTGCGGTTGAAATCGAAGCCGCCGATCAGCGCGCGGACTGCACCGGTATTCGCGTCGAGCGAGACCAGCGAAGCCTCGACTTCCGGCAGCTGAAGGATTTCCCACCCCTTTTCCCCGAGGTCGCGGATGCGCACGATCGCGCCGCGCCGGATCCGCCGCGTCTGCGGCGCCCTGTCGTTGAGCATCGGCGCCGCGAACTTCAGGCCGTTGCCGCTGATCTTGATCGTTTCGCCGTGGCGATAGACCGTGACCTGCTTCGGCGATGCGTTAAGCACGAGCGCGCCGAGGAGGTCGTCGTGGTCCTGAACGTCGGCGAGCAGTTCGTCGAGCCGTTCCTCGTCGTCGTTCGCGACGCGTTCGACGTCGATGAATCCTTCGGGCCCGCGGTAGCCGCGGCGGCGGTCGTAATCGAGAACGCCCTGGCGCACCGCCCGGTACGCCGCGAGCTGGTCGTCGCGCGTCACCGTCGTGACGATCCGGATGCCGGCCTCGTAGGCCTCCTCGCCGAACTGCTCGACCGCGATCTGGCGCGCCATCTCGGCGACGTAGTCGCCGCGCAGCTCGTTTTTCGCCGCGCCGCCCCGCGCGAGCTCCACCTCCTGATTCACCGCGGCGTCGTGCGTCTGCTGGTCGATGAAGCCGGCTTCGAGCATCCGGCGCAGCACGTACTGCTGCCGCAGCGTCGCGCGCCGCAGGTTCGCGATCGGGTTGTACGCCGACGGCGCCTTCGGCAGGCCGGCGAGCATCGCCGATTCGGGAAGGGTCAGTTCCTGCAGCGACTTGCCGAAATAGGTGCGTGCCGCGGTCGAAAAGCCGTAGGCGCGCTGGCCGAGGTAGATCTGATTGACGTAGAGCTCGAGGATCTGGTCCTTCGTCAGGCTGCGCTCGATCTTCAGCGCGAGCAGGATCTCGTAGAGCTTGCGGTTGTACGTCTTCTCGCGCGACAGAAAGAAGTTGCGCGCGACCTGCATCGTGATCGTCGACGCGCCCTGGCCGCGCGCGCCCGACACGACGTTCGCGAGCGCCGCCCGCCCGATACCGATCACGTCGATGCCGGGGTGCTCGTAGAAGCGTTCGTCTTCTGCGGCGAGGATCGCCTGCTTCAGTTCGACCGGGACCTCGTCGATCCGCACGACCGCTCGCCGTTCCTCGCCGAACTCGCCGAGAAGATGCCCATCGGCTGTGTATACTCGCAGCGGAATTTTCGGCCGGTAGTCGGTCAGGGCTTCGAGAGACGGGAGGTTCGGCCACGCAAGCGCCGACATTGCTCCGAGCGTCGCGACGCCGAGGATGACCGCGACGATCAGGGCGGCGAGAGGGTAGAAAACCCAGCGCATTCAAGGTCCAGAACAGGGTAGGGGACCCGATTATACGGGCGCCCGGGGGTCCCCTCCATCTTCGCGACAAAAGGCGGAAACGTTACATCTATTTACACCCTTCGCGCTTGTTGCTAGCATCCGCAACGCCTGTCTCCCGACTGGCGTAACGCCAAGAGATTCAAGGGCTTTTCTTTGTGATCGACTTCTCTCTGTTCCGTCCGAAGGCGCGCCAGCTGGCCGGGCTCGACATTTCGTCGTCATCCGTGAAGATGGTCGAGCTGTCCGGAGGCGGAAAGGAGGGGTATCGGATCGAGCGCTACGCGATCGAGCCGCTCCCGCGCGATGCCGTCGTCGACGGCAACATCAACAGCATCGAAGCCGTCAGCGACTCGATCCGCCGGGTGCTCCGGCGCATGGGCACCGGCATTCGCCAGGTCGCGGTTGCGCTGCCGGCGTCGGCGGTCATCACGAAGAAGATGATCCTCCCCGCCGGCTTGCGGGACCAGGAGATGGAGCTGCAGGTCGAGTCCGAAGCGAACCAGTACATCCCGTTCGCGCTCGACGAGGTCAATCTCGATTTCCAGACCGTCGGCCCGTCGCCCGGCAGTCCCGACGAAGTCGAAGTGCTGATTGCGGCCTCGCGCAAGGAGAAGGTCGAGGACCGCGTCGCCGTGGTCGAGGCCGCGGGTCTGAAAGCGGTCGTGATGGACGTCGATTCGTTCGCCGGGGAAGCCGCGTTCGAGCTCGTCGGTCAGCAGTTGCCGGGCGGGAGCGAGAACAAGATCGTCGCGGTCATCGACATCGGTGCGAATGTGATGAACGTCTCGGTGCTGCGGAACGGCCAGCAGGTCTATGCGCGCGAGCAGGCGTTCGGCGGCAACCAGCTGACGCAGGACATCGCCCGCCAGTACGGCATGAGCATCGAGGAGGCCGAGGCGGCGAAGCGCGCCGGCGGGCTGCCCGAGGAGTACGCGCGCGACCTGATGCGCCCGTTCATGGACAACCTCGCGCTCGAAGTCTCGCGCGCGCTCCAGTTTTTCTTCACGTCGACGCAATACAACCAGGTCGACCACATCGTTCTGGCAGGAGGTTGCGCAATCATGCCCGGCCTCGCCGACGTCGTCGGTGGCAGGACGCAAGTCGCGACCATGATCGCCAACCCGTTTGCCGGAATGCTCAACTCGTCGCGCGTCCGGCCGAAGAATCTGCTTGCTGATGCGCCTTCGCTGATGGTCGCATGCGGTCTGGCGCTTCGGAGATTCGACCCATGATTCGAATCAACCTGCTGCCCCACCGGGAATTGAAGCGCCGGGAGCGGCGGCAGCAGTTTTACGTCATTTCCGGTCTCATGGTTCTCGCGGGTCTCGCCATCGGCGTGCTCGTGCATACCGTGATGGCGGGCTATGTCGAGCGCCAGGAGCGGCGCAACGAACTCTTCACGACCGAGATTCGCAAGCTGGACGGCGAGATTGCGGAGATCAAGCGCCTGCGCGAGCAGATCGACGCGCTTGTCGCGCGCAAGCAGGTCATCGAGTCGCTGCAGACGGCGCGCGCCCAGTCGGTTCGTCTGCTGAACGAACTCGGCACGCGCCTGCCCGAGGGCGTGTTCCTGAAATCGATCAAGCAGACGGGCGCGAAGATCGCGCTCGCGGGATATGCCCAGTCGAACTCGCGCGTCTCCCACCTGATGCGCAACCTCGATGAATCGCCGTTCTTCGAGCAGCCGAACCTGATCGAAGTGAAGACCGCGAACCTGAACAACCGCCGCGTGAGCGAATTCGCGCTGAACGTCGGGATTGCGAATCCGGCGACTCAGGAAGGGCAGGGGGCGAAACCGTGACGCTCGACGAGCTCCGCAAGATCGATTTCGAGCGCCTGTCGCAGGACTTCAAGGATCTCGACCCGAACGATCCCGGCGCGTGGCCGCTGGCGCCGCGGATCGCCGTTTTCATCGCGCTGCTCATCGCGACGGTGGCGGCGGCGTGGTGGTTTGACTGGCAGGACCAGTCCGCGCTGCTCGAACAGCGGGAGGCGGAGGAAGTCCAGCTGCGCCAGGACTGGCTGTCGAAGAAGAAGCTCGCGGTCAATCTCGATGCCTACAAGCTCCAGCTCGAGGAGACGGACCGGCAGTTCGGCGCGCTGCTGAAGCAGCTGCCGAACCGTGCCGAAATGGACTCGCTGCTCTCGGACATCAACCAGGCCGGTCTCGGGCGCGGTCTGCAGTTCGAGCTGTTCAAGCCGGGTGCGGATGTCGTCAAGGACTTCTACGCGGAAATGCCGATCGACGTGCGAATCGTCGGCGCGTATGCCGACCTCGGCGCCTTCGCCGAGGACGTCGCGGCGATGCCCCGCATCGTGACGCTCAACAACATCGCGCTCGAAGGGCAGAAGGACGGAGTGCTCAAGCTCGACGCGAAGGCGACGACGTACCGCTACCTCGATGAGGAAGAACTCGCCCGGCAGCGCCAGCAGTCCAAGGCGGAGCAGAAGAAGAAGGGGGCCAAGTGAGGAGTCCTATGAAGCGCCTTCTGATTCTCGCATCCGCGGTCGCGCTCGCCGCGTGTTCGACCGATCAGGAGGACATCCAGGGCTGGATGGCGGAACAGGAGAAAGGCATGAAGGGATCGGTCAAGCCGCTTCCCGACGTGCAGCCTTTCCCGGTCGTCGAATACACCGCCGGCGACGCCGCGCCTTTCGCCTCCGCGCGCATCGAGCCGGAGACGAAAGCCCGCGCCGGCAACGGGCCGGATCTCGGCCGTGCGCGCGAACCGCTCGAAGCCTTTCCGCTCGAGTCGCTCGCGCTGGTCGGGGTGATGAAGCAGAGCGCCAAGGAACATGCCCTGGTCAAGGCGGACAAGAGCCTCTACCAGGTCAGGGTGGGAAATTACGTCGGCCAGAATTTCGGACTGGTCACCAACATCACTGAAACCGAAGTCACGGTGAAAGAACTCGTCGAAGACTTGAATGGCGACTGGGTGGAACGCACCAGCAAGTTGCTGTTGCAGGAGCGCCAGGAGGCAACACGATGATGTACAAGCGTTTCATGTCGCTGTTCTGCACGCTGGTCGCGCTGGTGCTGTCGATCCCGGCAGCGCTCGCGCAGTCGACCGCGCCTGCGGGAGCCGTGACCAACAGCATCACCGCGATGGACGTTTCGCAGCAGGGCGGCAGCGTCTACGTGAAGCTGACGCTGAAGGAACCGCTGGCGAGCCCGCCGCCGAGCTTCAGCGTTGCCAATCCGCCGCGGCTCGCCTTCGATTTTCACGGTACCACCAACGGTCTCGGCCGCGCGCAGCAGGACATCGGCCAAGGGGATCTGCGCAGCGCGAACATCGTGCAGGTCGGCGACCGTACACGGCTCGTGCTCAATCTGTCCCGCGTCACGCCGTTCGATGCGCGGGTCGACGGACGGGAAGTCATCATCGCGCTGTCGCCCGTCGATCGCGACGCGGTCGCTTCGACGTCGGTGTCGGAGGCGATGGCGAACTTCGCCGCGCCGAAGGCGCAGGACGCCGCGGGCGAAGGAAAGAGCATCCGTGACGTGACTTTCCGTCGCGGCAAGGACGGCGAGGCGCGCGTGGTGGTGCAGTTGTCCAATCCCAACACCGGCATCGACATCCGGCGGCAGGGCGGCAACCTCGTCGTCGAGTTCCTCGATACCTCGATCCCTGAGCACTTGCGCCGCCGCTCGGACGTCACCGATTTCGCGACGCCGGTGACGTCGATCACGGCACAGCCCCAAGGCAAGAACGCGCGGCTGACGGTCGCGCCGACGGGTCAGTGGGAGCACAACGCGTATCAGAGCGACAACCAGTTCGTGCTCGAAGTGCGGCGCGTCGTCGAAGATCCGAACAAGCTCGTGCAGGGCGCCCGCGGCCAGTACGGCGGTGAAAAGCTGTCGCTGAACTTCCAGAACGTCGACGTCCGTTCGGTGCTGCAGGTGATCGCCGATTTCACGAACTTCAACATCATCACCAGCGACTCGGTCCAGGGGAGTCTCACGCTGCGCCTCAAGGATGTGCCGTGGGATCAGGCGCTCGACATCATTCTCCAGGCGAAGGGCCTGGACATGCGCAAGACCGGCAACGTGATCTGGATCGCACCCAGCGAGGAGTTGGCGACGCGTGAAAAGCTGCAGCTGGAAGCGCAGGCGCAGATTGCGGATCTGGAGCCGCTGCAGACCGAGGGTTTCCAGATCAATTACCACAGGGCGAAGGAGATCTTCGACTTCCTGAAGAGCAAGGACCAGACGGTGCTGTCGAAGCGCGGCAGCGTCGTGTCCGACGATCGCAGCAACAAGATCTTCGTCACCGACGTTCCGTCGCGCCTGAATGAACTGCGCCGCCTGATCAAGGAAATCGACGTGCCGCCGCGCCAAGTGATGATCGAGGCGCGGATCGTCGAGGCGAACAAGGATTTCGCGCGCGATCTCGGCGTGAGGCTCGGCTTCCATGGCAACGAGGCGTGGAAGATCGGCGGCAAGAAGGTCCTTCCGGGTGCGAGCCTGAACGACACGACCTTCCATTCGGGGCAGATCGTCGACCCGGTGCCGACGCTCAATGACTTCACCAACGTCAATCTTCCTGCACAACCGGCAGCCGGCACCCCCTCGACGTTCTCGCTGATCCTGTTCAACAACGCGGCGACGCGCTTCCTCAACCTCGAACTGTCCGCGCTCGAATCCGACGCGCGCGGGCGGGTCGTGTCGAGTCCGCGCGTGCTCACGGCGAACCAGGTCGAAGCGTCGATCGAGCAGGGTACCGAGATCCCGTATCAGGAGGCATCGAGTTCCGGCGCGACGAGCGTGTCGTTCAAGAAGGCAGTCCTGTCGCTGAAGGTCAAGCCGCAGATCACTCCCGACGGCCGGATCCAGTTGCAGGTGCTGGTCAACAAGGATCAGCCGCGGAACCTCGCCGGCATCCCGGTTCCGGCGATCGACACCAAGAACATCAAGAGCGAAGTGCTCGTGGAAAACGGCGGGACCGTCATCATCGGCGGCATCTACGAGGAAGAGGAAACGAGCAACGTCTCGAAGGTGCCCGTGCTCGGCGACATTCCGTACGTCGGCGCGTTGTTCCGCAATACGCAGAAGATCGCCAATCGCTCCGAACTGCTGATTTTCATCACCCCGAGGATCGTCACGGATACACTAACGCTCCGTTAAGGCGTCACCGGCCGCTCGCCGGCACGTCTGGAAACTCAAACTTCGGATGTTGCGTTGGTGTTAGTCGTTCTCGTTGGCATGATGGGTGCCGGAAAGACCACGGTGGGGCGGGAGTATGCGAAGCGGCACCAGATGCGCTTCGTCGACTGCGATCACGAAATGGAAGCGCGCACCGGCGTAAAGGTGCCGACGATTTTCGAAATCGAGGGCGAGGTCGGATTTCGCCGGCGGGAAAGCCAGCTTCTCGACGAACTGACCCGCGAGTCGGGTCTCGTGCTCGCCACCGGCGGAGGCGTCGTGCTGGCGCCGGCGAACCGCGCGCTTCTGACGTCACGCGGGATCGTCGTCTATCTGAACGTACCGACCACGGTCCTCTGGGAGCGCACGCGGCACGACCGCAACCGCCCGTTGCTCCAGGTGCCTAATCCGCGCGAGCGGATCGAAAGCCTGTACCGCGAGCGCGACCCGCTTTACCGCGAGGTCGCCGACATCATCATCGACGGCGGGCGCGGCAACGCGGGCGGGATGGTGCGGCAGATCGAGAAAGCGATCGAGGACTTCAGGAAGAAAGATGCGAACACTGAATGTCGCCCTGGGTGATAGGTCCTACCCGATCCGGATCGGGCGCGGGCTGCTCGACGACCCGGCGCTGATCCGCCCGTTTCTGAAGACGCCGCGCGTCGCCATCGTGACGAACGACGTCGTCGGGCCGCTGTACCTCGACCGGCTGCGCGCGACGCTGCAGCGGGCCGACATCGCCGTGCATGCCGTCGAGCTTCCCGACGGCGAGTCGCACAAGGACTGGCAGACACTCAATCTCGTCTTCGACGCGCTGCTCGTCGAGCGCTGCGAGCGCTCGACGACGCTGATCGCGCTCGGGGGCGGTGTCGTCGGCGACATGTCGGGTTTCGCTGCGGCGACGTACCAGCGCGGGATGCCCTTCATCCAGGTGCCGACGACGCTGCTGTCGCAGGTCGATTCGTCGGTCGGCGGCAAGACCGCGATCAATCACCCGCTCGGCAAGAACATGATCGGAGCGTTCTACCAGCCGCGCCTGGTGCTGGCCGACATTGGCACGCTCGATACCCTGCCGGATCGGGAACTTCGCGCCGGGCTCGCCGAAGTGATCAAGTACGGGCTGATCCGCGATTTCGATCTGTTCGAGTGGCTGGAAGCGAACATCGAGCGCCTGCTCGAGCGCGACCCCGAGGCGCTGGCGTTTGCGGTCGAGCGTTCGTGCGCGAACAAGGCCGAGGTCGTGGCCGCGGACGAGACCGAGCAGGGCGAGCGCGCGCTGCTGAACCTCGGTCACACCTTCGGCCATGCGATCGAAACTGGCATGGGCTACGGCAACTGGCTGCACGGCGAGGCGGTCGCCGCCGGGACGATGATGGCCGCCGAACTCTCGCGTGGTCTCGGCTGGATCGATGCCGCGGACGTCGCCCGCATCGAGGCGCTGCACCTGCGCGCGGGGCTTCCCGTTTTCGGGCCCCGCTTGCCCGTCGAACGCTACCTGGACCTGATGGCGAGCGACAAGAAGGTCGAGGCCGGGCGCCTGCGATTGATCCTGCTGCGCGCGATAGGCAAGGCCGTGATCCACGGCGAAGCGGCGCCGGATCTCATCGCCGCCGCGATCGAAGCCCGCTGCCGATGAGCCCGCTTGCCGCCTTCGCCGTCACCGAGTCGAATTCGCGCGGGCGCGAGCATCCCGAGCCGTCGGCGGGCATCCGCAGCGAATTCCAGCGGGATCGCGATCGCATCGTCCATTGCACCGCGTTTCGCCGCCTCGAATACAAGACGCAGGTGTTCGTCAATCACGAAGGCGATCTCTTCCGTACCCGCCTGACACACAGCATCGAGGTCGCCCAGATCAGCCGCAGCGTAGCGCGCACGCTCGGGCTGAACGAGGATCTCGCCGAGGCGATCGCGCTCGCGCACGACCTCGGTCACACGCCGTTCGGCCACGCCGGGCAGGACGCGCTCAATGCGTGCATGAAGGCGCACGGCGGCTTCGAGCACAACCTGCAGTCCTTGCGGACCGTCGACGTGCTTGAAGAGCATTACGCCGCGTTCGATGGCCTGAATCTCACGTACGAGACGCGCGAAGGCATCCTGAAACATTGCTCGCGAACCCGCGCCGAACAGCTCGGCGAGCTCGGCCGGCGCTTCCTCGACGGCCTGCAGCCCTCGCTCGAAGCGCAGTTGACGAACCTCGCCGACGAGATCGCGTACAACAACCATGATGTCGACGACGGGCTGCGCTCGGGGCTGATTTCACTCGAACAGCTCGAGTCGGTCGCGATCTTCGCAGACTGCCGCCGCGAGGTCGAGACCGTCTGGCCCGGCCTCGGCGGCCGTCGCCTGATCCACGAAACGATCCGCCGTATGATCAACACGATGGCGCTCGACCTCATCGCGAGGACGCAGGCGAACATCGCGGCCGCCGGTGTCGGCTGCCTCGCCGACGTGCATCGGGCGCCGCCGCTGGTCGCGTACTCGGAAGAACTGCAGCCGCGGCTGAAGGAGCTGAAGCTCTTCCTGCGCGACGAGCTCTACCAGCACTATCAGGTCCTGCGCATGACCGACAAGGCGCGCCGGATCATCAAGGATCTCTTCGACGCGTTCATGGGCGACGCTCGCCTCCTGCCGCCGCAATATCAGGTGCGCGCGCAGGCAGACAAGCCCCGCGCGATCGCCGACTACATCGCCGGGATGACGGATCGATACGCGATGAAGGAGCACCGCCGGCTCTTCGCAGTGGGCGAAATTCATTGAATCATCATAGTCTTACCGCAATGCAAAAAATTCTTGAAACGAGAGTTTCACGAATGTATATTCTTTAGCCCGCCTGAAGGGTACGTAGCGGCCGTGTGCGTGCACACTGGCTGAGAAGAGCCGGTGTGCGAGTGCACCCCGGCTTTTTTGATGTCCGCACTACTTTGGTGCGTTTTTTGCATGCGGCGCGGATCGCTCCGATTTGCGCCGGGTTTTTCCGGTAAACGTGCTGTGTCGAGGAAGAACGTGATGGATCTCCCCCAAAAGCAGGGTCTGTACGACCCGGCCAATGAACATGATGCCTGTGGCGTGGGTTTCATTGCTCACATCAAGGGCGCCAAGAGCCACGAAATCATTAGTCAGGGGCTCGAGATCCTCAAGAATCTCGATCACCGAGGGGCAGTCGGCGCGGACGTTCTGCAGGGCGACGGTGCGGGCATCCTGATCCAGATCCCCGACACGCTGTACCGCGAAGAAATGGCGAAGCAGGGTGTCACGCTGCCGCCGTCCGGCGAATACGGTGTCGGCATGGTGTTCCTGCCGAAGGAGCAGGCCTCGCGGCTCGCGTGCGAAGAAGAGATCGGGCGCGCGGTGCGGGCCGAAGGCCAGGTCGTGCTCGGCTGGCGCGACGTGCCGGTCAATCGCGAGATGCCGATGTCGCCGACGGTGAAGGCCAAGGAGCCGGTCATGCGTCAGGTGTTCATCGGCCGCGGGCCGGAGATCATGGTCACCGATGCGCTCGAGCGCAAGCTCTTCGTCATCCGCCGGCGCGCGGCGAACGCGATCAACGACCTGAATCTCAAGCACGGCAAAGAGTTCTACATGGTGTCGATGTCGGCGCGCACCGTGAATTACAAGGGCCTGCTGCTCGCGACCCAGGTCGGCGAATACTACTGCGACCTCGCCGACGAGCGGACCGTGTCCGCGCTCGCGCTCGTGCACCAGCGTTTCTCGACGAACACCTTCCCGAAGTGGGACCTCGCGCACCCGTTCCGCTTCATCGCGCACAACGGCGAGATCAACACGCTGCGCGGCAATTACAACTGGATGCGCGCGCGCGAGAAGGGCGTCTCGTCGCCGCTGCTCGGCGCCGACCTCGAAAAGATCTGGCCGCTGATCTATCCCGGTCAGTCGGATTCGGCGTCGTTCGACAACGCGCTCGAACTGCTCGTGATGAGCGGCTACTCGCTCGCCCACGCGATGATGATGATGATCCCCGAAGCCTGGGAATCGCACACGCTGATGGACGAGCGGCGGCGCGCGTTCTACGAATACCACGCGGCGATGATGGAGCCGTGGGACGGCCCGGCCGCGGTTGCCTTCACCGACGGCCGCCAGATCGGCGCGACCCTCGACCGCAACGGCCTGCGCCCGGCGCGCTACCTCGTCACCGACGACGACTTCGTCGTGATGGCGTCCGAGTCGGGCGTGCTGCCGATTCCCGACAGCAAGATAGTCAAGAAGTGGCGCCTGCAGCCGGGCAAGATGTTCATGATCGACCTCGAACAAGGGCGCATCATCGACGACCGCGAGCTGAAGGAGTCGCTCGCGACTGCGAAGCCGTACCGCGAGTGGATCCGTCGCATCAACATCAAGTTCGACGAACTCGCGCCGCCGGCCGACGCGGGCGCGCCCGAGTGTGCCGCCTCGGTGCTCGATCGTCAGCAGGCCTTCGGCTACACGCAGGAGGACATCAAGTTCATCCTCGAGCCGATGGGCAAGTCCGGCGAGGAGGCGACCGGCTCGATGGGCAACGACTCGCCGCTCGCGGTGCTGTCGGCGAAGGAAAAGCCGCTCTACAACTACTTCCGCCAGCTCTTCGCGCAGGTCACGAACCCGCCGATCGACCCGATCCGCGAGCAGCTCGTGATGTCGCTCGTGTCCTTCATCGGGCCGAAGCCGAACCTGCTGCAGATCAACGAGATCAACCCGCCGTACCGTCTCGAGGTCACGCAGCCGGTGCTCGACTTCGCGGACATGGCGAAGATTCGCAACATTGCCGCGTACGCAGACAGCCGCTTCCGCTCGACCGAACTCGACCTCTGCTACCCGCTCGCGTGGGGCAAGGACGGCGTCGAGGCGCGGCTCGCGACGCTGTGCGCCGAAGCCGAGGACGCGGTCCTCAAGGGCTTCAACATCCTGATCGTTTCCGACCGCAAGGTCGATGTCGCCCACGTTGCGATCCCGGCGCTGCTCGCGACCTCCGCGATTCACCAGCACCTGGTGTCGAAGGGGCTGCGCACGCGCGCCGGCCTCGTCGTCGAGACGGGCTCCGCCCGCGAAGTCCATCATTTCGCGGTGCTCGCCGGATACGGCGCAGAGGCGGTCCATCCCTACCTCGCGATGGAGACGCTGCTGCAGATCGCGGGCGACGCGGAGGCCGGCGACAAGGCGATCAAGCACTTCGTCAAGGCGATCGGCAAGGGCCTGATGAAGGTCATGTCGAAGATGGGCATCTCGACCTACATGTCGTACACCGGCGCGCAGATCTTCGAGGCGGTCGGCCTGAAGCAGGCGCTGTGCGACAAGTACTTTACCGGCACGACGAGCCAGGTCGAAGGCATCGGCGTGTTCGAAGTCATGGAAGAGGCGCTGCGCCTGCACCGGAAGGCGTTCGGCAACGACCCGGTGCTCGCCGAAATGCTCGAAACGGGCGGCGACTACGCGTTCCGCGTGCGCGGCGACGAGCACATGTGGACGCCCGACGCGATCGCGAAACTCCAGCACGCGACCCGCTCCGGCAAGGCCGACACGTACAAGGAATACGCGAAGCTGATCAACGACCAGAGCAAGCGTCACATGACGCTGCGCGGCCTGTTCGAGATCAAGCCGGCGGGCGCTCCGGTCCCGCTCGACGAAGTCGAGCCGGCGAAGGAGATCGTCAAGCGCTTCGCGACCGGCGCGATGTCGCTCGGTTCGATCTCGACCGAGGCGCACGCGACGCTCGCGGTGGCGATGAACCGCATCGGCGGCAAGTCGAACACCGGCGAGGGCGGCGAGGATCCGATGCGCTTCAAGCCGGTCACGCAGGCGCTGCGGATGTCGCAGATCATCGGCGAAGGCCGCATCGCGCGCGACCTCGAACTGAAGGCTGGCGACAGCCTGCGCTCGGCCATCAAGCAGGTCGCGTCGGGCCGCTTCGGCGTCACCGCCGAGTACCTCGTCAACGCCGACCAGATCCAGATCAAGATGGCGCAAGGGGCGAAGCCCGGCGAAGGCGGCCAACTGCCGGGCCACAAGGTCAGCGAGTACATCGGCTTCCTGCGCCATTCGGTGCCGGGCGTCGGCCTGATCTCGCCGCCGCCGCACCATGACATCTACTCGATCGAAGATCTCGCGCAGCTGATCCACGACCTCAAGAACGCGAACCCCTCGGCGTCGATCTCCGTGAAGCTCGTGTCCGAGATCGGCGTCGGCACCGTCGCCGCCGGCGTCGCGAAGGCGAAGGCCGACCATGTCGTGATTGCCGGCCACGACGGCGGCACGGGCGCCTCCCCGTGGAGCTCGATCAAGCACGCGGGCAGCCCGTGGGAACTGGGCCTCGCCGAGACGCAGCAGACGCTCGTGCTCAACCGCCTGCGCAGCCGCATCCGCGTGCAGGTCGACGGCCAGATGAAGACCGGCCGCGACGTCATCATCGGTGCGCTGCTCGGCGCCGACGAGTTCGGCTTCGCGACCGCGCCGCTCGTCGTCGAAGGCTGCATCATGATGCGGAAGTGCCACCTGAACACCTGCCCGGTCGGCGTCGCGACGCAGGATCCGGAGCTCAGGAAGCGCTTCACCGGCCAGCCCGAGCACGTGGTCAATTACTTCTTCTTCGTCGCCGAGGAAGTGCGCGAACTGATGGCACAGCTCGGCATTCGCAAGTTCGACGACCTGATCGGCCGCGCGGATCTGCTCGACATGAAGAAGGGCCTCGAGCACTGGAAGGCCTGCGGCCTCGATTACAGCCGCATCTTCTACCGGCCGACGGTGCCGGACACCGTCTCGCTGCGTCAGATCGAGACGCAGGATCACGGCCTCGAGAAGGCGCTCGACAACCAGCTCGTCGAACTCGCGAAGCCGGCGCTCGAGCGCGGCGAAGCGGTGCGCATCGACCTGCCGGTGAGGAACATCAACCGCACGGTCGGCGCGATGCTGTCGGGCCGCGTCGCCGCGAAGTACGGTCACGCCGGCCTGCCGGACGACACGCTGCACGTCACGCTGAGCGGCACGGCAGGCCAGAGCTTCGCGGCCTTCCTCGCACGCGGCGTCACGCTCGAACTCGTCGGCGAAGGCAACGACTACGTCGGCAAGGGTCTGTCCGGCGGTCGCGTCGTGGTGCGGCCGCAGGCGTCGTTCCGCGGCCTCTCCACCGAGAACATCATCATCGGCAACACCGTTCTGTACGGCGCGATCGAAGGCGAGGCGTACTTCTGCGGCGTCGCGGGCGAGCGCTTCGCGGTGCGCAACTCGGGCGCGACCGCGGTCGTCGAGGGGGTCGGCGACCACGGCTGCGAATACATGACCGGCGGCACCGTCGTCGTGCTCGGCCCGACCGGCCGCAACTTCGCAGCGGGCATGTCCGGAGGCGTCGCGTACGTGCTCGACGAGGACGGCACGTTCGGCAAGCGCTGCAACATGGCACAGGTCGCGCTCGAACCGGTGCCGGAAGAGATCGAGGCGCGCAAGGGTTCGGAGTCGGGCGACGACCTCGAATCGCACGGCCGCGTCGACATCAACCATCTCGAAATGGGCGACGAGCTGATCCTGAAGGGGCTGATCGAGCGCCACGCGCGCTACACCGGCAGCGAGCACGCGCGCGAGATCCTCGGAAACTGGTCGGCGTGGCGCTGCAAGTTCGTCAAGGTGATGCCACATGAATATCGTCGGGCGCTGGCCGAGATGGCCGCGCTGAAGCAGAAGCAACTGGAGGCCGCGTAAAAATGGGCAAGCCCACGGGATTTCTGGAATATCAGCGTCTTTCCGAGGCCTACGAGCCCGTTGCCGAGCGCGTGACAAAGTACAAGGAATTCGTCATGCGCCTGACCGACGAGCAGGCGGCGGTGCAGGGCGCGCGCTGCATGGACTGCGGCATTCCGTTCTGCAACAGCGGTTGCCCGGTGAACAACATCATCCCCGACTGGAATGATCTCGTTTATCGCAACCAGTGGCGCCAGGCGATCGAGGTTCTGCATCAGACGAACAACTTCCCGGAGTTCACCGGTCGCATCTGCCCGGCGCCGTGCGAGGCCGCGTGCACGCTGAACATCAATGCGGACCCGGTCGGCATCAAGTCGATCGAGCACGCGATCATCGACAAGGCCTGGGAAGAGGGATGGGTCGCGCCGCGGCCGCCGCAGGCGAAGACCGGCAAGACGGTCGCCGTCGTCGGCTCCGGCCCCGCCGGTCTCGCCGCCGCGCAGCAGCTCGCGCGCGCCGGCCATGACGTCACCGTGTTCGAGAAGAACGACCGCATCGGCGGCCTGCTGCGCTACGGCATCCCCGACTTCAAGATGGAGAAGGGGCTGATCGACCGCCGCGTCGAGCAGATGCAGGCCGAAGGCGTGACCTTCCGCACCGGCGTCGTCGTCGGCTCGGCGGACGTCCCCGCAGGCATCACGAACGACGCCAAGGAAGTGATCGACGCCGAGACGCTGAAGAAGGAGTTCGACGCGGTGATCCTCGCCGCCGGTTCCGAAGTCCCGCGCGACCTAGCGGTGCCGGGGCGCGAGCTCGCCGGCGTGCATTTCGCGCTCGAATTCCTGATCCCGCAGAACAAGGCCGTCGCCGGCGACGCGCCGAATCCGATCTCGGCCGAAGGCAAGCACGTCGTCGTCATCGGCGGCGGCGACACCGGTTCCGACTGCGTCGGCACGTCGAACCGCCACGGCGCGGCGAGCGTGACCCAGTTCGAGCTGATGCCGATGCCGCCCGAGCAGGAGAACAAGCCGCTGACGTGGCCGTACTGGCCGATCAAGTTCCGCACGTCGTCGTCGCACGAGGAAGGCTGCGAGCGCGATTTCGCGGTCGCCACGAAGTCCTTCTATGGCGCCGACGGCAAGGTCGAGGGCCTCAAGGCGGTCCGGCTCGAATGGCAGGACGGCAAGATGTCCGAAGTGCCGGGCTCCGAGTTCGACGTCAAGGCCGACCTCGTGTTCTTCGCGATGGGCTTCACGAACCCGGTGGGGAGCCTGCTCGAAGCGTTCGGCGTCGAGAGGGACGGCCGCGGCAACGCGATGGCGACGACCGACGGTGCCGGCTGTTATGCGACGACTTCGCCGAAGGTCTTCGCCGCCGGTGACGTGCGGCGCGGCCAATCGCTGGTCGTGTGGGCGATTCGCGAGGGGCGTCAATGCGCCCGTGAGGTCGACCAGTTCCTGATGGGCGAGACCCTCCTGCCGCGCTGATCCCGCGAGTCGCCCTCACGGGGCGAGCCGGTGAATAAAAAAAGGCGGCCTCGGCCGCCTTTTGCTTTGCTCGCGTCCTCGGGTTACAGCGCGAGCACCTCGGCCGTGTAGCGCGCGATCATGCCTTCCTCGTTCGTCGGCACGATCGCGACCGCGACGCGGCTGTCCGGCGCGTCGATGCGTAACGCGTCGCACGCGTTCGCTTCCGCGTCGATCTTCACGCCGAGCCACGCCGACAGCTTCGCGACCTGTTCGCGCACCGGCGCCGCGTGTTCGCCGATGCCGCCGGTGAAGACGAGCGCGTCGAGCCCGCCCGCTGCTGCAGCGAGCGAGCCGATTTCGCGCGCGATGCGGTAGCAGAAGAGATCGACCGCTTCCTTCGCCGCCGGCGCGTCGGACGCGAGCAGCGTGCGCATGTCCTGGCTGATGCCCGACACCCCGAGCAGCCCCGACTCCTTGTACAGCAGCCGCGTCAGCGCCTTCGCGTCCATGCCTTTCTGCTCCATCAGGTACAGCAGCACGCCGGGGTCGAGGCTGCCGGTGCGGGTGCCCATCATCAGGCCGTCGACCGCGGTGAAGCCCATCGTCGACGCGACGCTGCGGCCCTCCCGAAGCGCGCACATCGACGCGCCGTTGCCGAGGTGCGCGATCAGGACGCCGCCGCGCGCGCGTTCGCCGACGACCTCCGGCAACTGGCGCGCGACGTAGTCGTACGACAGTCCGTGGAAGCCGTAGCGCTTGACGCCTTCGGCGGTGATCGAGCGCGGCAGCGCGAACGCCTGCGCGAGCGCCGGCTGCGTGCGATGGAACGCGGTGTCGAAGCAGCCGACCTGCGGGATCTCCGGCAACAGCGCAGCGACCGCGCGGACCGCGCGCAGGTTGTGCGGCTGATGCAGCGGCGCGAGCGGCACGAAGCGGTCGAGGTCGCGCAGCACGGATTCGTTGAGCTGCAACGGCGCGCTGTGCAACTCGCCGCCATGCACGATGCGGTGGCCGGCCGCGACGATGTCGAGCGTCGGGTTGTGCGCGGCGAGCCAGCCGAAGAGATGGCTCAGCGCGCTGCGGTGTTGTTCGTCGAGGCTTCCGCTGGCATCGACCGGCTCGTGGAAGCGCTGTCCGCGCGCATCCTTCGCGGACAGTTCGGGCGTCGCGCCGATGCCTTCGATCTGCCCCGACAGTGCCGGGCTCGACGCGAGCTCCGGCTCGGTCGGGAACAGTGCGAACTTCAGGCTGCTCGACCCCGCGTTGATGACGAGAACCGCTTTCATGCCAGCAGCGCCTCTCGCTTCTTGTGCGCCATCAGCTGCGCGATCGCGCATGACGCGGTGCGGGTTTCGGCCGTATCCGCGCGGCTCGTCAGCACGATCGGCACGCGCGCGCCGAGCACGACGCCGGCCATCAGCGCGTTCGCGAGGTATTCGAGCTGCTTCGCGACCATGTTGCCGGACTCGAGGTCGGGCACGACAAGGATGTCGGCGTTGCCGGCGACGAGCGAGCGGATGCCCTTGGTCTTCGCGGCGACGAGCGAGATCGCGTTGTCGAAGGCGAGCGGCCCGTCGAGCAGCCCGCCGGTGATCTGCCCGCGGTCGGCCATCTTGCACAGCGCCGCGGCGTCGATCGTCGAGCGGATTTTCGACGTCACGGTCTCGACCGCCGACAGGATCGCGACCTTCGGCTCGGCCAGACCCAGCACGTGCGCGAGGTCGATCGCATTCTGGATGATGTCGACCTTGTCCTCGAGCGTCGGCTCGATGTTGATCGCCGCGTCGGTGATCATCAGCGGGTGCGGGTAGGTCGGCACGTCGGCCATGAAGACGTGGCTCACGCGGCGCGCCGTGCGCAGCCCTCCCGTCTTCGAGATCACCGCGCTCATCAGCTCGTCGGTGTGCAGCGAGCCCTTCATCAGCGCCTCGACCACGCCGTCGCGCGCAAGCGCTACGGCGGTTTCGGCCGCTGCGTGGCTATGGGGCACGTCGACGATGCGGAAGCCCTTGATGTCGAGCCCTTCCTGTTCGGCGAGGGCGCGGATCCTGGCTTCCGGGCCGACCAGGACCGGGTCGATGAGGCCCGCCCGCGCGGCCTGCACCGGTCCGCGCAGCGACTCCGGGTCGCACGGGTGCGCGACCGCCATCGGGATCGGCGACTTGCCGGAGGTGATCGACAGCAGGTGGCCGTAGCGCAGCTCGCGGTCGGAGATCGTCACTTCCGGCAGGTTGATGCGCGCGCGCTTGATCTTCTCGGTCGGCGCCTGGACTTCGGCCCTGCCGTCGATGATCTTCAATCCATCCTGATTCACGGCCACGCAGTCGAACACGATGTGGTGGTTGTGTTCGTATTTCTCGCGGCAGGTGACGCCGATCGTCAGCGTGTCGCCGATCGTGATCGGGCGCCAGAAGTTCAGGCTCTGCGACACGTACACCGTGCCGGGCCCGGGAAATTCGGTGCCGAGCACGGTCGAAATCAGCGTGCTGCCCCACATGCTGTGGCCGACGACTTCACGGAACTGGCTCGAGCGGGCAAACTCGGCGTCGACGTGCGTCGGGTTGACGTCGCCGGACATCACCGCGAAAAGGTGGATGTCGTCGGGACGCAGCGTGCGCACGAGTTCGGCACGGTCGCCCACCTGGATTTCGTCGAAGACGCGGTTCTGAATGAATTGGGATACGGCTTGCGTCATTGTGTCCTGCCCTGTGTTTTGAAGCGACGCGCGAATTCTAGCCATCGCCTCATTGCCGTTGCACGATTTGGGTCAACTTTATTGTTGCAGTGCGACATGATTCGCTGAGCAGTGTAGCGTTACCATGTCGAACCCGGGGCGATACCGGGCTGCATGATAGAATCGGCGCCGTTTTTCCCCAGACGGAACGCCCATGCAAGTTGTGATCCTCGCGGCCGGTCAAGGCAAGCGGATGCGCTCGGTGCTGCCCAAGGTCCTGCAGCCGATCGCCGGTCGGCCGATGCTCGAACACGTGATTGCTGCAGCGCAAACGTTGGACGCCGACCGGACCTGCGTCGTCTATGGCCACGGCGGAGACGCAGTCCGTGCGCGCTTGCAGCATGCGGAGGTCGCGTGGGCGCTGCAGGAGCCGCAGCTCGGCACCGGTCACGCGGTGCAGCAGGCGCTGCCCCATCTCGGCGAGGACGGCATGGCGCTGGTGTTGTACGGCGACGTGCCGCTGATCGGCGCGCCGACGCTGCGCCGTCTGCGCGACGCGGCAGGGAGCGGGCGGCTCGCGCTGCTGACCGTCGAACTTCCCGACCCGACCGGCTACGGCCGCATCCTGCGCGATGCCGCCGGCAAGGTCGTGCGCATCGTCGAGGAGAAGGACGCGAGCGCCGACGAGCGCCGCGTGCGCGAAGTCAATACCGGCATCCTCGTCGCGCCGATCGCGCGGCTGCGTGACTGGCTCGGCCGGCTCGGCAACGACAACGCGCAGCGCGAGTACTACCTGACCGACATCATCGGCATGGCGGTCGGCGAGGGCATCGACATCGTCACCGTCGCGCCCGACGCGGTGTGGGAGACGCTCGGCGTCAACAGCAAGCCGCAGCTCGCCGAACTCGAACGCATCCACCAGCGCAACATCGCCGCGCGGCTGATGGACGAAGGTGTCACGCTGCTCGACCCGGCGCGGATCGACGTGCGCGGCGAGATCGTCTGCGGGCGCGACGTCGAGATCGACGTGAATTGCGTCTTCGAAGGCCGTGTCGAGATCGCCGACGACGTGCGCATCGGCGCGAACTGCGTCGTGCGCAATGCGCGCCTCGGTGCGGGCACGCGGCTCGCGCCGTTCTCGCATGTCGAGGACACGACGACCGGCCGCGACTGCGTGATCGGGCCGTACGCGCGCACGCGCCCCGGGACGACGCTCGGCGACGGCGTGCATCTGGGCAACTTCGTCGAGGTCAAGAACAGCGCGATCGCCGACGGCTCGAAGGCGAACCATCTCGCGTACATCGGCGACGCCGACATCGGCGCGCGCGTCAATGTCGGCGCGGGCACGATCACCTGCAACTACGACGGCGCGAACAAATACCGCACGACGATCGAGGACGACGTCTTCATCGGCTCCGACTCGCAGCTCGTCGCGCCGGTGCGCATCGGCCGCGGGGCGACGCTCGGCGCCGGCACGACGCTGACGAAGGACGCGCCCGCCGGCGAGCTCACGGTGTCGCGCGCCAGACAGATCAGCATTCCCGGCTGGAAGCGGCCGGTCAAAAAATAAGCCAGGAGAAGAACCATGTGCGGCATCGTCACAGCGATTGCGACCGACAACGTCGTGCCCGTCCTCCTCGAAGGGCTGCGCAAGCTCGAGTACCGCGGCTACGATTCGGCCGGCCTCGCCGTGCTCGCCGACGGGCTGAAGCGTCTGCGCTCGACCGGCCGCGTCGCCGAACTCGCGGCGCTCGCCGACGCGAAGGAGCTTCGCGCCAACATGGGCATCGCGCACACGCGCTGGGCGACACACGGCGTCCCGTCCGAGCGCAACGCGCATCCGCACATCTCCGGCGGGCTCGCGGTCGTCCATAACGGCATCATCGAGAATTTCGAGGCGATCAAGGACAAGCTGCAGGCCGAAGGCTACCGCTTCGAATCCGAGACCGACACCGAGGCGATCGCGCATCTGATCCACTACAAGCTGCGCACGCAGCCCGACCTCTTCGAGGCGGTGCGTCTGGCGACGAACGAGCTCGTCGGCGCCTACGCGATCGGCGTGATCGCCGAAGCCGAGCCCGAGCGCGCGGTCGTGGCGCGGCGCGGCTCGCCGCTCCTGCTCGGCATCGCCGACAACGGCATGTACGCGGCGTCCGACACCGCGGCGCTGCTGCAGGTCACGCGCAAGGTCGTGTATCTCGAAGACGGTGACCTCGCCGAATTGCGCGTCGGCGGCTACCGCATCGTGCGGCCCGACGGCGCCGCGGTCGAGCGCGAAGTGCACCTGTCGAGCCTGTCCGCCGACGCGGTCGAGCTCGGCCAGTACCGCCACTACATGCAGAAGGAGATCTTCGAGCAGCCGCAGGCGCTCGCGAACACGCTCGAAATCATCGGCGGCGGCGGCACCGTGAGTCCGCAACTTTTCGGGAGCCAGGCGGCCGACGTGCTCGGCGGCGTGCGGCGCGTGCTCGTGCTCGCCTGCGGCACGAGCTATCACGCCGGCCTCGTCGCCCGCTACTGGCTCGAATCGGTCGCGAAAGTGCCGTGCAGCGTCGAGATCGCCAGCGAATACCGCTACCGCGAATCCGTGCCCGATCCCGACACGCTCGTCGTCGTGATCTCGCAGTCCGGCGAAACCGCCGACACGCTCGCCGCGCTGAAGCACGCGAAGAGCCTCGGCATGACGCGCACGCTCGCGATCTGCAACGTGCCGGAATCGGCGATCGTCCGCGAAGCCTGCTTGCGCTTCATCACGCGCGCCGGCCCCGAAATCGGCGTCGCCTCGACGAAAGCCTTCACGACGCAACTCGCTGCGCTCGCGTTGCTGACCCTCGCGCTCGCGCGCCTCGCCGGCCGCTTGTCCGAAGCCGACGAAGCCCGCCACCTCGGCGCGCTGCGCCACCTCCCGGTCGCAGTACAGAAAGTCCTCGAACTCGAACCCGAAATCGAACGCTGGGCGCAACGCTTCGCCGGCAAGCACCACGCCCTCTTCCTCGGCCGCGGCCGCCATTGGCCGATCGCGATGGAAGGCGCGCTGAAGCTCAAGGAAATCTCCTACATCCACGCCGAAGCCTACGCCGCCGGCGAGCTCAAGCACGGCCCGCTCGCGCTCGTCGACAAGGACATGCCCGTCATCGCGATCGCCCCCGCCGACGAACTGCTCGAAAAGCTGAAGTCCAACCTGCAGGAAGTCCGCGCCCGCGGCGGCGAACTCTACGTCTTCGCCGACGCCGGCAGCGAAATCGCCGAGTCCGAAGGCGTCCATATCCTCCCGATGCCCGAGCACTACGGCATGCTGTCGCCGGTGCTGCACGTGGTGTCGCTGCAGTTGCTGTCGTATCACGCGGCGCTGGTGAAGGGAACGGATGTGGACAAGCCGAGGAATTTGGCGAAATCGGTGACGGTGGAGTAGGCGGCGCGCAGAGTCGTTGCTTGGTTGGTTGGATATGAAAGTTTTCAGCAGAAATAACTGCTGTCTCTCGCGTTATCGGTAGCGCCCGGAGCGAGGAAATGAAAAAACGCCCGAGGTTACCGGGCGTTTTCCGTTTCAGGGCTCAGGAGCAGTTGTTTCCCTAGGATTGCGATCGGGAGATCGAGCGGCGGCTATCCGATTTCCGATACTTCCGCATCCGACCTGTCGCTGTCATCCTTTCCATCAATGCTTCAAGGACCGGTTGCCGTGACAAGCGGTCGCTTTTCGTAGCGTCGGGGCAATTCACCAGCCCTATTCTGATTCGCCGCGAATCATGATTAACAACATCTTGAACCTGTCGATCGGATGAACGGCGTGAGGCACGCCAGCGGGTATGAGCAGTGCGTCGCCTTCGCCTACCGAATGAGCGACGCCGCCAACGGGAATCTCCGCGTGGCCTTCAATGCCGATAATGAGTGCATCGAACGGCGCCGTATGTTCACTAACAGGGTGTTGATTTACGATAAATCCTAGTATTGGCGGGTATTTCAGGGCTGATATAATTCCATTCGAATCAACAAATCAATAATCTCGATGCGTGGCACCGACCACAAACAGAACGCTCTGTTCAGTTACGTCAATA
>NZ_JAVSMM010000019.1:0-106974 GCF_032027225.1 Aromatoleum sp. | reverse complement strand
CTGTCCCCCTTCCCGTCCGGCACGGGCGCAGCACCGTCGCAAAGCAACTCAACCACGGCCGCAGTCTCTTCCCGCACCTCTCGCTTCGCCGATCCTTCTGCTAAAACCCACTCTCTGGAGTTCTGCCGCGCAGACTCCTAGTCCAGAAGAACTCCTGACGCTTGCGACCGCGATGTGGCCAAGACGCGCGGCAGAGCGTCCTTGCGATCTTCGGCCGGTGCACGAATGCGGCTGTACTGTCCCAGAACGGCGGGCACATATTTAACCGTCTCAGCGTAGGGCGGGATCGAATTGTTATATCGCCCGACCGCGCCCTCTCCTGCGTTGTAGGCCGCCAACGCGAGGGGAAGGGCTTCGAAGCGGTCGATGAGCTCGCGCAGGTAGCGTGCGCCGCCGAGAAGGTTCTGGCGCGGATCGAACGGGTCGGTGACCCCGAATCGCGTCGCGGTCGCGGGCATCAGCTGCATCAATCCAAGCGCGCCTTTCGGTGAGCGCGCGCGTTCGTTGAAACCGCTCTCGATCAAGGCGACGGCTTCGATCAGCGCCGGATCGACGCGCGCACGTCGGGCTGCGTCGTGGATCAGCTTCACAAGCTCGGCCCCTGCTCGAGTCGCCCGGACGCTGCCGGGGTCGGCGCGAACCACGCGTGCCCGATCTGGGGCGAGCAGCGGCTCGTGTCGCGGATCACTCGGTGCATCGCTGAAATGGAATACGCCGCGGTCATCGGTGAAGCCGAAGAGCTGGTCGGCGTGAGACGTCGACGGCAGACAGGCGACGAGCAGGGCCGATCGGAGCAGAGCGCGGTGCACGCGGCGATGCAGTCGCGACGACGGGCGATTTCGATGCTTGCCGGGGCCGCGCTGGTGCTCGATCGTCGACTGTTTATCGGTCCCGCGATATGCCCCGCGAGGGGCGGCAGTCGACAAGACGGGCGTGGCCGGTGATGTAAGAATCGCTGTCATGGTTCCATGCTAAGGTTTGCGCATGACTTCTATGGCGAAATCTAAGATGGTTGCGCGGCGCGCGGACGTCAAGCGGAAATTCTCGTTCGGCTTCACCTTGCTCGAACTGCTGGTCGTGATGGTCATCATCGGTCTGCTCGCCGGCTATGTGGGGCCGCGCTATTTCTCGCAGATCGGCAAATCCGAGGTCAAGGCCGCCCGCGCGCAGATCGACGCACTCGAAAAGGCGCTGGACCAGTACCGTATCGATGTCGGGCATTACCCGACGACCGAGCAGGGGTTGCCGGCGCTGATGACGGCCCCCTCGGGCGAGGGACGCTGGGCGGGGCCCTACTTGCGCAAGGCCGTTCCCGAAGATCCGTGGGGTAAGCCGTACCAGTACCGCCAGCCGGGTGAGCACGGGGATTTCGACCTGTTTTCCTATGGGCCGGACGGGCAGCCCGGAGGTGAAGGCGAAGCGGCAGACGTCACCAACTGGTGAGCCATGCGCTTTCGCATCAAGGCGATCGGACCGAACGCGACACTCGTCGAGACCGAGCTCGAGGCTGGGAGCGAGGCCGAAGTCCGCGCGCTCGCGCAGACGCGCGGACTGTCCGTCCTGACGCTGAAGTCGCTCGTGCGCGGTCCGGGGCGCAGCCGTTTTCCGCTGCTGCTGTTCAACCAGGAGCTGCTCGCGCTGCTGCGTGCGGGCATCTCGCTCGCCGAGGCGGTCGCGGCGCTGGCGGAGAAGGAGAGCCGGCCCGCCGTCCGTGCCGTGCTCGCGGACGTGCTGCAGGCTTTGCGCGAGGGACGCAGCCTGTCGAGCGCACTCGAAGCGGCGCCGCACGCGTTTCCCGATCTCTACGTCGCGATGATCCGCGCGGCCGAGCGCACCAGCGACCTCGACCAGGCTGTCGCCCGTTTCATCGCCCATCAGCAGGAGGAAAACCGGCTGCGCGACAAGCTCGTCAGCGCGCTTATCTATCCGCTGCTGCTGGTCGGCGTCGGCGGACTCGTCGTGCTGTTCCTGCTCGGCTACGTCGTGCCGCGCTTCTCGCACATCTACGAGGACGTCGGCAGCGACCTGCCGTTCATGTCGCGACTGTTGCTCGACTGGGGGCAGTTCGTCGAAGCGCATGCGATGGCGCTCGGACTCGTCGCGCTCGCGACGCTTGCCGCCGGCCTGTTGCTTGCGCGCAGCCCCGCCGTGCGGGTCGCGGTCGGTCGCCGCCTGTGGCGCATGCCGTTCGTCGGCGAACGCATGCGCGTATTTCAGCTCGCGCGCTTCTATCGCACGGTGGGGATGCTGTTGTCGGGCGGCATACCGGTCGTTACCGCACTCGGCATGGTGTCGGGCCTGTTATCGCCGATGCTGCGCGTCGGCCTTGCCGCGGCGATCGCGTCGATCCGGGAAGGACGCAGTTTTTCCTCGACGCTCGCGGCTCGGGGCCTGACGACGCCGGTCGCGCTGCGGATGCTCGAAGTCGGCGAGCGCGCGGGCAACCTCGGCGAGATGCTGACGCGCGCGGCAGAGTTCCACGAGGAGGACACGGCGCGGCAGATGGAATGGGTCACGAGGCTGTTCGGCCCGCTGCTGATGCTGCTGATCGGTTGCGCCATCGGCCTGATCGTGGTGCTAATGTATCTGCCGATCTTCCAACTTGCAGAGAGCATAGGATGAGCGAGCCATCCGCCGCCGGGTTGGCCCCGCAGCCGTTCTCATCCGCGGATCTCGCGGTGGCGGCAGCCGATGCCCGCGTCGTCGACGGCCTGGCGAAGCTCGAGCCGGATCCGGCGCTGCGCCTCGCGCGGCTTGCACAGACGAGCGGCTTGCCGGCGATCGGGCACGGCCGGTTGATGGCGCTCGCGCCCGATTTCGAGGCGATCTCGTTCGAACTGGCGCTGCGCCGCGAATGCGTCGCGCTGCGCGACGAGGACGGGAAGCTCCTCGTCGTCGTCGCCGATCCTTTCGACGCCGACCTGCTCGACGGCCTCGGAGCCCGGCTCGCCGAGCCTTATGCGCTCGTGCTCGCCGATCACGACGATCTCACCGCCTGCCTCGCACGGCACGAGGACGAGGTGCGGCGTGCGGCCGGACTCATCGAGTCGCGTGAGGCGGACACCGCAGGCGTGGGGGTCGAGGACCTGTCGCTGAAGCGCATCAGCGCCGACGCGAGCCCGGTCGTCCGTCTCGTGAACTCGACGCTCTACGACGCGCTCAAGCAGGCCGCGAGCGATATCCACCTCGAATCGGTGCCCGGCGGCCTCGTCATCAAGTACCGCCTGGACGGCGTGTTGTCGCGCTTCGGCACGGTGCAGGGCGCGGACCTTGCCGAGCAGGCGATCTCGCGCATCAAGGTGATGGCCGAACTCGACATCGCCGAGCGGCGTGTGCCGCAGGACGGCCGCTTCAAGGTGCGCGCGGGCGGGCGCGAGATCGATTTCCGCGTGTCGATCATGCCGAGCATCCACGGCGAGGACGCGGTGCTGCGGATCCTCGACAAGGAGCACCTGAGTCGCGAGATGAGCGGGCTCACGCTCGAGACGCTGGGCTTCGACGATGCGGTGCGCGCGACGCTCCGCCGCCTCGCGAGCGAACCGTACGGCATGCTGCTCGTGACCGGTCCCACCGGATCGGGCAAGACGACGACGCTGTACGCGACGCTCGCGGAGACGAACCGCGGAGTCGACAAGATCGTCACGATCGAGGATCCGGTCGAATACCAGCTGCCGGGCGTGCTGCAGATTCCGGTCAACGAGAAGAAGGGCCTCGGCTTCGCGCGCGGACTGCGCTCGATCCTGCGGCACGATCCCGACAAGATCATGGTCGGCGAGATTCGCGACGGCGAGACCGCCGAAATCGCGGTGCAGGCGGCGCTGACCGGACACCTGGTATTCACGACCGTGCACGCGAACAACGTCTTCGACGTGATGGGCCGCTTCATGCACATGGGCATCGACCCGTACAACCTCGTCGCCGCGCTCAACGGCATCGTCGCGCAGCGCCTCGTGCGCATCAACTGCCCCCATTGCAGCGAGGATGTTGTGCCCGATCCGCAGCTGATCGAGGATTCGCGCATCGCGGATGCGAGCGCCTATCGCTTCCGCGCCGGCCACGGCTGCGGCCAGTGTCGCGGCACGGGCTACCGCGGGCGACACGCGATCGCCGAGGTCTTGCTGCTCGACGACGAAATCCGCGAACTCATCGTCGCCCGTGCACCGATTCGCAGCGTCAAGGAGGCGGCGCGGCGCGCGGGGTTTCGCAGCCTGCGCGACGCCGCGCTCGATGTCGCGGCCGCTGGGGAGACGACGCTGGAGGAGGTGAACCGTGTCACGCTTCTGGGCTGAGCCGCGGCGACTGCTGGTAGAAGCGGACGCGCTCGCCGTCGTAGGCGGGGCGGAGTGGCGGCGCGTCGGTTTCGACGGGGAGGCCGACGCCGCATTTGCCGCGTCCGTGCCGGACGCGCTCGTGCCCCGCGGCAGTCGCTGCCAGGTGCTGCTCGCCGATGCGCTGGTCCGCTATCTCGTGATCCAGTGGCCGTCCGGACTTCGCGGGCGGTCCGAGCGCGCCGCGTTCGTTGCACACCGTTTCCGGGAGGTGCACGCCGTCACGGCACCGGACTGGCAGATCATGGTCGAGCCGACGGCCGGCGGATTTCCCGCGCTCGCGTGCGCAGCGCCGGCTGCCCTCATCGAAGCCATCGCGGCGTGGGCTCGACGGCATCGCGTGCGGCTCGCCGGCCTCAGCGGCGAATTCGTCGCAGCCTACAACCGGGCGCGGCCCCGAGTCGCGCATGGGTTCGGCGCGCTCGGCCTGCAGCGCGATGGCCGCCTGACGATCGGCATGTGGCACGACGCGGTGTGGCACGCGCTGCGCAGTCAGCCGCTTGGCGCCGGGGGTGACAACGCCGTCGGTGTGATGCTGGCGTCGATGCGCGGGCGCTTGGGCGGCGAGGGCGGCGTTCTGTACTGCTTCGGTCCGATGCTCGACGCGCCGGCCGGCTGGCGCGCCTTCATGCTGGGAAATGACGCATGGGACTGATGCGCGGCGTCCCGCTAGCCGTCGATCTCGATTTCCCGCCAGCGCGACGCGCGACGGGCTGGCTCGGCTGGGTTCTGCTCGCGGTCGGGCTGACTGCAGCCGGGTTCGAGGTGCTCAAGTACCGGGCGGCGCAGCTCGATCTTGCCGAGCGCGAGGCGATCGTCGCGCGACTGCGCCAGGAGATCCAGCGCCCGCCGCCGAAACCGTCGTCGAGCGGACGCGCGGTCGGCGCCGAGGAGGCAAGGGCTGCCCTCGATGTCGCCGCGAGGCTCAACGCGGACTGGGGCGCGATGTTCGCCGGCATCGCCGCGGCCCAAAGCGACGCGGCGACGTGGGTCAGCTTCGATGGCGACGCTCCGCGCGGGACTCTGCGCGTCGTCGGCGAGGCGCGCTCGTTGTCCGCGGTGTTCGATTTCCTCGCGCGGCTCGACGAGGCCGAAGGCATTGCCGACGCGCAGTTGTCGAGCTACGAATGGATGCGCGCCGGACCGGTGGAGACGGTGCGTTTCAACGCGAACGCGAAGTGGAATTCAGCGCGATGAGTCTTCGTGCGCTTCGCGATTCTTTCCGTGCGTCGCCTCCGGCCGGCGTCGTTCCCGTCGACGCCGGCGAGAGGCTCGGCTCCGCCGATGCAGCGCGTTCGCGCCGCCGCTCCCCGGCGCCCGGACACGGCCGCGGAGCGCTGATCCGGGAACGGGCGGGACGGGCCGTCCTGCGCGCCGGTTGGCCGGGCATCGTCGGCGTCGTGTTGGTCGTTCTCGCTTCGGTTGTCGGTTATGCCGGTCGCCTCGCTACCGACGAGCGCCGGGTCGAGCTCGCCGACGAACGAGTACGCCTGCTGCGGGGCGAGGACCGCGCGGCACCGGTCGTCAGCGATGGCGAGCGGCTTGAGGCGTTTTACGGCCGCTTTCCGCGCGTGGCCGAATTGCCGGCGAGCCTGCGTCGCTTGCACGAACACGCGAGCGCGCACGGCGTAGACCTGCAGCGCACCGATTACCGCAGCGCCACAGTGGCCGGTACGCCGCTGGTGCAGGTCACGCTGAGCATCCCCGTCGAAGGGGGATTCGGTCCGCTCTACGAATGGCTCGCGGACTTGCTGCGCGAGATGCCGGAGGTTGCGCTCGAATCGCTCAGCGTCGAGCGCGCGGCAACCGACACCGACACCGTCGCGGCCGAGCTGCGGCTGCAGCTTTACCTGCGGGGGCGACTGTGAACGCGCGGCAGGCGGTTCTCGCCGTCGCGCTCGTCGCGACGCTCGCTGCGAGCTGGTGGATCGCGCAACGCGAGGAGGATGAAGTCGATTCGGCCGCCGTCGTGCAGCCGGCCGAGCGGGCCGTTCCCGCTTCGGCCCTTCGCGGTGCGCGCTCCGCGACGGGCGCCGGCGCGAACGCTCCGAGCCGGCTCGAACGGCTCTCCGTCACGCGTTCCTCCTGGCCCGACCTGCCGGACGTCGTCCGCATCGTCAGCTTCGCCCCGCCGCGGCCTGTACGGTCCGCGGCCGCCCCGGTCCCGGTCGCGCCGCCGCTGCCGTTCCGACTCGTCGGCGCGATCGACGACGAACACGGCAAGGCCGTCTTCCTGCTCGACGGCAGCCAGGTCCACATGCTGCGGGCCGGCGAGCAGGTCGCAGGCAACTACCGCCTGGATCGCATCACCCCCGCCGGCGTCGAGTTCACCTACTTGCCGCTCAAAACCAAGCAGACCCTTACCCTCCGCACCCCATGACCCCGTCGATTTCGACTTCGCCCGATCAGCCGGATACCCTCATCGCGCCCGCCGACGCAGACCCTTGGCCCGACCCGATCGGATCGGAACCCGCCCGGACGGCGAAGATGGTCGCGATGTGGCTGCGAAGTGCGCTCGCGCCCGGAGTCGTCGCCCTGATGCTCGGCGCGTGTGCGACGAACACGGAGATCGAGCACAGCCGTCGCGATCTCGCGACCGGCGATCCCGTCGCCGCGCTCGCCCGGCTCGAGCAGACAGTGAAGGAGAAGCCCGGCAATGCGGAGCTGCGCAACTTCTACATCCGGCAGCGCGACCGGCTCGTCCTCGAAAGGCTGACGGCCGCGGAACGTGCGCACGAGGCCGGCCGCCTCGACGAGGCGCTGTTGCTATATCGCGAGGTGCAGCGGATCGAGCCGGATCATCCGCGCGCCCGGCTCGGTCTCGAGGAAATCGAGCGGGGCCGTCGGCGCATCGAACGGCTGTCGCGTGCACGAGCGGCGTTCGCATCGGGCGACACGACCGCGGCGCTGCGTCTTGTACGCGGTGTCCTCGCCGAGGCACCCGGTGATCGCGCTGCGCGCGAGATGCTGCGCGAGCTCGACGAACGCGCGGAACGCACGCGCAAGCCCGCGACCGAGGCGCTGCAGGGGGCGATGGCCAAGCCGGTGACGCTCGAATTTCGCGACGCACCGTTGCGTGTCGTGTTCGAAGCGCTGTCGCGCGCGAGCGGCCTGAACTTCGTCTTCGACAAGGACGTGCGCGCCGACAGCCGCGTCACGCTCTTCGTCCGCGAGAACACCGTCGACGAGGTGCTGCGGCTGCTGACGGCGACGCAGGGCATCGAGCGCAAGCTGCTGAATGCGAACTCGGTGATGATCTACCCGGCCACGACAGCGAAGCAGCGCGAGCACGTCGACCTCGTCACGCGCAGCTTCTATCTCGCGAACGCCGACGCGAAGTCCGCGCAAACGATGCTCAAGCAGCTCGTCAAGAGCCGCGACATCTTCATCGACGAGAAACTCAACCTCGTCGTCATGAAGGACACGTCGGAGGCGGTGCGCATGGCCGAGCGGCTGATCGCGACGCTCGACGTGCCGGAGCCCGAGGTCATGCTCGAGCTCGAAGTGCTGGAGGTGAGCCGCAACAAGCTGCTCGACCTCGGCATCGACTTCCCGGATCAGATCGGCTACGGCCTGCTGACGCCGAACATTCCGGCGCCGAGCCAGATCGTCAACGGCGTCGTCATCTCGGGTACGACCGAGCTCGGCGGGAAACTGCTCGACGGCAACGTCAATCTGCGCGACACCGGCAGACTCGTGCCCTTCGTCAGCAACCCGGCCGCGATCCTGCGGCTGCGCAGCGAGGACGGCGACTCGAGCACGCTGGCGAATCCGCGCATCCGGGTGCGCAACCGCGACAAGGCGAAAATCCATATCGGCGACAAGCTGCCGGTGTTCACGACGACCTCGACGGCGAACGTCGGCGTGTCGGCGTCGGTCGCTTACCTCGACGTCGGCCTCAAGCTCGAAGTCGAACCTTCGGTCTATCGCGATGACGAGGTGGGCATCAAGTTGAACCTCGAAGTCAGCAGCATCGTCCGCGAGGTGCCAGGTCCGGCGAGCTCGCTCGCATACCAGATCGGCACGCGCAGCGCGGCGACGGCCCTGCGGCTGCGCAATGGCGAGACGCAGGTGCTCGCGGGCCTGATCAGCGACGAGGACCGGTCGGCGGCGCAGCGTCTGCCGGGGCTCGGCGACCTGCCGATTCTCGGGCGACTCTTCTCCGCGCAGCGCGACAGCAAGAACAAGACCGAGATCGCGCTGCTGATCACGCCGCGAATCCTGCGCAACGTCTTGCCTCCGGTCGCGCTGCTCGCCGACATTCCGGCGGGAACCGAAACCAGCGCCGGTGCCGAGCCGTTGCGGCTCGGCACCACCGCGCCCGGCAGCCTCGGCCTGCGTGGCGACGATCGCGGTGCCGCGAGCGGCTCGCGCGGGGGGGCAATCGGCTCCTCCTCCGTGCCCGACCTGGAGCCGGAACCGGAGCCGGAACCGGAGCCGCCTCGCCGCGCGGCGCCACCCCCCGAGCCGGGGTCGTCTCCCGACGCCGGATCGTCTCCCGACATGACGTCGTCTCCCGAAGCCGCGCCGCCGGAGCCGGGCGAGGGCGCGCCGGACGTCGCGTTGGTTGCCCCGGACGCGGTCCGCCGCGGCGATGTGGTCACCGTATCGTTGCGCTTCGAAGGCTTGGGTGACGGCAACGCCGGCGAGGCGACTCTCGTCTATGACGCGGCCCGCCTCGAAGCCGAGACGAGCACGCCGGGAACGATCCAGGTGCCGCTGCAGATCGCGAACGGCAAGGCGGAGGCGACCGTCAATCTGCGCGCGAAGCCCGAAGCGAGCGGCGCCGCTACGCTCGTCGTCAGCAGTGTGGCGGTGCGGGGCAACGGGGAGGACCAGGTGCTTCCGCTGACGGTCGGTGCCACGATTCGTCTCGTCGAATAGATCATGACCGTCCGCGGCTTCACGTTGATCGAGCTCGTCGTGACGGTCGCGATCGTCGGTATTCTCGCGGCCGGTGCGCTGCCGCTCGCCGAACTCACCGCGCAGCGCAGCCGCGAATCGGACCTGCGCGTCGCGTTGCGGCAGATCCGCGCCGGAATCGACGCGTACAAGACGGCTTACGACGCGAAGCGTATCGAGCAGAAGGTCGGACTGACGGGGTATCCGCCGTATCTCGACTCGCTCGTGGATGGGGTTCCCGACGTGACCGATCCGGCCGGAAGCAAGATCTACTTCCTGCGGCGCGTGCCGCGCGACCCGTTCCATCCCGATCCGCGCGTTCCCGCGGAGGAGACCTGGGGTAAGCGCAGCTATGCGAGTCCGCCCGACGAGCCGTCCGAGGGCAAGGACGTGTTCGATGTCTATTCGCTGTCGCCGCGCGTCGGACTGAACGGCGTGCCGTACCGGGAATGGTAGGAGCGACGCGATGAGCGATCGCCGCGCAGCCATCGTTGCAGCCGATTCCGACCGCAAATGCGGGCGGGAAAAGGTCGGCCGCCGTCGCGACCGGACCGACCGCAACGCGTTGTCGCGCGCTTTCACGCTGATCGAGCTGCTCGTCGTCATGGCGATCATCGCGACGCTGCTGTCGATCGCCGCGCCGCGCTATTTCGACCACATCGACCGCGCGCGCGAAGCGACGCTGCGGCAGTCGCTCGAAGTCATGCGCGATGCGATCGACAAGTACCACGCGGATACCGGCAAGTGGCCCGAGAACATCGAAACGCTGGTCAGCAAGCGTTACTTGCGCAAGGTGCCGGTCGACCCGATCACCGGGAGCGGGGAGACCTGGCTGCTTGTCGAACCCCCGTCCGGCGACGACGGCGAGGGAGTTTGGGACGTGCATAGCGGGTCCGAAGACACGGCAAAGGACGGCACGCGCTATGCCGAATGGTGAGTCGGGGTGCGCGCGCGGGGGCGGGCCTCGGGCGCCGCGGGACGAAGCAGGCACGCTCGGGTTTGGGCGGACGATGGGGGCGCCGGTCGCGGCGGCCTGCTCACGACGGCGCGCGTCGCGGAGCGTTCAAAGCGGCTTCACCTACCTGCTCGTGCTGTTCCTCGTCGCTGCGCTCGGAGTCTTCGCCGCGCAGACCGGAGTCGTCTGGCATCATGCGACCCAGCGCGAACGTGAGGCTGAACTCCTCGCGATCGGCGTCGAGTTTGCCCGCGCGCTTGCGCGCTATCGCGATGCGTCACCTGACGGTGTGCTGCCCGGAAGCCTGCAGCCGCTCGTCGAGGACCGACGCAGTGGCGTGCCCGTCCGGCATCTGCGACGCATCTACCGGGATCCGTTCACCGGCGAGACGAACTGGGGATTGGAAAAGGCGGCCGGACAGATCACGGGGGTCTACAGCCTCGCGCGGGGGACGCCGATTCGCGAGCGCGACCTGCCGCCCGAGCTCGCGGGTGCGAAAGATGGGGCGAAGAAGTATTCGGAGTGGATTTTCCGGCCGGCTGTGAGGAGTGCCGAGGAAGGCGGAGGAGGCGAGGTGCCGAATGGCCTTCCGCCCAACGCGGCGGGGCCGGGCGCGCCTAGCCCTTTACCGCGGTAATGAGCGAACGCAGTTCGTCGCGCGACTCGTCGATGATCGCCGCGACGGCCACATCGGCGGGCGCCGCGCACGCCCCTTCGGGCGGGGCGAACGGATTGACGTTCGCCGCGAGGCGATTTGTCAGGTGGAGCACGTTCGCCAGCGTGACGGGAACGTCTCCGTCGAATGCGATCTCGTGATCCGACACCGCCTCGAGAATCCGGTCCGGCGTTTCGAGCACGCCGAGCACCGCGTGACCGATGCTCGCATGCCACTCGAACAGCAGGCGGCCGACATCGTCGTGGTCGCGCAGCATCTCGGGATGGTGGGCGATCCGCGACAGCAGGTAGAAGTGGCCGATGTCGTGCACCAGGCCGGCGAACATCGCCTCATGGGGATTGATGTTCGTCATCCGGCGCGCGATGACGAACGACAACGCGGCGACTTCGATGCTGTGCTCCCACAGCTGCCGCGCCCCGGCGAGGTAGGGGCCCATCTGCTTTTCGAGCATCAGTTGCTCGATCGCGACCGAGATCGCGATCGACCGGATCGATGAGAAACCGACGCGCATCACCGCGCTGCGCACGTCGCCGACTTCGATGCCGGACGGGTTCAGCGCGACCGAGTTCGCGAGCCGGATGATCTTTGCCGCCACCAGCGGTTCGGTGAGAATCAGCCGACTCAACGCCTCGACTGTGATGTCCGGATTGTTCATCGCGATCCGGATCTTCATCGCCGCGTCGAGGAAGGTCGGAAAGTTCACGTCGCCGGACGACAGGTCGTCGGCGATCTGCATCAGGAAGCGGTTGGCCGGAGCGTTCTGCGCAGTCATCCTCGAGTCCGGTGACGGTCGTGCGTTCGCGCGGCTATCGCAGGACCATGTTGTCGCGGTGGATCAGTTCGGGCTCGTCGATATAACCGAGCAGCTTTTCGATCTCGGCACTCGCCTTGCGCGCGACGCGGCGGCATTCGTTGCCGCTGTAATTGACGAGCCCGCGCCCGATTTCTTCGCCGGTGCCGTTGCGAAGCGCCACCGCGGCGCCGCGCTCGAAGTCTCCGCGCACGTCGACGACGCCCACCGGCAGCAGGCTGCGACCGCTGCGCAGCGCCGACACCGCGCCGTCGTCGAGGATCAGGTCGCCGGCGAGCTGCAGATGGTCGGCGAGCCACTGCTTGCGCGCCTGCAACGGCGAGCTGGTCGCGAAGAGCAGCGTGCCGAGCGGCTCGCCGTCCCCGAGGCGGACGAGCACTTCGGCCTCGTGGCCGCTCGCGATGCAGGTATGCGCTCCGCTTCGTGCGGCGCGCTGCGCGGCGCGGATCTTCGTGATCATCCCGCCCTTGCTGATGCCGCTGCCGGCGCCTCCGGCCATCGCCTCGTAAGCCCGGTCCTCGGCGCGTCCTTCCGACACCAGCGTCGCCGCCGGGTCGCGTCGCGGGTCGGCGGTGTACAGGCCCTGCTGATCGGTGAGGATGATCAGCGCATCGGCCTCGATCAAGTTCGCAACGAGTGCGCCGAGCGTGTCGTTGTCGCCGAACTTGATCTCGTCGGTGACGATCGTGTCGTTCTCGTTGATGATCGGCACGACGCCGAGATCGAGCAGCGTCGTCAGCGTCGAACGCGCGTTGAGGTAGCGCTTGCGGTCGGAGAGATCGTCGTGGGTCAGCAGGATCTGGGCGGTATGGAGGTTGTGCCGCGAGAACGCGTCCTCGTAGGCCTGGACGAGACCCATCTGCCCGACGGCTGCCGCGGCCTGCAGCTTGTGCATCTCCTGTGGGCGCTTGGTCCAGCCGAGGCGCTGTATCCCGGCGGCGATTGCGCCGGACGACACCAGCACGACCTGCCGGCCGCTCTCGCGCAGCGCGGCGATCTGGCGCGCCCAGTCCGCCATCGCGCGCTTGTCGAGTCCGGCGCCGTTGTTCGTGACCAGCGCGCTGCCAACCTTCACGACGAGGCGACGCGCATTGCGGATCTTGTTTCTCATGATGTCGGACGGGAATGCTAGCGGGTACGGGGCGTTTTTTGGTCGGCGGCCGAAGCGTCGTTTTCGCTTTCGCTGTCCTGGTCGTCGCTGTCGTCCGCGAGGATCGCCTGCAGCCGTTCCTGGTACGCGGCTTCCACCCGCGCTTCGGCTTCGGCCGCCGCGAGCGCTTCCGCATGGGCGCGCGCCGCGCGCTCGGCCTCCGCTTCCGCACGTCCGGCGTCGAGGAAATCCTGGATCGCGAAGATCAGTTTCCGGCAGCCGTCTCCGGTCAGCGCAGAGATCTCGAAGTGCCGCTCGACCGGGCCATAGGCCTCGAGAAAGGCGGCCACGCGGGCAGCGCGCTCGTCTTCCGGAATCAGGTCCAGCTTGTTCAGCGCGAGCCAGCGGGGTTTTTGGTACAGCGATTCGTCGTATTTGCGCAGCTCCTCGACGATCGCTTTCGCGTCCCGCACCGGGTCCGTGTCGGGATCGAACGGCGCGAGGTCGACCAGATGCAGCAGCACGCGCGTCCGTTGCAGGTGCCGCAGGAACTGGTGCCCGAGACCGGCGCCTTCGGCCGCGCCCTCGATCAAGCCCGGAATGTCGGCGATCACGAAACTGCGGTTCTCGTCGGTGCGTACGACGCCGAGGTTCGGCGCGAGGGTCGTGAACGGGTAGTCGGCCACTTTCGGTTTCGCGGCGGACACCGAGCGGATGAAGGTCGACTTGCCCGCGTTGGGCATGCCGAGGAGACCGACGTCGGCGAGCACCTTGAGTTCGAGCCGCAGGCCGCGGCGTTCGCCTTCCTCGCCCATCGTGCGCTTTCTCGGCGCGCGGTTGACGCTCGACTTGAAGTGCAGGTTGCCGAGGCCGCCCTTGCCGCCGCGGGCGACGAGCGCCCGCTTGCCGTCTTCATCGAGGTCGGCGACCGGTTCGCCGGTCTCGAGGTCGGTGATCGTCGTGCCGACCGGCATCCGCAGCACGATGTCCTCGCCGCCTTTGCCGTAACAGTCCTTGCTGCCGCCGTTTTCGCCGCGCTGGGCGCGATGGGTGCGGGTGAAGCGGTAATCGACGAGCGTGTTGAGGTTGCGGTCGGCGACCGCGAAGATGCTGCCGCCGCGCCCGCCGTCGCCGCCGTCGGGACCGCCGCGCGGGATGAACTTCTCGCGCCGGAACGATGCCGAGCCGTTGCCGCCGTCGCCGGCGATGACTTCGATGCGCGCTTCGTCAATGAACTTCATGTGTGGTAAGCCTGTGCCAAAAACAAAAAAGCCCTATCGCAAGGATAGGGCTTTTCGAACCGGAACGCCGCCAGATCAGGCAGCTTCGGGCACGATGACGACGGTGCGGCGGCGTTGCGCGCCCTTGATCGTGAACTGCACCGTGCCGTCGGTCAGCGCGAACAGCGTGTGGTCCTTGCCGATGCCGACGTTCTCGCCCGGGTGGTATTCGGTGCCGCGCTGGCGAACGATGATGTTGCCGGCGAGCACGAACTGGCCGCCGTAGCGCTTGACGCCGAGTCGTTTCGATTCCGAGTCGCGGCCGTTACGGGAACTACCGCCAGCTTTTTTGTGTGCCATGACGAATTACCTCCTACTGGCGAATCAGGCCGAGATCGCTTCGATGCGAAGCTCGGTGTAGTTCTGACGATGCCCCTGGTGCTTCTGGTAATGCTTGCGGCGGCGCATCTTGAAAATCTTGATCTTGTCGTGACGGCCGTGGGAAACCACGGTGGCCTTGACTACGGCGCCGGAAACCACCGGGGTGCCGATCTTGACCGACTCGCCCTCGCCGACCATGAAGACCTGGTCGATGGTGATTTCGGAGCCCACGTCAGCCGGTATCTGTTCTACCTTGATCTTTTCGCCGGCCGCGACGCGATACTGCTTGCCGCCGGTTTTTATCACCGCGTACATGGTGTTGCTCCAGTTGATGGTTTTGCAAAAGAATCGGGCACTTTAATCACGCGGCGCTCGTTCGTCAAGGATTTCAATGCCTTCCGCGCTGTTTCACTACAGCAAGCCCCGCTCGGCGAAGGACAGCGGCTTCGCGTGCGCGGTCACGATGAAGTGGTCGAGCACGCGGATATCCACGAGCTCGAGCGCCTGCTTGAGGCTGCGCGTCAGCAGCTCGTCCGCCGAACTCGGCTCGGCGGCGCCGGAAGGGTGGTTGTGCGCGAGGATCACTGCGGCGGCGTTGCGGGCGAGTGCGAGCTTGACGACTTCGCGCGGATAGACGCTCGTCTGCGTCAAGGTGCCGCGGAACAGTTCGGCCGCTTCGATCAGGCGGTGGCGCGCGTCGAGGAGGAGCACGTAGAACACCTCGTGCGGCAGCGAGCCGATCCGCAGGCGCAGCCAGTCGCGCACCGTCGCCGGCGACTCGAACACGTCGGCGTCGTTCATCTGCTCGGACAGCGCGCGCCGCGCCAGTTCCATGACTGCCTGCAGTTGGGCATACTTCGCGAGGCCCATGCCGGGGATCGCGGCGAATTCGTTCGCGGGCGCGGCGCACAGCCGGGTCAGCGAACCGAAAGTGCCGAGCAGCTCGCGTGCGAGGTCGACGGCGGTCTTGCCTCGGATGCCGACGCGCAGGAAGAGCGCGAGGAGTTCGGCGTCGGACAGTGCGGCCGCGCCGCGTCCGAGAAGTTTTTCGCGCGGCCGTTCGTCTGCCGGCCAGTCGGTGATTGCCATGGTTTCGGGCGGAAGCGGTGGTGCGGCCAATTATACGGAATATGACATGAGAGAATTGGGCGGACGCAGGATCGTGCTCGGCGTCACCGGCGGCGTCGCGGCGTACAAGGCGGCGGAACTCGTGCGGCTGCTCGGGAAGGCGGGCGCCGAAGTCCACGTCGTGCTGACCGAAGGCGGCGCCCGCTTCGTCACGCCGGTGACCTTCCAGGCGCTGTCGGGCAATCCGGTGTGGAGCGACCTTTGGGATCCTCGCGTCCCGAACAACATGGCGCACATCGACCTGACCCGCGGTGCCGATGCGATCCTCGTCGCGCCGGCGACCGCTGATGTCATCGCGAAGCTGGTGCACGGCCTCGCCGACGATCTGCTGACCACGCTGTGCCTCGCGCGCGAGTGCCCGCTGCTCGTCGCGCCGGCGATGAACCGCCAGATGTGGGAGCACCCCGCCACGCGCCGCAACGTCGCCCAGCTTGCGGCGGACGGCGCGACCGTCCTCGGCCCCGGCGCCGGCGACCAGGCTTGCGGCGAAGTCGGCATGGGGCGGATGCTCGAACCGGACGAACTGCTCGAACACCTGATCGCGTTCTTCGAGCCGAAGCGGCTCGCGGGTCGCAAGGTCGTGATGACGGCCGGACCGACCTTCGAGGCGATCGATCCCGTACGCGGCATCACGAACACGAGTTCCGGCAAGATGGGCTACGCGATCGCGCAGGCCTGCCGGCGCGCCGGTGCGGACGTGCTGCTCGTCAGCGGTCCGACCGGGCTTGCGGCGCCGCTCGGCGTCGAGCGCGTCGACGTGCGCAGCGCGCTCGAGATGCGCGACGCGGTCGTGGCGGCGCTGCCGGACGCGGACGTCTTCATCGGCGTCGCAGCCGTCGCCGATTACCGGCCGGTCGACGCGGCCGAGCACAAGGTCAAGAAGTCCGACGCGGAACTGACTGTGACGCTTACGCCGAACCCCGACATCCTCGCCGAAGTCGCGGCGCGGCCGGATGCGCCGTTCTGCGTCGGCTTCGCGGCCGAGAGCCGTGATCTCGACGCCTACGCGGAAGGCAAGCGGCGCGCGAAGCGGCTGCCGATGCTCGTCGGCAACCTCGTGCAGGATGGCCTCGGCAGCGACGACAACCAGGTGGTCCTGTATGACGATGCGGGCCGCCATCCGCAGCCGCGCGCTGCGAAGGCCGTCGTCGCGAAGAAGATCGTCGAACATCTCGCCGCGCTGCTCGCAGCGTGCGCGGGCGGGCCGGCCGCGCGCTGACGCGTCGGCCGCCGCGGCAAGCTGCCGCAACGATCGCGAGTCGTGTACATTCCGCAGCGGCTGCGCGGCTCGTCCGGCGCGCGATGAATTCTCAAGTTGCGGGGGGGAACCATGCACCGAATAGACGTCAAGATTCTCGACGACCGCTTGCGTACGCACATGCCGGGCTATGCGACGCCGGGGGCCGCAGGCCTCGATCTGCGCGCGTGCCTCAACGCGTCGGTCAGCCTTCATCCCGGCGAGACGTCGCTGATCCCGAGCGGCCTCGCGATCCATCTCGCCGACCCGGGGTTTGCGGCCATGGTCTTGCCGCGCTCCGGTCTCGGTCACAAGCACGGCATCGTGCTCGGCAATCTCGTCGGCCTGATCGATTCCGATTACCAGGGGCAGATCTTCGTCTCGGTGTGGAACCGCGGGCGGGAGACTTTCACCGTGCAGCCGATGGAGCGCATCGCGCAACTCGTCGTCGTGCCCGTCCTGCAGGTCGGCTTCAACATCGTCGAGGATTTCGCGGAGAGCGACCGCGGTACGGGCGGTTTCGGCAGCACCGGCAAGCACTGACGATGCGCGCCGGGATTCCGGTCGGCGTGCATGTCATCGTCGAGCGGGACGGGCGCGTCCTGCTGATGCGCCGCGCCGGCACCGGTTTCTTCGACGGGCTGTTCAGCCTGCCGGGCGGACACGTCGAGCCCGGCGAATCGTTGCGGACCGCGGCGGTGCGCGAGATGCGCGAGGAGACGGGATTGTGCTTCGATGCCGATTCGCTCACGTACGTCGGCGTCGTGCATCGGCTGTCGGATACGAACCGTGTCGATTTCTTCTGCCGGGCACCTGACTGTCCCGCCGAACCGCGAAACCTCGAGCCGGACAAGTGCGACGAGCTGCGCTGGTTCGAGCGCGACCGGCTGCCGGCGGACGTCGTGCCCTACATCCGCGCCGCGCTCGATGCGGGCGCGGGGCCGTGGGTGATCGAACTCGGCTGGTGAGTCCGGCTCGAGAGCGGATGCCCGGCGACGTTGCCGGGCTTCACGCAGCGCTGCTTTCGCCCGCCGGCTCGGCTTCCGCTCGGTAACGGAAGCGCAGTTCCAGCGGGTACGGGAAGAAATCCTCGAGGTAGCCGCGCCGGATTGAGGACTGCACGTCCTGCCAGAACTTCGGCTCGAGCAGGTCGCGGTGATATTTCATGAAGGCTTTGCGTACGCGCGGCGGCCCGAGCAGGAAGGTCGCGAATTCTTCGGGAAACACGTCCATCGGTCCGCCGGCGTACCACGCCTCGCTCGCCATCTCCATCTCCGGGAACGGCGCCGGCGGGATCTTGCGGAAGTTCATGTCGGTCATGAACTCGATCTCGTCGTAGTCGTAGAACACGACACGACCGTAACGGGTGACGCCGAAGTTCTTCCACAGCATGTCACCCGGGAAGATGTTCGCGCTCGCAAGCTCGCGGATCGCGTTGCCGTACTCCTTGACCGCGTAGTCGACCTGCGCGTCGTCGGCGTGTTCGAGATAGATATTCAACGGCGTGAGCCGCCGTTCGATATACAGATGCTTGATGATCACCGAATCGCCTTCGATTTCGAACGCCGACGGCGCGAGCGTGCGCAGCTCTTCGACAAGTTCGGGGTGGAAGCGTGAGCGCGGCAGCGCGGCGTACGAGAACTCGAGTGTGTCCGCCATCCGGCCGACGCGGTCGACCTGCTTGACCATCAGGTATTTGCGCTTCACCGTCGCCCGGTCCATGTTTTTCGACGGGCCGAAGACGTCCTTGATGATCTTGAACACGTAGGGATAGGACGGCAGCGTGAATACGAGCATCACGAGGCCGCGGATGCCGGGCGCGATGACGAACTGGTCGTTGGAGTGCCGCAGGTGCGCGATCAGGTCGCGGAAAAACATCGTCTTGCCCTGCTTGCCGAGGCCGAGCATGGTGTAGAGCTCGGAGCGGTGCTTGTTCGGCATGATCGAGCGCAGGAACTGCACATAGCCCGACGGGACCTCCATGTCGACGAGGAAATACGCGCGCGACAGCGAGAACAGCACCGAGATCCGCCACGGGTCGAGCAGGATCGTGTCGATTTCGAGGAGCCCCGCCCGGTTGTGACGCACTGCGATCGCGAAGGGGTATTCCTGGTAACCATTGACGGCCTTGCCGATGATGTACGCGGTCTTGTTGCGGTAGAAGGCCGAGTACAGCACCTGGATCTGGCAGTTGACCTCCATGTCGGGCCATTCGCCGAGATGCGCGCGCGTCGCGTTCAGGATGTTGTCGACGTCGCGGTCGAGATCCTCGAATGGCCGCTGCCAGTCGAAGTCCTCGATGATGCGCCGGACCGTCGCGCGCAGTCCCTCGTCCTGGGGGTAATAGCTGCTGTAGACCGGCGGGTAGGACTCGATGTATTCGATCGAGACGGCGGGCCGCGCGAAGAGATAGTCGTTGTTGAAGTAGGTCCGGTGCAGGATCTTGCAGCACACCGAATTGAAGAAGGTCTCGGCGAGCTCCGGCTGCTTGTGCCGCATCAGGATGCCGATGTACTGGAGCTTCAGCTGCTGCCAGGTGTTGTCGTCGAGCGAGTCGGCGTCGAATTCGTCGCGCAGCCGCCGCACCGCTTCGTCCACACGGTTGTCGTAGAACTGCACGCGGACGCGCACCGCCTCGAGCTGGGCCTGCCAGTCGGCGGCTTCGAAGCTCTCCTTCGCGCGGCGCGAGGTCTCGCGGAAGATGCGGTAGTGCTTGTTGAAGCCTTCGATCATCGCCTGCGCGATCGAATGGGCGACGGGGATTTCCCCCAGCGGTGCGTCCATGCGTCCCTCGTGCCGGTGTGGCGGGCCTCACCCGCCTGACGTCGCTGCGCGCTTATCTTAACCCGGAAGCGGCACGGCTCCGGTGCGCGAGTCGGCGGCGGTGGCAGCGTCGAGAAAGTCCTTGCCCCACGCGTGGATGTCGTTGTGCTCGACGATCGCAAAGAGCTCGCGCAGCCGCGATTCCGCCTCCGCGGCGTTCATCGCGATCGCCTGGTATACGCGCGCGGCGAGGTCGGCGGCATCGTGCGGATTCGTCAGCACCGCGCCGTGCAGTTCGGCAGCCGCCCCTGCGAACTCGGACAACACGAGCACGCCTCGCCCGCCGTTCAGACCCTGCGTCGCGACGTATTCCTTCGCGACCAGGTTGAGCCCGTCGCGCAGCGGCGTGATCCACATCACGTCGGCCATCGCGTACCACGCGACGACTTCATCGAACGGCAGCGCGCGGAAGAAGAACTGCACCGGCGTCCAGCCGATCCGCGAGAAGCGCCCGTTGATGCGGCCCACCGCCTGCTCGATCTGCGTCTGCAACGCGTCGTAGATCGTCATCTCTTTTGCCGCCGGCACGCACACGGCCATCAGCGACACCTTGCCTTGCAGTTCCGGGTGGTCGTCGAGAAGGCGCTCGAATGCGAGGAGCTTTTCGAGCGTGCCCTTCGTGTAGTCGAGCCGTTCGATGGACAGGATCACGCGTGTCGCTGCGAGCTCTTCGCGCAGCTTCGCCATCCGCGCCTGCGTCGCCTCGCTCGCGAGGATCGCGCGCACGCGTCCGACGTCGAGGCCGACCGGATGTGCGCCGAGGCCGATGCGGCGCCCGTGCACCTCGATTGCAGTGGTCACTTCGTCAAGGCCGACCGCGCAGCCGTAAGTCAGGTAGCGCGGTGCGCAGTTGCGGCGTTCGAGCACGGTCAGCGGCGCGACGCCGCGCGCGACGTCGACGAAGTTCTCCGCCTGGCGCGGAATATGGAAACCGATGTAGTCGCACTGCAGCAGGCTGCCGATGATCTCGCGGCGCCACGGCAGCACGTTGAATACGTCCGCCGACGGGAAATACGTGTGATGGAAGAACGCGATGCGAACGTCCGGCCGCAACTCCCGCAACACTGCGGGCACCATCCACAGGTTGTAGTCGTGCAGCCAGACGACCGCGCCCTCGGCGGCTTCGGCGGCGGCGCGCTCGGCGAACAGCCGATTGACCTTCAGGTAGATGCGCCAGTCGTCCTCGCTGAACTGTGCGCGCTCCCAGAAGGTGTGCAACGTCGGCCAGAACGCCTCCTTCGAGAAGCGCTTGTAGAACACGTCGACGTCCTCCTTCGAGAGCGCCACGCGCGCGGCGACGAGATGCGGATAGCGCTCGCGGTCGACCGTCGTATGCACTTCGAACGGGATCGCCTTTTTCGCATCGTGCACCGACCACGCGACCCACGCCCCGGGCCGGCCGTCGCCGAAGAAACTCAGCAGCGTCGGGATGATGCCGTTCGGCGAGGTCGGCGGTCGTCGCGTGACGCGCCCGCTGTCGTCGCGCACTTCCTCGTACGGCAGCCGGTGGTAGACCATCACGAGCTCCGAGCGCCCGGGCGCGTCGGCGTCGCGCAGCTCGGCGTCGACGCCCGCCGGGCCGAGGAAGCCGAAGTGCCCGATCGCTTCGAGGATGCCTCCGCAACCCTGCTGGCGCGCGTGCAGCACGTGCGCGCGGTCGCGCGTCGCGTCCAGCAGCCCCGGCTCGGATTCGCCGACGCAGACGCCGAGGAAGCCCTGGTTGTACATCGACAGGTCGTTGAGCGTATCGCCGGCGACTAGGACGCTTTCGCGGTCGAGGCCGAGGTGACGGATCAATGCGTCGAGGGTGCTGCCCTTGTTGACGCCCTTCGGCAGGATGTCGAGATAGCGGTCGGCCGAATACAGCACGTCGCAGCCGAAGCCGGCGGCGATCGTATGGATGTCGCTGCCGACGGTGCCGGGGGCGCAGAAATACGAACAGCGGCGCTGCTGCGGCACCTCCTGGCGTTCCAGTCCCGCGAACGATTCCATTGCCGCGACGACGACGCGCTCCCCCGGCCACCGCGCGTCGATGTCCGCCTGCAGCGGCTGCACCGGCTGCAGCGTGCGGCCGTCGACGACCGATGCCCCGACGTCGCAGACGATGTAGTCGGGCGTCGGCACCGAGGGGTCGGACAGTAGCGGGATCACGACTTCGAGCCCGCGACCGGTGACGAAGACCAATCCGATCTCGGGGTGCGCGGTGATCAACTGATACAGGCGCAGCCGCTGTTCCGGGTGACCGGCAAGAAAGGTGCCGTCGAGATCGGTCGCAAGTAGCATGAAAATCCTCCAGTTTCTGGTTGAACGCCGACATCGTTGCCGACTGGATGGAAAGATCGGGGGCTCAATCCCCGATGGGAGCTGGTGGGGTGCTCGTCGCGTCGTCGTTCGGACTCATCATCTCGAGGACCGTCGGCGACGTGCGCAGCATCGGCACGCAGTGCGCCGGCTCCTCGACGATCTCGTCGGCGCGGCGGCGCGCCTGCCACAGGCCGAACACCGCGAGCGGCGCGAACGCCAGGAAGAAATGCAGCGGCAGCGCGGAGGGCCCGATGAGGCCCATCAACGCACCGGCGAGCGCCGGGCCGAACGCCGCGGCGAGCCCGTGCAGCAGCAGGATTCCGGCATTGCCGGCGAGGATCTCGCCATGCGGAAGGTGGTCGATTAGGTGTGCGATGACGAGTGGGTAGATCGCGAAACCGGCCGCGCCGAACAGGAACGCGCCGGCGAGCACGATCGCGCCGAAGTGGCCGAGCACGGCCATCAGTGCCGCCGATGCCGCCGCCGCGGCGGCGACCCAGCCGAGGGTGCGGCGGCGGTCGTGTCGGTCCGAAAAATACCCGACCGGCCACTGCGCCACCGCGCCGCCGAGAATCGCGAGCGACATCAGCAGGCCGACGTCGCCCTGTTCGAGGCCGATCCGCTGCCCGTAGACCGGCGCCATCGTCCAGAACGCACCCATGCCGAGCCCCGACGCGCACGCGCCGACGAATGCGAGCGGCGCGACCTGCCACAGCTTGCGCACGTCCGGGTGCGGCGAGTCGTGAAGCTCCGGCGGCGCGAACCGCGTCAGTGCGACCGGCATCACCGACAGGCAGGCGAAGATCGCGGCGATGGCGAAAAGCGTGAAGCCGGCGGGCGACGCGATGTGCAGCAACTGCTGCGCCGCCGCGAGTGCGCCGAGGTTCACGACCATGTAGATCGCGAAGATCTTCGCGCGCCGGCCGCCGTGGGTTTCGCTGTTGAGCCAGCTCTCGATGACCGTGTAGAAGCCGACGAGCGCGATGCCGGTCAGCAGCCGCAGCACGAACCACAAGGTCGGGGCGACGATCAGCGCATGCAGCAGCACGGTTACCGCGATGGCGACGCCGAAGAATGCGAACGCGCGGATATGGCCCGTGCGGCGGATCAGCGGCGGCGCGACGAAGGTGCCGAGGAAGAAGCCGAAGAAATACGCCGAGCCGATGAGGCCGAGCGCTTCCGGGGAAAAGCCTTCGAGCGCGCCGCGCAGTGCGATCAGCGTGGTCAGCAGGCCCGAGCCGAGGAGGAGTAGTGCGATGCCGCAGAGCAGCGCGACGATCGGAAGAAGGAGGTTCGCCATCGCGAGGGCGCGCGGGGACCTGCCGAGCCGAAAAGCGGTCTCAATCCGAGCGAAGGGCTGGGGTCACGCCGATGCGCGGTTCCGTATTTGGGCAAACATTGTAACGTGATCGCGCGCGGTGGCGCATTCGCTCGTTGCGGGGCGGTGCGCATTTCCCTCAATGGTGACCGAATACCGGATCTCGGTCGGCGGTGATACCCCCGCTCTTCAGTCTTATATAAGAGCATGATCGCGTGGCGCGCGTGCGAGCCCGCCCAGAGGTCTATAATCATGCGCCGTCAAGAGACGATGAGGTGCGATCGAGCCGGGAAGGGGGCTCGGCGCGCCGGTCCTTGCGTCCGTTCGGCTTCGCGCCACAGGAAGATAATCCGGGAGAAATGCATGACAACCAAGAGTCCGAAGATCATCTACACGCTCACCGACGAGGCGCCGCTGCTGGCGACCTACTCGCTGCTGCCGATCATCGAAACCTTTACTGCGCCGGCCGGCATCGACATCGTGAAGAGCGACATCTCGGTTGCCGCGCGCGTGCTCGCCGAGTTTTCGGACTACCTGACGGACGCGCAGAAGGTCCCCGACAACCTCGCCGAGCTCGGCCGGCTGACGCAGGACCCGGATACGAACATCATCAAGCTGCCTAACATCAGCGCGTCGGTCGCCCAGCTGATCGCTTGCGTCAAGGAGCTGCAGTCGAAGGGCTATGCGATCCCCGATTACCCGGAACACCCGAAGACCGACGAAGAGAAGGCGCTGAAGACCCGCTACGGCAAGTGCCTCGGCTCCGCGGTGAATCCGGTGCTGCGCGAAGGCAACTCCGACCGCCGCGCCCCGCTCGCGGTCAAGAACTACGCCAAGAAGCACCCGCACTCGATGGGCGAGTGGAAGCAGTGGTCGCAGACCCACTGCTCGCACATGGAGCACGGCGACTTCTATCACGGCGAGAAGTCGATGACGCTCGACCGCGCCCGCAACGTCAAGATGGAACTCCTTACCAAGAGCGGCAAGGCCATCGTGTTCAAGCCGAAGACCGCGCTGCTCGACGGCGAGATCATCGACTCGATGTTCATGAGCAAGAAGGCGCTGTGCGAGTTCTACGAGCAGCAGCTCGACGACTGCCGTAAAGCGGGCATCCTGTTCTCGCTGCACGTGAAGGCGACGATGATGAAGGTCTCGCACCCGATCGTCTTCGGTCATTGCGTGAAGATCTACTACAAGGAAGCGTTCGAGAAGCACGGCAAGCTGTTCGACGAGCTCGGCATCAACGTCAATAACGGCATGGCGACGCTGTACGAGAAGATCGAGACGCTGCCCGAATCGCAGCGCGACGAGATCATCCGCGATCTGCACGCGTGCCAGGAGCACCGTCCGCGTCTGGCGATGGTCGACTCGGCCAAGGGCATCACCAACTTCCATTCGCCCAACGACATCATCGTCGATGCGTCGATGCCGGCGATGATTCGCGGCGGCGGCAAGATGTGGGGGGCTGACGGCAAGCAGTACGACTGCAAGGCGGTGATGCCGGAGTCGACCTTCGCCCGCATCTACCAGGAGATGATCAACTTCTGCAAATGGCACGGCAACTTCGACCCGGCCACGATGGGTACGGTGCCGAACGTCGGTCTGATGGCGCAGAAGGCCGAGGAGTACGGCTCGCACGACAAGACCTTCGAGATCCCCGAAGACGGCGTCGCGAACATAACCGACCTCGACACCGGCGAAGTGCTGATGTCGCAGAACGTCGAGGCGGGCGACATCTGGCGCATGTGCCAGGTGAAGGACGAGCCGATCCGCGACTGGGTCAAGCTCGCCGTCACGCGCGCGCGCAACTCGGGCACGCCGGCGGTGTTCTGGCTCGACCCGTACCGTCCGCACGAGAGCGAGCTGATCAAGAAGGTGCAGAAGTACCTGAAGGATCACGACACGGCCGGGCTCGACATCCAGATCATGTCGCAGGTGCGCGCGATGCGCTTCACGCTCGAGCGCGTCAAGCGCGGTCTCGACACGATCTCGGTGACCGGCAACATCCTGCGCGACTACCTCACCGACCTCTTCCCGATCATGGAGCTCGGCACCAGCGCGAAGATGCTGTCGATCGTCCCGCTGATGGCCGGCGGCGGCATGTACGAAACCGGCGCCGGCGGCTCGGCGCCGAAGCACGTGCAGCAGCTCCTCGAAGAGAACCACCTGCGCTGGGATTCGCTCGGCGAGTTCCTCGCGCTGGCGGTATCGCTCGAGGACACGGGCATCAAGACCGGCAACGCGAAGGCGAAGGTGCTCGCGAAGACCCTCGACGAGGCGACCGGCAAGCTGCTCGACAACGACAAGTCGCCGTCGCGGCGCACCGGGCAGCTCGACAACCGCGGCAGCCACTTCTACCTCGCGCTGTACTGGGCCGAGGCGCTCGCCGCGCAGAACGAGGACGCGGAGCTGAAGGCGCACTTCGCGCCGCTCGCCAAGGTGCTCGCCGACAACGAGCAGAAGATCATCGGCGAACTGAACGCAGTGCAGGGCAAACCGGCGGACGTCGGTGGTTATTACGCCGCCGACCCGGCGAAGGTCGAAGCCGTGATGCGTCCGAGCGCGACGCTGAACTCGCTCCTGGCCACGTCCGCCGCCTGACGGGCGCGAAGTCCGGCGGTCCGTCCGCACGGCGGTCCGTCCGCGATCGTTGATCGGTCCCCCGCGGGGGGCGCGGCTTTTCGTCGCGCCCCCGCACTTGCCGCCATCCTCCGCCCGCTGGGCGGAGGGCGCGCCTTCCATTTCGCTGCCGGCGCCCGCGCCGCAGCCCCTCCGCAACGGAACTGCAACACGGACCGGCTACGCTGCACGGCTCTACCTGTTTTCCGGGCCGGCTCGTGCTCTCGTCCTTCCTCGGCAAGTACCGTGTTCTCGTCGCCGCGATCGCAGCGTTCTTCAGCTTGAGCGTGGGCGTCTACACGCTGAACTACCTCCTCCTGAGCCAGGTCGGGCTGGATGCGGCGCGGATCAACGCAGGCGGAAAGCTGCGGGGCTACTCGCAGCAGTTCGCGAAAGCCGTCCTCACGCTCGCACAGGAGTTCGCAGCGGGTGATCCCATGCAGACGAGCCGGGCCCAGATTTCGGAAGCACAACTCGCGTTCGACACCTCCCTGTCCGACATCCGTGCGATCGAGCGTCCGGACGAGGAGGTAGCGCGCCAACTGGTGGCCACGATCGACAGACAGTGGCAGCCGCTGCGCGAGGCGGCGCGGGCGCTTCTGCGCGACACCGTGACCCCCGCCGACATCGATGCGGCGGTCACCCTCGTCAATACGCGCAACGTGCGCCTGCTGCAGCTCGCGGACGACTTCACCCGCCATGAGGAGCGCCGCGCGGCCGAGCGCGCGCAGGAGTTGCGATACATCCAGTTCGGTGCCATCGCGCTCGCGCTGCTGAATTTCCTGTTCATCGTCGTCCATGTCGCCCGGAGGCTGCAGCGCAGCGAACGCGAAGCCGAGCAGGCGCGCCGCGAAACGGGCGACATCCTTCGCACGGTGCGCGAGGGACTGTTCCTGATGACACGCGATGGCACGGTGGGCACCCAGCGCTCGGCCCACCTCGACAAGGTCTTTCCGCACCCGCTGCAGCCGGGTGACAACTTCCTGCTCACGCTGGGCGCGCTGGTGTCGGAGGAAACGGTCCAGGCGGCGCGGCAATACGTGGAGCTGCTCTTCAACGAGCGGGTCAAGCCCGCACTCCTGCTCGAGCTCAATCCCCTGCAGCGGGTGGAAGTGCGCCGCGCGGGGCGCGACGGCCCGATGTATCTGAACTTCAGCTTCCACCCGGTGCGCAGCGAGGGGCGGCCCGGCGTGAGCGCGCTGCTGGTGGCTGCGGTCGATGTCAGCCGCGAAGTGCGGCTCGAGCAGGAACTCGCCGCGGCCCAGTCGCGGGCGCAGCGTGAAGTGTCGCTCCTACTGGGCGTGCTCGAAACCGACCCTTCGGAAGTGGCACGCTTCCTCGTCGACGCGAGGGCGCGCATCACGGTCCTGAATGACGCCCTGCGCGACGTGCAACCCGATGCGCACGCCTACCAGCTCCTCGTCACGAAGGTGTTCCGACAGATCCATGCGATCAAGGGCGAGGCATCCGCACTGTCGCTCACGACCATCGCCGATCACGCCCATGGCTTCGAGGACGAACTGGAAGCCCTGCGCAAGCGCCGCAACCTGGCAGGCGAAGACCTGATTCCCGTCGCGACAGCCGTCGCCCGGTTGATGCAGGAGGTGGCGAAGGTGGAAGCGGTGGTCGGCCGGCTCGCCGACTACGCAGGCCGCGGTGCGGCTCCAGGTGAGGTCGCGACGGCAAAAGCCGCTGCCGACGAAGGCGGCGACCACGCGGTATTCGATGCGGTCCAGCGCATCCAGCGCCTTGCGCTCGGGGTGGCGTCCGAGCTCGGCAAGAAGCTGCGGGTGGAGACGTCCGTCCCGCATTTGCCCGGACTGCCCGCGGCTGTCCACAAGGTGCTGCGTGAAGGCCTGCCGCAGCTGGTGCGCAACGCGGTCGTGCACGGGATCGAGGGGGCCGCCGAGCGCAGCCGACTGGGCAAGAAGGAGGAAGGCAGGCTGCGCATCGAGCTCCTGCGGGCGGACGACGGCGGCATCGAGCTGACGATCTCCGACGACGGACGCGGGATCGACGTCGCCGGGGTGCGCCGCCGCCTCGAAGAATCGGGCGCGAGGGAGCCATCGGCCGTCGCCGCAATGAGCGACCGCGAAGTCGTCGCCGCGCTCTTCGAGCCAGGCGTTTCGACGGCGGCGGAAATCACGCGCCACGCGGGCCGCGGCGTCGGCCTCGACGTCGTGGGCACGCTGGCGCGGGAGACGGGCGCGCGCCTCAAGCTCGCTTCCGCACCGAACGCCTACACGCGCTTCACCCTGCAATGGAGTCCGGCATGACCGCAAGACTGCTGATCGTCGACGACTCGATGGTCATCCGCAACCTGATCGCGCGGCAGATGATCGACCGGCGCCTGCCTCCGATCGACGTCGTGGGGCTCGCGAGCGACGGCGAGCAGGCCCTCGCGCTGGCGAAAGTGAAGAAGCCCGACGTCATCACCATGGACCTCACGATGCCGCACATGGACGGCGAGACATGCATCGAGCACCTGTCCGCGGCCCTGCCCAACGCGCGCATCATCGTTGTGTCCGCGCTCAGCGACAAAGCCACCGCGCTGCGCGCGATCAGCAAGGGGGCGCACGGCTTCCTGCACAAACCCTTCACCGACGACCAACTGGTCGAAGCCCTGCTGGAGCTGATGAGTTGACCTACCGCGCCCTCGCCAACGAAGACATCGAGGTCTTCTCGGAAGCGATATCCGCGTTCTTCCTGAACATGACGCAAGAGGCCGCAGCAGTGCGCACGGCGTACCTGCTGGAAGGCGCCGCGCCGGAGCTTCGCGGCGACTTCAACGGCGTGATCGACGTCTCCGGCGGGTTCCGCGGCAGCATCGCCTTCTCGGCGCCGCACGGAATGCTCGCGCAGCTGCTCGGCGTGATGGGCGAGAACGATCAGTCCACGTCGAAGTGCCTGGACGTCGTCGGCGAGATCGCGAACATGATGTCGGGACGCGCCCGCCGACACTTCGGCGAAACCCTAGAAATCTCCACGCCGCGTTCCAGCCTGCGCGGCGCGTGCCGGGTCGGCGCACCCGCGTCGGGCACGCCTTACGTGATCCCCCTGCGGTGGCGCGGCTTCGAGGCCAACCTCGTCGTCCATCTGGATATTCGCAGTCCTTGACCACCCGCGCGGCCGTCGCGTCTGACCCACCCGGCCGCGGGGGCGTGATCCCGCGGTCTTGCGAGGCCCGCGGCGCCTTGCGCGCGGTCGGTCCGCGATCCCCGGAGTAAGCCGGGCGAGGGGCAAGACGGGGTGCGCGTCCTCCCTCGTTTCCCGCGATGACGCGATGAACGGCTGAATGCCGTCTCGAACCCCACGATCGCGGACTTCTGCGCGGACCTTTCCTGTAATCACCGACGTATGCGCGGGGGGAACTCCTCGTCCTCGTGCGGCCACCCCTGATCGAGCCGAACCGCCGATTCGGCCTGCGGGCACGAAGCGGCCGGATTTTGGGCCATAATTATTGGCCTGGATTGGAGGGATGCATCGTCGCGCGACGCGCTTCCGCTTTCTCGGGGACGGGGCGTGCGTGGGGTGCCCAGGCTCAACGCGAGGGTTTTCAGCGACAAGCTGAATCGATCGAAACGTCCACACGAAGAGGGAGTAGGAATGAGCGCATCCAAGATCAAGGTTCCCGCAGGCGGCCAGAAGATCGTCCCCGGGCAGGCTGTTCCCGACCAACCGATCATCCCGTTCATCGAAGGCGACGGCATCGGCGTCGACATCACTCCCGTGATGATCAAGGTCATCGACGCGGCGGTCCAGAAAGCCTACGGCGGCAAGAAGAAGATCCACTGGATGGAAGTCTACGCGGGCGAAAAGTCGACGCAGCTCTATGGCCCCGACGAGTGGCTGCCGAAGGAAACCTTCGACGCGCTCAAGGAGTTTTCGGTTTCGATCAAGGGGCCGATGACGACGCCGGTCGGCGGCGGCATCCGCTCGCTCAACGTCGCGCTGCGCCAGGAGCTCGACCTGTACCAGTGCGTGCGTCCGGTGCGCTACTTCAAGGGCGTGCCGTCGCCGCTGAAACAGCCCGAACTCACCGACATGGTGATTTACCGCGAGAACACCGAAGACATCTACGCCGGCATCGAATGGGCGGCGAATTCGGAGCAGGTCAAGAAGGTCATCGCTTTCCTGCAGAACGAGATGGGCGTCAAGAAGATCCGCTTCCCCGAGACCTCGGGCATCGGCATCAAGCCGGTGTCGGTCGAGGGCACGCAGCGCCTCGTGCGCGCGGCGCTGAATTACGTGATCGCGAACGACCGCAAGTCGCTGACGATCGTGCACAAGGGCAACATCATGAAGTTCACGGAAGGCCTGTTCCGCGACACCGCCTACAAGCTCGCGCAGGAAGAGTTCGGTGCGCAGCCGATCGACGGCGGTCCGTGGTGCAAGTTCAAGAATCCGAAGACCGGGCGCGAGATCGTCGTCAAGGACGCGATCGCCGACGCCTTCCTGCAGCAGATCCTGCTCCGTCCGGCCGAATACGACGTCATCGCGACGACGAACCTCAACGGCGACTACATCTCCGACGCGCTCGCCGCGCAGGTCGGCGGCATCGGCATCGCGCCGGGCGCGAACATCTCCGACCAGTACGCGTGCTTCGAGGCGACGCACGGCACCGCGCCGAAGTACGCGGGCCAGGACAAGGTGAATCCGGGTTCGCTGATCCTCTCGGCCGAGATGATGCTGCGCTACATGGGGTGGACCGAAGCGGCCGACCTCGTGATCAAGGGGATGGAAGCGGCGATCGGCGACAAGCAGGTCACGTACGATTTCGCGCGCCTGATGGACGGCGCGACCGAAGTGAGCTGCTCGGCCTTCGGCGAGGCGATGATCGCGCGCATGTAAATCCCGCGCGTCGGCAGTCGCCGCGTCCGCGCGCGCCGGTTCCCTGCTGCCTATGGAAGCCCCCGCGAGGGGGCTTCGCCGTTTCAGGAGCCCGACTGCGCGGTCAGCGGCGCTCGGCGACGCCGTACTTGCGGTCGAGGCGGTTCATCGTGAGGACGTAGATGCCGATGATGACGAGGTAGGTAATCAGCGAGCCCTGGGCGAGGATGTAGAAGCCGAGCGGAAAGCCGAGGAAGGTGATCGTGTTGAGTTCGTCGGCGTAGAAGCCCGACGCGAAGGTGACGAAAAACCAGACCGACAGCAGTGCGAGCGTCAGCCACAGGTTGCGGCGCCAATAGGTGCGATGCTGGTCGGTGAGCTTCATCAGACGAACACTCCGACGGACGAAGACGCCGACGTCACCCGATCGTCGACCGTGTTACCGCAGCCGCCGGTGATCGACATGCTCACGTCCCCGCAGCCGCCGATGACCAGCGCGCTCGCGTTCCCGCACGACACGGCGGCAACCGTTCCGCCGCGCCGCGGGATTTGGCGGGTCTCCGGTTCCGGCCCCGCCGTCAGCCCCGAACCCGCACGCCATGCCCACCGGCGGGGCACGTCACTGTGCGGCATTGCGGCTCGAATAGGCTTTCGCCAGCCGCTGCTGGACTTCCTGCGGCGCCGGCTCGTGGCCGCAGGCGGTCAGCACGAACTCGCTTTCGCCGGCGCAGATCGCCTTCAGCCGCGCTTCGAAGCCTTCCATCTCGGCGAGCGGAACCGTCGCCGTGATCAGCGTCCAGCCGCTCGCCGGGCTTTCGGTCGATGTCAGCCGGCCGCGGCGGGTCGAGAACTCCGCCGTGATGTCGCCGAAATGCCTGTCCTCGACTTTCACCGTGACGTTGACCAGCGGCTCGAGCACGGTCGGCCGCGCCGCGAGCAGGGCTTCGAGCGTCGCGTGGCGGCCCGCGGTGACGAACGAGACCTCGTTCGAATCGACCGCGTGGTGCTTGCCGTCGGTCAGCACCACGCGCACGTCCTGTACCGGGAAGCCGGCGAGCGCGCCGTCGGCGAGCGCCTGGCGCACGCCCTTTTCGACTGCCGGCAGGAAGTTCGTCGGGATCGTGCCGCCCTTGACCTCGTTGCCGAGTTCGACGCCCGAGCCGCGCGGCAGCGATTCGACGCGCAGCGCGACTTCGCCGAACTGGCCGGCGCCGCCGCTCTGCTTCTTGTGCCGGTAGCGCGCTTCGGCCGTGCCGCCGATCGTCTCGCGGTAGGGCACGCTCGGCGTCGCGGTGTCGAGCTGCAGGTTCCAGCGCGTGCGCAGTTGCTCGAGGACGATCTTCAGGTGCAGCTCGCCGAGTCCGCGCACGACGGTCTGGCGCGCCTGGTTGTCGAAGCCGACTTCGAGGCATGGGTCCTCGTCCGTCAGCCGCGCGAGCGCTTCGGCGAGCTTCTGTTCGTCGCCGTGCTTCTTCGCGATCAGCGCGAGGCCGAACACCGGCTGCGGGTAGCGCGGCGCTTCGAGGTGGTACAGGTCCTCGTCGTGCGAGTCGTGCAGCACCGCGTCCGGATGGAGCTCGTCCACCCGCGCGACGGCGCAGATGTCGCCGGGCACGCCGAGCGGGGTTTCGACCTGGTTCTTGCCCTGCAGGCGCAGGAGGTGCGCGACCTTGAAGCTCTTGCGGCTGTCGCCGATGTAGAGCTGCGTGTTCGGCCCGATGCTGCCCTGGTGGATGCGGAACAGGCCGAGCTTGCCGCGATAGGGATCGTTCGCGATCTGGAAGACGTGCGCGATCACGTGGCGCGCCGGATCGGGCGCGACCTCGACGGGCCGCGCGCTCGCGCCTTCGCCCTTGAGGAAGTGCGGCGGGTTGCCTTCGGTCGGGTCGGGCATCAGGCGGCCGAGGATGTCGAGCAGCTCCTTCACGCCGGCGCCCGAGCGCGACGAGACGAAACAGACCGGAATCAGGTGCCCTTCGCGCAGCGCCTGTTCGAACGGTGCATGGAGCTGTTCCGGGTCGAGCGTCTCGCCCTGCTCGAGGTAGCTCGCCATCAGTGCCTCGTCGAGCTCGACGACCTGGTCGATGATCGCGTCGTGCGCAGCGCGCACGCTCGAGAAGGCGGCTTCGGCGTCGTAGTCCGGAGAGAAAAAGCAGTCGAGGACGCGCTCGCCGCTGGCTGCGGGCAGGTTGATCGCCAGGCATTCGCGGCCGAAGGTCGCGGCGAGGTGCTCGATCAGCGCCGAGAGGTCGGCGGGACTTGCAGCGTCGATCTTCGACACCACGACCAGCCGGCACTTGCCCGCCGCCGCCTCCATCATCCGCCGCGTCCCGCTTTCGATGCCGGCCTGCGCACTGACGACGACGGCTGCGGTTTCGACCGCGGGCAGCGCCGACAGCGCCCGGCCGGCGAGGTCCGGCAGTCCCGGCGTGTCGAGCATGTTCACCCAGTGCTGCGCCCACTCAAAATGCGCGACCGCGGTCGCGAGCGAGTGGCCCATCGCCTTTTCCTGCGGGTCGAAGTCGCCGACGGTGTCGCCACGCTCGATGCTGCCGGCCGCGCCGATCGTCCCGGAGGCGACGAGCAGGGCTTCGAGGAGGCTGGTCTTGCCGCTGCCGGCGTGGCCGAGCAGGGCGACGTTCCGGATGTCGTTTACCGAGGTCGGTGTCATGCGCTGTCCTCCCGTGGTCGTTGGGCGAGAGTTTCCGCCTGTCGCGCCCCCGGCGCAACGGCCCGCGCGCTCAGACGCTGCGCAGGCCGAACAGCCGCGTCATCGCGATCGCCAGCAGCGGCAACGAAAAGCCGATCACCGTGACGGCGATCAGCAGCGTGCCGAGCTGCGAATAATCGGCGGCCACGGTGAGGGCGCCGGTCGCGGCGTCGCGCACTTCGCGCGTGACGATGTAGAGCTGGTTCAGATATTTCGTCCCGAGTTGGGCGGCCGACAGCGCGAGGTTCGTGAAGGACGCCATCACCGCGAAGAAGGTCGCCTTGAGGTGCGGGGGCGCCGAGTTCGCGATCCACGCCAGCATCGGCACCATCGACACCTGGCCGAGCGGCGACTCCAGTGCAGTGTTCGCAATCGCGATGAAGCGGGCATCGACGATGCCGCCGGTGAGGCGCGCCGTCCATTCGTGCAGGCCGTAGTACATGCCGACGATCGGCGCGGAGAGGAGCGTCGCGGCGATCGTCAGGAAGATCACGATCTGCACGATCGATTTTTCGGCCATGAAGCGGCGGAACAGGAACAGGCCCGCGAGCGTCAGCGTGCTCGTGATCAGGTCGAGCCGCGACAGGAAGCTCTGGTCGAAGCCGAGTTCGTCGATCATCCACCAGCTTGCGCCGGCGCCCGCCGTCGGCATCGCGCGGAACACGAAGATCACGATGACCGTGCCGAGCAGCGTGCGCGCCGCTTCCGGCGAAAGCTCGCGCAGTAGTTTCATGATCATGAAGCCGATGATGCCGAACGACGCGGCGAAGATCAGTTCCTGGCCATACTCGACGCCCGACAGGCCGACCGAGAGCGTCAGCGCGACGAACACCGCGCTGCCGCCGAGGATCCACCAATTCGGCGACGTCGCGTCTTCCGGTACGTGGATGAGCCGCTCGATCTCGTCGCGTCCGTGGCCGAGCGCCGCGAGTCGCCGGGCTTCGCGCCGCTTCAGTGCGCTCGCGAGGATCACGCCGCTGATCGACAGCAGCGGAATCACCAGCGCGAGTTCGTAGATCCGCACGTAGATCGCGACCTTCGCCGCTTCGGGCAAGGTCTCAGCGCCCTGAAACATCACGACGTTCGCAAGCGACACGAGCACCGTGCCGCCGATGATCGCGACGCGGCCGAGCATCTGCATCGTCGTGTGCATCAGCCGCAGCGCCTCGGGCGTTTGCGGGCGGCCTTCGGCGTCGATCCGTGGCACCGCCTCGACGGTCATCGCGTCGGCGACCGCGTCCTGCATCACGTAGCCGAGCGGCGCGAGCAGCGTCGATAGCACGAACCACGCTTCGGCGCTCATCACCGCGCGCATCTCGTCCGGACGCGAAATCAGCCCGATCATGATCACGAGGCTTGCCGCGATGAGGCTCGCGCCGAGATACACGAGCCCCGCCTTGTGGCGCCACCACAGGTCGACGAGGTGGCCGATCGGCATCTTCAGCGCCCACGGGATGCCGGCCCAAAAGCCGAGCGCGGCGAGAAAGGCTGCCGACAGGCCGAGGTAGTCCTTGACGAAAAACGTGCCGACAATGCCGGTCAGGCCCGAGACGCCGGCCGCGACGTACACCATCAGCGGCGGCAGGTAAGACAGGCGCATCTCGCGGCTGAGTTCGAGGATGTTGCGGTCGAACCAGCGGAATAGGGCGTGGGTCAAGGGCGCGATCCGGTTAGGGGTTGGGAAATTGCCGCGGGAGGCGATCGCCCGCCATGCCGTCGCGTCGCGCCGGTCGGCTCACCGGGCGACCCCGTCGAGCCACGCGAGGAGCGGCGGCACGATCCAAGGCAGCGACGCTGCGGTGAGGAGCCCGTTGAGACCCATGCCGAGCGCCGCGAACGCGCCGGCCTGCTCACTGACCTGGAACGCGCGCGCGGTGCCGATGCCGTGCGACGCGATGCCGAGCGCGAAGCCGCGCACTGCGGGGTCGTCGATGCGCAGGAGGCGATACACATAACGCGCGAAGACCGCGCCGAGGACGCCGGTCATGATGACGAGCACCGCGGTCAGCGACGGCAGGCCGCCGAGCCGCTCGGCCACGCCCATCGCGATCGGCGTCGTCACGCTCTTCGGCGCCAGCGACATCGTCGATTCGTCGCTCGCGCCCAGCAGCGCGGCGATCCCGACCGCCGACAGCGCGGCGGTCAGCGAGCCGGCGACGAGCGTCACGAGCAGCGGCCCGAGCATCGCGCGCAGCCGCGCCCACTGCATGTAGAGCGGAATCGCGAGGGCGACGGTTGCCGGGCCGAGCAGGAAATGCACGAATTGCGCGCCGTCGAAATACGTCTGGTACGGCGTGCCGGTCAGCGTCAGCACCGTGACGAGCATGATCACTGCGAGCATCACCGGATTGAGCAGCGGATGGTGGCCGGCGCGCCGGTACAGCCACAACGCGGCCTGATAAGCGAGCAGGGTCAGCGTCAGGCCGAGCAGCGGCGTCGCCGCCAGGTAGACCCAGATCTCGCCGAACGCGGGGTTCACGTCTGCTCCCCGCCGTTGCGCGAGCGCCGCGTCAGCGCCTGCAGCAACAGCGCGGACACCGCGATCGACAGCAGCGTGCTGGCGACGAGCGCGACCGTCAGCGGCAGCCATTCGTGGCCGAGGCGTCCGAAGTGCAGCATGATCCCGGTGCCGGCCGGCACGAAAAGCAGCGACAGGTGTTGCAGCAGGCCGTTGGCGGCGCCGCGCAACGGTTCGCCGGGGCCGCCACGGACGATCAGTGCGACGAACATCAGCGCCATGCCGATCACCGGTCCCGGAACCGGCAGGTTCAGCGCGCGCGCGAGCACCTCGCCGACGAGCTGGAGCACGAGGAGGACGGTGAGGGCGCCGATCATCGGGATGTCTCCTGGAGTGTCGTTCGGGCAACGCGCGGGGGCGCGGCGGGAGCGCGGGGCGCCGATGAAGAGTCTGAACGTCGCGCCATTCTAGCGGCGCGCCGCGAGCTGCGTGCCGGTCAGCCGAACAACACGTGACCGACCGTGCGCACTGCAATACCGACGATGGCGCCGAACACCGCGGGCTTCCACACCTCGGCGACGCGCCGGCCCGCGGAGATCAGCACCGCGACGCCCGGGATGTCGAGCGGATGGATCAGGAAGCCGGCACTGCGGTTCATCGACGCGACGGTCGCGCTGCCGTTGCGGATCATCTCGTCCATCACGCCCATCATCGCGGTGCCGCCGCCGATGTATTTCGTCAGCGTCGGCAGGATCAGCGCCGGGTCGATCGCGAGCGCGGCGAGCAGCGGCGCGAGCGCGCGGGTCAGGAGGTCGATCGCGCCGCTCGTGCGCAGTGCCATCACCGCGACGAGCGCGAGCACCAGCATCGGGATCGCGCCGACCGCGATCTTGAACGCTTCGGCCCCCGCGCGGTTGATGACGTCGAGCACGCCTTTCGCGTCCTCGGCGACGCGGTGGTGCAGCGTCTCGTCGACGTCGCCTTCGCGCGCCGACAGCTCGCGGCCGAAGCCGTGATACGTCGCCGCCGCGGCGATCAGCCCGCCGACGAGCGACAGCAGGAGCGTGAGGCCGAAGTCCAGCCCCATCGCGGTCATCGGAAAGGTGACGTTCGCCTGCTGCATCGCCATCACCATCGCGAGTGTCGCAGCGAGATGCCGGCTCGATGCGCCGCGGCCTTCCATCATCGTCAGCGTCGCCACCGGCGCCGCGAAGCTGACGAAGTTGATCTGCAGCGCCGCGAACACGCCGAGCCCGGTCAGTCCGACCGGACGCAGCAAGGGCGCGAGGCGCTCGACGACGCGGTCGACGACGCCTTTCGCTTCGAGCAGGCGCATCAGCGCGAGCATCACGACCATCACCGGCAGCAGCACGAAAAGCGCGAGCTCGATCGCGGAGCGGCCGGCCCGAAGGATGATGTCGATGAGGATTTCCATGAAGAAGCGGGGATGTTGCAGTGCGGCAGATGATAGCGCGGCAATGCGCGCCGGTTGCTCTGCTATTGCCGATTTCCGCGCCGACGACATATCGTTCCCGCACCACGGAAAAACACGCACACGAGGAGACGCGAATGGCGATGGTCGAGACGGCACGGGGCACGGTGCACGAATGGCAGCGGGATCACATGGGGCACATCAACGTGCGCGCCTACATGGAGTTCCACGAGGAGGCGTGCTGGCAGTTCTATTCGATGCTCGGCCTCACCGCGTCGCTGCTGCGTGCCGGGGTGGTGCATCTCGCTGCGGTGCAGCAGAACATCAGCTACCAGAAGGAGCTGTATCCCGGCGACACGATTCTCGTGCGGACCGGCGTCATCGAAATGCGCGAGAAGGTGCTGCGCTTTCGCCACGAACTCGTGAATACCGAAAGCGGAGAGGTCTGCTCGGAGTGCGAATTCACCGTCGTCTGCCTCAACCCGGTCACCCGCAAGTCGCAGCCGTTTCCGCCCGACGTCGCGTTGCGTGCCGAGGAATTCAAGCTGCCGATGGTGCAGTAGGGCCGCGCTCGCCGTCCGCGCCGGCGTCCGCCGGCGGCCCCAGCAACTCGTCCACGAGCGTGCGCATCCGCTGCCAGTGCGAGCCTTCCCAGAACACCCGCCGGCACACGTCGCAGGTGCTGAAGTGGCTGCGGCTCGCGCGCACTCCGGGCGGCAGGCGGTCGGCGACGAGCGTCTTGTCGATCGGGCGCAGCGGCGCGTTGCAGTCGAGACAGAGCGTGAACGGGCGCGCGCTGCGGGCGAGATCGAGCCGCTCGAAGATTTCACGCACCTGTTGCGCCGGCTTGAGGGCGCGGACGTAGCAGCCGTGCGTCACCGTCCGCCGTTTCAGCAGCTCGCGGTCGCGCGTCAAGACGATGCGGCTGTCCCGCGCTGCGATGGCCTCGACCTCCGCGTCGTGGAAGTTGTTGTCGTACAGCGTGTCGAACCCGGTCATCCGCAGCAGGTGCGCGAGGCCGCCGAGATGCGCGTCGGCGACGAAACGGCTCGTCCGCAACGGCGCGGCGCGCACGCGCAGCAGCGGCGTGACGTCGAGCGTCTCGAACTTCGGATACACCGAGACGCGGTCGCGATCGCGCAGCAGCCGTCCGAAATCCACCGACTCGCCGTTGACGAGGACGAGTTCGACCTCGGTGTGCGGCACGCCGAGGGCCTCGATCATGTGCTTGACGCTCGCCGCTTGCGCGCAGGGTGCGTCGAACTCCCGCCGGCGCCGCGCCGGGGGGAGGAAGTCGTTCAGTTCCTCGTAGAAGCGGAACGTCGCGGTGACCATCGCGCACGCTCAGGGCGCGGGATTGGGGTCGAAGCCGAAATGTGTTGGGACCTCGTCGCGCCCGATCGGCTGCACGCGGTTGCCTCGCCAGAAGAGCGCGAGAAACGCGCCGCTCATCACGTCGAAGAAGTCGACGTCGTTCGCCGGCGTGCCGTCGTCGCGGCAGCAGTTCGCGATGAAGTTGGCGAGATCGCGGTCGTCGAGCAGTCCGACCCCCTGCGTGGTCTTCAACAGCACGCAGCCCTCGTCGTCGAGGTGCACACTCTCGACCCCGCCCGCGTCAGCGTCGGTATGGGCGGTGACGCGCCCGTCCACTTCGAGCCGCAACACGAAAGGCGTGTAGTCGAGCGCGGCGAACACGCGTTGCGGCCCGTTCTGCACGAACCACCTGCCTGCACTGTCGCTGCCGTAATTGCGATTCATGAATGCGGCGAGACCGGCGTGCGTCACCGCCTCGCCCTGCAGGCGCCAGTTTCCGCGCCGATCGAGGGAAAGCCAGCCGTAGCTCGCGGGCACGTCTGGCCATTTCGCTACCGTGGAAAGGTCGGGGATATGCATCGCTCAACGCTGCCCAAAAAAATTTCAAGAATAACGCTTTCGATTTAGTGATTTCCGACGCCCGGGCCATTTCACATGGCCGGGAGAGGCACTCCCTACGTCGACTGGATGATGTTTCGTACGTTCGCTACGGGGCACGGAATGATCGGGGCCGCGCCGTTTCCGCGTTTCACGCTCCGCTTCTCGGACGGGAGCGCGCAATTCTGTCGCCGAGTGACGACGGATGTGTCGACATCAATGCTAAGCCCGAGATTCCTAATGAAATTCATTGTCGTCGAACTGCGACGCCACGTCCCGGAAGCGGCGCGTGTCCGCTGCCTTCCGCCCGCGCGTGCAGGAAAACGGTTATCTGACTGTTGATCGGGGCGGTCCGCGAATGTCGCCTGCGGACGACGAGTTTCATAAGCGACTTCACAGCGCTGTCCCGCTCAGCGCCCGTCCGGAATCACGAGTCTCAAGAAAAGCGACGTTTAATCAGACTCTTACGGACAGGTGCGCAGCCCTACCGGCGTCGGACGACTTCCGCGCCGATCCATGTGCTTGCGGCCATTCGACGGCTTACCCGGGGCGATACCAAACGCGCCTGGTGAAACTCTTTTCTAGTTTGAATTGCCGTTTAATCAAAGAGTTGGCGTTACCCTTCCGAACCGGCCGCCGACATCATCGGGGTGGCTCGCATCTTGCATCGGGTCTATTGGACGACAAACCGGAGGCCGTTCGCCATGGGCGAAAGGGGACCGGTCCTCGATGACCAAGTACGGCACAGGAGGGTGACATGAACACTATATTTCGTAGGACCTTGCTGGCGGGTGCAGTGGCTGCGCTAGCGGCGGCGCCGATGCTGGCGAGTGCGGAAGGCGGCAGGACGTGGAACGAGCGGGGCGAAACGGGGCAACCCACCAGCGAGTACCGCTCGGGGACGGCCGAGTCGGCCAGTCTGCGGGGCATGACACCAAGCCAGCTGCGCGGGACCGAAGTGGTTGGGCCTGCGGGCGAGAAAGTCGGAACCGTGAAGGCGGTCGTACGCAGTCGTGACGAGAAGAACATCCAGGCGGTGATCTCCGCCGGCGGCTTGATGGGCGTCGGCGACAGGGAAGTCGCGGTACCCCTGAACAGCCTGCGTTACGACGGTGAAAAGCTTCGGACCAGCGCGACCGAGGACCAACTGAAGGCTCGGCCGGCGTACCAGTCCGAAAAGTTCGTCGAACTGCAACCCGTCGACCAACCGATCAGCGAGTTCTCGGCATTCGAGACAGTGCCTAGCGATAGGGGCGCGACTTGGCAGCGCTCAGGGACTCACGAAGGGCTCGACATGATGCCGGGCGACCGTGACCCCACGATGCGCGACAAACCCTACCCGGAAGGCAACCGGGTCACCCCGTAATTTACGAAACGCGCACGGGCGGCAGCTAGCCGCTCGACAGGAGCTTGTGCCGGGAAACCCGAAAGGGCAGCCCGGCGCATCCTCGTTTACTGCGCGTCAAAGGCCGCGAGATCGGATGTGCGGGCCGGGTCCGACGCTTCCGCCGTGGTCGTGCAATTGCTCAGCACGAGCCGAGGCGGCTCGAACGAAAAGATGAAGGGCGCCGCGCGTTGCAGTGCGTTGAGCCCGAGAATGGCGCGGGTCTTGCCCGGGAACACCGCGGCTTCGACGTTGTTCAGCCAGCAGCCGTTGCCGATGCTGAGCGCTTCGATCGCGTAGACCGGCACGTTCATCTCGTTGCCGTTCGCGAGCCTGCCGCGCAGTTGCTTCACGTAGCGCGCACGACCTGCACTCTCCAGCTCGGAGAGCATTTCCTCGTTGATCGTCATGTAGCCCGAACCGGTGTCGACCATCAGGTCGACTTCACCGAGCCCCGCGATCTGACCTTTGACGTAGAAGGTGGTGGCGCTGTTCGCGCGCATATCCACCGTGGTGTCGAACTCGCCCGCGACCGCCAGGCGAGTGGTGCCCGCCAGGAGAACAGCAAGCAGGCACAAAACTTTCCGCATGAATCATCCTCTTGAATGGACGGTAGAAAAACCCGTCCCGCGAGGACGAGGACTCCATGAAAACAATGAATTCGGAGAAAGTCAAACTTTCGAAATGTAACAGTCCGGGGCGAACGGAAAGCGGTTCAGACGGTAGGCGGAAGGGGCGGCCGACTATGACCTTCGGCGTATCGGACGCCCCTTGGCGAACCGCTCGCAACGGAGCCGGGAAGTCCGGTTCACGATCACCGGTCGCGAATGGAGACCCGTGCCGCGGTCGCCTTTTCTTCGTCTTCTAGCCGTCGGCTAGCGCCCGTTTCGCCAGCGCGAGGGCGCCTTCGCGCGTCGCGTGTCCGGCGATGAAGCGGCCGCGGTGGCAGAAGATCCCGCCGGGCACGCCGGTGACCGCGTCGAGCGCCTGCCATTCGAGCCCCGCCCACGACTCGGGCAGTTCGCGGCGGGAGGCGTAGGAGTCCACGCGCTTGCGCACCGCGCGCACGCGCCAGCCGCCGCCGGTGTCGGGAAAGACGACGAACTGCACTTTCGGACACTCCCGCGTGACGACCGAACTCCACGGCACGTAGCTCTCGAGCAAGAGGATCGCCTTGTCGGCGGTCGGCGTCGCCGCATAGATCTCGCGGACGATCTTTGCGCCGAGAATGCCGTCGGCGACATCGCGGATCAGGTTGCCCACCGCCAGCTCCGCGAAGCGCGTCGCGCGCTCGAAGGCTGCGAGATAGGCGTCGTCCGAGCGGTCGTCCCGCCAGCCGGGATTGAAGCCGCCGATCAGGTTCGAATAGCCGAAGCGGAACGGGCCGGGCACGTCAACGCCGCAATCGACGGCGTCGATGTTCGCGATGAAGGTTGCATCGATGCTGAAGTACGCGCTCGAGACCTGGTCGGGGTCGAGGTCGGGCTCGAGGGCGCGGATCGCGCGGGCGCCGAAGTGCCGCCACGAAAGGCCTGCCGAGGCGTAGGGAACCCCGGTGGGGCGAGCGCCGGCGCCCTCGATCTGGTGGTGGTCGAAGCGGCCCGCGTCGGCGTCGTACTTTCCGCCGACATCGAAGACGACGTCGGCCGCGTCGATGATTTCGGGACGGCGTGACCGCGCATAGGTGAGGTCGGGCGTCGACAAACGGAGAATCGCGACGGCGGTGACTTCATCGGAGTGGAAAGCGCCATCATGGACGACGACGTGCATGGACAGTCCTGGAATTGGGCAAGGCGGTGAAAGAGTCGCCATCCTATCGGCAATTCACACGCCGGAAGAGTTCCGCGCGACGTCGACCGCCGCGCCGGCGCGACGGCGTGGCAGCGTGACGCTGATGTCGAGTCCGCCCAAGCGCGTGTCGGCGAGCGCGATCGTCCCGCGGTGCAACTCGACGACCCGTTGCACGATCGACAGCCCGAGACCGGCGCCGGTGCCCGCTTCCCCCCGCACGAAGCGTTCGAAGAGCTTCGCTTTCATCGCCTCGGGTACACCCGGCCCGCTGTCCTGCACGTGCAGCGTCACGCGATCGGGCGCCGCGTGCAGCACCACGCGCACCCGCCCGCCGTCGGGCGTGTATTGGATCGCGTTCGCGACCAGATTCTGCAACAGCGCCCCGATGCTCGTGCGGTCGGCTTCGATCCGGTAATCACCCGTTTCGTCGGCGAGCAGCGTCAAGGTCTGCCCGCGTTCGAGCGCCAGCGGGATGATTTCCGCGAGTTCGTTGCGGACGAAGACGTGCAGGTCGAGCGGCTCGATGCTGAACTGCGCCGCGTTCGGTTCGAGTCGCGCGAGGGTCAGAAGCTGCGCGGCGAGACGCGTCGCGCGATCGACCCCCTGCACGAGCTGGCGCAACGATTCGGCGCAGTCCGCCGCGGTCGGCGCGTCGATCGCGTTCTGCGCGTGAATGCGCAGCACCGCGAGCGGCGTGCGCAGCTCGTGCGCAGCGTCCGCGAGGAAGCGCTTCTCGCGCTCGAGCTGCGCGGCGAGCTGCTGCAGCAGGCGGTTCAGCGCGGCGACCATCGGCTCGAGTTCCTGCGGCAGGCGCGCCAAGGCGAGCGGGGAGAGGTTGCCGGGGCTGCGCGACTTGATCAGCGCAGCCATCTGCTTTAGCGGCCGCAGGCTCCAGCCGATCGCGAGCCAGACGAGCAGCGCGAGCAGAGGCAGGCCGACGAGGTCCGGCAGCAGGCTGCGCAATGCGATCTTGCCCACCAGTTCGCCGCGCACGTCCTCGCGTTCGCCGACGACGATCCACTGCGCGTCGCGGACGTCCTGCAGCACGAACACGCGCCAGCGGTGCTCGCCGACCGTGACGTTGTGATAGCCGACGAGCGGGCGCACCGGCGCGTGTGCGGATGCGGGGGCGGGCGCGCGGGCCGCGGGTGCGGCGGGGCCCGGCGCCGACGGCAGTCCGGCGACGAGGTCCGCTGGCGCGCTCGCCGAGCGCAGGACGACGCCGCCGCCGTCGCCCCACACCTCGAACGCGAGCTTGCCTTCGTAGCGATGCCCCGGCCGCGTGGCATCGCCCGCGCCGGAGGCAAGGTCGAGCGCGCGCTGCAGCGACTCGCGCGCCGAACGCGGCATGTCGCGCGCGACCATGCCGTCGAGCAGGCGCGCGGTCTGCGCAAGCTGCGCATCGAAGAGCTCCTCGATTTCGTGTGCGGCGTCCTTGTAGCTCTTCCACGAGATCCCGGCCAGCGAGACCGCGAGCAGCCCGAGCACGAGGGCCAGCGTGCGCGTGCGGATCGAGCGCATCAGGCTTTATCGACGAGGTAGCCGACGCCGCGCACGGTGCGGATCAGCTCGGGAAAGAACTTTTTCCTCAGGTGATGGATATGCACTTCGAGGGCGTTGCTTTCGGCTTCCTCGCCCCAGCCGTAGAGGACCTGCTGCAGCTTGTCGCGCGTCAGCACGCGCCCGGGTTGCGCGATCAGTTCGCGGAGCAGGATCAGCTCCTTGCGCTGCAGGCTCACCGGCTGTCCGTTCCAGGTCACCGACTGGCTGCCGGGGTCGAGCGTGATGCCGCGGTACTCGAGGGCGGGCTGCGCGCGGTTGAAACTGCGCCGCAGCAGCGCGCGCAGCCGGGCCTTGAGTTCGGCGACGTCGAACGGCTTGACGAGGTAATCGTCGGCGCCGGCGTCGAGCCCGGCGATGCGGTCCGAGGTCGCGTCGCGCGCGGTCAGGACGAGCACCGGCACCTGGTTCCCGGCGGCGCGCAGCTTCTGCAGCACTTCGAGTCCGTCGACGCGCGGCAGGCCGAGATCGAGCACCGCCAGCTCGAAGCTCTCATGCGTCAGCGCATGCAGCGCGCTCGCGCCGTCGCGCACCCAATCGACCGTGTAGCCCTCGGGTTTCAACGACGTGAGGATGCCCTTGCCGAGCCCTTCGTCGTCCTCCACCAGCAGTATTCGCATCCAGCGATTTCCTTCGCGTCCTTGTTCGGGCTGCCGCCGGTCCGGTCAGTGCAGCTCGGCTTCCACCTTGCCCAGCAGCGCGCGGATTTCGCCGCGACGCCCCTCGTCGGCGAGCGCCCGGCCGGGTCGGTCCGGTGCCGCCTGCGCGCGCAGCAACGCCGTGCGGGCTTGAGCATAGCGCTTCTGGTGGTACAGGTAATCCCCGTAGAAATAGTTCGGATCGATGCCGGTCGGATTGATTTCGAGGGCCTTCTGCAACATCGCCTCGGCCCGCTTGTCGTCGCCGAACCCGATCGGCCAGCCCGGGACCTGGTAGTACAGCGAGCCGAGGCTCGTGTAGGCCGAACCGTCGAGCGCGCGCGGGTCGATCGCGAGGGCGGCTTCGAAGTTCGCCCGCGCCTCCTTGACGAGACTGAGCGCGCCCAGCCCGCCCTTCGCGCCGGCCCAGGTGCTCAGGATGATGCCGTGCCAGATCAGCAGTTCGGGGGCGTCGGGCTCGGCCTTGACGGCCCGGTCGGCCGTCTGGCCGAGCGTCTCGAATGCCGCTTCGCGCGCGTCCTTCGGCAGCCGGTAGTTGATCTCGGCCCAGCGTGACTGCAAGCCGGCGAGCGCTTGGCGGCCTTCGTCGCTGAGCGCGAAAGCAGGCAGGCTGCACAGGCAGGCGGCGGTGACAACGAGATTGCGCAGGATTTGCATCGAGGGTTCCTCCTTTCAGGATCGGGTGCCGGCAAAACGCTTGATGACGGGCAACTGCTTGCGCAGCGCCTGATCCACCCGGCGCGGCAGAAGCTGATTCAGACGCACGAAAAGCCGCTCGGGCCAGCCGAGATAGACCTCTTCGCGCTCGTGGCGTAGCGCCTTCACGACGGCCGATGCGACGACCGACGGATCGTCCATCGTGACGCCGAGGTCGGCGTTCATCGCGATGATCGCGTCGCCGTTCATCGTCGTGCGTGTCGCGCGCGGGGCCACGTACAGCACGCGGACATGGGTGTCGGCGAGTTCGCGGCGCAGCGCTTCGGAGAAGCCGCGCAGCGCGAATTTGCTCGCGCAGTACGCGCTGAAGCCCGGATAGCCGATCGAACCGAAGGTCGATCCGAGGTTCAGCACGACCGCGCGCTCGCGGCGGCGCAGCATCGGCAGCAGGCGATGCGTGAGCTGCAGCGTCGCGGTGACGTTGAGCCCGATCAGCTCGGCGATCGCGTCCTCGTCGTGATTTTCGAGCAGGCAGAAGCGGTTGACGCCCGCCGCGTTGATCACGCAGTTCACCCCGCCGAAGTGCTCGGCCGCCCCCTCCACCGCTTGCCGCCCCGCAGTCGTGCGAATGTCCGCCTGCACGATGTCGACTCGGCCCGGAAAGCGGCGCGACAAGGCTTCGAGCGGTGCGGTGCGCCGGCCCACGAGCAGCACCTGCGCGCGCTCGCCGCACAAGGCCTCGGCGATCGCCTGGCCGATGCCGCCGCTCGCGCCGGTGATCAGGACCCGGCAATCATCGATCTTCATCACGATCCCCTCACGCCGCCCGCGGCAGGCTGCGGAACATGTCGCCGTACAGACGGTAGACGACGCGTGCCGTATGAACGACGGCCGCCTTGTCGCCGTCGTCGTCGAGGCGGTCCATCAGCGAGCGGAAGAATTCGATGTGTTCCTGGTCGAGGCTGCCGTGCGAGGTCAGGTAGCTGAAAGCCGTCGCGGGCAGGCCGAGGCGATCCTGGATCACACCGGCGGCGCGGGTTGCCAGCGCGACGCTCGTTCCCTCGAGGACGAGAACCATGCCGAAGAAGCTCACCGGGTTGTCGCGCGCGATGCGGTCGTGGACATACGCGACCATCAGCTCGGTCGGCAGGTTCGGCGTCGCGTCGCGCGCGGCGTCGGCGTCTGCGCCACAGGCCCGGATGTCGTCGAGGATCCACTTCTCGTGGCCGTTTTCCTCGCGCAGGTAGTCGATGACGGCCGTGCGCAGCCAGTCGAGCCGCGGCGGCAGGCGCGCGCCGCAGGCCATCAGCAGCGGCACGGTGTGGCGGACGTGGTGATAGGCCTGGCCGAGAAAGGCGACATAGCTCGCGCGCGTCACCGTGCCGGCCATCGCGTCGCGAATGATCGGCGCGCTCAACAGGTAGTCGCGCTCGGCGGCGGTCTGTTCGAGCAGGGATTCGTGAAACGACATCAGCGCTCTCCTGAAAGGGTTGCAGCGGCGGAGCCTGTTTCGACTGCGTCGCGGTAGGTCTCGAGCAGCGCCGCACGGCGTAGCCTGCCGTTGGCGGTCGCGAGTCCGTTCGCCGGCGTGAAGGGCTCGTCGGCGCGCAGCCAGTGGTGCACCTGCGCATAGTCGGGCAGCTCGCGATTGACGGCGGCGACCGCTTCGGCGAGCGCAGCGTCCGGCACGTCGGACCGCCGCGGCACCAGCACCGCGACGTTTGCGGGGAGGGCTTCGCCGTGCAGCCACGCCTGTGCGATCGGCAGTTGCTGGACAAGCTCCGCCTCGACCCATTCCGGGTTCACATTGCGCCCGTAGGCGGTGATGAACTGATGCTTGCTGCGCCCGTGCAGCACGAGGAAACCGTCGTCGAAATGTCCGAGATCGCCGGTCGGGAGCCACTCGTCGCTGCATTCGCCTTCGCCGAGATAGCCGAGCATCCGGGGGCCGCGGACGAGGACTTCGCCATCCGGCGCGATCCGCACCTCGGCGTGCGGCAGCGGGCGTCCGACGGTGCCGATGCGGCGCTCGGTCGAAGTGTTGAGGCACACGACGGAGCCGCATTCGGACAGCCCGTAGCCTTCGAACACCGGCAACCCGAGCGCGTCGGCGCGGCGCAGCAGCGCGGGCGACACGCGGCCGCCGCCGACGGCGATGAAGCGCAGCGATTGCGGCAGCGGCGCACCGCGCTCGGCCGCGGTAACCAGCATCAGCAGCAGTTGCGGCAACAGGATCACGCTGTGCGGTTCGGTACGGACGAGCGTGGCGATAAAGCGCTCGACGTCGAAGCGGGTCGCGCCGCCCAGACCGATGTCCGCCATCGGCAGCAGCTCGACGCGGGCGCCGGCGAGGAGCGGGGCGTACAGGCCGGCGATGTTTTCGAGCAGCGTCGCGAGCGGGAGCACGCACAGGTGACGCGCCACGAGGCTAGTCAGGCTCGCCTGCCACAGGCTGCGGGCGACTGCGAACTGCGTGCCGGCGTCGAGGCACACGCCTTTCGGCTGCCCCGTGCTGCCGGAGGTGTAGGTGATCTTCACGGTGCCCGCGGGGAGTTGGGGCGGTTGCTCGACAAGGCGCTGCGCGAGCTGATCTTGGCTCGCGCCGAAACCGGCGGCGTGGAACGCGCTGCTGTGGTCGGCGATCAGCGTGTCGATGCCGGCGCTGTCGAGCACGTGCGCGAGTTGCGCGGTCGAGAAGAAGGCCGGCAGTGGCACGCAGACCACTCCCGCGTGAAGCGCGGCGAGATCCCACAGCGCCCAGTCGATGCCGTTATCGAGCGCGATCGCGACGCGGCGGCAGCCGACGCTGCGCAGTCGCTCCGCGCGCACCGCGACTTCCCGTAGCGTTTCGCGGAAGTCGAGTTCGCGGCCGTCCTCGCGCAGCGCAGGGCGCTCGCCGTGCGCCCGCATTGCCGCAAACAGGCTATCGGGACAATCAGGCAACTGCGACATCGCAGCCTCCGAAGTCTCGAAGAAACCCCCGATAGCCCAGCCGCTGGTAGGCGCCCTGCCTCACGAGACGCTCGTGCCCGGCGCGGATGTCGCCGGCCATCACTTGCGGATGGCTGTCGTAGTAGCTGCCCCAGTCGCCGAGTTCGTCGCCCATGCGTGCCGGGTCCGCCTCGCCGAGCGCCAGCGGACTGAGATGGAGGCGGCGGAAGCTGTTCAGCACCTCCGGCGTCCCGGTGAAGACGACCCAGTCGAAGCCGTGCGCGACCAGGAGATCGGTGAGCGCGACGATCAGCAATCGCGCGTGCCCGGGGCCGCGCGCGGCGAGGTTGCCGACCTCGACGATGCGACTGCGCGCCACAGGGGTGCCCAGGCGTTGCCCGAGTTCCGCCTCGACGGGGCGGTCGAGATAGCGCTCGAGAAACAGCGCCTCCTCGATCGCGCCGCGCACCCCGACCGCGCCGTGGATGCGCCCCGCGTCGTCCTCCAGCTGCAGAAGGGTCGGCATGAACTGTCGCACCGACGCGCGGTATCGTGCAGCGAAGCGTTCGCGGATGAAGGCTTCCGCCGCGTCGCGCCGGCCGTTCGCGTCGTGTGGCGTGAGCGTGCGCAAGGTCAGCGCAGGGTCTCGCCCGATCCGCGCGATCGCATCGGGACAACAGCCGTTTCGAGGGTCCATGGGAGCATCGCAGTCGAAGACAGGATGCGATTCTTGCGGTCGGGGCTTAAGCGAGGCTTAAGCACGTTCGTCCGCCGGGAAGGCCGGCAGCGGATTCCCCGCCACGTGCGTTGCCGGCCAGTTTCCGCAGCGCCGCGGGCGCGACCGCGGTCGTCCGCTCGTGCGTTTCGGCGCGTGCGGAAAGGTCGCTCCGAGGGTGACGGAGCAGCTGTTTTTTCCTTATTCCACAGCCCGGTTTCGCGCGCTACATTGAGGCGTGGCCCCGGCGTCGATGAGGCCTGGAGGTGCGTCGCCCGCGATGCGCCCGTTGCAACGCGACGAACTCGAGCAGACCCCAGACAATGGCGCTTCCCATTGAAACTACAGGCGAGCGGACGAGTTGCCGGATCAGCGCGCTCATCGGCGGCTCGCCCGGCGGTCGTCGGTCAGCCGCCACGGATAGAGCCAGTTGTCGACGAAGATTTCATCGAGGATCGCTTGCAGGTCGAAGAATTTCCAGCGCATGCGTTCTCCTGGAGGCAAGTAATGACGACCCGGCCACCCTACCGATGAAACATGGCAGTCTCGTGTCGGAGCTCGATCCGCGGACGCGCGCCGCTGCGCCGCTTCGCTACCTGCCCGTCGCCTTCCCCGCGGTTTTTCCCGGTTTTCTCCTGACGTCCGGCCGTGGTGCTCCCCGTGATTCCCGAACTGCTTGAACTCGAACACGTCATCGACGCAGGCAGCGGCCGCCTTGAGACGCGGGTGATCGCCGAAGTCGACGAAGCGGGAGAAAAACTGCCGATCTATCTCGTCGCACTGGGAAACCCCGACCGCGCCGCGCCGGCAATCGGGTTCTTCGGCGGCGTGCATGGGCTCGAGCGAATCGGCTCGGACGTCGTGATCGCGTATCTGCGCCACCTCGTGATGCGCCTCAAATGGGATTCGGCCTTCCACCGCCAGCTGGAATCCGTGCGCCTGATCTTCATGCCCCTCGTGAATCCGGGCGGTATGCGGCGCGGCACGCGCGCCAATCCGAACGGCGTCGACCTGATGCGGAATGCGCCGCTCGATGCGCGCGAACGCGTGCCGCTGCTGGTCGGCGGGCAGCGGATCAGCGCGCGCCTGCCGTGGTATCGCGGCACGCGCGACGGCACGATGGAAACCGAGAGCCGCGCGCTGTGCGACGTCGTCGGCGCAGAGCTCCTCGCCCGCGACTTCAGTATCGCCCTCGATTGCCACTCCGGCTTCGGGTTGGGCGACCGCATCTGGTTCCCGTATGCCCACACCCGCAACCCCTTGCCGCAGCTAGCGGAGGTGTACGCGTTGAAGGAGATCTTTCGCCAGACGCACGTCCATCACCCGTACATCTTCGAGCCGCAAAGCCATCAGTACCTGACCCACGGCGATCTCTGGGATTACCTGCATCTGCGCGCGTGCGCGACCGCCGAAAAGATCTTCCTGCCGCTGACGCTGGAAATGGGCGCATGGCTGTGGATCAAGAAAAACCCGCGTCAACTCTTCTCCCGCCAGGGGATCTTCAACCCGCAGATCGCGCATCGGCAGCAGCGCGTGCTGCGCCGGCACCTGTCGTTGATGGATTTCCTCGCGCGGGCCGCCGCGAGCCATCGCTTGTGGCTGCCGGTCGACGAGGCGCGCGACGAGCACCACGCGCGGGCGATCGCCGAATGGTACCGATGAGCCGATGAAGACCTGGATCCTGCTGCGTGGTCTCACGCGCGAAAGTCGTCATTGGGGCGATTTCCCGGAGTCTTTCCGGCAGGCCGATCCCGGCGCGCGCGTACTGACGATCGACTTTCCCGGCAATGGCGTCTTGCATCGCTCGGCCAGTTCCGCCGACGTGCGGGAAATGGCCGGCCATTGCCGCGCCGAATTGGCGCGCCGCGGCGTCGCACCGCCGTACGACGTGCTGGCGATGTCGCTCGGGGCGATGGTGGCGGTGGCGTGGGCGCACGCGTATCCCGGCGAAGTGCGCCGCTGCGTGCTGATCAACACGAGCCTGCGCCCCTTCAGCCCGTATTACCGGCGCCTGCGTCCGAGCAATTATCTTCCGCTTCTGAAGCTCGCCGTTTTCGGGGGGAGTGCGGCCGAGTGGGAGGCGAGAATCTTCAGCGCGACCAGCCGGCTGCGCGCGGAGACATCGGAGGTGCTGAAAGACTGGGTCGCTTTTCGCGACGAGTATCCCGTCACGCGGAAGAACGCATGGCGGCAACTGTGCGCTGCCGCGCGATATCGCGCCCCGGCTGCGAAACCCGCCGCGTCGCTGCTGCTCCTCGCGAGCCGAAACGATGCGCTGGTCGACGCCCGCTGCTCGCAAGCCCTCGCCGACGCATGGAACTGCCCGATCAGGATGCACCCGCGCGCCGGGCACGATCTTCCGCTGGACGACCCGCGCTGGGTGATCGAGCAGGTTCGCAGCTGGATCGGGACCGGTGATGGCGGTTGAGGTAGCGGAATCGGCGTGTTCTTCGGAATTTGCCACCCGCGATGCTACGGGTCACGCAGTCCCTCATCGAGCGAGCGGATGACGGGATAGAGGAGGTAGGACATGACGGTGCGATTGCCGAACACCACCTCCGCAGTAAGCGTCATTCCTGGCAGGAATCGAATGTCCGGAGACACCCCGTCGAGCGTCGGGTCCTCTACCGTCAGACGCGCCAGGTAAAACGCTTCGCGGCCGAGGTTCTGCGCCTCTCCTCCCCCTTGCGGACGGATGAAGGAGTCTTCGCTCACGGTCCGGACCCGCCCCTTGATGACGCCGTACTGCTGGAAGGGAAACGTGTCCAGCTTGATGCGCACCGGATCGCCTGCGCGGATGTAACTGATGTAGCGGGCGTCGATCTCGACCTCGGCCTCGAGCAGCGCGTCGAGGGGAACGAGTGTCAGCAACGGTTCGGCTTCCTTCAATACCGACCCCGTCGATCGCTTCGCAATCTCCTGCACCACTGCATCGACCGGCGCCGTCACGATCGCGAGCTCGGTCTTCCGCTCAGCCTTCTTGAGCTGATCGGCCGCCGCGTCCCGGTCGCGCTTCACAACGACCAGCTCCTCCATGACTTTCGAGCGCCAGTCCTGGCTGAAGGACGTCCGGTCTGCTTCGAGCTTGGCGATCTCGCGCGTGAGCTGGCCCGTGTCACTCAGCAGTTGCTCCAGATCTCGCTCGGTCTGGAGGCGATCCCGCTGGACTTCGAGGACCTTCAGCTTGGGCGCATAGTTTCCCTGACCGAGTGATTCGTGCATGCGCTGGATCTCCAGGGTCTTCTGCAGCCGCTCGCGCAGGACCGTCTCTTCGCGCTTGTTGCCCGCGATGGCCGCCTTGAGGCGCTTGACGTTCTCGTCGAGCGAGGTGAGCCGCGACTCGAGATTGGCGCGCCGCTCCTGGAATAGCCGCAATTGCAGCAACTCCTCGGCATTGCCCGGCGCGTCCGCAGGAGTCTTGGCGCCGGACAGCTCCGCCTCGAGCCGTCTCGTCTGCGCGTCGAGACTCGCGTGCCGGACACTGAGTTGTGAGAGATCGGAGCTAACGAAGGTCGGATCGAATGTCGCGAGCCGGGTCCCCTTTTTCACGACCTGACCCACCTGCACCTCGACGCTGCGGATTATCGACGGTTCGAGTGGCTGCACGACGACCGTCGGCGTGGTCGTGATCAGCTTGCCGCGGCCGACGACGATGCGATCGACTTTGGCGAAAAACGCCCACGTCGCCGCGACGATCAGTAAGCCGGCCAGCAGGTAGAGCGTGACGCGGGCCGGCCAGGGCATCGGCTCGTTCTCGATCGCCTCCGCGTCGGACAAAAATCCGCCGCGAACGGCTGGAATCAAAGGGTCGGTGGGCATCTGCGGCGGATCAGCACCCTAAAGATGTTTCGTCTGCTGATTCCACAGACGCCGATAGATCTCGCATCGCTGCACCAGTTCATGGTGGGGGCCAACGTCGGCAATGTGACCCTGGTCGAATACGACGATCCGGTCGCACTGGACGAGGGTCGTCAGGCGATGGGAGATGATCAGGACGGTGCGACCGGCGCGAATGCCGCCGAGCCGCGCAAGAAAGATTCCCTCGCTCTCCGGGTCGAGCGCGCTCGTCGCCTCATCGAGAATCAGGAAGCGCGGCTGAGTGAGCAGTGCGCGTGCGATGGCGAGACGCTGTTTCTGCCCACCGGAGAAATTCTCGGCATTTTCTTCGATCGGCGTATCGAAACCCTGTGGCAGACGCTCGATGAACTCGTGCGCGCCCGAAATCTTCGCAGCCGTGATCACTTCGTCCATCGAGGCCCAGGGCTTGGTCGCCGCGATGTTTTCCCGAACGGAGCCGCGGAACAGGAAACTATCCTGCAGGACGGCGCCGATGTTATGGCGCAAGTGAGACAGATCGATTTCACGGATGTCGACGCCGTCGAATCGGATCACACCCTCCTGCACGGGGTAGAGCCCCTGCATTAGGCGAGTGATCGTCGTCTTGCCCGACCCGCTCTTGCCGACGATGCCGATGAGCGACCCTGCAGGAATGGAAAGGGAGACGCCGTCGATCACCGGATTGCCGCCCGCCGCGTAGCGGAAGCTGATTCGGTCCAGCTCCACGGCGCCGGTCAGGTGCGGCGTCAGCCCCGACGTGCGCTGCTGCTCTGGAGGATGGTTCATTACCGTGGCCAGCATGCGGACCGACAGCGCCGTTTCCTGATACTCCTGTACCAGCGAGACGATCTGCACGAGCGGGCTAACGACGCGCCCGGAGAGCATCTGGAAGGCGATCAGTGCGCCTATCGTGAGGTCGTGGTCGAACACCGCCTGGGCGCCGAAGGCGATGATCGCGACAACCATGGTTTTTTCGAGAAAGCCGGTGGCCGCCTGGGCGGAGATTCCGATCTTTCCCACCCGGAAGCGCGTCCGAATTGCTGCCGCGGTTCGACCGTCCCACTTGCGACGCTGGATCGGCTCGATCGCGAGCGTCTTCACGGTTCTCATCCCATGGATGGCTTCGACCAACATCGCCTGCTTTTCGGCCTCGGCGTTGTAGAGGTCGAGCAGCCGCCGTCGGAACGGGCCGATCATGGACGCCACGATGACCGCGATCGCGCCCGCAAAGAAGAAAACGACGCCTGTCAGCTTCGCGCTATAGAAGAGCAGCGCCGGTATGACGACCAGGAGTGCACAAGCGTCGAGAAGCGTCAGGAAGAGGCGACCGGTGAGGAACTCGCGGATTTTCTCCGCCTGCTGCATGTGGCGCACGAGCACCCCCGCGGAGCCTCCCTCGAAGTAGTCGATCGGCAGCGCAAGCAGATGGCTGAAGGTCCGCGTCGCAAGCCGCAGATCGATCTTGTTGGATGCGTAGAGAAGAAGGTATTGGCGGACGAAGCCGAAGACCGATTCGAACAACAGGGCGAGCATCACGCCGACCGTCAAAACGTACAGCGTCGACTTGCTCTCGTGCGCGACGACCTTGTCGATCACGAGCTGGAAGAAGATGGGGACGGCAAGCGCGACGATGTAGAGCGCGAGGGTGCCGATCGCGACGTCGCGAAACGCCGATCCCTGCCGCAGGATCTCCGGAATGAACCAGCGCAGTCCGAAGGGTTGGTGCGGATCGCTGAGGCGGTAATCACGCTGGATGAAAACGACCCCTCCCGTCCAGCGCTCCTGAAAACGCTCAGCCTCGAGGAGGAAAACGCCGTTCTGGGCGGCAAGCGGGTCGAACACGGCAACGCGTACCCCGTCCGGAGTTTGATGCATGCCCGCGACGACGACGCTGTTGTCGTTGTCGAGTCGCGCGATGACCGGATAGGCCCGGTCCAGGGCAATGAGGCGCTCGAAAGTGAGGCGCTCCGCCCGCGCACGCAGTCCCAGCTTCTGCGCAATGGAAACGATCTGCGCTGGGACCGGCTCCTTTTCCGAGAGGCCATATTCCAGCGCCAGCTTGTCGCAGGACGTCGAGATGCCGAAGTGCGCGGCTACAGCCACCAGGCAGCCCAGAGCCGTGTGGCCTGCGGTTTCCGAGTCGTGGAACTCCCTTGCATCCGGCGCGATCCGCTCCTGGTCAGCGGAAGGAGACGCGTCGGTTTCGAAATGCTCGGTTTCCGCGGCAGCTATCTGCATGATGCGGGCGACACGAAAGGCGTTTGCCGACGCACATTCGGGCAGGCGCGTTGGCCGAGCGTGGGGGCACGGATGTTACCGGGCGGCGGCGGGCTTTCTCCTGGATCGACGGCGGTCCGTTTCATTGCGCCCGCAGTTGCTCGTCCGATCTGCATCGAAATTCCTCCACGGAACCTCTTGTCCCCAGCCGACGGTGGCTCGCGCGGTGTGCAGCTGATCGGCGGAGAAGAGGCAGACGATCGCGGGCCCCGCGTTCCGAGAAGACGAATTGACAGGCGTAAGCGTCGGAGAAGCGATGAGGGCGCGGCCTCGCCCGTCGAGAGGACGCCGCCCGATCGTAACCGACCGCTCCTCAGGAATAGCGGGAGGGAAAATTCGGCGAGCTGGCGGATTTCGCAGTCGCCTTTTCAGAGGGGGGTTCGACACGCCGGACGGCGCCGCCCTGAACCAGTTCCCGCGCGACCCGTTCGATGAGATCCCGCGCATTCATGAAGCTCTCAAGAGTCATGATGATGCGCTCCCGATGCACCGGCCTGGGATTGCCGTCGGCATCCTTCTCCGACGGGGACACGGTAAAGGTGTCGATACGGACGGTGGGTCCCGTCACGGTGATTTCGCTGATGCCGTCTACGAACACTTCATGATGCATCGCTGAATTCTCCATTGGACGACCTCAGGCCATGGTAACAGTGGGGAAATTGATCTTCCGTTACGAATAGTCTAATCATGAAAACTAGAAAAAGCGGGCAGGTCCGAGGGGGTGCGCATGCGGTCCATAAAGTCAAGACGGCGCGCATCCGCGAGGTATCTGGCAAGAAAAAGCGCGGTTGAGGACGATTCGAAGCAGGCGTTCGAGCAGCGGACATCTCGCATCGGCGAGCTGATCGCCGGCGGCGCTCCCGAGGGTTCACGCTCCTCGCCGGCACGCGACAGCACGTTCGCGCGCGATACAGGAGACGCGAAGGGAGCCTTCGCTCTCGCAAGGGGCGAGGGTCGGTTGTCCCGTCATAGCGTAAAGGGGCAGGGCGCCAGCGCACCCAGACTCGTTGGTCTTGCCGCCACGGCGGCCGAGGGGAACGACGTCGGTTTCGGAATTCCCGGCAGCGCGGCGCGAACCGGCTCCGGTTTCGGCTTTCACGTCCAGAAAAGCAATCCGGATATTGCGGAAGGTGCGCGGGGTCCGACCGAAGGACAGAGGCCGGTCGTCTCCAACGCGACCACATTCTCCACGTCCGTCGAGCTTCGGGATGCCGCGGGTGGCGGAGTGGGCGTTGAAACGTCCCTCGAACCGGCGTACTCGGACCTCGGCACGCTCGGCGCGACTGAAGTTCAGGCGTCGCCGCCCGTGGACAACAGTCCCGAAAGCCTCACGCGCGTGGCGCCGCAGAGACTTGCCGGCTCACCCCGCGCCGATCGCATCGCCGCCGGCGCTCGCCCGGCCGAGCTCGACGCCCGGGAGGGGAACGATGAGCTCGTGGGCGGGACCGGCGGCGATGTCTTGATCGGCGGGGCGGGCAACGACGTCCTCGAGGGCGGCGGCGGCAGCGATATCGCCCGCTACCGCGGCTCCGTTTTCGAATATGACATTTCGCGGATCTCTTCGACGCAGGTCAGGGTCACCCACGCCCGCTCCCGTGCGGGACAGAACGACGGCAGTGATCTGCTGCGCAACGTCGAGCGGGTGGATTTCAAGGACCGCAAGGTCTTTCTCAACGGTTCCAACAATGCGCCGCTCCTGCAGGCCGACGAGGGCTTGGCGACCGTCGACGGCCAGTCCCTGGCGATACCCTTCGGCTGGTTGCTCGGCAACGATGTCGATTTCGACGGCGATCGCCTGACGATCACGCAGGTCAAGGCAAAGCCGGCGGATAGCGCAAGGATCGTCGGCAATTCCGTCGTCTTCACGCCGCCGGTGGGCATCCAGTGGGCGCTCGCCGGTTTCTCGTCCTACGAGACGACCTTCCTGTACACCGTGGCCGACGGCAGGGGAGGCACCGCGACGACTTCGGCGACGGTCACCGTCAGCCGTCCGACGGATCTGCGCGGACTTCCCGCCGGCGCGGCAGGTCGCTCCCTCGAGGGCGCGGGCGGTCCCGGCGAGGCTCCCGGCGCTATCTTCACGAAGACGGCCGGCCAGTCGGTGAGCGGGACCGATGGGGAAGATCTCATCCTGGTGCCGACCTCGGGCGCCATGACCGGCGGCATCATCGATGGCGCGGGAGCGGTAGACGAACTGCGCTTCACGAACACCGATGCCGTGCAAACGCTGACGTTGGGCAGTTCGCTCACCAATGTCGAGCAGTTTGTGATCGGTACCGGGACGGGGCCGGTGGCCGACAGCTCCGGGACGATCGCCCATCGCGTCAATGCGAGCGGCGTCGGCTACGGTCTGGGCATTACCGGCAACGCGGGCGGCAACACGCTCACCGGCACGGCGTTCGCCGACCGAATCGACGGTGGCGCGGGCAACGACACGATGACCGGGGGGGGCGGCAACGACAGCTACGTCGTCGACAGCACGGCCGACGTCGTGACCGAGTCCTCGACCACCGGCGGCACCGACACCGTGCTCGCGAGCGTGAGCTATACGCTTCCGGCGCGGGTCGAGAATCTGGTGCTCACCGGCACCGCCGACCTTAACGGCACCGGTAACGGCCTCTCGAATATCATCACCGGCAACGGGGGAAGCAACTCGCTCGCGGGGGCGGGTGGCGCCGACACGCTCGACGGTGGCACGGGGGCCGACGTGATGACGGGCGGGGCGGGTAACGACACCTACTTCGTGGACGACCCAGGCGATGCGGTGACCGAGGCGTCCAATGCTGGCACCGACACTGTCCGCGCGAGCATCACGCACACGCTCGGCGCCAACGTCGAGCGCCTGGTGCTCGACGGCAGCGGCGACCTCGAAGGGACCGGCAACACCCTCGCCAACGCCCTTACCGGAAACGCCGGCAACAATGCCCTCGACGGCGGCGCGGGCGCCGACACGATGATCGGCGGTGCAGGCGACGACCGCTACACGGTCGACAACTCGGGCGACGTGGTTACCGAGAACGCAGGCGACGGCGTCGACGTCGTGAATGCCGGCGTAAGCCATACGCTGGCGGCCAATGTGGAGAACCTCGTCCTCACCGACACGAACGCACTGACGGGGGCCGGCAACGCCCTTGCCAACGACCTGACCGGCAACGCCGCGGCCAATACCCTCAATGGCGGAGACGGGGACGACACTCTTGCCGGCGCGCCCGGCAACGACCTCGTCGACGGCGGGGCAGGCATCGACACCGCGCGCTTCTCGGGGCTGCGGACCGACTACGGCGTCACGGCGGGTGCGGCGGGCGAATTCACCGTCGCCGATCTTCGCGCCGGGACGCCTGACGGCGCGGATACCATTCGCAACATCGAGTTCCTGCAGTTTTCCGATGTCACGGTCTCGGTAGGGGGAGCGAACCAGCCGCCGGTAGCGGCCGCCGACGCGGGCACGACCAACGAGGACACCCCGTGGTCGGTGACCACGACGACCCTCACCGCGAACGACAGCGACCCCGATGCCGCCGATGTGCTGTCCGTCACCGGCGTCGGCAACGCCACCAACGGCACCGTGCTTCTCGGCGGCGGCAACGTCGTGTTCACGCCGACGCCGAACTTCAACGGCACCGGCAGCTACACCTACACGCTCTCCGACGGTCGCGGCGGGAGCGCCACCGGCAACGTCAGCGTCACCGTCAGCGCGGTCAACGACCCGCCGATCGGGAACAACGATGCCGGCTTCAGCACCGCAGTCGGCACGCCGGTGACCATCTCGGCGTCGGCGCTGCTCGCCAACGACACCGACGTCGACAACAGCGTGCTCACCGTCGCCAATACGGGCGGGGCGGTTAACGGCACGATTGAGGCGAGCGGCGACAACTTCATCTTCACCCCGACCGCCGGTTTCACGGGCAATGCGAGCTTCACCTATCAGGCCAGCGACGGTCAGGCGTTGAGCAGTCCGGCGACCGTCAGCATCGTGGTCGGCGCGGCGGGGCCGAACGAGATCGTGCTCGAGAACCAGAAACCGGGAAATCCGAAGAGCGAGTGGGACGTCAGCAGCTACGACACGAGCATCGAGGGGTATGTCGCGCAGTTCAGCGTGAACCAGGGCGAAACGGTCCGGTTCAAGGTCAAGACCGACGCCACCGACTACCGGATCGACATCTACCGGCTCGGTTACTACAACGGTGACGGCGCGCGGAGGGTCGCGACGGTGCAGCCCGTCTTCCTCGGGGCGCAGCCCGGCCCGGTGACCGACCCTGCCACCGGGGTCGTGGATGCGGGCAACTGGACGGTTTCGGCCACCTGGGACGTTCCCGGCGACGCCGTCTCGGGCGTCTATATCGGCAAGCTGGTGCGGGAGAGCGGGCCGGCCGGGGCCAACCACATTCCATTCGTCGTGCGCGACGACGACGGCAGCTCCGATGTCCTGTTCCAGACCTCGGACACCACGTGGCAGGCCTACAACGACTGGGGCGGCAACAGCCTCTATTCCGGCTCGCCGGCGGGGCGGGCTTACAAGGTCAGCTACAACCGGCCGATCAACACCCGTTTCGGCAGCGTGCCTGGCCAGCCCGAGGACTTCCTGTTCGACTCTGAATACCCGACGCTCCGCTGGCTGGAGGCTAACGGTTACGACGTGTCGTATTTCTCGGGCATCGACAGCGATCGGCGCGGCGCCGAGATCCTCGAACACAAGGCCTTCCTGTCCGTCGGTCATGACGAATACTGGTCCGGCCAGCAACGGGCCAACGTCGAAGCGGCGCGCGACGCGGGCGTCAATCTCGCGTTCCTCAGCGGCAACGAGGTGTTCTGGAAGACGCGCTGGGAAAGCATATCGACGGCTCCGGCACGCCTTACGCTACGCTGGTCTCGTACAAGGAAACCCATCCGGTCGGTATCGACGATCCCAGCGCGCAGGCCACCGGCACCTGGCGCGACCCGCGCTTCGAGAGCGACGCGGGCCGCCCCGAAAACGCACTGACCGGGCAGCTATTCACGGTCAACGACGGCAGCGATCCGCCGACGCGGATAACGGTGCCGGCGGAAGACGGCATGCTGCGGTTCTGGCGCAACACCGGTCTCGGCACCACCGACACCACCCTCGCGTCCGACATCCTTTCCTACGAGTGGGACGAAAACCTCGACAACGGCTCCCGGCCTGCCGGGACGATCCGGCTTTCGTCGACTTTCGATCCGAGCACGAGCCGCCTGCAGGACTTCGGCTCGACCTATGGGACGGAAGCGGCGACGCACAGCCTCACCCTGTACCGCGCCGGCAGTGGCGCCCTCGTTTTCGGCGCCGGCACCACGCAGTGGGGGTGGGGACTCGACGCGGTGCACGATGGCGCATCCCCGACGGACAGCAGGATTCAACAGGCGACGGTCAATTTTCTCGCCGACATGCACGTGCAGCCCGCGACGCTCACGCCGGGATTGACGGCTGCGACCGCCTCCACCGACGCCACGCGACCGACCTCGACGATCACGTCGCCGTCTGCCGGCAGCGCGCTGCAGCCCGGCACTGCGGTGACGATCACCGGCACGGCGTCCGATGTCGGCGGGCGGGTCGGCGGCGTGGAGGTGTCGACCGACGGCGGCACCAGCTGGAAGCGCGCCTCCGGGCGCGCCAACTGGACCTTCAGTTGGACGCCGGCCACCGAGGGCAGCGTCAGTATCAAGAGCCGCGCGGCTGACGACAGTCTTAACCTGGAAAGCCCGGGAGCGGGCATAAACGTCACCGTGGGCAGCGGTGGAACGTCGGGCATGAATTCGTTGTGGTCCGCCTCGACGACCCCCGCCGTCGTCACCGACCCAGACAGCGCATCCGTCGAACTCGGGGTGAAATTCGTACCCAGCGTTGCCGGCCAGGTCACCGGCATCCGCTTCTACAAGGGGCCGCAGAATCTGGGCACCCATACCGGCAGCCTGTGGACGTCGACCGGGACGCAGCTTGCGACCGCCACCTTCACGAACGAAAGCGTGAGCGGCTGGCAGCAGGTCAACTTCGCCAGCCCGGTCTCGGTGACCCCGGGCACGACCTATATCGCGTCCTACTTCGCGCCGCAGGGCAAGTACTCGATCAATGAGAACTACTTCAACGCCGCTTACACGAACGGCCCCTTGACGGCCCCCGCGAGCGCGGCCTCGGGCGGCAACGGCGTTTATCGGTACACGGCCACCGGTGCTTTCCCGGCGTCGACCTTTGCCGCCTCGAACTACTGGGTCGACGTGGTGTTCCAGTCGGGCCCGGTCAATCAGCCGCCGGTAGCCAATCGCGATTCCGTGTCCACCGGTGAAGACACGGCCCTGACGCTGTCGGCAGGCCAATTGACGGCCAACGACACCGATCCGGAAGGTAATCCGTTGACCATCACTGGCGTCAGTGGCGCCACGCACGGTTCGGTCACGCTGACGGGGGGCAACATCGTCTTTACGCCGACCGCGAACTTCAACGGGCCGGCAGTCTTTCAATACACGCTGTCCGACGGTAGCGGCAGTGCGACCGGGTTCGTCGATGTCGCGGTCACGCCGGCCAACGATCCGCCGGTTGCCAACAACGACGGCGGCTTCAGCACGCCCTTCGGGACCGTGCTGAACATCCCGCTGTCCACGCTGCTCGGCAACGACACCGACCCCGACAACGAGACTCTCACCGTCGATTCGGTCGGGGGGGCGGTGAATGGTTCGGTCACGCTGGCCAGTCAAACCGGCAGCGCGGTGTTTGCGCCGAATGCTGGCTACAGCGGGCCGGCGAGTTTCACCTACACGATCCGGGATCTGAGCAATGCGACGTCCACCGCGACGGTCAGTTTGACCGTCGCGGCCGAAGGCAATCAGCCTCCCAGTGCCGTCGCGGACGTCGCGACCACCAGCGAAGACAACCCGGTGACGATCGCCGTGCTGGCGAACGACTCCGATCCGGACGGCAATCCGCTCACCGTGTCGCTACTCAACCTGACGGGCACGCAAGGGACGGCGGTCATCAACGCCAACAACACGATCACCTACAGTCCTGGCGGCGCATTCCAGTCCCTGAACGCGGGGGAGCAGGCTACGGACAGTTTCACGTATCAGGTATCCGACGGGCAGGCGGCGACGTCCTCCGCTTCGGTCTCGGTGACCGTCACCGGCGTGAACGAGGCGCTCCCCAATCCGATCGTCGCCGAGAATCAGCGACCGGGAACGCCGCAGAGCGTATGGGGGATCAACGCCCCGACCACCGCGATCGAGGGCTTCGCCACCGACATCAGCGTGGATCAGGGCCAGACGGTCGACTTCAAGGTCAACACCGCCGCCTCCGACTATCGCATCGACATCTATCGCATGGGGTATTACCAGGGAAACGGCGCGCGCTATGTCACGACGATCGAGCCCTCGTCGATCACCCGCCAACCGGCGCCCCTCAAGGGCTCCGATGGACTCACCGACGCCGGCAACTGGAGCGTTTCCGCGTCCTGGAGTGTGCCCACCGATGCCGTCTCCGGCGTCTACATCGCGCACCTGGTACGCGAGGACGGCACTTTCGGCGAGAACCATATGTACTTCGTGGTCCGGGACGACGACGGTCGCTCGGACATGCTGTTCCAGACCGCCGACACCACCTGGCAGGCCTACAACCTTTGGGGCGGGGAGAATTTCTACACCGGCACGCCGTCCTCGCCGACCCAGGCGCATAAGGTCAGCTACAACCGGCCGTTCGGACCGGCGACGAATTCGGTCAACGTGCCGCTTTTCGACTCCGAGTACCCGATGATCCGCTGGCTCGAAGCCAATGGCTACAACATGAGCTACAGCACCGGAGTCGACACCGACCGAAGGGGGCAGGAATTGCTCGAACACAAGGCCTTCCTGTCCGTCGGCCATGACGAATACTGGTCCAATCAGCAGCGCGTCAACATCGAGGCCGCTCGCGATGCCGGAGTCAATCTTGCGTTCTTCAGCGGCAACGAAGTCTATTGGAAAACGCGCTGGGAGGACGACCATCGCACTCTCGTCAGCTACAAGGAAACCTGGTCGAACAGCAAGATCGACCCGAGCAGCGAGTGGACCGGAACCTGGCGCGATCCACGGTTCAGCCCGCCGAGCGACGGCGGACGACCGGAAAACCGGTTGACCGGCTCGATCTTCCAGGTCGATTCCTACCGACTCGACACGATCGAGGTCCCCGCTGCCGACGGCAAGATGCGATTCTGGCGCGACACCAGCGTCGCCGCCCTTGCCGCCGGCCAGACGGCGACCCTGACCCCCAACGTCCTCGGCTACGAATGGGACGAAGACCGCGACAACGGCTTCCGTCCCCCGGGCGCAATCCGCCTGTCCACGACCAACCTCGGCGTCACGCAGTATTTGCTCGACTACGGCAGCACCACCGGACCGGGAAGCGCCACCCACAACCTGACGATGTACCGTGCGCCGAGCGGGGCGCTGGTTTTCGGCGCGGGCACGACGCGCTGGTCGTGGGGGTTGGACAGCGACCATATCAACGAGTCCTCGACCGTCGATCCACGCATGCGGCAGGCCACCGTCAATCTTTTTGCGGACATGGGCGTCCAGCCCGACTCGATCCTGCCTGGCGTGGTGCGGGCGACGAAGTCAACCGACACCGTCGCGCCTACGTCGTCGATCTCTGCGCCGACCGCCGGCGCTTCCTTCCCGCTCGGCCAGACCGTGACGATCACCGGGTCCGCCTCCGACAGCGGGGGTCGTGTCGGCGGGGTGGAGGTCTCGGTCGATGATGGGATCAACTGGCATCCGGCCTCCGGCCGGGAGAACTGGTCATACTCCTGGCGGCCGACGACCCCCGGATCGGCCGTCATCAGGTCACGGGCGATCGACGACAGCCTGAACATGCAGACGTCGAATACGAGCGTCACCGTCGACGTACAGGGCAGCAACACCGGCCCGTGGAGCCTGTTCGGTCCGACTGCCATCCCGACACTCGTCAATGTCGCCGACCCGAATCCGGTCGAACTCGGCGTCAAGTTCACATCGGATATCGATGCGCGGGTGACCGCGGTGCGGTTCTACAAGGGCTCGCAGGACACGGGCCCTCACGTCGCGAGCATCTGGACCGCGACCGGAACCCGGCTTGCGACAGCAACCTTCACCAACGAGACCGCGAGCGGCTGGCAGCAGGCGGACTTCACCTCGCCCGTCCCAGTGCAGGCAGGACAGATCTATATCGCCTCTTACCACACGCCGACGGGATTCTATTCGGCGGACACCGGCTACTTTTCGACGCAGGGTGTGGACGTAGGACCCTTGCACGCCCCCGCAAGTCCGCTCGTGACGGGAGGGAACGGCGTATATATGTATGGCGCGAGCGCGTTTCCAACGAACACTTGGAACGGCTCAAATTACTGGGTCGACGCCGTTTTGGCCGCCCCATAGCAGGAGGGAAGCAGCGGCGCGGCCAGAAGAAAGGAGCCCGGGAGGTTCTACAGTTACCCCTCGATCATTTTCTTCGTCGGCCGTTCGCCGCCTGCCGAAGCACAATCCCGACATCGGCCGTGGTCAGGCGAGCCTACTCTGTTCGCACCGGTTCTCGGTGGAAAACCGGTGAATGAACATGAAACGGCAAGCTCGGAAAATTCCATTGGTGCCGACAATCTGACTCGAACAGATGACCTACCGCTTACAAGGCGGTTGCTCTACCAACTGAGCTATGCCGGCGCGGGCGGGATTATAGCCGAAAGCAGGAGGCGGGCAGGGGTTGGAGACGAGGCCCACGAGGCGGTGCGAGCATGTGCTGGGGGGCGGAAACGATCAGTGCGGCGGCGTTTCCTGATAGCGGTTGTAGATCGCTTCCACTTCCGGGCGGCAATCGACGAGTGCGGTGACCGCCGGCGGGTACAGGTGGTCGCCCGACATGCGGACGATTTCCTCGAAGGCGAGGTCGAGAGTCCAGGCCGGTTTGTAGCTGCGGGAGCAGACGATCGCGTCGAAGACGTCGGCGGTCGCGACGATGCGGGCTTCGAGCGGGATGGCGGCGCCGGCGAGGCCCAGCGGGTAGCCGCCGCCGTTCATGCGCTCGTGATGCGCGCTGACAATGTTGCGCAGCATGTCGATGTTCGCGAAGTTCGCGAGGCCGAATTCGCCGATCAGGCGCTCGGCCATCTGCACGCCGACGGCGACGTGTTCACGCATCAGTTCGCGCTCTTCGTCGTCGAGCCGGCCGGGTTTTAGCAGGATGCGATCGGGGACGCCGACCTTGCCGATGTCGTGAAGGGCGGCGAACAGGAAGACGTGCTCGACGTATTCGTCGGACAGGCCGTGGCTCGGCGCGAGTTCGCGTGCGATCAGCCGTGCATAGCGCGCCATGCGGTCGAGATGGGCGCCGGTCTCGAGGTCGCGGACGTGGGCGAACTCGCTCGCGAGCCGGAGACCGCCGACGAGCATCTGGATCGCAGACAGCTCCTGTATCACGATCATGCCGATCAGGTGCCCGGAGGGAAGCAGGTCCGCGACGACCTGTTCGGGGAAGGCGCCCGAATCATGAGAGTCGAAGAACAGGAAGCCGAGCAGCCGGTTTTCCTGGCGCAGCGGCAGCGTCAGCGTCGACCGGTAGCGCTCGCCGTCGGGCCGGCCGCCGCGGCGCAAGGCCGGCGTGACTTTAGATTCGAGGTCGTCGAGCACCTGCGCCTCGCCGCGCTCGGCGATCTCGACGAGGCAGGGGGCGTCCTGCAGGCGGCACGAGCAACCGTCGAGCTCGGTGCCGCTGTCGGCGAAGGTTTTCAGCAGTCCCGACTCGGAATCGTAGAGCGCCAGCGCGATCCGGTGGACGGCGGGGTGGCGCTCCCGGACGCAACGATGCACGCCGCGCATCTTGCCGGTGACCGACGAAAGATGCAGTTTGCTCGCGTGGCGCGCAGCAGCGGAAGCGAATTCCTGCCAGGTTTCCTGTGCGGGCATGGAAATTGTCGTCGTTTTGTCTCCAGGCGATTATTCCGCAGTCCGCTTCGGGCGACTAGTACTTTCGGAATAGGGCAGCACGCCTGAAAACGCCGGCCCATCAGAAGCGCTCTTGCGTCGTCCGCAGTTTCTCGATGTCGAGGATGTGGATCACCCGGCCTTCGACGCTGATCAAGCCTGCCTCCGTCAGCTCGTGGAGGATTCGCGAGAAGTGTTCCTGCGTGAGGTTCAGCCGCGATGCGATCGTCCCCTTGCTCGTCGGTAACCGCACTGATACGCGGCCGCTCGAACCGGGCTCGCCGCCGAGTTCCTCCTCGCGCAACAGGTAGCCGACGATGCGATCGCGGCCGGATTGCATCGAATAGGTTTCGACGTCGGAGATGAGGTGGTGCAGGCGCTGCGACAGGCCGGCGATGATCTGGCGGCAGAACAGCGGGTCCCGGTCCATTTCGTCGAACACCACGTTCTTCGAGATATGCAGCAGCTTGCAGTCGGTCAGCGCCTGCGCCATGACGACATAGGGCTTTTCCATGAACATCACCGCTTCGCCGAAGCTCTGGCCGGGGCGGATGATCTCGATGACTTTCTCGTGCCCTTCGGCGGACGTGAACGCGAGCTTCACCTGCCCGCACAGGACGAGGTGGAAGCCGTGGCAGGGATCACCGCGGTGGAACAGGACGGTGCCGCGGGGGGCCGTCTGCTCGCGAACCCCGTGAGCGAAGCGGGCGAGTTCCGCGGTGGTGAAACCGCTCAGCAGCGGGACGTGCGCGAGCAGCTTGCACAGGCGTTCGTCCGGCGGTCCGGTGAGGGACGGCGTGTCGTGCGGCGCGGCGCTGGACCGCAATTCGGGGGGGCATTCGATCACCGGCATGGCTATCGCGTCAGTTGGGCATAGAACAAGGGAAGTCGCGCGGGAAGCTCCTCCGGTTTGCGGATCACTGCATAGCCGGCGGGGCCGAAGAGGTGTGGCAGGTATCCGGCGCCTTCCCGGTCGATCGTCACGCAGAAGGGCACGAGGCCTTGCTTGCGCGCTTCGCTGACCGCGACGCGCGTGTCCTCGATGCCGTAGCGGCCTTCGTATAGGTCGAGGTCGTTCGGCTTGCCGTCGGACAGGATCAGCAGGATGCGCCGGGCGGCCTGCTCCTCCGCGAGGAGCTGGCTCGCGCGCCGGATCGCCGCGCCGAGCCGCGTGTAGTAGCCCGGCTTGATCGCGGTGATGCGGCCGCGAATCCGGTCGTCGAATCGATCGCCGAAGTCCTTCAGCCGGTGGAAGCGCACCTGGCTGCGCTTGACCGACGAGAAGCCCGCGAGCGCGAACCGGTCGCCGGTTGCGCCGAGTGCTTCGCCGAACAGCAGCAGCGCGTCGCGGATCACGTCGATGACGCGCGCGTCGCTCGACACCCAGCTGTCGGTCGACAGCGACAGGTCGGCGAGCACCATGCAGGCGAGATCGCGCTCGCGCTTTTCGAGCGACAGCCACAGCTGGTCGGACGGGTGACGACCCACGGCGCGGTCGGTCTGCGCGCGGACAACTGCGTCCACGTCGAGCTCGCTGCCGTCCTGTTGCGCCTTGATCCAGCGCCGACCCGGTTGCAGCGCGGCGAACTGCTGGTGCAGCCGGCGCGCGGTGCGGCGCAGCGGCTCGGGGAGCGGACATGGCGGCGCGTCGCGTGCGGCGAGCTCGGCGAGGCGGACGTGGTCCCGGAGCAGCACGCCCTTGCGGTAATCCCATTCGGGCAGCGGGATGCCAGGGCCGAGCACGATGTCGTCCTCGGCGGCTGACGGCAGGTCGAGGTCGAAGCGGACTTTCGACGCGACGCGGTCCTTGTCCTGCGTCAGCGACAGGTGGTCGAGGTCCTTCGCCGCGTCGGCCGCGTTCGGATCGGGCTCGTCGTCGGTCGGGCGGTTGATGCGCAGGAACTCGGCGACCGCGAGCAGGCTCTCGGCGCGGAAGAAGATCAGCAGGCCGTTCTTCTCCTTCGGCATGTCGACCTGTTCGGCGCGGTGGGCGTGGCGCTCCTTTTCGTTGAACGCGGGCGGGCCGCCGTCGGCGGTCTGCTCGGGGTCGGCGTCGGTGGTGCGCCGAAATGTGCCGGTCGGCGCGAGCGAGCCCGTCAGCCACAGCGAAACCGGCAGCGCGGGCGGCGTGCCGGGCGGCACGGTGGGCAGCGCGAAGACGGTGCCGGGCGCTTCGAGCGCCAGCTGGATCGCGCGCTCGCGTTCGGCCTCGATCGCGGGCAGCTTCGCGGGACGCGGGCGCGTCGGCAGGTACGCGGCGACGAGGCGCCGGTAGCGCGCTTCAAGCCCTTGCCATGCATGGAGCGCGGCGCAGGTCGCGAACTGGTTGCGGCGAAAGTCGTCGTCGGCCTCTTCGATGCCGCAGGCTTCGACCGCGTTGTGCGCGGCGGCCAGCGCGGCGAGCCACAGGTAGAGGTCGCGGTTCAGCGCGCGCTCGGGAAAGGCGTCGATCTCGGGCGGCAGGCGCAGCGTCGACGCATCCATCCGCGCGCTCGCCGCCCGTTCGCCCGCGCCGGCGATGCGCTTGAGCAGGCTGCGGCGAGCGCCGTGCTCGTCGTCGGTCGCCGCGGCCACGCGCAAGCCGGGGTCGCCGCCGAGCGCGCGAAAGAAGACGCCGGCGGTGCGTTCGATCTCGTTCAGCTTCACGACGGCGTCCGGGTGGTTGCCCATCGCCGCGCGCGTGACCCAGCGATGCCACACTTTTCCGACGAATTCTTCCATGTACTAGCGCTCCTTGCCGGAACGGAATCCGGCCTCGTTCTGGCGTGCCGCCTCACCGACGACCCACTGCAGCAGCGGGCCCTGCGGGTTGTCGCGCTGGCTCTGTTCGCAGGCTTCGACGCATTGCGCGCATTGCGTGCAGGTGAACATCAGGCGCTTGATGTTGCGCGGCGTCAGCCGCATCGGGCACACCGAGTCGCACGCCGACTGCCGGTCGGGCAGGCAGCTGGCGCAGTCGACCGCACGCTTTCTCTGGAAGCCGACGACCATCGCATTGCGGTTGCCCATCCACGCGAGGCTCTGGAACAGTCCGACCGCGCACGCATAGCGACAGAAGAGGTGGCGCGCGAACAGGAATTCCATCGTCAGGACCGTCGTCGCGGCCGATAGGAAGATCGTCTGGTTGCGCGTGAATTCGCCACCGAAGAGGTTGCCGTAGATCTCGGTGGGCGGCAGCAGATAGCTCAGGAATACCATCGCCCACAGGAACGCGAAGAACACCGCGGCGGGAACGACGACGAGCCACCAGCGCGCGTCGGGGCGCCACGGCGTGCCGTCGGCCTTCCATGGCGGCAGCGGCTCCTTGACCCATACGCTCGGCTTGCCTGACGCCTTCTGCATCAACTTGTTGATCGTCTCGACGACCGAGAAATGCGGGCACAGCCAGCCGCAGTACAGGCGCCCCCACTTCCACGACACCCACAGGAACACGCCCGCGCCGATGAAGATCGGCACGAAGAGACGGAACATCACGTTCCAGCCGGCTTCGAGCGCGCCGATGCGCCCGGCGACGAAGTCGTCGAGCCCGAGCCGCCATTCCATGCCGAGCAGCCATGCATGGCCCGCGTCGAGGTCGTAGCGGAAGAGGTCGAACACCGGTGCGAGGATGAACAGCGTGAAGAACGCAGCCTGAAACGCGATGCGCTTCTTCTGCGTACGGTTGTGGCCAAGCGGCTTTGCCTGCGCGATTGGGATGACGCGGCGGGGCGGCTTGCGCGTTCGCAACTCGTCGGCAGCGGCCGACAGCGGCGGGACGGCGGGCGACAGAGGCTGGAGCTGGGGAGCGTTCATGATTCAGTCGACAAGCTTCGGTCCGATGACCGGAAAGCGGTAGGGGCGGGCGAGCATCGCGCGGTTCAGGCCGATGACGCCGAACAGGATCAGCATCGCGTGGAAGCAGACGAAATAGATCACGCTGACGACCCACGACCACGGGTTCATGAAGCCACCGAGCAGGAGCACGGCGATGGTGACCCCGACGAGCAACGTGCCGCCCCACAGGCTCGCCGCGACCGTCTGCCGCAGGTGATTGCGTGCCAGCGCGTCCCCTTCGCGGTGGCGCCACCAGAGCACGACGAGCATGGCGAAGGCGATGCCCGGAATGATCATCAGGTTGGCGAGAAACAGCGCTTCGGCCGTGACCGCAAGCCGCGGTCCGGGCATCTCGTCCTTCAGCAGATCGGGTTCCGGAACGGGCATCGCAGGGCCTCCTGCCAGTCGAAGCGGACCGCGAAAAAGCGCTTCCTCAGCGCCCGAATGTCGCCGACACGACTTCCATCAGCGCTTCGGCGACTTCGGGGTCGTCGGTCAGGCTCTCGACGATCGCCGCACGGCAGGCAGTGACCGGGTCCATGCCGTCGCGAACGAGGATCGCCGCGTAGACGAGCAGGCGCGTGCTCGCCGCTTCCTCGAGATCCTGGTCCTTCAGCGTGCGCAGCGCATGCGCGATCGACACGAGACGCTTCGCGAGGTCGGGCGCGCAGCCGGATTCGCCGATCAGGATCGACTCTTCGCGCGCGTTCGCCGGGAAATCGAAACGCAGGCTGACGAAGCGCTGGCGCGTCGATGGCTTCATGCCTTTCAGCAGGTTCTGGTAGCCCGGGTTGTACGACACGACGAGCATGAAGGACGGCGGCGCCGACAGGATTTCGCCGGTGCGGTCGATCGGCAGGATGCGGCGGTCGTCGGCGAGCGGGTGCAGCACGACGGTGGTGTCCTTGCGCGCCTCGACGACTTCGTCGAGATAGCAGATGCCGCCTTCGCGCACGGCGCGGGTCAGCGGACCGTCGCACCATACCGTCTGGCCGTCGCCGATCAGGTGGCGGCCGACGAGGTCCGCGGCGGTGAGGTCGTCGTGGCAGGCAACCGTGTAGAGCGGCAGCTTCAGCTTCGCGGCCATGTGCGCGACGAAGCGCGTCTTGCCACAGCCGGTCGGTCCCTTGATCAGCAGCGGCAGGCGGTTCTTCCAGGCGTGCTCGAAGACGCTGACCTCGTCGCCCGCCGGCTCGTAAAACGGGATATCCATCGGAAGCGTTTCCATTTTCATGTCGCGAGTCCTTTCCAGTATGCCAGTCCGATCACCGAGCAGACGACGAGCATCCAGCCGAGCGTGACGAGCGGCCACAGTAGCGGCGCGCGTCGCAGCGCCATGTAGTCGAGGATGATCAGCGAGCCCTTGCCGAAAGCGATCGTGAACAGCAGACCGGCGACCATCGGCCCGGCGTCGAGGCGCTCGCCGATGGTCCAGGTCGTCGCGGTCGCGAGAAGCAGGACGATCCAGATGATCGCGGCGCGGCGCGGAGTGCCGTGCGACGAGTCGTGTTGTGCGATGGTGGCGTTTTCCATTTCGGTACCTCTTAGCGCATCACGTAGATCAGCGGGAACAGGATCAGCCACACGAGATCGACCATGTGCCAGTAGGCCGCGCCGGTCTCGATGCCGTTCATGTTGTCCGGCCCGTAACGCCCGGCGCGGGCGCCGTTCCACATCGCTGCGATGATCACCATGCCGAGGATCACGTGCATGAAGTGGAAGAACGTCAGCGACAGATAGAACATGTAGAAGGTGCTCGACGACAGCGTGATGCCCGCGCCGAGTTTGGCTGAGTATTCGAAGACCTTGACGACAACGAAGCCGGCGCCGCAGGCGAACGCACCGGCGAGCCACGGCGCCGCGGCGCGACTGCGGCCCGACTCGGCGATCTGCACCGCACGCACGACGAGGAAGCTCGACGTCAGTAGCAGCACCGTGTTGATCGCGCCCGACGTGCGATCGAGCGTGAGCTGTTCAGCGTTGAACAGTTCGACGTGGTTCGCGCGGGTAAAGGCGTAGGCGAGGAAGAACACACCGAATGCGAGCAGTTCGGCGAGGATGAAGAACCAGATCGCGAGGTCGCCCGGGAGGCGGCGTCCGACCGGGGCCGGCAGGGTGGCGGCGGAGGCTGAGGTTGTCATCGGATTGTCGTAGCAGGTTTCCATGAGTCCAGTCTACGAACGGGGGGAGGCCCTAACCTTGATTCTGGTTAATTGAGGGGGCGGATGTGTAACGAGAAGGATTCCCGCTTCCGCCAAAAAAAACGGGGCGGCAAACGCCGCCCCGCAATCCCTTTTAAATCAGCGTGAAGCGCAAGCTCAGGGGGTGATCAGCGGCTTGCTTTCGCCTTTCACGAAGAAGCTCGCCAGGTAGGTCACCAGGCCCGCCGCGAACACGACGCCGGCCCACAGGCGCATCCAGTAGAACAGCGAGATCTGGTCCTGCACCTGCATGAAGGGCATCGGCGTGTCGGAGACGCGCTGCAGCCACACTTGCAGGATGCCGGCCGCGGTGAGGAACAACGTGATGAAGACCATCGAGATCGTCATCAGCCAGAACGCCCACATCTCGCACACCTGGGCACGCTGACTGTTCGCCGCACGACCGCGCAGCAGCGGCATCGCGTAGCTGATGATCGTCAGCACGACCAGCACGTAGGCGCCATAGAACGCCATGTGACCGTGCGCGGCGGTGATCTGCGAACCGTGCGTGTAGAAGTTCACCGGGGCGAGCGTGTGCAGGAAGCCCCACACGCCGGCGCCGAGGAAGGCCATCACGCCGGTACCGAGCGCCCACAGCACGGCAGCCTTGTTCGGATGCTCGCGGCGGCGGCGGTTCACCATGTTGAACGCGAAGACGGTCATCGCGAAGAACGGAATCGGTTCCAGCGCCGAGAACACCGAACCCCACCACTGCCAGTAACCCGGCGTGCCGATCCAGAAGTAATGGTGGCCGGTACCGATCAGGCCGGTGACGAGCGCCAGCGTGATGATGACGTACAGCCACTTCTCGATCACTTCACGGTCGACGCCGGTGACCTTGATCAGCACGAAGGCGAGCATCGCGGCCATGATCAGTTCCCAGACGCCTTCGACCCACAGGTGCACGACCCACCACCAGTAGAACTTGTCCTTCACCAGGTTAGCCGGGTTGTAGAACGAGAACAGGAAGAAGATCGCGAGACCCCACAGGCCGAGCAGCATGACGATGCTGATCACCGTCTTGCGGCCCTTCAACATCGTCATGCTGATGTTGAAGAGGAAGGCCAGTGCGACGACGACGATGCCGATCTTGGTCAGCAGCGGCTGTTCGAGAAACTCCCGTCCCATCGTCGCGAGGATGTTGTTCCCGGTGTACGCGGCGAGCGTGTTGTAGTCGACGAGCAGGTAGCCGAGGATCGTCGCTGCGCCGGCGACCAGGAAGATCCAGAACATCAGCTTCGCGAGCGCCGGGCTATACAGCTCGGTTTCGGTTTCTTCCGGGATCAGGTAGTACGCCGCGCCCATGAAGCCGAACAGCAGCCACACGATCAGCAGGTTGGTGTGGACCATCCGCGCGACGTTGAACGGGATTTCCGGGAACAGGAAGTCCCCGACGACGTACTGCAGGCCCATCGCCAGGCCGAACACGATCTGGCCGACGAAGAGACCGATCGCCGCTACGAAATATGGCAGCGCGACCGATTGAGATGTGTATTTCATGGTTCGTTATCCCCTTGAGATTATCGATGCGCTGCGCTCAACCCTCGATGTTGGGAGGCCATTTCTGGGCGTTGATTTCGGAGGCGTACTTAAGGAAGGCGACGAGGTCGTCGAGCTCCTTGTCCGTCAGGTTGAACTGCGGCATCTGACGTCGTCCCGGGGCGCCGGTCGGCTGGGACTTGATCCACGCCTTGATGAAATCCGGGCCGCGGCGGGGATAGACGTTGCCGAGTTCCGGTGCGAAATAGGCGCCTTCGCCGAGCAGCGTGTGGCAGCCGATGCAGTTGCGTGTCTCCCAGACGTGCTTGCCGGCCGCGACTTGCGGCGTCAGGTTCGCGCTGTTGTCGGTCTTGTGCAGTCCGCTCGTGGTATCGAAAGTCAAGGCCAGCAACAGCAGGAAGAAAAATACCGTCCCGCCGTAGAAGATGTTGCGAGCCATCGCCTTTGTGAAGGTGCCGCTCATGGTTTTCCCCTCATTGTTTTGTCATGCGTCCGAGTAGTTGATGGATAACCCGAAGGTTAGGGGCATTCTGAGGAGCGCATACAGGGGGCTCCATGATTTGAATCAATTTCGAGGAAATGCCGGCCGGCACCGCTGATAGACGATTTCCCTTGTGGTTTCAAGGGTTTTCGCATGATGTCCGAATCGCTCGCGGCGCCGGTGCCGCGAGCGCGAGGCCCGTCCGCTGCTGTTGGCATGCGCGGGTATTCCCGACTTACGGAGGATGTCCGCGCATTCGGTGTGGGTATTTGATTGCAGGTGGACCCGGTGGGCCGAGCCCGCGAAGATCGCAGTCATGAATGGGCGGGGGCCGAAGCCGCCCCCCGCCCGGCCCGGATGGGGCCGGCGACGCTCAATAGCGGCGGCTGAAGATGAGGCCGCTTCCCCAGTCGGGGCTGGCGTCGGAGAAGCCCTTCACTGCGTAGAACTGCAGTTTCCACGCGGGGTCGAGGGTGTGGCTGACGAAGAGCGACATCTCGCTGATTTCATCGCCCCGCGACGTGACCTTCTGGCGCCAGTCGTAGGCGGCCCCGACGGTCGTCGCAGGTGCGAGCTTCGTCGCGAGTCCGACCGAGCCGAAGATCGGGTCGCGGAAGTGCGCGCCCGATGGATCGCCGAACTTCTTCCAGCCGAGCGTGCCGAAGCCCGTCACGCCGCCGAACGCCTTGGCCGCGTCGAACTGCAAGGAGTAATCCGTCTTGCCGGTGCCGAGGCACTTGTCCTCGTCGGCGGTCGGCAGTTTCACCTTGCCGACGACGTCGAGCAGGACGCCGCCCTCGGTGCCGTCGAGCAGTGCGTAGCTCGCGGCGCCGACGACGTCGCCGAGCCCGCTTTCGGTCTTGCGGCTCGGCGACCTCGCATTGCCGCAGGGCAGCGGTTCGCCGTCCGGTCCGACGGACGGATTCGTGATACGCAGGTACGGGACCGTCAGCTTCAGTCCGAGCCGCCCGTCCTCGTACTTGCCGACCACCGGCACGTACCACGTCTCGCTGGTTTCGTTCGTGCCGTAGTCTCCGCTGGAGTAGTCCATCCCCACGGACGCGCTGAATTCGCCGGCCGCGGCTGGCAGCGCGAGCGCGGCGAGAAGGGCGGCAGGCAGTGGTCCGATCTTCTTCATATGCGTCTCCCCGATTGTTGCAGCGCGATTTTTTCGGACTCTGCCGGCGCCTGGCTGCGCCCGGGCCGCTCGATCTTTTCCGGGCGCTCGACTCTCTCGGGGCGCTCCACTTTCTCCGGCCGCTCCACTTTCTCCGGCCGCTCCACCTTTTCCGGCCGCTCCACTTTTTCGGGCCGTTCGACCTTCTCGGGGCGCTCGACCTTCTCGGGGCGCTCGACTTTCTCGGGCCGCTCGACTTTCTCGGGCCGCTCGGCCTTCTCGGGCCGCGCGACCTTTTCCGACCGCTCGACCTTGTCGACGCGCTCGATCTTCTCCGGGCGCTCCCCTTGTCCGGGCCGGACCTGGCGGTCCGGTTGTCCGGTCCTGTCGGCAGCTTCGCCCGAGTTGCCGCGGCCGCGCCCCATGTCGGCAGCGTCGTGGCCGGACTTGTCATTCCCGGCCGATCCCTTTCGCTCCTGCGGCGCGCCCTTCCCTCCGCCCGGTCCGCTGTCGGAAACATTGCTGGTGCGGGACGCGCCACGCCGCGAGGAGCCGTCCTGCGCGGCCTTGTCGTCACCGGTGGTGCTCTCGTCCGCATCGCTGCCGCCGAGATCGCGCGGGTCTGCGGCCCTTCCCCGATCGAAGCGGTCGGAAACGAACTCGACGCGTGTCGCCGTCAGTCCGCGCTTGCCCACGAACGTGCCGGTGATGCGCACGCGGCGATCCGACGCGAGATCCAGCGCCTGCCCGCCGGTAAAGCGTGCACCGGGCGCGAGCGTCACCGAAAACCCGCCGACCGCGAGCCTGTTGCCCCGTCGCTGCACGACGAGACCTTCGACGATCGCATCGCGGACGCGGCCCGCGAACGGAAGGTCCGGATTCGGCCGAAGGCTTGCGACGTCGAGCGCCGAACCGGTCCAGCGGCCGCGCACGAGGACGACGCTTCCGCGGGCTTTCGACAGCTTCGGGTCGCTGCCGGCGAGAGCGAGTCCCTGCAGCGACCGGCTTTGCCCGAGCGTGCCGACTGCGCTGGACGACGCGAGCCCGGCGGCGCGCTCGATGCGCGTCGCGACGACTTCGCCCTTCGCATCGCGCAGACCGCTGACGCGCACGTTGTCGCCCTCGCGCAAGCCATCGTCGACGCGGGCGCCCGGCGCGAGCCGCACGGTTTGACCCATCACGCGCAGCGAGCCCGAGGTGGGCGCCTGCGTCAGCGGCCCTTCGTAGGCGTGCAGGATATCGACGCTGCGCGCTTCGAAGCCGCGCGCCGAACGGCCGGCCTCGATCGCGACGACCTGGCCGACCGCGAGCCGCGCGACGTCAGCGCGCACGCCGTTTTCCGCGAGCGGCACTGCTTCGTCGTAATGCACTTCAACGCCGCTCACGCAAACGGACGCGAAGCCGGTGATCGTGCCGACGATTCCCGTTCCGCCGATTCCACCTTCGCTGCCCGGGGCTCCCGTCCCGCCGACGCCACCGTACGCGGCGTCTCCCGTTCCGCCGACGCCACCGTACGCGGCCTGGCCCGTTCCGCCGACCCCGCCGTCCAGTCGACTGAGCCGCGTCGGTGCTGCCGGTTCCGTCGCTGCCGGCGTCTGTCCGGCCGCATCGGACGCGCGGCGGCCTAAAACCGTCGAAGCTCCTTCCCGCGCCGGCGTCTGGAGCGCACGGCCAGTCCCGCCGATGCCGCCGATGTCGAGTCCGCGGCCGGTGCCGCCGACACCGCCGTCGAGCGGCGTCCCGGCACCGCCGTTCGGATTCGCCTCGACGCACACGGGCGCAGCGGCGAGCGCGGCGGGCGCAGCGAGCCCGAGCACCAGCGACAACCCGAGGCGATGAAGCGCGCGGACAAGGCGGCGGGGCAAGAGGGCGCGGACCATCAGCCGCTCCCCGTCGCGGACGGCTCGGTCGTCGGTTCCGTGTAGAAGAAAAGCCCGATCGTGACGCGCCGACGCTCGGTCGGCGCCGCGGCGTCGCGGGCTTCGAGCGCGGACGCGAGCTCGTTGAAGCGCATCAGCGCTTCCATCCCTTCGCTCGCGACCACCGCGCGGATCTCCTCGACGCCGGTGGGCGAAAGGCTGTCGTAATGGACGCTGCGTTCGAAAAAGGGCGGGCCGTCGACGGTCAGGTTATGGACTGCCGCGCAGGCGTGGTCGTGGATGTTGTGACCGAAATAGGCGGCCTTTTCGTCGAAGCCTTTCTGCGGGACGAACGCTCTCGTCTGCAGATGCACGCGGTCCTGGTCGTCCATCCGCACCACGCCGAGGCGCAGCCACTCGTCGAGTACGACGCGGGCACGGATGTCCTTGCTCGCGCTGGCGACCAGCGTGTCGAACGACTGCTCGCCGCCGACGCTGGCGAGGCGGGGCAGCGGCGCCGGACGCCCCGGGCTGTCGCAGAACGGCGCGCGGTTCATCCAGATGCTGACGAGATGGGCGCCGAGCGTGAGCGCTTCCGGCAGCTCACCGGCGAGGTCGGGGGCGCCGTCGCGCAGGCGGCGCACGTCCTTGCGATGGACGCCCGTGATCAGGCTGATCCGGCTGTCGGTCGGCGGCTTGTCGTCGAGCCGGAACTCCGCGGCTGCGACCTCGACGAAGACGCCCTTCACCATGTCGGAGAAGTACGTGTACGTCACGCCCTTCCTGAGCATCAGGCGCACCAACGGCCGCATCACGCGCCGGAGCGCCTGAAGCAGTGATGCGGGTGGGGTCGGCGAATGCATTCGTGGGAATCCTTTCGGTCGCAATCTGCATACTATCGCCGCACCGTGAAGAATTCCACGATCGCGCGCACTTCGTTCGCCGACACCCTAACCCGATAAGTCGGCTAACCGCGGCCGGCGCGCTCGGGACGTTCGATCTTTTCGGGGCGTTCGACCTTCTCGGGACGCTCGATCCGCTCGATCTTCTCCGGCCGCTCGACTCTCTCGACCCGTTCGATCTTCTCGGGCCGTTCGACTCTTTCGGGTCGCTCGATCTTCTCGGGTCGCTCGACCTTCTCGGGACGTTCGACCTTCTCGGGCCGTTCAACTCTTTCCGGGCGTTCGACCTTCTCCGGGCGCTCGACATTGTCCGGACGGTCGGGCTTTTCGACTCGGACGGGACGCTCGGCGCTCGCGCGGTCGACCGGCGACGTGCGCTCGCTTTCGCGGATGACGTCGCCGGCATCGTCGCGCCGCACGTCGCTGCGGACGCGGACAACGGCGCCGTCGACGAGCTCCATGCTCGCGGTCTTCTCCCGAACGATCACTCCGTCCGCATTGCTGCGGGTATCGGTGCTCGATCTTTCGCGCAGGCCGCCGTCGGCGGCGAACGTCGCGCTCGTCGTGCGCGTGCGCGATGGAGCGGCGCCGGTCGCGTTCAGTTCGAGTTCCCGCGTGACCGTCGTCGCGCCGTCCGCAGCGACGGTGGTTTCGAGGCTGCGGGCCGGCGCGGCTCCGTGCGTTTCGCCGTCGTCGGCCCTGGGGTCGGGACGGGCCGCGTCATCTGCGGCAATGGCGGGCGGCGCGGTGACCGCCTGCGCGTCGTCGACGGTTCCGCCGTCGCGCAGCTCGACCTCCGGGGTCGTCGATTCGCCGGCGTCCGCCGCGCGTGCGGGAGTTCCGTTCAGTGCCACGAACAGGGCAGCGGTCGCGCAAAGCGGCGTCCTGATCCATACGGTTTTCTTCACTGCGTTCTCCTCGATCAGTGGCGGGAATAATTCCCACATCGATCGAGCCTAGGTTTGCGCAGTGCGAGGATCAAGCAAGTATTCGGCGGACTTTGTTTCCGCATGTTGAACCGATTCACGCATCTGTCCGATACATGAGCGGGATGTCTCCCTCGGCGATACTGCGTCTTGGCGCCGGCGCGTGCGCTCAAGGTTTCGGCTGTAGTGCGCACGAAAAAGAAGAGCCCGACCAGCTTCCCGGTCGGGCTCTCGCGATACAGCGGGGACGCGTCAGGCGACGGCGACCGGAATCCCGCCGATCTTCGCCTGCCACTCCTTCGGGCCGGTCTCATGCACGCTCGTGCCGGTCGAATCGACCGCGACGGTAACCGGCATGTCCTGCACGTCGAACTCGTAGATCGCTTCCATGCCGAGGTCCGCGAAGCCGACGACCTTCGCGCTCTTGATCGCCTTCGCGACGAGGTAGGCTGCGCCGCCGACCGCCATCAGGTAGGCCGACTTGTTGTCGCGGATCGCGTCGATCGCCGTCGGGCCGCGCTCGGCCTTGCCGACCATCGAGATCAGGCCGGTCTGTTCGAGCATCATGCGGGTGAACTTGTCCATCCGCGTCGCGGTGGTCGGGCCGGCGGGGCCGACGACTTCGTCGCGCACCGGGTCGACCGGGCCGACGTAATAGATCACGCGGTTCGTGAAGTCGACCGGCAGCTTCTCGCCCTTCGCGAGCATGTCCTGGATGCGCTTGTGCGCGGCGTCGCGGCCGGTCAGCATCTTGCCGTTCAGGAGCAGCACCTGGCCGGGCTTCCACGACGCGACTTCTTCCTTCGTCAGCGTGTCGAGATTCACGCGCGTCGCGACCTTCGTGTCGGCCTGCCACGTGACGTCCGGCCAGTCCTCGAGCTTCGGCGGCTCGAGCTTCGCCGGGCCGGAGCCGTCGAGCTCGAAATGCACGTGGCGCGTCGCGGCGCAGTTCGGGATCATCGCGACCGGCAGGCTCGCCGCGTGCGTCGGGTAGTCGAGGATCTTGACGTCGAGCACGGTGGTGAGGCCGCCGAGGCCCTGCGCGCCGATGCCGAGCGCATTGACCTTGTCCATCAGCTCGAGGCGCAGTTCCTCGACGCGCGAAAGCGCAGCGCCCGACGCGGCTTTCGCACGCAGCTCGTGGATGTCGACCGGCGCCATCAGCGACTCCTTCGCCAGCAGCATCGCCTTCTCGGGCGTGCCGCCGATGCCGATGCCGAGGATGCCCGGCGGGCACCAGCCGGCGCCCATCGTCGGCACGGTCTTCAGCACCCAGTCGACGATCGAGTCGGACGGATTCAGCGCGTAGAACTTCGATTTGTTCTCCGAGCCGCCGCCCTTGGCCGCACAGGTCACTTCGACGTGGTCGCCGGGGACGATCTCGTAATGCACGACGGCCGGCGTGTTGTCCTTGCTGTTCTGGCGCTTGCCGGCCGGGTCGAGCAGCACCGAGGCGCGCAGCTTGTTGTCGGCGTTGGTGTACGCGCGGCGCACGCCCTCGTTGACCATCTCCTGGACGCTCATCCTGACGTCCCACTGCACGTTCATGCCGACCTTGAGGAACACCACCGCGATGCCCGTGTCCTGGCAGATGGGGCGATGGCCTTCGGCGCACATGCGCGAGTTCGTCAGGATCTGCGCGATCGCGTCCTTGGCCGCCGGGTTTTCCTCGCGCTCCCACGCTTCGCCCAGAGCCTTGATGTAGTCGAGCGGGTGGTAGCAGCTGATGTACTGGAAGGCATCCGCGACGGACTGAATCAGGTCTTCTTCGCGAATCACGGTCATGGGGCTTCTCCAAGGTTGGGCGGAAACAATGGGACGCAATTCTAGCAGCCGATGCCGGCGGCCGCTGCCCCGCGGGGTCGGTCGCACGGCCCTTCCTCCGTCCTCGCGGTGCTGCAAGGGCCGGTGTAAGTCGTGCGTAAGATAGCTATCCTTTAATGCACACCCAGATCGCGAACCCGTTCGCGAACGAAAAAACAGGCTGGAACCAACCGGCCGCCCGCGACGGGCAGCTTCAATTCAGAACAGATGAGGAGAGGTCAGTATGTCGAACGAGCAACAGCAAAGCCGCATGTACATGCCGTCGGAAGAGATGGTCAAGAACGCCGCGGTGTCCGGGATGGATGCCTACCGCGCGCTGTGCAAGGAAGCGGAAGACGACTACGAGGGCTTCTGGGCGCGCAATGCCCGGGAACTGGTCGAATGGAAGAAGCCCTTCACGCAAGTTCTCGACGAAAGCAACGCGCCGTTCTTCAAGTGGTTCGCCGACGGCCAGCTCAACGTCTCTTACAACTGCCTCGACCGCAACGTCAATAACGGCCTCGGCGACAAGGTCGCGATCATCTTCGAAGCCGACAACGGCGAAGTCACCCGCGTTACCTACAAGGATCTGCTGGCGCGCGTCAGCAAGTTCGGAAACGCGCTGCGCGGCATGGGCGTGAAGAAGGGCGACCGCGTCGTCATCTACCTGCCGATGTCGATCGAAGGCGTCGTCGCGATGCAGGCCTGCGCCCGCATCGGCGCGACCCACTCGATCGTGTTCGGCGGCTTCTCGGCGCAGGCGCTGCGCGACCGCATCAACGACGCCGGCGCCGTCGCGCTGATCACCGCCGACGGCCAGCACCGCGGCGGCAAGGCGCTGCCGCTGAAGCCGATCGCCGACGAAGCGCTGGCGATGGGCGGCTGCGAATCGATCAAGAACGTCATCGTCGTCAAGCGCACCGGTGCCGCGACCGCGATGGAGCAGGGCCGCGACCAGTGGTTCCACGACGTCTGCGCGAACCAGTCCGAGACCTGCGAGCCGGAATGGGTCGACGCCGAGCATCCGCTGTTCCTGCTTTACACGTCCGGTTCGACCGGCAAGCCGAAAGGCGTTCAGCATTCGACGGGCGGCTACCTGCTGCACGCGATCATGTCGATGAAGTACACCTTCGACATCAAGCCGAATGACGTCTTCTGGTGCACCGCCGACATCGGCTGGGTCACCGGCCACACTTTCATCACCTACGGCCCGCTCGCCTGCGGCACGACGGAGATCGTGTTCGAGGGCGTGCCAACCTACCCGGACGCCGGCCGCTTCTGGAAGATGATCCAGGACCACAAGGTCACGGTGTTCTACACCGCGCCGACCGCGATCCGCTCGCTGATCAAGGCCGCGGAAAACAACCCGGACGTGCATCCGAAGAAGTACGACCTGTCGTCGCTGCGCCTCCTCGGTTCGGTCGGCGAGCCGATCAACCCGGCGGCGTGGGAATGGTATTACGAGAACGTCGGCGGCGGCCGCTGCCCGATCGTCGATACCTTCTGGCAGACCGAAACCGGCGCGCACATGATCACGCCGCTGCCGGGCGCGACGCCGCTGGTGCCGGGCTCCTGCACGCTGCCGTTCCCGGGCATCATCGCCGCGGTCGTCGATGAAACCGGTACCGAGGTGCCGAACGGCCAGGGCGGCATTCTCGTCGTCAAGCGTCCGTGGCCGTCGATGATCCGCACGATCTGGGGCGACCCCGAGCGCTTCAAGAAGTCGTACTACCCGGACGACTTCAAAGGCAAGCTGTATCTCGCCGGCGACGGGGCGATCCGCGACAAGGACAGCGGCTACTTCACGATCACCGGCCGCATCGACGACGTGCTGAACGTCTCCGGCCACCGCATGGGCACGATGGAGATCGAGTCGGCGCTCGTCGCGCACGAGAAGGTCGCCGAGGCGGCCGTCGTCGGTCGCCCCGACGACGTCACCGGCGAGGCGGTCGTCGCGTTCGTCGTGCTGAAGGGCGACCGCCCGACCGGCGAGGAAGCGAAGGCCGTCATCAAGGAGCTGCAGAACTGGGTCGGTCGGGAGATCGGGCCGATCGCGAAGCCCAAGGACATCCGCTTCGGCGAGAACCTGCCGAAGACCCGCTCGGGCAAGATCATGCGCCGGCTGCTGCGCCAGCTGGCGAAGGGGGAGGAGATCACCCAGGACACGTCGACCCTCGAGAATCCGGCGATCCTGGACCAGCTCGGCCAGCCGGCGAGCTGACCCCTTCCGGGGTACGGAGCCCGCAGAGGTTCCGGCCCCGAGCAGTACAAACGGAGCGAGGCACGGCTTTGGCCGGCAGACGGGAGGAGGAGAAGGCGCACGCGAGTGCGCCTTCTTTTTTTCGTGTACGTCCCTGATGGGGCGGGCGCGCAGGACGGGCGCGGCGGACGGCTATAATTCTTTCCCCTGTCATCCTCGGAGCGCGCGATGCGCAAGGGACTTGCCGCGCAGCGACTGGTCGCCGTGTTTCTGACGGGTGCGCTGCTGTTCAACTATCCGGTGCTGTCGTTGTTCGACCGGGCCGAACGCTGGTTCGGGATGCCGATGCTGTGGCTGTTCCTGTTCGGGACCTGGGCCGCGCTGCTCGCCGTCGTCGCGTGGATCGTCGAACGTGGCGCACGCTGAGGTAGTCCGATGCTGAGCGGCCCGCTCGTCGTCGGCGTTTCGTTCGCGTACCTGCTGCTGCTGTTCGCCGTCGCGTATTTCGCCGACCGGCGTGCCGAAATGGGGCGCTCGGTGATCGCGAATCCGTGGACCTACGCGCTGTCGATGGCGGTCTATTGCACCGCGTGGACCTACTTCGGCAGCGTCGGGCGCGCGGCATCGGGGGGCGTATGGTTCCTGCCGATCTACCTCGGGCCGACGCTCGCGATGACGCTTTCGTGGGTCGTGTTGCTGAAGATGATCCGCATCGCGAAGACCTACCGCATCACGTCGATCGCCGACTTCATCGCCAGCCGCTACGGCAAGAGCCATCTCCTCGGCGGCCTCGTCACCATCATCGCGGTGATCGGCATGGTGCCGTACATCGCGCTGCAGCTGAAGGCGGTATCCAGCGGTTACGCGGTGCTGACCGGCGAGCGCGACGAGCGCTTCTTCCCGATGCAGACGGACAACTGGTTGCAGGACGGCACGCTGTACGTCGCATTGACGCTGGCGGTGTTCACCGTGCTGTTCGGCACGCGCCACCTCGACGCGACCGAGCGGCATGAAGGCATGGTCGCCGCGATCGCCTTCGAGTCGGTGGTCAAGCTCGTCGCCTTCCTCGTCGTCGGCGCGTTCGTCACCTGGGGCGTGTACGGCGGCTTCGGCGACGTGTTCGCGCGCGCGTCCGCCGACCCGGATCTCGCCGGGCTGCTCGGCATCGGCAGCGCGAGCAGCGCCGGCTACGGCGGCTGGTTCGCGCTGACGCTGCTCGCGATGCTGTCGGTGATCTTCCTGCCGCGCCAGTTCCAGGTCACCGTCGTCGAGAACGTGAACGAGCAGCACCTGCGCCACGCGACCTGGCTCTTCCCGGCGTATCTGCTGCTGATCAATGTCTTCGTGCTGCCGATCGCGCTCGGCGGGTTGTTGTATTTCGGTCGCGGCGCCGTGGACCCCGACACCTTCGTGCTGTCGCTGCCGCTCGCTCAGGGGCAGACGGGACTCGCGCTGCTCGCGTTCGTCGGCGGATTGTCCGCCGCGACCGGCATGGTCATCGTCGAGACGATCGCGGTATCGACGATGGTCTGCAACGACCTCGTGATGCCGGTGCTGCTCCACAGCCGCTGGTTCACCCGTCGCGCGCATCCCGATCTCACCGGACTGCTGCTAGGCATCCGCCGCGGTGCGATCATCGGCGTGCTGCTGCTCGGCTACCTGTATTTCCGCCTCGCCGGCGAAGCCTACGCGCTCGCGAGCATCGGCTTGATCAGCTTCGCGGCGGTCGCGCAATTCGCGCCGGCAATGCTTGGCGGCATGTACTGGCGCGGCGGCACACGCCTGGGCGCGCTCGCCGGGCTGATCGCCGGCTTCGTCGTCTGGGCTTACACGCTGATGCTGCCGTCGGTCGCGAAATCCGGCTGGCTCGACGCAGCCTTTGTCGAACATGGCCTCTTCGGCCTCGCGCTGCTGAAGCCCGAACAGCTTTTCGGCCTCGCCGGCCTCGACAACATCACCCATGCACTGTTCTGGAGCCTGGCGGCGAACATCGGCTGTTATGTCTTCGTCTCGCTGCTGCGCGAACCGACGGGGCAGGAGGCGAGTCAGGCGACGTTGTTCGTCGATGTCTTCCGGCGCGGCCGTACGGCGCCGGCGGCGTTCTGGCGCGGATCGGCCGAAGTCAGCGACCTGCTGCCGCTCGTCGCGCGTTTCCTCGGCGCGGCGCGCGCCGAGCGCGCCTTCGCCGAGTTCGCGCGCGAGCGCGGCGTCGCGCGCGTCGAAGACCTGAAAGCCGACGCCGGCCTCGTGCAGTTCGCCGAAACGCAGCTCGCCGGCGCGATCGGCAGCGCATCGGCGCGGGTGATGGTCGCGTCCGTCGCGCAGGAAGAGCCGCTCGGGCTCGACGAAGTCATGAACATCCTCGATGAAGCGTCGCAGGTCCGCGCGTATTCGCACGAGCTCGAGGAAAAGTCGCGCGCGCTCGAAGCGGCGACCGCGGAGCTGCGCGCGGCGAACGAACGCCTGACCGAGCTCGACCGCCTCAAGGACGACTTCATGTCGTCGGTCTCGCATGAATTGCGCACGCCGCTGACGTCGATCCGCGCGTTCTCCGAAATGCTGCTCGATGATCCGAAGATCGACCTCGCCGACCGCTCCCGCTTCCTCGGCATCATCGTGTCCGAAACTGAGCGGCTGACGCGGCTCGTCAACCAGGTTCTCGATCTCGCGAAGATCGAATCGGGCCATGCGGAATGGCACAACACCGATATCGACCTGCGGGCGCTCGTCGAGCACGCGGTGGAGACGACGGCGCAGCTCTTCCAGGACCGGGGCGCGACGGTCGAGCTCGTGCTCCCCGCCGAGGCGCCCCACGTGCTGGCGGACCACGACCGCCTCGTCCAGGTCTTGCTGAACCTGCTCGCGAACGCGGCGAAGTTCGTTCCCGTCGAAGGGGGACGGGTGAAGGTCGTACTCAGCCGGGATGCGGCGCAGGCGCGCGTCGACGTGACCGACAACGGCCCCGGCATCGACGCCGCGCTTCATGCGGTGATCTTCGAGAAGTTCCGCCAGGGCGGCGACGAGCGTTCGCGACCGCAGGGAACGGGCCTCGGTCTGCCGATCAGCCGCCAGATCGTCGAACATTTCGGCGGCCGCTTGTGGGTGAGCTCGACGCCCGGCGCGGGCGCGACGTTTTCCTTCGTTCTGCCGCTCCCGACGGCCGACACGCGGCGCCTATGACGGCCACCCGATGACTTAGAATGTCGGGGGAGAGGGGAAAGCATGAGCAAAAAAATACTGATCGCCGACGATGAGCAAAACATCGTCATTTCGCTCGAGTTCCTGATGAAACGGGAAGGGTATGCGGTTTCGATCGCGAACGACGGCGAGGAAGCGGTCGCGATGATCCGTTCGGAACAGCCCGACCTCGTGCTGCTCGACGTGATGATGCCGAAGAAGAGCGGCTTCGAGGTGTGCCAGGAAGTCAAGTCCGATCCGCGGCTGCAGGGGGTCCGGATCCTCATGTTGACGGCGAAGGGGCGCGATACGGAAGTGGCGAAGGGGCTGGCGCTCGGTGCCGACGGCTACATGACGAAGCCGTTTTCGACGAAGGAGCTCGTGGAGCGCGTCCGCAACATGCTGGCCGCCGCCTGATCGATGGTCGCTCGCACCCGTTTCGTGCTCGCGGTGATCGTGCTCGGTCTGCTGATGACCGGGCCATTCGTCGTCACCGCGCTGCTCGTGTGGCTCGAGGCCAAGGGGCCGACCCGCGCGCTGCTGATCGAGGCTGTCGCACCGCACTTGCCGCTCGGCGCACTGATGACCTTGCTCGGTTTCGCGGTCGGGGTTGCGATCGTGCGCAATCTGTTTCGCCAGTACGTGCAGGGTTTGCTGCGGATGGCGGAGAACCTGAGCCTGATGCTGGTCGCGAACCGGGAGTTCCGCGTCCAGGAGAGCGGTCCACCGGAAGTGCGCGCGCTCGCCCGTCACGCCAACGCGCTCGCCGAGCAGCGGGACGCGCTGCTGCAGGACGTCGAGGCGCAAATCGCGCGCGCGAAGCACTCGGTGGAGGAGGAGAAAAACCGCCTTGCCGCCCTGATGTCCGAACTCACGCAAAGCGTCGTCGTTTGCAACCTCGACGGGCGCATCCTGCTCTACAACCATCGGGCACGGACGCAGTTCCGCGCGCTGTCGGACGCACCGGGTGTCGCCGACGGCGGCGAACTGATCGGACTCGGCCGGTCGATCTATGGCGTGTTCGAGCGCAACCTGATCACGCACGCGCTGGAGACGATCGAACAACGCCTGCAGCGCAGCAAAACCCAGGCGGTCGCGAACTTCGTGACGACGACGCGCGCTGGCCAATTGCTGCGCGTGCAGATGGCGCCCGTGCTGTCGGTCGGCCAGGAGGGGGATGGTGAGCGCAGCGTCACCGGCTTCATCCTGATGCTGGACAACATCACCCGCACGTTCGAAACCGAGTCGCGCCGCGACCAGATGCTGCATTCGCTTACCGAGGGCAATCGTGCCGCCCTTGCGAATGTCCGCGCCGCGGCGGAGATGCTCGAATACCCGGACTTGCAGGACGAATTGCGCGCGCGGTTCCGCAAGGTGATCCGCGACGACGTCGCCGCGATGAGCGCCAGGCTCGACCGCACCGCGAACGAGTTCGCCGACTCGCTGAAGGCGCGCTGGCCACTCGAGGAAATGCTCGGCGCCGACCTGATTGCCGCCGCGCAGCGCCGCATCGAACAGGTCGTGAGGCTGCCGACGAAGCTCGAGGACGTCGACGAATCGCTGTGGGTGAAAGTCGACAGCTTCTCGCTGATGCAGGCGCTTACCTATCTTGCGAACCGCCTGTCGGACGAGTTCGAAGTGCGCGAGGTGCGCTTTCGGCTGACCGGCGCGGGACGGCTCGTGCATCTGGACCTGATCTGGTCCGGCCAGGCGATGAGCACCGAAACCGTGATGAGCTGGGAGCTGGAGCCGATGCACATCGGCGACGACACCAGCCCGTTGACGGTGCGCGACGTCATCGAGCGCCATGACGGCGAGATGTGGCTCGAGCGCGAGAAGGTCCGGCACCGCGCGTTCTTCCGCATCCTGCTCCCCGCCGCCGTGCCGCAGGCGGTAGCCGAGGCGCCGGTCCCGGCTGAAGGCGAGGGGCGGCCCGAGTACTACGATTTCGACCTTTTCAATTGGTCGGAGAAGTCCCGGGCGCTCGACGAGCGCCTGCTCTCCGAGCTCGCTTACACCGTGTTCGACACCGAGACGACCGGGCTCAACCCGTCGAACGGAGACGAGATCATCCAGATCGGGGCGACGCGGATCGTCAATGGCAAGCTGCGGCGTCAGGAGTCGTTCGAGCAACTCATCGATCCGCGGCGGGATCTGCCCGAGGAGTCGATCCGCATCCACGGCATCACGCCCGACATGTTGTCCGGGCAGCCGCCGATCGCGAAAGTGCTGCCCGCCTTTCATGCGTTCGCGGCCGACACGGTGCTGATCGCGCACAATGCCGCGTTCGACATGCGCTTCCTGCAACTGAAGGAGAACCTCACCGGCATCCGCTTCGACCAGCCGGTGCTCGACACCTTGCTGCTGTCGGCGGTGATCCATCCGAACCAGGAGTCGCACCGGCTCGAGGCGATCGCCGAACGGCTGAACGTCCCCATCCAGGGGCGGCACACCGCGCTCGGCGATGCGACCGTCACCGCCGAAGTGTTCCTGAAGCTGATCCCGCTGCTCGCCGAAAAGGGCATCCGCACGCTGCGCGACGCCCGGCACGCGGCCGAGAAGTCTTACTACGCACGGGTGAATTATTGAGACCGGCCGCGCCTTCGACGGGCGGCGTTTCTCGGGCGACCGCGTGACCGAGAAATCGATGAAATGACGACCCCCGCGCTGTTCTCCCGCCGCCTGCGCCGCTATTACTCGTGGTACACGGTCGGCTTCATCATCTTCGTCGGGCTGCTCGCGATCGGCGAGCACCTAGGCCTCTCCGCGGGGGTGATCGGCCACATCTTTCTGTTCGCGACCATCGCGATCTACGCCGGCATTGGAGTGATGAGCCGCACCTCGGACGTGTCGGAGTACTACGTCGCCGGGCGCCGCGTGCCGGCGGTCTTCAACGGTATGGCGACCGCGGCCGACTGGATGAGCGCCGCGTCGTACATCGGTCTCGCCGGTACGCTGTATTTCGCCGGCTTCGAAGGCCTCGCGTTCGTGACCGGCTGGACCGGCGGTTTTGTCCTCGTCGCGCTGCTGCTCGCGCCGTATCTGCGCAAGTTCGGGCAATACACGATTCCGGATTTCCTCGGTGCGCGCTACGAGGGGAACGTCGCGCGGCTCGTCGGCCTCGGTGCGACCGTGCTCGCGAGCTTCGTCTATCTGGTCGCGCAGATCTACGGTGTCGGCCTGATCACGAGCCGCTTCGTCAGCGTCGAGTTCGAGATCGGGCTCTTCGTCGGCCTCGCCGGCATCCTCGTGTGCTCGTTCCTCGGCGGCATGCGCGCGGTCACTTGGACGCAGGTCGCGCAGTACGTGATCCTGATCTTTGCGTACCTCGTTCCGGTCGTGATCCTGTCGTATAAGGTCACCGGCGTGCCGGTCCCGCCCGCCGTCTACGGCAGCGTGCTCGACAAGCTGTCGAAGAAGGAATCGGAACTTTTCGTCGAGCCGCGGGAAGTCCAGGTGCGCGCGTTGTTCGGCCAGCGCGCACTCGAATACGAGCGGAAGATCGCGGCGCTCCCCGATTCGCTCGACGCGGAACGGCGCATCCTGATCGAGCGCCTCAACGACCTGCGACTCGGCAATGCGCCGGCGCGCGACATCGCACATCTGGAGCGTGCGCTGCGTGATCTGCCGAAAACGCCGCGCCAGGCGAGGGAAGCGTGGGAGCACGCCCGCGTCGCGGCGATGGAGCGCTCCCGCGCACCGCCGCGGCACGCCGAGGCGCATCCTGGCGTGACGCCCGAAGCGCGGCGTGACGCGCGGAACAATTTCCTGACCCTCGTGTTCGTCCTGATGGTCGGCACTGCCGCGCTGCCGCACATCCTCGTGCGCTACTACACGACGCCGACCGTCGTCGAGGCGCGCAAGTCGGTGTTCTGGTCGCTGTTCTTCATCTTCCTGCTCTACGTCACCGCGCCGGCCTACGCGGTGTTCGCGAAATGGGAGGTGTACAACAACGTCATCGGCTCGAGCCTTTCCTATCTTCCCGACTGGGTCGCGTCCTGGGGCAAGGTCGGCATGGTCTCGATCGAGGACATCAACAGCGACGGCTTCCTGCAGCTGGCCGAACTGAGCCTCAACACCGACGTCATCCTGCTCGCGACGCCCGAAATCGCCGGGCTGCCGTACGTCGTCTCCGGCCTCGTCGCCGCCGGCGGGCTCGCGGCCGCGCTGTCGACCGCGGACGGACTGCTGCTGACGATCTCGAACGCGTTGTCGCACGACTTCTACTACAAGGTCGTCAATCCGAGCGCCTCCACGCAACGCCGGCTGCTGATCTCGAAATCCCAACTGCTCGTCGTCGCCGTCGTCGCCGCGTGGGTCGCGTCGATGCGACCCGACAACATCCTGTTCATGGTCGGTCTCGCGTTCTCGATCGCCGCCGCGGCGTTTTTCCCCGCACTCGTGCTCGGGATCTTCTGGAAGCGCGCGAACCGGCCGGGCGCGGTGGCGGGGATGCTGATCGGTCTCGCCGTCACCGTCTATTACGCGGTGCGCACCCACTCGTTCTTTGGCGGATCGATGGAGCAGGCGTGGTTCGGCATCAACCCGATCTCGAGCGGCGTGTTCGGCGTTCCGCTCGGATTCGCGACGATCGTCGCCGTCAGCCTCCTCACGAAGCCGCCCCCGCAGGAGATCCAGGACCTCGTCGACTTCGTCCGCTACCCGCGGCTACCCTCCGGACCGTCGGCGCCGGGAGCCTGACTCCCGCAGCGGTCCTGCCGGGCGGACATGGCGCGAGAATCGACGGGGAGGTCTGCGCCGCACCGCCCGCGGCGGCAGCGCGGGGAGGGCAAGCCGCAGCAGAAGCCGGGGCTTTCGCGATCGACCCTTTCTGCTACAATGCGCGGCTTCCACGGAGAGGTGGATGAGTGGTTTAAGTCGCACGCCTGGAAAGCGTGTTCAGGGTAATACCCTGACGCGGGTTCGAATCCCGCCCTCTCCGCCAATCTGCAAAATGAGGCCCTGTTCCGACGGGGCCTTTTTGTTTTTTGTGCGCGGACTGGGCCCGCGCCAAACGTAGCGGCCTTTCGCGCGACAAGAATATTTTGCTGCTCGTCGCGACTCGCACGCGGCGGACGCCATGATTCGCTACCTACTGCGGCGGACGCCGTAGCCCGAGGGCCGTGCCTTCGCGGCGATTGTCGGCGCCGCCGTACTGCAGCCCGGTCCGCAAGTCGGTCAGGACGGCCTGAACCGAGCCGATCGATGCGTTGCAGGTGGGCGTGCCTGTTTCCCGGGGAACGAGATGGCCGAGGGCGGCGAGGTAGTTGAGGGTGCTCTGCGGAAAGCCCGTTTCGCAGCTCACCGCGCCGGCGGGCGAGGTGACGGACAGACGGGGCGCGTCGATCGCGCGCTGGAGGTCCATTCCGTGGTCGATCAGGTTGAGCGTGGTGTTGAGGATGGTGTTGATGATCGTCGCGCCGCCCGGCGAACCGTACGCGACGAGCGGTTCGCCGTCGCGGAAGATGATCGTCGGCGCCATCGACGAGCGCGGCCGTTTGTAGGGCGCGACGTCGTTCGCTCCGGGATTGCCGGTCGCCGCGTCGTATTGCGGCGTGAAGTTGAAATCGGTCAGCTCGTTGTTGAGCAGGAAGCCGTAGCCGGGAACCATGATGCCGGTGCCCCAAGTGTTCTCGATCGTGGTCGTGTAGCTGACGATGTTGCCCCAGCGGTCGATGACGGAAAAATGAGTCGTGTGGGCGCCCTTTTCCTCTTCGAGCGGCGCGAGGGCTCGGGCGGGCTCGCCGTTGGCGGAGCCCGCTTCGCACGGGCGCGGGTCGGCAGGCTCCGGCGTCGTCATACGGACTTCTACGTCGATGAGCGTGCGCCGCGCCGCGAGGAAGCATTCGGATAGCAGACCCCGCACCGGCACCGGGACATAGTCGTCGTCGCCCATCCACACCGCGCGATCGGCATAGGTCAGACGCATCGCCTCGATCATCGCGTGCATCGTGTGCCTGCCGCCGAAACCCCAGCTCTCGTCGCCGCTGCCCAACGGAAAAGGCTCGAGAAGCTTCAGCATCATGATCACGGACAGGCCGCCGGAGGACGGGGGCGGCATCGACTTGACCGTATATCCGCGGTAGTCACCTTCGACCGGTTGGCGCACTTCGACGTCGTAGGACGCGAGATCGGCGAGCGTCATGCGGCCGACGCCGGCAGCGCCGAGCCGGGAGCGCTGTTGCGCCTCCACGATCCGCTGCGCGATGTCCCCTTCGTAGAACTCGCGTACGCTTCGCTCGGCGATCAGCCGGAAGGTTTTCGCGAGATCGGGCTGCATCAGCCTGTGCCCTTCGGGCAGCGGCTCGCCGTTGGGCAGGCGGAAGACGGCCCGGGTTTCCGGCTGGAAGGTGACGCGGACGTTGCCGGTGCTTTCCGCGAGGAAGCGGTTGATCGCAAACCCGTCTTCGGCGAGGCGGATCGCGGGCGCGAGCGTGTCCGCGAGCGTCCGCGTCCCCCACTGTTTCAGCGCGTGCTCGACCCCTTGCAGCGTGCCCGGCACACCCACCGAGTGCCCGCTGGTCGAGGCGTTCGCGAACGACTGGCCGAGGAACATGTCGGGCGTCGCCGCGGCCGGCGCCTTTTCGCGCGAGTCGACGATGAAGGTGCTGTCCTTGCCGGCGAGGTGCACCAGCATGAAGCCGCCGCCGCCGATGCCGGAGAATTGCGGCTCGACGACGTTGAGGGCGAACTGGATCGCCGCAGCGGCATCGATCGCGTTGCCGCCTTCGGCCAGCACTCGGGCGCCGACTTCCGCGGCCAGCGGGTGCGATACCGCCACGACCCCCTCGCGAAATCCGGTCGCGGCCTGGTGCGGGCGGTTTCCCTCGGTGAAGCTGGTCGGCGCGCCGTCCGGGCGCTCGGCCTGGCCGTTGTCCAGCCCGAGCGCAAAGGGCGACAGCATGACGCCGACGGCAAGCAGCGCTACGCGTACGCGGGCGAGCGGCCCGGTAAAGAACGACCGATTCATCTTCTTCTCCTCCGCAGGTCGTCGCGGGTACCCGAACCGCCGTCGACGTCATACCAATTTAGGTGCGAAAAGTAAAAGTGAAAGGTACGGCGCCGGCGTGAGCCCCACTACGCGGGGTGGCGTGGAACAATAGCTCTCCGAAAACCCCTACAAGAAAGCGGCCGCAACAGCAGTCCCTTCCGCAAATCCATGCGTCCCTTGGAAAGACTCCAGTCCCTCGGTTCGAATCGCTTCTTTTCCCCGCTGCAACGCATCGCGCTGTTTGCTCTCGCATTCGTGCAGCGCCATCCGAAACTCGTCGCGTTGTTCGGTTTCGTCTCGGGCGTCGCGAGCTTCGTGCTCGTGGATCGGCAGGACAATTTCGCGCGGGTCATTCCGGTGCTGATGCTCGTGAGCTGGATGTGGCTCACGCTCGAAAACGTCCTGAACCGCGGGCTCGTCCGCTGGTTCGGCCTCGAAATGCCGGCCGGCCTGCTGCGCTACGCGACGCAGCTGATCCATCAGGAAAGCCTCTTCTTCGTGCTGCCGTTCTTCTACGTGACCACCGCGTGGAACAGCGAGCAGCTCGTGTTTTCCGGGCTGCTGCTCGCATCGGCACTCGTCGCGATTCTCGATCCGATCTATTTCCGCTGGCTCGCGGCGCGTCGCTGGATGTATCTCGCGTACCACGCGCTGACGCTGTTCGCGGTCCTGCTCGTCGCGCTGCCGATCATCTTTCAGCTGGCGACGCCCGAGAGCTACAAGCTCGCGCTGGGGGCGGCGGTGCTGCTATCCGTTCCGAGCCTGCTGCGGACCGTCCCCCCGGCCGTCAAGTGGCGGTGGCCCGCGCTGATCGCCCTCACGCTTGCGCTCGGAATCGTCGGCTGGTTCGCCCGCGGATCGGTGCCGCCGGCGACGCTGTGGCTGACCGACGTCGCGGTCACCGGGACGATGAGCGAGCGCTCGCCGGACGAGAGTCTTGCGACGGTGACGACGGCCCAGCTCGAGGCGAACGGGCTCTTCGCCTTCACCGCGATCCGGGCGCCGCGAGGACTGGACGAACGGATACGCCACGTCTGGGTGCATGACGGGGCGGTCGTCGACCAGATTCCGCTCGACATCCGGGGCGGGCGCGAGGCGGGGTATCGCGCCTGGACGCACAAACGGAATTTCCCGCCGGATCCTGTTGGCCGCTGGCAGGTAATGGTAATGACGGAAGCAGGACAAATGATTGGTATGCTCCGCTTCCGGGTTGTACGGTAGTGCGCCCGGTTCGCGGCCTTTCGGGGGCGGCGGTGTCGAGGCTTTTCTTGGAGACGGATGATGCACGTTGAGCACTTGCGCAGAGCGGCTGCGCGCGCGTTTTTCGCGGGATGCGTGACGATCCTTGCGGTCGGCCCGGTAGCCGCCGACAAACCCGACTGGGCGGGAGGCGGAGGCGGAAAACCGGAAAAACACGACAACGATCGCCGCGGAAATCAGGACCGGAGGAATGAAGCGCGTGGATACGACGACCGGCGCGGAAACGACGAGCGGCGCGGAAATGACGAGCGGCGCGGCGACCGCGACGGGCGGCGAGGGGATGATCGGTACGTACGCGACCGCGACCGAGAGCGCCCGCGCGATTCGGTGCGTTTCGACGATCATCACCGCACCGTCATCCGCGAGTACTACACGCGCGAATTCCGCTCCGGCCATTGCCCGCCGGGGCTCGCGAAGAAGGGCAACGGCTGCATGCCGCCGGGGCAAGCGAAGAAATGGCACGTCGGGCGCCCGCTGCCGCGCGACGTCGTGTATTACGACTTGCCGCCTGCGATCGTCGTCGAACTCGGCATTCCGCCGGTGGGCCATCGTTTCGTTCGGGTCGCGAGCGACATCCTGTTGATTGCCGTCGGCACCGGCATGGTGATCGACGCGATCGAGGACCTCGACAGGATGTGACCGGCTGGCGCCGCGACGACCATGTACAGGGACCAGCAACGGGAGATCTCCCGCAAATATTGCCCGCGCTTCGGCGAAATCGCCGTCGAGAAGGGCTTCATCACGAAAGAGCAGCTCGAGTCGGCGTTGCGGATCCAGCTCGACGACGAATTGGCGCAGCGTGCCCGGCGTTACCTCGGCGTCATTCTGTTCGACAAGGACTGGATGACGGGTGAGCAGATCGACGAAGTGCTGAATCTGCTTTTTCGCAGGATTCGCGAGGCGAAGGAGGCGGAGGCTGGGCGGCCGGTAGCGGCGGGTTGAAGGTAAGGGCCGGATCCGATCGTTCCTGCAACGGTGGCGGCGGCATCAGTCGCGCCGCACGATGTCCCCAAAGACCGAATAGCGCGCCACGTGGCGGTCGGGCGACGGGGCGTCGTACAACGCCAGCCATCCGCGCTGTCCGCCGGCGAGCGCCGCGGGCAGCGCGCAGAAGGCTTCCGCCCGGTCGCAGCCGTCCCCGTGCGGCAGTACGCAGCTCGTTTCCAGCGAAGTCCAGAATGCTGCGGGATCGACGTTTTCGGTGACGCGGTCGAGCCCGTTCGGCCAGCGGTAGAGGCGAACTTCGCCGTCGAGCGCCATCGTCGGCCCGGCCAGCACGTAGAGGTCGGTGCCGTCGACGTGCAGGTCGCGCACGCCGAGGCCGTCGAGGTCGAGGAAATGCTTGCGCAGCTTCGTGCCGCGGTTGTCGAGCGGCGCGAGCGTCAGGTCGCGGCCGTCGGCCTCGACGGCGATTTCGAGCATCCCGGCCCAGCCGCGCAACACTGGTCCGCGCAGGCCGAGCAGCAACCGATTGCCGAAGACCGCCAGGCCCTCGATGTCGAAGCCGTTGTCCTTGCCGGGAATCGACAGAAAGGCGCCGAAATGCGGGTCGTCGGCGAGCAGGCGGGTGAGCTCGTTCGCGGTCGCGTCGCCCCGCAACCGTGCCGCGCGTCGCCCGTCGGCGGTTTGTCGCGACAAGGTCGGGCGCCCCGCGTCGTCCTCGTCGAGCGGCAGCCGCGCGAGCAGCCTGCGATTGGCGTCCAGTTTCAGCTGCGTGAGCTGCTTCGCATTGCTCGCATTGTCGCGCCCGGTTTTCGCGTTCTTGCGCTTCAGGCCGTGCGAGCCGACGACCCACAGATATCCGTCGTGCACCGCGAGGCCTTCGAGATCGGCTTCCGCGTCGGCTTCGCCGGGCAGATCGAGGAGGTCGGCGAGCGGGAAGTTCGTCGGCGCCCCGAAGCGCAGCGATTCGTCGCCGACCGGCGCGAGCCGTTCCAGCCGTTCGACGCCACAGGCTTCATCGCTCGCCACCCACAAGAATTCGCCGACGAAGGCGGCGCCGGAGAGGTTCTCGTGCACGAGCGCGTCTTCGGCGAGATCCAGGCGGACGGCGTGTTTTTCCAGGCGATTCGATATTTTCGTCACTCCTGCAGGGTCGGGCGAATCGTGCGCTGCATCGCGGCCGGGGGAAAGCGTGGGTGACGCGGTGCGACCCGCGGCCGTTTCCATTGCTTCGACGTGGGTCGCGCGCGCCTGATCTTCAGGTCTGTCCGCTCGAAACCTGCGTGTCGCGTCGCATCCTTTGCAGCAGCGTCACCCCCCCGACGACGACGGCCCCCGCCAGCACCCCGACGCCGGCGTTGAGCAGGAGCGGCGTGAGCGCCTGCAGCACCGCGCCGACTGCCGGAAAATCCCCTGCGCGGTCCGCGAGCGCTTCGATGGCGTGACCCACCGCTGGCACGCCATGCGCGAGGATGCCGCCGCCGACCAGGAACATCGCGGCCGTGCCGGCCACGGACAACCCCTTCATCAGCCACGGTGCGGCTTTCAGGATCGCCGCTCCCGATGCGCGCTTCAATCGCGCGGGCGCGCCTTCGCCGGGCTGTCGACTGAGATACAGGCCGGCGTCGTCGAGTTTGACGATCCCGGCGACGAAGCCATAGACGCCTACCGTCATCAGTAGCGCGATGCCGACGAGCACGGCGACCTGGATCGCGAAGGCTGCGTTCTGGACGGTGCCGAGCGTGATCGCGATGATTTCGGCCGAGAGGATGAAGTCGGTCCGGACCGCGCCGCGGATCTTTTCGCGCTCGAACGCGACGAGGTCGACTGCCGGATCGGCCATCGCCTCGACGAGGTCGGCGCGGTGCTTGCTGTCCTCCGCGGAGCTGTGCAGGTACTTGTGCGCGAGCTTCTCGAAGCCTTCGTAACAGAGGAAGGCGCCGCCGACCATCAGCAGCGGCGTGACCGCCCACGGTGCGAAGGCGCTGATCGCGAGCGCGGCCGGTACCAGGATCGCCTTGTTGCGCAAGGATCCCTTCGCGACCGCCCAGACGACCGGCAACTCCCGATCCGCAGTCAATCCGGTGACCTGCTGCGCGTTCAGCGCGAGGTCGTCGCCGAGCACGCCGGCGGTCTTTTTCGTCGCGACTTTGGCGAGCACCGAGACGTCGTCGAGCACCGTCGCGATGTCGTCGATCAGGGCGAGCAAGCTGGACGCGGCCATCGGATTTTCCTTCTGCGGCCGTCCGCGAGCACCTGGCTTCGCGCGGCTGGTTGGAGATCGAGCGGCTCGCCTTTGGAGACGTCGTCGAGCAGCCGTTCGTGAACGGGGAGACGCTGCAATCGAAAGGCCCGGATCGAACGGCGTCGCGCGCAGCTTTCCGTCAGCGCGCGGCGATGCCGCTTCGTTCGCAGTGCAGCACCGGAGAGCCGCGGCCGCGAACGTCCACCGCATCGCCTCAGCGCCGCTTTTTGTGGTCCAATTTCCCACCGGCCGGGGCTTTCCGCCGCCAGAGGCCGAATGATACAAGACGGGAACGGGATGCCGCGCGGGTGCGCAGAGGCGAGGGCCGCGAAACGGGAAGCGCGCCGCGGTCGTGTGAAGTCGCGCGGGAACGGGGTCGGCCCCACCACCGGGAAATCGTTGCATGTCGAACGAATGGACGCGCAAACGCATGATCTGGACCGCCGTTGTCGCCGTGCTGGTCACCGCAATCGCGGCGCTGTTGCTGATGAACCTGTCGGCGCCGGAGAAGAAGCTCGAGCAGACGCTCCCGCACCGTTATTCGATCGAGGATCCGCAGTTTCGCCGCGAAATGTCGGTGATGCTCGGGCCCGCGATCATCGGCGGAAACCGCGTCGTCGCGCTGCAGAACGGCGACGAAATCTTTCCGGCGATGCTCGATGCGATTCGCGGCGCGAAGACGTCGATCACGTTCGAAACCTATATCTACTGGTCGGGCGAGATCGGCAAGGAGTTCACCGAGGCGCTGTCCGAGCGCGCCCGCGCCGGCATTCCGGTCAACGTCGTCATCGACTGGGCGGGCAGCGTGAAGATGGACGAAAAGCTGTTGCAGCGCATGGAGCAGGCCGGCGTGCGGATTCACCGCTACCGGCCATTGCGCTGGTACTCGCTCGACCGCATCAACAACCGCACGCACCGCAAGCTGCTAGTCGTCGACGGTCGCATCGGCTTCACCGGCGGGGTCGGCATCGCCGATCAGTGGCTTGGGCATGCGCAGGATCCCGAGCATTGGCGCGAGTCGCATTTCCGCATCGAAGGCCCGGCCGTTGCGCAGATGCAGGCCGCGTTCAACGACAACTGGATCAAGACGACGGGCGAGGTGCTCCACGGTCATGCGTATTTCCCGGCGCTTTCACCGGTCGGCGACGTCGATGCGCACCTCTTCATCGCCTCGCCCGCGAGCGGCAGCGAGAGCATGCACCTGATGTACATGATGGCGGTGAGCGCCGCGAAGCATTCGATCGACCTCGCGGCGTCGTATTTCGTGCCCGACGCGTTGATCGTCGACGAGTTGATCGCGGCTCGCGAGCGCGGGGTGCGCATCCGCGTCCTGCTGCCCGGGCCGCACATCGATTCGGAAGCAGTGCGGTCCGCGTCGAAAGCAGGCTGGGGGCCTCTGCTGCAGGCGGGGATCGAGATCCACGAATATCAGCCGACGATGCTGCACACCAAGCTGCTCGTCGTCGATCGGGAACTCGTCTCCGTCGGATCGACAAATTTCGACATCCGCTCCTTCCGGCTCAACGACGAGGCGAGCGTCAATCTCTACGATCGCGCGTTCGCCGACGAATTGACCCGGGTGTTCGAAAGCGATCTCGAACGGGCGCGGCGCTACACCTACGAAACATGGCGGCAGCGGCCGCTGAAGGAGAAGCTGATCGAGAAGCTCGTGCGGCCGCTGAAGTCGCAGCTGTGACTTCCCGCGTCGGACGCGTCAGCGCGCGGCCGCAAGGATGAAAGCGATTTCTCCGACCACAGTGCCGGCGTCGTCGCGGAATTCGACCCAACGGCATTCTTCCGGATTGCGGTCGACGGGATCGCTGCGTTCGTACGGCGTCCCTTTTTCGTCCCGCCAGTAGGTTTGGGTGACGAGCGGCGGGTGGCCGGGTGCGGTGATCCGCCAGTGCAGGTGGCGGCGGCGGTTGCCGTAATGCGCGGGCACGATGCTGCGAAAGCTGGTCCGGCCGTCGGTGCCGCAGGTGGACTGTCCGCGCAGATTGATTTGGTCGCGCCGGTACTGCGAGATGTCGCCGTCGTCGTGAGGATGGTACTGGCCGCCGCTGTCGGCATGCCACAGCTCGACCGTCGCACCGGCGAGTGGTGTCTGCTGATCGGTGCCGCCGAGGACGAGCGCCGACACCCGCATCGGCGTCCCCGGCGCGTTCTGCAGGTTGATGCTCGACCTCGAAGCGGGCCTGTTTTCCCTTACCGACCCGCGTGAAATCGCCCGCTCGCTACAGCGCTCGGCGAAGGCGAGCGACCGGCGCAAGTCGAGTCCTTTCCGCTCGGCGATGTCGATGCTGAATTTCTACATCAATCGCGCGGGCCGAAAACTCCCCGCGGAGCGCCGTCGCTGCCTCGAAGCCGCGAAGGACGAACTGCGCGCGCTGTATCGCAAAGGGCGGCCGGATCACGAGTGAAAAGGGGTACGCGAATTGCTGCGCGAAGGTTTCGGGGAGCGGCGCGCGAAACGTCTCGGGAGACGTGCTTTTCCCGAATGCGACGGTGTACGGCGGCCAGTACCGGACGGAGCCCCGTCGCGATGCGAAGGGGAGCGAATCATGCCGGTCGATGGTCGCGATTCGATCCACCCTCGACGGGGACGGATCGACATCTGTGTGTAACTCGTGCACGCCCGCTTGCGGCCCTCGAGTTCGCACGGCTGGCGGGATAGACCCCGGAATGTCGCCGAGGTTTTGCCGCCGCACGACCTGCCGTCGAGGCGCCGAAGAGGATAGAAGACCCCGCACTCAATCGATGAGGTGACCGGACATGCAACTTCCACTGCAAATCGTCTTTCATGGACTCGACCCGTCGGATGCGATCGAAGCGCGGATCCGCGGGAAGGTCGAAAAGCTCGAAACATTCCATCAAGGGATCATGAGCTGCCGCGTCACGGTCGAGCAACAGCGCGGCCATCGTAACCACGACCACCGCTTCAACGTGCGTATCGACCTGCACATTCCCGGCCACGAGCTGGCGATCAACCGCAACCACGACGCTGACGTCTACGTCGCGCTGCGTGATGCCTTCAATGCTGCCGGTCGGCTCCTCGAGGATGAGGTGCAGCAGCAGCGGGGTGCGGTGAAAGCGCACGAGCTGCCGCAGCACGGACGCATCGCGCGGCTCGATGTCGACGGCGGCCACGGCTACATCGAGACGGCGACCGGCGAGGAGGTGTACTTCGGCCGCGAAAACGTCACGGGGCCGCCGTTCGAGAACATCGAAGTCGGCGCCGAAGTTCGGTTCCTGCTCGAACCGGGCAAGAACGCGCTGCTCGCTCGTCGTGTCACCGTCGGAAAGCACGATTTCGGCGCGTGATTCAGCGTCGCGCGCATCCGCGCGGCAGCATATGGGCACGATCGTCGCCACTGTCCGCCGATCCGGGAGTCCACACAAAGAGAAAAAAGCAATTAGCGAACGGGTTGCGAAATCTTCGTGTCTGACATAATCCGGTAACAGCACGCCGACGAGAGTGTCGCATGAGTCGAATTGTCTCTGCTTTGCCCGGTCGTATCCGGGTACGGGACCCCGCGCTGCGAGCGCCGCGGACAAACGAGCGTTTGCAGGGCGTGATTGCGAAATTCGACGGCGTCCGCTCGGTCGAGGGGCGCACCCAAAGCGGCAGCGTGGTGCTCCTCTACGACGCGACGAGGATCGACCACTCGTCGATGGAGGCTCGAGTGGAGGCTGCCGCCGCTGCCGAACTCGCTCCGGAAGAAGGAGATCCCGTGCGCGGGGCGACGTCTTCGAGCCCGGCCGGTCCGGCTGCGAAGAGCACCGCTCGACCGCGCGCCCCTCGCGCCGCCGTGACGCGCTCAACCCTTGTCTCCGGTGACCGCCGCGGCCCCCCTTTTTCGAAGCGGGCAATCCTTCGGCGGCTGAACGGCTACGCGAAGCTCGGGATGATGGCGAGCCTCGGCGCATCGCTCGCGCTTGCCGCGGCGGGAAACAAGCGCCTGCACATCGCGACCGGCAGCGTGTACCTCGCCCTCCTCGGCATTCACATGGCGGTCCACCGCCGCCAATTGCTCAAATAGCGTGACGGGGCGGTGCGCGCCTCGCCCTTTCGACGACACAGCTCATGGACGACTTCGAATATTTTCAGAGCTTTGCCCGCTACCTCCGGGTCGCGCATCACATTCCCGGTCGGATCCGACTGAAGCTCGAGATCGATCTCGACGCCGCGCAGCTTGACGCGATTGCGGGTGCGAAGCGCTTCGGCAAGGCGATCGACCGCGTGCCCGGTATCCGCTCGGTCAAGGTCAACCTGCTCGCGCGTTCCTGCACGCTGGAATACGACTCGACGATGATTCCTGCCGCCGCATGGCCGGATTTCCTCGGCGGCGTGCGCTCGCCGGCGGCGGAAACCTTGCTGCAGATCGTCGTCGCAAAGTATCGGGAACTCGCCGATGCGTGACTCCAGCGCATCTTCGGCGCGAAGAGGGCGAGGACGTTCCGGTGCGAACCGGTCGGCCGCGGACGCCCTTCCGCCGTCGTTGACCATCGCCCCTGCGGTACCCATGGGGTTCGTTGCCGGCAGCGTCCGGCGTTCTGCTCGCGATGAGCGCGCTCCAACTCAACCGAAATGGAAAGGACGGATGACATGTTCCCACTGCTTCCCTTCGCGGCCGGCCTCCTGAGGGGCGCCGTCGCCACCCGCCTGTTGAAGGTCGACAAGGCACGCCTGGGTTTCGACAAGGCACAAAATCGCGTGCGCGAGGCGACCGTTTCCAGCCTCGCGGCAATCGAACATACGTCGGCCGAGCTGCGCGCGAAGTTGGCGCGCGGATCCGAGGATGCCGAGGGGTCCGAGACGGACTCGCCTCGGACGACGGAAACGGTCGAACAGCCGCAAGGCGATAGCGCTGCGGAGGCGGCGACAGTCTTTATGGGCCAGGGCGAGGAAGAGTCCGTCGCGGCGGAGCAGAAGCCGAAGACCACTCGCACCCGCGCACGCACGAAACGCCCGCCATCCACCGCAAGCGGCGCGCAAACCGAGAAGCCCGAAGAGGACGCTCAGTGAAGCGCCGAGCAAGGATCGACCGGGTGCGTCGACGGAACGAACTGCGCGAAAACTTCGTGCGAGGTTTTGTCGCCACGGGTCTGCTCGCGGCGCTTCAGGATGGGGCGGCCGGGACTTCCCGGCCGGGAGTGGCGCGGGCGGCGCTGCGAAGTGCATTGCAGGGCGGCGTCGCTCTGGCGGCGGGAAGTTCGGCTGCCGATGCGCTGCAAAAGGGGAACTACAACGGCGCGCTGCTCGCCGTCGCGGGTGGCGCGGCGGGCGTGATCGCGATCGATTATCTGACGCGCAAACCGGCGCGCACGACGAAAGGGGGCAAGAACAATGGGAAAGAAAAAACACAAAAAGGCGTCGCGCAAGAATAGGGAATACGCCGCCGAGAACCAGCGCGGAGCTTCGTTTTTCGGTTACGGGGACGGAGCCGGCGCACGCCGTCGCGGCAGCGGTCGCGGCGCCGACCGGCTTCTCGAAGACCTCCCGCGGCTGATGAAGTCGCGTCAGTCCGAACAGTTCCTGCTCGGCGCGCTCGTCGGCGCCGCCGCCGCCTACGTGCTGAGCGACGAGGAATTGCGCGGCAAACTCGTCAAGACCGGCATCAAGCTCTACTCGAACGTGGTCGGCAGTTTCGAGGAAATGAAAGAACAGGTCGCCGATCTGAAGGCCGAGGTCGAAGCGGAGCGCATGGGCGCGGAATGACCGGCGGGCCTTGGTTCAGCGCACTCGAGATCGCGCACCGGACGCGTGGACGCGTGCGCCTGCGCTATCGCTGCCGCGCCGGCGCGCCGACTGCGCCGAAGGCGATCGAACGGGCGCTGGAAAACCTGCCCGGCGTCACTCGCGCGCGGGTCAATCAGGCCGCACGCTCGGTCGTCGTCAACTTCGCCGACGCGGAGACCGGAGTCGAGCAACTCGTCGGCCGCGTCGCCGGTCTGCCCGTGCCCGCCGTTTCCGATCGCGTGGCAGCGGCTGCGGCCAACGACACGAGGCCATTGATGGCGAGCCTCGCCACGCTTCTCGGGACACGATACTTGCCGCCATCGGCGCAGTTGCCGATCACGATGAGTGCGGCGACGCCGGTCTTCAAGCACGCGTTCGAGGACTACCGCGAGAACGGGGTGTCGTCGCACGTCCTCGAAGCGCTGGCCGTATCGATCTCGCTCGCGCGCCGCGATTACACGGCCGCGAACACCACCACTTTCATGCTCGCGCTCGGCGAGTATCTCGAGGACTCGATCGCGCGGCGCTCGGACGACTTGCTCAAGCATCTGCTGCGGCCGGCGAGCGACGAAGTGTGGGTCGTGCGCCAAGGGCAGGAAGTCTCGATCGCCGCCGAGGATGTCGTCGTCGGCGATACCGTGATCGTCGGCAGCGGGACGGTCGTCCCGGTGGACGGCACGGTGCTGGGCGGCGAAGCGACCGTGAATCAGGCCGCGATGACGGGCGAGAGCGTCGCGGTGAACAAGGCGCGCGGTGACGCCGTGCTTTCGGGCACCGTCGTCGAGGAGGGCCGGTTGTCGGTTTATGCCGAGCAGGTCGGTCGCAACACTGCCGCCGCGCGCATCGCCGACTATGTCGAGCAGTCCCTGACGGCGAAGAGCGAGGCGCAACTCAATGCGTGTCGCCGTGCCGACCGCCTCGTGCCGTCGGTGCTCGGGCTCGCCGGCCTCGCGTATCTCGTGTCCGGCGATTGGGGGCGCGCCGCGTCGGTGCTGCAGGCCGACTATTCCTGCGCGCTGAAGCTCGCGACGCCGGTTGCGTTCAAGTCGGCAATGTACGGCGCGGGACGGTCCGGCATCCTGATCAAGGGCGCGAGCACGCTCGAACGGCTCGCCGAAGCGGACACCTTCATCTTCGACAAGACCGGAACGCTCACCGCGGGCAAGCTGACGGTCACCGACTCGATCGCCTTCGATAACACCTACTCCGCGGAAGACCTGATCTGCCTGGCCGCGTCGGTCGAGGAGCACTACTTCCACCCCCTCGCGCTTGCGGTCGTCGCCGCAGCGAGAGCGACGCAAGGACAGCACTTCGACCACCAGGAAGTGAAATTCATCGTCGCGCACGGCGTCGCCAGCGTCATCAACGGCAAGCGGATCGTCGTCGGCTCGCGGCATTTCATCGAGGACGACGAAGGGATCGACATCGGCGCGCACGTCGAGGTCGTCGACCGGCTGTACCGCGAAGGGAAAACGCTGCTGTACATCGGCTACGGCGGCGCGCTGCTCGGCGTCATCGCGTTGAAAGACGAGGTTCGCGGCAACAGCGCGGCCACCGTTCGCCGGCTTCGCGAACTCGGCGCCCGCCGGATCCTGCTCTTGACCGGCGATCATCACGACCGCGCCGAGGAGATGGCAGCGGCGCTCGGCCTCGACGGTTTCCATGCCGAACTCCTGCCCGAGGACAAGGTCCGTATCGTCGACGAGTTGAGCGCGAAGGGCGCCCGCATCGCGTTCGTCGGCGACGGCATCAACGACGCGCCGGCGCTCTCGGGGGCGCATGTCGGGATCGCGATGAAGAAAGGGGCGGACATCGCACGGCTCACCGCCGACGTCGCGCTGCTCGAGGACGACATCGAACGCGTCGCGGAAGCGAAGGAACTCGCCGATGCCGCGATGTCGCGAATCGGGACGAACTATCGGCTGACCGTCGGCCTCAACACCGCCATCCTCGCGGCGGCCGCACTCGGCGTGCTGTCGCCGATCACGACCGCGATGCTGCACAACGGCAGCACGATCGCGATCCTGCTCAACGCTCTCCGGCGGAAACGGAAGCGAACCCGGTAAGGATCGGGACCCCCGTCGATTCGGCGGGCACTCGCGCGGCGCGAACGCCTCGGGCGACGTCGAGGCGCTTTTCGCCGGGGAGTCCGTGGGGGCAGGGGAGGATCCGACGCGCGAGTTCGCCCTCTCCGAACCGGCCGCGAAAACTGCAGCGATGGGAGAGGTCGCTCGTTTCGGGCAAGAGCACGGCCGTCGCCTGGCATCCTGCGGCAGAAGCCTGTGCGTGATGAACGCGAGGCGGAAAACCTTCGCCCTCGCTTCGGGAGACGTGCTCTGAATTTTCCGCCGGAGTGCGCAATCCGCATGGATCGTTTCGAAAATCTCGCTTGAGTCCAGACGCTGGGGACCCTAGGATGCGGTTCCTGCACATATAACCATTGGAGGGCGTGACATGGCAGGCGCCTTGTCGCACATCCGGGTGCTCGATCTGTCGCGCATCCTCGCCGGGCCGTGGGCCGGGCAGATGCTCGCCGACCTCGGCGCGGATGTGATCAAGGTCGAACGCCCGGGGGCCGGTGACGACACCCGCAGCTGGGGCCCGCCATGGCTGAAGGACGAGCACGGCGAGGAGACGGCCGTTGCGGCCTATTTCCTCTGCGCGAACCGCAACAAGCGCTCGGTCACGATCGACATCACGCGCCCGGAGGGGCAGCGGCTGGTGCGCGAATTGGCCGCGGTGTCCGACGTCGTGTTGGAGAACTTCAAGCTCGGCGGCTTGGCGCAATACGGGCTCGATTACGAGTCGCTCAAGACGGTCAATCCGCGGCTGATCTACTGCTCGATCACCGGCTTCGGACAGGATGGGCCGTATGCGCCGCGAGCCGGATACGATTTCCTGATCCAGGGGCTCGGCGGGCTGATGAGCATCACCGGGCGCCCCGACAGCGACGATGGCGGCGGGCCGATGAAGGTCGGGGTCGCGCTGACCGACATTCTCACCGGTCTTTATGCGACCAACGCGGTGCTTGCCGCGCTGGCGTGGCGCGACCGCAGCGGTGAAGGCCAGTTCATCGATCTTGCCTTGCTCGACGTGCAGGTCGCCTGTCTCGCCAACCAGGCGATGAACTATCTCGCGACCGGCCAGAGTCCTTCGCGGCTCGGCAACGCCCATCCGAACATCGTGCCCTATCAGGACTTCCCGACCGCGGACGGGTACATGATCCTGGCGATCGGCAACGACGCCCAGTTCGCGCGTTTCTGCGCCGAAGCCGGGCAGCCGGCGCTCGCAGCCGATCCCCGCTTCGCAACGAACGCCGCTCGCGTGAAGAACCGGACGGTGCTGATTCCGCTGCTGAAGAAGCTCACCGTTGATCGCACGACCGCCGAGTGGATCGCCGCGCTCGAAGCGCGGTCCGTCCCCTGCGGGCCGATCAACTCGATCGCCGACGTTTTCGCCGACCCGCAGGTGCAGGCGCGAAGTCTGAAAGTCGAGATGGCGCATCCGCTCGCCCGCACGGTGCCATTGGTCGCGAATCCGATGCGGCTGTCGGCCACGCCGGTCGAGTATCGCCAGCCGCCTCCGCTGCTCGGCGAGCATACCGACGAGGTGCTGACGCAGACGCTCGGCCTCGACTCGGGCGCGATCGGGCTGCTTCGCGCCGACGGCGTAATCTGAAAATGAACGATCTGCGGCATGGGTTGGAGATTTCGTCCGGACTTCCTGTCCGTCGCGTCATCCCTCGTGATCCCGCGCCCGCGATCCCTTCATTCATCCTGCAACCACATTCCAGGGAGATAGAACTTTGAAGATCCTCGTACCCGTGAAACGCGTGGTCGATTACAACGTGAAGGTGCGCGTCAAGAGTGACGGCAGCGGCGTGGATATCGCCAATGTGAAGATGTCGATGAACCCGTTCGACGAGATCGCCGTGGAAGAGGCGG
>NZ_JAVSMM010000018.1:0-109691 GCF_032027225.1 Aromatoleum sp. | reverse complement strand
TATTGACGTAACTGAACAGAGCGTTCTGTTTGTGGTCGGTGCCACGCATCGAGATTATTGATTTGTTGATTCGAATGGAATTATATCAGCCCTGAAATACCCGCCAATACTAGGATTTATCGTAAATCAACACCCTGTTAGGAACATATTTCGTGCTCATCTTCCGTGTCGCGTTAACCCGGTCATCCCGGTGTTCACAGACAGGGTGTCGTTCAATTGGAGTTAAGCGGCTTGCTCCACCGCATTCTGTTTGGCTGTGTCGTATTGCTGAACCCCCCATGCCAGGGCGAAGCAGCACCACATGAACCGGTGCGTGTAGTCCGTCAGCCGGTGGTCCCAGAAGTCGGCGAATTCAAGCCCGTCGTGCTCGAAGCGGCAGGCCGCGCCGACGCCTTCGTGCTCAAGCGAATCGACGCCTAGAATCTCGTCCTCGACCGCTTCCCACGCTTCGGCTTTCTTCTCTGCGAAAGCGGCTTTTTCTTCCTCGCTGGCGTCGTCGTCCGGCTCTCGGTTCTCGAAGAACGAATCAAACTCGCGCTTGAGTGCATCGCGGAACAGGTCTTCCGAGAACTCCTCGACCCCGCACCGGTCACGCGCCTCGACTTTTTCCGACCAGTACGACGGGTTGATCGCCAGCGTTCTGCCATCCTTGAGGCGCATGTGCTCGCGATCGGTGCGGAAGAACTCGAACATGTCCCGGATGCGTGAGAACACATAGGTGCCCATATCGCCCGTGTAGCAGTGGTATCCAGGCCACGTAATCAGGTCGAAGTGCATGCAGCTCGTGCCGGGCCTCTTGAACCGGACGTGCCGATAAATGCCGTCATCCCGGGTCACTTCCATCTGGTGTTCTGAGACGTCTTTCAGGAATCGTGCTTCTGTAGTCATTGCCTTTTCTCCCCGCTTAACTCGTCACTCCAGCGGACCCTTCGGGCCGCTGACCTTGGTCGTTACGGCTCACGCCGCCTCTTCGAGCATGTCGACCGTCTTGTCACATCGCATGGGCGCTTCGAGCTCCTGGAGCGTGCGGCCGGCGTTGAGCCAGTCCTGGACCCATTGCGGCTTTTTGCCGCGTCCGGTCCATGCCTGGTCGGGGTTGTCGGGGTGGCGGTAGCGGATGGCGGGGTCGGCCTTGGCGGTGGGCTTCTTCGCGGCTTTTGCCTTCGCTGCGGCCTTGAGGCCTTCGCGGATGACGTCGGGGCGGATGCCGAAGCTGGTGGCGGTGTCGACGAGCGGGGCCGGAGTCTCGAATTTCGAGGAGTAGCTCGGCACGTCGAGCGTGCCGATCAGCGAGAGGTCGAACAGGAACTGGATCAGCTGGGCGGAGTTGAAGGTGTCGATCAGGGCGCTGACGCGGTGGATGCGCGCGTGGTCGTCGAGCTTCTCCTCGGTCGAGACGTAGAGCTTCGCGAGCGGCGCGCAGGCGTAGTGCCCCGAGCGAGCCCAGAACTGGCGGGCGACGAGGCGCATGTCGTCGAGCTTGAGGGACGGGTTCTTGCTGCCGTTGAGTTCGACGCGGATCGCTGTGCGGGTCTCGTCGAAGAGGCGGCGGCGGAACGCGGCTTCGAACTTGGCTTCGGCCTCGCGCTTGAGGTCGGCGGCGGAGCGGCCGGGCGTCGAGGACTTGATGCCGACTTCCTTCAGGGCCTCGGCGATCGCCTTGCTGTCGACCGCCTCGATCAGCGTGCCGGTGCGCACGTCCTCGATCAGCGTGATCGGTACGTCCCGGTCGCCGAGGATCTCGCGGTTAGTGGAGTGGCCGACGTCCACGCGGAAGCCGGCGTCGTAGTTCTTGCTGTCCAGGGCGATGAAGCCCTTCATCTGCGAACTCGCGCCGTAGGGCGCGATCTTCGCGGCATCGTTGCCGGTGATCACCTTCTGCCCGCGCGCCTCGGCCGCGGCCTTCTGGCGCTCGACCTGGGCCGCCTTCTTCGCGCCGAAGCAGGCGGGGTCGGTGCAGACGTCTGCATCGATGTCGCTGAACAAGTCTCGGCTGTTCGCGGTGCGCTTCGGGCAGTCGTTGCAGCTGCCGGCGGTGGGTACCAGCGAGTCGAGCCAGACCGGGAACGGCGCGCCCTCCATCTTGAGCATGCTGGCCTGCCGTACGCATCCTCCTCTCGGCGCGCCACCTCCCCAGGCGCAGGATCAGGAGCCGTCCTTCCTGCCACCCCGCAGACGCCTCTTCAAAACGCATCTTCCGGATCTCCTGCGACAACTCTGTCCGTCTCATCGGCACCTCCTTCGTGCCGAATGAAACCGGACAGATCACGCGGTACAAGTCCGGACAGTTTATCTGCTCCCTCCGTTGAATATGGCTTAGGTTGAATATGTTCTAAAAGACATATATCATGCAAGTCATGAAGAGATGGATGTCCGACGATCACCGGTTCGAAGGTCGCCCATCCGGTTGGGCTCCTGCGACTTTCGGGCATCGATCCAACCCGAGCGCCATCGAGAACATCACTCATGCCCAAGAAGACGAAGGAAGCAACAGGTAAGCCCACCCGAAAGAAGGCCAAGCCCGGCGGCTCCGGGAAGCCGCCGACAGTGAGCAAGGGCATCGACACCGTCGCCACGCTCAAGGAGTTGCGCAAAGCCACGCGCTACACCCAGGACGACCTGGCAGTCGCAATGGGGATGGGGCAGGGCGCGATCTCCCGGATCGAGAAGCGCGACGACATGCTGGTTTCCACCCTGCAGCACTACGTGGAAAGCGTCGGCGGCTCGCTGAAGATTCTGGTCACCTTTTCCGATCGCCCGCCGCTGATCGTCGAGCGACTGGGAAAGAAGAGCGCCTCCTTCTCCTTGCGCAGCCCCGAAGAAAAGCCCGCCGAAGCAAACGGCCAGGCGAACAACTGAAGCCAAATGGAAAACATTCCCACGCCGCATTACCTGATCGACAAGAAGTCGCTGCAGCGCAATCTGGAAATCATCGACCAGGTCCGCAAGAAGTCGGGCGCGAAGGCCTTGTTGGCGCTCAAGTGCTTCGCCACCTGGTCGGTTTTCGACTTCATGCGCGAGTACATGGACGGCACTACGTCGTCATCGTTGTACGAAGTCAAGCTCGGCTATCAGAAGTTCGGCGGCGAAACGCACGCGTACAGCGTCGCTTACGCCGATCATGAAATCGAAGAGGTCGTCGCGAATTGCGACAAGATTATTTTCAACTCGATCACCCAACTCGAGCGCTACGCGCAATTCGCACGGGGCAAGCCGATCGGATTGCGGCTGAACCCGGGGGTGAGTCATTCGGGGTTCGATCTGGCCGATCCGGCGCGCGAGTTCAGCCGCCTGGGCGAAGGTGACCCCGAGCGCATCCGCGCGATCGCAGACCGGATTGACGGCGTGATGATCCACAACAACTGCGAGAACGATGATTTCGCCCGTTTCGATGACCTGCTCGGCCAGGTCGAGAAGCGTTATGGCGACATCCTGCGGCGGCTGAAATGGGTCAGCCTTGGCGGCGGAATCATCTTCACCGCGCCAGGCTATCCGGTCGATGCCTTCTGCGAGCGCCTGCGCAGTTTTGCCCGCAAGTACGCAGTCCAGGTCTACCTGGAGCCTGGCGAGGCCGCCGTCAGACACAGCGCCACCCTGGAAGTGAGTGTGCTCGACGTCGGCTTCAACGGAAAGAAGCTCGCGGTCGTGGATGCCTCCACCGAGGCGCACATGCTCGACCTCCTGATCTACCGCGAGACCGCGCCTCTGGGAGCCGACGCGGGAGATCACGAGTACATGATCTGCGGCAAGACCTGCCTGGCCGGGGACATCTTCGGCGAAGGGCGTTTTGCAGCGCCACTACGGATTGGCGACCGCATCTCGATCGGCGACGCCGCAGGCTACACGATGGTCAAGAAGAACTGGTTCAACGGCGTCAACATGCCGTCGATCGCAGTGAAGGAAGTCGATGGCAGCGTGCGAGTGGTGCGGCAGTTCAACTTCGACGATTACGTCAATAGTCTGTCCTGACAGGTTGTTCGGACAAACAGCAGCGGAGGCGAAGTCCTATGAAACGTAATGTGCTTATCATCGGCGCCGGCGGCGTGGCTCACGTCGCCGCGCACAAGTGCGCGCAGAACAATATCGTTCTTGGTGACATCCATATCGCGTCTCGCACGCTGGGCAAGTGCCAGGCGATCATCGATTCCATCAAGAAAAAGCGCAATCAGCGTGGCTCGGGCCTGCTGAAGGCGCACCAACTCGATGCAATGGACGTTGAAGCCACCAAGGCGCTGATCCGTTCCACTGGCAGCCAGATCGTCATCAATGTCGGCTCGCCCTTCCTGAACATGTCGGTGATGACCGCGTGCATCGAAACCGGCGCCGCCTACCTGGATACCGCAATCCACGAGAACCCCGACCGGGTGTGCGAGCCGCCGCCGTGGTATGGCAATTACGAATGGAAGCGCCGCGACGCCTGCCGCGAGGCCGGGGTGACCACGATCCTGGGCGTGGGCTTCGATCCCGGCGTCGTCAACGCCTACGGGCGGTTCGCGATGGACGCTTATTTCGATGAAGTCGACTCGATCGACATCATCGACATCAACGCGGGCAGCCACGGCCACTACTTCGCCACCAACTTCGACCCGGAAATCAACTTCCGGGAGTTCACGTCGAAAGTGTGGTCCTGGGAGGGCGGCAAGTGGAAGGCCAGCAAGATGTTCGAGCATCGCAAGGACTGGGACCTTCCCGTCGTTGGCAAAAGCACCGCCTACCTGACCGGGCACGACGAGCTTCACTCGATGTCGAAGAATTTGGGGGTGCCCAATATCCGTTTCTGGATGGGCTTCGGTGAGCACTACATCAACGTGTTCACGGTGCTCAACAACCTGGGCCTGCTGTCCGAGAAGCCGGTGCGTACCGCCGAGGGCCTCGAGGTCGTCCCGCTCAAGGTGGTCAAGGCCGTCTTGCCTGACCCGGCATCGCTCGCACCGACCTACACCGGCAAGACCTGCATCGGCGACCTGGTCAAGGGAAGGAAGGACGGCAAGCCCCAGGAAGTGCTCGTCTACAACGTCTGCGATCACAAGGATTGCTACGAAGAGGTCGGCAGCCAGGCCATCTCCTACACTGCGGGTGTGCCGGTGGTCGCGGCGGCGATGCTGATCGCCAAAGGCGTCTGGGACGTTCGACAGATGGTCAACGTCGAAGAGCTCGATCCGAAGCCGTTCATCGAACTGATGAACCAAATCGGCCTGGTGACTCGCGTTCGAGACGCGAAGGGCGACCGCGTCCTCGATCCGTACAAGGAAAGCGTCGCAACGGTCAGAGTTCGGAAGCAGTTCGTCGACGCCTGATGATTCCTGTGCGGGCGGCTGTTCGCAGCCGATCCCGGCGACTCGGAGCAATCCAACCCTCTGATCGAGACTTCGGAGCTCCGGCGTCGTGGGCGTCGAGTACAAGCCCAAACGGGAGCGCGCGGGCTCGTCCAATGAGGGGCCGACTACCAACGCGCCCTAAGCCATTCCCGCGATCCCATCCTGCGGGCTTTGCCCGACGTCACGCACTGCTCAAGGTGAGTTCGGGAGGCTGCCCGACCTTCACCGATCGCCCGGACTGCCGGGATCGATGAAGTGACGCGCAACCGGAACCCGCCAGCCGCGATAGATCGCCATCAGGCGCAGGAAGATGCACGCACCGGCGCCGAGCAACAGTGAGAACGCGCGCGCCGCGCCGATCGCGTACCCGGCGGACACGATCGTGCCACCTGCGAGCGCCGCCACCGCATACAGCTCGCTGCGCAGCACGAAGGGGGGCTCGCCGGCGAGAACGTCGCGCGTCATTCCCCCGCCTATCCCGGTCATCATCCCCAGCAGGGCGGCCATGAGCGGATGGATGCCGTACTCGATCGCCTTCTGCGTGCCGACCACCGCGAACAGGGCGAGGCCGACGGCGTCGCAGAGCGCGATGGGGCGTTCGAGCGAAACCACCCTGGGATACCAGTAGAAGGTGATCAGGCCACCACCGATCGCGATCAGGAAGTAGTGGATTTCCGTGATCGCCACCGGCGGCACGGCGCCGATCAGCACGTCGCGCACCATGCCGCCGCCGACCGCGACGACGAAGGACAGGAAGAGCACGCCGAACAGATCGAATCCCTTTCGCGCCCCCAGCAGCCCGCCGCTGAACGCGAATGCCAGCGTGCCCACCCAGTCGAGCAGCTTCACCAGATCCGGTAGCAGCACCGTACTCATGGTCAGGGCCGGGCCGATTCAGTGCGCCCGGTTGGCGGCCGTATCGGTCAGAGGAGAGATCCAGGCGCCGGCGGCGGCCAGCATGGCTTCGATACCGGTGCGCAGCGTCGGGTCGACCACCGGCGCGAAATTCGGTGCATGGTTGGCCGGCAACTCGTCCAGCCTGCCGGCCTTGCGCGCTTCCTCGTAAAGCACCGGATCGATGCCGCCGATCACCCAGAACACGGTCGGAACGTTCCACGCCGTGCCGAACAGCCCGAAGTCCTCGCTCGCGCTCGCGGGCGAAATCTCGGCAATCCGATCGCTGCCGAAATGCCGTTCGAGCGCGGCAACGACCTTTCGTGTCGCGCCCTCGTCATTGCGGGTGAGGGGAAATTCGCTCAGCACGGAGAACTCCGGCGGCCTCGGCGCCCCCGACGCGGCAGCCTCTGCTTCGAGAATGCGCCTGACGACAGCGAGCACCCGGGTCCGCACTTCGTCCTTGAAGGTGCGGATGTTGAGACGGAGCAGCGCCTGATCGGGAATCACGTTCTCGTTCATGCCCGCCCGCAGCGTGCAGACGCTCACCACGGCCGAATCCGTCATCGCGACTTCACGCGACACGACGGTCTGCAGGCGCATCACCGCCGACGCCGCCATCACCACCGGATCGACACTCTTCTGCGGCATCGAGCCGTGGGCGCCGCGACCGAACAGCGTCACTTCCCAGCTGTCGCCGGCCGAGAGCATCGTCCCGGTGCGCCAGCCGATCCGGCCGGCCGAGAGCGGCATCACGTGCTGGGCCAGCGTGACGTCGGGCTTGGGGAAGCGTCTGATCATCCCGTCCTCAATCATCGCGCGTGCGCCCTGGCCGGTTTCCTCGCCCGGCTGGAACACCATCATCGCCGTGCCGCGCCACGCGCCGAGGTTAGCCGCCAGGATCTCGCTCGCGCCCATCAGCCACGCGACATGCATGTCGTGCCCGCAGGAATGCGCAATCGCGGTCGGCTGCCCGAACCTGTCCGTACCGGTCTTCCGGCTGGAATAGGGCAGGCCGGTGCTTTCCGCGATCGGCAGCGCATCCATGTCGGCGCGCATCAGCACCGTCGGCCCTTCGCCATTGCGCAGCAAGCCGACGACACCGGTCGCACCGACCGCTTCGGTCACCTCGTACCCGCGCTCCCGCAGCCAGGCTGCGACGATGCCGGCGGTGCGGTGCTCCTGCATCGACAGCTCGGGATTCGCGTGGAAGTCCTGGTAGATGCCTTCGAGGCGCGCGAGCAACTCTCCGGACGGGCCCGGCAGGCCTGCCCGCGCCGCGCCGTCTTCCGCGCTCTTACGTTTCATCCCGTTCTCCCTCAGGCTGCCGTCTCGAATTCGGCCACTCGGTCGCCGGAATGGTCGCATCCGCAATCCGACGCCTCGAGTCCCGTCCACGCGAGAAGTTCGCACGCGATCCGCAACGCCGCGTCCGGCGGCAGCGCGGTGGGGTGTTCGATCAAAGCCAGGAGTTGCAGCACGTGGGCGCGATGAGCCGACTGACGGTCGTGACCGTCAGCGCAATGGGGGCAGAGCATGGAGTCCTCTTTCGCATGGAGCCAAGTCCGGCGACAGGTGCTGCAAGGCATCGACCTTTCAACGAAATCACAACGTCGACGCCCAACAGGTATGTTCGGAATCTGCGCATTTTCTCCGTCAAGCGTCCCGCGGCAACACGGTCAGCACCCGTACGATGAATGCGTGCAACTCGTTCATGTACTTGCGCAGAAACTCGGCGGTCGAGTCGTCGGTAACCTGACCGTCTTCGGTGATGAGGCCGGGCTTGAAGTGGATGTAGGCCTCGACCGTATTCATCAACGGCGAGTTGCAGAAGCACAGCACGCCCCGCAGGCTCTGCTGCGCGACTGCGGTGCCGATCGATCCGGGCGACGCACCGATCACCCCGGAAGGTTTGCTGGCGAAGGAGTTCTGGCCCCAGGGCCGGCTTGCCCAGTCGATGGCGTTCTTCAGTCCGCCGGGAATGGAGCGGTTGTATTCGGGCGTGACGAAAAGCACCGCGTCGACATCGGCGATGGCCTTCTTGAAAGCGCGCGCGACCGGAGGATAATCCGCATCGTAGTCCTGGCTGTACAGCGGCAAATCCCGGATCGGTATTTCGATCAATTCAAGTTCCGGCGGGGCGAGCTTTACCAGCGCCTTCGCAAGCATGCGATTGATCGACGTGCTCGAAAGGCTGCCAACGAAATACCCGACCTTGTACTTTCTCATGTGAGTCTCCTTGATCCGCGGTGTGGAAATAATCCGACCTCATTTCGAGGGCGGGCCCTGCAAGGGATGAAGTTCGGCAGCGCACGCGCCGCGGCGGGAAAGCCTGGATCGTCCGCGATCAGTGCGTCATAGAGGCGTTTTGCCTGCACTGCATCGAGCGAGTTCCGCGCGACTCGGCTCGCCGACACGGCAAGAAAGGCGCCGCGATTCTTGTCATCGGCCGGTTGCGCAAGCGCCTTGGGGATCGGGGAAGTGACGTAGGCTCCAGCCAAACCGATAAGCAGGCCGCGACCCAACGGGCCGCGCCCCTGGCACATCGGGTGGTCGTGATCATCAACGCGGGCGTCCATGTCACTACTCCTGCCTTTTGCACAGGATGACGCGGTAATCGCAAGTCACCGCACCTCGCAACTGCCGAACGCCGAAGCATCCCGGTTTCCCCTCGTTGCAGTGACTGAAACATAGACAAGCAATGTGTGGAGCGCAACGACGCGTCTATTCGTGAAGAATTCGTAACATGCTGTTTCATCAGAGGTTTTTGTTTCTTTCCGGGCATGGCCGACCAAAATGGCTTTAGTCGGTACAAGAAAAGCGCGTACGGTGAAGGCGAGGGGGCGCCGCCGCGTCGTCGGATGAACGACTCTGCGTGAGGCAATGCCGGGAGGTAGGTGGCGAAGGCTCGCCGCGGCTGGTCTTCTTCACGTCCGGCGTCGCGATCATCGGCACCGAATCGAGCCATGGTCCCTTCCGATCGTCTCGCCACTTCCGCGCGCCCGGGTCGACGATGCGTACCGCTCGCCGCAGGGCGATGTTCATGGCCCCGGGCAACTTTCCGCTCACGGCGTTCTCCAATCCACGCCAGCCGGGCGAAGTTCTGTTACCGAAGGGGACAGATGCGAGCTTCGTCGTGGTAGCGCGACAGCGAGGCTTGGGAGCGTCTTCAATGTCGCGCCACGGTGCGCACTTCGGCTGGGAACGATCGGCACAACGGCACTTCGAGCTTCATGTCGCTCTCCTCGACGGAACGCCACCGCGGCTGGCGAGGGGCGGCCTTCGCCTGATGACCATCCGATTGCTCCTCCCGCTCCATGTGACGTCCTTCAGATGGGAGGAGAAATATGCCGTTCGAGAGGCCTGCGCCGGGATGGCCCGGCAGCCCGGCGAGATGGACGTCGAGCGCCAAAAGCGGCGTCGGCACGGCGCTGCAACCGCAAAGTCGGGTCTGGTTCACGCTGAGTCACGGCATCCTCAACGAGGTCTACTACCCGCGGGTCGATCAGGCATGTACGCGGGATCTGGGTCTCATCATCAGCGACGGGCACGGCTTCTTCTCGGAAGAGAAGCGTGATGCAACCAGCACCATTCGACCCATCGTCGAGGGCGTACCGGCTTTCATCGTCAGAAGCGCATGCAATCAGAAGCGCTATCAAATCGAAAAATTGGTGTTCGCTGATCCTCGCCACGATGTCGTACTTCAACGCGTGACGTTTGAAGCGCTCGCCGGCGCCGCCTCCGACTATCGGCTTTATGCGCTCCTTGCACCGCATCTCGTGAATAAAGGCGCTGGGAATACCGCATGGATCGACGATTACAAGGGCGTGGCTATGCTTTTTGCCGCGGGCGACGGAACGACTCTCGCCCTCGGCTGCTCGGTTCCCTTTGGTGCGAGCTCGGCGGGCTTCGTCGGGGTCTCGGACGGCTGGCAAGATTTGAGGCAACACTTCGAGCTGCGCTGGCGCTACGACGTTGCGCGCAACGGTAATGTCGCGCTCACCGGCGAAGTGAACCCGGCAGAGTGCGGTGGCAGCTTCGTCCTTGCATTGGGGTTCGGCAGGACGGCGGCAGAAGCCGCGCTCCGGGTTCGCATCAGCCTCGACAAAGATGTTGACAAAGCGCTCGACGAATACGTGGCTGGATGGCGCGCTTGGCAAGACACGCTCGTGCCACTCGACCGTGCCGGGCATTCGAAAGGACACAATACGTATCGAGTGAGCACAGCCGTGCTGCAGACGCACGAGGCTCGCTCGTTTGTCGGCGGCTACATCGCCAGCCTGTCGGTTCCCTGGGGCTTTGCCAAGGGCGACCATGATCTTGGCGGCTACCATCTCGTCTGGCCGCGCGATCTCGTCGAGACCGCGGGCGGGCTCCTGGCCGCGGGAGCGAAGAAGGAAGCGCGACAGGTCATCGATTACCTCCAGGGCATTCAAGAAGCGGATGGCCACTGGCCACAGAACTGCTGGCTCGACGGAACGCCTTATTGGTACGGCGTGCAGCTCGACGAATGCGCCTTTCCCATCCTTCTCGTCGATCTCGCACTCCGCGAAGAGATCTTGTCCAGACACGAGCTGCCCCGCCTGTGGCCGATGATCGCGGGAGCTGCGGGATACATCGTCAGAAATGGACCGGTTACTGGACAGGATCGATGGGAAGAGGATGGCGGTTATTCACCCTTCACTCTTGCAGTGGAGATCGCCGCGCTACTGGCTGCCGCCGATTTAGCTGAAGGCATCGCAGCACCGAGCTTGATCGCCTACCTCCGCGAGACCGCCGATATCTGGAACAGTCTCGTCGAACAATGGACCTATGCCACCGATACTCCGCTCGCCCGGCAAGTGGGCGTCGACGGCTATTACGTTCGCATCGCTCCTCCGGAAACCGCCGACGCAGCATCACCCCTGAGCGGCTTCGTCCCCATCAAGAACCGTCCACCTGAAACGAGCCGCGAGAAAACCTCGCTTGTGGTGAGTCCCGACGCGCTGGCGCTCGTGCGTTTCGGCCTGCGGGCCGCCGATGATCCACGTATTCTGAATACCGTGCGGGTCGTCGATGCCTTGCTGAAAGTGGATTTGCCCGCGGGGCCGTGCTGGCACCGTTATAACAACGACGGGTACGGCGAGCACCAGGATGGCCGACCGTTCGACGGCACCGGCGTCGGTCGAGCTTGGCCTTTGCTCACGGGCGAGCGGGCGCATTACGAGCTCGCGGCGGGCAACAGGATCCGCGCCGAGACCTTGCTCGCGACACTCGAAGGTTTCGGCAGCGATGGTCATCTCATCCCCGAGCAAGTATGGGACGCAGCCGACATCCCCGAGCGCAAGCTCTTCCAGGGCCGGCCTTCGGGCTCGGCGATGCCGCTGGTTTGGGCACACGCCGAGCACGTCAAGCTCCTGCGCTCGCTGGCGGACGGACGTGTGTTCGACATGCCGCCCCAGCCGAAAGAGCGCTATCAGGTCCGACATGTGCGCTCGCTGCGCTCCGTCTGGCGCTTCAACAACAAGTGTCGCTGCTTACCGGCAGGACGCGTTCTCCGGGTCGAACTCCTCACGATGGCATCGCTCCACTGGAGCGTAGACGGCTGGCAAACCGTCCAGGATACGCCGACCGAAGATAGCGGCCTTGGCATCCACTTCGCCGATCTCGATACGGCGAGCCTCGAACCGGGCGACGCGATCGTCTTCACGCTGTATTGGCCTGCCGCAGATCGATGGGAAGGTGTGGATTATGATCTTGTGGTTGAGTGATCCCACGACGGAAAAGAGACTTCAGGCGGCGACGGAGCCATCGCGCACTGCTTCGCTGTAACGCTGATTCACGCGTGATGGGACTTACGTCGAACCCAACGATTTTCGATCATGCGATCAAAGACAGCCAAACTGCAGGACGACGGCACCGCATCTTTCGTCGAATCTTGGAAGGACCTGATGGGCCGTCTAGAATCCAAGGCGGCCGCGATCCGCAAAGCCAGCTGAAGTAGACGCCAATGACGTCCCACACCAGACTCAGTGGGGGAACATCGATGAGCATCCAGCCCTGCGCCTGCGCCCCGCCTGGGCAGCGTTGGAAAAGCACTATCGCTCGATCAGGGATATCACTATCGGGCGGCTCTTCGCCGAGGATCGCGCGCGCGGGGAACGTTTGGCGGTCGACGCCGCCGGGGTCTATCTCGACTATTCCAAAAACCGGATCACCGACGAAACCCTCGAACTATTGCTCCAGCTCGCCCACGAATCGGGATTGCGAGAGCGCATCGATGCGATGTTCCGCGGTGACAAGATCAACGTCTCGGAAAACCGCGCCGTCCTTCACGGTGCGCTGCGCGCATCGCGGGGCACCTCCATTATTCACAACGGCAAGAACGTCGTAGCTGAAGTGCACGCCGTTCTGGACAAGATGGCGGAGTTCGCCGATCGGCTGCGTAGCGGCGCCTGGAAGGGGCACGCCGGCAAGCGTATCCGGAATGTGATCAATATAGGCATTGGCGGATCCGATCTCGGCCCCGTCATGGCCTATGAGGCGTTGCGGCACTACAGCGACCGTTCGCTGACATTCCGCTTCGTATCCAATGTCGACGGCACGGATTTCGCCGAGGCGGTCCGCGATCTCGATGCCGCGGAGACCCTGTTCATCGTCTCCTCGAAAACGTTTACCACGCTGGAGACGATGACCAACGCGCAGACCGCGCGTGACTGGGTGCTGTCCGGACTAACCGGTGACAAGGCTGCGATCGCCCGCCATTTCGTCGCCGTCTCCACCGATACTGCAGAGGTCGCGAAGTTCGGCATCGACACGACCAATATGTTCGGCTTCTGGGATTGGGTCGGCGGGCGCTATTCGATGGATTCCGCGATCGGCTTGTCGACAATGATCGCTATCGGTCCCGATAATTTCCGCGCAATGCTCGACGGCTTTCATGCGATCGACGAACACTTCCGCACGGCGCCGTTCGAGCGCAACCTCCCGGTGCTGATGGGGCTGTCGGCCCTCTGGTACAACAATTTTTTCGGTGCGCAGACCGTTGCAGTCTTGCCGTACGAGCAATATTTGAAGCGCTTTCCGGCCTATCTCCAGCAACTGACGATGGAGAGTAACGGAAAGCATGTGACACTCGACGGCACGAGGGTCGATTACAATACCGGCCCGATTTACTGGGGCGAGCCCGGGACCAACGGTCAGCATTCCTTCTATCAATTGATTCACCAGGGCACGCGTCTGATCCCATGCGATTTCATCGCCCTCATCCGGACGCTCAATCCGCTCGGCGCCCAACACGACATACTGCTGGCAAATGTTTTTGCGCAGACCGAAGCCCTGGCCTTCGGCAAGACGGAAGAGGAACTCAGGGCGGAAGGTACCCCGGATTGGCTGGTGCCGCATCGGCTGTTCGAGGGCAATCGCCCGTCAAATACTATCCTTCTGGACGCATTGACTCCTGCCGCGCTCGGCAAGCTGGTCGCACTCTACGAGCATAGCGTCTTCACCCAGGGCACGATCTGGGCGATCGATTCCTTCGACCAGTGGGGCGTCGAGCTCGGCAAGGCGCTTGCGCATCGCATCATTCCCGAGCTCGAAAGCGCCACCGAGCCGGAACTTCTGCACGACAGCTCGACCAACACGCTGATCCAGCGCTATCGCCAATTGAAAGGAGAGCGCTGATGCCGCGAGGATACGACCGCCAGCTCTACATCCTGCCATTCGACCACCGCGCTTCGTTTGAAAGCCGGATGTTCGGCTGGACTGCTCCATTTAGCGACGCGCAAATCGAGGAAATCGCCGCGGCCAAGCGGCTCATCTACGACGGGTTCAAATCAGCGCTTGCCGCCGTACCAAGAGAAAAGGCCGGCATCCTGGTGGACGAGCAATTCGGCTCGGCCTTGCTTCGCGATGCGGCAGCGGAGGGCGTCGTTACCGCCTGCCCGGCCGAAAAAAGCGGGCAGCACGAGTTCGATTTCGAATATGGCGAGGATTTTGCGAAGCATATCGAAAGCGTCCGTCCAAGCTTCTGCAAGGTCCTCGTGCGTTACAACCCGGAGGGCGACAGAGCCATGAACCGGCGTCAAGCGGGGCGGCTGCGCAGGCTTTCGGATTATCTCGAGCGCTCGGACCGGAGCCGCTTCATGGTCGAGCTTCTGGTTCCCGCTGAAAAGGCGCAGCTCGATGCGCTCGGGGGCGACAACGGAGCTTATGAACGGGAGTTGCGACCGCGATTGATGGTTGGCGCCATCGAAGAACTTCAGAGCCTGGGCGTCGAAGCGGACGTGTGGAAGGTCGAGGGCCTAGATCGGCGGGAGGATTGCGAGAAGATCGTGGCGGCGGCACGGTCGGATGGTCGTGTTTCCGTCGGCTGCATCATTCTTGGGCGCGGGCAGGGCGACGCCAAGGTTCGTGATTGGCTCACAACGGCCGCCGGCGTCCCCGGCTTCATCGGCTTTGCCGTCGGCCGCACCGTCTTTTGGGATCCTGTCGCGGACTGGCGCGCCGGAAAGCTTACTCGCGCAACCGCGGTCGACGAGATCGCGCGCCGTTACCGCAATTACGTCACTGTTTTCGAGTCTGCTTCCAGTTCCGCCGTCCGCACGGATACCTGATCGCGGGCGGGAAGACGACTCCAGGAAGGAGGGCAGGCGCATGCAACTCGCAATGATTGGGCTCGGTCGGATGGGAGCGAATATGGCGCGCCGCCTCTTGACCGGCGGCCATCAGTGCGTCGTATACGACATGTCGCCCGAGGCGGTTCAGACGCTCGTCGAAGAACAAGCCGTCGGCAGTTCTTCACTGGAGGAACTGATGCAGTCGCTGACAAAACCGCGCGCAGTCTGGCTGATGGTGCCGGCCGGCGTGGTCGATAAGACTATTGCCGATCTGCTGCCCTTTCTCGATCAGGGCGATATCGTGATCGACGGCGGCAATTCTTATTACATCGACGATATCCGCCGCTCCGCTGCGCTGAGCGACAAAGGGATCCACTACGTCGATGTCGGCACGAGCGGCGGCGTCTGGGGGCTGGAGCGCGGTTATTGCATGATGATCGGCGGCGACGCGAACGTGGTGAAGCATCTCGACCCGATCTTCGCCACCCTGGCGCCGGGCCGCGGCAATATCCCGCGCACCCCGGGACGCGACAGCGAAACCAGCGCGGCTGAACACGGCTATCTGCGTTGCGGCGCCAACGGCGCCGGCCATTTCGTCAAGATGGTCCATAACGGCATCGAATACGGAATCATGGCCGCGTACGCCGAAGGCCTTGCCATTCTCAAGGCCGCGAATATCGGCAAAGCGGGCGGTGCCATCGATGCCGAGACCACGCTACTCCGCGATCCCGAGCATTATCGATACGATCTGAACCTGCCGGATATTGCCGAGGTTTGGCGCCGCGGCAGCGTGATCGCCTCGTGGCTTCTCGACCTTTCGGCAGCGGCATTGATGAAGGATCCGGCGCTGTCCAATTTTGCCGGCCGCGTTTCGGATTCCGGCGAAGGACGGTGGACTCTCAAAGCCGCCATCGACGAAGGCGTGCCAGCGCATGTTCTGTCGTCTGCTCTCTATGAACGCTTCAGCTCGCGCGGCGAAGCCGACTTCGCGGACAAGCTGCTCTCAGCGATGCGTTACGAATTCGGCGGGCACCTCGAAAAACCCAAGGAGTCATAGTTGATCGCGGGATAAATCGAGGAAACGGGAGTGGCACGGCATGAACAACCAAGAGCTCGATCAACTGGCAATCAACACGATCCGTACGCTCTCGATCGACGCGGTCCAGCAGGCAAAATCAGGACATCCCGGAACGCCGATGGCGTTGGCGCCGCTGGTTTATACGGTCTGGAATCGCATCATGCGATTCGATCCGCAGGATCCGATCTGGCCCAACCGCGACCGCTTCGTTCTGTCGAACGGCCATGCCTCGATGCTGCTGTGGTCGGTCCTTCATCTGACGGGCACCGTGGCGGTAAACGCGGATTACGAATGCATCGGCAAGCCGTCGGTTACGCTCGAAGACATCCGCCGCTTCCGCCAACTCGGCAGCAAGGCCACGGGTCACCCGGAATATCATTGGACGTCCGGGGTCGAGACGACTACCGGTCCGCTCGGACAGGGCATCGCCAACAGCGTCGGCATGGCGATTGCACGAAAATGGCTCGCCAGCCGTTATAACCGGCCTGGCTTCGATATCTTCGACTACGACGTCTATGCGGTTTGCAGCGACGGCGACCTCATGGAAGGGATCGGCTCGGAGGCAGCGTCGCTGGCCGGGCATCTCGGTCTCGATGATTTGTGCTGGATCTACGACAACAACCACATCACGATCGAAGGTAATACGCGCATCGCCTTCAGCGAGGATGTTGCGACGCGGTTTCTGGCTTACGGCTGGAACGTATTGCGTATCGGCGATGCCAATGATCTCGAGCGGATCGAACATGCACTCGAGATTTTCCGGGAAACCAAGGGTCGGCCGACCCTGATCATTCTCGACAGCCATATCGGTTATGGCTCGCCGCACAAGATCGATACAGCGGCGGCGCATGGCGCGCCGCTGGGCGAGGATGAGGTGCGCCTGACCAAGCGCGCCTATGGCTGGCCGGAAGATGCAAAGTTTCTCGTTCCCGACGGGGTGCGCGAGCATTTCGATGCCGGGATCGGTGCGCGCGGTGCGGCGGTCCGCGATCGCTGGAAAACACTCTACGCCGCCTACCGCCGCGAATTTCCGGATCTCGCTACCGAGATCGACCAGATGGAGCGACGTGAATTGCCGGCGGGGTGGGACCGCGACTTGCCGAGCTTTTCACCCGATCCCAAAGGTATCTCCGGACGCGACGCTTCGGCTGAAGTGCTGAATGCACTGGCTCGGAACATTCCATGGTTCATGGGCGGATCGGCCGACCTCGGGCCATCGACCAAGACGATGCTGACATTCCCTGGCGCCGGCGACTTCGAAGCCGCAACCGCTGAAGGACGAAATCTGCACTTCGGCATTCGCGAGCACGCGATGACGGCGATTGTGAACGGCATGGCGCTGTCGAAGCTGCGCCCGTTCGGGGCAACATTTTTTATCTTCAGCGACTATGCCAGGCCGGCCATTCGGCTGTCCGCGATGATGGAGCTGCCAGCCATTTTCGTCTTCACCCATGACGCCATGGGCGATGGCGAAGATGGGCCGACGCACCAGCCGGTGGAGCAACTGGTCTCGCTGCGCGCCGTTCCAGGCCTGGTCATGCTGCGGCCCGGCGATGCCAACGAGGTCGTCGAGGCCTATCGCTACGTCTTGCAGCTGCGGCACCGTCCGGCGGCAATCGCGCTATCTCGTCAGCCCTTGCCGACATTCGACCGCCGCAAATACGCGTCGCCCGCCGGAGTCGCTCAGGGCGCCTACATCATGGCAGACGCCCCTGGCGGCCCGCCCGAGATCATCCTGATCGCGTCGGGCAGCGAGGTTTCCCTGATCATCGAAGCCGCTGAAGCGCTGACGTCCCTGGGAATTCGTTCACGCGTCGTCTCGATGCCGTCCTGGGACCTCTTCGAGCAACAGTCGGATTCCTACCGGGAAAACGTCTTGCCGGCCAACATAAAGGCGCGCATTGCCGTTGAGCAGGGCTCGGTGCTCGGGTGGGAGCGCTATGTCGGCGCCACCGGTCGGGTCATCGGCATGGACACCTTCGGCGCCTCGGCGCCGCTCAAAGAGCTACAGCGCAAGTTCGGCTTCGAACCGGAGCGCGTCGTCGCGATCGCCCAAGAGCTGCTCGGACGCAAATGACCAAGAACCGCGGTACTGCCGAAAGCGGAGCAGACAAATCCGTTCAACGGAGCAAAGCGACGAGTCGCGCGCCGAGCAGCGGTGCCGCAGCACCGCCCTGCGTCATGATCATCTTCGGCGCCGCTGGCGATCTGACGAAGCGGTTGGTCGTGCCCGCGCTCTATGACTTGGCCTGCGCCAAACGCCTGCCGGAGCGGTTTCAGCTCGTCGGCGTCGATCTGGTGTCGCAGACGAAAGAAGAATGGAACCGCAACCTGAGCGAGATGATGAGCCAGTTCGTCGCCAACAGCAGCGGCGAATTCCACGTTGCCCAACTCGATCAAGCGTCGTGGCGCTGGCTGACCGATCGCATGACGTATCTCAGAGGTGATTTGAACGACCCGGAAGCCTATCGGCTGCTTCGCGATCATCTGGCTGGGCTCGACCGGAACGCAGGTACCGCCGGCAACTATCTCTTCTATCTCGCGGTCGCCGATCGGTTCTTCAGCGTCGCGGTATCCGGACTCGGGAGAGCCGGTCTGACCGAGGAGAAAGATGGCCATTGGCGCCGGGTCGTGATCGAGAAGCCGTTCGGCCACAACCTTGCCTCCGCCCGCGCACTCAACGCCGACATCTCAAAGACGCTCCAGGAGCGCCAGATCTATCGAATCGACCATTTCCTCGGCAAGGAAACGGTGCAGAACATCATGACATTACGTTTTGCCAACGGCATCTTCGAGCCGATTTGGAATCGGGCGCATATAGACCACGTCCAGATCACCGCCGCTGAAACCATCGGGGTCGAGCGGCGCGGCAGGTTTTATGAACGGACCGGTGCGCTCAGGGACATGGTTCCCAATCATCTGTTCCAGCTCCTGGCGATGACGGCCATGGAGCCGCCGATTTCGTTCGATGCCGATGCTGTCCGGGCTAAGAAGGCCGAAGTCATTCAGGCGATCCACCCGATGGACGAAGAGGAGGCGTTGGCCAATGCGGTGCGCGGCCAGTACGCCGCCGGCACCGTCCTGGGGAAGCCGGCCATCGCCTATCGGCAAGAGCTCGATGTGGCGCCGGACTCGAAAACCGAGACCTTCGTCGCCTGCAAGTTGAGCATCGATAACTGGCGGTGGGCCGGTGTCCCCTTCTATTTGCGCACCGGCAAATACATGACGCGGCGGCAGACGGAAATCGCGATCCGGTTTCATCAAGCACCTTATTCGCTATTTCGTGGCACCGATGTGGAGCAGTTGCATCCCAACTGGATGCTCCTGCGCATCCAGCCCGACGAAGGCATCGCGCTCGAGTTTGCGGCCAAACGTCCGGGTCCGAGCGTCACCCTCGGCAATGTCGACATGACTTTCGCCTACAAGGATTACTTCAAAACGGCACCCAGCACCGGATACGAGACGCTGATCTACGACTGCATGATCGGAGATGCGACCTTGTTTCAGCGCGCCGACAATATCGAAGCGGCCTGGCAGGCGGTGCAACCGATACTCGTCGCCTGGGCCAACCATCCACCGGGGAAATTCCCGAACTACGCTGCCGGCAGCGCCGGCCCTGCGGCGGCCGACGAGCTGCTGGCGCGCGACGCCCGAGCGTGGCGATCCCTCGATTGATCACGGAAAGGAAGGCGTCGATGCGCGAGAAGCGTAAGGTTTCCCTGGTAATCGCGGATGTCGACGGGACGCTCGTCACAGAACAGAAGGTCCTGACAGAACGCGCGCGGGCCGCTGTTCAAGCGCTGCGGCGTGGCGGCATCGGCTTCGCGATCACCAGCGGGCGGCCGCCACGCGGCATGGCGATGCTGGTCGAGCCCCTGGCGCTCGACACGCCCATCGCGGGCTTCAACGGCGGAATCTTCGTCAAGCCCGACATGACAGTCGTCAAGGAGCGCCTTCTCGCCACCGAGACGGCGCACCGGGCGGTCGAGCTCATCCGGGGCCGCGGCATGGATGTGTGGGTCTATAGCGGCAAGGAGTGGCTCGTTCACAGTCCCGATGCGCCACACGTCGCGCGCGAGCAGTGGACAGTCAAGTTTCCGCCCACTGTCATCGATGATTTCGGCCCCGCGCTGCAGCGGGCGGTGAAGATCGTCGGCGTGAGCGACGACCACGACCTCGTCGCGCGCTGCGAGAGGGACGCGCAGGTGGCGCTCGGCGCCGAAGCCTCGGCGGCGCGTTCGCAGCCCTATTACCTCGACGTGACTCACCCGAGCGCCAACAAGGGAACCGTGGTCGAGGCGCTCTCGGAGTTCCTGTCCGTACCCACGGCGGAGATCGCCACCATCGGCGACATGCCGAACGACGTGCTGATGTTCCGCAAGAGCGGCCTCAGCATCGCCATGGGCAACGCCGGACCGGATGTCCGGAAGGAGGCGCAGGCGATCACCGATTCATACAACGACGAGGGTTTCGCAAAGGCGATGGAGCGGTTCGTTCTAAACCTGGAACGTAGCGAGGGAGGGCGATGACGCCGATCATCGTCGCACCCTCGATCCTCTCCGCGGATCTCGGCCGGCTCGGCGAGGAGGTCCGCGCCGTCGATGCGGCCGGCGCCGATTGGATCCACGTCGACGTCATGGATGGCCGTTTCGTGCCGAACATCACTTTCGGTCCGGCAATTGTCGCGGCGGTGCGGCGGTCGACGCGCAAGCCGCTCAACGTGCACCTGATGATCGTCGAGCCGGAACGCTATCTCGACGCCTTCGTCGAGGCCGGCGCCGACCATCTTCTCGTTCAGGCCGAGCCCTCGGCCACCGTCCATCTTCATCGCGTGCTGTCGCGGGTCCGCGAGCTCGGCTGCAAGGCGGGGGCGGTGCTCGACCCGGCGAGCCCGATCGAGTTTGTCGAGCACGTGCTCCATCTCTGCGATGTGGTCCTCGTCATGACCGTCAATCCCGGCTTCGGCGGACAGAAGTTCCTGCCCGAGACCCTGCCCAAGATCCGCGGGCTGCGGCAGCTCTGCCGCGAGCGCGGGCTCGAGCCGGCCATTGCGGTCGATGGCGGGCAGAACTGCGCCAGTGCGGGGGAGGCGATCGCGGCAGGGGCGAGCGCCATCATCGCGGGCTCCGCCATCTTCGGTGGTCCGGACTACGCCGCTGCGATCGCCGCCATCCGCGACGCGTGCTTCTCCGCGGCGGAAAAGGGGCAAACATGACGGCTTTCTCCACGGCCGCCGTCGAAGTGCTCGCCAACCCCGAGACGTTGGCGCGGCGCGCCGCCAGCTGGCTCGTCGCTGCGGCGCGGGCGAAACAGGACATCTTCGCCGTCGCGCTTTCCGGCGGGTCGACTCCACGTCGGCTCTACGAGCTGCTGGCCGCGCCGCCCTGCCGCGACGCCTTTCCCTGGACGCGCACCCATTGGTTCTGGGGCGACGAGCGATTCGTGCCTCACGACGACCAGGAGAGTAATTACCGCATGGTGCGCGAAGCGTTGTTGGCGCGAGCGCTCATCCCCGCGGCCAACATTCATCCCATCCCGACCGAGGGGACGACGCCGGAGGATGCGGCTGCCGCTTACGAACATGTGCTCCAGTCCTTCTATGGCGCCACGACCCTGGTGCGGGAGCGCCCGCTCTTCGACATCGTTCTCCTGGGCCTCGGGCCCGAAGGCCACACCGCGTCGCTCTTCCCGGGCACCGCGATCCTCGAGGAGCGTCGGCGCTGGGTCGGCACCGTCGTCGGCGCCAAGCCCGAGCCGCGGATCACGCTCACCTATCCCGCGCTCGAAAGCAGCCGCGAGGTGGCCTTCCTGGCCGCGGGCGAAGGAAAGCGCGCGGTGCTCGATCGGCTCTTCGGCGGCGATACTGCGCTGCCGGCGGCGCGGCTCCGGCCGCAAGGCACGCTGCGCATTTTCCTCGACCGGGACGCCGCGCCGCACCGCCGGCCATGACCCCGCCTGCGCCTGCCGCGCGCGATGCAATGAAGCGCGCCGCCGCCGAGCCGGCGGTCGCCGAGGTCAAGGAAGGCATGGTGCTTCGCCTCGGCACCGGCAGCGGTCGTCAACAGCGAACGAAGATGAGTTTCAGCGGCTTGAAGATGCGATGCGGGCGGGCACGGCGGCGCCTGAGGTTGGATCCGCGCTGCGTGCGGCGGCTTCGGGCGCCTCCCAACCGCCACCGAGCGCCTTGTACAGCGTCACCAATTGCAGGGCCGCATTGGTGTGAGCACGCGCCGTCGCGGTTTCGGCATCGTGCAGGCTACGCTGGGCCACCAGGAGTTCGACCAGGGCAATGTCACCCGCCGCGTAGCGCGCCTTGGCGTGACGGTGGCTGGCGCTCGCCGCCTCCAGCGCCATCCGGCGGCGCTCCAGCGTGTCGAGCCCTCCGTGATAGTCGCCCAACGCACGCTCGGCGTCGCCCAGCGCTACAAGCACAGCCTGTTCATACGCGAGCGCGGCCTGCCGCTCGGCCGCCTCGCGTGCCCGGATTTCGGCGCGTACCCGCCCACCGTCGAACAGCCGCCAGGAAACGAGCGGCAGGATGGAAAACCGCGAACTCGATTCATCGAACCAGTTGCCCGTGCTGAGCGTCTGGAAACCCCCACCGACCCCGATGGAGAGCTTGGGAAACAGTTCCGCCGTCGCTACGCCGATGTCGGCTGAACTCGCCGCCAGGCGCCGTTCCGCGGCCAGCACGTCGGGGCGTCGGCGCAACACGTCGGCACGCTCGCCGACCGGCAGTGCTCGCAGGGTGCTTGGAGCCATCGGACCGTCGAGCAACGCCAGTTCACGCTCGGGCGGGGCTCCCACCAGCACGCCCAAGCCCAGCACCGCCGCGCGCTGGCGTGCCGCTATGTCGGGCAAGAGTGCGTTGACCGCAGCCCATTGAGCATATGCCGCGTCGACGTCGGCGGCGGAGGCATCGCCCATCGCGTGCCTCAGGCGCACCAGTTCCAGAGTCTGCTGCAGCGTGTCCAGCGTGGCCTCTTGCGCGTGCAACTCGCTTCGCGCACCGACGGCAGCGAACCAGGTGCGCGCGACCTCGGCGACGATGCGCATGCGTACCCCCTGAGCCTCGACTTCGGTCGCCTGCAGGCGGGCGGTGGCCCCTTCCAGTGCGCGCCGCTTGCCGCCGAACAGGTCCAACTCCCAGGCAGCGTCGAAGCCCGCGTCGTAGATAGTCTGGGTGGCGTCAAGGCCAGGAATGGAACCGACGGGCAAGGGGCCATTCTCGCTTTGCCGGCGCCGGTTGACGCTTGCTGCAGCGCCGACGGTGGGGAGACGCTCGCCCGCCACCCGATCGCGCAGTGCGCGTGCCTCATTGATGCGGGCGGCGGCCTGGCGCAGATCGAGGTTTTGCGACAGGGCGGCAGCCATCAGGCGATCGAGGACAGGATCGTCCAGCGTCGACCACCAGCGGGTCAGGTCCGCCGACTCCGAAGCTGTCGCCAGCGGCAAGGTCCAGCCGTTGCCGACGTCGACCGCCGGCGGTTCACGATAGTCGGGACCGACGGCCGCGCACGCAGTCAGAAGCACGCAGGACAGGGCCAGGGTGAGCGGACGCCAGGGCAGGGGCGGCAGGCCCACAGCGGCTGGCCGAAGGAGGGAGGCAGGGGTCGCGGATTTCATTGCAGGCGTCCTCGGACGAATACGGTGGCCATGGTCAGTGTGGCGAGGGCGATGACCGCCAGCGGCCACAGGCTGGCGAGAATGTCCCCGGGCGGCATGGCCTTGAGAAAGCTGCCTTCGACGATGATGAGGAAATGGGTCAGCGGAATGGCCTGGGCCAGCCATTGCAGGACGACGGGCATGTTTTCCACAGGCGTCGCAAAGCCGGACATCAGCACTGCCGGAACGCCGACGGCGAACGCCCCCAGGATGGCCTGCTGCTGCGTCATGCTGACCGCGGAAATCATCAGCCCGATACCGACCACCGACAGGATGAACAGCACCAGGCTGGCGAGCAGAAGCACGAACGAGCCGGTAAATGGAATGCCGAACAGGAACACGCCGGCGCTGATCATGAACAGCCCCAGCAGGGTGCCGATTGCCAGCGCCGGCAGCGACTTGGAGATGATGATTTCCGGCGTCGAGGTGGGCGACACCAGCAACTGGTCGAACGTGCCGAGTTCCCGTTCGCGAGCAATCGACAGCGAGGTGATCAGGAGCGAACTGAACAGCGCCAGGATGCCGGTGAGGCCCGGCACGATGAACCAGCGGTAGACCAGGTTCGGGTTGAACCAGTGCCGCACCACCACGGGGGCGGGCGCCTGCGCGTCGGGCATGACCTCGGCCCCGACATCGGCGGCGATGGTGGAAAGATAGGCAACGGTGATCTGGCCCGAGTTGCTGCGCCGCCCATCGACCAGCACCTGCGCGCGGCCACTCTCGCCGGCGGCGATGGTGCGCGAGAAGTCCACCGGAATCGCGAGCGCGGCGATCACCTCGCCGCGGTCGATCAGCTCGTGCAGGTGCCGTTGGCTATCCACGCGCCGCACGTCGGTGATGAAGCGGGCGCTGTCCAGGCGCTGCATCAGTTCGTGTGACCAGCGGCCGGTGTCCTGGTTGTAGACCGCGATGTCGACGTTGCGCACTTCCAGCGTCGCAGCGAAAGAGAACACCAGAAGCTGCAGGATGGGCGGCACGAAGACCACCATGCGGCTGCGCGGGTCGCGCAGGACACTGAGCACTTCCTTGATGAACTGGGCGCGCAAGCGGATGAACGAAAACGCGGAGGTCCACATGCTTCACTCCAGATTCTTGCGCGTGGCGCACTTGGCGATCACGAAGAACACCGTCCCGATCGCCGCCATGGCCGCCAGGTTGGGCAGGAACACGGCCCAGATGTCGCCGGCCAGGAACACTGTCTTCAGCGATTCGACGAAGTAGCGCGCCGGAACCACCTGGGTGATGGCCCGTATCGCTGCGGGCATGGCGTCGATCTCGTACAGGAAGCCCGACAACATGAATGCCGGCAGGAACCCCGTGAACAGCGCGATCTGCGCCGCCAGGAACTGGTTGCGTGCCAGTGAGGAAATCAGCAGGCCCTGGCCCAGGGCCGGCACCATGAACACCGCCGACAAGAGCAGCAGGGCCAGCAGGGAGCCGCGCATCGGGACGCCGAACACGAAAACCGCCAGGGCCGCCGCCCCGAGGGTGGACAGCATGCCGAGCACGAAGTACGGCAGCAGTTTGCCGATCAGGATTTCGGCCACCGAGGCGGGCGTGGACAGCACGGCCTCCATCGTGCCGCGCTCCCATTCGCGCGCCACGACCAGTGCGGTCAGCATGGTGCCGATGATGGTCATGACGATGGCGATGGCGCCGGGGATCAATGCGCGGCGGCTTTCGAGTTCCGGGTTGAACCAGAAGCGCGGTTCCAGCACGACGGACTGCGCGGGTGCGGCGACGTCCAGCCCCGCGCGCCACGACTGCACCACGCCGCGGGCGTAGTTTTCGACGTAGTTGGCGGTGTTGGGGTAGGAGCCGTCGGTGATGATCTGCACCAGCGGCTCGCTGCCGCGCCGGGCCAGGCGCTGCTCGAAGTCCTGCGGAATCACCACGTAGCCGCGCAGGTCGCCCGAGACCAGCTTGTCCGCCACTTCGCGCCGGTCATGAGCGAAGTGCGTGTTCAGGAAGCGGGTGCCCGAAAACGCTGCCGCCAGCGACTGTGCCGACGTGCCGGACGACTCCAGCACGACGCCGACACGGACGTTCTTCGCGTCCAGCGACACCGCATAGGCGAACAGCAGCAGCAATACCGCCGGCAGAACGAACGCGATCAACAGCGTCGAGGGGTCGCGCAGCGCCTGGTAACTTTCCTTCGTCACCAGGGCCATCAGGCGCCGCAGATCGAAGCGGCGCAAGTCGGCCTGCATCGGCCCACCCCCATCCTTGTGTCTTGTGGCGCCGTTCATGTCGCGGCCTCGATCTCGAGGTCCGTCGACTCCACCAAGTGGATGAAAGTGTCCTCCATGGTCGGGTCGGGTCGCTCGGGACTGACCACCGAACGTTTCAATGCGTCGGGCGTATCCAGCGCGATCAGCCGCGCACGCGAGAGCATGGCGACGCGGTCGCAATATTCGGCCTCATCCATGAAGTGGGTGGTGACCATGATGGTCACGCCCTTGCGGGCCAGGCCGTTGATGTGGGTCCAGAATTCGCGCCGGGTGATGGGATCCACCCCGGAAGTGGGTTCATCCAGAAACAGCACCGGAGGCCGGTGCATGAGCGAGCAGGCCAGCGCCAGGCGCTGCTTGTGCCCCAGCGGCAGGGAGTCGGGCGTTGCGGAAAGCCAGCTGCCCAGATCGAAGGTTTCGATCATCTCGGCGATGCGTTCGCGCTGGTTGTTCCTGTCCAGTTGGTACACCCCGGCCGAGAATTCCAGGTTCTGCTGCACCGAGAGCAGTCCATACAGCGAAAATTTCTGCGCCATGTAGCCGAGCCGGCTCTTGGCCGCGCCGGTGGCACGGCGCAGGTCGTGGCCGACCACATGCGCTTCGCCTGCGGTGGGTTTCAGCAGGCCGCACAGCATCTTGAAGGTTGTGGACTTGCCGGCGCCGTTGGGGCCCAGCAGGCCGAAAATTTCGCCCTTCCGCACCTCGAAGCTGACGTTGTCGGTGGCGGTGAATTCGCCGAAGCGCTTGGTCAGATTCCTGCACGACACGGCGATATCGGAACCCAGCTCGACCGGCGGGAGCCGTTCTGCCAGCGCCGAAGTGCCGCCGGGGCCGCCACCGAGCAGATCGATGAAAGCGTCTTCAAAACGCGCCGGCACCTGCGCCAGCCGAACCTGTGCCTGGTCGGCCAGAGCCTGCACGGGTCCCAGGTCGGCACCCTCGCGCAACACCACGCGCACGCCCGCACCCTGGATCACGCCATCGCTCACGCTGGGCAGGTCGAGCGCTTCGGTCAGGACCGCCCGGCGCTCGGCGCCGACGTCTTCCAGCCGGAAGCTCCGGCCTTCGAGTTGCGCGGTCAGTTCCTGCGGTGGACCATCGAACAGGAGCTGTCCCTGGTTCAGCAACAGCACGCTCTCGCAACGCTCGGCCTCGTCGAGGTAGGCGGTCGACCAGACCACGGCCATGCCCTCATCGGTCAGCGCCTGCACCATGCGCCATAAATCCTGGCGGCTGACCGGATCGACGCCCACGCCGGGCTCGTCCAGCAGCAGCACCTTGGGCCGCGCCATCAGCGCGCAGGCGAGGCCCAGCTTCTGCTTCATGCCGCCCGAGAGCTTGCCCGCAAGGCGCTGGGTGAAAGGCGCGAGCCGCGTGAAATCGAGAAGCTCGGCGAACAGATCGGCATTGCGGTCTGCATTCATGCCGCGCAGCTGCGCGTACAGGCGCATGTTCTCCATCACGGACAGGTCTTCATACAGGCCGAAGCGCTGCGGCATGTAGCCGCTGGCGACGTGAATGGCGTCGTTGTCCTTGACGACGTCAAAACCGGCGAGGGTGACGCGGCCGGCGTTGGGCACCAGCAGGCCGGTCAGGATGCGCATCAGCGTCGTCTTGCCGGCGCCGTCCGGGCCGACCAGGCCCGTCAGCCGTCCGTAGTGGATGCGCGCACTCAAGCCCCGCAGGGCCTGCACCTTGCCGAAATGCTTGTCCACACCTTCGATGACGACGGCGGCATCGGCGGTCGTGCTGTTCGGCGTGGCGTCGATCGCGGGCATCTCAGCGCTCCGCGGTTCTTGCGCCGGAGCCCGGTTCGGCATCGACCTCGATCGTCACCGGCATTCCCTGGCGCAAGGCGCCGTCGTGGTCGGCTTCGTCGATGACGATGCGCAGGCGGTACACCAGGTCCGTGCGCAGGTCCGTCGTCTCGACCGTCTTGGGGGTGAATTCGGCGCGCGGCGAGATGAAGCCGATCTGCCCGCGATAGACCTTGTCCGCCGAATCGCTCTTTACCCGCACCGCGGTCCCGGGCGCGATGCGCCCCAAGTCCGGTTCGCCCACGTAGGCGCGCACGTACACCGGTTTGTCCAGGCTCAGGCTGTAGACCGCGCTTTGGCTCGCAACCATGCTGCCGGGCTCACGCACGCGGGCGATCACGGTTCCGTCACTGGGTGCCACCAGTTCGGTGTCCGCCAGCGCCGTCGTGGCTTGCGCTGCGCTTGCCTGTGCGGCCGCAAGGCGAGCCTCTGCCGCCGCGATGTCTTCCTTGCGGAAGCCTTCGGATGCTTGCGATAACGCCGCCTTGGCCGCCTCGACGCCGGCGCTTGCCTGGTCGCGCGCCGTACGCGCGGCATCGACCGTGCGCTGACTGCTGGCGCCCGAAGCCAGCAGGCCGCTCTGGCGCTGGAAATTGCGTTCAGCCTCGGTGGCGAGCGCCTGGGCCTGCCTGAGCGCCTCGCGCGCCTGGGTGATTTCCTGCGGGCGCAGGCCGCGGCGCAGCTTGGTCAGTTCCGCCTGCGCCACCTCCACCTGGGCCTGCGCTGCCGCAAGGGCTTCCCGATATGGCTGCGCATCCAGCGTGGCCAGGCGCGCGCCGGCGCTGACGGCATCGCCTTCATCGAAAGCCATTTGCGCCACGCGCCCGGGCTGACGGAAAGCCAGTTGCACCTCGCGGATGTCGACGTTGCCATAAAGGCGCAGCGCGCCGGTGTCCTGGTTGCTGCGTTGGTTCCACAGGAATGCAGCGCCGGCACCCAGCGCAAGGAGCGCCACGATGATGACCGCCCGCCTGGCGGTGCGAGAGGGTGGGGTAGGGGCCATTACCTGCCTCCCGTGGAGTGGGCTGATATGCGTTCAGGGGTGTCTCGGCGTGACGATGGCGCGCCGAGGAAGTGAATGGTCAGGGCCGTCATTGCGCTGCTCCGATACCGCGGCGATAGATGGCAAACACCGCAGGGGCCTCACGGCGGATGCGGCTGACCTTGCCGGCCAGCAGGGACTGCATGACCAGTCCCTGGATCGTGCCGATGAACAGCACGGCTGCGGCATCCACGTCCAGCTCCGCGTCCAGTTCGCCCTGCGCCTTGCCCGCTTCCATCACGCGGCGCAGGCGCTGCTCGTATTGGCGGATCATGGTCTGCACCATCCGCTTGGCGAGCGTCTCGTCAGAGCGCTGCAGCTCTCCGAACAGCATGCGAGGCACGCCGGGATGCTTGGCCACGAAGCCGATGTGCGTCATGAACATGGCTTCAAGTGCTGCAGCAGGAGACGCGGCGCCTTCGGCCGCCTTGTCCACGCTGACCAGCAGGCGCTCGCCGACCCAGGACATCGTCGCTTCCAGGATCGCCTCCTTGGTGGGGAAGTGGCGAAACAGCGCGCCCTGCGTCAAGCCCATGCGATCGGCGATGGCCGTGGTTGTGATCTCGGCCGGATTCTTCTCCGCAGCCAGATCGACCACGGCCTTCACTGTAGCGGCGCGCCGCTCTTCGGCTGACAGGTGCTGAGGACGTTCATTCACCGCTCGGGCTCCATGAAGTGAGTAAGTTATTACTAGCATAGATCGTAAGATATCGCTGGCGCAACCTCGGGCAGCCCGCCGCTGATCCCAGATCAGAGGCGAAATCACCTTGATCGGACTTGAGCAGCGACGGGGCTCATGAGGAAAGAAAGGGCGCACCCGCGAGCCAGCAACGCGCGTCAGGAAAGAGAACGGCCGGTCACTTATCCGAGACCGGCCGCTGGACTCCGTTGGCCGTCGGTCTGCTGGCCGGCCGACTGCATAGAAAGACTACGAAAGCGCGACTGATTTAGTCGTGCGGGAGAATGGGCGAGCTATCGTTGATACCTGTGGATCTGTGACAGAATCCGCTACCTGACGACAGGAAGGGAAGCGCGGATAAATGATCATTTCAGGGTTTCAAAATCTCTTGGATGCTGCGCGTCGGCAACCCGAACCACAGCGTTTGCTGTTCGTTTTCGTGCGTGCGGAGTTGCCTGAAAACGCCTCAGCGGAAGAAAAGCGCATCTTTGAAAATGGTCAGGGAGGCGCGCTGATTCCTGTGATGTACGTAGACAAGAAAACCGATGAAATCCAGAGCTTTGCTGAACTGGTGGAAGAATCACGCCACACCGGACAATCCTGGGACATGGTGTTTGTCGGCTGCCTTAGCGGGCAAGGAGACAGGGAACCGAGCGACGAGGCGACACAGCAGGCCCTGGAAACCATGGTCAAATCGATTCAGGGTGGTGTGGTCAAACATCTGCTGATCTATCGCCCGGACGGGCAGCAAGTCAATTTGCCCTAAGCACCCGACTACGCATCGAGGAAGTGCGAGCACTGGCCAGCAGGCTTCCTGCTCCCAATTCAATGCCCCCTGAGTTGGAGACAAATCCGAAAAGCGGCTAAAGCCGGCTGTGCTGGCCGCTGCTAGCTTCTCGGGAAGGGTCGCTTCCTGTTCGTCAGGATTCCATAGCGGGTACAGATCTCATCACACAGGCTACGAATTTCCGCGGTTCCAGAAAGTAGTACGCTGGAATCCGGCTGAAACCCGAACAATGACGATGACCGGATGCGGCCTGCTCACTTGGCGAGCATTCCACTTTTCAGGTGCGCGTCGTCATACGCAAACACAATCTCCGGATTCGGCAGTACCAGATCGCGGTTCTTGCCCTCGTAATGGAGGCGCATCAGGAGGTCCTTGATCAAATTCAGGCGGGCGAGCAGTTTGTTGTCGGCGCGCACGACCGTCCATGGCGCCGTAAGGGAATGCGTGCGCGCGAACATCTCGTTGCGGGCGTGGCTGTAGTCCGACCAGTGCTTGAGCGCTTCCGCGTCGATCGGGCTGACCTTCCACTGCTTTAGCGGATCCTTGCGGCGGTCCTGGAGCCGTTTCTTCTGCTCCTTCTTGCTGATGTCGAGGTAGTACTTGAACAGCTTGATGCCGGAGCGTACGAGCATGTGCTCGAAATCGGGGACGGTCTCCATGAACTCGTCGTACTCCGGCTCGCTGCAGAAGCTCATGACCCGCTCGACGCCGGCGCGGTTGTACCAGCTACGGTTGAAGAGGACGAATTCCTGCGCGGCAGGCAGGTGGGGGATGTAGCGCTGGAAGTACCAGGTGCTCCGGTCGCGATCGGACGGGCGGCCGAGCGCTACGATGCGTGTCTCGCGGGGGCTCAGGTGCTGGACGACGCGTTTGATGGTGCCGTCCTTGCCTGCTGTGTCGCGGCCTTCGAGGATCACGAGGATCTTGTCGTTGCACTGAATGAAATGGCGTTGCAGCTTAACCAGTTCCACCTGCAAGGCGTGAAGCGCCTCTTTGTACTCTTTTACAGGGATATTCAGCTCGGTGCCCTTCAGGACGTCGTGCTCGGCCTTTTTCTTCATGGCTCACCTCGCGTAGCCGATGGGATAAGCGAAGCGTAGACGGAGTTTGGATCGCTGTTGGGGTTGGTGCCGGCAAAAGGGTGGGAATCGCGTCGGGTTTCCTAGACGGTCCCGTTTTTCAATTAATACTGCCGTTCGAACTCTACCGGCGAGAGCTGGTCGGTGAAGCCGTGGCGCCGCTGCGGGCTATGGAAGAGCTCGATGTAATCGAACACATCCCGGCGCGCCTGCGCCCGATTCGTGCAGGTCTTTCGCTTTGTCCGCTCGCATTCGAGCAACTGAAAGAAGCGTTCGGCAACCACGTTGTCGTGGCAGTTGCCGCGCCGGCTCATGCTCGGCACCGGGCGGCTAGGCACGCGAGTCGGCGAGCGCCGGGAAGCGCTCGGCAGGTCGATGGTTTACCAGGGGACCGTTTCGCCTTTGTAGTCAACGAAGCGGAAGTCGCGTGTTCCCGCGGCCGCCTCGACGGTCGCAACCAGCCCCGGCGCGCTTTGCTCCACCGTCAGGGGCGCTTCATCGCCGCCCATGTCGGTCTGGACCCAGCCCGGATGCAGGGTCAGCAGGGTGAAGTCGCGTGCATCGCCGAGCTGTGCCACCCAGCTGACCAGCAAGCTGTTGAGCGCGGACTTGCTCGCGGCGTACAGCGGGAGTTCGGCGCCCATCGAGAGCTCGAGACTGCCCATCTCCGAGCTCATGACGCCCAGCACGGCGCCTTCGGCCAACTGCGTGCGGAGGGTGTGCGCCAGACGCAGGGGGGTCACCGCATTGGTGAAGAACAGCTGCCCGATTTCGTCCTCGCTCGCCGTCGCGACGTCCTGCGCGCTCGGGCCGTAGATGCCGGCATTGAAGATCGCACGATCGAGCCGCGTGCCGCCGAGCGCCTCGACAATCACGCTGCCCGCGGTCGGGGTGTTGAGGTCGCACGTCACCACCTGCAGCCGCTCGCCGTGCTGCGCCGCCAGGTCCGTCAAGCCGGCAGAACCGGCCGGATTGCGCACTACAGCAAATACGCGCGCACCGCGCTCGAGATAGACGCGCACGAGACCCAGACCAATGCCGCGCGAAGCGCCGGCGACTAGAACATTCAGCATATGCCCTCCAAAGTTTCGCGAGGGAGAGTTTAACATTGCATTGCAGCAAAACTTATTCGAGCGGCCCGAGGAGCTGTTCCGCCGCCGACGGCGGCAATGCAGGGCGCGTCGGCGCGCGCGACGGCGATATGGAAACGGCATCGGTCGACCGGCCGAGGATGTCCGCGAACCTTTCAGTCGCGCGAGCGTGCGACGCTGAGTGACTCGCTCCCGATTACGACTCGTTCCCGGTCGGCGCCATCCTCGATCCAGGGCGGTAAATCGGGAAGATCCGGATGCGCTCGCGGCGTGACAGTGGCGGGACACAGTGTCCTGATGCGGGGCCGGGCTGTAACGCGCAGCCGGTCGTGCGCGCGCTCGGTGCCGTGGACCGAAGCTTGCTGTTGGCTCTGTAAACGACTGCGCCATATCCGCGCGTCCTGTAGCCGAACCACAAGCCGGATCGAGCCATGACGTTTGCACCCACTCCCGCCACGACGCGTTCTGCCTCTGTCGCTCCGGTGTCTGTCGAGGCCCCGGCACGGCTTCACCTCGGCTTCCTCGATCCGAGCGCGTCGCTGGGTCGCCGGTTCGCGAGCCTGGGGCTCGTGATCGACGGCATGAGCACGCATCTTTCGGTAGCTCGCGCTGCTCGTGACCTCGTCGAAGTACCTCAATCCTGCGACGACGCGACGCACGATCGCCTTGGCCGCCATATTGACGTGCTGAAGCGCGAAACCGGCCTGCGCTCGCCGCTGCATATGATCCTGCACCGCGCGCCGCCAGCACACGCCGGTTTCGGATCGGGCACGCAGCTCGCGCTGGCCGTCGGGCGCGCGTTTGCCGCATGTCACAACATTGAGCTCGAAACCCGCCGTGTCGCGGCGCTGCTCGGGCGCGGCGAACGTTCCGGCATCGGGATTGCCGGCTTCGATCGCGGCGGACTGCTGCTCGATGGCGGGCCCGGCGCCGCCGGCGCGGTTGCGCCCTTGCTCGCTCAGGCCGCGTTTCCGCCGCGCTGGCGGGTACTGCTGGTGCTCGACGATCGCCTCGACGGCCTTCATGGCAGCCAGGAAAGGGCGGTGATGGACCGACTCGCGCCATTCCCGCGCGAACTCGCCGCCGAGCTCTGCCATCAGGTGGTGATGCGCGTGCTTCCCGGCGTCATGGAGGGCGTGTTCGAGCCCTTCGCGGAGGGCATATCGACGGTGCAACGGCTGATCGGCGACTACTTCGCGCCGGCGCAAGGCGGCTCGATGTACACCAGCGCGAGCGTCGGGCGATTCCTCGAGTGGATCCGCCCACGATATTGCGCCGGCATCGGGCAGAGCTCGTGGGGGCCGACCGGCTTTGCAGTGCTGCCGTCGGCTGAACGGGCCGCCGAGGTCATCGCCGCGGCGCGCGCGGCCGGGGCTCTGGACCCTGCGCTGCGCGTCGTCGTCGTCACCGGACGCAACCGCGGCGCGCTGCTCGAGCACCGTTCTGCACAGAAAGGCCCGCAAGGCGCCGCAATGCGCTGCTGATCACCTCTTTCGATTTCGCCGATTTCCTTTAGCCGACGGACACGACCATGGAACGCCGACACATCCTCCACATGTTCACCCCCAGCCGCCAGATGAGCCCGTTCGACATCAACATGGCGGTCGACGCCGGCTACGACGTCGTGACCCCATATTGCGGCGTGACGGCGGACGAGATTCGCGGCCTGACGCAGGACGCGATTTTTTCGCGCGGGCCGAAAGGGGTGAAGGCCACCGGCATCTTCATCGGCGGGCGGGACGTGCTGCTCGCTGCCGACATGCTCGACACCGCGCGGGCGGCGATGGTGCCGCCCTTCGAGGTGTCGGTGATGGCCGACCCGAGCGGCTCGTACACGACGGCCGCGGCGCTCGTCGCCTGCGTCGAGCAGCAGCTCCGTCGTGCCCACGACACCGGCTTCGACGGCAAGCGGGTGCTGATCCTCGGCGGCGCCGGCACGGTCGGACGCATCGCCGGGGTGCTTGCCGCCGGTGTCGGCGCGCGGGTCGCGCTCGCTCATCACGCAAGCCTTGTGCGCGCCGAGGAAGCCGCGCGGGCGACGGGCGGACGCTTCGATTGCAGCCTCGACGCGGAGGACGCGAGCACGCCCGCTGCATTGACCGCGGCGCTAGCGGAAGCCGACGTCGTGCTCACAACCGCTGCCGCGGGCGTCCAGGTGGTCGGCCCCGACGCGAGGGCCGCCGCGGGCCGCCTGCTCGTCGCGGCGGACGTCAACGCGGTACCGCCGGAAGGGATCGCCGGAGTCGGCGTGATGGACGACGGCAAGCCGCTGCCCGAAGGGCGCGGCGTCGGCATCGGCGCGTTGGCGGTCGGCAACGTGAAATACCAGGTCGAGCACCGTCTGCTGACCGCGATGCGCAACGCCGACAAGCCGTGCTACCTCGGCTTTCGCGAGGCGTTCGCGGTCGCGCGCGAAGTGGTCGCGGAGAAGGGGTGAGCGGAGGGAGTGACGGGGCCCGAGGAAGGAGATCAGCATGCTCGCGCCGATCGCCGTCGCCGCGTTGTCGGCGCGAATGCTCGCCGAGGCGGGGCGCGACGGCGGCTATCGGACGGTCGCGCTCGATCTCTTCGGCGACGCCGATACCCGACGCGCCGCGCAGGCGTGGTTTCCGCTCGGCGACCCGGCGACGCTGTCGATCGACGGCGAAGCGCTCCTTGCCGCGCTGCGCCGGCTGCGGGCATGCGGCGCCGCGGGATGGGTGGCCGGAAGCGGCTTCGAGGCGCAGCCGGAACTGCTCGCAGCCGGGGCGCAAGTTCTGCCGCTGATCGGCAATCCGCCTGACGTCGTCGCGCGCGTGCGGAACCCCGCCGGGTTCTTCGGTCGCCTCGCCGAACTCGGCATTCCCCATCCGGAAACCCGGCGCGATTGCCCGCCGTCGCCGCTCGGCTGGTTGCGCAAGGACTTCGCGAGCAGCGGCGGTCGGGGGGTCAGGCCCGCGCTGCGGGAGCGGCTCGACGCTTCCGGGACGGTGGGCGCCAATAGCGGTCCGCAAGCGGGAATCCACTACCAGCGCATCACACCGGGCGCGCCGATGTCGGCGCTGTTCGTCGCCGACGGGCGGCGCAGCCGGCTGATCGGCGTCAATCGGCAGATCGTGCGGAAATTCCGCGATCATCCCTATGTCTTTTGCGGCTGCATCGGCGCGCTGCCGCTGTCGTCCGGCGTGCGGCGCACGCTCGAAGGCTTGCTCGATGCGCTCGCGGCTGAGTTCGGCCTGCGGGGTGTCAACGGACTCGACTTTCTGCTCGACGGCGAGCGCCTGTCGGTGCTCGAAGTCAACCCACGGCCGCCGGCGAGCATCGCGCTGTATCGCGACGTGCTCCCGGGCGGGATGTTGCGTGCGCATGTCGCCGCGAGCCGCGAAGGGGAACTGCCGGACGTTCAGGAAGCGGGAAGCGGCGGGCGAATCCCGGCGGACGCAGCGACAGTCATGACGACGGGCGGCGGAGGAGCGATCGACGGGTGCGAAGCCAGTGCGAACTTGCGGGCGCTCCATCGCGGCTTCGAACTCGTATTCGCGGATCGCCACTGCATCGTCGGAGAAATTGCCGCGAATACGCTCGCGCGGCTCGGCTGGTGTCACGACCTGCCCGCGGCGGGCACGCGTTTCGGACCCGGCGATCCGGTGTGCACCGTCTCGGCGGCGGATCCATCTCTCGCCGGCGTGCAGGCGCGGCTCGCGCGGCGCCGGCGTCTCATTCCATCCCTACTGGAGCAAGCCGATGAAGGAAGCAGCGAAGGGGCTCGTGCCCGCGAGCTCGAGTGTCAATGAAGGCGCGGCGCCGCTCGTCGAGCGGCTGATCGCGGCGGCGACCGAACTGCGGATCGGCGTCGAGCGCCTCGAGAACGGCGTCACCGTCCTTGACGGCGGCATCGCGGTGTGCGGCAGTGTCGCCGCCGGCATCGCAATCGGCGAGATCTGCATGGGTGGCCTCGGCCGTGTTCGGCTCACGACGAGCGGCGGTGCGGGCGCAGCGGAAGGTGGCTGGCCGACCTGGCTCGAGGTGGCGAGCGCCCAGCCGGTGCTTGCGTGCCTGGCCAGCCAATATGCCGGCTGGAGCCTGTCGGCGAGCAAGGAAGAGGGCGGCGGGAAGAAGTTCTTTTCGCTCGGCTCCGGCCCCGCCCGGGCGCTGGCCGCGCGCGAGGCGCTGTTCGACGAGCTGCGCTACCGCGACCACGCGGCGTCCGGGGTGCTGGTGCTGGAGGTCGACCGGATGCCGCCGCCAGTCGTCGTGGACAAGGTCCTGCGCGACTGCGAACTCGCCCCCGAACAGCTGACGCTGATCCTGACGCCGACCAGCAGCCTCGCCGGCTCCACCCAGGTCGTCGCGCGCGTGCTCGAAGTCGCGCTGCACAAGGCGCACGAACTCGGCTTTCCGCTTGCGGACGTCATCGACGGTGACGCCCGCGCCCCGCTGCCGGCGCCGAGCCCCGATGCCGGCGTCGCGATGGGCCGCACGAACGACGCGATCCTCTACGGCGGCCAGGTCCATCTCACCGTCGCCGGCGGCGACGAAGCCGCGCGCGACCTCGCGCGACGCTTGCCGTCGTCGAACTCGCGCGACTACGGGCGCTCGTTCGCGGACGTCTTCCGCGATTACGACTACGACTTCTACCGCATCGATCCGGCGCTTTTCGCGCCGGCCGAAGTGTGGGTGAGTAGCCTCGAGAGCGGCCGCACCTGGCACGCGGGGGGGATCGACATGGCGCTGCTGCGTCGGCTGTGGCTGGACGAGGCATGAGCGCAATCGACCGCCGCCGCGTCGCGATCCTCACCGACGAAACCGGCTGGCATACCAGCCGGCTGCGCCGGGCGCTCGCTCGGCGCGGTTTCGAGGGGCGTTGCGCGGACCTGGAAGACTGTCGCTTCGACACGTCGAGGCTGGGTTGCGGCCTCGTGATTCCCGGGTTCGGCCGTGCACTGCCGGTGGCTGCGATCGTGCGCGGCATCGCCGGGGGCAGCCTCGAACAGGTGACCAAGCGCCTCGGCATTCTTCACGCGCTGCGCGAGCTGGGAGTGCCCGTGTACAACGACGCCCGCGCGATCGAGCGCAGCGTCGACAAGTCGATGACGAGCTTCCTGCTGCATCGCACCGGCATTGCGACTCCGCCGGCGTGGGCGATGGAGTCGGAGGCCCAGGCGCGGCGCCTCGTGATGGCCGAGACCGCCGCCGGCCGCTGCCTCGTGCTCAAACCGTTGTTCGGCTCGCAGGGCAAGGGGCTGCAGCGGGTCGGCCTCGTCGATGGCGTTCCGGTGCCGCTGCCCGAGCTCGCCGGCTATGGTCGTCTCGCGTATCTGCAGCGCTTCGTGCCGCAGCCGGAAGGGCCGGGCGCGCCCGGTTTCGACTGGCGCGTGCTCGTGATTGGCGGGCGTGCGCGGGCGGCGATGCAGCGGATCAGCACACACTGGGTGCGCAACGTCGCGCAGGGCGCGCGCTGCCGTGCCGCAGAAGTGACGCCGTCGCTCGCGGCGCTCGCCGAAGGCGCGGCGGCGGCGCTCGGCATGGACTACGCGGGGGTCGATCTCGTGCCCGACGCTGCGGCGCCGTGCGGCGCGCAGGTGCTCGAAGTCAACGGCGTCGCGGCGTGGCGCGGTCTGCAGAGCGTGACCGATTTCGATATCGCGCAGGCGATGGTGGACGATCTGCTCGAACGCCGCCTCGGGCTCGCGCTCGCGCCGGCGCCCGACCTCGCGATCGCGGGGTGAGCCGATGGACACCATCGATCGGCGACTCGCACTGGGGCAGGACGCGTTTCTGTGGGCCTGCGGTCTCGATGTCGCGGTGCGCAAGCCGGGCAACGTGAGCCGCGCTTCGCCGGGCCACGGGATGACCGCCGACACCTTCATCGCCAGCGCGCGGGCCGCGGCCGGTCCGCTTTTCGAGCGGGGGCGCCCGGTCGGCGAGCGGATCGAGGCCGCGGTCGCGGCATCCTGGGCCGCGGCCGGTTGCAACACGAATCTCGGCATCGTGCTGCTGTGCGCGCCGCTCGCGGCCGCGCTCGAGCGCGTGCCCGAGGGCGAGCCGGTCGGGGGGGAACAGCGCCGCGGCAACGGCGTCGACGGCGTGAGGGCAAACGACGAGGGTTTCATTGATGGAACAGCGTTGCGAGCGGCCGTGAGCGCAGTGGTCGCGGCTCTCGATGTCGCGGACGCGCGCGCGGCCTATCGCGGCATCGCATTGGCGAACCCGGGGGGCTTGGGTCGCGCGCAGACGCAGGACGTCGCGGAGGGGCCGACGATCGATTTGCGCGCGGCGATGACGCTCGCCGCTGGACGCGACAGCATCGCGCGCCAATATGCCCACGCATACGCCGACATCTTCGATTGCGGAATTGCCGCGCTGCAGCCCCGGAAGGGCGCGCCACGCCGCGTCGCCGCGACGGTGCAGGCGGTGTTCCTGAGCTTTCTCGCCGGCTGGCCCGATTCACACATTGTGCGAAAACTCGGCAGCGCTGCGGCGCAGACTGTCACCGGTGATGCTGCGCTGTGGCTTGCCCGCGTCGGCGCCGACGGGGCCGCCGGCGACAGCGCGGCCTTCGCCGCGTGGGACGAAGGGCTCAAAGCCGCGGGAATCAACCCGGGTACGAGCGCGGACCTGACGGTTTGCACACTATTTGCGGCTGCGCTGGCGTCGCCTTCGATGATTGGAAGAGAGGCGTCCGAAAGCTGGCACGGATCCTGTGTTCACCCCGTCGGCACCGGACCGGTTCCGGCGTCCGGTTCAGGAGGTGTCCCGTTCGGGGTGCCCGGGTGAAAACGCAGAGGAGAATGCAATGGCAAAAATCGATCGCATGCTGGTGGGGGAATCGCTGGTCGGAGACGGGAACGAGGTCGCGCACATCGACCTGATCATCGGACCCCGCGGGAGCCCGGCGGAATCCGCGTTCAGCAATGCGCTGACCAACAACAAGGACGGCTTCACCTCGCTGCTCGCAGTCGTCGCGCCCAACCTGCTGACCAAGCCGGCGACCGTGATGTTCAACAAGGTCACGATCAAGGGCGCGAAGCAGGCGGTGCAGATGTTCGGTCCGGCGCAACGCGGCGTCGCGATGGCGGTCGCCGATAGCGTCGAGGACGGCACGATCCCGGTCGCCGAGGCCGACAACCTGTTCATCTGCGTCGGCGTGTTCATCCACTGGCTCGCGGAGGATGACAAGAAGATCCAGGACTACAACTACCAGGCGACGCGCGAAGCGATCCAGCGCGCGGTGACGGGCAAGCCGACCGCCGAAGAGGTGGTCGCGCGCAAGAGCACGATGGAGCATCCGTTCGCGGCCCACGCTTAAGGCGCGGGACGGCTTCGGAGCCGGAATCGCCGAAGCCGTCTGAAAGGCCCCCGGCGCCGCGAACGCGGCGTCGCCGGGGGGCGAGCAGTCGAAGCCGAAGGATTCCTTCGGCTTTTTTGCGTCCACGCTCAGTCGCCGCACCCTTGCGGAATCAGGCCGGTGCCGAGCAGGTGGAGCACTTCGGCCGGCCGCAGTACGGGACGGACCGGGCGTCGCCGCTCAATCGTCACGCCGACGGCATCGACGTCGTCGAACTTGGCCGGCTTGGTGACCGACACGCGCAGCCAGTGCGCCCCGAACCGTGTCAGGAGCAGGTTCGCGATCGCCTCCGCGAAGGCTTCGAGGAGCTGGAAGCGGTGGCTTGCGAGCATCTCGCGCAGGGCCGCGCGCACCTCGCCGTAGTCGATCGTGTCACCGATGCGGTCGGTGCTGCAGGCGGCGCTGCGCGGCAGGCCGGCCGCGAGGTCGATGCGGACGGGCTGCGGCGCGTGGAGTTCGTCCTCGCAGATGCCGATGATCGTGCTGCCGCGAAAGCCGTCGATGAAGATGATGTCCATCGCGGACAGGTCGGCCTGCGTCGAGGGAGGGCTGACGGGCAGCCGCTGCAGAGGGAGCGGGGCGTTCAAGGTGGCGGTCTCCTGCGTGGGTTGTCGGACGTCGCTCGGTTCGGCCGAATCGGCGTCCCCGCCCGAAAGAAGCGAGAAACAGGCCAAAACCCGGGAGTAGAGGCGGGAATACTCCTCCAGTGGCATGGTCCATGCGTGGAATGCGCCCTATACTTGGATCCGAAGTTGTCGGACGACGTCGCCGCGTGATGCGGCGCGGACCGCCTTCCGGGTGACAACCGGAGACCCGCGTCGCGCGGCAACTCGATGGGTGCGAAGACGCCTTGCGCGAGCGGTAAGTAAAACGACGCGGAAAAGGAGGAGAGAGTGACGTTCTCGACGATGCTTGAGCCGAAGAGGCATGCGCAGCGGGTGTACGACGTCGTGGATGGTCGCGGATGCGGCGACACCACCGATCTCGTGACGAGTTCGTGGGCACGCTGCGTTAGGGACTATCGCCTCGACCCGGAAAAGCCCGCGCGGCCGGACGTCCTCGGCGACCACCGGCTCGAAGAACACCGCGCCCGCGCCGCCGACGTGATCGAGTGCGCGAAGCTCGAAATGACGACGCTGTACCAGCAGCTCGGCGACCGCGAGTGCGCCGTGGTCCTCGTCGACACCGACGGCGTGATCCTGCACATGGTGGCCGCCCCCGATTTCGCCCGCGAGATGAGCCAGCTCGGCTTCTGCCCGGGCGCGGTCTGGACCGAGGCCGCGGTCGGCACGAACGGCATGGGGACCTGCCTCGTCGTCCGCGAGCCGGTCGCCGTCCGCCAGCAGGACCACTTCTACGGCACCTACACGTCGCTGACCTGCTCCGCGGTGCCGATTTTCGACCCCGAGGGCGCGCTGGTCGCGGTGCTCGATGTCACCAGCCGCTCGCAGCTGATGCAGCAGCATTCGCTGGTGCTGCTCGGCATGACCGCGCAGATGATCGAGAACCGGCTGCTCGACCGGCGCTTCCAGGATGCGTGCCCGGTTCATTTCCACAGCCGGCCCGAGTTCGTCTACACGCTCCATGAAGGCAAGTTGGTCGTCGGCGACGACGGCGGCATTCGCGCTGCGAACCGCAGCGCGCTGTTCCAGCTCGGCTTCTGCTCGGTGCAGGACATCTATGGCAAGCAGCTCGACGAGCTGTTCCAGACCACGCTCCCGGAAATCCTGAACCGCAGCGCGCGCAGCTCCTTCCACCCGGTACCGATTTTCTGCGCCGGTCGGTCGAACCGGTTCTTCGTCGTCGCGCAGCAGCCTGCCACGCTCAACGTCGCGTCCGGCGAGCGCGCCGTGAAGTCCGCACCCGCTGGCGCCCGCGTGGCGGACGACGGCGGCGCACAGCAGTTCGGCGACGACCGCATCGCGTCACAGCTGCAGCTCGCGAGCCGCGTCATCGCGAAGCGGATTCCGGTGCTGCTGCACGGCGAGACGGGCGCGGGCAAGGAGGTGTTCGCGCGGGCCTTGCACGACGGCAGCCCTTACGCGTCCGGCGCCTTCGTCGCGCTCAACTGCGCGTCGCTGCCTGAGACGCTGATCGAGAGCGAGCTCTTCGGTTATCGCGCCGGCGCCTTCACCGGCGCACAGCGCAACGGCCGGCGCGGCAAGATCCTGCAGTCGGATCGCGGCACGCTGTTTCTCGACGAGATCGGCGACATGCCGCTCGCACTGCAAGCCCGGCTGCTGCGCGTTCTGGACGAGCGACAGGTTTCGCCGCTCGGGTCCGAGGAGATCGTCGCGGTCGACTTCCAGCTCGTCAGCGCGAGCCACCGCGACCTGCCGAAACTCGTCGCCGAAGGCGCGTTCCGCGAGGATCTCTACTATCGCCTGTCGGGCCTCGAGGTGTCGCTGCCGCCGCTGCGCGAGCGCCAAAACAAGCGTGAGCTGCTCTATCGGGTGCTCGCGGACGAGGCGGGGGACGAGCAGATCGACATCGACCCGGACGCCGAGGCGCTGCTGATGAGTTATCCGTGGCCGGGCAATCTCCGCCAGCTGCGCCACGTGCTGCGCACCGCGGTGGTACTCGCCGACGGCGGCCGTCTGCGACTTGCCGATCTGCCGCCGGCGCTGCGCCAGCGTGCGGCCGAACGACCCGAGCCTGCCGCTAGTGCCGCGCGGCTGACCGTGCTTTCCGGCGACAGCTCCGCGGGCGTGCACCCCGACGACGAACTGCCCGCGCTCAACCCGCTCCAGGCCAGCGAGCGCGCGGTGCTGCTCGGCCTGCTCGAAGAACAACGCTGGAACATAAGCAATGTCGCCAAAGCACTCGACGTCAGCCGCAACACCCTCTATCGCCGGCTGCACCGGCTCCGCATCCCGCTGTCCCACAGCGACTCCGCGACCGCCTGAGGAAAGCGACCGGATGGAAGCGGCGGTCCGCGCGACCGGCGGCACGGCGGGCGACGCGTCGCGCCGCAGCCGCTTCGCCTGGACCGTCACCGGCTCGGGCCATTTCCTGACGGAGGCGATGGAGCTCGCGTTCCGTCTGCCCGAGGTGGATTTCTTTCTCTCCGCCGCCGCCGAGGAAGTGCTGCCGCTCTATGGCTACCCGATCGACGCGCTCAAGGAACGCTTCCGCGTGTTCCGCGACAAGAGCGCGAGCTCGGTGCCGGTCGGCATGCTCTATGACGACGTGTACCACACCGTCGTCGTCGCGCCGGCGACGAGCAACACGGTCGCCAAATGCGCGTTCGGCATCTCCGACACCCTGCCGACCAACATGTTCGCGCAGGCCGGCAAGCTCGCGATTCCCGGCATCGTATTTGCGTGTGACAGCGAACCGGTCGTCATCACGAAGAGCCCGCGCGAGTGGGTCGAGCTGCGCCCGCGCAACATCGACCTCGACAACGTCGCGCGGCTCAGGGCGGTCGATCACTGCGTCGTCGTGGAATCCGTCGCAACCCTGGAGCAGGCCCTCAATGCGCGTCTCGCGGAGATGGCTGAACTGAAACAGCCCCCACGCTCACTTCGTTCGCTGCCCCCCGAGGGGGCTGAGGCCTCCCTTGGGGCGGCCCAGCGGGAGCCCTGAAATGGAGCACATTGTCTTCCTGACGGGACGGCTTGCTCTGCCGAACCTCGAACGGGTGCTCACGGGCATGGAACCGGCGCCGTTCACCTGGGAGGTGCGGGAGATCGGCCTGCAGGTCGCGGGGCTGATGACGGCGGACATGATCCGCCGCCGCATCGCCACCGCGCCGAGCGCCGACCGCATTCTCGTGCCGGGCCGCTGCCGCGGCGACCTCGCGGCGCTGTCCGCGCATTACGGCGTGCCGGTGGAGCGCGGGCCGGAGGAGCTCAAGGACATACCGCGTCATTTCAATCGAGCGGCGCAGGCGAACCGGCTCGACGACTACGACATCGAGATCTTCGCCGAGATCGTCGACGCGCCGCGGCTCGACGTCCCCGAGATCGTCGCGCGCGCCGAGATCCTCGCCGCCGACGGCGCGGACGTCATCGACCTCGGCTGCCTGCCGGCGACGCCGTTCCCGCATCTGGAGGACGCGGTCGCCGCGCTGAAGGCCGCCGGCTTTCGCATCAGTGTCGATTCGCAGGACGTCGACGAGCTGCTGCGCGGCGGGCGGGCGGGTGCGGACTATCTCCTCAGCCTGACGCTCGACAGCTTGTGGATCGCCAACGAAGTTGCGGCGACGCCGGTGCTGATCCCGCGCGAGCCGTCGGACGAGGCGTCGCTTTACGCAGCGGTCGAGGCGATGCAGCGGCGCGGGCGGCCGTTCCTCGCCGATGCGATCCTCGACCCGATCCCGTTCGGGCTGCTCGGGTCGCTGTGCCGATATCAGCGGCTGCGCGAGCGCTTCGCGGACATCGCGATCATGATGGGCGTCGGCAACGTCACCGAGCTCACCGAGGCCGACACCAGCGGCATCAATGCGGTGCTCTTCGGCATCGCCGCCGAGCTGCGCGCCGGCGCGGTGCTGACGACGCAGGTGAGCAGGCACGCACGGCGGGCGGTGCGCGAAGCCGATGTCGCGCGACGCGTGATGTACCAGGCCCGCGAGACCAGTTCGCTGCCGAAGGGCATGACCGACGCGCTGATGACGGTGCACGGGAAGTACCCGTTTCCCGATTCCCCGGACGAGATCGCCGAGACCGCTCGGAGCGTCCGCGACCCGAGCTTCCGCGTGCAGATCTCGCAGCGCGGGCTGCACATCTACAACCGCGACGGCCACCACGTCGACACCGACCCGTTCGCGCTCTATCCGCGTCTCGGCGTCGAGGCCGATGGCGGGCACGCGTTCTATCTCGGCGTCGAGCTCGCCCGCGCGGAAATCGCATGGTCGCTCGGCAAGCGCTACAGCCAGGACCAACCGCTGGACTGGGGCTGCGCGACCGACCGCCCGGTGGACGATCGCCTGCAGCAATGCGCCCCCGGACCGACGCGGCGAAAACCCTCCTCGGGCGCGAGCACGCGACCGGAATGCGTGACGGAGCAGCCATGATCTTCGAAACCCTCGTGACCACCGTGGCGCCGGACGGGCGCGTGCATTTCGCGCCGATGGGCGCGCGCTACGCCGGCGACGAGGTCGTGCTGATGCCGTTCAAGCCTTCGGCGACGCTCGACAACATCGTCGGGAGCGGCTGCGCCGTGCTCAACCTGACGACCGACGTACGTGTTTTCGCCGGCTGCGTCACGGGTCGGCGCGAGTGGCCGACGCTGCCGGCCGAGCGTATCGCCGGCGAGCGGCTCGTCTCGGCACTCGCGCATGTCGAGCTGCGCCTGCTGCGCTGCGACGACGACGCGCAGCGGCCGGTGCTGCACCTGGAGCGGGTCTGCGAGCGCACGCACGCGCCGTTTCCCGGCTTCAACCGCGCGCAGGCCGCCGTCATCGAAGGCGCGGTGCTGGTCAGCCGCCTGCGGCTGCTGCCGCCGGAAAAGGTCGATGACGAGATGACTTACCTGCAGATCGCGATCGACAAGACGGCAGGGCCGGCGGAGCGCGAAGCCTGGAGCTGGCTCACCACGGCGGTCGCCGAATTCCGTTCGCCCGCGGGCAAAGCAGGCAACGTCGAAAGCAGGGCGCCGGCGACGGCGGAAACGCTCGCGGTAGGACCAGCCGGGAAGTTGCACGCATGATCAGACTCCTCGCCAGCGTGCGGGACGAAGCCGAAGCCCTTGCGGCGGCGGCTGGGGGCGCCGATTTCATCGACCTCAAGGAGCCCAGCGCCGGCGCGCTCGGTGGTTTGGCTCCGGCCCGCATCCGGGAAATCGTCGCGGTGCTGCGCCAGGTCCGCCCGGATTTGCCGATCAGCGCGACGATCGGCGACCACGCGGCCGACGAACTCGAGCGTATCGATGAGTTCGTCGCGGCGGTCGGCGACTGCGACGTCGATTACGTCAAGGTCGGCGTCGCCGGCGGCAATGCGCAAACGCAGCGCGCGCTCCTCGAGCGCCTCGCCGCCCCGGTGCCGGCGGTCGTGCCGGTGTTCATCGCGGACCGCGGACTCGACTTCGCGGTCGTCGAACACGCCTGCCGGCTGCCGTTTCCAGCGCTGATGGCCGACACCGAAGACAAGCGCGCCGGCAGCCTGTTCGACTGCGTCGCGGTCGCCGACCTCGCGCGCTTCGTCGCGCTCGCCCGTCGCGCTGGGAAGCTCGTCGGACTCTCGGGCGGGCTGCGCGAACATCATCTTCCGAACCTCGCCGCGCTCGCACCGGATTTCGCCGGTTTTCGCGGCGCGCTATGCGAAGGCACACGAGTGGCGACGCTCGCGCCAGCAAAGCTCGCGCGGCTGCGGGACGTGCTTCAGGTCACCGTGCAGGCCGAAGCCGACGAGGTCCGTCTCGGATGAGTTGCAGCGACATCGTTGGTGACGCGTAGCCGTGTGCGACGCCGCCGGCGTTGCTGTCGCTCGTTCCGGTCTGCGCTCGCACCGACCTATGAGGTGATCAACTGGCAGTGTCCTGTGCGGGGTCGGATCGACGACCCACCCGGCAACGGACCATGGTCGGCTGCGGCCGGCGGCCAAAGACGGCGCACTTTCCGATCAGAAGCTTGCGGCGACGTTAGCTGCTCACCCCGATCGACGTCCTGGATCGGCTCACTGTGGCCTGCGTCGGGCAGGCTCGACGACCCATCGGCAACTACACGGCGGGCAGCCGCCGCGGGAGACAAGCCTTCACGCCACCGATTCGCCGATCAGCAGTTCCCGCAGCCGTACGACGTCCGTGCGTTCGAGCAGGTGGATCGGGTAGGGCGCGGCCGCAGCGAGCGTCGGGAAGCGGCGGTCAACGATGCCGTCGGCAGCGAGGACGTCCCACTCGGTGGCGGCCGGGGTCGCGAGCGGGACCGGGCAGGATTTCACGAGGATTGCGCGCTCCGCGTTGAGGCGGTTCGCGAGCCACAGCGCGAGGCTGTCCGACGTGACGTCCCAGTTCGTCAGCTCGTCCGCTTCGCGGCGCAGCAGCTGGAGCGGCATCCACAATCCGACCCGCCCGCTGCGCACCGCACGCTCGAGTTCGTATTCGTCGGCGGCGAGGACCAGATCGGGGCAAAGCCCGTGGAGCATGAACGCGAACTGGCCCATGCCGAGGACCGCCATGTTGTGCGCGGCGACATCGTCGAACTGCCACACCTGCTGTGAGTGCCGCGCTTCCTCGGTGTAGCAGCCGCCTCCGGGGACGATGACGACGCGCCCGCCACCGAGGTCGCTGAGCTGACGGAGCCAGTCGGCGAGCAGGCGGTCCTTGGCGAGGCTGCCGCCGATCTTGACTACCCACATCGCGAGCTCCAGCGGTCGAGCAGCAGCGCGACGGCGACGCTCGGCGCGCAGGTGTCGGTCCATCGGCCGATCTCGCTCGCCGTTGTCGCGTCGAAGCCCGCCACGCGATTGAAAGGGACGAACGGGCGGCCGAGTTGCGCCGCGAGTTCGCGCGCGAGGAACAGGCCGCAACCGGCGCCGACGACGGGCGCGGCTGCCGGTAGGTCGGCCTCGCGGGCGACGCGGGTGATGTTCGTCGCGATCTCGGCGAGCAGCGCTTCGCGCCAGTGGCCGGCGAAAGCCGTCCATTGCGCGAGCTCGGCATCGCGGGCGTCCATGCCGATCATTCGCGCGAGGCGGCGGCAGATCGCAGTCGTGTCCTTGTCGCCGCCGTCGGCTGCCGGATGCTGGTCGTGCTCCGCATCGAGCTCGCCGGTGAGGCGGAAGACGTCGGCGGTCGTCGCGAAGAACTCGTTCATCACGTTGTAGCGCCGCGAGCCGAAATCGATCTGCCGCGCGAGTGCGCACAGCGGGGTACGGGCGACGCCGATGTAGACGAGCTCCCCGTTCGCGAGGCGGTCGGCGTCAGTGCGGCCCAGGGGCCGCGGCTCGCCGTTGCGGATCGGAATGAGATCGGTGGTCGTGCTGCCGATGTCGGCGAGCAGCGCGTTGGGGTGTCGAGCCGCGATCTGATGCGCGGTCGCGAGCCAGTTGGCCGACGCGATGTCGCGCCAGCGGCCGGGCGCTTCGGCCCGGGTCAGCCAGGCCGCCGGACCGGCGAAGAAGCGCGTCGCCGGTCCGAGGCGCGCGCCGATCCGGTCGACCAGCGCGGCGACGCCGGCTTCGCGGTCGGGAAACAGGTCGGTCATCTCGGCGGTCATCGTCACGCCGTGACGCGCGCCGTCGAGGCCGGGCCAGCGGGCGCGGGCGGCATCGATCGCTGCGTCCAGATGGGCGAGCCCCTGCCACAGCGGTGCAGGCCACTGCGCGACTTCGCGGACGCGGCCGCCGAGCGTGACGCTGGCCTTCACGTGGGCCCCGCCGACGTCCCATCCCAGCACGGGAGCGTGAGGGTGTTCGAACTCAATGCTCGACAAGGCCGACAGGCTCCGGTTGGTGCGCGCGCAGGATCTCGGCCGCGAGATTGCGGCCGAGCGCGGCGGACAGCCCGACGTAGGCGCACGTCAGGCGAGGATTGACTTCGATGACGGTCGCGTGGCTCGCGTCGCCGAGATCGCCCGGCACTTCGGCGGCCGGCTGCCAGACGAGATCGACGCCGACGTAGCCGGCGAGGCCCGGAATCGCCGCCGTGATGCGCTCCGCGAGTGCGGCGAGCCTTCGTCCGGTCCGGCCATGGAGCGCCATCACGCCGACGTCGACGCCGCGGTAGGCGAGGGAGCCGTCCGTAGCCACCGCGATGCGTTGCCGGTTGATGCTCAATAGCTCGGCCTCGCGCCGCGAGCATCGCAGCGAAAGGCTCAGCGGGATGCCGTCGATCCACGTCTCGGCGGTACTAGTGAGGCCCTGCCCGCCGCGGGCGAGCAGGTCGTCGCGGGCGTGGGCGAAGTCGCAATGCACGCGAATCTGCTCGCCGCCGGCCCCGTCGTCGGGCTTGACGACCCACGGTCCGGCGGATTCGGGCTCGGGTCGGCCCGGTGCCCAGGCGCGCGGGACGCGGATGCCGTGCGACGCGAGGCGCGCGCGGGTCGCGGTCTTCGACGCAGCGATGCGGATCGCCGGCGGCGTGCAGCCGATCCAGCGTTCCGGCGCGACGGCGGCAGCGAGCGCGGCGAGCAGTCCGTCGCCCTCGGGGGCGATCGCCCACACGCAGTCGTGACCGTGCGCCTCGCGGGCGAGGAAATCCGCCGCCGCAAGCGGGTGGCCGTCGGCATCCGCGAGGATCGGGCGGACACGGCGGAGGTTCGCGGGAAGCGGCGCGTGGCGGGTCGCGACGCAGGACACGATGACGTCGTCGAGCTGCTGCAGGTCCGCGAGCAGCGCGTCCCGCATCGCCACGCCCTGTGCGAGCAGCCCCGCGTCCGGCGGCGCACAGTCGCCCGTCGCCGCCAGCCCGCCGCCGCTGATACATTCGTACACCAACACTTTTTTCTTCGCGCTCATGCAAGTCATTCCCGTCATCGATCTTCTTGCCGGCCAGGTCGTCCGCGCGGTTCGCGGCGAGCGCAGCGCCTACCGGCCGGTGCAGTCCGAACTGTGCGACGGCAGCGAACCGTTGGTCGTCACCCGCGCGCTGCTCGACTACACCGCTTCCGAAACCCTCTACATCGCCGACCTCGACGCGCTGAACGGCGGCGCAGTGCAGGCCGGCGTCCTCGCCGCGCTGCTGTCGGCGCTGCCGCAGACCGCGATCTGGCTCGACGGCGGTTTTCGCGGCGCTGACGAATTCGCCGCGCTGGCGCTCCGCCTCGGCACCGCGGCGCAGCGCGTCACGCCGGTGTTCGGCAGCGAATCCCTCGTCACCCCGGCCGCCGTGCGCGACTGCTTCGCCGATCCGCGGCGGGCGATCCTTTCGCTCGACCGGCGCGGCAACCAGCTCCTCGATCCGGCCGGGTGCTGGACTACCGAGGCGCTGTGGCCCGACCGCCTGATCGTCATGACCCTCGACCGCGTCGGCGCATTCGCCGGCCCCGACCTCGACACGCTCGCGGCGATCCGCCGCCGTGCGCCCGGTGCTTCACTGATCGGCGCCGGAGGCATTCGCGACGAGGCCGATCTCGAGGCCGCCGCTGCTTCCGGCGCCGAGGCGTGGCTCGTCGCGTCCGCGCTCCACGACCGGCGGCTCATCCCGCACGCATCGCGCCGCTGACCCGCCGACCCTCTCGCAGCGTCGCCAGCGCCATCCTTTCACCCGCCTCGAAACACAATCCATGCCAAGTGCAGCCGCGGCGGACGTGCGATCGGCTGCCCCTCGCGCGGCGCGGCGCGGGGACCGAGTGTCCGCAATCGGGAGCACTCTGTAACGGCGCAGTCTGTAACCGGGCTGTCATGCCTGCGGCGGCCCGGCCGCCTGTGTCTCTCGTCCGCGGGCGCGCGGCGCTCATGCGAATCGCTCCGCAGCCCGTTTCTCCACGGCCGTCGCTCGATGGCACGTCATTTGCGTTTGCCTACGCCAGAACAGGAACGAAGTGCCTGTTCCCCCCGCGTTTCCGCCTTGTTGGGCGGATCGCACAGACCGAGCGTCAGCAGCGTCGGTGGGGCATGTGGTGATAGTTCCGACGTTCGGCATCGAAAGCTTCGTAAAAAACAAGGAGACATTTCAATGCACATAGCCTACAAGCATCACCTCGCGGCTGCCGTTGCCCTCGCTTGTTCGGGTCTCGCCGTGGCGGATGCGGAGCTCGACCGGCTCAAGAAGGACCCGGGAAACTGGGTGATGCAGGCGGGGGACGAATACAACCAGCGCTACAGCACGCTCAAGCAGATCAACGCCGACAACGTTGGAAAACTGCAGGCTGCGTGGACCTTCTCGACCGGCGTGCTGCGCGGCCACGAAGGGTCGCCGCTGGTGATCGGCGAAATGATGTACATCCACACGCCGTTCCCGAACAACGTGTTCGCGCTCGACCTGAACACGCACGAAATCATCTGGAAGCACGAGCCGAAGCAGGACTCGTCGGTGCCTGCGCAGATGTGCTGCGACACCGTGAACCGCGGCCTCGCGTATGCGGACGGGAAGATCTTCCTGCAGCGCGCCGACAGCGTGCTCGAGGCCCTCGATGCGAAGACGGGCAAGGTCGTATGGTCGGTGACGAACGGCGACGCGAAGCTCGGTGCGGTCGCGACGAACGCGCCGCACGTGTTCGGCGACAAGGTGATCACCGGCATCTCGGGCGGCGAGTGGGGCGTGCGCGGCCACCTGACCGCCTACGACGTCAAGACCGGCAAGCTCGTCTGGCGGGGCTATAGCACGGGCCCGGACGACGAGATGCTGATCGATCCGCAGAAAACCATGACCTGGACCGACGGCAAGCTGGCGCCGGTGGGCAAGGATTCGTCGCTGAAGACCTGGAAGGGCGACCAGTGGAAAATCGGCGGCGGCACGACCTGGGGCTGGTACAGCTACGACAAGGATCTGAACCTGGTGTATTACGGCACCGGCAACCCGAGCACGTGGAACCCGTCGCAGCGCCCGGGCGACAACAAGTGGTCGATGACGATTTTCGCGCGCGACCTCGACACCGGCAAGGCGAAGTGGGTCTACCAGATGACGCCGCACGACGAGTGGGACTTCGATGGCGTCAACGAGATGGTGCTCGCCGACATCGACGTCAAGGGCAAGAAGACGAAGGCGCTGGTGCACTTCGACCGCAACGGCTTCGCCTACACGCTCGACCGCACGAACGGTGCGCTGCTGGTCGCCGAGAAGTACGACCCCGTGGTGAACTGGGCGACCCATGTCGACATGAAGACCGGGCGGCCGCAAGTCGTGGCACAGTACAGCACGCACCAGAACGGTCCCGACAAGAACACCAAGGGCGTCTGCCCGTCGGCGCTCGGGACCAAGGACCAGCAGCCCGCTGCTTTCCACCCGAAGACCGGCCTCTTCTACGTGCCGACCAACCACGTCTGCATGGACTACGAGCCGTTCGAGATCGAGTACAGCGCGGGGCAGCCGTACGTCGGCGCCACCCTCGCGATGTACCCGGCGCCGAAGAGCCATGGCGGCATGGGCAACTTCGTCGCGTGGGACGCCGGTCAGGGCAAGATCGTCTGGTCCAAGCCGGAGAAGTTCTCGGTGTGGAGCGGGGCGCTGACGACCGCCGGTGACGTGGTGTTCTACGGCACGCTCGAAGGCTACCTCAAGGCGGTGCGCCTCTCCGATGGCAAGGAGCTGTGGAAGTTCAAGAACCCGTCGGGCGTCATCGGCAACGTGTTCACGTACCTGTACAAGGGCAAGCAGTATGTCGGGGTCTATTCGGGCATCGGCGGCTGGGCCGGCATCGGCATGGCAGCGGGTCTCGAAAAGGACGCCGATGGCCTCGGCGCAGTGGGCGGCTATCGGGATCTGCAGAAGTACACGGCACTCGGCGGCTCGCTCGCAGTGTTCGCGCTTCCCGACTGATACGTGTGAGGCCCGGGGGCCGCAGGGCGCCCCGGGGGCAGGTCTTCGATGCCGAACGCCTCCCAGCCCCGATCGAAGCTCACACAAGCAGACGCCCGACCGGTCGCACCACTGCGATCGGGGCGGGCGCAAAACCTCGAAATTGAGGAGACAAACCGATGAAAGCTGCATTCGTCATTTCCACGGCCGTCCTGCTGACGTGCATCGCGGTCCCCGCGACCGCGCTCAGCGACAACAAGGCCGGCGACCCGCTTTACAAGGTCGTCGACGGCTACAAGGTCGACCAGGACACGATGCAGGGCTTTCGCACCTGGCGCTCCGCCGCGTGCGACCGCTGCCACGGCCCGAACCAGGAAGGCATGGTCGGACCTTCGCTGATCGAGCGCCTGAAGGTGCTCACACCCGAAGAGTTCAGGATCACGGTGCTCGAGGGACGCATGGACAAGGGAATGCCCAGCTTCAGCGGCAACGCGAAGGTGAGCGAGCATATCGACGAGCTTTATGCGTATCTCAAGGGGCGTTCCGACGGCGCGATCACCCGCGCCAAGGTCGTCGAGCTCGAGGAGTAGCGCGATGGCCCGCCTTTCAGCGCCGCTTCGCCCCTGGTTGCCGCTGCTCGTCGCCCTTGCCCTCGGCGGCACAGCAGCCTCCGCAGTCGCCGACGACGCGCCGCGGCGCGAAGCGTTCCGCGTCTGCAAGGATCCCAACAACATGCCCTTCACCAACGCCAGCGGCGAGGGCTTCGAGGACAAGATCGCGGCGCTGTTCGCCGCCGAGCTCGGGCTGCCGGTCGAGACCTACACCTTTCCGCAGCGCCTGGCCTTCGTCCGCAACACGCTGCGCTACAAGCTGCCCGGAAAGGACTACCCCTGCGACATCGTCATGGGTGTGCCGGCCGACTTCGGCCAGCTCTTGCCGACGCGGCCGTATTACCGCTCGACCTACGTCCTCGTCTTTCCGGCCGCGAAAGCGCTCGCCAACGTCGACAGCGCCGACGACTTCCTCGCGCTGCCGCGGCCGACGCTCGCGGGCCTCAGGATCGGCGTCTTCGACCGCTCGCCCGGCTCGGCGTGGCTCGACCGTCACCAGCTCGTGGACTCCGGCGTGCCATACCGCGTGATGAGCCCGAACCCGGACGAGGTCCCCGCGGACGTCGTCGCGCGTGACCTGGCGTCGGGTGCGATCGACGCCGCGGTCGTGTGGGGGCCGATCGGCAGCTACCTCGTGCGCGAAGCGAAGGACAGCGCGCTGCGGATCGTCCCGCTGGCGTCGGAGCCGGGCGTCCAGTTCGACTACTCGATCGCGATGGGGGTGCGTTTCGGCGAGAAGGCGTGGAAGGCGCAGATCGAGACGCTGATCGAACGCAATCAGGACCGCATCGACGCGATCCTGCACGAGTACGGCGTGCCGCTGCTTCCTGCACAGGCGTCCGCCGCCGTCGCGTCCGCGACACCGCTCGCCGCGACGGTGCCGGCGGCGCAGGCCGCGCGCTGACCGGGGCGGGCTCGAATGCATCACCTGGACGTTCGCCACCGGACGGCGCCGATGAGGAGAAGTCGATCGATGCGACGGTGGATTATGTCATCCGCGCTGGCGGCGCTGTTCCTGGGCGGCGCCGTTCACGCGGAGGTCGCACCGCAGGACGGCACGGACTTCTCGTCGGCCGAGCAGCAGGTCTTCGCCGCGCCCCACCTCGAAAATCTGCCCGACTCCGCGACCCTGCGCTACCGCTATCGCAAGAACGAGGCGGGCCAGGCGGCCGTGGACGACGAGGTCGTCGTTACCGCCCGGCGCGAGGAAGGCCGGCCGGGCAGGGCGGTGCAGGTCGATTACCTGCACGGCGACCGCCATCTCGCGCTGCCCGAGGTCGATAACGCGACCAGCAACCCGCTGATCCTGTATTTCCTCGAGTCCGACGTGCGCGACATGCACCGACGTCTCGGCGGACAGGAAAATTACTTCAGACGCCGCATCCGTCTTGCGCTCGCCGAGGGCGCGCATGTGAGCACCGTCGCCGTGCGCTATCGCGGCCAGGTCCTGCAGGGCACGCGCGTCGAGATTCACCCGTACGCGAATGACACGCTCGCGGAACGGTTCCGCGGAATGGCGGACAAGGTCTACCTGTTCACGCTGTCGCCGCAGGTTCCGGGCGGGGTGTACGAACTGCGCAGCCGCGTTGCCGCCGTCGCGTCGAGGGAGGAGCCGCTGCTCGAAGAGATCCTCACGCTGCGCGACGAGGCGTCCGACGGCACGCCGCCGAACGCGCCCGCACCGGGTTACATCACAAAAGGGGAATAGCGAATGAAGAAGCTGCTCGTGCTGTGCGTGATCGGCCTTTTGCCGGGCAGCCCGGCGGTCGCGGCCGAGGGGGCCAACGATTTCCCGACGCTCGCCCGCGTGGAGTACGTGCTCGGCTGTGCGCGCGACGCAAAGGGTCCGGAGCTGGAGAAGCTGTACAAGTGCAGCTGCGTCATCGACGCGGTCGCGCAGCGCCTGACGCACGACGAGTACGTCGAATATTCCACCGCCGCCAATGCCTTCGGCATCGGTGGCGAGCGCGGCGAGATGATGCGCGCCTACGCCGGCGGCAAGGAGATGGCCGGGAAGTATCGCGCGGTGCAGGCCGAGGCGCGCAAGGCGTGCCTGATGCAATGACGCGCTCCGGGGCCGGGAGCCTATCGCTCCGCGCCCTGTTTGCCGTTCTGTGCACGGCGGGGTCTCTTGCCGCGCTGTCGCCCGCGCGAGGAAGCGACGTCGCGCCACTGGAAGTCACCGAATCCGCGGCCGGCGTCTTCGTCCACGCGGGCGTCCACGAAGAGACGACTTCCGACAATCTGGGCGATATCGCGAACATCGGCTTCATCGTCGGCGAAAAATGCGTCGCCGTGATCGACAGCGGCGGCAGTCCCGCGGTCGGTCGTGCGCTCGCCGCCGCCGTGCGCAGCAGGACGAGTCTTCCGGTGTGCTACGTGATCAACACCCACATGCACCCGGACCACGTGTTCGGCAATGCGGCCTTCCTCGACGCGGCGCCCCGGCCGCGGTTCGTCGGCAGCGTGCAGCTGCCGCAGGCGCTCGCGGCGCGCGACGAGCACTATCGCGCGGCGCTGGCGGCGGCCCTCGGCACGAGTTCGGACAGCCTCCGCCTCGTCCCGCCCGACCTGCTCGTCGACGCGCCGCTGCGGCTCGACCTCGGCGGTCGCGTGCTGTCGCTGCAGCGCTGGCCGACGGCTCACACCGACAACGATTTGACGGTGTTCGACGAGACGACCGGCACGCTGTGGCTCGGGGATCTGCTGTTCGACCAGCGCATTCCGTCCATCGACGGAAGCATCAAGGGCTGGCTCGAGGTCTCGGCCCGCTTGCGCGAACTGCCGGCGCGGCAGGTCATCCCCGGCCATGGCAGGATCGCGCCGCCGTGGCCGGCGACGCTCGACACGCAGACGCGCTACCTCGAACAGGTCGTTGCCCGCGTGCGCGATGCGCTCGCCCGGGGCCTCACACTGCAGCAGACGGTGGAAGCGAGCGACGCGGCCGACGCGAGCGCGTGGCGGCTTGCCGAGGGCTATCACCGGCGCAATCTCACCGCGGCCTATGCCGAACTCGAATGGGAGTAGTGACGATGGCGAGACAGCTCGTTCTGATTGCGCTCGGCGTGTTTCTCGCCTGTCGCGCCGGCTCCGCACCGGGGGCCGATCCGGCCGACGACCCGGATGCGAGTCCGCAATGGCAGCAGGTGCGCGCCGCGCTGTTCGGCTCGCGGCCGATCGCGGTCGCGACCCCCGACGTGCTGACCCTCGAAGCGCCATACCGTGCCGAGGACGCGGCGATCGTGCCGATCGCGCTGCGCAGCCGCATCGAGCAGTCGCAGGCGCGCTACGTCAGGACCGCATGGCTCGTCATCGACGGCAACCCGTCACCGCTTGCGGGGACCTTCCATTTCACGCCGGAGAGTGGCCGCGCCGACCTCGAGACGCGCGTGCGCGTCGAGCAGTACACCTTCATGCGCGCGATCGCCGAACTCGACGACGGCTCGCTCCACATGGCGACGCGCTTCGTCAAGGCGTCGGGCGGCTGTTCGGCGCCGGCCGCGAAAGACCCCGCGGCTGCCGCTGCCAACCTCGGTCGCATGAAGCTGAAGGTCGACGACACCGGGGAGCCGCGCCGCGCGCAGCTGATGGTGAGCCATCCGAACACGTCGGGCCTCGCGATGGACCAGATCACGCGGCTGTATCCGACGGCCCGTTTCGTGCGCCAGGTCACGGTGCGATACCGCGACAAGCCGGTGCTGATCGCCGATGTCGATTTCTCGATCAGCGAGAACCCGAGCTTCCGCTTCCTGTTCCGCAGCGACGACGGCGGGGACCTCGCGGCCGAGGTCGTCGATACCGACGGCCGGACTTTCGAGAGTCGCATTCCGGTCGGTTCGACCGGCGAGGGCGCGTGAATGCGTGCGACCGCGCCCGGCCGTGCCTTGCTCGCCGCGGCCGCAGTGATTGCGGCCGCCCTGAGCGCGACCGCGAGCGCTCGTGCGGCGGAGTTCGACTCGATCGCACCCGGCGCCTTCGTGCTAACCGGGCCAGCGCTCGCCGCGTCCGCCGCGCCGCACGAAGAGGCGGGGAACGTCGGCCTGCTGGTCGGGAGCGACGCGGCGCTGCTGGTCGACACCGGCGCTTCGGCCCGCCAGGGACGCGAAGTCCTCGCCGCAGCCCGCCGGGCCACCGACCGGCCCGTGCGCTCGGCGCTGATTTCCCATCGCCAGCCGGAATTCCTGTTCGGCGCCGGCGCGTTGCAGGACGCCGGCGTCCCGATCGTCACGCATCCGCGCACCGCCGAGCTCATCGCCCAACGTTGTGCAATCTGTCTGCGGCGCTCCATCGAAGCCTACGGCGCCGACGCGATGGCGGAGACCCGCGTACCGCGGGCGGACCGGCTCGCTGAAGGAGACTACGCGGTCGATCTCGGCGGGCGCCGCGTCGAGGTCCTCGACTTCGGCCCGGCGAGCACGCCCGGCAACGTCGCGGTGCTCGACCGCGAGAATGGGCTCCTGTTCGCCGGCGGCCTCGTCGTCGTCGGGCGCGTGCCCGTTGCGCGGGACGCGGACGTCGCGGCCTGGATCGCCGCGCTCGATCGTATTGCCACACTGCCGGCGACGCGCATCGTGCCCGGGCACGGCCCGGTCGTCGCCGTCGAAACCGTCGCGGCGCTGCGCGCCTATCTCGTCGCGCTCGACGCCGAGGTGCGGCGTCGGTACGCGTCCGGTGCCGCGCTGTCCGCCACGCTCGACGAGGCCGCGCTGCCGGATTACGCGACCTGGGTCGGATACCCCGAGGTGCACCGGCAGAACGTTCTCCACCTCTACCGCGCGCTCGAACAGGCCGAGCTGGAAGGGACTGCGCCCGCGCCGACGGGTAAGTGAGCAAGAACCGAGGCGCAGGCGAGGCGGCCATGAAAAAGGGCCGCAACTGCGGCCCTTGCGTCAACGCGGTGAAACTGAGGCGGTCTTCAGAACTTCGCGACCGGGGCGGGCGCGGACGCATCGGCGACCGGCGACTGATCCGGCACCTGGCGCGTGAACTTCCAGCCCGCAGGCGTGTTCACGAACGCGAATCCGGTCGGCTGATCGATGTAGACGTCGAACGAACCGGCGCGCGATTTGGCGACCGCATCGATCGAAGTCAGATGCTTGCCGTAGGGGGCGTCGTCGTTTGGCGTTTCGGCCCGCGCGCCGAAGCTCGCGGCCAAAAGAACGGCGGTGACGGCGGCGATTGTGGAAGTGAGTTTCATGGTGGGCTCCTTTCAGGTCTGAGAAGGCTCACCGGGGTTGCGGTGTGCTGTGGTGCAGCGCACTTGTTATCCGCGGTATCGAATCGCCGCGTATATTACCCGCAAATGGTGCAGTGCAGCAAGTCGTGTCCGTGACCTGCGCCACCAGAACTCGCATCGGCATCGCCTTCGCATTGCGCGGACGGCGTAGTGACGGTGCGCGATGACCTACAGCGGCCGGGGGTGGCGGTGTTGTCGCCGGCGCGCGGTCGAATTTCCGGTTCTTCCCGCTTAGGGGGAGGCCCTCACCGCATCCGTTACGCGCAGGTACTTGCATTCGGGGTGGTCGAAGTACTTCTCCCGATCGCACGCCGCTTTCATGCAGCGATAGAGGGAGAACTGCGTGCGTGATCCGCACAGCACCCGCGGATTGTTCGATTCTTCCTCGACGAGCCTGGCCTGCGGCGGGGCTTCCTTTGCGACGGCGGGAGATTTCCGAGGCGCCCGCCTGGGCGGCGGTTCCGCGACGGGCGTCTGTTTGTCCCCGGCCGGCTCGCTCGGGGCCGCTTCCGCCGGGGCGGTGGGAGAGTTCGGGCGTGCCCGCTCCGGTAGTGCTTCGGCGAGGCTCCGGTCTTGGTCGAGGACTGGCTCGGTAGCGGTGTCGTCCGTCGCCGTGTTCGAGGACGACCGCAACGGCGGTTCGGCCGCCGCTCGGGCTGACAGCGCCGTCGCAAAGTTCTCCGGCCGTTCCTCGGGCGGGACCGTCGCCGGGCGATCCGGCTCCACGCTCGCCGCGGGCTCGGGCCGGTGAGCCGTCGGCTCGGGGGGAACGGTCGCCGGCGGCATGGGAGGGAGGAGGGACGCGGGCTGCCCGTCCGATTCCGGGCCAAGCGCCAGCGAGCGCAGTTCGGCCTTCGCGCCGCGGTAGTCCGACCACATCATCCAGCCGCCCGCCCCGAGGACGACGAGCAGCGCTGCAGCCGCACCGATGAACAGTGCGCGGCGCCCGCCGCGCGCTTTCGCATCGCGCCGGGGCCGCTGAGACCCGCGCGCGTCCTGCGGATTCGTATCGCCCTCGGATGCCGAAAATTCCCCGAACTCCGGCCCATCCGGGCTCAATGCGGCATCGAGTGCGGCCCGCCAGGCGGCGTCATCGCCATCGTCGGCGCCTGTTGCGGGAGTTTGCGTGCCGGACGACGCGAGCCGCGATCGCGGGTCCCGCTCCGGAGTCGTTTGCGAGTTCGGTGCCGTTTCCCGCAGCCACGGTTCCGCGCGCTTGCGGGCCGTGTCCTCGACGTTCTCGACCGCCGCGGCTTTCAGGGAAACCATGAACGGCGCAGTCTCTTCGGACGGAGACTCCGGCGGGGGCGACGTTGCGCGGCGCTTCGCTTTCTCGATGACGGACGGCACGCCGAGCGAGTCCGCGGCGCCCCGGCCGCCGAGCAGCGCGCGTCGGAATTCGGCGACGCTTTGGGGGCGCTCCTGGGGTCTTACATTGAGCGCGCGTTCGATCGCGGAGACGAAGGCGACGCTGTAGTTCAGGTCCGGGAAGCTGCGGCCGATGCGGTCCACCACCTGGAACAGCGGCTCCATCTGATCGTCGACCGCCCGGACGGTGGAGGCCATCGGCGGCTCGCCGCTGACGCAGTAGTAGGCGACCGCAGCGAGCGCGTAGAGATCGGTCCACGGACCCTGCCGCAACTGTGTCGATTCCGCGTACTGCTCGATCGGCGCAAAGCCGGGGTTGAGGATGACGGTGGCGGCGTCGGTGCGATCCGCGACGAGGTGGCGCGCGGCCCCGGAATCCAGCAGCACCGGCCGGCCGTGGGCTTGCAGCAGGATGTTCTGCGGCGAGATGTTCCCGTGATGACAGGCGGCGCCGTGCAGAACGTCGAGCGCGTCGAGCAGCGGCAACAGCAGATCGCGCAGCCAGGCTTCGTCCGGCGGATGCGTCATCGCCCCGCGTGCGAGCTCGACCGTGACCCCTTCGTAGTAGGGCATCGCCATGTAGGCGGTGCCGTTGGCTTCCCAGAAGCGATAGACGCGCATCAGCGCCGGGTGGTCGAAGCGCGCCAGCAGACGAGCCCGGTTGACGAAGGACTCGAGGCCGAGGGCGAAGGTCGCTGCGTGCCCGTGCGAGCGCAGCACGATCTCCGTTCCCTTGCCCCGCGACGCCAGCGCCGCAGGCAGGTATTCCTTGATCGCGATCTGACGTTCGAGGCCGTGGTCCGTCGCGAGATAGACGATCCCCGATCGCCCTTCGCCGAGGACGGACAGGAGCTCGTACTCGGCGAACCGCGTGCCTCGCGGCAAGGCGTCGTGGCTCGGCCCGATCGGGTGGCGCGTCGGTTCCGTCGCACCGGGACCGCTGTTTGGGGGGAGTTGGGAAGGAGGGGCTGGGTTCATCGGGCAAACGGCGAGAAAGGGGGCGTTCGCGGCGATGCGCTCCAACGTCGGTTTGAGCGTCGCCGCCACGAACCTATTCGTCGGCGGACCGCGAAGATTGCTTGCCGCGGTGCAGCAAGGGTACGCGGCTCACCCGAAATCGGGGGTTTTCTAATCTTTTTTCACAAATTCCGGGGGGATCCGGACGGCGGATTTCGCGTTAAATACCCGATAAGAATGAAAAAACTCGGCGGCAACGCAAGCTGTCCGAAGGATCGGCGGTCGGCGTTGCCCGCGGCGTGGTGATGCGCTTCATATGCCACGCAAATAGTAGCTGGCGACGAACTGCCGATGGGATTTTCATCGTTCGCGGAGGTCGTCGATCGTGACGGTGGCGGCGAATTTCCTTCAATCGGCGACGGCGCGCCGGGGCGCGGACGTTGGGGTGGATCGGCGGAATCGATCCGCTCGGCGTCGTGACAGTGTGTCCCGGCGCTGCCCTGTGCGGCCCTGACACACTGTTGAGCCGGGCGGCGAGAAGGACGGCGAATCGCGGCGAAGACTGGGCGCTGCCCGTTGGCATAGCGCTTGCCTGATGACGGCCATGACTGCCATCACTGTTCCCGATTCCTCGACCGCGCCGACGGGCCAGCCCTGGACGTGTCCGTTCTGCCCGCTGTCGTGCGACGGTTATCGCATCTCGGCGGGTGAGGGCCCCGCGCTCGTCGACAGCGACTGTCCGCGCGCCGCGGCCGCGCTTTCGCACTTCGGCGCCTCTGCGTCGTCGGCGATGCCCCGACACGACGGGCGACCAGCGGACCACGCCAGCGCGATCGCGGCCGCTGCGGCGATCCTCGCCGGGAGCCGCCAGCCGATCTTCGGCGGGCTCGCGACCGACGTCGCCGGGATGCGCGCGCTGTATCGCCTCGCCGATGCGAGCGGCGCGATCCTCGACCACGCGAACGGCGGCGCGCTGATGCATTCGACGCGGGCGCTGCAGGATCGCGGCGTCTTCTACACGACGCTCGCCGAGATCCGCAACCGCGCCGACCTCGTCGTCTGCCTCGGTACGAACGCGGTTGATCATTACCCGGAATTCTTCCGGCGCACCGCGCCCGCGGCCGGCGCACCCGCGCGACAAGTGGTCTTCGTCGGCGCGGCGGCCGACCGCGCGACGCCCGGCCTCGACGGTTGCACGACGCAGGAGATCCCGTTCGTCGGCGACGTGTTCGATACCGCTGCGCTCCTTGCCGCGCGCGTCGCGGGGCGTGGCACGGCGATGTCCGATCCCGCGCTCGACGCGCTTGCCGCGCGCATGCAAGCGGCGCGCTATACCGTGATCGTGTGGGAGTCCGGCAGCCTGCCGGAGCACGGCGCGCTCGTCGCGGAGACGATCCAGCGCATCGTCAATACGCTGAATCGCACGACGCGCGCCGCCGCGTTCTGCCTCGGCGGCGGGGACGGCGGCTATACCGCGAACCAGGTCACGACCTGGCTGTCCGGCCTGCCGCTGCGCACCGGCGTCCATGCGCGGGGGCTGGTGCACGAGCCGCAACGCTACGCCGCCGACCGCCTCGTCGCCGACCGGGCGGTCGACGCGCTGCTGTGGGTGTCGAGCTTCGGGCCCGATCTCGTGCCGCCCACGAGCGACCTGCCGCTCGTGCTGCTCGGCCATCCCGATCTGCAGGCCGCGCTCGACGACCGGCCCGACACGATCTTCATCCCGGTGTCGACGCCCGGCATCGGCTCCGCCGGCCATCTCTTCCGCGCCGACGGCGGCATCGTCGTGCCGCTGACGCCGATCTACGCCGACACGCTGCCGACGGTCGCGCAGGTCGCCGACGACATCGGTCGCGCGCTCGCCGAGCGTCGGAGAACCGAACAAGGAGGCGCGCGATGAGCACGATCCGACTGCGCGGCGGCCGCGTTTATGACCCGGCCAACGGCGTCGACGGCGAGGTGCGCGACATCGGCATGCGCGACGGGCGCATCGTCGATCTGCATCCGGCCGAGCGCGTCGACCGCGACTACGACGTGTCGGGCAGGGTCGTGATGGCGGGCGGCATCGACATGCATACGCACATCGGCGGCGGCAAGGTGAACCTCGCGCGCATGCTGCTGCCCGAAGACCACCGCGCGAACCGTGCGCCGGAAAACCCGCTCGAGCTCGCATCCAGCGGCTGCTGCACGCCCGGCACGCTTGCGACCGGCTACCGCTACGCCGAGATGGGCTACACCGCGGCGTTCGAGCCCGCGATGGCGATATCGAACGCGCGCCACGCGCACATGGAGATGGGCGACACGCCTATCCTCGACCACGGCGCGTACGTGATGCTCGGCAACGACGAGCTGTTCCTGCAAATGCTCGCCGAGCGGCAGGACTTCCAGCGCATCCGCGACTACGTCGGCTGGACGATCAAGGCGACGCGCGCGATGGGCGTCAAGGTCGTGAATCCGGGCGGCATCTCGGCGTTCAAGTTCAATCAGCGCAAGCTCGACGTCGACGAGGATCACGCGCACTGGCGCGTGACGCCGCGGGAGGTCGTGCAGGTGCTCGCCCGCGCGGTGCATGAGCTCGGGGTGCCACAGCCGCTGCACATCCACGCCAGCAACCTCGGCGTGCCGGGAAACATCGAATCGACGCTGGCGACGATCGCCGCGCTCGACGGGCTGCCCGGCCATCTCACCCACGTGCAGTTCCACAGCTACGGCAACGAAGGCGCGCGCAAGTTTTCGTCGGCGGCGCGGCAGCTCGCCGAGGTGGTAAAGGCGCATCCGAACGTCAGCATCGACGTCGGCCAGATCATCTTCGGCCAGACCGTCACCGCATCCGGCGACACGATGCGCCAGCACGCGAACGCGGACCTCGGCAGCCCGCGCAAGTGGATCGGTGCGGACATCGAGTGCGACGCCGGCTGCGGCGTCGTGCCGTTCCGCTACCGCGAGCAGAGCTACGTGAATGCGCTGCAGTGGGCGATCGGCCTCGAACTCTTCCTGCTGATGGACGATCCGTGGCGCGTCGTGCTGACGACGGACCATCCGAACGGCGGCCCGTTCACGAGCTACCCGCACCTGATCCGCCTGCTGATGGACAAGAGCTTCCGCGACGAGCAGCTCGCGAAGCTGCATCCCGACGTCGCGGCGACCGCGGAATTGCGCGAGATCCGGCGCGAGCTGTCCTTGTACGACATCGCGATCATGACGCGCGCAGCGCCGGCGCAGCTCCTCGGTCTTGCCGACCGCGGCCAGCTCGGCATCGGTGCGGCCGCGGACATCGCCGTCTATCGCGACGACGCCGACCGCGAAACGATGTTCACCGCCCCCGAGTACGTGTTCAAGGACGGCGAGCTGGTCGCGCGGCGTGGCCGCATCGAGGCGACGCCGGTCGGCGGCACGCACTTCCTCGAGCCCGAATACGACCGCGGCATCGAGCGCGAACTCGCACGCTACAGCGCGGAGCACCTGTCGACGAGCTGGCGTCACGCCGAAATCGGGCGCGACGAACTGTGCTCGTGCGCGAATGGCGGCCGGCTGCTGCCGTGCCGACTTCACGGCCGGGGAGGGCGGACATGAGCTCGGCCATTGTCGCCGTCGCAGGACGGCTGAACCGCGCAGCGGTGCTGTCCGCCGCATGCACCCCCGCGCCGGAACCGCTGACCGTCCGGCGCAAGGTGCTTCGCTTCTCCGCCCTACGTTCGGCGGTGTCAAACCCATGGAGGGCAGTTCGGTGAGCACAGGCGCCGCTGTCGAAATCAACGGCGTCGTCGTCGACGACACCTTCGCCGAAGCCTTTCCGATGAAGGCGACGCGGGTCGTGATCACCGCCCACAATGCGACCTGGGCGCGGCACGCGGCGGTAGCGATGACCGGCTTCGCGACCTCGGTGATCGCCTGCGGTTGCGAGGCCGGCATCGAGCGCACCGTCCCGCCGGACGAGACGCCGGACGGGCGTCCCGGCGTCGCGGTGCTGCTGTTCTCGATGTCGGGCAAGGAGCTCGCGAAGCAGCTCGAGCGGCGCGTCGGCCAGTGCGTGCTGACCTGCCCGACGACCGCGATCTACGCCGGCCTCGACGACGCGGCCGCGGAGCGGATCGCGCTCGGCAAGAACCTGCGCTTCTTCGGTGACGGCGGACAGATCTCGAAGATGATCGATGGCGCGCGCTACTGGCGCGTGCCGGTGATGGACGGTGAGTTCGTCGCCGAGGAAACGACGCCGGTCGTGAAGGCGGTCGGCGGTGGCAATCTGCTGATCCTCGCGCGCGACACCGAAGCCGCGCTCGGCGCCGCGGAGGCGGCGGTCGCGGCGATGTGCGCGCTCACCGGCGTGATCATGCCGTTTCCCGGCGGCGTCGTACGCTCGGGCTCGAAGATCGGCAGCAAGTACGCGTCACTGCCGGCGTCGACCAACGACGCGTTCTGCCCGTCGCTCGCGCCGCTGGTGAAGAAGACCGAACTGGGCGCGGACATCGGCTGCGTGATGGAAGTCGTCATCGACGGGCTGACCGCCGAGGACGTCGCCGCGGCGATGCGGGTCGGCATGGAGGCGATCCTCGCGCGCGGCGCGGCGGCCGGCGTGCGGCGGATCTCCGCCGGCAACTACGGCGGCAAGCTCGGCCCGTTTCTCTATCCACTGCACAAGGTGCTCGCCGGGGAGGGCGCATGACGACGCAAAACAGCTTCGGCGCCGCCGCCTCGTTCCGCTTGCGGCTGCGCACGCCGCCGACGCTGCGCCTCGAACTCGCCGGACTCACGCCCTTGTCGGTCGCCGGCCAGAGCGCGGCCGATGTCGCACGGCGGCCGGTATGGCACGGCAACGAGGCGATGCCGCTCGGTGAATGGTTCGATGTCGAAGCGATTGCCGGCAACGATGCAACGCTCGTTTTCGAAGGCGATCTGTCGCGCTGCGACGGTATCGGCCGGGAGCTCGACGGCGGATGCATCCGCGTCGAAGGCGATGCCGGTGATTACGTCGGCGCCGGCATGCGGGACGGTGAGATCGTCGTCGCCGGCAGCGCCGGGATGCTCGCCGCGTGCGAGATGTCCGGCGGCAGGCTGGAAGTCGCGGGCGACGTCGGCGACTACGCCGCGAGCGCGCTGCCGGGCGACATGGACGGCATGCGCGGCGGCCTCTTCATCGTTCGCGGCGACGCCGGCGCGCGCTTCGGCGACCGCATGCGCCGCGGCACCGCGCTGGTGTTCGGCGGCACGGGCGACTTCCTCGCGTCGCGGATGGTCGCCGGCACGATCGCCGTCGCCGGCGAGGCCGGCGCGCACTGCGGCTACGGCATGCGCCGCGGAACGCTGATCTTCGCCGGACCGCAGCCCGAACCGCCATCGACCTTCGCGCCGACCGGCCACGACATCGGCGTGATCTGGGCGCTGCTCGCGCGCAGTCTCGCGAAGCACGGCGGGCCGTTCGCCGGGCTCGCCGTCAGCCGTCCGCGCCGTCTCGTCGGCGACCTCGCCGCAGACGGCAAGGGGGAGTGGCTGCTGCCCGCCTGAATTCCGATCGACGCGACCCGCCGCGCGGGTCACTACCCCGAAACCCCGACAGGAGCATTCCGATGAACAGCAACTTCATTTTCCACGCCGGCGAAGCCACCGTCTTCGCAGCCGAAGGCCAATACACCGACGCGATGCCCGAAATCCTGATCGGCCGCAGCGACGGCCCGGTCGGACAGGCCTTCGCAAACATGATGGCGCAGAGCAAGGGCCACACGGCGATGTTCGCGATCCGCGCCTGCAACCAGATGGTGCGGCCGCCGACGATCCTCGTGCCGAAGGTCACTTTGCGCGACAGCGCGAACATCGAGCTGTTCGGCGGCGTCGTGCAGTCCGCGACGGCCGACGCGGTCGTCGACTGCCTCATCGAAGGCGTGATCCCCAGGGAGCACGCAAACGATCTGTGCATCATCAGCCTCGTGTGGATCGATCCGCGCTGCGCGACGCACGCCGAGCTCGACAAGAAGGACATGTACCGCACGAATTACGAGGCGACGAAGCTGGCGATCCACCGCGCGCTGGCGAACGAGCCCAGCGTCGACGAGCTGATCGCGAACCGCCACAGCATTCGGCACGACATGGACGACTGGAGCTGACGCCGACGCGCGTCGCCGAACTTCCAGCCGGTCCCCTTCGGACTGAACCTTTCGCCATCGGCCGCCGCTCGGCGGTCGAGGCCCTGCCGCCGTCTTCGGCACATCCGTGCGCAGGGCTCGCGACGAACGGAAGCGGTCGATTACCGCATCGACGATCCCTCCCAGGAGGAACGCATGGCCTGCTTTGCGCTGCTCGACGACTGCAATGCGACCTCGACCAATCCGACTAGCCGGCTCTACACCGGCTTTGTGCGGGAGCACCGCTGCATCGATCCCGGCCGGCTCGATGCGGTCTGGCGCGGGGTCGAGCGCGACCTCGCGGCCGGCGGCCACGCTGTCGTGCTCGCCGATTACGAATGGGGCGCGCGCCTGAATGGCGTCGATACGAGAGCGCCCGAGGATGGCGGGGCGTTGCGCGTGCTGATCTTCGAGCGGCTCGCGCAGCTCGCGGCCGAAGAGGTCGAGGACTGGCTCGCCGCGCAGGACGCCGACGAGCGCGTGGGCTATCCGTACGACGGCGAACATCGCGCGCCGGCAACTGTCCTCGCGCCGCGTGCGAGCGTCGACCGCGAAGCCTTCGATGCCGCGATCGCGCGCATCCATCACGCGATCGGCGAAGGCGAGACCTACCAGGTCAATTACACCTACCGGCTCGACTTCGACGTATTCGGCTCGCCCGCGTCGCTGTACCGCCAGCTGCGCGCACGTCAGCCGGTTGCGTACGGCGCGTTCATCGCGCTGCCGGCCGGGCCGGGCGCGAGCCACGTGCTGTCGTGTTCGCCGGAGCTCTTCCTCCGGCACGACGCGGGCCGACTCGTCACGCGCCCGATGAAGGGCACGTCGCGCCGTGCGCCGGTGGTCGAGGGCGACAGCGAGCTCGCGCGGCTGCTCGAAGCGGACGAGAAGAATCGCGCCGAAAACCTGATGATCGTGGATCTGCTTCGGAACGACCTCGGCCGTATTGCGAAGCTCGGCAGCGTGCGCGTGCCGGCGCTGTTCTCGATCGAACCCTACGCGACGGTGTTCCAGATGACCTCGACCGTCGAGGCGGAACTGCCCGACGACGTCGATTTTCCGGCGATCCTGCGCGCGCTCTTCCCCTGCGGCTCGATCACCGGCGCGCCGAAGCGCTGCACGATGCAGCTGATCGGCGGGCTCGAGAGCACACCGCGCGGGCTTTACACGGGAAGCATCGGCTGGATCGACGCGCCGCGCGGGGAGGCCGCATGCGGCGACTTCTGCCTGTCGGTCGCGATCCGCACGCTGACGCTCGATGGTGCGACTACCGGGACGCTGCGGCGCGGACGGATGGGCGTCGGCGCGGGGATCGTCAGCGACAGCACGGCCGCCGAGGAATTCGCGGAGTGCGCGTTGAAGGCGCGCTTCCTCACCGGTCTCGTGAGCGACGGCGCGGTCGAGCCGCACGCCGGGACGGAACGACGAGCCCGCAGGATGCAGCGCGGCCGCGACCAGCAAAGCACGGCCGAAGCAACGATCGCGGGCGGCTCGTGAGCGAACGCCGCCTCGCCCTCTTCGATCTCGACCTGACACTCATCCCCTACGACAGCGGGATGGCCTGGCTGCGCTTCCTGATCGGGCGCGGCCTGCTGGAAAGGGACGCCGCCGAGCTTTACCTGGAGCGCTGTCGCGAGTACGTGCGCGGAGCGCTGTCGGTGCGGGAGCTGCATCGCGTCGCAATGGCGCCGCTGGCGCGGTTTCCGCGCGAGCAGCTCGACGCGCTGCGGCAGGACTTCGCCGCCGGCCTTGCCGACGAGATTCCCGCCGGAGCCCGAGCGCTCGTCGCCTCGCACCGCGCGAAAGGGGCGCTGTGCGTGCTGGTGACGACGACGAACGACTTCGTCGCGGCGCCGTTCGCGGCCGCGCTCGACGTCGACCAGCTGCTGTCGAGCCGAGCGGAGGTGAGCGGCGACCGCTTCACCGGCGAGATCGTCGGTGAGCTCTGTCATGGCGCGACGAAGGTCGCCCGCGTCGAGGCCTGGCTCGCAGAGCAGGGGCTCGGCTGGGACCGGTTTGCGCACACGACCTTCTACTCGGACTCGATCAGCGATCTCCCTCTGCTGAGCCGTGTTGTCGAGGCGGTCGCGGTGCGCCCGGATCCGGCGCTGCGCAACGAGGCGCAAATCCGTGGCTGGCGGATCGTCGAGGACATCGACGATGCGAGCTGATGCAAGGCGCGGGCGATGAACGCGGTTCTCGACGCTGCGCTGCGACGGTGGCAGCTCGACGGCGCGGCTGCACGGGGCGGCTCGATGCTGGAGCGCTTAGCGCAACGCGACGGCACACCGCTCTACGTTTACTCGCGGCCGCTCATCGCCTCCCGCGTGGCCGCGCTGCGCACCGAATTTCCGGACGATCTCACGCTGCTGTACGCCGTCAAGGCCAACCCCGATCCTGCGGTCGTCGGCTGCGTCGTGCCGATCGTCGACGGCTGCGACGTCACGTCCGCGGCTGAAATCGCGGTCGCGCTGCAGGCCGGTGCCGCAGGCGAGGCGCTGAGCGTCGCCGGCCCCGGAAAATCGGATGCCGAACTCGCGGCCGCCGTTGCCGCGAACGCGCTGGTCGTCGTCGAGTCGCCGAACGAGGCGCGGCGCCTGGCTGCCTTCGCGGCCGGCGGCATTCGTCCTCGGGTCGCGCTGCGGATCAATCCGCCGTTCACCCTCGCGGCCGACGCGCGCATGGGTGGCGGGCCGCGGCGGTTCGGCATCGACAGCGAACAGGCTCCGCAAGTGCTCGCCGGGATCGGCCGCTTGCCGCTGGCCTTCGAAGGCTTCCACGTCTTCGCGGGCTCCGGCTGCCTCGATGCGCGGGCGATCGCCGACGTGCAACAGCAGACGCTCGAACTCGCCTGCGAACTGGCTCCGTTCGCGCCGGCGCCGGTGCGCGTGCTCAATCTCGGTGGCGGTTTCGGCGTGCCGTGCTTCGCCGGCGACGCGCCGCTCGCGCTCGCGACGCTGGGCGCGAGCCTGCGCGCGCTTGCTGCCGACGCCCGGCGGCGGCTGCCCGGCGTGCGCCTCGCGCTCGAACTCGGGCGCTACCTCGTCGCCGAGGCCGGCGTTTACCTGACCCGCGTCGTCGACCGCAAGGAATCCCGCGGCCGCACATTCCTGATCGTCGATGGCGGCGCGAACCACCACTGGCACGCGACCGGCGCGCTCGAAGGGCGGCGCCACCTGCATTTTCCGCTCGCGGTCGTCGGCGCCGAAGGGCGACCCGTCGAGCGCGTGACGCTGTGCGGTCCGCTGTGCGCGCCGCACGACACCTGGGCCGAGGACATCGTGCTGCCCGTCGCCGTCCCGGGCGACCTCGTCGCCGTGTTCCAGTCCGGCGCCTATGGCGCGAGCGCGAGCCCACAGGCTTTTCTCGGCAAACCCGCCGCACTCGCGCGCCTCGTCGAATGGCCTGCGCGGCAACCCGCCGATGCGCGCATCGCAACGTCCCCCAATCGGCAGCAGGAGACCGAACATGCTTGAAGAGCGCAACGCCGACGGCGTCTGGACGCCGACCACTCCCATCGACGAGGCTCGCGGCTCGCCGGCGCCCCGCACAGTCAGGTCGTCGAAAGGGTCGAAACCGGCGACCACCCGGCGCAAGTCCGCTGCGACCGCGGACCGGCCGACGCGCAAGGAGGCCGAGGCGGCGGTGCGGACGCTGCTGCGCTGGGCAGGGGACGACCCCGCGCGGGAAGGCCTGCGCGACACGCCGGCGCGGGTCGCGCGCGCGTACGAGGAATTCTTCGCCGGTTACGCCATGGACCCGGCTGCGCTGCTCGCGCGCACCTTCGAGGAGGTCGAGGGGTACGACGAAATGATCGTGCTGCGCGACGTGCGCGTGGAGAGCTATTGCGAGCATCACATGGTGCCGATCATCGGTCGCGTCCACGTCGCGTATCTGCCGCGCCGGCGCGTCGTCGGCATCTCGAAGCTCGCGCGGCTCGTCGACGCCTACGCAAAGCGCCTGCAGATCCAGGAAAAGCTGACGGTGCAGATCGCCGACACGCTGCACGACGTGCTGCAGCCGAAAGGCGTCGCGGTCGTCATAGAGGCGGCGCATCAATGCATGACGACGCGCGGCGTGCACAAGCCCGGCGTCGCGATGATCACCAGCCGGATGCTGGGTGCGTTCCGCGACGACGCCAACACGCGGCGGGAGTTTTTCGCGCTCGTCGGCGGCAACGGCTCGCATCCGTCGATCGCCGGCTGAGCGGCGAGAAGTCACCGTACGTGGCGGGGCGCCCGAAATGCTCGACGTTCTCGGACGCGACGCCCGCTCAGGCAGCCAGCGCCCGCAAGCGCTCGGCGCCTTCCTCCTGGAAGTAATCGAGCAGCGCGACGAGCGCCGGGGTCGGCGGCCGACCCTCGTGCACCAGCACGTTCCACTCGCGCATCACCGGCGTGTCGACCACGTTGAGCCGCAGGAGCCGCCCGGCGGAAAGCTCCATCGCCAAAGCCTGATGCGACAGGAATGCGATCCCCATGCCGGCCATCGCGGCCTGCTTGAGCGTCTCGTTGCTGCCCATCTCGTCCGCGCGCACCGCCTTGACGCTGTGTGCGCGCAGGAAGCGTTCGAGGTGTGCACGCGTGCCCGAGCCCTGTTCGCGCAGCAGCAGGCGCTCGCCCGCGAGCGCGGTCGGTGCGATCCGCTCGCGCCCGGCGAGCGGGTGATCGGGTGCGGCGACGAACGACAGCGGATGCGGCGCGAACGGAATGCGACGCAGCGGCAGGCCGCTCGGCGGTTCGCCGGTGATCGCGATGTCGGCGTGTTGCTCGCGCAGCATCTTGTGAACCACTTCGCGGTTGCCGACGGTCAGCCGGAAGCTGACGTCCGGGTAGCGCCGGCCGAACTCCGCGAGCAGGTAGGGCACGAAATATTCGGACGTCGTGATCGCCGCGACCTCGATCGTGCCGGCCGGCACGTCGCGCTGCGCCTTCAGCTGCAGCTCGGCGAATTCGAGCGCGTCGAGCGCGATCCGCGCCTGCCGCACGAGGATCTCGCCGGCCGAAGTCAGGTGGATCTGCCGGCGCCCATCGACGAGCACTTCGCCGACGATTTCCTCGAGTTCCTTCAACTGCATCGACACCGCCGGCTGCGTGATGTGCAGCAGGTGGGCAGCCGCGGTGAAGCTGCCCGAATCGGCGACGGCGACGAGGGCGCGCAGCTGGCGGAGGGTCAGGCGCTGGGCAAGACGCATCACGATTCCTTATCTCAATGTCGGACTAGATTCGATTGGAGCTTATTTAGAAAGATCCTTAATGTCTATCCCACGGACAACGGACAAGCGAACCGACAAGGAGGACTGGACATGGGCGCACCCGAAGCTACCGAGCAGATCATCGACCCGAAGAAGCGCTACCGGGCCGGCGTGCTGAAGTACGCGCAGATGGGTTACTGGGACGGTGACTATCAGCCGAAGGAAACCGACGTGCTGGCGGTGTTCCGCATCACGCCGCAGGAAGGCGTCGATGCGATCGAGGCGGCCGCCGCCGTCGCCGGCGAGTCCTCGACCGCGACCTGGACCGTCGTCTGGACCGACCGCCTGACCGCGTGCGACCGCTACCGCGCGAAGGCCTACCGCGTCGATCCGGTGCCGGGGCAGCCGGGCCAGTACTTCTGCTACGTCGCCTACGAGCTCGATCTCTTCGAGGAAGGCTCGATCGCGAACCTGACCGCGTCGATCATCGGCAACGTCTTCAGCTTCAAACCGATCAAGGCCGCGCGCCTCGAAGACATGCGGCTGCCGGTCGCATATGTGAAGACTTTCCGCGGCCCCCCGACCGGCATCGTCGTTGAGCGCGAACGGCTCAACTGCTTCGGCCGCCCGCTGCTCGGCGCGACGACGAAGCCGAAGCTCGGCCTGTCGGGCAAGAACTACGGCCGCGTCGTCTATGAGGCGTTGCTCGGCGGCCTCGACTTCACGAAGGACGACGAGAACATCAACTCGCAGCCCTTCATGCACTGGCGCGACCGCTTCCTGTACGTGATGGAAGGCGTTCAGCGCGCGGCCGCCGGCACCGGCGAGATCAAGGGCCATTACCTCAACGTGACCGCCGGCACGATGGAGGCGATGTACGAGCGCGCCGAATTCGCGAAGTCGCTCGGGTCGACGATCATCATGATCGACCTCATCGTCGGCTGGACCGCGATCCAGTCGATGAGCAACTGGGCGCGCGCGAACGACATGATCCTGCACATGCACCGCGCGGGCCACGGTACCTACACGCGTCAGAAGAACCACGGCATCTCGTTCCGCGTGATCTCGAAGTGGCTGCGGCTGGCCGGCGTCGATCACCTGCACACCGGCACCGCGGTCGGCAAGCTCGAAGGGGACCCGATGACGGTGCAGGGCTTCTACAACGTCTGCCGCGAGATGAAGAACGAGATCGATCTGCCGCGCGGGCTGTTCTTCGAGCAGGACTGGGCGAGCATCCGCCGCGTAATGCCGGTCGCCTCCGGCGGGATCCACGCCGGGCAGATGCACCAGCTGATCGACCTGTTCGGCGACGACGTCGTGCTGCAGTTCGGCGGCGGCACGATCGGCCATCCGATGGGCATCCAGGCCGGTGCGACCGCGAACCGCGTCGCGCTCGAGGCGATGGTGCTCGCGCGTAACGAAGGGCGCGACATCGCGGACGAGGGCCCCGAGATCCTGAAGGACGCCGCTCGCCACTGCACGCCGCTGCGCGCCGCACTCGATACCTGGGGTGAGGTGACCTTCAACTACACCTCGACCGACACGTCGGATTTCGTCGCGACGCCGACCGCAGCGTGATGCCCGCCCCCGAGAAATGGTTGAACCGATGGCAGCCACAACCGTTCGCCCTGATGCTGCCGAAGGGCGGTGGCAGGGCTTCGACAGGCTCAGCCCGAACGGTAATTGCTTGCCGCATCAATAGGAGACATGACATGAGAATCACCCAAGGCGCCTTTTCGTTCCTGCCCGACCTCACCGACGCGCAGATCTCGAAGCAGGTCGAGTACTGCCTCGCGCAGGGCTGGGCGGTCAGCATCGAGTACACCGACGATCCGCACCCGCGCAACACCTTCTGGTCGATGTGGGGCCATCCGATGTTCGACCTCGCCGATCCCGCGGGCGTGATGGGCGAGCTGACCGAATGCCGTTCGGCGTATCCGGACCATTACATCCGCATCAACGCGTTCGACTCGATGCACGGCTGGGAGACGATGCGCATGTCCTTCCTCGTCAGTCGGCCGGCGGACGAGCCGGGATTCCGCCTGGTCCGTCAGGAAAGCGAGGGCCGCGTCGTGCGCTACACGCTCGAAAGCTATGCGGTCGCGCGGGCGCCCGAAGGCCAGCGCTACGCCAGCTGATCCGCGCAGGAACGCGCCGCTGCGGCGACGCGCCGCGCCCCAACCCCAGCCCGGATCACGAGGAGACACACGATGAACGCCGTCGACCTGCAGGCCGCGGGCCTGTCCCCCGCATCGTCCGACACACCGCCCGCCACCGTCGACCTCGCCGCCGAATACCGCGAGGCCGGCGTCGGCGAAGTGCTCGACGGCCTCGACCGCGAGCTGGTCGGCCTCGTGCCGGTGAAGCGGCGGGTGCGCGAGATCGCGGCGCTGCTGCTCGTCGATCGCGCGCGGCGCAAGATCGGGCTCGCCACCGAGCCGCCGTCGCTGCACATGAGCTTCACCGGCAACCCCGGCACCGGCAAGACCACGGTCGCGCTGCGCATCGCGCAGATCCTGCAGCGGCTCGGCTACGTGCGCCGCGGCCACGTTGTCGCGGTGACGCGCGACGACCTCGTCGGCCAGTACATCGGCCACACCGCACCGAAAACCAAGGACGTGCTCAAGCGCGCGATGGGCGGAGTGCTCTTCATCGACGAGGCCTACTACCTGTACCGGCCCGAAAACGAAAAGGACTACGGCCAGGAGGCGATCGAGATCCTGCTTCAGGTGATGGAGAACCAGCGCGACGACCTCGTCGTCGTGCTCGCCGGCTACGGTGACCGCATGGAGCGCTTCTTCGAATCGAACCCGGGGCTGAAGTCGCGCATCGCGCACCACATCGATTTTCCCGACTACGCCGACGGCGAGCTCGGCGACATCGCCGGGAAGATGCTCGCGCAGTGGAACTACCGCTTCGACGAGGGTGCGCGCCGCGCTTTCGACGAGTACATCGTGCTGCGTCGCCGCCAGCCCCATTTTGCGAACGCGCGGAGCGTCCGGAACGCGCTCGATCGCATGCGGCTGCGCCAGGCGCTGCGGCTCTTCGAGGCCGGCGAGACCGTCGATGCCGAGCGGCTCACGACGCTGACCGAGGCCGACGTGCGCAGCAGCCGCCACTTTCATCCGTCCGACGCGCGCGAATCCGCACTCGTCGGGAGCGAAAACCCGAGGGCGGATGAGCCACGAAGCGCGTCATCCGCCGCATGCGTCCGACCCGGAAATACGCCTGGTGCGCCCGAGCCGGAAATTCACCGAATGCGTCCGGCCGGAGATCCGCCGAGCGCATCGGCCCCGAAACGCGGCGGATAGCACTTCGCTCATCCGCTCCAGGAACTGAACGCCGATGCCTAACCGATTAACGACCTCCGCGGAGCTGCAGCCATGTTCGACATTGAACGCACGACGCTCACCGAATACCTGATCGCACAACGGCGCAGCCACCCGGGCGCGACCGGCGAATTCAACGCGCTGATCCTGCAGGTCGCGCAAGCCTGCAAGGCGATCTCGCGCGCGGTCGCGCAGGGCGCGTTCGCCGGCGTGCTCGGTTCGCTCGACACCGAGAACGTGCAGGGCGAGACGCAGAAGACGCTCGACGTGCTTGCCGACCGGATCTTCCTGCGTGCGACGCACTGGGGCGGCGATCTCGCGGGGATGGTGTCGGAAGAGAACGACGAGCCGATCGCGCTACCCGAGGGCGGCACGCGCGGCAAGTACCTGCTGGCGTTCGATCCGCTCGACGGTTCGTCGAACATCGACGTCAACGTGTCGGTTGGCTCGATCTTCTCGATCCTGCGCGCGCAGACGCCGGGCGAGGATGCGCGGGCCGAGGACTTCCTGCAGCCGGGCACGCGCCAGGTCGCCGCCGGCTACGCGATCTACGGGCCGTCGACGATGCTCGTGCTGACCGTCGGCGACGGCGTCGCCGGCTTCACGTTCGATCCGGTGCTCGGCGACTTCTTCCTGACCCACCCGGCGCTGCGGATTCCCGAGACGACGCGCGAGTTCGCGATCAACGCGTCGAACACGCGCTTCTGGGAGCCGCCGGTGCGCCGCTATGTGGACGAGTGCCTCGCCGGCCGCAGCGGTCCGCGCGACGCCGACTTCAACATGCGCTGGATCGCGTCGCTGGTCGCCGAGACGCACCGCATCCTGATGCGCGGCGGCGTGTTCCTGTACCCACGCGACCGCAAGGACCCGGCCAAGCCGGGCCGGCTGCGCCTGCTGTACGAGTGCAACCCGATCGGCATGATCGTCGAGCAGGCTGGCGGGCGCGCCTCGACCGGCGAACGGCGCGTGCTCGATGTCGTGCCCGAGAGCCTGCATCAGCGCATCGGCTTCGTCTTCGGCTCGCGCGACGAGGTCGAGCGGATCGAGCGCTATCACGCCGAACCGGCGCCGAGACCGCAGGAGGACAGCGACCTGCCGCTGTTCCACGCGCGCAGCCTGTTCCGGCAGAACTGATTTCTCATCGCCACAGGGGGACGCCATGTCCGAACGCCATCCCATCGTCGCCATCACCGGCTCGTCCGGCGCCGGCACCAGCACCGTCCAGCGCACCTTCGAGGAGATCTTCCGGCGCGAGAAGGTCAGCGCCGCGATCATCGAAGGCGACAGCTTCCATGCCTTCGATCGCCTCGAGATGCGCAAGCGCCTCGCCGAGCTCGAAGGCGTGCCGAACAACCACTTCAGCCACTTCGGCGAGGAAGCCAACCTCTTTGCCGAGCTCGAACAGCTGTTCCGCAGCTACTCCGAATCGGGCCGCGGCCTGCGGCGCAAGTACCTGCACAGCGCCGACGAGGCCGAACCCTACGGCCTGCCGGCCGGCACCTTCACCGATTGGGAAGAGATCCCCGCCGGCAGCGACCTGCTGTTCTACGAGGGCCTGCACGGCGCAACCATCACCGACAAGGTCGACGTCGCGCGATTTCCGGATCTGCTGATCGGCGTCGTGCCGGTGATCAACCTCGAATGGATCCAGAAGCTTCATCGCGACAAGAACATGCGCGGCTACTCGACCGAGGCGGTCACCGACACGATCCTGCGCCGCATGCACGACTACGTGCATTACATCGTCCCGCAGTTCGCGCGCACGCACGTCAATTTCCAGCGCGTGCCGATGGTGGACACGTCGAACCCGTTCATCGCGCGCGCGGTGCCGACCGCCGACGAGAGCATGGTCGTGATCCGCTTCGCCGATCCCAAGGGCATTGATTTTCCGTATCTGCAGAACATGATCCACGGCAGCTTCATGAGCCGTGCGAACACCATCGTCGTTCCGGGCGGAAAGATGGAACTGGCGATGCAGCTGATCTTCACCCCCTTCATCTGGCGCCTGATGGAACGGCGCAAAAAGGTGCTCTGAGATGAACAAGCCGATTGAAACCTCGATGCTCGAGACCCGGACCGCCGGATCCGCGCTGCTGGACGTGAAGTGCGCGAACGCGCTGCGCTTTCTTGCGATCGACGCGGTCGAACAGGCGAATTCGGGCCACCCCGGCATGCCGATGGGCATGGCGGAGATCGCTGTCGCGTTATGGACGCGCCACCTGCGGCACGACCCGGCCGACCCGCGCTGGCCCGACCGCGACCGCTTCGTGCTGTCGAACGGCCACGGCTCGATGCTGCTCTATGCGCTGCTGCATCTGACCGGCTACGACCTGCCGCTCGACGAGCTGAAGCGCTTCCGCCAACTGCATGCGAAAACACCCGGCCACCCGGAGCACGGTCTCACGCCGGGCGTCGAGACCACGACCGGGCCGCTCGGGCAGGGGATCACCAACGCGGTCGGCATGGCGCTCGCCGAGAAGCTGCTGGCGCGCGAATTCAACCGCCCCGGCCACGACATCGTCGACCACCGCACCTGGGTGTTCCTCGGCGACGGCTGCCTGATGGAGGGCGTCAGCCACGAGGCGGCGTCCTTCGCGGGTGTGCAGCGGCTGTCGAAGCTCGTCGCGTTCTGGGACGACAACCGCATCTCGATCGACGGCGACGTCGGCGGCTGGTTCGGCGACGACACGCCGGCCCGCTTTCACGCGTACGGCTGGAACGTCATCGAGCGCGTCGACGGCCACGACGTCGAGGCGGTGGATCGCGCGATCCGCGAGGCGCTCGCGAACGCCGACAACGACGTCGGCCCGACGCTGATCTGCTGCCGCACGACGATCGGCCGCGGCAGCCCGGCGCGCGCGGGCACCGCGGCGGCGCACGGCGCTCCGCTCGGCAAGGACGAGATCGCCGCGACGCGCGCCGCGCTCGACTGGCCGCATCCGCCGTTCGAAGTGGCGGCCGACGTGCGCGCCGCGTTCGACGCGCGCGGGACGGGTGCTGCGACGCGTGCGAATTGGAACGAGCGGCTTGCCGCGTACCGAGCACAGTGGCCGGAGGCTGCGGCGGAGTTCGCGCGACGCGTCGGAGGCGAACTGCCGGCCGGTTTCGCCGCACTCGCGGAGGCGATGCTGCAGGGTGTGCAGACCGAAGGCCCGGAGGTTGCGACGCGCAAGGCGAGCCAGCAGGCGATCGGCCGCCTCGCGCGCGCGCTGCCGGAACTCCTCGGCGGCTCGGCGGACCTCACGCACTCCAACCTGACCGACTGGCCGGACTGCGGCGCGGTGCGCGCGGATGCGGGCGGGCGCCACATCAACTGGGGCGTGCGCGAATTCGGCATGACGGCGGCGCTCAACGGCATCGCGCTGCACGGCGGTTTCGTGCCGTTCGGCGCCACCTTCCTGGTGTTCTCGGACTACGCCCGCAACGCGATCCGGATGAGCGCGCTGATGAAGCAGCGCGTGATCCACGTGATGACGCACGACTCGATCGGGCTGGGCGAGGACGGCCCGACGCACCAGCCGATCGAGCATGTCCCGTCGCTGCGCCTGATCCCGGACCTCGACGTCTGGCGTCCGTGCGATGCGACGGAGACGCAGGCCGCGTGGAATGCCGCGGTGATGCGCGCGGACGGGCCGAGCCTGCTCGCGCTGTCGCGCCAGAACCTGCCTAACCAGGCGCGCAGCGCGGAGCAGCTCGCGGCGATCGCGCGCGGCGGCTACGTGCTCGCGGAGGCTGCGGTCGGCAGGCCGGCGGTCGTGCTGATCGCGACCGGTTCCGAAGTCCCGCTCGCGATGGCCGCGCGCGAACGGCTCGCTGCCGACGGGATCGGCGCACGCGTCGTGTCGATGCCCTGCACGAGCCGCTTCGACGCGCAGGACAGGAGCTGGCGCGCGGCCGTCCTGCCGCCCGGGGTTCCGCGCGTCGCGGTCGAAGCCGCGCGCTCGGACGGCTGGTGGAAATACGTCAGCGGGCCGGACGGCACGCGCGGCGACGTCGTCGGCATCGACCGCTTCGGCGAGTCGGCCCCCGCGGGCGAACTCGCGGCCTTCTTCGGCCTGACGCCCGAGCGGGTCGCAGACGCCGCACGACGCCTGATCAGGGGGTGAATCGGCGCAGGGCGGAAAAAGCGAAGCGCCTTCCGCCGACCCTCGCGTTATCCGCCGGACCACGCGGCGGATAAGGCCTTCGGCTCGTCCGCGCGAGGGTGCTGCTGCGACTTCAACTTCCGCCCTGGGAAAGCCTGCCTCGTGCGTCCCACCCATGAATTCGCAACACCATCGAGGAGACTCCAGTGACCATCCGAGTTGCAATCAACGGCTACGGCCGCATCGGGCGCAATGTGCTGCGCGCCCATTACGAAGGGGGGCGGCGGAATCCGATCAGCATCGTCGCGGTCAACGCCCCGCGCGGCAGCGTCGAGGCCAACGCGCACCTGACGCGCTACGACAGCATCCAGGGAACGTTCCCGCATTCGATCGACGTGGACGGCGGCGACTGGATCATCGGCGACGACCGCATCCGGGTCGTGTCCGAGCGCGATCCGTTCCGGCTGCCGTGGCGCGAGCTCGGCGTCGACGTCGTGCTCGAATGCACCGGCCGTTTCCGGTCGAAGGAGGGCGCGGCGCCGCACCTCGACGCTGGCGCCGGCAAGGTGCTGATCTCGGCGCCCGGCAAGGACGTCGACGCGACGATCGTCTACGGCGTCAATCACCGTTCGCTGCGCCGAGATCATCGCGTCGTGTCGAACGCGAGCTGCACGACGAACTGCCTCGCGCCCGTCGTCGCAGCGCTGCACCGGCCGCTAGGCATCGTGCGCGGAAAGATGACGACGGTGCATTCCTACACCAACGACCAGGTGCTGCTCGACGTCTTCCACGAGGATCCGCGCCGCGCGCGCAGCGCGACGCAGTCGATGATCCCGACGAAGACCGGAGCCGCCGCCGCGGTCGGTCTCGTGCTGCCCGAGCTCGCCGGCCGGCTCGACGGCTACGCGATCCGCGTGCCGACGCCGAACGTGTCCTTCACGGACTTCACGTTCATCGCCTCGCGGGTGACGACGAAGGACGAGGTGAACGACATCGTCCGCGAAGCGGCGCACGGCGCGCTGAAGGGCGTCCTGACGGTGAACGACCTGCCGCTGGTGTCGTGCGATTTTCGCCACAACCCGCATTCGAGCATCTTCGACGCGACGCTCACGCGGGCCGACCACGAGCTCGTCACGGTGACGGCGTGGTACGACAACGAATGGGGGTTTTCGAACCGCATGCTCGATACCGTCGTCGCGATGATGGAGGCCGACTGACATGTCCGATCGATTCTTGCGTCTCGACGATGTGCCGCTCGCCGGCCGTCGTGTGTTCATCCGCGCAGACTTCAACGTCCCGTTGACCGACGACGGACAGGTCGCCGACGACAGCCGGATCTGCGCGACGCTGCCCGGCATTCGCCGCTGCCTCGACGCCGGGGCCGCGGTTGTCGTGACCTCGCATCTGGGGCGGCCGAAGGAAGGGGCGCTCGGCCGCGCCGACTCGCTCGCGCCCGTCGCCGACTGCCTCGCGCGGCTCCTCGGCCGCCCGGTGCCGCTCATCGCCGACTGGGTCAACGGGCGTTTCGCCGTCCGCGCCGGCGAGCTCGTCCTGCTCGAGAACTGCCGCGGCAACCGCGGCGAGAAGGCCGACGCGCCCGAGCTCGCGGCGCGCATCGCGGGCTGGATCGACGTCTATGTGAACGAAGCGTTCGGCACCGCGCACCGCAGGGAATGCACCTTGCATGCGCTCGCGCTCGCCGCCCCGGTCGCCTGCGCCGGACCGCTGCTCGCCGCCGAGCTCGACGCGCTCGGTCGCGCGCTGGCGCAGCCGGCGCGCCCGCTGGTCGCGATCGTCGGCGGATCGAAAGTGTCGACGAAGCTGACGATCCTCCAGAGTCTCGCCGACAAGGTCGACGCGCTCGTCGTCGGCGGCGGCATCGCGAACACCTTTCTCGCCGCGCGCGGCCACGCGGTCGGGAAGTCGCTGTTCGAACCCGACCTGCTCGACGCCGCCCGTCTGGTCGAACGCCGGCTCGCGGCGCGCGGCGCGCGGCTGTGGCTGCCCGAGGACGTCGTCGTTGCGGACCGCTTCGCATCCGACGCGCGGGCCACGGTGCGTGGGGCAGCGGATGTCCAGCCCGACGAGATGATCCTCGACATCGGGCCGCGTGCGCAGGCGAGCCTCGCGGCCGAGCTCGCGCGCGCCGGCACGATCGTGTGGAACGGGCCGGTCGGCGTGTTCGAGTTCGCGCCGTTCGCGGCCGGCACGCGTGCGCTCGCCGACGCGATCGCGGGCAGTCGCGCGTACTCGATCGCCGGCGGTGGCGACACGCTCGCGGCAATCGCCGCGTTCGGTGTCGGCGAGCGCATCGACTACATCTCCACCGGGGGCGGTGCCTTCCTCGAGTTCCTCGAAGGGCGCGAGCTGCCGGCGGTCGCGGCGCTGCGGATCCGCAGACAGCTCTACAGCCGCCGGGTCGCGCCGGTGCGCGAATACGAGCACGAGCCGGAGCCGGGCTGATGCGCCCGCCGAACTCACCAGAACCCGACTCATTCCAGGAGAGCAAGCAATGGCAATGATCTCGCTGCGTCAACTTCTCGACCACGCCGCCGAACACGGCTACGGCGTGCCCGCTTTCAACATCAACAACATGGAACAGATCCAGGCCATCATGGCCGCGGCCGAACGGACCGACAGTCCGGTGATCCTGCAGGCGTCGGCCGGCGCGCGCGGCTACGCGGGCGAAGCCTTCCTGCGCAAGATGGTCGAGGCCGCGGTGGAGCAGTGGCCCGACATTCCGATCTGCATGCATCAGGACCACGGCGCGAGCGCCGCGGTCTGCGTGCAGTCGATCCGCTCCGGCTTCACGAGCGTGATGATGGATGGCTCCTTGCGCGAGGACATGAAGACGCCGGCGAGCTACGAGTACAACGTCGAGGTCACGCGCCGCGTTGTCGAGATCGCGCACGCGGTCGGCGTGTCGGTCGAAGGGGAACTCGGCTGCCTCGGGTCGCTCGAAACCGGGCAGGCCGGCGAGGAAGACGGCGTCGGCGCCGAGGGCACGCTCGACCACGCGCAGATGCTGACTGACCCGGCCGAGGCGGCCGAGTTCGTCGCCGCGACCGGCGTGGATGCACTCGCAGTCGCGATAGGCACCAGCCACGGCGCCTACAAGTTCACCCGCCCGCCGACCGGCGACATCCTCGCGATCGAGCGCATCGCCGAGATTCACCGCCGCGTCCCCGATACCCATCTCGTGATGCACGGGTCGTCGAGCGTGCCGCAGGAATGGCTCGCGATCATCCGCGAGTTCGGCGGCGAGATCGGCGAGACCTACGGCGTGCCGGTCGAGGCGATCGTCGAAGGCATCCGCAACGGTGTGCGCAAGGTCAATATCGACACCGACCTGCGCCTGGCGATGAGCGGCGCGATCCGCCGCCTCGCGGTGCAGGCGCCGGGCGAGTTCGATCCGCGCAAGTTCTTCAAGGTCGCGAAGGACGCTGCCGCGGGCATTTGCGCCGCCCGTTTCGAAGCCTTCGGCACGGCCGGAAAGGCGAGCCGCATCACGCCGATCCCGCTGTCGGCGATGGAGAAGCGTTACTCGCGCTGACGCGTACGAATCCGGCGTCCGCCAGCGGACGCCAGGAATCGCCCAGGCCGCCCGCAAGGCGGCCTTTTTGTTTCACGATAACTCGAGTATCGCAATTCATTGGACGAGGCCAATGTCGATAGAGTCGGACTATCATCGCTTATGCGAGTTCACCATATTCCGCCGCGACGGTGCGCAGCAGTCGGTTGTCGTGGGAGATCGGGAGACAACGGTGCCATCAGTAGCGCGTACTTCCCGGAGAGGATGAACCGCACTATGTTCCCGTTCTGTCTTTCGTCGATTCATGCGCCGTTGCTGGCGGCGCTGTAAACAGGAGTGATCACCATGAAAGCCATCCGCTTGCGCCGGCCCTTCGGACAGGAGCGTTTCGAGCACGTCGACATCGCCGATCCGGGCGCGCCCGGTGCCGGCGAGATCCGTGTGCGCCTGCACGCAAGCTCGCTCAACGCCCATGACCTGGCCGTGGTGCTGGGGCAACTGCCGGTCGAGGACAACCGCATCCCGCTGTCCGACGGCGCGGGCGTTGTCGAGGCCGTGGGCGCGGGCGTGCAGGAATTCGCGGTCGGCGACCACGTCGTCTCCACCTTCTTCCCGAGATGGCTCGCGGGCGGCCCGGGGCCGCTTGCGGCCGGCTTTGCCACCACCCCCGGCGACGGTATCGACGGTTATGCCTGCGAAGTAGCCGTGCGCCCGGCCACCGCTTTCACCCATGCGCCGCGCGGTTGGAGCCACCTGGAGGCGGCCACGCTGACCACTGCCGGCCTGACCGCCTGGCGCGCGCTCGTGGTCGCTGGCGGCCTGAAGACCGGCGATACCGTGCTGACGCTGGGCACCGGCGGGGTGTCGGTCTTCGCGCTGCAACTGGCCAAGGCGGCCGGCGCGACGGTGATCGCAACCTCGTCTTCCGATGACAAGCTCGCCCGCGCCGCCGCGCTGGGCGCCGATCACGGCATCAACTACCGCCAGCATCCCGAATGGTCGAAAGAGGTGCTGGCGCTTACCGGCGGGCGCGGCGTCGATCACGTCGTCGAGGTCGGTGGCCCTGGCACGCTCCCACAGTCGATGCGCTCGGCGCGAGTGGGCGGGCATATCGCGCTGATCGGCGCGCTCACGGGCTTCGCCGATATGGTGCCGACCGCCGAGCTGATGCTGCGCCAGCAGCGCGTCACCGGCATCGGCGTGGGCAGCCGCGAGCACCAGCTCGACCTGGTGCGCGCTGTCGAAACCACCGGCCTGCGCCCGGTCATCGACCGCAGCTTCGCGTTGGACGACCTCGCCGACGCCTTCCGCCTGCAACAGGCGGGTGGGCATTTCGGCAAGATCGGCATCGACTATTCGATGGCGTCGGGAAAGGCAGCCTGACGAATCCGGCGCCCGCGGCACGGGGGGCGGACCGGGCGACACCGCGCGGATCGTCAGGACCGTTCCGAGGGCGCCGAAGCGCTGCGGGTCAGGGCGCCGATCATGCTCATGGTCGGCGTCGGTCACTAGACGCTTGAAACCGGACCTCTTGTCGTCGCCATCGTCGGCCTGATCCGCGACCGGATAGCCGCATCGATCCCCGGACCGCGCGCGCAGCGCGGTACCTGCGGGGATACCCGCGCCGACGCCTGACCTCACGCCTGGCGCAACACCCCGGGTCGCTCCCCCGACCCGATACCCCGGGTCGATACCCCGGCCGATACCCCGACCCGATACCCCGACCCGATACCCCGACCCGACATTCCCCCCCCGTCTTATTCCAATCGCAAGTCCAACTCAATAAATGGCCTGCCTCGCTTGCGGTCGACCGCCCCCGGTGGCAGTCCGTTTGGCCCGCCGCGGTAGCGCCCGCTACTACCCGCGGGGTAGTGCCAACGGGAAATTTCAGCGCTTTGTCGATCTGCCGATACTGGGCGCCAGAACAACGACGCACACGGAGACATTTCGATGACATCACGGCAATCGGTTCTCAACGTACGGCACCGCGAACTCGGCTCCAAGCTCGACGGCGACACCTGGAACGGAATGCAGATTCCCTGGCACTACGGACGCGATTCGCAGGACGAGGTGGTCTCGGTCCGCACCGCCGCCGGTCTCTACGACATCAGCGCGCTGAACATCGTCCGCGTCAGCGGAAAGGATGCGGCGGACGTGATCGACCGCCTGGTTCCGATCGACGTCCGGCGCTTGCGCCCGGGCACGGCGCGACTGGCCGCGCTGGTCAACGAGAACGGCGCGATCAGCGACGATCTGATGGTGATCCGCGACGGCGAGAACGCGTTCCGCCTGTCGCATGGCAGCGGCGCGACGCAGCAGCAACTGGCGGCGCTTTGCGCCGGCCGCGACGTGAGCTGGGAGCAGGATTTCGACGTGCATATGCTGTCGCTGCAGGGGCCCCGCGCCGCGTCGATCCTCGCGCCGCACATCGGCATCGACCTCGCGTCGCTGCCGTACTTCGAACATCGCGAAACGACGCTGTGCGGACTGAAGGTGACGGTGTCGCGCGGCGGGTATTCGGGCGAGGAGGGCTTCGAGCTCGCATGCGCGTCGGCAGACGCGGTGGCGCTGTGGGACGCGCTGCTCGAGGTCGGAAAACCCCTCGGCCTGATCCCGTGCTCCTGGGACTCGCTCGATGTCGCGCGCATCGAAGCGGGCCTGCTGTTCTTCCCGTTCGACATGCCTGAAGGCGACACGACGCCGTGGGAGGTGAACCTCGGCTGGGCGGTGGACGCGGACAAGGCCGGCGACTACATCGGCAAGGCGGCGCTGCTCGCGGCGCGCGGAAAGGAGCGGGTCGTCCAGGCCGGCGTCGCGGTGCGCGACGAGGTCGCGGTCGAGGGGGGCGCACGCATCCTCGTCGATGGCAAGGAAGCGGGCGTCGTGACGAGCGCCACCTTCAGCCGCTACCTGATGCAGTCGCTGGCGCTGGTGCACCTGAAGCCCGAATACAAGGCGCTCGGCACGCGCGTCGAGATCCGGGACAGCCGCGGCACCCACGCCGGCGTCGTCGTCCGAACCCCCTTCTACGATCCGCAGCGGCTGCGCGGCCGCGTAGGGGCGGGCTGACGAGCGCAGTCCGCGAAGCGGGCGACGGGCATCGCCGGGCGGACCCGCTGTTCGCCGCCCGTGATCGTCGTCTGCCGATTGCCACCGCCTGCCCTGGCGAGTCGGCAAAGGCCGAAGCATCCGATCCGATTTCACCGGAGGCCCTCATGAGCATGGATCGTCTCATCGACGTGCGTGTGACCGAGATCGAGCAGCTGACTCCGCTCATCAAGCGCTTCACGCTTGAAGCCGCGGACGGGGACGCGCTCCCCACATTCGGCGCCGGGAGCCACATCGTCGTCGAGATGACGGACGACGACTCGGTTCATCGCAGTCCTTACTCGCTGATGGGTTCGCCCTGGGAGACCGGCCCTTACCGGATCGCCGTGCGACGCAGCGAGAACGCCCGCGGCGGTTCGCGCTACATGCATGAAAAGGTCCGCCTCGGTTCGATGCTGCGCATCTCCGAGCCGGTCAATCTGTTTCCGCTGATCCGCACGCGCGGCAAGCATGTGCTGATCGCCGGCGGGGTGGGCGTGACGCCATTCTTCGCGCACCTCGCGGAGCTGCGCGCGATGGGGCTTCCGCACGAGCTGCATTACGCGGTGCGCAACGCCGAACATGCGGGCTTCGTCGACGAGCTGCGGCTGATGATCGGCGACGACCTGCACCTGTATGTCTCGGACGACGGGCAGTCGATCGACTTCGACGCCTTGCTGGCTAGGCAGCCGCAGGGCACCGAGGTGTACGTCTGCGGTCCCGAGCGGATGGTCGCCGCGACCATCGCCGCGGCCCGCGCCGCCGGCTGGCACGAGGGCAGGGTGCACGCGGAGCAGTTCGCGTCTCCCGCAGGCGTGCCGCCGGAAGTCCTCTCCACGGAAAACGTTTCCAGCGCGGGCGACCTGTGCGAAGCGGGCGAGGGCGGCACTGCGCGCCTGCCGCGCGACCGTCGTGGCGAACTCGCCGTCCAGGAGGCGACATGAAACCCGCCGCTGGAAGTCGCCAGAAGTTTCACGACAACAACATCAGGCGCGCAGACGCCATCGCGCCCGCGCTGTTCCCGTTTCCCTCGGGCACCTCGCCCGAATGACCCCGTGCGGCGCCGGATGTCGGCCGGTGCCGCGCTGCAAGCCCACGCCCTGACGACTGACGCGCACAGGGCGCAATCCCACAACCCGGCTGGAGACAACAAGATGGCTCGCGATCCTCGTTACGACATTCTTTTCGAACCGATCCAGATCGGCCCGAAAACCTTGCGCAACCGCTTCTACCAGGTGCCGCACTGCATCGGCGCCGGCTCGACGCTGCCGGGTTTCCAGGCCGCGCATCGCTCGATGAAGGCCGAAGGCGGCTGGGCCGCGATGAACACCGAATACTGTTCGATCCACCCGGAGTCCGATGACACGCACCGGCTGTCGGCGCGCATCTGGGACGAAGGCGACGTGCGCAACCTGCGCGCGATGACCGACGAAGTGCACAAGTACGGCGCGCTCGCCGGCATCGAGATGTGGTACGGCGGCGCCCACGCGCCTTGCATGGAAAGCCGGGCGACGCCGCGCGGCCCGAGCCAGATCGCATCGGAATTCGAGACCCTGACCTACTGCAAGGAGATGGATCTCGACGACATCGCCCAGGTGCAGCAGTACTACGTCGAGGCCGCGCTGCGCGCCCGCGACGCCGGCTTCGACATCGTCTATGTGTACGGCGCGCACTCCTACCTGCCGCTGCAGTTCCTGTCGCCGTACTACAACAAGCGCACCGACAAGTACGGCGGCTCGGTGCAGAACCGCGCCCGCTTCTGGCTCGAGACGCTCGAAAAGGTGCGCCGCGCGGTCGGCGACGACTGCGCGATCGCGACCCGTTTCGCGATCGATTCGCTGTATGGCAAGGGCGGAATCGAGGTCGAGCGCGACGGCATGGCCTTCGTCGAGATGGCCGACTCGCTGGTGGATCTGTGGGACGTCCATGTCGGCGACATCGCCGAGTGGGGCGAAGACGCGGGCCCGTCGCGCTTCAATCTGCAGGGGCACCAGGTGCCCTGGACGCGCTTCATCAAGCAGGTATCGAGAAAGCCCGTGCTCGGCGTCGGCCGTTTCACCGATCCGGAGAAGATGACCGAGATCGTCACCAAGGGCATCGCGGACATCATCGGCGCCGCGCGCCCGTCGATCGCCGACCCCTTCCTGCCGAAGAAGGTCGAGGAAGGGCGCATCGACGACATCCGCGTGTGCATCGGCTGCAACGTCTGCATCTCGCGCTGGGAGATCGGCGGGCCGCCGATGATCTGCACGCAGAACGCGACCGCCGGCGAGGAATACCGCCGCGGCTGGCACCCGGAGAAATTCGCCAAGGCCAAATCGGATGATGCGGTGCTCGTCGTCGGCGCCGGTCCGTCGGGCGCGGAGTGCGCGCGGGTGCTGATGGAGCGCGGCCACACGGTGCACCTGGTGGACCAGGCCGAGAAGATCGGTGGCCACCTGAACCGGATCGTCACGCTGCCGGGCCTCGGCGAGTGGGGCTATCACCGCGACTACCGCGAGACGCAGATCACGAAGCTGCTGAAGAAGAACAAGCAGAACCAGCTCGCGCTCGGCCAGAAGGCGATGACCGCCGCCGACATCCTGTCGTACGGCGCCGAGAAGGTCGTCATCGCGACGGGCGCGCACTGGGTCGGCGACGGCACGAACTGCCTCACGCACGATCCGATCCCCGGCGCCGACGCGTCGCGCGACGACCAGCTCACGCCCGAGCAGGTCATCGACGGCAAGAAGCCGATCGGCAAGCGCGTCGTGATCCTCAACTCGGACACCTACTTCATGGCGCCGAGCCTCGCCGAGAAGCTGGCAGTCGCGGGCCACGAGGTGACGATCGTCAGCGGCGTGCATCTGGCGAACTACATGCACTTCACGCTCGAGTACCCGAACATGATGCGGCGGCTGCACGAGCTTGGCATCAAGGAGATGGGTGACCACTTCGCGAGCCAGATCCGCCCGGGGGCGATCGAGGTGTACAACATATGGGGCGACGGTTCGCGCCGCACCTACCGCGGCGCCGGCGAGTTGCCGCGCGACGCCAACACGACCCACCGCTGGATCGAGTTCGATTCGCTGGTGCTCGTCACCGGGCGCCGCTCGAACGACGGCCTGTTCCGCGAGCTGAAGGCGGCCGAGGATCAGTGGGAAAGCAACGGCATCAAGGGCATCTACCTGATCGGCGACGCGGAGGCTCCGCGGCTGATCGCCGACGCGACCTTCAGCGGCCACCGCGTTGGGCGCGAGATCGAGGAGAAGAACCCGCAGCTGCCGTTGCCGTATCGCCGTGAAGTTGCGGTGTGGGGCACGCCGCACATGCCGGGTGGCAGCTTCGAGATCCAGTACAAGGTGTAAGGCGCCCTCCGCGCTGCGGGTGCGACGCGTCCTGCGCCGCACCCGCCGCTTCCCCTGAAAACCAGACGGAAAGCCTCCATGCTCGCGACAGACACATTCGATCCGCTGCAGGTCACGCGCGTCCTGTTCGAGGGATTCTCGTCCCCCGCGATTGTCCTGTTCTACCTGCTCGGCTTCGGCGCCATCGGGGTCTTCGGCTACGGCACCTGGGTGCAGATTCGCAAGTACCGCCGCGGCCGCCCGCTGGAGTCCGCGCTCGCGCTCGGCCCGCGCTTCCTCGACATGGTTCGCACCGTGCTCAGCCATCGCGCGATCGTGCGCCGCGACCCCGCGGCCGGCCGCGCGCACCGGCTGATTTTCTTCGGCTTCGTGCTGCTCTTCTTCGGCACCGCGACGATCACGCTCGAATACGACGTTCTCGAGCCGCTCACGGGCCTGCGCTTCTGGCACGGCGACTTCTACCTGTGGTTCTCGCTCGTGCTCGACGTCGCCGGCGTCTGCCTGATTTCGGGCCTGATCTACATGATGGCTCGGCGCGGCTGGATCAAGCCGCCGAAGCTCGACTACGCCCGTCCCGACCGCCAGCCCGGCGACCCGGACTACGACCGCAGCGCCTACCGCCGCGAGGACTGGGCCTTCCTGTGGACGCTGATCGTGATCGGCATTACCGGCTACGTGCTCGAGGCCTCGCGTCTGGTGTGGCTCGCGGAGCGGCCGGAGGTGTGGGAGCTGCGCTGGTGGTCGCCGTTCGGTGCGCTGGTCGCCGAGGTGATGAGCGCGGCCGGGCTCGGCGCGGCCGGGGCGGGCGCGCTGCGCTCCGGATTGTGGTGGTTCCACGGCGTGCTCGCGCTGACGCTGATCGCGCTGATCCCCTTCACGAAGGTGAAGCACATCTTCACCGCGTCGGGCTCGCTGATGATGCGCAACCCGCTCGCGGCGCAGCGCCTGCCACGCCAGCCGGCCGACAGCGAGCGCGTCGGCTATTCGACGATCACCGACTTCACGTGGAAGCATCTCCTCAACCTCGACGCCTGCACCAAGTGCGGCCGCTGCCACGAGGCCTGTCCCGCGCGGGCGTCCGGCGCGCCGCTGTCGCCGCGCGACGTGATCCTGTCGCTGCGCGAGTTCGCGAACGAGGCGTTGCAGAAGAACACGCTGCCCGACGAGGTGAAGCTCGACGTGCACGGCAAGGACGTCGGCCAGGTGTTCATGGAGACGCTGTGGTCGTGCCGCACCTGCATGGCCTGCGTCGAGATCTGTCCGGTCGCGGTCGAGCACGTGCCGATCATCGTGCAGATGCGGCGCAAGCTCGTCGAGGACGGCGCGATGGAGCCCCTGCTGCAAAAGACGCTGCAGACCATCCACAAGACCGGCAACTCGTTCGGCGAGTCGAAGAGGAAGCGCGCCGCCTGGACGAAATCGCTGCCGTTCCCGGTCAAGGATGCGCGCAAGGAAGAGGTCGAGGTGCTGTGGTTCGTCGGCGACTACGCGTCCTTCGATCCGCGCAACCAGAAGGTCAGCCAGGCTTTCGCGACCCTGCTGCACGACAACGACATCGACTTCGGCCTGCTCTTCGAGGGCGAATCGAACGCCGGCAACGACGTGCGCCGCGTCGGCGAGGAGGGGCTGTACGAGCTGCTCGCGGAGAACAACATCGCGACGCTCAACGGTGCGAGCTTCAAGCGCATCGTCACGACCGATCCGCATTCGTACAACACGATCCGCAACGAGTACCCCGACTTCGGCGGGCGCTACGAGATCGAGCACTACACGAGCTACGTGCAGCGCATGGTCGAGGAGGGACGGCTGCGATTCAAGCGCCCGCTCGGCTACCGCGTCACGCTGCACGACCCCTGCCATCTCGGCCGCTACAACAAGGGGTACGGCGCGCCGCGCGCGCTGCTGCGGGCGCTCGGCTGCGAACTCGTCGAAATGCCGCGCCACGGCGACAACTCCTTCTGCTGCGGTGCTGGCGGGGGGCGCATCTGGATTCCGGATGCGGTCGGCACCGAGAAACCGTCGCAACTCCGCATGCGCGAAGCCGGCGAGATCGAAGGGCTGGAAGTGTTCGTCGTGTGCTGTCCGAAGGACCTCACGATGTTCGAGGATGCGCGCAAGACCTGCGGCTTCGAAGGGCGCTTCGTCGTGCGCGAGTTGATCGAGCTGATCACCGAAGCGCTCGGCGATCCGAAGCCCGCGACCGATGTCGAGGAGGCCAGCCGTGACGCGGTCGCCGTCGTCTAGCCCGCGCTCGGTGGCAGCGTCGCAGCGGCACTGGCTGGAGTTGCTGCGGCGCGCGCGAGCGAGCGACGAGCCGTTCAGCGCCGCCGCGCTGTATCCGCACGCCAGCGAGCAGCAGCGGCGCTGTCTCGAACCGCGGCTCTTCGGTGCGCGCCGCGATCGCCTGCTCCTCGCGTCGGCCGCGTTCGTCGCGCCTGCGGTGCTGGAGCGGCTCGCGTGCCTCGTCGACGATGCGACGCAGCGCACACGCATCGCCCGCAACCCGGCGGCGCCCGCCGAGGCGCTGACCCGGTTGTGGTGCGACGGCGCGCGGACGAGCCTGGCGCCGCTGCTCGCCCGCCACCCGAACACGCCGCGGGCGATCCTCGCCGAACTCGGCGAAGCCGCCGCCGACCTCGATACGCTATGCGCGCTGTGCGAGAACACCGGCAGCAGCTCCGACGTCCTCGCGACGGTCGAGCAGCGACGCATCCCGGTGCTCCAGCGCCTGCTCGCCGTGAACCTCGCGACGGATGGCGCGACGCTGATGGCGCTATGGCGGGCCACCGACGAGGAAGCTGTGCGCGCGCAGATCCTGCTGCACGATCACTGCCCCGACACGCTGCTGCAGACGCTGCCGGCGTCGCCGCTCGAACGGCGCTGCCTCGCGCGGCACGCTCGCACGCCGGCCGCGCTCCTCGCCCGGCTCGCGGGCGACGCGGACGTCGCGGTGCGGCGAGCGGCGACCGCCAACCCCGCGACGCCGATCGCCGCGGTCGTCGCGAGCTGCTTCGATACCGACGAAGCGGTGCGACGCACCGTCGCCGCCCGGCGCGATCTGTCCGTGACGCTCGCCGCGTGCCTCGCGGACGATGTCGACGACTGGGTGCGCCGCGTCTTGGCGCGCAACCCTGCGTGTCCGACCTATCTGCTCGAACGCGCGTCCGCGGACCCCGTGCTCGAGGTGCGCCGCTCGGTTGCGCGCCATCCCGCGTGTCCGGCGTCGCTGCTCGATCGCCTCAGTCGCGACGCGGCGACCTGGGTGCAAGCCGCCGTCGCCTACCGCGACGACCTTCCGCTTGTGGTCCTGCGGCGGCTCGCGCGCAGCACCGACGTCGACGTCCTCGCCGGCGTCGGCCGCAACCCGATGACGTCGACGTCGCGGCTCGCGCGCCTCGCGGTGCACGAATGTGCCGACGTGCGCCGCGCCGTGATCCTGAACCGGCAGACGCCGCGCGCGATCCTGCGAGTCCTGCGCCAGGACCCGTATCCGCTGCACCGGGCGCTCGCGGTCGACCATCCGAATCTCACCGACGCCGACCGCTGGCGCATGCGCGAAGACCCGGATGTCCAGGTCCGGTATCGCGTCTTCCACCATTTCGCGTGGCGACTCGGAGCGGCCGCGGACCCGGTCCCCGCCGACGCCATGCAGCACGAGCATCACCCGCACCCAGCCCAGGAGAAGATGGAGACGATATGAAAATACTGGTGACGATCAAGCAGGTGTCCTCACTCGACGAGGACTTCGAGATCCGCGAGGACGGTCGCGACGTCGATCCCGACTTCCTCCTCCACGACCTCAACGAGTGGGACAACTACAGCCTCGAGGAGGCGATGCGGTTGAAGGAGGGCCCGGGAGGCGACGGCATCGAGGTCGTCGTCGCGACGGTCGGTCCCGACAGCACCGACGAGGAGCTGCGCAAGTGCCTAGCGAAAGGCGCGGACCGCGCGATCCGCGTGTGGAGCGACGAGCTCGAGGAGTGCGACGCGATCGGCGTTTCGCGAGTGCTCGCCGCGCTCGCGCGCAAGGAGGCGCCGGATCTCATCTTCGCCGGCGTGCAGGCGTCGGACCACGCCTTCGGCGCGACCGGCATGGCGATGGCGGGCTTGCTCGGGCTACCGCATGCGGCGGTCGTCGCGGCGCTCGAGTACGAGCCGGGCGGCAAGACTGCGATGGTGCGGCGCGAGCTCGAAGGCGGTACCTATGCGTCGGTGCGCATCGACTGCCCCGCGGTGCTGACGCTGCAGCTCGGCATCAATACGCCGCGCTACGCGTCACTGCGCGGCATCAAGCAGGCGGCGCAACGGCCGATCGAGTTGCTCGATCCGGCGTCGCTCGGAATGCCGTCCGACGAGATCGGCGCGGCGGGATCGCTGTCGCGCGTGCGACGGATGTACGTGCCGGAGAAGGGCCGCGCGCAGATGATCGCGGGAACTCCCGCCGAACAGGCCGCGCGGCTGGCGCAAATCATCAAGGAATTCAGGGGGGAAGCGTAATGAGCGGAATTCTCGTAGTCGGCGAACATCGCAAGGGCGAACTGCGGCCGGTCACCGGCGAATTGATCGGGGCCGCGGTGGCGCTGAAGGCCGCGACCGGCGAGCCGGTGCGCGTCGCGGTGATCGGCGAGGCGCCGGAGCGCTACGCGGAGGCGCTGAAGCTCGAAGGGGTCGATGAGATCCTCACCGTGCAGGCCGTCGTCGACGCATTCGACCCGGAAATCTACGAAGCGTCGGTGCGGGCGCTGATCGCCGCGCGCGAGCCGTCGCTGGTGCTGCTGCCGCACACGATCGACACGCTCGGGTATGCCGCGCCGCTCGTCGCCGGCGACGGGCACGGGTTTGCGACCGACGTGTTCGGCATCGCCCGCGACGCCGACGGCTGGGTCGCGACGCGTGCCGGGTATGGGCAGAAAGTCAACGTCGAGGTGGACTTCCCGGGTCGCGAAACGGTCGTCCTGACGGTCCGTCCCGGCGCCTACAAGCCGGTCGAGAATGCCGGCGCGCCGAGCGTTGCCGCGATTGCGGCCCCGACCGTCACGCCGCGCAGCCAGCACCTCGGCTTCGAGGAGCCGGCCGGCAGCGACGACGTCGACATCCCGGGCTCGGAGTTCATCCTTTCGATCGGCCGCGGCGTCGGCGAAGAGGACAATGTCGAGCAGTTCAAGGAGTTGGCGGACGCGGCCGGAGCGACGCTCGGTTGCTCGCGCCCGATCGCCGACTCGGGCTGGCTGCCGAAGGCGCGGCAGGTCGGCCAGTCCGGCAAGACGGCGGCGAGCTGCAAGCTCTACATCGCGATGGGCATTTCGGGCTCGGTGCAGCACATGGCCGGGATGAAGCACGTCGATACGATCGTCGCGGTCAATACCGACCCGGAGGCGTCGATCTTCACGATCGCCCGTTACGGCGTCGTCGGCGACATCTTCGAAATCGGCCAGGAACTGCGCAACCATCTCTGACATCCCCGGGGGCCGCAGGCCCCCTTTTCGCAGGGAGAGATCGAAAATGTCATCACGGCATTGCGGAATGCATGCGCTCGCCTGCATCGCCGCCGGCAGCGCGGGCTTCGCGTTGAGCGGCGGCGTCCTGGCACAGGAGGCGGCCAGCCCCCATTCGGTCACCAGCAACGTCGGCTTCTTCAGCAACTACGTGTTTCGCGGCATGACCTACACGCAGAACCGGCCTGCGCTGCAGGGCGGCTTCGATTATGCGCACGCGAGCGGGTTGTATGCAGGCGTGTGGGGCACGAACGTCAGCAACGAGGCGATCCACGACGCTAGTCTGGAGATCGATTTTTACGGCGGTTATGCCGGGGCAGTCGGTGACTGGAGCTACGACGTCGGACTGCTGCAGTTCTATTATCCCGAACGCCCGAAGCTTCCCGGAACGCGGGAAAAGTACGACACGCTGGAAGCCTACGCGTCGGTCGGCTGGCAGATGCTGACGCTGAAGTATTCGCACACGCTGACCGATTTCTTCGGCTTCAGCAGCGACTCGATGGGCGCCGGGCGCGGCGATTCGAAAGGCAGCGGCTATCTCGAACTGAACGCGAAGGTGCCGGTCGGCGCCGACTTTACGCTGGGACTGCACGTCGGACGGCAGCGGGTGCACAACTACGGCGACTTCGACTACACGGACTGGCGGGTCGCGTTGAGCAAGGCCTTCGGGGCGGGCTGGACGGTGGCAATCGCGTATACCGACACCAACGCCGACGACGACCTGTGGGTCGCGGACGACGAGAAGCTCGGGGAAGGACACTGGATCGCGAGCCTCACGCGATCCTTCTGAAATCCCTGCCGGGGCGGCAGCTATTCTTTCGCGATCGCCGTCGTCGTGGATCCCGCGGCCGCGACGATCGCGATGCCCCGGCGGGCAGCAAGCTCGCCAAACCGGGAAAGCCGACTGTCGGACGCCGAGTCGGCGGCGTCGAGGTCGATGCGCCAGAAATCGGTGAACAGCAGCCAGCCCGACAACTCGGCGTCCTCGTCGCGTGCCATGCCCGTGACGTCGAAACCGATGCGGACGCCCGCCTCGCGCAAGGATTGCAGCGCGCGCAGCCGCGGCGCATTCGGGCGCACCGCGGGCAGTGCGAGCAGGAGATCGACGCGGCGCGCGGCATCACGCGGGAGCGACTTCAATACGCCTGCGGCGGTAACGAGCAGCGAAGCGGTCGGCGGGAGGCCATCGAGGCGGATCGCGAGGCGCTGCTCGCGCCTCAGCGACGGGAGTCCTTGTGCGCAAACGACCTCGACATATCTCGCAAGCACTGCATCGAGGATGCCCCGCTGGTAAGCGTGCAGGAACATCTGCGCCGGCGGCATGTTGCCCATCCGCGGGCTGTGCCAGAAAGCGGAGCCCTCGATCACTCCGGCCCCGGCCTCCCCATCCGCGTTCGGAAGGAGGCGGACCGAGAGGCCGTCGGCACTGAACGCGCGTTCGAATTCGCCCGCCGCATGGCGCCATCTCGACGCGGATTGCTGCGCGCGCCGGCTCGCGAAGGCGAACCGCACCGCGCTGCCGGCACGTTGGCACTGTGGCGAACAGCTGGCCTGCACCGCATCGCGCACCATCGACCGGGCGTCGGAATGGGGATCCGCGCTCAGCGCAATGCCGATGCGGACGCTGATCGATATCGCGACGCCGTCGATCTCGAAGGGCGCCTCGAGCAGGCCGGCGATCACGTCCAGCCACGCGGCGGTGCAGACGACCGCCGCCGTGTCGTCGTCGCCGACCGCGGCGCCGGCGAGGCGCGCCAGATCGGCCAACTGCGGCAACTGCCCGTCGGGCAGCGCGGTGTCGTAATGAACGAGGATGTCGAACTCGTCGCTGCCGTGCCTCCCCACCGCGACCCCGGCGCGCGAGAGCGCGCCGAGGCGCTGGCCGAACTGCGCGAGCAAGGCGTCGCCGGTCGCGCGGCCGTGCCGTTCGTTGACACGCTTGAGGTTGTCGATGTCCAGCCGCAGGAGTGCAAACGGCCGAGGCGTCACGGCATCGTCCTTGATCGCAGCCGTCAGGCGATCGAGGAGCAGCGCGGGGCTTTTCAGGCCGGTCAGCGTGTCCCGCAGCGATTCGCCGACGATCCGCTCTTCGTCCCGCTTCTGCCCGCTGACATCGGAGATGAAGCCTTCGATCGCGAGCAGCGCGCCGTCAACGGCGAAAACGCCGCCGCTGCGCTCCTCGACCCATTTCTCCTGGCCTTCGCGCGTGCGGATGCGATAGCGCAGATGAAAGGCCTTTTGCTGCGCCAACTGGGTCTGCACGTAGTCCCACACGTAATCACGGTCGTCGGGGTGGATCAGCTGAACGTAAGACGGCTGGTCGAGCAGGTCGACCGCTTCGTACCCGGTCAGCTCGAAGCAGCCTTCGCTGACGAATTCCATCGTCCAGTGCCGGTCGTTGCGGCCGCGAAAGGCCATCCCCGGGAGGTGATCCAGCAGCGTCGAGAGACTGCGATCGCGCGCCCGCAACGCGTCCTCGGCGCGTTTGCGCGAGTTGATGTCAGTCATCACACCGGTGGCGCCGTTGATCTGCCCATGCCGTCCGAGCCGCCGCGTCAGCCGGACTTCCACCCAGCACTGGCGGCTGTCCCGGCAGATCAGCCGGGTTTCGAAGCGGATGGCGTCGTTGCCGGGCTGCAGGATCTGCAGGAAGCGCTCGCGGTTTTGTGCCTGGTCGTCCGGATGCACGTACTGGAAAAACGAGGTGCCCACGCAGTCGCGCGCATCGAGCGCGGTGACCGTCTTCCAGGCGCGATTGAGAAAAGTCAGGGTGGCGTCGCGGTCGGCCTGGAATACGATGTCGCAAATGCCATCGACCAGCGTGTGGTCGTCATGCCCGACGGGAGTCTCGTGCGGTATCGACGGGGGCGGGTGGGCGGCGGGTTGCAGGCGGCCGCGGCGGGCGGAAAATTGAGCGGAGACGAGGAACAACGAGGCGACGCCGAGGCAGGCGACGGCGACGACGGGCGTTGCAGGCATCCATCCGAGGCCGGCGCCTATCGCGTACACGCCTGCCGTGGCGGCGCCGATCAGAAAGAGATATACCGTCAGCACATCTTTCCCTCCACGATTGATGGACGGCAGTGGGCGAGCAGGGGACGATACGTCGGCCGGCCGAACGCGGAAAGCCGCAGATGAAGATATGACTTCCAATCGAACGACGACTACCGGCGGAGCCCGGCCATCATACTGGCTTTCGAGGGCGGGACAACGGCTGCGGGACCGCCCGTGGCTCGTGGTCGTGGCCGTGGCGGCGTGCGCCGCGGTCGTGCTGCTGGCGCAGCCGATCCTCACCGCGGCATGGACCAGCGATGCGGTGCGGTTCATTGCGCGCGCCGCGCAACTGCAGGAGCGGGCGATCGCGCTCGGCCGTGAAGCCGAACCCGCCGCGGCGACGCGCGAATGGCTAGACGAGGCCCGCGTCCTGCTCGGCGCGTTGCCGTTCCGGATCGAGCTTCCGTCGGCGGCGCCACCCGAGACCTTCGAGTCGTTGGATACGGCGATGCCGGTGCTCGAGACGGGAACGCTGGCGGTGGCCGAAGCGCTGCAGCGGCACCTGCGAGTCGATATCGCGGTCAGGATCGCATTGTTGCTCGTCGCCGCGGGCGGCGCGTGGATCGGCTTCCATCTGCGACGCGACGCCGAGCGGCTCGCGCGCGAATCGGCCGCGCACGAGGTCGCGATCGCGCCTCCGCCGGACCGCTGGCTCGACCTGCTCGACCGCGTGATCGCCGAGCTGGCAGGACCGGCACCCGGCCGCCAGGCGCTGAAGAAACTTTCGGAGCGGCTCGGCGAAGCGCTCGATGCGCGCGTCTGTGGTATCTGCCTGAGCGAGGACATCCGGGACTCGATGCAGCTGCCGCCCGTCATCCACGCGGGCGAACTCGGATGGGCACAGGTCGAACAACTGCGCCTGCTGTCGGTCGCGGGACGATACCAGGCCTTCGAACTCGCCTCGTCGAGCGGGCGCGACGACGAGGCGTGGCACGGGGTGGCGGTACCGGTCAGCGACGGCAGCACGTGGTACGGGCACCTGTTCGCGGTGGGGCAGGGGTGCAGCGAGCAGCCGACGACCCGCATCCAGATCATGGAGCTCGTGAGCAAGCACGTGGCGATGGCGATCGGCCATTCGCGGCGGACCCGCGAAGGCCGGCGTCTGGCGCTGATCGAAGAGCGCACGTCGATGGCGCGCGAACTCCACGACTCGCTGGCGCAGTCGCTGTCCTTCATGAAGATCCAGGTGGCCCGCGTGCAGACCCTGCTGCAACGCGGCCGTCCGCACGAAGAGGTCGCGGCCGCGGCGGAGGAGCTGCGGGACGGGCTGAACGGCGCCTACCGCAAGCTGCGCGAACTGCTGAACACGTTCCGCACGCAGATCAATGCCGGCGGGTTGGCGGCGGCGCTGGACGAGGCGCTGGAAGAGTACGGCGACCGCAGCAGCGTCGCGATGACGCTCGACAACCGCCTGGGCAGCTGCCAGCTCAGCGCCAACGAGGAGTTTCACGTCGTACAGATCGTGCGCGAAGCACTCTCCAACGTCGTGCGTCACGCGGGCGCGAGCCACGCGACCGTCAGGCTGTCGCTGCGGGAGGACGGCTGGACGGCGGTGACGATCGAGGACAATGGGCAGGGATTCGATCCGGCGCCCGACCATTGGAACCACCACGGTGCGACGATCATGCGCGAGCGTGCATTGAGCCTCGGCGGCGCCTTGTCGATCGAGCGCCGACCGCAGGGCGGATGCCGTGTCACCGCCAGCTTCAAATCGACCGCAGCGGAGGAGTAGGACGGGAAAGCGCGCGGAAGTGTAGCAAGATGTTGTTGCGGGTCGCGCGGGGCGAAGGCGTGTAGCATCACGATTGGTAACGCGAAGTCGCCGGCACAGGCGACGATCCCGACGGACGCTTGCAGGATCGGACGTTCGTCATAAAACAAGACGGAGACAACGCAAGGTGGAGACACACCATACCGTACTGATCATCGACGATCACGCGCTCTTTCGCAGAGGCATGGTCCAGTTGATCGACATGGACACGGATTTCCGCGTGGTCGGCGAAGCGGCATCCGGACCCGCAGGGGTGGAGATGGCCGAACGCCTGCAGCCCGACCTCATTCTTCTCGACCTCAACATGCCCAGCATGAACGGCATCGAGACGCTGACCCTGCTGCGCGAGCGCAATGTCGGCGCGCGCCTGATCGTCCTCACCGTGTCCGACAACCAGCGCGACGTCGTCACCGCACTGCGGTCCGGCGCCCACGGCTACCTGCTGAAGGACATGGAGCCCGAAGACCTGTGGGAGAACCTGAAGAGGGCGATGAAGGGCGTCTCGGTGCTGAGCGAGGCGATCACTGGCACCCTGATCCAGGCCGTCGCGACCAACCAGCACGTCCCCGCAGTCGAAAGCAGCCTCACCGCGCGAGAGTCGGAAGTGCTCAACTACATCGCCGAAGGCATGTGCAACAAGACCATCGCTCGCGAACTCGGCATCAGCGTCGGCACCGTCAAGGTCCACGTCAAGCACGTCCTCCACAAGCTCAACCTCCACTCCCGCCTGGAAGCCGTCGTGTGGCACCACCAGCGCGAAACGGCCGCGGAACGCACGCCTTCCTGAGCGTATCGTGACGGCGGCGCGGCCGACGTCACGCCCGCACCGCAGCTTCCCCCGCCCCTGATCGTGCCGTCGGCGGCGCGAGCGTCGTCGCGCGCGATCCCACGCCCGTCCACAGGACGACGCACGGATGCCGGCGACTTGCGGCGCACCGTTTTCCACCACAAGAACGCTTCGGCCGTGCCCCCTTGTGGGTATGTTCCTCTGGAATATTGTCGCGTCCTCCGACGGCTCCAATAATCCATTCACCCGTTGTGCCCTAGCTGGCAGGGACGGGCGAGGATGGAGACAGCGACGCCACGCGATGGCACGCACAAAAACAGGAGGAATGATGACAACCGCAATGCAGGCGAAAGCAGCGTTTCGTGCCCGCAGTATCCGTTGGGGCTTCATCTGGGCGCTCTGGTGTGCAGTGCTGTGGGGCGCGTGGTATGTCCCGGGCGCCGCGATCTGGCAGGAGCAACCCTTCGTCGCGATGAACATGGACGATCCGCGCCAGTTCCTGACCGCCGCGGCCGTGATCACGACGCTCAATGCATTTTCGGTATTGCTGTTCCTGTTCCTGTGGCTGATCGTGCTGGAGAAATTCCGCGACTTCGGCCGGACGGTGGTTCAGTTGCGGCGAATTTCGAAATGGTATTTCGCCGCCGCGATTTTCGGCGGACCGATGGCTATCTTCGGCTCGTTTCTCGCGATGGGCTACGTCGGCGCGGTGTTCGCGGCGATCGCCGGGTTGCTGTATCCGATCGTCGGCGCGACGATCGCACGCCTCTGGTACAACGAGAAGATCACGATGCGGGCGGCCCTCGGGATTCTCGTGATCATCGGTGGCGGCGTCGCGATCTACGCGCCGGGAATTCTCGGCGAATTGTCTAGCGCTTCCGCGAGCCAGTCTTCGTGGATCGGCTATCTCGGGGGCGCGATGGCCGCGCTCGGCTGGGGGGTCGAGGGTGCGCTCGCCGGGCGTGCGCTCGACGTCACCGACCCCGACTGCGGCATCACGGTGCGCTTCACCGCCGAGGTCATCTACTGGCTGTGCCTCGTCATGCCGGCACTCGCGCTGTTCGGCGACATCGACGTCATCCACTTGCTGCTCGATGCCCTGAATTTCAAGGCAATCACCTTGCTGCTGCTCGCAGGCATCACTTTCGGCTTCTGCTACGTCTCCTGGTACAAATCCTTCCCGCTGATCGGCGTCGGCCGCGGGCAGGCGATCGCCGCGCTCTACGGCGCCTTCGCCGTGGTCTTCCTCGCGGCCTTCACGCTGCAGTTCCCGGCGTGGAACTTCGTGGTCGGTCTTGCGCTGGTCGTCGGCGGCGCGTTCCTCATGTACACGGAAAAGAGCGACGTGCTCGAGGTCGTGCGCGCGCTGTGACCGGCCGTGCCGTTGCGAAATCAAGGAGAGGGGAAATGGCAAAGATCCACATCAAGGGCTTCATCCTGCAACTCATCGCGCAGACCGACGGCATGTGGGAGAACGAGATCGCCGCGTCGGTGTGCGAGGAATACGGCAGGCCCGGACCTTACTGGCAGGGCGCGGTGCGCGTGACGCTGAGCGACCTGTATTCGGGCGGACTGATCACGAGTCTCGAGGAACGATTCGACGCCTACGGCGACAAGATGCGATTCCGTTTCGGGCTGAGCGACTTCGGACGCCAGCGGATGGCCGACACCGGCCTGCTCTGAGCTTCTTCTCCACAAACTGAAGGAGGATCACCATGTCGGATTTCTGGGGCTATCCGGGGGCGGACGTTCTCGCGCTGATCATGATTTCGGCTCTCAGCCTGTTCGCGCTGTACAACGCGCGAACCTTCGTCACCAAGATCTAGCCGCCGCGCGGGGCACGGAACGAAAAAGGCCGACCCCCGGGTCGGCCTTTTTGCGATTCATCGCGCCGCCGGTGGGCGTGCCTCGTCTTTTCGAAATGACAGCTCGTCGGTCAGGACTGCGTTTGCCGGAAACGCGGGTTCTGCAGCGCCCACACCGCCGCTTCCAGCCGGCTGCTCACATTGAGTTTGCGCAGCAGATGCTTGATGTGCACCTTGACGGTCGCATCCGAAATGCCGAGGAGTCGCGCGATCTGCTTGTTGCTGTGGCCGTCGGCGAGCACGCACAGGATCTCCCGCTCGCGCTCGGTGAAACCGGCGTGCTGGATCGCGGGCGGGGCATTGAGGGCGTGCGCCAGGAGTCCCGCGACCTTGTCCTCCAGCACCACGGCGCCGCGCACCGACTGCTTGATCCGCTGACACAGCTCCTCCGGCTCCAGCTGCTTGAGCAGATAGCCGTCCGCCCCGGCGCGCATCGCCTCGAGGACGTCGAGCTCGTTATCGGACATCGTGAGCATGACGCAGCGCCCCCGCACCCCGAGCGCCTTCAGCGCCCGCAGCGTTTCGATGCCGTTCATCGCCCGCATGTGAAGGTCGATCAGGATGAGATCGGCGTCGACCGCGTCGGCCATCGCAACCGCGGTTTCGCCGTCGCTGGCTTCTCCGGCCAGTTCGAGTTCCTCGTCGTCGCGCACGAGCTGCGCTACGCCCTTGCGGAACAGGGGGTGATCGTCGATCAGCAATATCCGTATCGTCATCGGGATGTCTCCTCCAGAGTGTCGATCGGCAAGCGCTCCGGAGCGAAGCTGAGTTCGATGCGCGTGCCGCCGCCGGGCCTTTGGGCCACTTCGAGTTGTCCGCCGAGCGAATGAGCGCGTTCGCGCATGATGCTCAGGCCGTAATGATCGAAGTCGGCACCGGGTTCGCCGACGCCGCGTCCGTCGTCATCCACCGTCAGGGTGAAGAGGTGATCCGGCCCGTACCCGACGTTCACGCGGATGCGGCTGGCGTGTGCGTGGCGCACCGCGTTCGACAGGGCCTCGCGCACGATCTGCATGACGTGGAATTCCTCGTTCACCTGGAGATGACAGGCGCCCAGGTCATGCACGAGACCGATGTCGAGGCAACTCCGCTGGCCGAACTCTTCGATCGCTTCCTCCAGGGTGGCGAGCAGGCCGCGTGTGTCCATGCGCGCACGAAACGCGGTGATCAGCTCGCGCACGTCGCGGTAGGCGACCGACAGTCCCTCGCGGAGCTCGATCGCCATCTGCGCGGCGCCGGGCGGGGCGTTCTCGCCTTCGAGCCGGCGTTGCAGCCGCGCCACCTGGATTTTCATGAAGCCGATCGCCTGCGCCAGCGAGTCGTGCAGTTCCGCCGCGATCGCGCCGCGCTCTTCCATCAGCGCGACGCGCTTTTCCTCGCGGCTGCGGCTGGCGCTCGAAATCGCCAACGCGACGAGATGCGAAAAGCTCTGGGCCAGATCGACCTGCGGATCCTCCACTCGCGCCGTTTCGGAAAATTCCGCCACCAGCGTGCCGACGAATGCATCGCCGCAGCATACCGGCACCACCAGGGACGGGCGGTCGCAGATTGCGGACGGCGGGACGATGCGCACCGCGGTTTCCCGCGCCCCGGCGTCGTGGGCAAGTGCGTGCAGGATGGCGGGTTCGCCGCGGGTCGACAGCACCGCCGAGGCACCCAGAGCCTCCCGTCCCGCATCACTCAGGCCCAGCGCCACGGTGCGCGCGCCCAGTGCCGTCTCGAAAAGCGCAAGCCCCCGGACCAGGCTGAACTCGGACACGCCGTCCGCGCAGAACATGCTGCCCGCCTCGTGCAGCGCCTGCAGCGCCTGGCTCTTGCGCCTCAGCTGGTCGCTGCTCGTGCGTCGCTGCCAGCGTTCTTCCGTATCCAGCGCGGCTTGGCGCGCGCTCAGCTCGGCGAGGCTCTCGATCAGGCGACCGATCTCGTCGCGCCCGCGCACGTCCTCGTTGTCGGCGGTCAGACCGAGCGCTGCATCGGTCCGCCGCACCAGCAGCACGTAAGCGCGGCGGGCGAGCAGGGCGGCGCCGGCGAGGATGAGCGCAAAGCAGAAGCCCTGCAGCATCAGCATGACGGCGACGCGCTGCAGAAGGGTACGGTCGATCCGGGAGAGCGTTGCGCAGATCGGCTCGGCGGCCGCGGGTGGCGAGCCGGCGCACTGAGCGATGAGTTCGGTGAAGACGCCATCGAACTGCCGCTGAATCTCCAGGCTGCCCCACAAACTCAGTGCAGCCGCGACGACACCGCCGCTCAGGATGGCCAGAAGTCCGACAAACAAGGGATAGCGGCGGCGCGGGCCGACGAAGGGGGAGAGCACGGCTATGTCACTTTATGTTTTTTCCGCATGGACGCTCGCACTGCTGTTCGCTGCCGTAGTGGGTTCCTGGCATGGCAACGATGCCATGTTAAGGCTCACCGTGGCGGTGATTTTGACCGGTTTGCTCGTCCTTTTGCTGCTGCGACATGCACCTTGGCGCAGCGGACCCGGGGCGGCGCGGGGCGCGGGTCCCGAGCAAGTCGTGTGGTCGGGACAACTCTGCCACAGTATCTCTTCGCCCTCGATCACCGTGCAGGGCCAGGTCGTCAGCTTCGCCAACCAGGCCTTCCTCGCGTTGCTCGACTATCGCGGACGGGACGACGAGGTCGTCGGCCTGCCGTTCACCTCCCTGCTGCATCCCGTCGATCACGGGCGCCTTGCGGCGCTGCTCGCGATCGCCGGCAGCGAGGACGCGTCGGATGCGGAAGGCGTGCTCCGGCTGCTGCGCGCGGCCGGTGCGACAGTGACGGTCCATGCCAGCATCTCGCCGCTGCCGGCGGTGCCCGGAAGCCTCCTCATCCAGTTCAGCCCGCACGAGTCCGGCGCGCCGCTGCGCGAGGTCTCGGCCGAGTCGCTGTCGGCGGTACTCGATCAGATCGAGTTGGTCCTGTTCAGGACCGATGCGAAAGGGCGCATCGCCTATGTCAATCGGGCCTGGGAGCGCGTGAGCGGCCGACCCGTCGCCGACAGTCTCGGCCGCTTGCTATGGGCCGCGATTCACCCCGAGGAGCGGGAGGCGACCGAGAAGACCTTGCGCGCGGTGGCGGGCGGGCAGGTCGATCACGCGAGCATGGAAGTGCGGCTGACCACCACCGCGGGCAATGCGGTATCGGTGCTGCTGCGCGCGCAGTCCTGTACGTTGCCCGACGGCGATCTTGTGGGCGTGGTCGGCACGATGTCCGAGCTCACGCGGCGCAAGCGGCTGGGCGAGCCGAATTCGACCCGACTTTATCTCGACACGCTGCTCGCCAATGTCCCCGGCATGGTCTATCGCGGGCGCAACGACCCCGACTGGACGATGGAGTTCGTCAGCGACGGCTGCATCGAACTGACCGGCTACGAGCCCTATGAGCTCGTCGATAACCGTCGCGTGTCGTTCGGCCATCTCATCCACCCGGACGATCGGGAAAGCGTGTGGAGGCACGTGCAATCCCGTCTCAGGCAGCGCAGCCCTTACCAGATCTCGTATCGCATCATCGACGCGGCCGGGCGGGAGCGGTGGGTGTGGGAGCACGGGCGCGGGGTGTTTTCGTCGAATGGCGAATTGCTCGCGCTGGAGGGATTTGCGACCGACGTGAGCAAGCACGCCAAATGGGGAGAGGCCGGAGAAACCGCCACCGGTCGTCCGGCCGGCCCCACACCGGATCACGGGATGCTCGCCGAGAGTGACAATCGAAATGTGCACCCGTAACCCGGTCGCACGCACGCGGGGTGGTTACGCCTTAGAGGGTAGGGCGCGCCGAGCCGGTGTTTTTGCCCCGGTTTCGCCGCAGTCACGTCAACGCGCCACATCGACGGGCAGTGTTGATCGGCGCGCGATTCGGCCGAGCGACCATTTGCCCGTCATTACGGCGAGATGACACGCCCGCTGCCGCTACTCCCTACGTAGTAATGCCTCCTGCGCATTGCTGCCGTTTCCCCCCATTTCGATAATCCGTCCCACTCTTGCGCCGGGCCACGCGTGCTTCGCGACCCGGTGTGAGCTTAGAGCATGGGCGCGCGCTGTCCGGATTAGTCGAAGCGATGCTGCCCCTGCGCATCCGGACAACCCGGACGTACCGGAGGAGCTGATGGCACGCGATCCGAAGTACGACCTACCCTTCGAGCCGCTCCCCAGCGGGCAAGAAATATCCCGCGAAAGTTCCGGGCGAGCTCCGCTTGCCGTCGCCGCCGGTTTCTGGCGGTGGCGGTCGCCGGTCCGGTGCTGCACCTGGCCCGGATGAAGCACCTCTAGCTCCTCGCCGCGCGACCACCGTCCCTGAAGTCCCGGCTCTCCGTGACTTCGCGGTCCGGCCTCGTCGCGCCCATCGGCGTCATCCACCGGTCACGACGCGGTCGCGCCCCACCGAGGCCGGGCGTCCGCCCGTGTCCCGAAACATCGCAATGACACCGCAGCCGTCGGCGCGCACCCGGCGACTTCGGCTGCCGGCCCGCCGGCAGGGATGAAGGTCGCGCCGCCCGGGCCACCGACGCAGGCAAAAAAGCTGGTTTGAATCAATCAGTACTAACGATTTCGGGCGGCCGGCTCGGCGGTCTGCCCGCACAAAGGAGGGGACTTGAAATGAGCGAAGCAGATGTACTTGTTGCACCCGGTATGCCACTTCCCGCCGGCCGTGCGGAAAGCGGTTCCTTGCAGCGCACGATCAGCTGGACCGGCGCGTTCTGGGTCGCGAGCGGGGTTCCCGCGCTGGTGTTGTTCTCGATAGGCGCGATCGCCGCGACCGTCGGCAAGCCGTCCTGGATGGTGTGGGCCGTCTCGATCACCTTCGGCTTCCTGCAGGCGTTCACCTACGCGGAGATCGCCGGCCTGTTTCCGCACAAATCGGGCGGCGCCTCGGTCTATGGGGCGGTCGCGTGGGTGCGCTACGGCAAGATGATCGCGCCGATCTCCGTGTGGTGTAACTGGTTCGCGTGGTCGCCGGTGCTCGCGATCGGCTCGGGGCTTGCGGCGGGCTACATTCTCGGCGCGCTGTTCCCGGCCGACGCGGCCATCAACACCTGGCAGATCACGCTGCTCGATCTGGGCATGATCCGGTCGGGCCTGGAACTGCGCATCAACGCCACTTTCATGGTCGGAGCCGTCCTTCTGCTGGCGGTCTTCGGCGTCCAGCACGGGGGAATTCTGCGATCGGCGCGCACGACGATGGTGCTCGGCGTCACCGCGCTGATCCCGCTGACGCTGATCGCGCTGGTGCCGCTGCTGGGCGGTGGCTTGCCGTCCGAGCATTTTTCGCCGCTGGTGCCGCTTGCGCATGACGACCAGGGGCTCGTCGTCGACGGGATGTGGAACATGGCCGGCATCACGCTGATGGCCGGCGGCCTGTTCATCGCCGCGTGGTCGACCTACGGCTTCGAGACGGCGGTCTGCTACACGCGCGAATTCAAGGATCCCAAAAGCGACACCTTCAAGGCCATTCTGTATTCCGGCCTGCTGTGCCTCGTCGTATTCACGCTGGTCCCGCTCGCTTTCCAGGGTTACCTTGGCTTGGGCGAGGTCGTGACGCCCCCGGTCATCGACGCCGAAGGCAACGTGACGGCGCCGGCGGTCTATAGCGGCATGCTCGCGCCCGAGATCTACAGCGGCATGGGCGTCGCGAATGCGATGTCGCACATGGTCGGCGGCGGCGAGGTCGTCGCCAACGTACTGGTCGTGATGCTCGTCCTCGCGGTGCTGCTGTCGATCATGACCTCGATGGCCGGCTCGTCGCGCACGCTGTACCAGGCGTCGGTCGACGGCTGGCTGCCGCGCTACCTCTCGCACGTCAACGAGCACGGTGCGCCGACCCGCGCGATGTGGACCGACCTCGGGTTCAATCTTCTCCTCCTGCTGATGTCGGACTACGTGTTCGTGCTCGCGTGTTCGAACGTCGGCTACGTCATCTTCAACTTCCTCAACCTGAACTCCGGTTGGATCCATCGCATCGACCGTCCCAACTGGCAACGTCCGTTCCGCGCCCCCAACGTGGTGCTCGGCATCGGCGTGGTCCTCGGCTTCGTCAACCTCGCGCTGATGGGACTGGGCGCGGACATCTACGGCGCCGGCACGCTCACCGCCGGCCTCGTGTTCGCATCGCTGATCATCCCGGTGTTCGTGTATCGCCACTATGTTCAGGACAAGGGACGTTTCCCGGACTCCATGACCCAGGACATGCACCTTGACGACCAGCTCCCCGGCGGCGGGCACCGCGCCGGCGTCCTGCCCTACGTGACGCTCGCGGCGGCGGTCGTCGTGGTGTTCGTCGCGCACAGCCTCGCCGTGTATTGAAAGTTCGACCCCGGCGTCCTTTCGCCGGGCCCGTTGTTGTCCTTGTCCGGCACGTCCCGGAGCCTGCAGACGCGGGCGCTCCGTGGCGCGCCGGTTTTTTTGGTTCATCGCGCCGTTACAGAAAACGCGGGATGAGGCTTCGTTACAGCCTCAGCGCACCGAGGGCCGGCTGACACGGCGAGCCCAGGGGCATTCGATCGAACCCCTCCGCGACAGGCTGTTCGACGGGGGCCGCGAAGTCACAAGCGAGGCAACCCGCGGATCCGTCAGTCCTGCTGCGTAACTTCCAGTTTATGCAGGTCGAATTCCTTCTGCCGCAACCTGCTCAAGAGCGTGTTGTAGCTGACGGGGTCGACTTTAGGCGTCCGGGAGAGAATCCAGAGGTATTCCCTTTTTGGTTCGCTTACCGCGACCAACCCGTAGTTGTCCTCGAGTTCTATGACCCAATAGTCGCCCCACACGAACGGCAGGAATGACAGCCAGGCGGGTGCGAATCGGACTTCCAGCTTAGGTGAGGTGCTGGTGCCAACCTGTCTGGCCACTCCAATCGCCTCACTCATGGCGCCCCCCGCGATATGGCAACGGTTAATGACCTTTACCCGGCCATCACTCATGAGGCTGTAATGCGCCGTCGCGCCCCCGATACATTTTTTCTGAAACCAGTTGGGGTATTTGGCGATCTCGTACCAGGTACCCATGTAACGGGGGACATCCAGGGAAGGAATCGTTCTCAACGCATTACTCGAGGTGGGCGGTTCATTTCCTGCAAGGCTGTCGTTCGCCAAGGCGCCCGGAGCGCTGAGGCCCAGCAGGGTTGCAAGCAGAATGTTTTTCATGACTTGGCCTCTCGATAGACAGGTTGTTGCGCTGGCTCGGCGAGGTACGGGATATTTTCACCGGTAAACGCGCCGCCCTGCGCCTTCGTGACGTCGCCCACGGTGCTTTCCCGTACCGCGGTTGTCCAGAGGAAGACGCAGCGGCCGGCTCAGTTCGAACTCACCGCGCGGACGCGAACGACGGTGGCGACATGGACTGAAGGCGAAGCGAGCCTGTCAGAAATTTTGTGTGTGAGGCATAACATGTCGGCAAGGAGCATGTATGCCAAGCAAGACGAGCAAGAAGCAGCCGGCAGCGGCGCTGCCCAGCATCCCGAAAGAACTCATTGACCAGTTCGTGAGCGGTCCGATGAGCGCCGATGCGGTCAATGCCGCCGCGATGGCGTTCAAGAAGGCGCTGATCGAACGCGCGCTCGGCGCCGAGCTCAGCCACCACCTGGGTTACCCGCCCGGCGCTGACAAGCCCGCCGAGAGCAGCAATCACCCCAACGGCGCCACCGGCAAGACGGTGCTGACCGAAGACGGGCCGTTGCGGATCCACGTGCCACGCGACCGCGCCGGCAGTTTCGAGCCGGTGCTCATCCCGAAGCACGAGCGGCGCTTTACCGGCTTCGACGACAAGATCGTCGCCATGTACGCGCGGGGAATGACGATCCGCGAGATCCAGGGTTTCTTGGCCGAGCAGTACGGCACCGAGGTCTCGCCCGAGTTCATCAGCTCGGTCACCGAGGCGGTGATGGGTGAGGTCACCGCCTGGCAGTCGCGCCCGTTGGAGCCGATGTAC
>NZ_JAVSMM010000017.1:0-114679 GCF_032027225.1 Aromatoleum sp. | reverse complement strand
GGCGGGCGACAACGTCGGCGTGCTGCTGCGCGGCACGAAGCGTGAAGACGTCGAGCGTGGTCAGGTGCTGTGCAAGCCGGGTTCGATCAAGCCGCACACCCACTTTACCGGTGAGGTGTATGTGCTGTCGAAGGAAGAGGGTGGTCGTCACACGCCGTTCTTCAATAACTATCGTCCGCAGTTCTACTTCCGTACGACCGACGTGACCGGTTCGATCGAGCTGCCCGAAGGCACCGAGATGGTCATGCCGGGCGACAACGTGTCGATCACCGTGAAGCTGATGGCGCCGATCGCGATGGAAGAAGGTCTGCGTTTCGCGATCCGCGAAGGCGGCCGTACCGTCGGCGCGGGCGTCGTCGCGAAGATCATCGAGTAAGAAGAAGAAGACTGTTCCGCCCGGGGCCTGTCGCCCCGGGCTCGCTCTTTTTAGGACCTCCCAAATGCAAAACCAGAAGATCCGCATCCGTCTGAAGGCGTTCGACTATCGACTGATCGACCAGTCCGCGCTTGAGATCGTCGACACCGCAAAGCGTACCGGTGCCGTGGTCCGTGGGCCGGTGCCGCTGCCGACGCGCATCGAGCGTTTCGACGTGCTGCGTTCGCCGCATGTGAACAAGGCTTCGCGCGACCAGTTCGAGATTCGCACGCATCAGCGGCTGATGGACATCATCGATCCGACTGACAAGACCGTCGACGCCCTGATGAAGCTCGACCTTCCTGCCGGTGTCGACGTCGAGATCAAGCTGCAGTAAGCGTCCCCGCTTGCGGCGTTTCGAAAAAGGCCGGTATAATCCGGCCTTTACGCCTTTTGGCGTAAAATTTTTTATAGGGCCCGGTCAATCGTAACCGGGGATCAGGAGAAAAAAATGAGTCTAGGCCTTGTAGGGCGCAAGGTTGGCATGACTCGCATTTTCGCTGAGGACGGCAGGAGTGTCCCGGTGACGGTGCTTGACGTGTCCAATAATCGAGTGACCCAAGTCAAGACGCCTGAAAGCGACGGCTATGCCGCCGTTCAGGTGACGTTCGGCAAGCGCCGTGCGAGCCGGGTTGGAAAACCCCTTGCCGGTCATCTCGCCAAGGCTGGCGTCGAAGCCGGCCATATCCTCAAGGAATTCCGCGTCGAAACCGAGCAGGTCGCCGGCTTCAAGTCGGGCGACGTCGTCGGTGTCGACCTATTTGCCGTCGGTCAGAAGGTGGATGTCACCGGCACGTCGATCGGCAAGGGTTTCACGGGTTCCATCAAGCGTCACAACTTCTCGTCGAACCGCGCATCGCACGGTAACTCGATTTCGCACAACGCTCCCGGTTCGATCGGCATGGCGCAGGATCCGGGTCGGGTGTTCCCCGGTAAGCGGATGGCGGGTCAGTATGGGAACGTCACGCGCACGACGCAGGGTCTCGAGGTCGTTCGCGTCGATGTCGAACGTCAGTTGCTCCTGGTTAAGGGGGCTGTACCTGGCTCGAAGGGTGGCGATGTCATCGTCCGTCCTGCGGTCAAGGCCCGTGGCTGAGCGAGGGCGTTATGGAACTTAAGCTGTTGAATGATCAGGGTCAGCAGGCGGCGACGCTGCAGGCTTCTGATGCGCTGTTCGGTCGCGATTACAACGAAGCGCTGGTCCATCAGGTCGTCGTCGCTTACATGGCCAACGCGCGCTCGGGCAACCGTGCCCAGAAGGGGCGCTCGGAGATTGCCAAGTCGACGCACAAGCCGTGGCGGCAGAAGGGTACGGGTCGTGCTCGTGCCGGTATGGCGTCGAGCCCGCTGTGGCGCGGGGGTGGTCGGGCGTTCCCGAACAAGCCCGACGAGAATTTCTCGCAAAAGGTCAATCGCAAGATGTACCGCGCCGGCGTGGCTGCGATCCTGTCGCAGCTCGCACGCGAAGATCGTCTGGCGATCGTCGAGAACTTCAGCGTCGAGGCGCCGAAGACCAAGTTGCTGTCGCAGAAGCTGAAGGGGATGGGGCTCGAGTCCGTTCTCGTGATCACTGATGCGTTCGATGAAAACCTGTTCCTCTCTTCCCGTAACCTGCACGACGTGCTGGTTCTCGAGGTCAGCGAGGCGGACCCGGTGTCGCTTGTTCACTATGAGAAAGTCATCGTGACGAAGGGCGCGCTGGCCAAGATGGAGGAGGCTTGGCAATGAGCGGATTCAGCCAAGAGCGTCTGATGCAGGTGCTGCTCGCGCCCCAGATCTCCGAAAAGGCGACCTACGTCGCCGACAAGAACGAGCAAGTGGTTTTCAAGGTCGCGCCGTCGGCGACGAAGCCCGAAGTGAAGGCGGCTGTCGAGCTCCTGTTCAAGGTCGAAGTGAAGTCGGTCCAGATCTCGAACGTGAAGGGGAAGATCAAGCGCTTCGGCAAGATGATGGGCCGCCGCAAGGACTGGAAGAAGGCCTTCGTGTGCCTCAAGCCGGGCCAGGAAATCAATTTCGTGGCCGGGGAGTGACGAATCATGGCATTGGTTAAACTCAAGCCCACGTCCGCCGGCCGTCGCGCGATGGTCAAGGTGGTCAATGCGGACCTCTACAAAGGCCGTCCGCACGCAGCGCTCCTCGAGAAGCAATCGAAGAGCGCAGGGCGCAACAACAGCGGGCGCATCACGGTTCGCCATCAGGGCGGTGGTCACAAGCAGCATTACCGTCTCGTCGATTTTCGTCGCAACAAGGACGGGATTGCGGCCCGCGTCGAACGCATCGAGTACGACCCGAACCGGTCGGCGAACATCGCGCTGGTTTGCTACAGCGATGGCGAACGTTCCTACATCATCGCAGCGAAGGGACTCGAAGTCGGCCAGACGGTCGTCAGCGGTCCGGAAGCGCCGATCAAAACCGGTAACGTGCTGCCGATCCGGAACATCCCGGTGGGTTCGACGATCCACTGCGTCGAAATGATGCCCGGGAAGGGCGCGCAGATCGCCCGTGCGGCCGGCACCTCGGTTCAGCTCCTTGCGCGCGAAGGCGCGTACGCGCAGATCCGTCTGCGCTCGGGCGAAGTCCGGCGCGTTCACGTCGAGTGCCGCGCCGCGATCGGCGTCGTCGGCAACGAAGAGCATGGACTGCGCAAGATCGGCAAGGCGGGCGCGAACCGCTGGCGCGGTATTCGTCCGACGGTCCGCGGTGTTGCGATGAACCCGGTGGATCACCCGCATGGTGGCGGCGAGGGCCGTACCGGCGAGGGCGGTGTGCCGCGCAGTCCGTGGGGCCAGCCGACGAAGGGCTACCGTACGCGCAGCAACAAGCGCACCGATACGATGATCGTGCAGCGTCGTCACAAGCGTTAAGGGGTAACAGATGGCACGTTCTATTAAAAAAGGCCCGTTTGTCGACGCGCACCTGCTGAAGAAGGTTGACGCCGCCCGGGCGAGCAACGACAAGCGTCCGATCAAGACCTGGTCGCGCCGTTCCACGGTGCTGCCGGACTTCGTCGGCTTGACGATTGCAGTCCATAACGGTCGTCAGCACGTTCCGGTATTCGTCTCGGAAAACATGGTCGGCCACAAGCTCGGCGAGTTCGCGCTGACCCGGACGTTCAAGGGTCACGCCGCGAGCAAGAAGGCGAAGAGGTAAGGAGTCATCATGGAAACCAGAGCAATTCTCCGGGGCGTTCGCCTGTCGGCCCAGAAAGGCCGGCTGGTGGCGGACCTCGTGCGGGGCAGGCCGGTTGATCAGGCGCTCAATGTCCTCGCCTTCTCGCCGAAAAAAGGCGCGAAGATCATCCGCAAGGTGGTCGAGTCGGCAATCGCAAACGCTGAGCATAACGATGGCGCAGACATCGACACCCTTAAGGTGAAGACGATCTACGTCGAGGAAGGCACGTCGCTGAAGCGCTTTACCGCGCGGGCCAAGGGGCGCGGCAACCGCATCCTGAAGCCGACCTGCCACATCTACGTGACCGTCGGAGAATAAGGGGTAATTATGGGTCAGAAAATTCATCCGACCGGATTCCGTCTCGCGGTCACGCGGGATTGGACTTCGCGTTGGTTCGCTCCCAGCGGTGATTACTCCCGCATGCTGCACGAAGATCTGAAGGTTCGGGACTTTCTGAAGAAGCGGCTCGCGCACGCCTCGGTGGGCCGGATCGTCATCGAGCGTCCGGCGAAGAACGCCCGGATCACGCTGTTCAGTGCCCGTCCCGGCGTCGTGATCGGCAAGAAGGGCGAGGACATCGAGCTGCTCAAGCGCGAACTGCAGAAGATCATGGGCGTGCCGGTGCACGTCAATATCGAGGAAGTCCGCAAGCCTGAAGTCGACGCGAAACTGATCGCCGATTCGATCGCGCAGCAACTCGAGAAGCGGATCATGTTCCGCCGCGCAATGAAGCGCGCGATGCAGAACGCGATGCGCCTGGGTGCGCAGGGCATCAAGATCATGAGCGCTGGCCGCCTGAACGGTGCGGAAATCGCGCGGACCGAGTGGTATCGCGAAGGGCGCGTGCCGTTGCACACCCTGCGCGCGGATATCGATTACGGCGTTTCGGAAGCGAAGACGACGTACGGGATCATCGGGATCAAGGTGTGGGTTTACAAGGGCGAGATGCTGGGTCGCAACGAGCGCCCGGCAGTCGTCGAGCCCGAAGCCGACGCGCGTCGTGGCCGTCGCGGTGCACCTCGTGGTCCCGAAGGCGGCGAGGGTCGTCCCGGTCGCCGTCCCGCCCGTCGTGGCAGCGCCGAGGGGCAGTCCCGGCAGCCGGAAGAAAGCAGGAGTGAATGATGCTGCAGCCGTCTAGAAGAAAGTATCGTAAGGAGCAGAAGGGCCGGAACACCGGCGTCGCCACGCGCGGCGCGAAGGTGAGCTTCGGCGAGTTCGGGCTCAAGGCGGTCGGTCGCGGGCGTCTGACGGCGCGACAGATCGAGTCGGCGCGTCGTGCGATGACCCGCCACATCAAGCGGGGTGGTCGCATCTGGATCCGCATTTTCCCGGACAAGCCGATCTCGAAGAAGCCGGCGGAAGTGCGGATGGGTAACGGTAAGGGCAACCCCGAATACTGGGTCGCCGAGATCCAGCCCGGCAAGGTGTTGTACGAGATGGACGGAGTCGACGAGACGCTCGCCCGTGAGGCCTTCCGGCTTGCCGCCGCGAAGCTTCCGCTCGAGACGGTCTTCGTCCACCGTCAGCTAGGGGCGTAAGCATGAAAGCGAGTGAACTCCGCGCGAAGAGCGCCGGTGAATTGAATCAAGAGTTGCTCGAGCTGCTGAAAGCGCAGTTTTCGCTGCGTATGCAACTTGCGACGCAGCAGCTCGGTAATACGAGCCAACTCGGAAAGGTGCGCCGCGACATCGCGCGCGTGCGCACGCTTCTGCGGGAAAAGGCGGTGCAGAAATGACCGAACAGATCGAAAAAGTCCGGCGTACGCTGGTTGGTCGAGTCGTCAGCGACAAAATGCAGAACACGGTCACCGTGCTCGTCGAGCGTCGCGTCAAGCACGAACTTTACGGCAAGATCATTACCCGCTCGGCGAAGTACCACGCTCATGTGGAAGACGGGAGTGCCGCAGCCGGTGATTTGGTCGAGATCGAAGAATGCCGCCCGATCTCGAAGACCAAATCTTGGCGCGTAGCCAAGGTTCTCGAAAAAGCTCGCGTTATCTGAACTCTGGATAACACTCAGACAGCTTGGCAGTAACATGCCGAGCTGTTATAATTTTCGATCTTTGCTTTCGCTCCTCGGAGCTTCTTACCCGTACGGGTTCCAAGACTGACCGCTGTAGCGGGGCAAGTTGGAGATAAATTCATGATTCAAATGCAGTCCAGGCTGGACGTCGCCGACAATACGGGCGCGCGTTCGGTGATGTGCATCAAGGTGCTCGGCGGTTCCAAGCGCCGTTATGCGGGCATCGGCGACATCATCAAGGTCACGATCAAGGATGCGGCTCCGCGTGGCCGTGTCAAGAAGGGCGATATCTACAGCGCCGTCGTCGTGCGCACCGCGAAGGGTGTGCGACGTCCCGATGGTTCGCTTGTGAAGTTCGATAGCAACGCTGCGGTGCTGCTCAACAACAAGCTCGAGCCGATCGGTACGCGCATCTTCGGGCCGGTCACGCGCGAATTGCGCACCGAGCGGTTCATGAAGATTGTCTCGCTGGCGCCTGAAGTGCTCTAAGGAGTTATCGAGATGAACAAGATCCGCAAGGGTGATGAAGTGGTTGTTCTGACCGGCAAGGATCGCGGGCGTCGCGGTTTGGTGCTGAGTCGGGTTGGTGACGAGCGCGTTGTGGTCGAGGGTGTGAATCGTGCCAAGAAGCACGTACGCCCGAATCCGCTCAAGGGTGAGGTGGGTGGCATCGTCGAAAAGGAAATGCCGCTGCATATTTCCAACGTCGCTTTGTTCAACCCCGCTGCCCAAAAGGGCGATCGCGTGGGTATCAGGGTGCTTGAGGACGGCCGCAAGGTGCGGTTCTTCAAGTCGAATGGCGAACTGGTGGACGCGTAAGGAGTGGCAATGGCGCGCTTGCAGCAGCATTACAAGGAAACGGTTGCTCCCGAATTGCTGAAGCAGTTCGGTTACAAGTCCGTGATGGAGGTGCCGCGCATCTCCAAAATCACCCTGAACATGGGGGTGGGTGAGGCCGTCGGCGACAAGAAGATTCTTGAGCACGCCGTCGGGGACATGGTCAAGATCGCCGGTCAGAAGCCGGTTGTCACCAAGGCGCGTAAATCCATCGCGGGCTTCAAGATTCGCGACGGCTATCCGATCGGATGCATGGTTACGCTGCGCGGGGCGAAGATGTACGAATTCCTCGATCGCCTGGTGACGGTCGCGATGCCGCGCATCCGCGACTTCCGTGGAATCGGCGGGAAGGGTTTTGATGGTCGGGGTAACTACAACCTCGGGATCAAAGAGCAGATCATCTTCCCCGAAATCGAGTACGACAAGATCGATGCGCTTCGCGGAATGAACATCAGCATCACGACGACCGCGAAGAGCGATCAGGAAGCGCGCGCGCTGCTCGCCGCGTTCAAGTTTCCGTTCAAGAATTGAGGGTGTTATGGCGAAACTGGCTTTGATCAATCGCGAAGAGAAGCGCCGCAAGATGGTGGAAAAGTTCGCCGCCAAGCGCGCCGCGCTGATCGCGCAGATCAACGATTTCAAGCTGTCGGAAGAAGAGCGCATGAGTGCGCGTCTGAAGTTGCAGCAGTTGCCGCGCAATGCAAGTCCGGTTCGCGAGCGGAACCGCTGTGCCCTGACCGGTCGTCCGCGTGGCGTTTTCCGCAAATTCGGCATTTGCCGCAACAAGCTTCGCGATCTCGCGTTCCGCGGCGAAGTTCCCGGCATGACCAAGGCGAGCTGGTAAGGAGATTAGCAGATGAGTATGTCCGATCCTATCGCCGACATGCTGACCCGGATCCGCAATGGTCAGCAGGCTCAGAAGGTCAGTGTATCGATGCCTTGCTCGAAGCTGAAGGTCGCGATCGCCAAGGTTTTGCAGGACGAAGGTTACATCGACGGTTACTCGGTTCGCGAGGCGGATGGCAAGCCCGAGCTCGACGTCGCGCTCAAGTATTACGCCGGACGCCCGGTTATTGAGCGCATCGAGCGTGTCAGCCGTCCTGGCCTGCGCGTGTACAAGAGCACTGTCGATCTGCCGCGTGTCATGAACGGTCTCGGTGTCGCCATCGTTTCCACGCCGCGCGGCGTGATGACCGATCGTGCGGCGCGTGCCGGTCACGTTGGCGGCGAAGTGATTTGCTACGTCGCATAAGGGGGTTTCATGTCTCGTGTAGCTAAGAATCCGATTGCAATTCCGAAGGGCGTCGAAGTCACTATCGGCGCCGGCGAAGTTGCGGTCAAGGGCCCCCTCGGTTCGGTGAGGCAGTACATCGGCGACGCGGTCGTGGTCGAGCGCGAAGGCGACGAGCTCGTGTGCAAGGCGCGGGAAGGTGCCGTGAACGCACGTGCGATGTCCGGGACCGTGCGGGCGCTGGTGAATAACATGGTGACTGGAGTCACGAAAGGGTTCGAGCGCAAACTCACGCTGGTCGGTGTCGGCTATCGGGCTCAAGCCCAGGGTGACAAGCTGAACCTGACGCTGGGTTTTTCGCATCCGGTGGTCCATCAGATGCCGACCGGTGTGAAAGTGGAAACGCCGACCCAGACCGAGATCGTGATCAAGGGTATCGACAAGCAGCAAGTCGGTCAGGTCGCAGCCGAGGTGCGTGCATACCGCGAACCCGAGCCTTACAAGGGCAAGGGCGTCCGTTATTCGGACGAAGTGGTTGTGCTCAAGGAAACCAAGAAGAAGTAAGGGCGGTTCGTCATGAACAAGAAAGAAGTTCGTCTGCGTCGTGCTCGTAAAACCCGAGCCAAAATCGCGGAGCTGAAGTCGGTGCGCCTCACCGTGTTCCGGTCCAACTCCCACATCTATGCACAAGTCATCGACGGCAGCGGAGCGCGGGTGCTGGCAGCCGCCTCGACTGTCGAGACCGACGTGCGTTCGCAAGTCGCGAATGGTGGCAACAAGCAAGCCGCGCAAGTCGTCGGAAAGCTGATTGCCGAGCGCGCGAAGGCTGCCGGCATTGAGGCGGTTGCTTTCGACCGTGCCGGCTTCCAGTATCACGGTCGCGTCAAGGCGCTGGCCGAGGCCGCCCGCGAAGGCGGACTCAAGTTCTAAGCGAGGATTCGAATGGCTAAGCAACAAAGCAAGCGACCGCAGGCGTCGGAAGAGCGGGATGACGGCCTTCGCGAAAAGATGGTCGCCATCAACCGTGTGACGAAGGTCGTCAAAGGTGGCCGAATCCTCGGGTTCGCTGCGCTGACGGTGGTCGGCGACGGCGACGGCGGTGTCGGGATGGGTAAGGGCAAGTCGCGCGAAGTGCCGGTCGCAGTGCAGAAGGCAATGGACGAGGCGCGCCGCAAGCTGACAAAAATTCCGCTGAAGAACGGCACGCTCCAGCACTCGGTGGTCGGCAAGCACGGCGCGTCCGAAGTGCTGATGCAGCCCGCCCCGAGCGGCTCCGGCATCATCGCCGGTGGCCCGATGCGCGCGGTGTTCGAGGTGATGGGCGTGACCGACGTCACGTGCAAGTGCCTCGGCTCGGCCAATCCGTACAACGTCGTGCGTGCCACGCTCAACGGTTTGCTCGCGATCAACACGCCGGCGCAGATCGCTGCCAAGCGTGGCAAGACCGTTGAAGAGATTCTGGGGTAAGCAATGTCCGAGAAAACGATCAAAGTCACGCTCGTGAAGAGCGTGATCGGCACCAAGCAGTCGCACCGTGCGACGGTTCGCGGGCTCGGTCTGCGGCGCATGCATCACACGGTCGAACTGCAGGACACGCCCGAAGTTCGCGGCATGGTGAACAAGGTGTCCTACCTTGTGAAGTGTGAGGGTTGATATGCGGCTCAATACGATTAAACCCGCGGCGGGATCGAAGTCGCCGGCCAAACGCGTCGGACGCGGTATCGGCAGCGGTCTCGGCAAGACTTGCGGTCGGGGTCACAAGGGGCAGAAGTCGCGCGCAGGCGGTTTCCACAAGGTCGGTTTCGAGGGCGGTCAGATGCCGTTGCAGCGCCGTTTGCCGAAGCGTGGCTTCGTGTCGCTGACCGCTTCGCGGAACGTCGAAGTGCGGTTGTCGGAGCTCGACAAGCTGCCGGTCGACGAGATCGATCTGTTGGTGCTCATGCAAGCCGGCGTTGTTCCGGGTGACGCGCTGGCCGCGAAGGTGGTGCTCTCGGGCAGCATTGGGCGCAAGATCACGCTCCGCGGTGTCGGCGCGACCAAAGGTGCAGTCGCAGCGATCGAAGCTGCCGGCGGCTCCGTGGTGTCCGAGTAAACGAAGGAATCGCAAAGTGGCCAATCCTGCTGCCACACTGGGTACGCCCGGCCGCTTCGGTGATCTGAAGCGCCGGGTGCTGTTCTTGGTGGGGGCGCTGGTCGTCTACCGCCTTGGTGCGCACATCCCTGTTCCCGGCATCGATCCGGAGCGGCTGGCGGAGCTGTTCCAGTCGCAGGCCGGGGGCATTCTCGGGGTCTTCAACCTCTTCTCGGGCGGCGCGCTTTCGCGCTTCACGATCTTCGCGCTGGGGATCATGCCGTACATTTCGGCATCGATCATCATGCAACTGATGACGGTTGCGGTGCCGCAACTCGAGGCATTGAAGAAGGAAGGTGAGGCGGGGCGGCGGAAGATCACCCAGTACACCCGCTACGGAACGGTGGCGCTCGCGTTCGCTCAGTCCCTCGGGATCGCGATTGCGCTGGAGAGTCAACCCGGATTGGTGCTTGAGCCCGGTCTGATGTTCCGCTTCGTCACCGTTGCGACCCTGGTCACCGGCACGATGTTCCTGATGTGGCTCGGCGAGCAGATCACCGAGCGCGGCGTCGGCAACGGCATCTCGCTGATCATTTTCGCAGGTATCGCGGCCGGACTCCCGAGCGCGATCGGCGGATTGTTCGAACTGGTCCGTACTGGTGCGATGCATCCCTTCACTGCGCTGTTGATCTGTGTGCTTGTCGTGCTGGTTACCGGGTTCGTCGTGTTCGTCGAGCGCGGACAGCGGAAGATTCTGGTGAACTACGCCAAACGCCAGGTCGGCAACAAGATCTACGGTGGGCAAAGCTCGCACCTTCCGTTGAAATTGAACATGTCGGGTGTGATTCCTCCGATCTTCGCGTCGAGCATCATCCTGTTTCCGGCGACGCTGGGACAATGGTTCGGTTCTTCGGAGGGAATGACGTGGCTACGTGACATTTCTTCCACGCTCGCTCCGGGGCAACCAATCTACGTGATGCTCTATGCGGCGGCGATCGTGTTTTTCTGTTTCTTCTACACGGCGCTGGTGTTCAATGCGCGGGAGACGGCGGACAACCTGAAGAAGAGCGGTGCATTCGTTCCTGGAATCCGTCCGGGCGATCAAACTGCTCGTTACATCGACAAGATCCTTACGAGACTGACGCTCGTCGGAGCGGTGTACATCACGCTGGTGTGCCTGCTGCCCGAGTTCCTGATTCTGAAATGGAACGTGCCGTTCTACTTCGGCGGGACTTCGCTCCTCATCATCGTCGTCGTGACGATGGACTTCATGTCGCAGGTCCAGGCGTACGTGATGTCTCACCAATACGAAAGTTTGCTGAAAAAGGCGAACTTTAAGGGTGCGGGTCTTCCTATCAGGTAAGTCATGACGAAGGAAGACGTCATCGAGATGCAGGGCGAGGTCACCGAGAACCTTCCCAATGCAACCTTCCGTGTCCGCCTCGAAAACGGACATTCGGTTCTCGGATACATCTCCGGGAAGATGCGGATGCATTACATCCGCATTCTTCCTGGCGACAAGGTCTCTGTGCAACTGACGCCCTACGACCTGACCAAGGCCCGGATCGTTTTCCGGACCAAGTAATCAAGAAACAGGAGTAACAAAATGAGAGTTCAGGCTTCGGTAAAGCGGCTTTGCCGCAACTGCAAGATCGTCCGCCGCAAAGGCGTGGTGCGGGTGATTTGCGTCGACCCGCGTCACAAGCAGCGCCAAGGTTGATCTGCAGGCGTTCACCGTTTATTATTTAATGTTTCGCTTTTTGGGGTAATCGAATGGCCCGTATTGCTGGGGTAAACATTCCCAACCACAAGCATGCCGAGATTGCGCTGACCGCCATCTATGGAATTGGCCGTTCGCGTGCTCAGAACATTTGCGATGCCGCCAGCGTGGCGCGTTGGACGAAGATGAAGGATCTGACCGAGTCCGACATGGAGCGTCTGCGTGACGAGGTGGCGAAGTTCGTCGTCGAGGGCGATCTGCGCCGCGAGACGACGATGAATATCAAGCGCCTGATGGACCTGGGCTGCTATCGAGGTGTCCGTCACCGTCGCGGCTTGCCGCTGCGCGGTCAGAGGACCCGGACTAACGCTCGCACGCGCAAGGGACCGCGCAAGGCGATCGCCGGCAAGAAGTGATAGGAACTGATAATGGCTAAAACTGCTGCGAAAGTTCGCAAGAAAGTCAAGAAGAACGTTGCCGAAGGCATCGCTCACGTCCACGCTAGCTTCAACAACACGATCATCACGATTACCGACCGTCAGGGTAACGCCCTGTCATGGGCGACGTCGGGTGGTGCGGGTTTCAAGGGTTCGCGCAAGAGCACTCCGTTCGCAGCGCAGGTCGCTGCCGAAGCGGCCGGCAAGGCTGCCCAGGAATGCGGCGTCAAGAACCTCGAAGTGCGCATCAAGGGGCCTGGCCCCGGTCGTGAATCGGCTGTTCGCGCGCTCAACGCGCTGGGCATGAAGATTTCCAGCATTACCGACATCACGCCGATTCCGCACAACGGTTGCCGGCCGCCCAAAAAGCGTCGGATCTGACTTGGCGAATTTGCAAGGAGTTTAACGTGGCTCGTAATCTGGATCCCAAGTGCCGCCAGTGCCGGCGCGAGGGCGAAAAGTTGTTTCTGAAAGCCGAGAAGTGCTTTACCGACAAATGCGCGATCGAGCGACGCTCGTATGCGCCGGGTCAGCATGGTCAGCGATCTGGTCAGCGCATGTCGGGCTACGGCGTGCAATTGCGCGAGAAGCAGAAGATCCGTCGCTTGTACGGCGTCCTCGAAGCGCAATTCCGCAAAGTCTACGGCGAGGCCGAGCGCCGCCGCGGTCAGACCGGTGAAAACCTTCTGCAACTGCTCGAAGGCCGCCTCGACTCCGTCGTCTATCGGATGGGTTTTGGTGGCTCGCGCGCGGAATCGCGCCAGCTGGTCCGCCACAACGGCATTCTGGTGAACGGCAAACGGGTCAACATCCCGTCGTACGTCGTGCGCCCGGGCGAGGTCGTCGAATTGACCGAGGCGGCTCGCGGCCAACTGCGCGTCAAGGCGGCTCTCGAAGCGGCCGCATCGCGTGGTTTCCCCGAATGGCTCGAGGTCGACGTCAAGGCCGGCAAGGGCATCTTCAAGGCTTACCCACAACGCGCCGAGCTGCCGCCGACGATCAACGAAAGTCTGGTCGTCGAACTGTACTCCCGCTAACGGGTTCGCCCGAAGAATCAAAGATTCGAGGAACTGCTGATGCAAAGCAATTCGCTGCTGAAACCCCGCATCATCGACGTCCAGAGTGTTTCGCCGGTTCAGGCCCGCGTGACGATGGAACCGTTCGAGCGCGGTTTCGGCCATACCCTGGGGAATGCGCTTCGGCGTATCCTCTTGTCCTCGCTGCCGGGCTATGCTCCGACCGAAGTGTCGATCGAGGGCGTGCTGCACGAGTACTCGACGCTGGATGGCGTCCGCGAGGATATTGTCGACTTGCTGCTGAACCTCAAGGGCGTGGTGCTCAAGCTCCACAACCGCAGCGAAGCAACCTTGCGGCTGGCCAAGTCCGGTGACGGCGTCGTGACGGCGCGTGACATCGAAGTCAGCCACGACGTGGAAATCATCAACCCGGATCACGTGATCGCGCATCTTGCCCCCGGCGGCAAGCTCGACATGCAGATCAAGGTCGAGGAGGGCCGCGGGTATGTGCCGGGTAACGTCCGCCCGATCGCCGGCGAGAGCAAGACGATCGGACGTGTCGTTCTGGACGCGTCGTTCAGCCCGGTGCGGCGAGTCAGCTACCTCGTCGAAAGCGCGCGCGTCGAACAGCGTACGGACTTGGACCGTTTGGTGATCGATATCGAGACCAACGGTGCGGTCGACCCGGAAGAGGCCATCCGCTACGCCGCGCGCGTGCTGATGGACCAGTTGTCGGTGTTCGCCGATCTCGAAGGGACCGCTCCGATTGTCGAGACCTCGGCAGCGCAGACTATCGACCCGGTGTTGCTCCGCCCGGTCGATGATCTCGAACTGACCGTGCGATCGGCCAACTGTCTCAAGGCCGAGAACATCTACTACATCGGCGACCTGATTCAGCGGACCGAGACGGAACTGTTGAAGACGCCGAACCTGGGGCGCAAGTCGCTAAATGAAATCAAGGAAGTGTTGGCCTCGCGTGGGCTGACTCTCGGCATGAAACTGGAAAACTGGCCTCCGGCCGGGCTTGAAAAGCTCGGTTGAGACGTCAGTTGAGTGAGGAAGAAAAATGCGTCACCGCAACGGTCTTCGCAAACTAAACCGTACTAGCAGCCACCGTCAGGCCATGTTCCGCAACATGGCCAACTCGCTGCTGCGTCACGAGGTTATCAAGACGACTCTCCCGAAGGCGAAGGAACTGCGCCGCGTGGTCGAGCCGTTGATCACGCTGGGTAAGAAGCCGAGCCTTTCCAATCGTCGGCTGGCTTTCAACCGTCTTCGCGACCGCGATATGGTCGTGAAGCTGTTCGACGAGCTGGGCCCGCGCTTTGCCGCCCGTAACGGCGGCTATCTCCGGATTCTGAAGTTCGGTTTCCGGGATGGCGACAATGCCCCGATGGCTCTGATCGAGCTGCTCGACCGCCCGGTCGAGGGCGAAGCTGTCGAAGCAGCCGACGAGCGTGAAGCTTCCGCTGCGTGATCGCATCGCAGTGCGTGAGAAAATGGGCCGGTTATCCGGCCCTTTTTTTTGTCCGCGGGAGGCCGTTATCCTCGTTCGGCAAAGCGGTTACGGCCAGAGGGCGACGAGCGCTCCCTGCTACGCCTGCCGTCCGTGAAGCCGTGATTCGCGACCCGACGATGGGTTTGTAGCAGGGCTCATGGATTAGCGTTAAGACCGATTGGGACGCGTTGAGCGATAGGAGGTGGCGTGAGCTTGATATTGGTGACCGGAGGAGCTGGATATATCGGCTCGCATACCTGCGTCGAGCTGCTGCAGAGCGGACACGACGTCGTCGTCGTCGACAACTTCTGCAACAGCAAAGTGGCTGCGCTCGAACGGATCGAGGAGCTCGCGGGTCGCCCGTTGGCCGGTTTTCATCGCGTCGATGTGCGCGACCGCGCGGCTCTGCGGGAAATATTCCGGCGGTACGAGTTCGCTGCGGTGATTCATTTCGCGGCGCTGAAGGCGGTCGGGGAATCCGTACGCGAGCCGCTGGCGTATTACGACAACAACCTGGGCGGAACGATCGCACTCGCCGATGTCATGGCGGAGTTCGGCGTTCGTCGGCTCGTTTTCAGCTCGTCCGCGACGGTCTACGGGGAGCCGGATCGTGTGCCGATCACGGAGGATTTTCCGACCGGGGCGACGAACCCGTACGGGTGGACGAAGTGGATGATGGAACGCATCCTGTCCGATCTATCCGCGGCTGATCCGCGCTGGAACGTCGTGCTTCTCCGCTACTTCAATCCGGTGGGCGCACATTCGAGCGGGCGAATCGGCGAGGACCCGAACGGCTTGCCCAACAACCTTATGCCATACATCAGCCAGGTCGCCGTCGGACGCCTGCCGCGCCTGCAGGTCTTCGGCGCGGACTATCGCACGCCGGACGGCACGGGAGTGCGGGATTATATTCATGTGGTCGACCTCGCTCGCGGTCACGTCCGAGCGGTCGAGCGGATTGACGTGTTGCCCGGTGTCAGCTGCCTGAATCTCGGAACCGGGCGCGGCTACAGCGTTCTCGAAGTCGTCCGGGCATTCGAGAGGGCGTCGGGCCGGACGGTGCCATACGAAGTCGCCGCGCGGCGCCCTGGCGACGTTGCGGAATGCTGGGCGGATCCGTCGCGCGCGCGCGAAGTGCTGGGCTGGCGGCCTGAATACGATCTCGACGCGATGTGCCGCGATGCCTGGCACTGGCAGGTCGCGAATCCGCAGGGCTATCCCGACGTGTAAGTGAGAGCGTCCGGCCGTTACCAGGACTTTCGCACGCGGTTGCGGTATTGCACGTCGTGCGGGAGAACTTTCTGCGTCGCTTCGAGATGCGCGCTGACGATCTCAAATGCCCGCGCTAGCGTAGCGGTCGAGAGCAGCGGGAGTTCGCTCTTTCGTGCCGTCAGGCGCACGAACTGCTCGATCGACCGGGTGCGCTGCTGCTCGTCAGGCGCGACATAAACGCCCAGGCCCGCTTCGAGCAAGGTCGCGAACGTCTTGACGCGTCGCTCTATCCGGTCAAGGAAGATGCTCTGCGGGTCCTTCGGCACTTCGGCCATCGCGTTCTCCTGGAATTGCGCGCGTCCGGGCCGGACGCCATTGCAAGCGACTATGATGGAGTGATTGTAAGCCGAAGTAAGGGGCGCACCGGGAGGAAGTTGCCGGACGGGCAACCAGGGCGGGCGCCTTTCGACTCTCCGGCCAGCAGCCACACGGCGGGATCATTGGGATGGTGGCCGACAGCGAGCCGGCGTCGATGATTGCTGGGTGCGCGCGGCTTTTTAAGTGCCGTGTCGGTGCGAGTCGGCGGTGCGACGGAGTTTGGGTCACAAGGAAAACGGTCACGGGGTCCCGAGCACGCGCGCGAGATATCGCCCGGTATGACTGGCGGGATCGGCCGCGACGGCTTCGGGAGTTCCGGCGCAAACAATCTGTCCGCCGCGGTCGCCGCCCTCCGGTCCGAGATCGATCAGCCAGTCCGCGGTCTTGATGACGTCGAGGTTGTGCTCGATGACGATGATGGTGTTGCCATGGTCGCGCAGGCGATGCAACACGCCGAGCAGCAGTTCGATGTCGCGGAAATGCAGGCCGGTGGTCGGCTCGTCGAGGATGTACAGGGTGCGCCCGGTGTCGCGCTTCGAAAGTTCAAGCGCAAGCTTGATCCGCTGCGCTTCGCCGCCCGAGAGCGTGGTGGCGCTCTGGCCGAGACGGATGTAACCGAGCCCTACGTCCATCAGCGTCTCGAGCTTGCGCGCAACGACCGGGACCGGGCGGAAGAATTCGAGCGCGAGTTCGACCGTCAGGTCGAGCACTTCGAAGATTGTCTTGCCCTTGTAGCGGATTTCGAGGGTCTCGCGGTTGTAGCGCTTGCCGTGGCAGACGTCGCACGGAACGTACATGTCCGGCAGGAAATGCATCTCGACCTTGATCAGGCCATCGCCCTGGCAGGCCTCGCAGCGTCCGCCCTTGACGTTGAACGAGAACCGGCCCGGCCCGTAGCCGCGCGCGCGCGCTTCCGGAACGCCAGCGAAGAGCTCGCGCACCGGCGTCAGCAGTCCGGTGTAGGTCGCGGGGTTCGACCGCGGTGTGCGGCCGATCGGAGATTGATCGACGTTGATCACTTTGTCGAAAAAATCCAGGCCGTCGACCGAGACGTACGGGGCCGCCTCGGTATTCGAGTTGTAGAGATGCTTCGCGGCGACCGCGTGAAGGGTGTCATTGATCAGCGTCGACTTGCCCGAACCCGATACGCCGGTGATGCAGGTCAGCAGGCCGACCGGAAGTTCGGCGGTGACGTCCTTGAGATTGTTGCCCGAACAGCCGCGTAGCGTCACGACGCGCTCAGGGTCAGGAGCCCTGCGCCGAGCCGGAACGGGAATCGAATAGCGGCCGGCGAGATAGGCGCCGGTCAGCGACGTTTCGTTCGCCGCGATTTCGCCGGGGGTGCCGCGCGCGATGATTTCTCCGCCATGGACGCCGGCTCCCGGCCCCATGTCGACGACATAGTCCGCCGCGCGGATCGCATCTTCGTCGTGCTCCACGACGATGACGGTGTTGCCCAGGTCACGCAGTTGTCGCAGCGTGCCGAGCAGGCGATCGTTGTCGCGCTGGTGCAGCCCGATCGACGGCTCGTCGAGCACGTACATCACGCCGGTGAGCCCGGAACCGATCTGACTCGCGAGACGGATCCGCTGCGCCTCTCCGCCGGAAAGCGTGTCGGCCGAGCGATCGAGCGACAGGTAGTCGAGTCCGACATTGATCAGGAAGCTCAGTCGGTCCGAGATCTCCTTGACGATCTTGCCGGCGACGAGGGCGCGGTGTCCGGTCAGTGCGAGCCCCTCGAAGAACGCCCTGCATTCGCCGAGCGGCATCCGGCTCGCGGCGTGAATCGAGCGGCCGCCGATCAGCACGTGGCGCGCCTCGGAGCGAAGCCGCGTGCCGTCGCAGACGGGACATGCGCAGGTTGCCCGGTATTTCGTCAGCTCCTCGCGAACCGCGGTGGAGTCGGTCTCGCGGTAACGCCGCTCGAGATTCGGGATGATGCCTTCGAACGGGTGCTCCTTCGCGACCATCCGTCCGTTGTCGGACGGATAGCGGAAGCGGATTTTTTGTCGCCCCGAACCATGGAGCACGACTTCGCGAATGTCGGCCGGCAGCGCGTCGAACGCTGTGTCGAGGTCGAAGCCGTAATGGCTCGACAGGCTCGCGAGCATCTGGAAATAGAACTGGTTGCGCCGGTCCCATCCGCGGATCGCGCCGGCGGCGAGCGATAGTTCGGGGTGGATGACGACGCGCGCCGGGTCGAAGAATTCGACCTGGCCGAGCCCGTCGCACTTCGGACAAGCGCCGGCGGGGTTGTTGAACGAGAAGAGGCGCGGCTCGAGCTCTGCCAAGGCGTAGCTGCACACCGGGCACGCGAAGCGCGCGGAAAAGAGATGCTCGGCGCCGGTGTCCATCTCCATCGCGATCGCCCGGCCGTCTGCGTGCGTCAGCGCGGTCTCGAAGGATTCCGCGATCCGGCCGCGCTGGTCCGCTCGCACCTTGAGACGGTCGATGACGACCTCGACGGTGTGCCGGCGGCCTTTCACGAGCGGCGGCAGCGCATCGAGCTCGTACACCTCGCCATCGACGCGGGCGCGTACGAAACCCTGCGCGCGCAACTCCGAGAACAGATCGCTCTGCTCGCCCTTGCGGTGAGCGACGACCGGCGCGAGGATCATCAGCCGCGTGTCTTCCGGCAGCGCAAGCACATGGTCCACCATTTGCGACACCGTCTGCGCCTCGAGCGGATGTTCCGGGTGATCGGGGCAGTGCGGCGTGCCGGCGCGCGCGTACAGCAGGCGCAGGTAATCGTGGATTTCGGTGACCGTGCCGACCGTCGAGCGCGGATTGTGGCTCGTCGCCTTCTGCTCGATCGAGATTGCCGGGGACAGGCCCTCGATCAGGTCGACGTCCGGCTTCTCCATCAATTGCAGGAACTGTCGCGCGTACGCCGACAGCGACTCGACGTAGCGGCGCTGCCCTTCGGCGTACAGCGTGTCGAACGCGAGCGACGACTTGCCCGAGCCGGACAATCCGGTGATGACCGTCAGCCGGTTGCGCGGCAGGTCGAGGCTGATGTTCTTGAGATTGTGCGTGCGCGCGCCGCGAATGCGGATCTCGTCCATGAGGCGGGGCTGGCGAAAGCGGAGCACGCCACTATACGAGAGAACGCGGACGCCAACCAAACCCGTCAAGCACCGATGCTAGAATCCCCGCTTTGCTTCGTTGCCAGCCTAGATGTCACGACCCGAGCACGACTCCATGACCCCCGCCGAAAAGCGCGCCGGCGCGAGCCTGGCCGCGATCTTCGCGTTGCGGATGCTCGGGCTGTTCCTGATCCTGCCGGTGTTTGCGGTCCACGCGCACAAGGTCCCGGGCGGCGACAATCTGACACTCGTCGGCCTCGCGATCGGCGCCTACGGGCTCACGCAAGCCTTTCTGCAGATCGCCTACGGCATCGCGTCGGACCGCTTCGGGCGCAAGCCGGTGATCGTGTTCGGATTGTTGCTGTTCGTCGTCGGCAGCACGGTCGCCGCACTCGCGGGGAACATCGAGACGATCATCGTCGGGCGCGTGCTCCAAGGCGCCGGCGCGATTTCGGCAGCGGTGACCGCGCTCGCGGCCGACCTCACGCGCGATCAGCATCGGACAAAGGTGATGGCGATGATCGGTTCGAGCATCGGCCTCGTGTTCGCGATTTCGATGGTTGCCGCCCCGACGCTATACGCGGCGATCGGCATGGACGGCATCTTCTGGCTCACCGCGGTGCTTGCATTCGCCGCGATCGGCGTCGTGCTCTACGTCGTGCCCGCGGCACCTCCGGTGCCTCGTGCGCCGGCGGGCAGCTTCGTCGATGTGCTGCGGGACGGCCAGCTGATGCGGCTCAATGGCGGCGTTTTCGCGCTGCATCTGATCCAGACCGCGATGTGGGTGCTGGTGCCCGCGGCGCTCGTCGCCGGCGGAGGACTCGCGCTGCCGGAGCACTGGAAGGTCTATCTGCCCGCGGTCCTGCTGTCGTTCGCGCTGATGGTGCCGGCGGTCATCGTCGCCGAGCGACGGGGCAAGATGAAGGCGGTTTTCAACAGCGCGGTCGTGCTGCTGCTGATCGTGCAGATCGGGCTCTACGCGTTCGGACAGGGGCTGTGGTGGCTCGGCCTGTGGCTGACGCTGTTTTTCGTCGCCTTCAACGTCCTCGAAGCGATCCTGCCGTCATGGATTTCACGGGTTGCACCCGCCCATTCGAAAGGCGCCGCGCTCGGCCTGTACAACACGCTGCAGTCGGTCGGACTGTTCCTCGGCGGCATGCTTGGCGGCTGGGTCGCGCAGCATTTCGGCCCGGGCGCGGTCAACCTTGCCTGCGGCCTGCTCGCACTGATCTGGCTGCTCTTCGCAGCGACGATGAATCCGCCTCCCCGACGTGCCGTTCCTGCCGCGACGGCACGTTAATCAATCCTCGAGGAGTACCTCATGGCTTCCCTGAACAAAGTGATCCTGATCGGCAATCTCGGCAAGGATCCCGAAACACGCTACGCCCCGAGCGGCGACGCGATCTGCAACATCACCGTCGCGACGAGCGAAAGCTGGAAGGACAAGAACACCGGCGAAAAGAAGGAACAGACCGAATGGCACCGCGTCGTGTTCTTCGGTCGGCTCGCGGAGATCGCCGCGCAATACCTGCGCAAGGGCAGCCAGATCTACGTCGAAGGCCGGCTGCAGACGCGCAAGTGGCAGGACAAGGAAGGCCAGGATCGCTACACGACCGAAATCCGCGGCGATGAAATGAAGATGCTCGGCTCGCGCCAGGGTGCGGGCGGGGGCGATGCGTCGGGGCGCCAGTACGACGCGGGCGGTTACGACGCCCCGGCGGCGCCCTCGCGCCCGGCCCCGCAGCAAGCCCCGAAGGCGCCGCCGAAGAGCGGCGGGTCGGGCGGCTTCGGGGATTTCGACGACGATATCCCGTTCTGACGTCCCCTTCCTGAAACATAAATGAAAAACGGAGCCGCTGATTCGGCTCCGTTTTTTTTCGGCGCTTCTCGGGGCGCGATAGCCCAGGACGCGGGCCGCGGCTATTCCCTTGCCTCCGAGCGCGCAATGAGGGCGCCGAGCATCTGGAGGACCGCCCTCGCCGGACTTGTCGAGGCCGACAGGTTCAGAGGTGATCCGCGGGTGAATTCGACCGCGAAGAAGCTTTGCGGCCGAGAAACACGTAGCTGTCATGCACGAAACGAAAATGGACCGGACGTCTGCATGCGCGAGTATTATGTGAAAAGCATCGTTCGACGGGTGCCTCGCGGTACGGGTTGCTTTCTTCGGCGGGAGATGACGGTACTTGATGTTTTTCGCACATTCGACGCAGAAGGGCGACCGGGCGGACTGGCAGCCCCTTGCGGAGCATCTCCTGAATGTCGGGCGGATGGCGGGGCGGAGCGCGGCCGTATTCGGGGCTGGCCGCATGGCGGAGGCTGCCGGCATCCTCCACGACATAGGCAAGTACACCGAGGATTTCCAGCGCCGCATTTCGGGTGAAGCCGTTCGCGTCGACCATGCCACCCGTGGCGCCATGCTTGCGCTCGAATGGTATGGCCCGGTTGGCTACCTCCTTGCGTACGGAATTGCCGGCCATCACGCGGGCTTGGCGAATGGGTACGACGGAGGGGAGCGCACCGCGCTGCGAGACCGATTGGCGGCCTCGGCATTCCCCCGCTCATCACGCAGTGGCAACACGAGATCAAACTGCCCGGTACGCTCGGAGATCTGCCGTTTCAGTTTGCCGGGGCAGAGCTCCGTGGCTTCCAGACCGCATTTTTCGTGCGGATGTTGTTCTCGTGCCTGGTCGATGCGGATTATCTGGACACCGAAGCCTTCTACGACCGGGTGGAGAATCGCCCGTCGGCGCGCGAGGTTGAGGTCCCCTCGCTCGACGTCCTGCGCGACCGACTCGATACCCATTTAGCCTGTTTTTCGGCCGATTCCGAGGTCAATCGGATCCGAGGCGACATCCTGGCATGTGCTCGTCGACAGGCTGATCTCGCCCCGGGCCTGTTTTCGCTGACGGTGCCTACCGGGGGTGGCAAGACGCTGGCTTCGCTCGCGTTTGCACTCGATCATGCGATACGCCACGGGCTGCGGCGGGTGATCTTCGTCATTCCATTTACCAGCATCGTCGAGCAGAACGCGGCGGTATTCCGCCGCGCGCTGGGTGAACTCGGCGAAGCTGCCGTATTGGAGCACCACAGCGCCTTCATGGCTCCGTCGCTGTCCCGCGACGGTGCCGAACGCTACCAGTCGCAGGAGAAGCTGAAGCTGGCGATGGAGAACTGGGACGCGCCCATCGTCGTCACCACCGCGGTGCAGTTCTTCGAGAGCCTGTTCGCCGCCCGGCCTTCCCAGTGCCGCAAGCTGCACAACATCGCCGGCAGCGTCGTGATCCTGGACGAAGCTCAGACTTTGCCGCTCAAGCTGCTGCGCCCGGCCGTCGCCGCGCTCGACGAGCTGGCGCGCAATTACCGCAGCAGCATGGTCTTGTGTACCGCCACCCAGCCCGCACTGCAGGCCCCCGAATTTGAAGGCGGGCTGGAGCAGGTCCGCGAACTCGCGCCCGAACCACCCGTGCTGTTCCGCAAGCTGGAGCGGGTCCGAGTGAGGCACGTGGGCGCGCTGGACGACGAGGCGCTGGCTCAGCGCATGCGTGCGCACGCGCAGGTGCTGTGCATCGTGAACAATCGCCGCCACGCCCGGGCGGTATTCCAGGCGATGGCGGATCAGTCCGGCGCACGTCACCTGACGACGCTGATGTGTGCCCGCCACCGCAGCGAGGTGCTGGCGGGCGCGCGCGACGACCTGAAACAGGGACGGCCGTGCCGGCTGGTTTCGACCTCGCTGATCGAGGCCGGCGTCGACGTGGATTTCCCGCTGGTGCTGCGGGCGGAGGCCGGACTGGACTCCATCGCCCAGGCCGCCGGTCGCTGCAATCGTGAAGGGCGGCGCGATATCGCGGACAGCGAAGTGCTCGTGTTTTCCACCGCCAACCCCGATTGGGCGCCGCCGCCCGAGCTGAAGCAGTTCGCCCAGGCGGCGGCAATGGTGTTGCGCAGTTACGCGGACGACCCGCTGTCGCCGCTCGCAATCGAGGCCTACTTCCGCGAGTTGTATTGGCAGAAGGGCGACGCCGCACTCGACGGCGGCGATCGTCCGATACTTCGGCTGCTTCAGCGCAGCCGCCCCGACACGCTACCGATGGAAACGCTGGCCGAACGCTTTCGCATGATCGAGTCGGTGCAGATGCCGGTGATCGTTCCGTTCGACCGCACGGCGCGAGAGGCGCTGCAGGCGCTGCGCTTCGCGGACAGGAGCGGCGCCCTCGCTCGAGCGCTTCAGCCCTACCTCGTGCAACTGCCGCGGCAGGGCTTGGACGCGCTGAGCAAGTCCGGCGCGATTCAGCCGGTAGCGCCGGAACGCTGGGGCGAGCAGTTCATGGCGCTGATGACGATGGATCTGTACGACGATCGGTTTGGGTTGAGCTGGGACGATCCGGCGTTTTTGAAGGGGGAGAGTCTGATGTGGTGAGTACATCGGCGAAAAGTCGCCTACCCCAACGGAAAGATCTATATCGGTCAAGACCGCACCAACAGCGTCAATTATTTTGGCAGCGCAAGCAGTGAGCTGATCGCGCGGGACTTCACTGATGAGGAACGACGTGATTTCACTGTCCGGCGAACCATTTTTGTGGGAATCCCGCGCGGCGAGCGCGCCAAGGGTCAGCCGCAAGGAGGTGGAGTTGATACGGCAGTGGCAATCCAACAATCCCGAGGTCGGATATAACCGTTGGCCGAAGTTTGTGCCGACGAAGAACAACCAACTCGATAAACGAGGGAGGCAATAGGGCATGAGCTTCGGAATCCGTCTTCTCGTCTGGGGCGAACGAGCCTGCTTCACGCGCCCCGAGATGAAGGTCGAGCGTGTGAGCTACGACGTCATCACGCCTTCTGCCGCGCGCGGCATTCTGGAGGCGATCCACTGGAAGCCGGCGATCCGCTGGCACATCAACCGCATCCATGTACTGAAGCCGATCCGCTTCGAGTCGATCCGGCGCAACGAGGTCGGCGGCAAGCTGTCGCCGGCCAGCGTGGCGAAGGCGATGAAGGCGGGCAGCACCGCCGGCCTCGCCGCCTTCGTGGACGAGGATCGGCAGCAGCGGGCGGCCACCGTGCTGCGGGATGTGCGCTACCTGATCGAGGCCCATTTCGAACTTACCGAGCGAGCCGGACCGGACGACTCGGTCGGCAAACATCTGGACATTTTCAACCGCCGCGCGCGCAAGGGGCAGTGCTTCCATGCGCCCTGCCTGGGTGTGCGCGAATTTCCGGCCAGCTTCGAGCTGCTGGAGGACGAGGCGTCGGCACCGTTGCCGGACCCCGGAGTGGACGCGGAAAAGGATCTCGGTTGGATGCTGCATGACATCGATTTTTCGGATCGCATGACGCCGCGCTTCTTCCGCGCCCGTGTGCAGGGAGGCGTGATCGAAGTGCCGCCCTGGCAAGCGGCGGAGGTGAAGGCATGATCCTGCAGGCGCTTGTGCGCTACTACCAGCGGCTGCTTGAAAAACGGTCAGCCCACCCGAGCTCGGGAGGCATCGCGCCCTACGGCTACAGCCCCGAGAAGATCAGCTACGAGATCGTGCTCGGTCCCGACGGGGCGGTGCGAGCGGTGAACGACATCCGCGACACGACGGGCAAGAAGCCTCAGCCGCGAATGCTGGACGTGCCTCAGCCGGAAAAGCGCACGGTTGGCATCAACTCCAATTTCCTGTGGGACAAGACCAGCTACGTGCTCGGGGTCAGTGCCACCAGCAAGCGCGCCGACAAGGAGCACGAGGCGTTCAAGGCGCTGCATGAAAGCGCGCTGGCGGGCGAGTACGACGAAGGCCTGAAGGCTCTGCTGGCCTTCCTGCAGCGCTGGACGCCCGATCAGTTCCAGGCGCCGCATTTTTCTGACGAGATGCAGGACGCCAACTTTGTATTCCGCCTCGGTGACGAATATCGGCATCTTCATGAGCGTGAGGCCGCCCGGGCTCTGCGCGCGCGTTTGCTGGGTGGCGAGGCGGAGGGTGCCGGGGCGGCTGCGGTTGCCCAGGCGGTTTGCCTGGTGAACGGCGTGTCCGCGCCGATTGCCCGCCTGCATCCCGCGATCAAGGGGGTGATCGGCGCGCAGAGTTCCGGCGCCTCGCTGGTCTCCTTCAATCTCGACGCCTTTACGTCATACGGCAAGAGTCGGGGCGACAACGCGCCGGTGTCCGAGCACGCCGCCTTCGCCTATACCTCGGTGCTCAATTATCTGCTGCGCGGCGGTGGCGACAACCGCCAGCGTCTGCGGGTGGGCGACACCACGGTGTTGTTCTGGGCCGAGGCTGCGGGCAACGAGACGGACGCCCAGGCGGCGGAGAACTTCCTCGCCAGTCTCTTCTTTCCGCCCGACGACGACAGCGAGGCCGATCGGCTGCGCGGTGTGCTCGACGGCCTCGGCAAGGGCAGGCCGCTGGCCGAACTCGATCCGGGTCTCGAAGCCGGAACCCGTATGTATGTGCTCGGTCTCGCGCCGAACGCCTCGCGCCTGTCGGTGCGCTACTGGCAGGTCGACACGCTGGAAGTGTTCGCCAAGCGGCTCGCCCTGCATGCACAGGATCTGCGCATCGAGCCGCTGCCGTGGCGCGTGGAGCCTACCGTCTACCGCCTGCTGCTCGCGACCGTGCCGAATCGCGAAGGGGCAAAGCCGAGGACCGACGACGCCTTCGACAACCTGGTCGGCGAAACCATGCGCGCCATTCTGAGCGGCGGCCTCTATCCGCGCAGCCTGCTCGGCAGCACCGTGATGCGCATCCGCAGCGACGGCAACCTGTCCGGCATGCGTGCCGCGATCTGCAAGGGCGTCCTGGCGCGCGAGCGTCGCCTGGGCATCCGTACTTCCGACGAGGAGATTCCCGTGAGTCTAAACAAGCAATCCACCCAGCCAGGCTACCTGCTCGGGCGGCTGTTCGCGGTACTGGAGTACGTGCAGCGCAGCGCCCTCGGCGGGCAGGTGAACGCCACCATCCGCGACCGCTACTACGGCGCGGCTTCGGCGACGCCGGCAGCGATCTTTCCGGTGCTGTTGCGCAATACGCAGAACCATCTGGGCAAGCTGCGCAAGGAACGGCCCGGGCAGGCGGTGACGCTCGAAAAGGAAATCCGCGAGATCGTCGAAAACCTGCCGGATCGCTTCCCGCGCAGCCTGAAAATCGAGGACCAGGGCCGTTTCGCAATCGGCTACTACCACCAGTCGCATTCCCACTTCACCAAACGCGACGCCGCCGGCGACGCGGCTGAACACACCGAAACCGAGACCGAAGGAGCCCTCTGATGACGGCCATCGCCCATCGCTACGAATTCGTCTACCTGTTCGACGTCACCAACGGCAATCCCAATGGCGATCCGGACGCGGGCAACCTGCCGCGCCTCGACCCCGAAACCAACCGCGGGCTGGTCACCGACGTCGCCCTCAAGCGGAAGATCCGGAATTTCGTCACTCTGGACAAGGAAGGCGCCGCGGGTTACGCGATCTATATGCAGGAAAAGGCCGTGCTCAACAACCAGCACAAGCGGGCCTACGACGCGTTGGAGATCAAGCCCGAGGACAAGAAGCTACCGAAGGACGAGGCCAAGGCGCGGGAGATCACGGCGTGGATGTGCGCCAACTTCTTCGACGTGCGCACGTTCGGCGCGGTGATGACGACCGGCATCAATGCCGGCCAAGTGCGCGGTCCGGTGCAACTGGGTTTCGCGACGTCGGTGGAGCCGGTGCTGCCGCTCGAGATCTCCATTACCCGCATGGCGGTCACTACCGAGAAGGAGGCCGAGGCGCAAAGCGGCGACAACCGCACGATGGGCCGCAAACACATCCTGCCATACGGCCTCTACCGGGCGCACGGCTTCGTCTCCGCGAAGCTCGCAGAACGCACCGGTTTTTCCGACGTGGACCTGCAACTGCTGTGGGACGCCCTCATCAACATGTTCGAGCACGACCGCTCCGCCGCCCGCGGCGAGATGGCTGCACGCAAGCTGATCGTGTTCGAGCATGACAATACGATGGGTAACGCACCGGCGCACGTGTTGTTCGATACCGTCAAGGTCGAGCGGTTGAAACCGGAGGATGACGGCCCGGCGCGTAGCTTTGCCGATTATCGCGTCACCGTGGACGCCGAGGCGCTGCCGCGCGGCGTAGGCGTGCGCGAGTACCTCTGAGGTGGAGGCGGGGACGAGCGCGGATGAAGACCTCATCCCCCTTTCCGCCCTGCAGCACTATCTCTACTGTCCGCGCCAGTGCGCGCTCATCCACTTGGAACAGCTGTGGGCGGAGAATCGGCAGACAGCGGAGGGGCGGTTGCTGCACGACCGTGCCGATACCCCCGCTGCAGAGCGCCGCCACGGCGTGCGCACGGTGACCGCCATGCCTTTGTCCAGCGTGGAACTGGGTATTGTCGGTGTGGCCGACGTGGTGGAATTCCACGCCGGCGACATCGGCGAACGCCCCTACCCGGTGGAGTACAAGCGCGGGCGCCCCAAGTCGCATCGCGCGGACGAGGTGCAACTGTGTGCGCAGGCGCTGTGCCTGGAAGCGATGTTCGGCGTGGCGGTGGAGGAGGGCGCCCTGTTCTACGGCCAGCCGCGCCGGCGCGCGGTCGTGGTGCTCGACGACGCCCTACGCAGCTTGACGCGCGAAACGATCCGCGCGGTCCGCGCGATGTTCCTCTCCAGGCGCACGCCGCTGGCCAGCTACGAAGCAAAGCGTTGCGACAGCTGTTCTCTGCTCGATCTCTGCCAGCCCCGTCTGCTGGCGCGCGCGGGCAGCGTGGACGCGTGGCTCGAGCGGCAACTGCGAAGCGAGGACTGAAGCATGCGCCGCCACCTCAATACCCTGTACGTCACCACCGAGGGTGCCTGGCTTAAGAAAGACGGTGCCAACATCGTGATGGAAGTGGAGGGAGTGGAACGGGCGCGCCTCCCGGCACACATGCTGGAAAGCCTGGTCTGCCTGGGGCGGGTGCTCGTGTCGCCGCCGCTGCTCGGCTACTGCGCCGAGCAGGGCATCTGCGTCAGTTTCCTGTCTCCTAACGGGCGATTTCTAGCGCGCGTGGAAGGGCCGGTCTCCGGCAACGTGCTGTTGCGTCGAGAACAGTATCGCCGCACCGACGACTCGGCGCGCTGCGGCCTGATCGTGCGCAACCTGCTGCTCGGCAAGGTACATAACCAGCGCGCCGTGCTCGGCCGCGCACTGCGCGACCACGGCGAGACGCTGGCCGAGGCCGACCGCGTCGCGCTGTCCCACGCGCGAGAGCGCCTGCGTCGCATCTCCGATCGCCTGCTTGCTGAAGAACGGCCTGACACGATGCGCGGCCTGGAGGGTGAGGCGGCCCAAGCTTACTTCGGTGTCTTCCACCACCTGATTCGCGTTCCGGAACCGGCGTTGCATTTTAATGGCCGTAGCCGCCGGCCGCCGATCGACGCCGTCAATGCCTTGCTCTCCTTCCTCGACACGCTACTGACGCACGACTGTCGCTCGGCTCTGGAAGGCGTCGGCCTCGACCCCGCGGTGGGCTTCCTCCACCGTGACCGCCCCGGTCGCCCGAGTCTCGCGCTCGACCTGCTGGAGGAGTTCCGCCCCGTGTTGGCCGACCGTCTCGCATTGTCGTTGATCAACCGCCGCCAACTCGGCGAGCGCGATTTCATCCGCTTGGACAACGGCGCGGTGCTGCTCAAGGACGGCTCCCGCAAGACCGTGCTGACCGCCTATCAGGAGCGCAAGCGTGAGGAACTACGCCACGGCTTTTTGGAGGAAAAGCTCGCCGTCGGCCTTTTTCCCGCCGTCCAGGCTCAGTTGCTGGCCCGCCACCTGCGCGGCGACCTGGAAGCCTATCCACCCTTCCTCTGGAAGTGAGCTCCCGTCATGATGGTTCTGGTGAGCTACGACGTCAGCACCCGCGAAAGTGGCGGCGACCGGCGTCTGCGGCGCGTCGCCAAGGCTTGCCGCGACTACGGTCAGCGGGTGCAGTATTCCGTGTTCGAGATCGAAGTCGACCCGGCACAGTGGGCGATGCTGAAGCAACGGCTGATCGACCTGATCGATATCACGCAGGACAGCCTTCGCTTCTACTACCTCGGTAAGCACTGGACCAGCCGCGTCGAACACGTCGGTGCGAAAGCGGCAGTCGATCTGAACGGCCCCCTTGTCTTTTGAGTTCAATCAGTGCGAACCGGAAGTGGCCGGTGAATGCCCCTGAGGTTCGCAGTTTTCCAATAGATTGATTTTTCGCCGGTTCGGCGCGCTCCGTCGATTGAAGGACGGGAAAGCCGCGTCTCTGCGGGGAGATTCGCGGAAAGTGGAAGATAGTCTCTTGCACGTCATGATGTTACGTTGACGGGGTCGCGCCCCGCGCGGGCGCGTGGATTGAAACACCGTTTGGTGTAATGCAGTCACCGCAGCGACATTCGTCGCGCCCCGCGCGGGCGCGTGGATTGAAACACGGCAGTGCCCACGATCAGCGATACGACCGCCACGGTCGCGCCCCGCGTGGGCGCGTGGATTGAAACTCGACGCTCGGCGATGACGACTCTGCGGAGTACGCATGTCGCGCCCCGCGCGGGCGCGTGGATTGAAACTGCAGGTGACGGATTCGACCAACGGATCTGTGTCGGTCGCGCCCCGCGCGGGCGCGTGGATTGAAACGTCGCCGGCTGGCGCGCGCTGGCGTGCCCGGTGTGTCGCGCCCCGCGCGGGCGCGTGGATTGAAACGTCGACGCGACGCCGATCAGCTACGACGCGCAGCAGGTCGCGCCCGGCGCGGGCGCGTGGATTGAAACCGCTGCGCCCATCGGCCCCACGCGCTCAGCAGATGTCGCGCCCCGCGCGGGCGCGTGGATTGAAACCACACGTCGAACCTCGCCCTGGGTCGCGAGCCAGCGAGTCGCGCCCCGCGCGGGCGCGTGGATTGAAACGTAGCCCAGCGATACCATGAACTCGTGCGCGTACGTCGCGCCCCGCGCGGGCGCGTGGATTGAAACGACCCCCGCGGGCAACACGTCTCGCTGCCGCTGCTGGTCGCGCCCCGCGCGGGCGCGTGGATTGAAACATCAACCGGGCAGAGCCCGCCACCCAAGGAGACGCCAGTCGCGCCCCGCGCGGGCGCGTGGATTGAAACTCGCCGGGGACGGCGAGAAAGTAAAGTCACTTCAGGTCGCGCCCCGCGCGGGCGCGTGGATTGAAACGCGCCCGCGGTCCCGACGTCGGGTGCGGCGAGCGGTCGCGCCCCGCGCGGGCGCGTGGATTGCAAATGCATCCGCGTTGCGGCAGGTAGCGCCGGCACAGGTCTCACGCCGCATTAACTCGTGGACCTAGTTGCCGTGCGCCGTATCCGACTCCTTGCTGTGTCGAAAACAGCAAAGACAGGTCCGGATTCGTCAGCACCGCTTCGTTGCTTACGTGCCCTTGCGCTGCCGGTCCTCCAGCGCCCGCTGCATCCGTCCCAGTGCTTCCGCAAGCACCGTGCGCGGACAGCCGAAGTTCAGGCGCACGAAGCCGGGCATGCCGAAGGCGCTGCCATCCGACAGGCCGACGCCCGCGTCTTCGAAGAATTTCGCCGGGTCGGCGAGCCCGGCGGCGCGGCAGTCGATCCACGCGAGATAGGTCGCTTCGGGAGGAACCATGGTCAGTCCGGGCATCGACGCGACCGCGATCAGGACGGCGTCGCGGTTGCGTCGCAGGTAGGCCAGCAGTGCGGCGCGCCAGGGGCCGCCGTCGCGGTAAGCGGCTTCGGCGGCGACCATGCCGAGCAGATTCGGATGCGGAACGAGGCCGCGCATCTCGTGGCGAAACCGCCGGCGCAGCGCCGGGTCCGGGATGATCGCGAACGCGCAGTAGAGCGCAGGGATGTTCCAGGTTTTCGACGGCGCCATCAGCGTGATCGTGCGCCGCGCGACGCTGTCGTCAAGGGCCGCGATCGGGGTGTGCGCGACCTCGTCGTCGAGCACGAGGCCGCAGTGGATTTCGTCCGAGCAGATCGTGAAGTCGTGGCGTTCGGCGAGATCGACGAGCCAGCCGAGTTCGTCGCGGTCGAACACGCGGCCGACTGGGTTGTGCGGGTTGCACAGCATCAGCAACCGGGTCCGCGGCGACAGCGCGGTCTCGACCGACGCGCGGTCCCACTCCCAGCGCCCGTCGATCAGCACGAGCGGACGGGTCACGAGGCGCCGGTCGCTGTTCCCCGGGGCCGTCAGAAACGGAGGATAGACCGGTGTTGCGGTGAAGACTTCGTCGCCCGGCTCGCCGATCGCCCGGCACGCGAGGTTGAGGCCGCTGACGACGCCCGGCAGCCAGACGAGCCAGTCGGGTTCGATCCGCCATGCATGGTCGCGGGCGATGCCTTCGACGACGGCATCGACGAGACTAGGCCACGCATCGGTGTAGCCGAACACCGGGTGCTCGAGGCGCCGACGCAGTGCGTCGAGAACCGCCGGCGGTGCAGCGAAGTCCATATCGGCGACCCACAGCGGGAGGACGTCCCGATCGGCGTAGCGGCCCCATTTGTCGCCAGGTTGACTGCGGCGGTCGATCGGCGAATCGAAATCGAAAGTGGGCATCCTGTGGCTCCGGCGATGACGTGTCGCAGTGTAACGCGCCCCGCCCACGGGCCTCGGGTCGCCACTGCAGGATACAATCGCGCCTGACAAAAGGAACGGGCAGGAGGAGGTTAGGCATGCAGCATGTGACCGCTCATCCCGATGGAATCCTTGCGGTGGATTCGGGCTACGATCGGCCAGGCATGGCGGCGATCCATCTCGTCATTCATCGCGGCCGCGCGGCGGTCGTCGATACCGGCACGAACGCGTCGGCGCCGCGCGTGCTCGCGGCGCTCGCCGCGGCCGGGATCGCGCCCGACCACGTCGACTGGGTGATGCTGACGCACATCCATCTTGATCACGCGGGCGGGGCCGGCAGCCTGATGTGCGCATTTCCGAACGCGAAGCTGCTGGTCCACCCGCGGGGCGTGCGGCACATGATCGATCCCGAGGCGCTGTGGGCGGGCACGTCGGCGGTGTATGGCGCCGAGCGCGCGTTCGCGCTTTACGGGCGGCTCGCGCCGGTGCCCGCGGAGCGCATCGTCGCGGCGACCGACGAGTTCGAGATCGACATGGCCGGGCGCCGCTTCCGCATCCTCGATACGCCGGGACACGCGCGCCATCACATCTGCATCTGGGACGAGACCGCACGGGCCTTCTTCACCGGGGACACTTTCGGTCTGTCCTATCGGGAACTCGATGTCGACGGGCGTGCGTCGGTCTTGCCGACGACGACGCCGACGCAGTTCGACCCCGATGCGCTGCACGCATCGATCGAACGGCTGATGTCGTTCGCGCCGGAGGCGATGTATCTGACGCACTACAGCCGCGTCACGGATGTGGACCGGCTCGCCGCCGACTTGCAACGACTGATCAGCACGGAAGTCGCGGTCGCCCAGGCCGCGCGGGGGCACGGCGTCGCGCGCCACGTCGAAATTCTGGCCGGACTCGAGCAGATCGTGCGCGAGGAAGCCGAGCGCCAGGGCTGGACGCTGCCCGAAGCGGAAGTTCTCGAGCTGCTGCGGATGGACCTCGAGCTCAATGCGCAGGGGCTCGGAATGTGGCTCGACCGTCCGGTGACGAAGGAAACCGCTACGGCGTGAGCCGCGATCATGGCGGACCGCCGACGGATGGGTTGGCGGTCGAGCCGACAACGCCCGGTGCGATCGTCGCGATTCGGGCGAAAGGCCGCTTGACGCGGGCGGCGGGTCTGCTCGGGCAAGGGCAAGGTCGGACACGATCGGGCCGAGAAGGCGCTCTTGTCGCCGAAACATCCTATTGCGCGGCGCCCTCCTCGGGGCCGAGCGCTTCGACCTTCGCGCGCGCCTCGGCGTTGCCGTGTTTCGCCGCTTCCCGATACCAATGCGCCGCGAGATCGGGGTCGGGTTCGACGCCGGAGCCGGTTTCGTACATGCCGGCGAGGGCGTTCTGCGCGCCGGCGTGGCCCGCGCTCGCCGCCGCGTGATACCAGCGCGCCGCAGCCGCAGGGTCGAGCGGAATGCCGCGACCCGCGAAGTACATCGCCGCAAGGCTGACCTGGGCGTCGACATGGCCCTGTTCCGCGGCCCGCCGATACCATTCCGCCGCCGTCGGCAGCGAGCGTTCGACGCCGTCGCCGTGGTCGTACAGCACCGCGAGTTCGTATTGCGCCTGTGGCAGACCCGCGGCCGCCGCGCGCCGCAGCCAGCGCCACGCCGCGTGGTCGTCACGCGCCGTCGTCTCGCCGCGCAACAGCATCATCGCGTAGTTGAACTGGGCGAGGCGATTGCCGGCGCGGGCGGCCTGCTCGAAAAGGCGCGCCGCGTCATCGAGGCGGCCGGCTTCATAGGCGCCGACGCCGGCTTCGCCGACGAGCGCGGGCGGCATCGCGATCGCCAGCGGGCAGAGGTGCATCAGCGTGCCGCACAGCAGGGCCCGGCATAGCAATCGGGGCATGAGGTCCTCCTTCGCGCATTGGAGCCGGACCGGTTCGGGGAGTTCAGCCCCGCGCCGCTGAGGTAACATCGGCGCACTTCGTTCCTCCTCCCGCTTCCATGTCCGGTTCCTTCCTGCCTCCGCCCGCGGACGTCGACCGCGAGCGACGCTTCGGCGGCATCGCTCGGCTTTACGGTGCGGGCGCCCTTGATCGGCTCGAACGTGCGCGCGCCTGCGTCATCGGCATCGGCGGCGTCGGGTCGTGGGGCGCCGAAGCGCTGGCGCGCAGCGGCGTCGGGCGGATCACGCTGATCGACCTCGATCACGTCGCCGAATCGAACATCAACCGCCAGATCCACGCGCTCGACGCGACGCTCGGGCAGGCGAAGGTGGTCGCGATGACCGACCGCATCCGCGCGATCAACCCCTTGGCGGACGTTGCGGTCGTCGAGGATTTCGTCACCGTGGACAACGCCGCCACGCTGCTGCAGGATTTCGACGTCGTCATCGATGCGATCGACAACGTGCGCGCAAAAGTCGCGATCGTGCTCGCGTGCCGCGCCCGCCGCATTCCGTTGATCGTTGCCGGGGGCGTCGGCGGCAAGACCGATCCGACCAAGATCCGCGTCGACGACCTGTCGCGGACCGAGCAGGACCCGCTCCTCGCGAAAGTGCGCAAACGCCTGCGCAGCGAACATGGCTTTCCGCGCAATCCGAAGCGGCCGTTCGGCATCGACGCGGTGTATTCGGCGGAGCCGCTGCGCCTGGATGGCGCGGCGTGCGATCTGCCGCACGTTCCGCAGGGACTCGCCTGTGCGGGCTACGGGTCGAGCATGATGATGACCGCGAGCGTCGGTCTGTTCGCTGCCGCGCTCGCGGTGGAGCGACTGGTCGCGACGCAGGCCGTCGTTGCGGAGGGAATCGCAGAGGAGGCGCGGGCATGAGCGTCGCGACAAGTTTTCATGAAGAGAGGGCGGTCCGGTGAGCGGCGATCGGGCGGTCGTGCTGTTCGGTCACGGCGCCCGGGATCCGGCGTGGGCGGAGCCGATGCGGCGCGTTCGCGATCAACTCGTCGCGGGCGCCCCCGATGTCGGCGTCGAACTCGCCTTTCTCGAATTCATCGAGCCCACGCTCGACGTCGCGATCCACTCGCTCGTCGCCCGCGGCGCGCGCCGCATCGTCGTCGTGCCGATGTTCATCGCGCAGGGCGGGCACCTGAAAGCCGATCTGCCGAAACTCGTCACCGCGGCCCGCGTGCGCCATCCCGGCTGCGAGATCGTGCAGACGCTCGCAGTCGGCGAGGCCGATCCGGTCATCGCGGCGATGGCTGATTACGCGCGCCGGTGCGCGACGGGCGACGTCGGCTGAAGGTCGAGCCGGTCGCCCGGCCCGGGCGGCATCGTCCGCGCGACGAGATTTTTTTTGCGCTTCCGACTAAGCGGAGCATAAATGATGAATTCGACCGGCGTTTCCCCAGCTCGCCCCGCCTTCTCGCGTTTTCCTCGCGCGGAGCGCACGCGCATCGACGCTCGTCCAGGTGCGTTTACGGCGAATGTCCGTGATCGGTTCGCGGGGCGAAACGCGTTCGTAGTGGCGATGACGGGGCGCGAACGCCTCGGTCGCGGGCAACTTCGCGCTGCTGCAAATACGCGCAGTTCCCCGCGTGCCGACTTCGGCGGCTTTCGTTGACTTTCGTGAATATCAGAATACACTAATATTCACTATGAAAATGCCGGCCGCCTTCTTCCTGCCGTTTCCAGTCCTGTTCGCTTGCGCCACGCTCGCGCATGCCGAGATCGCCACCATACGGGTCGAGTCGCGCCCGGTTGCGGTGTCGCGCGCCGCCGAGGCGACGCTCGAGGCGGTCCGCGAAGCCACGCTCGCGGCGCAGGTGCCCGGGCGCATCGTTGCACTGAACGTCGACGCAGGGGATCGGATCTCGAAAGGCGACGTGCTGGTTCGCCTCGACGCCGCGGAGGCAAACCAGCTGGTGAGCGGCGCCGAGGCGGCCATCGCTCAGGCCGAGGCGAGCCTGATCAACGCGAAGGCGGGTTACGAACGCACGGCGCGTCTGCTCGAACGCAAGTTCGTCAGCCCTTCGGCGCTCGACCAGGCGAAAGCCGCGCGCGACGCGGCGGAGGCGCAGCTGCGGGCGGCGCGCGCCGGGCGCGGCGCCTCCGCGGCCGCCCGGGCCTATTCCGAGATCGCCGCGCCGCTGACCGGCCTCGTCGCGGCGCGCCATGTCGAGCAGGGGGATATGGCGCAACCGGGTCGCCCGCTGCTGACCATCTACGACCCGACTGCGATGCGCGCGGTCGTCGATGTGCCGCAGCAACAGCTCGGCGCTGCCGGCGGAAGGCTGCCGAAGGCGCGCGTGGAGCTGCCGGAGTCGAATCGCTGGTTCGATGCGAGCGCCGTCACTGTGCTGCCGGCCGCCGATCCTCGCACGCATACCGTCCGGGTCCGCGTCGACTTGCCGCCGGATGCGGTCGGGCTCGTGCCGGGCATGTTCGCGCGCGTGCATTTTTCGGGGGGCGAGAACGCGCGTGTGGGCGTGCCCGCGTCGGCGATCGTCAAGCGCGGCGAGCTGACCGGGGTATATGTCGCCGACGGCAAGGGCGGGTTCCGGCTGCGGCAGATCCGGGCGGGCGAGGAGCTCGCCGACGGCCGCGTGGAGGTGCTTGCGGGCTTGGCGGGCGGCGAGGTGGTCGCGCTCGACGCGGTGCAGGCCGGCATCGAAGCCCGCGCGGCGGCGGTCGCGGACACGCGCTGACCGGTGCCGCGATGAACGCCCCGCTCGGCATTTCCGGACGCATCGCCGCGACGTTCCAGCGTCACGCGCTGACGCCGCTCCTCGCGCTGATTCTGCTGCTGATGGGCGTGTTCGCGACGCTCGTCACGCCGAAGGAAGAGGAGCCGCAGATCGACGTGACGATGGCGAACGTGCTCGTGCCGTTCCCCGGCGCGTCAGCGCGCGACGTCGAGGCGCTCGTCGCGCGGCCGGCGGAGCAGATCCTGTCGCGCATCGCGGGTGTCGAGCACGTCTACTCGGTTTCCCGTCCCGGCATGGCTGTCGTGACCGTCGAGTTCGAAGTCGGCGTGCCGAACCAGGAAGCGCTCGTGAAACTGTACGACACCGTCCATTCGCACCGGGACTGGCTGTCCCCGGAGCTCGGCGTCGGCGAGCCGGTCGTCAAGCCGAAGGGCATCGACGATGTGCCCATCGTCGCGCTGACGTTCTGGACCGCCGAGCCGGAGCGCGCCGGCTTCGAGATGCAGCAGGTGTCGCGGGCGGTCGAGCTGGAGCTGAAGCGCGTCCCGGGCACGCGCGACGTCGCGACGATCGGTGGCCCCGGCCACGTCGTGCGCGTGCTGATGGATACCGAGCGGATGAACGCCCACGCGGTCACCGCGCAGGACGTGCGCGCCGCGTTGCTGCTCGCGAACGCGTCGCGGCCGGTGGGAAGCCTCGTCGCCGACAATCGCGAAGTGCTCGTGCAGGCCGGTACCTGGCTCGAGTCGGCCGACGACGTGCGCGATCTGGTGGTCGGCGTCACCGACCGCAAGCCCGTGTTCCTGCGCGATGTCGCGCAAGTCGAGGACGGGCCGGACCACGCGACGCAGTACGTGTGGTTCGGCACCGGCGCCGCGGCCGGCCGCGCCGGTATCGGGGCGTCGGGCGTGTTTCCGGCCGTGACGCTCGCGGTATCGAAGCAGCCGGGGGCGAACGCCGCCGACGTCGCCGAAGACGTCATCGCGCGCGCGCATGCGCTGCACGGCGAGCTCATCCCCGACGGCGTCGAGTTCACCGTCACGCGCAACTACGGCAAGACTGCGAACGACAAGGCCAACACGCTGATCGGCAAGCTCGTGTTCGCGACCGCCGCGGTCGTGCTGCTCGTGTTCTTCGCGCTCGGGCGGCGCGAGGCGCTGATCGTCGGAGTCGCGGTTGCGCTGACGCTCGCCGCGACGCTGTTCGCGTCGTGGGCGTGGGGCTTCACGCTGAACCGCGTCAGCCTGTTCGCGCTGATCTTCTCGATCGGCATCCTCGTCGATGACGCGATCGTCGTCGTGGAGAACATCCATCGGCGCCACGTGCTCGAACCCGCCACGCCACTGTGGCGGCTGATCCCGGGCGCGGTCGACGAGGTCGGCGGGCCGACAATCCTCGCCACCTTCACGGTGATCGCGGCGCTCTTGCCGATGGCGTTCGTCACCGGCCTGATGGGGCCGTACATGAGCCCGATCCCGATCAACGCATCGATGGGCATGTTCATCTCGCTCGCGGTCGCGTTCGTCGTCACGCCGTGGCTTGCGCAGCGGCTGCTGAAGCCGGTCGATGCGCATCATCACGAAGGCGAGGATCGGCTCACCGCACGGCTCGACCGTCTTTTCCGCAAGGTGATGACGCCGATGCTCGACCCGGTGCGCGGCGGGCGGGCGCGCCTCGGGCTGTGGCTCGCCGTCGTCGCGCTGATCGTCGCGTCGCTCGCGCTGCCGGCGCTGGAGTTGGTCGTGCTGAAGATGCTGCCGTTCGACAACAAGAGCGAGTTCCAGGTCGTGCTCGACATGCCGGTCGGCACGCCGGTCGAGGAGACCGCGCGCGTGTTGCGCGAGATCGGCGAGCACCTCGGCGGCGTCGAGGAAGTCAGCGACTGGCAGGCCTATGCGGGCACGGCGAGCCCGATCAACTTCAACGGCCTCGTGCGCCAGTATTACCTCCGGAGTGCGCCGGAGCTCGGCGACGTGCAGGTGAACCTCGTCGATAAGGCGCAGCGCTCGCGTCGCAGCCATCAGATTGCGGTCGCGGTGCGCGACGAAGTCATGCGCATCGCGCGCGCGGCGGGCGGCAACGCGAAAGTCGTCGAAGTGCCGCCCGGTCCGCCGGTGCTGTCGCCGATCGTCGCCGAGGTGTACGGGCCGGACTATGCCGGCCAGGCCAGCGTCGCCGCCAGGGTGAGGGCCGCATTCGAAGGCACGGCGGACGTCGTCGGCGTCGACGACACGGTGGACGAAGCGGCGCCGAAGCTCGTGTTGCGCGTCGATCAGGCGAAGGCCGCACGGATGGGCGTCGCACAGGCGGACGCGGTGGAGGTCGTGCGCCTCGGGCTGTCCGGCGAAAACGTCACGCCGATCCACGGCGGCGACAACAAGTACGAGATGCCGGTGCGCGTCCAGCTGCCGCCTGAGCGCATGTCGACCGTCGATAACGTGCTCGCGCTGAAGGTGCGCGCGCGCGACGGGACGCTGGTGTCGATGTCCGAGCTCGTGCGCGTCGAGGAAATCGCGCGCGAACAGGCGATTTACCGCAAGGACCTGCTGCCGGTCGTCTACGTCACCGGCGACATGGGCGGCCGGCTCGATTCGCCGCTGTACGGCATGTTCGGCATCCGCTCGCAGATCGACGGGATGCCGCTCGGCGGCGCTCCGGGGCTGGGCGGAACGCTCGGGGAATGGTTCGTCCGCGCGCCGGCCGACCCCTACGCCGGCTACAGCGTCAAATGGGACGGCGAATGGCAGGTCACGTACGAAACCTTCCGCGACATGGGCGCGGCGTACGCGGTGGGCCTCGTGCTGATCTACCTGCTCGTCGTCGCGCACTTCCGCAGCTACCTCGTGCCGCTCGTGATCATGGCGCCGATCCCGCTGACGATCATCGGCGTGATGCCCGGCCACGCGCTGCTCGGTGCGCAATTCACCGCGACGTCGATGATCGGCATGATCGCGCTCGCCGGCATCATCGTGCGCAACTCGATCCTGCTCGTCGATTTCGTCAATCAGCAGGTGCGCGCCGGCACCGAACTGGGTGAAGCCGTGATCCGCGCCGCCGCGGTGCGCGCGAAGCCGATCGGGCTCACCGCGCTCGCCGCGATGATCGGCGCGCTGTTCATTCTCGACGACCCGATCTTCAACGGGCTGGCGATCAGCCTGATCTTCGGCATCTTCGTGTCGACGGCGCTGACGCTCGTCGTCATTCCGGTGCTGTACTTCGCCGCGATGAGGAATCGCGTCGCCCAACTCACGGGAGAAACGTCATGAACCTCACGGTCAACCAGTTCGTCCGCATCTTCGCCGGTGCTTTCGTGCTGATTTCGCTCGCGCTCGGCGTGGAGGGCTCGCCGCTGTTCGCGTCGAAGAACTTCCTGTGGTTCACCGCGTTTGTCGGTGCGAACCTGTTCCAGAGCGGCTTCACGCGCTTCTGCCCGCTCGAAATCGCGTTGCGCAAGTTCGGCGTCAAGGACGCCGTGGCCTGCCGCTGAACACGAGTTCGGCGGCAACGTCGGCGGGGCATGCGGAGGCGGGGCCTGCCCCCGAGTAATGTTCGCCGTGTGCTTCGGCAAACCCGACGTCCATCCGTACGGCTACGCGGGATGTTTTCCGGGCGGTCGGGCTAGAATCCGGGCGTTATCCCCACCCGGTGTCGCCCTCCGATGAATGACCGCGCATCTCCGCCCGAACGGCGTCTCGATCGTCGCGTTCCGCTCGGCTGCCCGGCCTCGATCCGGCTGCGTGGTGGCGAAATCATCGCCGCGGAATGCATCGATATCAGTGTCGGCGGCATGACCTTGCGCGCCGCCTACGTCCCCGCTGAAGCGGAAGTCCTCGAAGTCGCCGTCGCATCGCCGGGCGGCGCGTTGGCACGGCCGCCGCTTGTGACGCGGCTCGAAGTCCGGCGCTGCCATGCGCTCGGAAACGGCCTCTACGAGATCGGCGGCGCGACCCTAAGGGTCGTCGAATAGGCGGCCGATAGCCGGCGGCGCCCCGGGTGTGTCAGCCGCGCTTGCGCAGGACCATCGCGATCGCGAACGCTGCGACGAGCGAGAACATCACCAGCGACCAGTTCGCGATCGACAGCCCGAGGAAGGTCCAGTCGACCTGCGAGCAATCCCCCGCGCCGTGGAAGATCATCGGCAGCGCGTCCGCGAGCGGGAAGCTGCCGAGCATGAACTCCAGGTCGGGGCCGCACTCGGCGAATTCCGGCGGATAGAGCTGGATCCACGTCTGGCGCGCCGCGACGCCGGCGCCGGTGAGTGCGAGCAGCAGGATCATCCCCGCATAGATGCGGGTCCCGTTTCTCCCCGGCGCGTGGAGGCCGCCGATCAGCGCAACAAGCGCGATGCCGACGAAGGCATAGCGCTGCATGATGCACATCGGGCACGGCTCGAGGCCGACCACATGCTGCAGGTAGAGGCCGAACGACAGAAGCCCGACGCAGACGGCGAAGAGGCCGAGAAACAGGGAGCGGGACGAGAGATTCGAGAGAGTCATCGGGGCGGGCGGGCGTGTAAGAGCGGCGATTGTAGGCCACGGACGCGCATTCGTCGTCGTGCCGTCAAAAAAGTTCAGCGTTGAACTGGCCCCCGCCCGAAAGCCGCGCCGAGCGGGGCAGTCGGGCCGGCGAAGACAAGCGCGATGGCATATCGACGGGAGCGCCGGGCGATGGGCCGGCGTCGCGAGTCGCGCAATTGATGCAAATCAGGCAACGGTGTTGTTCTTGTTCGCGGCTGTTTTCGCAACAGTCCGGGCGATAAAGTTCGCCTACCCAAACCGAACAACACGGAGATTCAGATGAAAGTCCTGCAGGTCAATTCCAGCGCCCGTGGCGAAGGCTCCAACTCCACTCGTGTCGCGAACAAGATCGTCGAACGCCTTCGTGCGGCGAATCCGGGCGCGTCAGTCGTCGCCCGCGACCTCGCGCGCAATCCGCATCCGGCGCTCGACGAAGCCGCGCTCGGCGCACTGTTCACGCCCGCGGAGCAGCGGACCGCCGAGCAGGCGGCGCGCGTTGCGCTCGACGATGCGCTGATCGCCGAAATCCAGGCCGCCGACGCCGTCGTCCTCGGAGTGCCGATGTACAACTTCGGCATCCCGGCGCAGCTCAAGAACTGGCTGGACGCGATCGCGCGCGCGAAAGTGACCTTCCAATACACGGCGAACGGCCCGGAAGGTCTGCTGAAGAACAAGACGGTGTACGTCGCGTTCGCGCGCGGCGGACGCTATCGCGACACGCCGGCCGACACCCAGGTGCCGTACCTGAAGACGATCCTCGGCTTCCTCGGCATGACCGACGTCCGCTTCGTCTTCGCCGAAGGCTTCGCGATGGGCGCGGATGCGGAACAACAGGCAATCGTCGAAGCCCAACGCGATATCGAAGCGGCTTTCGCCTGATCGCGCCGCGCGGGAACGACGGCCGGCCCGAACGGCGGGCTGGCCGGCATTCCCCCGTGCAGCGGCGACGACCGACGAAGCCTGACAGGAGACCCAGATGACCACCGAACGCACCGAACTGAAACCCGAGCGCGTGCAGCAGACGCGCACGGTTGAACGCGTCGTCACCGGGCAGGCGACTTCCGACGGCGCCGGCGTCAAGCTCACGCGTGTGCTGACGCAGCCGCTGCAACGGCGGCTCGACCCGTTCCTGATGCTCGACGCGTTCCGCAACGAGAATCCCGACGACTATCTCGCCGGCTTCCCGAACCACCCGCACCGCGGCTTCGAGACGATCACCTACATGATCGCCGGCCGCATGCGCCACCGCGACAGCGCCGGTAACGAAGGGCTGCTCGAGAATGGCGGCGTGCAATGGATGACGGCGGGCCGCGGCGTGGTCCATTCCGAGATGCCCGAGCAGGAAGGCGGCCTGATGGAAGGCTTCCAGCTGTGGCTGAACCTGCCGGCGAGCGACAAGATGCGCGAGCCGTGGTACCGCGATTTCGAGGCCGCGGCGATCCCGTCGCTTCGGACCGCGGACGGCGTCGACGTACGCGTCATCGCGGGCGCGAGCCACGGCGTTGCCGGTGCGGTGACGCGCGACGCGACCGCGCCGCTATATCTCGACGTCCATCTGCCGGCCAGTGTCCGCTTCAGCCAGTCGCTGCCGTCGACGCACAACGCCTTCCTGTTTGTCTATCGCGGCGACGTGAGTATCGCGGGCAAGACGCTCGGCGAGCGGCAGATGGCGATCCTCGCGAACGACGCTGCTGCGGACGGCGTCGTCGTCGAAGCGGGCGCGCAACCCGCACGCTTGCTGCTGATCGCCGGACGCCCGCTCGACGAACCGATCGCCCAGTACGGCCCGTTCGTGATGAACACGCAGCAGGAGATCCAAGAAGCGCTTGCCGACTACCGCGACGGCCGCTTCGGCGCGCAGTGAAAGCCGTGCGGTGCGGCGTGAGCGAAGCGAAGGCCGGCGGGTAAGCACGCGGGTGCTGCCGAGGTCCTACATCGCTCCGCTCGGTCGGATGTACATTTTCGGGGTGCTCCGAGCGGCTGATCCGATGTGGTCGACGTTCTACCCCTCCAGCGCGAGCCGCACCAGCGCGGCGACCTGGTCAGTGATCGGCTGCGGGATCACGACCTCGCCGGCGAGCATCGCGCGGATCAGCGCGGCGTTTTTCGCGACCGCCGGCGCTTCGGGCAGGCCTTCGAGCGGCGGCGCGCCGCCGGCTTCGGCTTGCCATGCGAACTCGGCCACGCCTTCGCGGAACGCTTCCATCGCCGGCCGTCGGCGCGGGTTCGCATACGCCTCGCCTTCGGTGCCGCGCATCAGCATCGCTCGCGCGCGGTCCGCGATAAGGAACTCGTGCATCCGTTCGAGATATTCGGGATGCGTGACCGCGACGACGCGCACGCTGCGTCCCGGGCACGGGTCGATCAGCTTCGCCATCGTATGGCCGCTCGCGCGCACGCCGAGGCGCAGCCGCAGACCGAGCAGCCGGTCCATGCCGGGCAGGAGTTGCGCGAGCGTCACGCACGCGATTTCGCCGCGCGCCAGCGCCTTCGCTGCGTCCTCGACTTCCGCGGCCGGCTGGATCCCGAGCGCGTCGAGCAGTTCGAACGGGCTCACGCGCGACTCGAAGTCGTGCCGCCCCTGGATCAGCACCGGCACGCCTTCGCGCGCGACGAGCTGCGCGACGAGCGGCATCAGGTTCGCCTGCCGGCGCGCACCGTTATAGGTCGGCAGCACGACGCAGCGTGGCCCGGGCGGCACCGCGATCCGTGGGCAGCGGGCGTCGATCGCGCGCTGAAAGCCCAGCAGCTCGTCGAGCGTCTCGCTCTTGATCCGCAACGCGATCAGGATCGCGCCGAGCTCAAGCTCGGGCACGCGGCCGTCGAGAATGTCGCCGAACAGCGCTTCGGCTTGCGCAACGTCGAGGGAGCGCGCGCCCTTGGCGCCGCGTCCGATTTCCTTGATGATCGGGGCGTAAGTCATGCGGCGATTATCCGCTGCGATGCGTCTTCCAGCCAGCGAGGAGAACACAAGAATGGATGTCGGATTCATCGGACTCGGCCTGATGGGCCGCCCCATGGCGTTGAACCTGATCCGCGCCGGGCACCGCGTGCATGTCTGGAGCCGGCGGCGCGAATCGATGCTGCCGCTGCTCGAAGCCGGAGCCAGCGAGGCCGCAAGCGCCGCTGACGTCGCATCGCGCGTCGAAGTCGTGATCACCATGGTCGCCGACGCGCCGGACGTCGAGCACGTTGCGCTCGGACCGCAGGGCGTCGCCGAGGGCGCGCGTCGCGGGCTCGTGTTCATCGACATGAGCACGATCGCGCCAGGAGCGGCGCAGGCGATCGCCGCGCGACTGAAGGGGCGCGGCATCGAGATGCTCGACGCGCCCGTGTCGGGTGGCGAGATCGGCGCGATCAACGCCAGCCTGACGATCATGGTCGGCGGCGATGCGGTCGCGTTCGAGCGTGTCAAGCCGCTGTTCGAAGCGATGGGCAAGACGGTGTCGCTGATCGGCGCGAGCGGCGCGGGGCAGGTCGCGAAGGCGTGCAACCAGATCCTCACCGGCGTCGGCGTCGCTGCGGTCGCCGAGGCGATGAATTTCGCGCAGAAGAGCGGCGTCGACGCGGCGAAGGTGCGCGAAGCGCTGCTCGGCGGTTTCGCGTATTCGCGCGTGCTCGAAAACCACGGCCAGCGCATGCTCGACCGCAACTTCAAGCCCGGCTTCAAGGCGTGGATGCACCAGAAGGACATGCGCATCGTCATGGAAGAGGCGTACCGACTGGGGGTGGCGCTGCCGTCGGCCGCCGTGACCGCGCAGATGTTCAACGCGATGGTGGGCAGCGGGCTCGGCGAGGACGACTCGGTGGCGATGCTGAAGCTGCTCGAGCGCATGAGCGGCGGCTCGCCGGGTTGAGGGGCGGCACAGGGATTGCAGCATGACGAGCGCGGCTCGCGACGGGGGCGAGGCGATCGCGCCGTCCGTCCTGGTGCGAAATCGCCTCGTCGTAGTACATCTCGTACGCGCGTAAGGCTGCGAACCGGCCACGAAGTCGCGGCCGGTTGGAGTTTGTCGAAGGTCGCGCCGACGCGGCGATGAGATCGCGCGCATGGCCGATATCGGATTCCCGGTCGATCGGGGAAGATCGCCGGACGACAAGGAGGTTCGCGAATGGAAGTGGGCTTTATCGGGCTCGGCGTCATGGGGAGGCCGATGGCCGGGCGCTTGCAGCGCGCCGGGCACCGGTTGCACCTGTGGGCGCGGCGACCCGAAAGTCTCGCGCCGTTCGGCGGCAGCGGCGCGGTCGTGCATGACAGCCTCGCGGCGCTCGCCGCCGCGACCGACGTCGCGTTCTCGATCGTCACCGCGAGCGCGGACGTCGAGCGGCTCGTCCTCGGCGACGACGGCCTGATCCACGGCGCACGGCCGGGCTGGGTGCACGTCGACATGAGCACGATCGCGCCCGCATCGGCGCGCCGGGTCGCCGCGGCGCTCCATGGGCGCCGCGCAGCGATGCTCGACGCGCCAGTATCGGGCGGCGCGCAGGGAGCGCAGGACGCGACGCTCGCGATCATGGTCGGCGGCAGCGCGGAGGTCCTCGAGCGCGTGCGTCCGCTGCTCGCCTGCCTGGGCCGGACGATCGTGCATATCGGCGGCAACGGTGCGGGGCAGGTCGCGAAGGCGTGCAACCAGATGATCATGGTCGCGGCGGTCGAAGCGTGCGCCGAGGCGATGCATCTCGCGAATGCGCATGGCGTCGACCTCGCCGCGGTGCGCGCCGCGCTGAGCGGCGGCTCGGCGGCGTCGCGCGTGCTCGACGTGATGGGCGAGCGCATGGTGCGGCGGGATTTCGGCGCCGGCATCGAGTCGCGCCTGCATCACAAGGACTTCGGCATCCTGATGGACGAGGCGGCGAAGCTCGGCGCGCCGCTGCCGGTCGCAGCGCAGGTATGGCAGCAGCTCAACGCGCTGATGGCGCTCGGCGGCGCGCGGGACGATACCTCGAGTCTGCTACGGGTGCTCGAACGTGCTTCCGGGTGCGGTTCCGATTCCTGACGTCGGCCTTCCCCTGCGGCTCGGGCCGACTTGCGCCAAAACGGTCCGTCGGCACACCCGAACCGTCCAACCCGTCAGTCGGACTTGAGACGAAGCGATATCCGACAACTACGGGTGCCGGAAGCTCTGCGTCGGCCTTCGCCCTCGGCTAACGCCGCGCTACGCGGAGTTGGCCCAAGGGGGGCAACCCAACCGCCGATCCAGGCTGAAGGCGCTCGGCGAAGGTTGCGCCGCTCGCCTTCGGCACCTTATTCCGGCAACTGCTCCGCGGGCTTGCCGTACCAGCGGAAACGCTCGACGACTTCGCGCATTTCGTCGTCCGACAGCAGCACCGGCTTACCGAGCTGGCGCACGCGCCAGTACTGCTCGCACAGCGTCTCGAATTCGATCGCGAGCGCGAGCGCGTTCGCGAGGTTGCGGCCGAAGACGAGCATGCCGTGGTTCGCCATCAGGCACGCGCTGCGGTCCGCGATCGCGGTTGCGATGTGATCCGACAGCGCCTGCGTGCCGAAGGTCGCGTACTTCGCGCAGCGCACATTGTTGCCGCCGAAGCGCGCGATCATGTAGTGGAACGGCGGAATTTCCAGCCGCTGGCACGCGAGCGCGGTCGCGAAAGGTGCGTGCGCATGAATGATCGCGCCCGCTTCCGGGCGGTGAGCGTAGAGGTCGTTGTGCAGCCGCCACTCGCTCGACGGCGCGAGGCGGCCGTCGGGTCTTCCGCTCGGGTCGACGACAACCATGTCGTCGGGCGTGCAGGCGTCGGGTGCGAGTCCGCTCGGCGTGATCAGCATCCCGCCCGGCGTCCGCACGCTTGCGTTGCCGGAGGCGCCGGTGTTGAGCCGCGCCGCGGACATCGCGAGCGTCGTCGCGACGAGCTCGGCGCGCAGTTCCGAGTCGTCGAATTCGATTCCGCGGACCGGGTTCATTCGGCCTTCTCCGGATAAAGCTCGCGCAGCCGGCCGGGCGCCGTGACTCCGCGCTCGGTGATGATGCTGGTGATCAGTTGCGCCGGCGTCACATCGAACGCGGGATTCGCCGCACCCGTCGCGTCGGGCGCGAGGCGCACGCTGACGAGGGCTCCCTTGTCCGTGATGCCCGCAACGCTGCGCACTTCAGCCGGACCTCGGTCTTCGATCGGGATCGCGCCCCCCTCGGCGCACGCGAAATCGACGGTCGAATACGGCGCTGCGACGTGGAATGGCACGCCGTGCTCGCGCGCCGCGAGCGCTTTCAGATACGTGCCGACCTTGTTCGCGGAGTCGCCGTTCGCGGCCACGCGGTCGGCGCCGGTGATCACGAGGTCGACTTCGCCGCGCGCGAGCAGGATTCCCGCCGCGTTGTCGGCGATCAGGCTGTGCGGCACGCCGGCCTCGCGCAGCTCCCATGCGGTCAGCAGCCCCTGGTTACGCGGCCGGGTTTCGCTGACCCACACATGAACCGCAATGCCTTTCGCGTGCGCGCGATAGACGGGCGCGAGCGCCGTCCCGGCGCCGCAGGTCGCGAGCCAGCCGGCGTTGCAATGGGTCATCACCCGCACGGGGCCGTTGCGCCGCGTGGCGACTTCCTCGATCAGCGCGACGCCGTGCTCGCCGATCGCTGAGCAGGTGTCGGCGTCGGCGGTGCGAATCGCCTCGGCTTCGGCCCAGGCGGCGTCGCCGCGGGCGGATTCGGGCAGCGGTCGCAGCTTCGCATCCATGCGGGCGAGCGCCCAGTGCAGGTTGACCGCCGTCGGGCGCGTCGCGGCGAGCGTCTGCAACGCGTGATCGAGCTGCGCGTCGCTGCGGTCGGCGAGGAGCGCGATCGCGACGCCGAACGCCGCGGTGGCGCCGATCAGCGGCGCGCCGCGAACCTGCATCGAGCGGATCGCGGTGGCGACGTCGGCGAGCGTCGCGAGGGTGCGTTGCTCGCTGTGGTAGGGCAGCAGCGTCTGGTCGAGGATGACGACGGCGTTGCCGTCGCGGACGAGGGTGGGAATGGGCTGAGTGAACATGGCGCGCATTTTAGTCCTTTGTCCCGGCGGCGGCGTGGTTCGAAAGCCGGCGCGGTTGGCGCGCATCGGCGCAATTGGCCTTCGATCCCGGCTCTGCCAGAATTCCCCGCATCCCGATCCTGCCACCACCGCCATGCCCAGCTTCCCCGCTCGCATCGACTCCCGCCTGCCGAACGTCGGGACCACGATCTTCACCGTGATGTCCCGGCTCGCTCAGGAATGCGGCGCAATCAACCTGTCGCAGGGCTTCCCCGATTTCAACGCCGAGGACGCGCTGTTCGAGCGGGTCGCGCACTGGATGCGCGCGGGGTGGAACCAGTACGCGCCGATGGGCGGCGTTGCGCCGCTGCGCGAAGCGATCGCATGCAAGGTCGTGGGCCTGTACGGCACGACCTACGACCCTGACACCGAGATCACGGTGACGGCAGGCGCAACCCAGGCGCTGTTCACCGCGGTCGCCGCGCTGGTGCATCCGGGTGACGAGGTCATCGTCTTCGAGCCGGTGTACGACTCCTACGCGCCGGCGATCGAGCTGCAGGGCGGCTGCGTCGTCCGGCTGCGGCTTGCTGCCCCCGACTATCGGCCCGACTGGGACGCGGTCGCCGCCGCGATCACGCCGCGCACGCGGATGATCATGATCAACAGCCCGCACAATCCGACCGCGACGGTGTGGTCGGCCGACGACATGACGCGGCTCGCCGCGCTGACCCGCGGCACCGGCATCGTCGTCGTCTCGGATGAGGTCTACGAGCACATCGTCTTCGACGGCCGACAGCACGAGAGCTGCGCTCGCCACCCGGAGCTCGCCGCGCGCAGCGTCATCGTGTCGAGCTTCGGCAAGACCTATCACGTCACCGGCTGGAAAGTCGGGTATGTGGTCGCGCCGCGCGAGCTGATGGACGAGTTCCGCAAGGTGCATCAGTTCAACGTCTTTACGGTGAACACGCCGGTGCAGTTCGCGCTTGCCGACTACATGGCCGACGCGTCGCGCCATGAACGTCTCGCGGCGTTCTACGCGGCGAAGCGCGACTTCTTCCGCGCCCGGCTCGCGGGCTCGCGCTTCGAACTCCTCGACTCGCGCGGCACCTATTTCCAGCTCGCACGCTACGCGGCGATCTCCGGTGAACCGGACGTCGCCTTCGTCGAACGGCTCACGCGGGAAACGGGCGTCGCCGCGATCCCGGTATCGGCGTTCTTCGCCGACGCGCACGACGATCGCGTGATCCGCTTCTGCTTCGCGAAGAACGAGGACACGCTGGCCGCCGCGTGCGAGCGGCTGTGCCGGGTGTGAAGGCTCGCCGGCGCGTGAACGAGGCCGCGGCGAAGGCGCCGTTGCCGATGCGCTCAATCGCGCGGTCCGCGACGATCGCCGCCTTCACGATGTGCTGATCGATGCGAAAGACGGGCTCGCCGGCGCCTTCTATACCCGTCACGATTTCCTCGCTTTTTCGGATACGCCTCCGACGCTGTTCTTGCCGTTGGCGGCGATGCGCGGCTGACGGGCGCTACGGGCAGCCGCGGGAAACGCGCGTGCTAAACTTCCGCCGCCCCGACTCCTCGCAGATCCTTCCCCCGTGCGCAGCCTACTGATCTTCATCCTCGTCCTGATCGCCATCTGGTGGGTGCGCCGCGCGCTGACGCGCTTCGATCGCAGCCGGCCCGGCGCGGACGGGAAAAAGCGGTCGCGGGCAGCCGAGGCGGAGCGGATGCTCGGCTGCGCGCATTGCGGTCTGCACGTTCCCGAGAGCGAAGGGCTGCGCGTCGGCGAGGATTTCTTCTGCTGCGAGGAACACCGGCGCCTCGGCCCCCGGCGCTGAAGGCCGGCGATGCGCGACGCGGCCTTGCCCGAGCTCGATCCGTCCCGCTGGGTGCCGCTGCGCTACCTGAACTTCTTCCGCCTCGTCGTCGCGGGTCTTTTTCTTGTCGCCGGGCGTGAGCTGAATCTCGGCGAAGCAGCGCCGAACGTCTTCGTCGGCACGGCGCTCGCTTACGGCGGCGCGGTGCTGGCACTCGGTTTTCCCGACGCGGCGCGCGCCTTCGGGCTCGGGCGCCTGATCACGATCCAGCTCGTCATCGACATCGTCGTGCTGACGGTGCTGATGTGGGCGAGCGGCGGTTACCGCAGCGGCATGCCGGTGCTGATGATGGTGATCCTGGCCGGTGCGGGTCTCGTCGCCGAAGGCCGGATGGTGCTGTTCTTCGCTTCGCTCGCGACCGTCGCGGTGCTGGCCGAGAACGCATGGCGCTATTTCAGCGGCGGCACGCCGGCCGATTTCCTGCAGGTCGGCTTCGTGTGCATCGGCTTTTTCGGCATCGCGATCACCGCCCGACTGCTCGCGCTGCGTGCGAAGGCGAACGAGTCGCTCGCGGTGCAGCGCGGCGAAGCGCTCGCGAAACAGCAGGCGGTCAATGAACGCATCATCCGCGACATGCAGGACGGCGTCCTCGTGCTCGGCAGCGACGGCCGAATCACGCACGCGAATCCGCGCGCGACGGAATTGCTGGGCTCGGCCGCGGTCGAGGGGCGGATGCTCACCGACATCGACCCGGCTTTCGCGGATTGCCGCACGCGCTGCGCTGGGGCGGAGGGCCGGCTGCAGCGCCTCGGCGCGTCGGGCAAGTTGTTGCGCTGCCGCGCGGTCGGCGCCGACGCGAACGGCACGGACGGCGACACCCTGATCTACCTCACCGATTTCGAAGAAGTCCAGATGCACGTCCAGCAGCTCAAGCTCGCGGCGCTCGGTCGCCTCACCGCGAGCATGGCGCACGAGATCCGTAACCCTCTAGCGGCGGTCACCCAGGCTGCCGAACTGCTGACGGAGGAAAAGCGCGGCGACGTGCAGCTGCGGCTCGTGCGCATCATCAACGACAACGCGCGGCGCATCGAGCGGATGATCCGCGACGTGCTCGCGCTCGGGCGCCGCGGGGAAACGCTGCCGGAGGCGCTCGTGCTGGCGCCGTTCGTCGCGAGCCTCGTCGAGGAGTTCGCGCTCGGCGGCGACAGCGAACGCGGCGTGTTTGGCATCGATATCGCCGCCGGCGCGACGCTCGCGATCGACCGCGCGCACCTGCACCAGATTCTCGGCAACCTGCTCGGCAACGCGCGTCGTTATGCTTCGGGGGGGGCGGAGTCGGTGCGGATCTTCTCGACTTCCGAAGCGAGCGGGCAGGCCGCGCTGCACGTCGTCGACGACGGCCCCGGCATCGCCGAGAGCGAGCGGGCGCGCGTCTTCGAACCCTTCTTCACGATGCACCCGAAGGGCACCGGGCTGGGCCTCTACATCGCGCGCGAACTCGCCGAAGCCAACGGCGCAACGCTCGAACTGCGCGACAATGCGCCCGGCGCCCATTTCGTGCTCACCGGACGGAGTCAGCCATGAACCAACCCGAACGGCGGCAGCGCCCGCGCGGGATCGACGTCCTCATCGTCGATGACGAGGAAGACATCCGCGAAGTGCTCGAACTGTCACTGATGCGCATGGGCCTCGCCGCCGACACGACCGGAACGCTCGCCGACGCGCGCCGCCTGCTCGGCGAAAAGGCGTACCGCCTGTGCCTGACCGACATGCGGCTGCCCGACGGTGACGGCCTCGAGCTCGTCGCCGACATCCAGGCGAACTTCCCCGGCCTGCCGGTCGCGGTGATCACCGCCTATGGCAGCATCGAAACCGCGATCCGCGCGCTGAAATCCGGCGCATTCGACTTCGTCACCAAACCGGTCGAACTCAAGGCGCTGCGCGAACTCGTCAACCACGCGCTGAGACTCGAACCGCCGGCGCGTGCAACGGGCGGCGAAGCGGGCCGCAACCTCGTCGGCGGCTCCGCGGCGCTCGCGCAGCTGCGTGCGCAGGTCGCGAAGCTCGCGCGCAACCAGGCGCCGGTCTACCTTCACGGCGAATCGGGCACCGGCAAGGAAGTCACCGCGCGGCTGATCCACGAAATGGGGCCGCGCGCGGCGGCGCCGTTCGTGCCGGTCAACTGCGGCGCGATCTCGCCGGAACTGATGGAAAGCGAGTTCTTCGGTCATCGCAAGGGCAGCTTCACCGGCGCGGTCGCCGACAAGGACGGCCTGTTCCAGGCGGCGCGCGGGGGTACGCTGTTCCTCGACGAAGTCGCCGACCTGCCGCTCGCGATGCAGGTCAAGCTCTTGCGCGCGATCCAGGAGCGGGCGGTGCGCCCGGTCGGCGCGCACGCCGAGGAATCGGTCGACGTGCGCATCCTGTCCGCGTCGCACCGCGACCTCGCGCAGCTCGTCGCCGAAGGCAAGTTCCGCCAGGACCTCTACTTTCGCATCAACGTCATCACGCTGCGCGTGCCGCCGCTGCGCGAACGGCCCGAGGACGTCCCGGACCTCGCCGCCCACATCCTCGCGCGGCTCGCCGAACGCGAAGGCACCGCGCCGCGCCGCCTCAGTCCCGGTGCGATGGCGGTACTGCAGCAGCATCCTTTCCCCGGCAATGTGCGGGAACTCGAAAACCTTCTCGAGCGCGCCTGCGCGCTGTGCGACGGCGACGAGATCGGCGTCGACGACGTCGACCTGCAACCGACCGAAGGCCTGCGCCCCGTCCCGACCGACCGCGGCGCCGACCGTCCGCAAGACGAGCCGGCGGGCGACGAAGAGGCCGAGCGCACGCGCGTGCTGCGCATGCTCGACGACACCCGCTGGAACCGCTCCGAAGCCGCGCGACGCCTGGGGATGACGCTGCGGCAGTTGCGCTACCGGTTGGAAAAGTGGGGGATGGAGTAGGGCTTACCAGACCGTCTCGGCGCCGAACAAGGCGAAAGCCTCCGCTACTTCTCCCGCACCACGCCGACGCCGGCCGCCCACGCCGCCTCACGCAGCGCTTCGTCCTGCGTTGCGATCGGCAGTTGCTTCCGCAGCGCGAGTTCGAGGTAGGCCGCGTCGTAGCTCGACAAGTCGTAACGCAGTGCCAGAGACAAAATCGCCGCCGGTCCCGGCGTCTCGCGGTCGATGTCGATCGGTAGCGATTCGATCTGGTCGACCGCCATTCGCGCGTCCTCGATCCCCAGGCGTTGGCGCTTGCATGCGGTCCGCAGGACGTTCGCGAATTCGAGTTGCAGCAGCGCGGGAGCAGTGCACCGGTCGGTGAACAGGCGCGCGCCGATCGCGTCGCTGTAAGCCGTCGCCTGATTGCCGATAAACCAGCCGCAGATCACCGAGTTGTCGATCACGAACGGCATCAGTCAAGTCCCGCGCGTGCGATTTCCTTCAGATTCCCCTCGAGCTCAACGTGCTCTCGCAACTTGCGCAGCGCTGCCAGTGCTGCGGCAACGCGGGTGCGCTGCGCGTCTGCGTCGGCTTCACCCGCGGACGCTGCAACCAACTTCGCGACGGGAACCCCGCGTCGGGTAATCGACACCTCGTCCCCGCGTTCAACCGCGGCAACCAACTCGGAAAAGCGGTTCTTGGCGTCGTATATCGGCACGCTATGCATGGCTAGCTCGGACTATATGGGTGGTTAGCTATATGTTAGTCGAGAGACCCGAGACATGCCAGGCGAAGACCACGTTTTGCGGCGTGCGAAGCCGGCACGGGCCGATCACGCTCCTACGACTCGGGCAGCAGCCAGTTCTTGGTGAAAACGGGTGAAAACGGTGAAAACGGGGACAGGCCACGTTTTTCGGCGCCCGCCTGCTCCTCACCGGGTCCGGCCAGCATCACCCGTCGTTCGCTCCACGGCTTTCCGCGGTCGTCCCGGCCGCCCTCTGCCTACCCGCCGTCCGAGTGTCTGTTCGATTTCGGCGAGGAAGCGCGGGTGCGCCAGTGCGAAATTTCCGTTGGTCGCGACGCGGATCTCATCTACGAGGCCTGGCTCCAACGCGTGACGGAACAATTCCCGATAGGCCTCATGGCGCGCAAATTCATTATTCCCCAATGCGTCGTAGAGAGCGTGAGGGATGAGGAGCGCCCGGTCCTCGCCCTGCGCATTCGCGCGATAGCTCGACCAGCGATACTCGCCCGGATGATCGACCATGCCGGCGCGGACCGGATTGAGTTCGATGTAGCGGTGACACACGAGCAGGTAGGTCTCGTCCTGAACCGGACAGGAACGGAAACGGCCCTCCCAGAGCGTGCCGCTGCGTTGATGGCTGCGATTGACGTACTGCACGTAACGCTGTCCCAAGGCCTTCATCATCTTGCTCGCGCTGTCCGCCCGTTCAGGAGTCAGCAGCAGGTGGACATGATTCGTCATCAAGCAATAAGCGTGAACAGCGCAGCCGTGTGCAGTGGCCTGCTCGCCGAGTTGCTCGAGGAAGAAGCGGTAGTCGTGATCGCCGAAGAAGCAGGCCGACCGGTTGTTGCCGCGCTGGATGAGGTGCAGCGGAACACCGGGAATGAGAATGCGGGCGCGCCGTGGCATAGGGGAGGTGAAATGAATGGAGAGATCCGAACCATACCACTGGCCGCTGAGTGGATGCCAATTGCATTTCTTGGCTGTCGGTGCGCTTGGAAAAAAGGTGGTCTGTTCCCGTTTTTCTTTCTTTGGGTCAGGAGAAAACGTGGTCTGTCCCCCTTTTTTGCGTCAGATCGTCTCCTCGGTTACGTCAAGGGCGGGTGCGTGGGCTCGATCCGTTTATCGAGCGGCTCCTTCCCCGTCTCGCCGTAGCTCATCCTATCGAGCCGTTGTTCGCCGCAGCGCCATCCGCAACGGCGCTCCCGACCAAATTGCTGAAGGATGCGTTGCCCGGCGGCATCTAATGTAGCTGCCTCTGGCCCCCGACGTTTCAGTTCTCGCTGGGGTATGCGAGGGCTGCGAGACCGTCGTGTTGATCCGACGGATCGTAGATCACGAGGGTCTGATAGTTCCGGTAGTTGCCGGTCTTCGATTCGTCGGAAAGCCAGACAATCCAGTCGTCGGCTTCGTTGTCGTTCAGGCGCGCGGCGGCGACGATCTTCAGCGTCAGGCTCCAGTCTTCCGTATCGATCCGGGCGGTCGTTGCGTCGGACGAGGCGCGCTCGGGATACAAGGCCGCCAGCGTGTGGGACTTGTCGTCGCTCAACATGTTTTGAGACGAAGGGAAGGTGCGGAGGTCCAGTTTCGAGACCAACGCCTTGCCCGCAACGGTCCGCGCCGATTCTCCGCTCGGCCGGGGAAACGAACCGGCCAGGAGCTTCAGCGCGTCGCAGACCAGATATTCGCTCTTGACCAGCTGGTTATCGACGGCTTCCTCGATCCTGAACTTCGACATCTTTTCGAAATAGGACGGGCAATCCGTCGCTGTTCCATTCCCTTCGAACGACAGCGGACTGCGCTGTTTGCCGAATGACTGATCGACACGGGCGTACGCGTCGGCGAGGTCCGTGTCGAAGATCGCCGGACCGGAGGTCGAGGTCGGATCGGAGCATGCGACGAGGAGGAACGAGCAGAGTGCGGCGGATAGATGCGAGCCCGTCACCGGATCTGCTCCAGCAGAGCCGCTTCCTTCATCCGGCGAGTCGGATAGGCATCGCCGAACGACCTGAGGACCCTGATCGCTTCGGGCCAGTCCCGGTTCGTGGCGGCTTTCCAGAATCGCGGTGTCCTTAGATCGAGGCCAACTCCGTATTGGAAGGCAACGGAAGCGATCACCGTTTGGGCCTGCGGCGGAAGGTCGGCGAAGCGCCGCGTGTTTCCGGGCGCGGTGTCGTATTTGAACTTCACTCGGACAATGTGAGCGGATTTTACGCACTCGTCTATTGCTTGTGCCTCGCTCGGCGTGACATGCAGCGGCGCCTTCGCCAGCAACGCTTGGGCCTGCGGCCCTCGTGCGCCGAGATAGGGCCGCAGCTTGGCAATGATCGCGGGGTCGAGCTTTAGTGCATGAAGATCGCCCTCGTTGCGCTGGCCGAGGTCGAACCCGGTCGCGATCGTCACGCCACTCCTGCTGACCCCGGCGGCCGGAACATAACCGATTGTCCGGCTACCGCCCTCGAGCGCGGTGAGGAACCTGTAGTCGATGTTCTCTGGCACGGTTTGTCTCCTCATTTGTCGGCCGCCTAAAACGCAGTCGGCTACGGCTTAAGCGAGTTCCGAAAGAGCGTAAAAATATGACAAACAAGAACATTGAGCAACTCCCAACCGGGCGGGAGGCGGGTGCGAGGCGTCAGGAGGGGGGCGGAGCGTCACTACAGGGAAACAAGGAATCGTCCCCTTATCAGAAACCACCAGAAAAGGCGGGCCGACGCTGGACCCCCGGTTTTCCCTGCTGTGAGTTTTCTATTTCCACAATTATCGTGTGGATTCAATAAGTTCCGCCGTTTGATGTCCATCAAGTATCCGGAAAATTCCCGTCTCTAGACTTTGTGTCGCCTCAACAGCAGGTATGTCACAAACAAGAAAATGGGTATTTCGATGAACAAGATGATTTCAGCAGCCGCGCTTGCATCATTCGGCGCGGCGAGTGTCGGCATGGCGCAGGCGGCCGACGTGACTTTCGCTGTCGGCCGCACCGGCGATTCGACCACGGTCTATCGGATCGGGACTCAGGTGGACTTCGGCAGCCGTTGGCTGCAGAGCAGCACCGGCCATCTCGGCGGTTACTGGGATGGCGCCTACACGTACTGGGAAGGCGACGAAACCGCCGCCAACCACAGCCTGTCCTTCAGCCCGGTATTCGTCTACGAGTTCAGCGGCCAGCGGTTCCGACCGTACATCGAGGCGGGCATCGGCGTCGCGGCGTTCAGCAGCACCGAAGTGGAAGACAACGACCTCGGCTCGTCCTTCCAGTTCGAGGACCGCCTCGGCATCGGCGTCCGCTTCGCCGATCAGGAATTAGGCCTGCGGGTGATCCACTATTCCAATGCCGGACTCAAGCAGCCGAATGGTGGGGTCGAGACGTATACGCTCCATTACAGGATCCGTTTCTGAAACGGGTTAAGAGAGAAAAGCCGGGGGCGCGACTGCCGATTCGTTCTTCTGTCTAAGGTTTCAGCAGGGAGAGCGCGACGTTAGCAGAAAAAGAAAAAGACCGCCGGAGCGGTCTTCTTCGATGGTGCCTGGGTCAGACGAAAACGTGGTCTGTCCCCGTTTTTCCCGCACTGTTTTTTTTTACTTGCACGAACCCGGAAGATATTTCGTGGGAATCGGATCGGTCGCACCCGGTTCGCACTTCCAAGCGACGATTTGCTTACCCTGATCCTTGTCAGCTGCGGAAAGGTCAAGCGCGGTTGTCGACGCCGCGTCCATGAACGGAGCCAGCGTAAGGGTTTTCCCATCGATTGTGCTGTCATTAAACCCTTGCGTCTTAACCGTTACTGCACCGGTAGCACCATCTGTGGTCACAGACAGAACATATTTCGACGGACCGCTTCCCGCCGTTCCCGCAGTGTTTGCTTCGCAACCCCACTCGTTGTCCGCGGGCACGGTTGAGGCGCTCATCGTTTGCACGGCCTCACTAATGGAGGTCCGGCACTGCGACGCCGCTAAGACGACCTCCGACATTTTGGCTTTTACCGTGTAATCCTGATACGCCGGCAGCGCAACCGCCGCCAGAATCCCGATAATCGCCACGACGATCATCAGCTCGATCAGCGTAAAGCCTTGTTGAACCTTTTTCATGATGAACCCCTTTAGTTGAACCACGGATAACCCGCTTGGCTGGAACTACGCAACAGCCGTGCCAGGCTGCTGATTCCTTGCCGCCGAAGGCATTCGTCATCGCCTGCACGGTGAAATGCGTCAACACCTGACGGGCTCAGTGCGGGGCGATGTCAGAAAATGACAAAAGCGATTTCGCGTCGGCGTCAAAAAAAATCCGGAACATTTCCCGTCCCCGTTCGTTTCACCCCTGACCGCGCCGATCGTCGGGGCGGAAGCGAAGGAGAGAAGGCAAATGAACGGGAAATTCGTGAAGACCCTCATCGTTGCGGCGGCGCTTACGGCAGGGGCGGGGTTTGTCGGGGCGGCGGCGCCGGCGCATGACCACGGCGCGGCGCCGGTGGCGATGAAGCTCGATCACGGGCGCAAGTGGAGCACCGACGCGCCGCTGCGGCAGGGGATGTCGAAGATTCGCGCGAGCATCGACGATAATGCCGAGGCGATACACCGCGGGAAGTTCGGCGCGGCCGATTACGCGGCGATGGCTGGCACGGTGGAGGCGCAGGTCGCGTATATCGTCGAAAATTGCAAGCTCGAGCCGGCGGCGGACGAGGTGTTGCACGGGGTGATCGCGGAGCTGGGCGAGGGCGTCGAGGTGCTGAACGGCAAGCGTGCGGGCGTCGCGCGGGACGAAGGCGTGAACCGCATCGTCGTCGCGCTCGACCGCTACGGCGAGTATTTCGATCATCCCGGCTGGAAGCCGGTGCACTGACAGCGACGGGAGGCCGGACGGGCGGGGGATGGACCGTGAATCGAGTTTTGAAGAGGACGCTTCGATCGCCCGTGCTGCCGCGGGCGACACCGCCGCGTTCGCGTCGCTCGTGCGGCGGCACCAGGCCCGCGTGTTCGGTTTCGTCCTGCGCATGACCGGGGTGCGCGACGAGGCGATGGACCTGACCCAGGACACCTTCATGAAGGCGTGGCAGGCGCTGCCGGACTGGCGGCCGGAGGCGCGCTTCGGCACGTGGCTGCTGCAGATTGCGCGCAACGCGGCGCTCGATGCGCTGCGGCGGCGGCAGGCGGTGCAGTTCGCGCCGCTCGACGACGCGCTGCCGATTGCCGACTTGCGGCCGGGCCCGGAGGAAATCTTCGCCGAGGGGCAGCGGCGGGAGCGGCTCGAAGCGGCGCTGGCGCGTCTTCCCGACGAGCAGCGCGAGATCCTGCTGCTGCGCGAGATCGAGGGCCTGTCGTACGGCGAACTCGCGGAGGTGCTCGGCGTGCAGGAAGGCACGGTGAAGTCGCGTCTCGCCCGGGCGCGCGCGGCGCTCAGCGAAAAACTGCGGCGCACTTCCGGAGAGGGAGCATGACCAACGAGACCTGCCCGCGTCACGTCGCGCTGTCGGCGCTGATCGATGACGCGCTCGCGCCGCGCGAGCGGGCGGAGATCACCGCGCACGTCGCGGTCTGCCCGATCTGCGCTGCGGAACTCGAAGACTTCCGTACGCTGAGCGCAGAGTTCGCCGCGCTGCTGCCCGAGGCGCCCGACTTCGATTTCGGCGACGTGATCGAAACGCGGCTGAACGCCCAGCAGGCGGCGGCCAAAGGCGTGCGGCGGCCCACTTTCGCCGACCGCGTGCGTCGTCTGCGGGAGCGCTGGGCGAGCTTGCTCGCACTTCCCGCGGCGAGCGGGGCGGTCGCGCTGACGCTGGGGCTGTACCTCGGCTCGAACCTGTTGCCGCCGCCGCGCCCGGTGGCGCCGCGGGTGGCGACGATGGCAGTATTCGCGCCGATTCCTCCCGGCGCGCTCTGCGCCGTTTCCGAAACCTGTCTTGCGGAGACCGAATTCCAATGAAACCCACGCTCCTGCGCGTCGCGCTGCTGGCGTCGCTGTTCATCAACGTCGGCGTCGTCGTCGCGGTCGGCATGAATGCGTTTCGTGCACCGTCCGGGGGGCACGACGCAGCGCCGCTGCACGAGCACCTCGGCCTCGACGCCGACCAGACCCGGCGCTGGCACGAGATCGAGCGGCCGTTCGTGCAGCAGTTCGGCGCGGCTTCCGCGGACGTCGAGCGTCACCGCGTCGCGCTGATCGGCGCGATCTTCGCCGAGGAGGTCGACCGCGGAACGCTCGAAGCCGAGCGCGAGGCCATCGCGCGCGTGCAGGCCGAGCAGCAGCGGCTGCTGATCGAACAACTGCTCGCCGAGCGCGAGATCCTCGCGCCCGCGCAACGCGTGCGCCTCGCGCAGCTTCTGCTCGATCAGCCGGGCGGGCCGTCGGGGATGGAAAAGCTGCATTCGCGGTGAGGGGGCGTGGCGCAGTGACCTTTTGTCTTGCATTTGCAGTGCGATCGACCGTGCGGTTGAGCGTGTTCTTTATCGCGTGGTCGAATGCGCTGAGGCAGCAGTATCTGAAGATCTTGCAACTGCTGGAGGTGAATCCCTTTCATCCTTCCCTTCGTCTGCATGCGCTTCAGGGACGGCTCGAAGGACTGCATTCGGTTTCGATCAATCTGTCCTACCGGATCACGCTCGAGCTACTCCTGCGAGAGCAGGAGGTCATCCCCGTCAACGTCGGGAGTCACGATGCGGTCTATTGAAGCAGATCGGGCCGGGCACGAACGCGGGGCGCCGGAGCTCGGGTGGCGGCTGACCGCCGGCTGGCTCGCCGGCGCCGAGCGCTGCGACTCGCCGAATTTCGACGCGCGGCCGGACGGCTGCCGCGTGGAGCTGATCGTCGTCCACGCGATCAGTCTCCCGCCGGACGAGTTCGGCGGGCGGGGGGTCGCGGAGCTCTTCACCAACGCGCTCGACCCACATGCACATCCGTACTACGCGACGATCTGCGATCTGCGCGTGTCGGCGCATTTTTTCATTCGCCGCGACGGTCTTTTGATGCAGTTCGTGTCGGCCGACGACCGTGCGTGGCACGCGGGCGCGTCGCAGTGGCGCGGACGCGAACGCTGTAACGATTTCTCGATCGGAATCGAGCTCGAAGGCTGCGACACGCAGCCGTTCGAGCCGATGCAGTACGAGCGACTCGCCGAACTCGTGCGTGTGCTGTGCGGGCATTACCCGATCCAACACGTCGTCGGGCATTCGGACATCTCGCCGGGGCGCAAGACCGACCCGGGGCCGTTTTTCGAGTGGGAACGCTTGCGGGGGATGCTTTAGGCGCGCGGGGACGACTCCGTCCGACGCCCACACTGCCCACGGGCCGGACCGAGTAAAGCGGCTTCGATTTCGGTGCTCCGAATTCGAACGCCGCCGAAGCCGCCCGGCGGGGCCGCGAGCCCCGCCCAGGATCCCTCAGCGGATCGGGATGACGATCGGCGGGACGCTGACGCCGATGACGACGGCGGGGTCGCGCGAGTACACCGCCGGCGGTCCGTAGTAGCGCGAGGGTTCTTCGTAGTAGCGGTATTCGCGCACGATCGGGCGCCGCTCGATGATGCGCTCACGGATCACGACGCGTTCGCGGTCGGCGCGCTTCCAGTGCTTCTTGTGACCGTGACGATAGCCATCGCCCCAGCCGCGGTCGTACGAGCGCCAGCCGTCGCGGTCGTCGTCGCGCCAGTCGTCGCGGTCGGCGTAGGCGGGAAGGGCCGTGATCATCGCGGCTCCGGCGATCAGCGCGGCGAGCGGGTGAAGCGGACGGGTTTTCATCGTGATTCTCCTTATCGAAGCGGGTCGGACGCGTGGCGGCGGTGTCCGCGGCGGTCCTCCTGTCCGATTAAACGCGACGCGGCGGCGAATCGTTGGCGTGGAGTTGTAAGGGAATATGGGTAGATTTCCCACGGCCCGCCCGCGCCCGCGCCCGCGGCCGCGTCTGCCGACGGGTCGCCCCGCTTCACCCGACCAGGATCACATGCATCCGCCGCGGTCCGTGGGCGCCGAGCTGGATCGTCTGTTGGATGTCGGCGGTGCGCGACGGGCCGGAGACGATGTTCGTCGCCCGCGGCATGCCTTGGGGGCGCGCGCGCAGCAGCGTCCACGCGTCCTCGAAGTGGTCGACGATGCGGCCGGTGTCGAGCACGACGACGTGGTCGTCGGGGACGAAATTGTGCGTCGTCGGGCTGTCGGGGCCGGACGCGAGCATCACGCTGCCGGTTTCGGCGACGCCGCAGAAGGCCGGCGACACCGCGAGCGCTTCGGTGATGCCCGCGGCCTCACCGTGGATCAGCCAGCCTTCGGGCCACGTGAGCTCCTTCAGTCCGGCGCCGACCGCGGCGCGCTCGGGCAGCTGGTGAGCGGCGCGATACGCTTCGACGGCGGCGGGCACCGCGTCGCGCGAGGCGACGCGCTCGACTGTGCCGGCACGGCTCTCGAACTTGCGGATGAAGCGCGCGACGAGGTCCTCCTCGTGCGCCGGACGCGTGTGGGCCGGGACGCGTGCGTCGAGCGCGGCGACCTCGGCGCCGTCGAGTGCGTCGCGCCGGAGCGCGCTGCGGACCGATCGGAGGATCGCGTCGCGGGCGTTTTCACTGGTGCTCATTCCTTGCCTCGCTTGCCTTGCCAGAGTTCGAGAAAAGTGCGCCCGGTCGGCGCGGGGAGGTCGCGCACGTCGGTCCAGCCGCTGGCGAGCGGCAGTCGGCGGATGCGCCCGCGCTTCGCGATGCCCGACAGCGCGCGGGCGGCGACCTGCTCCATCGCGTGGTAAAGCTTCGGCCGTGTCGCGACCCAGCGCCACACGGCGAGCGCGCGCTTCTGCATCACCGGCGTGATGTTCTGCCGGTGCTGCTCGTGGCGCAGCTCGCGCAGCAGGTCGGGCAGCGGGATCTTCACCGGACACACCGACTGGCAGCGGCCGTTCAGCGTGCAGGCGTTGGGCAGGTCGTACGCGGCGTCGAGCCCCTTGATCAGCGGCGTCAGCACCGAACCCATCGGCCCGGGATAGACCCAGCCGTAGGCGTGGCCGCCGACCGCGCCATACACCGGGCAGTGGTTCATGCACGCGCCGCAGCGGATGCAGCGCAGCATGTCCTTGAAGCGGCCGCCGAGCATCTTCGAGCGGCCGTTGTCGACGAGCACGACGTGGTATTCCTCGGGGCCGTCGAGGTCGTCGGCGCGGCGCGGGCCGGTCGAGATCGTCGTGTAGGTCTCGGTCTCCTGGCCGGTCGCGCTCCGCGCGAGAAGGCGCAGGAACAGCGTCGCATCGTCGAGCGTCGGCACGACGCGCTCGATGCCGGAGGTGACGATATGCACTTTCGCGAGCGTCTGCGTGAGGTCGCCGTTGCCTTCGTTCGTGACGATGATCGACGAGCCGGTTTCGGCGACGAGGAAGTTGCCGCCGGTGATGCCGACGTCGGCGCGGAAATACTTCTCCCGCAGCACGCGGCGCGCTTCGTCGACGAGCTCGGGGATCGCGGTCTTGCGCGGTCCGCCGTGCGCCGCTTCGAAGAGGTCGGACACCTGGTCCTTCGTCTTGTGCACCGCCGGCGCGATGATGTGCGACGGCGGCTCATGCGCGAGCTGGATGATGTATTCGCCGAGGTCGGTCTCGACGACTTCGATGCCGTCGGCTTGAAGCGCGTCGTTGAGATCGATCTCCTCGGACACCATCGACTTGCCTTTCGTGACCGTCTTCGCGTCGACGCGCTTGCAGATGCCGAGGATGATTTCGCGCGCCTCGGCCCCGTCGCGCGCCCAGTGCACGTGACCGCCTGCCGCGACGACGGCCTGCTCATAGCGTTCGAGGTAATGGTCGAGGTGGTCGAGCACGTGGTTCTTGAGATTCTTCGCCTCTTCGCGCAACTGCTCGAATTCGGGCAGATCGGCGACCTGCAGCGCGCGCTTGCCGACGAAGCCGTAGCGCGCTCGACCGAGCGCAGTCTGCAGGTTCGCGTCGTGGATCGCGAAGACCGAGCGTTCCTTGAACTCCTTCGAGCGGATTTCCATCAGCGCGACTCCTTCGGTGCGTCGGCGATGCCGGCGCCGTCGGCGAAACCGGCGAGCACTTCGGCGGCGTGGAAAACCTGGACGGGCGCGTTGATGCGTTTCAGCCGGCCGGCGATGTTCATCAGGCAGCCGAGGTCGCCGCCGAGCAGCGTGCCGGCGCCGGTTGCGAGGATGTTGCGCACCTTGTCCTCGACCATCTTCTCGGAGATTTCCGGGTACTTGACGCAGAACGTGCCGCCGAAGCCGCAGCACACTTCGCTGTCCTCCATCTCCCTGATTTTCAGGCCGGAGACTTCGCGGAGCAGCGCGCGCGGCTGGCCCTTGATGCCGAGGCCGCGCAGGCCGGAACAGGAGTCGTGGTAGGTCGCGGTGCCGTCGAAGCGCGCGTCGATCCGCGCCGCCTCGCCGAGCACGTCCGTGAGGAAAGACATCAGCTCGAAGCTCTTCTTCGACAGGTTTTCCGCGCGCGGGAGCCAGTGCAGATCGTTGGCGAACAGCTTCGGGTAGTCGTGACGGATCGTCGCCATGCACGAGCCCGACGGGCCGACGACGTAATCGAACGGTTCGAACGCTTCGATCACCTGCCGCGCGAGTGCGCGCGCCGCGTCGTAGTCGCCGCTGTTGTAGCCGGGCTGCCCGCAGCAGGTCTGGCTCTCCGGCACTTCGACCGTACAGCCGGCGTCTTCGAGCAGCTTGACGGCCGCAAAGCCGACGTTCGGCCGGAAGAGGTTCATCAGGCAGGTCGCGAACAGTCCGACGCGGGGCCCGCGGGTCGGCGTATCGGTCATCAGGGTCTCCGGTTGTCGTTGTTAACCCGGCAACGAAATACTGTTCGGGCCGAGCCTGTCGAAGGCCCTGCGCTTGCCCTTCGAAATGCTCGAGGCGAACGGCCGTATTCGATTGCCGCCTTAATAGTACGTCGGTCGCAATCGTAGCAAGGGCGCGGTGGCGGGCGGGCGTACTTTGGCTGCCGGCGGGCGTTGCGGTGCGCGGGAAAGGATAGCAGGAAGGAAATCGCGCTCGGATCGCGGTTTTCCCGTGGCACACTGCCGCGCTTCGCGCTCCGGAACCCTTTCATGCTCGCTGGTCTGCTCGCCGCGCTCGGCGCGGGACTGCTGTGGGGACTCGTGTTCGTCGTCCCGCTGATGCTCGCCGAGTACCCGGGCGTCGTGCTCGCGTTCGGCCGCTATGTCGCGTTCGGCGTGCTCGCGGTCGGGCTCGCGTGGGTCGACCGCGCGGCGCTCGCGCGGCTTACGCGCGCGGACTGGATCGAGGCGGCGAAGCTCGCGCTCGTCGGCAACCTGATCTACTACTCGACGCTCGCCTCCGCGATCCAGCTTGCGGGCGCGCCGGTGCCGACATTGATGATCGGCACCTTGCCGGTCGTCATCGCGGTCACCGCGAACCTGCTCGATCGGCGCGTCGGCGGCGACGAAGGCGTGCCGTGGCGGCGGCTCGCCGCGCCGCTCGTCGTCATCGCCGCCGGGCTCGCTGCCGTCCAGTTCGGCCCCGCGCACGTGGAGTCGGTACCGGACGCGTCGGGCGGCGTGCGCTACGCCGCCGGCCTCGCACTCGCGCTCGTCGCGGTGGCGAGCTGGACGTGGTACCCGATCCGCAATGGCCGCTGGCTGCGGGCGCGTAGCCCCGGTCTCGCGCGGGTCTGGGCCACCGCGCAGGGGCTCGTGACGCTGCCGCTCGCGCTCGCCGCCGCGGCGGGCTTCGCGCTGTGGGACTTCGCCGCCGCCCCGCCGGGCGCGGGGTTCGACTGGCCGTTCGGGCCGCGACCGCTCGCATTCGTCGGGCTGATGCTCGCGACCGGGCTCGCCGCGTCGTGGCTCGGCACGCTGCTGTGGAACCGCGCGAGCCAGGCATTGCCGGCGGCGTTCGTCGGGCAGCTGATCGTGTTCGAGACGCTCGCGGCGCTCGCCTACGCGTTCCTGTGGTACCGCCGCTGGCCGACGCTCGCCGAAGCGGCCGGCATCGCGCTCCTCGTCGCCGGCGTGCTGCTCGGCGTGCGCGCTTTTCGCCCGCGCAGTCGCTAGGGAATCGGTATCCGGGGATCGGTTCGCGACAGATCGGTGGGGACGCTTCGGAATCCGGGTGGAATCCTCGACGCGCACTAGCGGTCACAACGCGGACCGGGTGCGTGCTTCAATGCGGCAGATTTCGGCTCGCGCGCCCTCGGGAGCCGTGCCGTTCCAGGGAGTTCCGATGCTCGCAGGCTTCGCCGCGGATCTCGTCGTCGCGCTCCACTTCGCGTTCATCCTTTTCGTGGTCGCCGGCGGGCTGCTGGCGCTGCGCTGGCCGCGGCTCGCGTGGGTGCATCTGCCGCTCGTCGCGTGGGGCGCCGGCATCGAGCTGATCGGGTGGGTCTGCCCGCTGACCCCGCTCGAGAACGTGTTGCGCCGCGCCGCCGGGCAGGCCGGTTACGCGGGCGGATTCATCGATCACTACCTGACGCCGCTGATCTATCCGCCGGGCCTGACACGTGAGCACCAGCTCGCGCTCGGGCTCTTCGTGACGATCGTGAACGTCGTGATCTACGGGATGATCGCGCTGCGCCGGTGCCGGTTGCGCCAGCGCAGCCGCGGGGAGGTGGCGCGTTCGTGACGCGCCGAGGGCTCAGTGATGTACCGGACGACCGGCCCGCGCGCTGTCGGTCAGCGACCGAAAGGTGCGGGCGGCGGTGCGGGTGAGGCCGAGCCAGCCGGCGGCGAGCAACTCGCCGAGGGCGTCGCTGCGCAGCCGTTCCGCGTCGCGGATCTTCGCCTGGTAATACCGATAGTCCTTGTCCATTTTGCGGCTCCTTGACGTTGGCCCTTCGTGTGGGCACAGCGCAACTCTACGGGCCGTGTTGCGTCGCAACAAACGATCGTTCATCATGCGACGGCTTAGAAAAATTCATCCGTATGTCCGTCCGACTTCCCCCGCTGAACGCGCTGCGCGCGTTCGAAATCGCCGCCCGCCATTTGAGCTTCAAGCTCGCGGCGGAGGAGCTTTCGGTGACGCCGACCGCGATCAGTCACCAGATCCGCGGGCTCGAAGAAGACCTCGGCGTGCCGTTGTTCCGCCGCCTGACGCGCGCGCTCGAACTCACGCCGGAAGGCGAGGCGATGCTGCCGAAGCTGCGCGAGGCGATGGCGGCGATCACGGCGTCGGTCGAGGCGGTCCGCGCGCTGCGCCCGGTCAGCCGACTGTCGGTCGTCGCGCCGCCGTCGTTCGCGTCGCGCTGGCTCGTGCCGCGCCTGCACCGCTTCTCGCGGCTGCACCCGGGGATCGAACTGCATCTGGCGAGCGCGACGAAAGCGATCGACGCGAGCGACCCGGGCGGCCTCGGAGTCGACCCGCCGCAGCGCGGCGACGGCGCCCAGCTGTGGATCCGTTTCGGCTCCGGCCGTTATCCGGGCTATCGCGCCGACTGGCTCTTCGAGCCCGAATACACCGCGGTCTGCAGCCCGGCCTTGCTGCGGGCGAAGATTCCATTGCGCCAGCCGTCGGATCTGCAGCGGCACAATCTGATCTACGACGACACGGTCCCCGATTCCCGCGAACGTCCGACCTGGGTGCAGTGGCTCGAGGTCGCGGGGGTGCCGGCGGTGCGCCCCGAAGCGGGACTGCATTTCAGCGACTCGGGTCTCGCGATCGCGGCGGCGCTCGACGGACTCGGCGTCGCGTTGCTGTCGAAGCCGCTCGTCGCCGCCGAAGTCGCCGCCGGCCGGCTCGTGGTGCCGTTCGACATCGGCGTGCGGCGGCGTTTCGCGTACTACATCGTCAGCTCCGAGGCGACGGCCGAACTTCCGACGGTCGCCGCGTTCCGCGCATGGCTGCTCGACGAGGTCCGCGCCGCGGAGTTCGGCGGCGACGCGGCGTGAACGATTGAACCGAACGGGGGCTACAGGCCTCTGAGTACAATGCCCGCGATCATGAAAACCGACCCCGTCCCCAGCATCCTCGCCAGCGCCCGACCGCCGGCCGTTCCCGCCCCGTTCCTGCCGATGTCCCGCGCCGAAATGGCGGCGCTGGGCTGGGACGAGTGCGACGTCGTGCTTGTCACCGGCGATGCCTACCTCGACCATCCGAGCTTCGGTATGGCGCTGATCGGGCGGCTGCTGGAAGCGCAGGGCTTTCGCGTCGGCATCATCAGCCAGCCGGACTGGAAGAGCGCCGAGCCGTTCCGCGCGCTCGGCAAGCCGCGGCTGTTCTTCGGCATCACGGCCGGCAACATGGATTCGCTCGTCAACCGCTACACCGCGGACCGCAAAATCCGCTCCGAGGACGCGTACACGCCGAATGCCGAAGCCGGGCGGCGGCCCGACCGCGCGGTGACCGTCTACGCGCAGCGCGCTCGCGAGGCCTTCCACGGCGCGAACGTGGTGATCGGCAGCATCGAGGCGTCGCTGCGGCGGATCGCGCATTACGACTACTGGTCCGACAAGGTGCGCCGTTCGGTGCTCGCGGACTCGAAAGCGGACCTGCTGCTGTTCGGCAACGCCGAGCGCGCCCTCGTCGCGCTCGCGCACCGGCTCGATGCCGGCGAGCCGATCGACTCGATCCGCGACCTGCGCGGCACCGCCTTCCTCGCGAAGCCGGGCTGGCTGCCGGACGCCGAGTGGACCGAGCAGGATTCGCTCGCGCTCGACCGACCTGGCCGCGTCGAATCGCATCCCGACCCTTACGCGATGGAGCCGGAAAACTCGGTCGCCTCGCCCGGGGCCGAAGCCGCGCAACCGGTGCGCATCGTGCCGGCGACCGAGCGCGTCGCGGCACGCCGCGCGGCGCGCGGCAAGACGGTCGTGCGCCTGCCGTCCTACGAGACCGTCGTCGCCGATCCCGTGATGTACGCACACGCGTCGCGCGTGTTCCACCTCGAATCGAACCCCGGCAACGCCCGCGCGCTCGTGCAGGCGCACGGTGAGGGGCCGGGCCGGCGCGACGTGTGGCTGAACCCGCCGCCGCTGCCGCTCACGACGCCGGAGATGGACTTCGTGTTCGGCCTGCCGTACGCGCGTAAGCCTCACCCGTCGTACGGCGACGCGCGGATTCCGGCGTGGGACATGATCAAGTTCTCGATCAACATCATGCGCGGCTGTTTTGGCGGCTGTACATTCTGCTCGATCACCGAGCACGAGGGCCGGATCATCCAGAGCCGCTCCGAAGAATCGATCCTGCGCGAGATCGAGGAGATCCGCGACAAGACGCCGGAGTTCAAGGGCCACATCACCGACCTCGGCGGCCCGACCGCGAACATGTACCGCCTCGCGTGCAAGGACAAGAAGATCGAGACCTCGTGTCGGCGCCTGTCGTGCGTCTATCCGGGCATCTGCGAGAACCTGAACACCGACCACGCGCCGCTGATCTCGCTGTATCGCAAGGCGCGCGCGATCCGCGGCGTCAAGCGCGTGACGATCGGTTCGGGGCTGCGCTACGACCTCGCAGTGCGTTCGCCCGAATACGTGAAGGAACTCGTCACGCATCACGTCAGCGGCCTGCTGAAGATCGCGCCCGAGCACACCGAGGAAGGGCCGCTGTCGAAAATGATGAAACCCGGCATCGGCAGCTACGAGAAGTTCGCGGCGATGTTCGAGAGGTATTCGCAGGAGGCCGGCAAGAAGCAGCACCTCGTGCCGTACTTCATCGCCGCGCATCCCGGCACGACCGACGAGGACATGCTGAACCTCGCGCTGTGGCTGAAGTCGCACGGCTTCAGGCCCGACCAGGTGCAGACCTTCATGCCGACGCCGATGGCGATGGCGACGACGATGTACCACTCGCGCAAGAACCCGCTGCGCAAGGTGTCCGTCGACTCCGAGACCGTCGAGACCGCGCGCGCCGGCAAGGTGAGGAAACTGCACAAGGCTTTCCTGCGCTGGCACGACCCGGAGAACTGGCCGCTGATCCGCGAGGCGCTGCAGCGCATGGGCCGCGCCGACCTGATCGGCAACGGCCCGAACTGCCTCGTGCCGCGCCACCAACCCGGCGTGCCGCTGACACCGGCGTCGAACGCGCGCACCGCTCGGGCGGATCGCGCGGCGGGAAGCCGCTGTGAGCGCAAGGTGGCGGGCGGGCGGAGCGCCAGCGGGGCGGCGAAAACGGGTGTGAACGGCGCGACGGCCAGTGCGCCTTCGGGGCGGTTCCCGGCCGGCGATGGTGCGTCCGGTAATCGTGCGAGCGGCAATGGCTCGACTGGTAATGGCGCGACGGGCCATGGCGCGACCAGCAGCGGCTCGAGGAGCGCAGCTTCCACCGACAAGGGGTCGCGAGGTGGCGGCGCTTCGGGCGAGCCCCGCAACAAGGCTTCGCGTGGCAGCGCCGGGCGCAAGGCCGCGACGGGTAGCAAGCCGCGCGGCTGAGTGGCCCTGGCCTCGATCCGCGACCGCGCCTTGTCGGGAGAGGCTTGCTCGGCCTCAAGGCCCGGGTCTGCGTTTCCGAGTCACAATGTCGCCACCGATGCGACAGCGATTTCCGCGGAAAGCCCGCGCGTAGCAACCCGGCGACACGATCGCCACGATCTTCGGATCAGAACCATGGAGTCAGCATGAAAGCGAACACCCCCGTTTCCCGTCTCGTTTCCGGCCTCGCGCTGCTCGTGGCGCTCGGCGCCGCATCGGCCTTCGGCGCCGGCGAGGAAGTCGTCATGCACAAGGACCCGAACTGCGGCTGCTGCGGCAAGTGGGCCGAGCATATGCGGGCGAACGGATTCAAGGTGAAGGAAATACCGACGACCGCGATGAGCGCGATCAAGCGCGATGCCGGGGTGCCGCAGGCGCTCGGCTCCTGCCACACGGCGAAGGTCGGCGGCTACGTCGTCGAAGGGCATGTTCCCGCGGCCGACGTCAAGCGGCTGCTCGCCGAGAAGCCGAAAGTCGCCGGCATCGCCGCGCCCGGCATGCCGATGGGGTCGCCAGGGATGGAGGGGCCGTACCAGGCCGATCGCTACGACGTCGTCGCGTTCGATGCGGACGGCAAGTCGCGCGTCTTCGCGTCGCACTGACGGCAACGCAGGCGCCGGGGGCTTCGTGATGAACAGACGGATCGCAGCCGCGCTCGGCGCGGCGCTTGTCGTGTCCCTGCTGAACGCCCCCGCGGCCGCGCAGGAGGCGGACACGGTGCTCGGCGACCGCGGCAGCGATATGACGGCCGACCTGCTGATCGTGCGGCCACTGGGCATCGTCGGCACCGTGATCGGCGCCGGACTGTTCGTCGTGTCCCTGCCGTTCACGCTGCCGACGGGCTCGACCGGCGATGCGGCGCGCGAGATGATCGGCGAGCCGTTCGAATACACCTTCAACCGGCCGCTCGGTGACTTCAACCATTGCGGCGCCGACCGTCATCCCTGCGGCGGCGGGGCGCGCTACTGAAGGTGACGCGCCCAATCGTTTCCGCCGGACTGGCGGCTGCGGTGCTGCTCGCGACGATCGCAGGGTGCTCGCCGACAGCGGAAGACGGCATCGATCCTTCGAACGCTGCGCAGGTCGCGCGCGGCGACGCGCTGTACGGGCAGCATTGCGCCTCATGTCACGGCGCTCAACTTGAAGGCCAGCCGGAATGGCGTCGACGGCTGCCGAACGGCCGGCTTCCCGCCCCGCCGCACGACGCGTCGGGGCATACCTGGCATCACCGCAACGAACTCCTCGTCGCGATCACCCGCGAGGGCATGAAACCGCCGTGGGCGCCCGACGGCTACCAGAGCGACATGCCGGCGTTCGCAGGGGTGCTCGGCGACGACGACATCCGCGCGGTCCTCGCCTACATCCAGAGCACCTGGCCCTTCGAAGTGCGCGAACAGCGCAAGCGGATGCTCGACCAGCAGACGCGGCGATAAGGCCACAGCGTAGCGGCTTCGGCAGTCGGCACGGCGACGTTCCGCCGCTGTTGGTACGCTCTCGCGCTTTTCGCGTGAATTCCGAAGGTCGGACCCGATGAATGACTCGTTCAAACGCGGCGCGGCCGAAGGCGTGCGCCGCATGCTGCCGCTGTCGGTCGGCCTGATCCCGTGGGCGCTCGTGACCGGAGTCGCGATGCGCTCGAGCGGGATGTCGGCGGTCGAGGCGACGGGCATGAACCTGCTCGTCTTCGCGGGCACCGCGCAGCTCGGCACGCTGCCGTTGATCGCGTCGGGCGCGCCGCTGTGGCTGATCGTGCTGACCGCGCTGGCGCTGAACCTGCGCTTCGTGATCTTCAGCGCCGCGATGGCGCCGTCGTTTGAGGGGCAGTCGTGGGCGCGGCGCCTGTCGTCGAGCTACCTGCTTGTCGACACCGTGTTCATCATCTGCGCCGAACCGATGAAGCGCTCCGACGACCCGGAGTGGCGCTGGGGGTGTTTCCTCGGGCCGGCGCTGTGGGCGTGGCTCGTGTGGCAGGTGTTCGGGCTCGCCGGCGTGCTCGGCGCCGACGCGATCCCGCAGGGCTGGTCGCTCGAGTTCATGGCGACGATTGCGCTGATGGTGATGCTGGTGCCGATGACCCAGGTGCGCGCGATGCTGGTCGCGGCAGTGGCGGGCGGCCTCGGCGCGGTCCTGCTGCGCGACATGCCGTTGCGGCTCGGCGTCATCGCCGGGATCGCGATCGGCATCGCTGCAGGGTTCGCGGCGGAACACTGGGTCGGTCGCGCGAGGGCACGATGATCGAAGGCGTGTGGCTGTGGATCACGCTACTGCTGATCGCGGCGGCGACCGTCGTGCCGCGCGGCAGCTTCATCGTGCTCGGCTCACGCGCCCGCCTGCCGGCGGCGCTGCAACGCGCGCTGCGCTACGCGCCGGCGGCGGCGCTCGCGGCGCTGATCGCGCCGGACCTGCTGGTCGACGCGGGCGGCTTCGCGCCGGCGAACCCGAAGCTCGCCGCCGGCATCGTCGTGCTCGTGGTCGCGCTGCGCTGGCGCAATCCGTGGCTGCCGTTCATCGCCGGCATGGGCGTGCTGGTGATGTTGCGGAACGGCCTCGGCTGGTAGCGCCGGCCGTCGCTTCGCCCGTCCTCAGACGAGGAGAAAGTTCTCGTCCGGCACCGGCGCCGGCGGCGGGGTTTCGCCGAGCATTTCGCGCAGGCTCGCGTTGATTCCGGCGACGAGCGCGTCGAGTGCGAGGTCGTTCGCCATCGTTCCGAACGGCTCTTCGATCTCGTCGCTGAGCGCTTCGAGCGCGAAGAAGGTGTAGGACACGAAGGCGACGATCAGCGGCGTCATCACGCCGATCGAATCGACGAGGCCGAACGGCAACAGCGTGCAGTAAAGATAGGCGCTGCGGTGCAGGATCACCGAATACGTGAAGGGCAGCGGCGTGTTCGCGATGCGTTCGCAGCCGCCGAGCGCCGATGACAATTCGTTCAGCGAACGCTCCATCTGCTGCGCGAGCATTGGGTCGAGGTGCCCGACTTCGCGGCGCGTGCGCAGCCACTGGCCGAGCCACAACAGCACCAGCGCGGGCGCCGAGCGCGCGCCACGCATCCGCTCGATCACGTCCGCGGGGAGCAGACCGAGCAGGTCGACGTCGCGTTCGCGGCCGCGCAACTGGTTGCGCATCGCGGTCGCGAAGCCGACCAGTCCGAGGATGAAAGGGCGGCTTTCGACGCTGCGGTCGGTCAGCGTCAGCGCCTGGCGCGCGAGATTGCGCGCCTCGACGAGCACCTGACCCCACAGCTTGCGCGCTTCCCAGTAGCGGTCGTAACTCGCGTTGATGCGAAAGCCGAGGAAGATGGCGAGCGCGACGCCCATCAGCGAGAACGGATTCGCGGTCAGCGTGACCTTCCAGTGGAAGAGGTGGCCGTGCACGAGGACGACACTGCAGGACAGCGCGAAGATGAACAGTTGTTGCGGGAGGATGCGGGCAACGAGCGACCCGCGACGAACGAACAGCAGATGCAGCCAATGCGGACGACGGCGGACGATCACGGCGGGGGGAGGGAGCGCATGCGTAATGAGAGGGGCAGGATTTTGGCAGGTTTCGGTGCTCTGCGAGGGCCCCTTTTGCTGCAGTGCACGAAACGAAATTGTTACCGGATGCGACAGACGTGTTCGCGAGTATCGGCCACGCGGCGGGCGGTGATGCGCGCCGCGGTTCAGCACTCGCCGCAACGCTCGACCGGCAGGCCGCGCTCGATCCAGCCCGGTCCGGCGCGGCTTCCCGACATTCCTTCGCTGACACTCTGCACCTGCGTGAAACCCTGCGCGACGAGGACGCGCTGCACCTGGCCGCTGCGGTGGCCGCTGCGGCAGATGACGGCAATTGCGGCGTTGCGGTCGCCGCCGACACGTTGGAGGACGGCCTTCACGAATCCGTCGATGCCGTCCGGATCGTTGATATCGATACGTGCGGCGCCGCGTGCGACGCCGGTTTCTCGCCACTCGCGTGGCGTGCGCACGTCGACAAGCGTCAGCTCGCCGGCGCTCGCGCGCGCCTGGGCTTCCTGCGGTGTGATTTCGGCTGGTGCCGCAGCCGCGAACGCGCTTGGACCCAGAAGCGCGGCAAGAACGAGGAATCGGCCGCAGAGGCGGCGCAGCGGTGACATCGGTACAGGCTCCGGAAGATTTCGGGGGGTGGGCGGGAACCGCTTCGGTCGGCGGCGCGGCGGCATTATCGACTCTGCGGGCAGGTATCGGTAGCCGGCTCCGGCGTTTGTTTTCGGCTCCGCGTGGAAGTCGATCCGAAGCTTGAAGGGGCTTGCCGCGTGCGCGCACGCGGCCAAAGGACGCCTGTCGATCCGTTGCGATCGCGTCGGCCGTCCCCGTTTTTATGGCTCGCGGAGACCTTTGCGGCCAGCCATTCCGTCGATAGCGACGCGGGTTAACCCGTTGCGCTCACGGGGGCTGCCTGCCTGTCCCCTTCGTCGCACGTGATCTATAGTCGCGGTAGAGCCTTCAGGCTGCAGTCGCATCCAAAGCCCATTCAAATTCGACATTCGGATATCGGGAGGAGACCGATGAAAGGCAACCCGCAAGTCCTGTCTGCGCTGAACGCCTTGCTGCCGGGCGAGTTGGCCGCACGCGACCAATACCTGATTCATTCCCGGATGTTGCAGGACTGGGGCCTGCACCGCGCGGCCGAGCGTCTGTCGCACGAGAAGGACGAGGAGGCGGAACATGCCGACGCGTTGATCCGTCGCATCCTGTTCCTCGAAGGCACGCCGCAGATGACGCCGGCGCCGCTGACCGTCGGCACCGACCTGCCCGACATCTTCCGCAAGGATCTCGCGCTGGAAATGACGGTCGTCGCGAACCTGCGCGAAGCGATCGCGCTGTGCGAGCGGGAGCGCGACTACGTCAGCCGCGAAATCCTCGAGCAGATGCTCGACGACACCGAAGAGGACCACACGCACTGGCTCGAAAAACAGCTGCGGCTGATTGACATGGTCGGGCTCGAGAATTACCTGCAGAGCCAGATGGACGGCTCGCCGGGAAGCTGACGGCCGCTTCCGCGGCGGCCGCTCGCGGCGCGTCGCTCAACCGGCGAGAAACGCGAGGCCGCCGACAAGCGCGAGGCCGCCGCTGGCGATCAGCGTCAGCCGGCGGCGCGAGCCGTGCAGCCGACCCCACAGCCAGAAGCCGGAGATGCCGAGGAAGGCGAGACCGAGCGCCGCGGCGTCGGCCAGCAGGGCCCACGCCGGGCCGGTGCCGATCGACATGTGCAGTCGCGCGAGATGCAGCCACAGGTTCGGCTGCGTGCGCTTGACTTCGGCTTGCCGGCTGCCGAGCCAGTATTCGACCTGCACCGTCTCGGATGGGGTGTCCGCGCGTAGCGTCCAGCGTTCCGGCTGACGCAATTCGCCGTCGCCCCAGCTCACCGCGCGGGCCGGGTCGACTTTCGGCGTCAATGCCCTCGCGTCGACCCCGAGCTCGGGCCCGAGCGCAGCCGCTAGTGCCTGCGGATCGGAGGGCGCGCCCTCGACCGGCACGACCTGCGTCACCTCCTTGCGATCGAGCGCCGGGATCTTCATCACTGCGCGGTGGTTCAACAGGAACCCGGTCACCACGAACAGCAGCAGCATCGACGCGATCGCGAGGCCGAACCACGCGTGGATGCGGCGCAGCCATTTCTGGGAGTTGCCGCGCTGCGCAGCGGGGCGGGAATGGAGGTGGATCACGTCAGACTCTCCGTCAATCGGATTGCGCGAGGGAAATCAGAACGAAAACTTCGGCGTGAACCGCCGCGTGCGCGGCATGCGGGTCGCGAGCAGCGGCGAGTTCATGTTCACACGGCTGTCGCCCGCTGCGGCCTGTCGCTCGTCGGTCCCGTTCTCGAGGTAAGCGTCGCTGTCGAACTGGTTCGCGCCGAGCTTCGTCCGATAGCGGGCGCCGAGGTCGTAGCTTGAAAAGCGCCCCATCGGGCACCGCCGCGCTGCTGCAGTGGGCCCGCGGGCGGTGCGGAATCGGCGCTCAGAATCGGTAGGTCGCCGTGGCCTGCAGCGTGCGCGGGGCGCCCGGCTGGTTCAGGCCATTGACGCTGCCGTGCGCAGAGGCCCAGTACTCGCGATCGAACACGTTCTTCAGGTTGAACGCGAGGTCGTAGGTCTTGCCGCGATAGAGCAGCGCAGCGTCGACGACCGCGAAGCCGGGCAGGCGCACCTGCGCGCCGGGCGCGGCGTACTGCGACGACTGGGCGCGCACGCCACCGCCGACGCGCCAGCCGAGGGCGAGGTCGCGCATCACCCACAACGAACCGCTATGCCGCGGCGTAAGCGCGGCGTCCTTGCCCTCGATCGGCACGCGCACGAAGTTGTTGGCGCCGAAGTTGGCGCCCTCGGTCGCGGTCGACTCGACGATCTCGGTGTCGAGGAACGCGTAGCCGGCGTGGATCTGCCATCCTTGCGCCGGCCGACCGGAGAGCGACAGCTCGAAACCGTCGGTGCGCTGCTTGCCGGCGTTGATCGTCAGGCGCGAGATCGGGTCGGTGATCTTCATGTCGTCGCGTTCGAGCCGGAACACCGACGCGCCGGCCGACAGCGCGCCGCCGAGGAAGTCCCACTTCGCGCCGACCTCGTAGTTCGTCGAGATTTCAGGATCCGCATCGGCATTGCTGGCGGTCAGCTGGAACTGCTCGGCCGACGGCTGGAACGAGCGCGACACCGATACGTAGTACGACTGCACCGCGTCCGGCTGCCAGACGAGGCCGGCGCGCGGGCTCCATTCGCGGTCGGTGCGATCGAAGTCACGTTGTCCGGGTTGCTTGGTTTCCTGCCGGAATTCGTCGTAGCGCACGCCGACGAGCGCCTTCCACTGTTCGCCGAATGCGATCTGGTCCTGCACGTAGAGCGCGGTGCTGTCCTGGTCGGTGACATTGTCGAGCGAGCGTGACGTCGGCGCGGTCCTCGCGTAGGGCGGGATCGCACCCCCGGGGTTGAGCAGCGGCACGCGGTCGATACCCGCCCAGTTGATGTTGTCGAGGCCCTTCTCCTGGCGGCTCAGTTCGAGGCCGTACAGCAGCGTGTGCTGCACGTCACCGAGCTTGACGCGTTGGGTCAGCTCGAACTGGTTGAACCAGCCGTCCTCGTCGCGCACGACGTTGCCGTGCGTGCGCTGCATGAAGAGTTGGCCGCCGACCAGGGTGTAGGGGGTGCGCGAGCTGTACAGCGTGTTGTCGCGATCGAGCTTGAAATCGTAGTAGCGCAGCACGTTGCGCAGCGACCAGCTGTCGTTGAGGCGGTGCGTCAGCGTCGCCGTCGCGGTGTCCATCGTCGCGTTCGTCTCGTCGTCGCGCTCGGCGTTGCCCGAGCCGTAATACGTGTCGTGATCGACGTCGAGCGGGCGGCCGTTGTTGTCGGGGATGCCGAAGTCGGTCGGGCGGCGGTCGCGGTTGTGGGCGATCTGCAGCAGCAGCTTGGTGTTCTCGCCGAGGTTGAGCGAGAGCGACGGCGCGATCGCTTCGCGCTTGATGAAGGACTCGTCGCGGAAACCATCGGAATCCTCGAACGCGCCGGTCAGCCGGAAGCTGTGGCCCGCTTCGCCGAGCCCGCCCCCGAGGTCGAAGCTCGCACGCTTCTGCCCTTCGCTGTCGAACTGGACGGTGATCTCGCGGATCGCCTGTTTCGTCGGCATCTTGCTGACGCGGTTGATGATGCCGCCCGACGAGCCGCGACCGTACAGCACCGCGGCCGGTCCCTTGATGACTTCGATGCGTTCGGTGTTCGACAGGTCGCGGAAGTACAGCGCGTCGTCGCGCACGCCGTCGAGGAAGGTGTCGCCGATCGCCGTGAAGCCGCGGATTACGACCTGGTCGCGCTGGCCGTCGCCCATGTTCAGCATGACGCCGGGGACGTTCTGCAGCGCCTCGGTCAGCGAGCGTACGCCCTGGTCGGCGATCAGTTCGGGGCCGACGACGTTGACGGTCTGCGGGATGTCGCGCAGCGGCGCGGTGCCTTTCGTCGCTGACGAGGACACCAGCGGGTTGTAGGACGGGGCGACGGCTCCCGCCTGATCGGTGACGGTGACGGTCGGTAGTGTGGTCGCCTGGGGCGCGTTCTGGGCGGTCGCGAGCGCGGGCAGGGCGGCCGCGATGGCCGCACCGAGGGTGCGAAGGTGCATGGGGACTCCGGTCGGAAGCGTTATTGGCTGGCGATCCGGCCGGAGGCTGGCGGACTGGCTGGCTGATGCGGCGATTCTATCTCTAGTTACAAATGCGAATCAATCGCAATTGACGCGACTCTGTCGCGCCGCTACCACACGTAGTACATCATCACCCACGGCACGACCGCGCCCGCCGCGGCCGTTGCGAACGCGAGCAACGCGGCTGCCCGGCGGAGGGGCGACGCCGCGCTACGACCGATCTGCACGTAGGCGAGCGCGAGGCTGGCGGCGGTCGCGACGGCGAGCAGCGCGCCGCGCAGTTCGGGAAGCTGGGTGAGCGTCACGCCTTCCGCGGTGAGCAGAGTGACCGTCAGCGCCGACAGCCCGAGGAACACGCCGACGCCGCCGAGCGGAATCAGCGCGTAGGCGAGCCGCAGTTGGGTGGCCGGCTCGCCGAGGGCGCGCGCGGCGACGCGCAGCCAGCCGCTGATCCACGCGCCGATGACGACCGCGGCGGTCGCGATGTAGCCGACGATCATCAGTCCGTCGAGCCACGTGAAGACGTCGTTCACTTCCGAGTAATGCGTCAGCAGCCACCACGGGATGTCGTCGCCGAGCAGCGCGAACGCATCGTGCTCGATGAGCCATTCGGCGGCGGCGAGCTTCGCGCGCACGAACCACGGCGACGCCGACCACTGGAACGCGCCGATCGCAGTGCCGATGACGCCGAACACGAGGAGGCGCGCTTCCCAGCGGTCCGCGTCCCGCGGGGCGAGCTTCGCGACCTCGGCGCCGGGAACGCGCGCCGCGAGTCCGACCGCACCGCGATGACCGCTGCAACGCCCGCACATGTGGCATTGCGCGGCGCTTTCCATCCGCCGGATGTCGACGAGCGGCGCACAGTCGATCGGGATCACTTTCTTCACCGGGTGGCGGTCCCACGCCGCGCGGTCGGTGCGGAAATGCACCGGCGCGAGCCGCGCGAGCAGGCCGAACACGCCGTTGACCGGGCACAGATGACGGCACCACACGCGCTTGCCGCGGCCATAGACGAGGCCGACCGCGATCGCCGCGACGGTCGAGCCGCCGAGCACGAGCAGCGCCGCCTTGGGATATTCATACACGCTGACGAGTTGGCCGTAGATCGTCGTGCCGAGGAACGCGACGAACGGCCAGCCGCCCCACTTGATCCAGCGCGGGACAGGCCGGCCGAGCCCGATGCGAGACGCCTGCTCCGACACGAAGCCTTCCGGACACAGCACGCCGCACCAAACGCGCCCCATCAGCATCATCGACACGAGAACGAACGGCCACCAGATGCCCCAGAAGGCAAACTGCGCGAACAGCGTCAGGTCGTTCCACAGGTGCGCGCCGGATTCGGGCAGCGGCAGGAACGCCGGCGTGACGACGAGGAACAGGTAGGCGGCGAGCACCACCCATTGCACGCCGACGATCCAGCGGCGATGGCGGCGCATCAGCTCGCCCGCCTGCGCGAGCCACGGCGAACGGGGGGTGGGCAGCGTGCAGCTCGGCATGATCATGTCCTCCGGCGTCCGAGCCAAGCGACGGCAAGCCAGTAGCCGAACCACGCGACCAGCACCGTCAGCGACGGCTGCGCGCGGTAGCCGGCGAATGCCGCCGCGATGCCGCCGGCCGCACTGCCGTCGGACAGCAGCGCCGAGCTGTCCCATACCGGCTCGACGAGCGGCGGCAGCCATTCGAGGTTGATCAGCCGCTCGATGCCTGACACCAGCATCGCGGCGGCGAGCAGCAGCAGCACGATCTCGGTCGCGCGGAAGAACAGCCGGCTCGGCAGCCATTTTGCGCCGCGCTGGATCAGCCACGCGGTCGCGAGCGCGAGCGCGAAGCCGATGCCGGCGCCGGCGAACATCCGGCCGAGCGTGCCGCCCGACTGCTCGACGCCCAGTCCGTAGAGGAACAGCACCGTCTCGGCGCCTTCGCGTCCGACCGCTATCGCTGCGAGCAGCGCGACCGGCATGCCGCCCGCCGATGCCGCCGCGCGCGACAGCCCTGCCTCGAGCTCGCGCTTCATCTGCCGGCCGTGGCTGCGCATCCACAGCACCATGTGCGTGATGAGCCCGGCCGCGACGAACACGATCGCCGCCTGAAAAACTTCGAGCGCGTCGCCGGCGAGCTGGCTCTGCAGGCCGAGCATCGCGAGGGCGAGCGCGCCGGCGAGGACCAGTCCCCCGCCGATACCGGCCCACAGGTGGCGCAAGCCGATCGGCCCCTCGCGGCGCGCGTTGATCCACGCGTACAGGATGCTGACGACAAGAATCGCCTCGACGCTCTCGCGCCACACGATGAACAGGGCATTACCCATGACGGCTTCCTCGATTCCAGGTTACTTCGCGACGAACTGGCCCTTCGCCGTGTCCGGATGGAACTCGCCGAAGAACGGATAGGTGCCGGGTTTGAGCGGCGGGAACACGGTGCTGCGCGACACGCCGGGCGCGACGACGAGCTCCTTGAACGGGTTCGAGGTCTCGAACTCCTCGGGGCCGGCGTTGCGGTTCGTCAGCGTCAGCCGGAAGCGCGTGTTTGCCGGCACGACGATCGTGTCCGGCGTGAAGCGGCCGTTCTCGGCGACGACCTCGAAGCTCGGCATGTCGGCGTGCGCGGTGGCGGTCGCAGCGAATGCGGCGATCGCAACGGCGGAAGCGAGGAAGCGGGGCGATTTCATGGTTTGGCGGATCCTTGCCCGTAGACGGACGAAAACCCCGCGCGGCGGGAGGCCGGCGGGGTGGATGGCGGTGGCGGAATCAGAACGCATACAACGCGCGAAGTCCGAACGCGGTGATCGTCTTCGCGTCGCGATTCGCCGCCGCGCGGCGCACGTACTGCACATCGGGCGTGAGCGACAGCTGGTCGTTCAGATACCAGCGGTAGTACAGCTCGCCGACCTGCTCGGCGCCGCGGGCGTTGAAGCCGTAGCCGTCGAGGGTCGGTGCGGCGTCGCGGAACTCGTCGCTCGCGCGCAGCCAGCCCCACGCGACGCCGACCCCGTCCGCGCCGCGGCCCCATGCGTTGCCGGCGATCTCCGCGCCGACCGTGAGCGCACGATCGAACGCCGTGTGATCCGACGTCGATTGGCCGTAGCGGGCGAACAGCGTCACGTCCTCGTGCACGCGCTGGTCGACGCTCGCGCCCCAGCCGGAGGCGCTCTCGACGCTGCCGTCGAAGCCCTCGTACTGTCCGTTGCGCCACGCATACAGGCGGTAGGTGCTGTCGAAGCCGAAGGACTTGCGACCGTATTCGAGCTGGCCGATCACGAAGGGCTTGGTGAAGCTGCGGCCGAAGCGCGCCCCTTCGCCGGCGCCGAACGCCGCGACCGACGCCTGCCACCAGTCGGGGCTGTCGGATTCGTTGCGGTACGCGAGGCGCAGGCCGGGAGTGAAGCCGTAGCTGTCGGCGCCGACCGCGCCGCCCGAGTCGAGCAGCGGGTTATGCACGAACACGTTGTTGAGGAATTTCTCGGCCTCGTTGTCGGCGATCGCGTTCTGGTCGAAGAACACGAACGGGTCCATCTTGCCGACGGTCAGCTGCAGGCTGTGCGGCGACTCCACGTCATCGCCGAGCGGCATCGTCAACTGGTACCACGCCTGCGCGACGATCGCGTAGGTCTCCTCCGAGCCCCCGGCGGTCTGGAACGCGAGGCTGTTGTACGCGCCGGTGAAAGTCGGCCGCAAGCCGGTGAAGCTGTCGCCCTGGCCGACCCGCAACTGGGTGAAAAATTCGCCTTCGCCGCGCCCGACCGAGCCGGCCGGCAGCGTGATGCCGATGTCGCCGCGCCAGGAAAGCTGCGACTCGGAGCGCCCGGAGTCGCGACCATCGCCGTCGATGTGCTGCGCAACCGCTGCGACCGAGCCTTCGACGCTGATGCCTTCGAGCGCCGTGGCGAGCTTCGCGGGCGCGCCGATCGAGTTGGTCCGTTCCTCGATCGCCTTCAACCGGATTGCGAGCTCGGGTTCGCGTTCGCTGATGCGATCGCTGGCGAGACCCGCGGCGAGGTCGCGGTTCGCCTGTTCGAGTGCCTCAACGCGCTGCGCGAGCGCCGGCGCAGGGGTAGCGGCGGTGGTCGCGAGCGCGGGCTCGGCGCTCGCGGCGAGTCGGGACTCGAGCTCGGCATTGCGCTTCTCGAGCTTCTCGACACGCTCGGCGAGCCGCTTGAGCTCGGCCAGCACCTTGTCCTGGGTGGGCGCCGCGGCCTGCGAAGCCCCGGCAGCGGCGATAAGGGCGGCCGCCAGCGCGGTGCGCGCAAGGCGTGGAGCAGGCCGCATCTCAGTACCCGCCCTTCTTGCCGACACCTGCGTAAGTGAACTCGTTCTCGACCTCGAACGGCTTGAACCACGGACGTACGCCCGTAGCGCGGTCGGTGTGGCGACCGAAGTGCGAGCTGTGGTTCCCGCCCGGCGGCAGGATCGTGTACTTGACCTTGTACTTGCCCGGTCCGGAGAGCTTCACGTTGTCGCCGTAGTGCGGCCCGTCGCTCGCGACCATTGGCATGAATTCGCCGTCTAGCTTCCAGTCGCTGCCGACTTTCGAAATCTCGAACTTCACGGTCAGGTACGGAATCCAGCTGCCTTCCTCGAAGCCGTTCGGGTTGTTCGCCAATGCGCGGATGTCGGCCTCGATGTGGATGTCGGTCTCGGAGGCCTTCTTCATCATGCCCTCCGGCTCCATCTCGATCGGCTGCAGATACACGGCGGCGACTTCCATGCCGCCGCGCTGGACCGGCTTGCCGATCGGATATTCCAGGGCGTTCGCGGCGAACGACAGGGCGGTCAGGGTCGCGGCGGCGAGCGCGCGGAGCGGATAGCGGGTCATCGATGTTCCTCGGCGAAGTTTGGGAGGGGCGGTGCGGTGGCGGGTGCCGACCATTTGGTGATGATAAAAAGAATGAGAAGTGTTCGCAATAGAAGATTTGCATCCCTGTGCCGCGGATGGGGTATCCGGGGGGATTTCCGCGGCGGCCGGCGCGCCGCGAACGGCGTCACCTCTGGCCGGAAGCAGGGCGCACCGGCGTTTCCGAATCTATGAAGCGTCGGACGAATGCTGATGACGGGTCGGGGCGCCTCGCGCACAAGCTGCGCCCGGATCCTGCCGCCAGGCTGACGCAAGGCCGGCGTCCGGTCGGGGCGACCGAATACGCGGGTGCAGGTCTTGCGAAGGGTTGCGCGGGCGCCGTGACCGGGCGAGCGAGACTATCAACGCGGCAAATCTATACAACCGTTCGCCCTGAGCTTGCCGAACGGCGTTGGAAGGGCTGCGACAAGCTCAGTCCGAAGGGTATGTAGTTGTCGGGTTAATAGCGGATTTCGGAAGGGGCCGAAGTGTCGCGGCGGGTGGGGCGGTCGGGCGCCGGGGCGCCTCCGCTCAGACTCGATCGGACGCCGCCGACGCCGCGGACGCGGCGGGTGCGGCGGCGTTCGGGGCGGACGGGGTTCCGGGTCGAGTGCTCGTCGTGTCGGCTGCCGGCGTCTGGCCCTCTGGCACGGCGACTTGCTCCCAACCGCCCCCCAGCACCTTGAAGAGGTTGACCGCGCCGGCGAGGCGGGCGAGGCGGAACTGCGCGAGCTGGTCCTGCGCCTGGAACAGCGTGCGCTGCGCGTCGAGCACCGTGAGCAGGTCATCGGCACCCTCGCGGTAGCGCAGCTCGGCGAGGCGCAGGCTGCGTTGGGCCTCGTCGCGGACCAGCAGCTGGACATCTTCCTGGCGGCGATCGCGCTCCGCGTTACCGAGCGCGTTCTCGACTTCCTGGAGCGCGACGTGCACCGCGTTGCGGTAGGTCTCGACGAGTTCGCGGCGACGCGATCGCGCGGTTTCGACTTCGCCCCGCAGCCGGCCGCCGTCGAACAGCGTCTGCGCGAGGCTTGCGGTGAGCGCGACCGAATTTCCCGGATTTGCGAGCGACAGCAGCGCGGTGCTCGCGAGGCCGGCGGAGCCGGATAGCTGGATCGACGGCAGCAGCGCGGCGCGCGCGGCGGTAACGTCCGCGTCGGCGGCGGCGAGCCGGGCCTCGGCGCTCGCGAGATCGGGGCGGCGCACGAGGAGATCCGCGGGCAGGCCCGGTGCGACCGCCGGAATCGCGAGCGCGCCGAGCGTCTCGCCGGCGAGCGTGAAGCCTTGAGGCGGGCGACCGAGCAGCACCGCGAGCGCGGCGAGCGTCTGGCGTTCGGCGGTTTCGAGCGGCAGGATCGCCGCGCGCTGCGCGAGCACGATGCTGCGCTGGCGGCTGACGTCCAGCGCCGACGCTGCGCCGTTGCGGTAGCGCGCCTCGGCGACGCCGAACACGCGCTCGGCGATCGCGAGGTTCTCGCGTGCGATGTCGAGGCGCGCGCGTGCCGCGAGCAACTGGAAATACGTGTTGGCGACGCCACTCACCAGCGTCAGGCGGACCGTCTCGAAGTCGTAGCGGCTCGCCGCGAGGAACGCGTCGGCGCCTGAGACGCCGGCCGCGAGGCGGCCCCACAGGTCGACCTCGTAGCTGATCTCGAGGCTCGCGCCGGTGGATTCGGATTCGATTGTGCGGCTGCCGCTGCCGGCGTCCGAACGCCGCCAGGCGGTATCGCCGCCGGCGGTCGCCAACGGCAGCAACGAGGCGCCCGCGGCCCGAAGCTGGATCTCGGCCTGGCGTACCCGTTCGGTGGCGATGCGGATGTCCGGGTTTGCGGCGAGCGCCGCGTCGACGAGCTCTTGCAACGACGGCGAGCCGAAATCGCGCCACCAGCCCGACCCCGGAAGCGCGGCCGCGGCGGGCGCGGCTTCGGTCCATCCTGCGGGCACCGCGAGCTCGGGGCGCGTCGCCGGCTCGGTGATCGCGCAGCCGGCGATGAGCACGAGCGCGGCGGCGAACGGGAGGGAGCGCAGCGAAGACTTGGCTGCCGGCACCGCGGAGGCGGGATGACGTATCGAGAGCATGAGCGGGATCATTCCGACGCGAGCGCGACGACGGGATCGAGGCGAGCGGCCTTGCGCGCCGGGAGGTAGCCGAAAATCAGCCCGGTCGCGAACGCGCAACCGAACGCGAGCACGACCGGCGGCAGCGAATACACGATCGGCGTGTCGAAGGCTTCGATGATGGCCGCGGCGCCGAGCCCGACGATGACGCCGATGATGCCGCCGAGCGCCGATACGACGAGTGCCTCGATCAGGAACTGCTGCAGGATGTTCTTCATCCGCGCGCCGGTCGCCATGCGAATGCCGATCTCGCGTGTGCGCTCGGTGACCGACACCAGCATGATGTTCATGACGCCGATGCCGCCGACGAGCAGCGAGATTGCGGCGACGGTGCCGAGCAGCACGGTCAGTGTGTTCTGCGTCTCGGAAGCGCTTTCGATGATCGACGCCATGTTGCGGATCTGGAAGTCCTCGACGCCGCCGTGGCGCGCGAGCAGAAGCGCGTGCACTGCATCCTGCGTGTCGTCGATCTGCGCGACGTCCTCGACGGCGACGGTGGCGCTGCGCAGGTAGCGTTGACCGAAAAGCCGCAGGCTGCCGGTCGAGTAGGGCACGAAGATCACGTCGTCCTGGTCCGAGCCCCACGGCGTCGCGCCCATCGGCCCCATCACGCCGACGATCTGGAACATGATGCTATTGACGACGACGAATTCGCCGACCGGATCCGCGTTGCCGAACAGGGCGTTCGCGACGGTCTGGCCGAGAACGGCTACGGTCGCGTAGCTGCGTTCGTCGGCGGCGCTGAAAAACGTGCCGCGTGCGATCGGCCAGTCGCGCGCGATCGTGAAGTCGGCGCCGGTCGCGGTCGCCGACGTACGGTGGTCGGCGTTGCCGTAGCGGATGGTGACGGTCGCGCTCTGCTCGGGCACGGCTGCGAGCACGTTCGGTAGCTCGCCGATCGCGCGCACGTCGTCGGGCACGAGGGTCGCGGTCGTGTCGCGCCCGCGCTGGTTCGGCGCGCCGGGGCGCACTGTCAGCAGGTTCGTGCCCATCGAGCTGATCTGGTCGATCACCGACTGCTTCGCGCCGTCGCCGATCGCGAGCATCGCGATGACCGCGGCCACGCCGATGACGATGCCGAGCAGCGTCAGTGCGGCGCGGAACACGTTCGCGCGCAGCGCGCGCAGGGCCGTCCGCGACGCCTCGACCACGTCGGACAGCGGCGACGTGCGGTCGATGTGCGGCGCGAAGTCCGGTTCGCCGCCTGCGCGCCGACGCGGGCCGGGGTCGCTGACGATGTTGCCGTCGCGGATCTCGATGATGCGCTGCGCCTGTTCGGCGACTTCGCGCTCGTGCGTGATCAGGATGATCGTGTGACCGTCGGCCGACAGCTTGTGCAGCAGCTGCATGACTTCCGCGCCGCTCTTGCTGTCGAGCGCGCCGGTCGGCTCGTCGGCGAGGATCACGCGTCCGCCGTTCATCAGCGCGCGCGCGATCGACACGCGCTGCTGCTGGCCGCCGGAGAGCTGGTTCGGGCGATGGCTGGTGCGGTCGCCCAGGCCGAGCGCGGTCAGGAGTTCCATCGCCCGCGCGTGCCGCTCGGCGGGCGGCATGCCCGAGTACACCGCGGGCACTTCGACGTTCTCGCGCGCGGTCGATCCGCCGATCAGGTTGTAGCTCTGGAACACGAAGCCGAAGGTTTCGCGTCGCAGCCGCGCGAGGTCGTCGCGGTCGAAATCGGCGACGTCGCGGCCGAGGAAGCGGTAGCGGCCGGTTGTCGGGCGGTCGAGGCAGCCGAGGATGTTCATCAGCGTCGATTTGCCCGAGCCGGATGTGCCGACGATGGCGACGAATTCGCCGGGCAGGATCGTCAGGTCGATGCCGTGCAGCACCTCGACCGCGAGCTCGCCGTTGTAAAAGGTCTTCGTGATGCCCGACAGCTCGATCAGCGGGACGGCGGGCGTCGCGTCGACTTTCAGCTCGCCGATGAAGGGTTCGTGCTTCATAGGCGGGGAGGGCGGCGCGCGCCGGCCGGTCCGCCCGCTTCCAGGGCGACCCCGGACACGACCCGTTCGCCTTCTTCGAGTCCGGCCAGCACCTGCGCTTCAACGCGGTTCGTGACGCCGACTTCGACGCGGCGTTCCTCGAGGGTTCCGGCCGCAGTCGCGACGCGCACGGTACGTTGGCGCGGTGCGGCCTCGCCGGCGTTCGCGTCGCGTCGTTTGCGCGCAGGCTCGGCAGCCGACCGATTGCCCGGCGCCGACATGCGCGCGGCGCGCGGAGACTGGGACGCAAACGCCGCCATCGGTACGAGCAGTGCATCGCGTGCCGCGGCGACGACGAAGAACACCTGTGCGGTCATCTGCGTCATCAGCGCCTGGTTCGGATTCGCGACGTCGAACAGCGCGTTGTAGAGGACGACGTTGTTCTGCACCACCGGCGTCGGTTCGATCTTGTTCAGCGTGCCTTCCCAGCGCCGACCGCTGGCGCCCAGCGTCGTGAAGTACGCTGGCATGCCGAGCTTGAGTCGGCTGACGTCGGCCTCGGACACCTGCGTCTGCACCGTCATCGTCGACAGGTCCGCGATGCGCAGGATCACCGGCGCCTGCTGGCTCGCGATCAGCGTCTGCCCCTGCCGTGCGGTGATCGACACGACGGTGCCCGCCATCGGCGCGTAGATCCGGGCGTAATTCAGGTTCGCCTCGTCGGCGCGGAGGTTCGACTCGGTCTGGTCGATCTGCGCCTTCAGCGCTTCGATCTGGGCCTGCGCGGCGAGCTGCGTCGCTTCCGCGGTCTGCAGCGCATCGGTCGTCGTCGCGTCTTCAGCCATCAGATTGCGTTGGCGGCGGAGTTGCGTTTGGGCGAGCCTGAGGTCCGATTCGCGTGCCATCAGCTGCGCGCGCTGGTTGCGCCACTGCGCCCGCGTCGCGTCCACGCGGCTCTGCAGCACGACCGGATCGATTTCGGCGAGCAGGTCGCCGGCCTTGACCTCGGTCCCGACCTCGACGTGGATCTTCTTCAGCTGCCCGGAAACCTGTGCGCCGACGTCGACATACTCGCGCGGCTGCAGCGTCCCGGTCGCGGTGACGACGTCCTCGATGTCGCCGCGCGACACCGCGGTGAGCTGGAAGCGCGACAGCTCGTCGGGCTTCGCGAAATACTTCGACCACACGAAATAGCCGGCGGTCCCCAGCACTACGACGCAGATCAGCGCCAGGATCGTGTAACGCGAGCGTCGCTTCGCTTGCAGCGGGGCCGGGGCGGGGGTGGTCATGACGGTGTCTGAACGAGGGTTGGGACGGCACGCCTGGCAGGCGTGAAGGGCGGCCAAAGATTAAGCGAAGGGTGGTCGCCGGTTTGTATCGTATTGCAGGCCGAGGTTCCGCGGCGGGTGCCGCGGGGCCGTGAATTATGGCATGCCGGCCGGGTGGGGTGGCCGGGGCGCGGCCGCGCGAACGGCGGCCGGCGGGGTGTGAGCTAAAGCGGGGGGCTACTGCTCCGGAACGGTGACGAATCCCATCTTCTGGATGCCTGCCTGCCGCGCCGCCGACATGATCTCGGCGAGCTTCTGGTAGCGCGTCTCGCGGTCGGCGCGCAGATGCAGTTCCGGCTGAACCGGTTTCGCCGCGGCTTCGGCAAGGCGGGTCGCAAGCTCGGCGTCCTCGATCCGGCGGTCGTTCCAGTACAGGACGCCCGCCTCGTCGACGGCGAGCGTGACGGTTTCCGGTTTCTCGTTGTTCGCCGCGCTCGCGGCGGTCGGCAGGTCGATCTTGACCGCGTGGGTCAGCAGCGGCGCGGTGATCATGAACACGATCAGCAGCACGAGCATCACGTCGATCAGCGGCACCATGTTGATTTCGCTCATCGGGGCGCCGCGCCCCTCCTGGCTGAAGCTGCCGAACGCCATCACGCCGCTCCCGGCGTCGACGCGCGGAGCGTCGCGGTGGGCGCTGCAGTGCGCGCGGAGCGATTCGCGGCCTCGCCGGTCGGGGCGCTCGCGAGACGCGTGCCGGTCGTGAACCAAGCGTGCAAGTCGTGCGCGAACGCGTCGAGCTCCGACAGTTCGAGACGATTGGCGCGCGTGAAGGCGTTGAACGCGAGCACCGCCGGGATCGCGACGAACAGGCCGAACGCGGTCATGATCAGCGCCTCGCCGACCGGACCGGCGACCTTGTCGAGCGTCGCCATGCCCGAGACGCTGATGCCGATCAGCGCGTGGTAGATGCCCCAGACGGTGCCGAAGAGCCCGACGAAGGGCGCCGTCGAACCGATCGACGCGAGCACCGTCAGCCCGGATTCGAGCTGGGCCGTCGACAGCGCAATGGATTTGCGCATCGCGCGGGTGACGAACTCGTCGGCGTCGAGCTTGCCGCCGAGCGTCTCTTCCTGCGTGTGGCGACGCAGATGTTCGGCCGCCGCGGCGCCCTGGCGTGCGAGGGCTTCGAACGGCGAATCCGGGGCAGTTCGCGACAGGCGGCCGAGGCCTTCGTCGAGGGTCGGCGCGTTCCAGAATGCCTCGACGCCGGCATCGAAACGGCGTGCCCGGAACTGACGCAGCGCGCGCACCGCGATCAGGTACCAGCTCGCGACCGACATCACGACGAGCGTGAAGGCGACGAGTTTGATGATGAGGTCCGACTGCCCCCACAGATGGGCGAGGCCGAAGTTGTCGACAGGCATCTTCTTTATCCTTCGAGTTTGAAAACGATGGGCACGACGACCCAGGCTTCGACATTGCGGCCGTCCTGCTTGGCCGGCACGAAGCGCCAGCGGGCGACTGCGTTTTCGGCGGCGGTATCGAGCCGGCTCGAGCCCGAACTGCTGGAAACGCTGATTTTGCCCGGCGCGCCGTCGGCGGTCACGAACACGCGCAACAGCACCTTGCCTTCCTCGCGCATCCGGCGCGCGAGCGGCGGGTAGGCGGGGGCGGGATTGTTCAGGTAGGCCGCGTCGAAGCGCGCCGGGACCGTCTCGGCGACGCGCGGCGGGGCGTCGGCTTGCGTCGGCGCGGCCGCGACAGGCGGAGTGGCTGGCGCCGGAGCCGGCGGCGGAGGTGGTTCCTCGTTGCGTATCGCGGTCGCCGCCTCGGTTACCGGCGCGGGCGGCACCGGAGCCTTGACCGGCTTCGGCGGCGCGGGTTTGACGACGGGTTTCGGGCGCGGCAGTTCCTTGCGGACTTCCGGCGTGGGTGGTGTCGGCGCCGGGGGGGGCGGTACGGGCGTCGGGATGACGGCGGGCGGCTCGATCAGCGCCACCGAAATCGGAGGTGGCGGCGGGGCGACCGGCTCGGCGCGCCACTGCGAGACACCGATCGCGGCCCCCAGATGCGTTGCGGCGACGAGGGTGAGGATCAGGCGCCGTTCGCGCGGCCGGGGGGCACCGGCGCGGGCTCGATTGGATCGCGCCGCCTCCCGGTGCAGCGCCTGGTCGCGTTCCGGTGTCGCGCGTGCGGCGGCGAAGGCCGGGGACGGTCGCTCGTCGGTACGGGGCTCGGCGGGAAAGCGCGCCGTTGGGAGCGTGGGGGAGAGCGCCATTTCAATCTATTGCGAAAACGGGACGACGTCGCGACCGCGAAAGTGCGGTGCCTCTGTGCCGGCTGTCATCCGATCAACTGGTTGATCAAGGCCGCCGCGACGAGGAGGTACAGCGCGAGGCGATGCGTCGCGAACGCGGGAACGTCCACGGCACGCGGGCCGGGGCGGGATGCCGGGGCAGTTCTGTTCATGCCAGTTCTCCGTCGGGTTTCGTCGCTGGCTCGTTCCGCGGGAGAACTGGCTGGCTGGGGTGGGAAAAAGCCGGCAATCGGCGCCGGCGGGCGTCAGCTTCCGCCTTCCATCTGGGACTGCAGGTAATTCTGCAGCCCGACCTTGTCGAGAAGTTCGAGCTGGGTTTCGAGGTAATCGATGTGTTCCTCGGTTTCCTCGAGGATGTCTTCGAATATCTCCCGCGAAACGTAATCCTTGCAGATCTCACAGTAGGCGATCGCTTCGAGGAGATCGGTGCGGCCGCCGAGTTCGAGACCGAGGTCAGCCTGCAGGCACTCGGGGACGTCCTCGCCGATCATCAGCTTGTTGAGGTTCTGCAAATTCGGCAGCCCCTCCAGGAACAGCACGCGCTCGATGAGCTTGTCGGCGTGCTTCATTTCCTCGATCGATTCCTTGTACTCGTGATGCCCGAGTCGCTCGAGCCCCCAGTTCTTGAACATCCGCGCATGCAGGAAATACTGGTTGATGGCGGTCAGTTCGGTGGTTAGTTGCTTGTTGAGGAACTGAATGACTTTTACGTCGCCTTTCATACGGCCTCCGCGGCAAAGGAGAACGAGGGCGCGAGGCCGACTACCGTCGGTCCCGCGGTCTCCGTTTGCTCCGCCAGCGCCGAACGCAGGCAGTCGCGCGCGCAGCACGCGCAGCGACCGCATTCCCCCGCGACGCCGAGCGTCTGGCGCAGGTCGCGCATCGTCTTCGCCCCTTCGCTCACGGCGAGGCCGATGTGGCGTTCGGTGACCGCATTGCAAACGCAGACGTACATAGTCTAGCCTCGTTATCCCATTTGTTCGCCGGATTGCCGCGGCGTCATTTCGTCAGAATAAGTTTCCCCGCGCGGGTGGCGCGCAGGATGTAGTTCATGCCTTCGTGCGCGATCGTCACGCTCGCCCGTCCGAGAAGGAGCGACTCGCTCGCGATCGCTGCCTGTCCGCGTTCCGGCCAATCCCCGTTGTTGCCGGCTCCGGCGACAGGGCGGGACTGGGACCGAAGCGAGGAAGGCGACCGTTCGTTTGCCATGGTTTGAGTAAAACGAATAGGAACGATTCGCATTACAACATCGAGAGGAGGCGCGGTCAAGCAACCGTGCGCACGTTTCGCGCGGAGAACGATGGCGGCCCAAACCGCTGCGCCGTGAATTGCGCGCAAACGCTGGCCGCGCCGGAAACAGTACGCGCGCTGCCGAGCCGGGAGGCTTGCAGAGTTGGGTGGCTGCCGAGGTCGGAAGGCTGCCGGCGCGGCGATCAGGGTAGGCGCAGCAGGATTTTCAGGCGGTCGTCGGCGGCGGTCACCGGCAGGTAGCCGATGAGGTCCGGATTCGCCGCGAGGAGCGAGCGTAGTTGCTCGGCGTCGGTGACTTCCCGCGGCGGTAGCGCGCGGCCGGTGAACACCATCCGTGACCAGTACGCGCGGATCTGGCTCGGATTCTTGCCCGTCAGCTTGGCGTAGAAGCGGTCGCGCGTCGGCCCGGGCGGAAGGTCCGCCAGCGAAACCGGCGTGCCACCGCGAAGCGTCGAAGCACGACCCAGATAGAGTTGCTCGGCCTGCTCTTTCGACAGTTCGGAGATCGTGCTTGCTGCCCCGGCGACGATGACGATCGGCGCTTCGGCTTGTGCGAGAGTGTCCGTCACCGACAGGGCTGGCGTCAGCACGAGCATGATTGCGAGGAAAAGGCGGGGCACTGTACGCGGACTCAGAACGTCAGGTCGAGCGATAGGCTGAACGTGTTCATACGCTTCCCGGCAATCGCGGCCTCGTTCCGGCCGCCCCGCGGGAAATACGAGCCCCATGAATCACTATCGACCCGCGTGCGGGTGACTTCCGCCTTGACCGCCGCGAAACTCGTGACGTCCCAGCGTGTGCCGACCGTGAAACTGCGTTGCGCATTGTTGCGCGAGGTGAGGAACTCGTCCCAGGCGTGCTGCAGTCCGGCGGGTACCGCGGCCTCGGCCATCTGCTCGTCGAGGCGCTGACGCGCAATGACCGCATACGGCGTGAGCGGGCCGAAGCGCCGTCCGACGCTTACGTACCAGCCGCTCGAACTGGTCGCGTAGCGGTTGGCGCGACGCCGCGCGTATTCGCTGACGACCTGCCAGGTTCCGTCGTCCCATTGCAGGCCCACCGAATCGAACCTCGTGCTACCGTCGGTCCCCGACAGGTCGGCGGCGACACCCGATAGTCCGGCGCGCGAGAGCGCGGCGACCAACGAATGCGTTTCGGGATCGCCCCGAACCATCGAGAAACGCCCATCGCCGTGCCCGAGATGCAGCGAGAAATCCCCGCGCGACAGCGCGACATTCAGACCCCAGGTCGCTTTCAGCCGTGCCCTGCCCATTGGAAACGGAACGCGGCCGCGGCCGAAATACGGGTGCAGTTCGGTGTCGAGCGCGCCGAGTCGCGTGTGATAAACGAGATCGACGCCGTCGAGGTCATTGAAAGGGTTGAGGCTGTAGACCTCGACCGGCGGCCGCACCCACGGGTTCGCGTAATTGATGTGTAGCGAGTCGGACAGCATGAAGAAGGGGACGCGCAGGCGCCCGAGCCGCAGCGACAGCCCGGGCGCGAGGGTCTGGCGGAAGAACGCGAGCGTGATGCGCGGGTCGTAGGACTCCTCGCCGTCCTCCCGCATGAGCATCTGCACCGTGATGTCGTTGTACGCGGAAAGGCGCAGGCTCGCCTGCAGCCCCAGAAGCGAGTCCGGACTGAAATCCGGGTCCGAGTCGCCGGGGTAATTGACGCCGTAGCGCGTGAACCACACGTCGTCGCGGTCGGTCTTGACCGCCCCGAGCGTGGCGAATCCGGACACCTGCACGAGCGGCGACGCGTTCGACGGCGCCGCCAGTGCCGGTGCGCCAACCGCGAGCATCGCGAGCAGGACGATGCGGCCCGCCCGACGCAGGAGATCGACTGTCATGCGAGAGCTCCGGCCGGCGGACTGGCAAAGAGAAGTTTTTCGACCCCCGCGTCGTCGAGCGGCCGCGAATACAGGTAGCCCTGGCCGTAGTCACAGCCCATCGCCTGAAGCAGCGCCGCCTGCTGCGGCGTCTCGATGCACTCGGCGACGACCCGCATGCCGAGGTCGTGCGCAAGGGCGATGCTGCCCGCGACGATGGTCCGCAATCGCCGGTCCTTGTCGAGCGAGCGGACGAAGGATCCATCGAGCTTGACGGCGTCGCAGGGGATCGTGTGCAGGTAGCTCAGCGCCGAGTAGCCGGTGCCGAAATCGTCGATCAGCACCGACATGCCGGCGCCGCGAAGGCGCTCGAGAACCTGTCTCGCTGGGCCTTCGGGCTGCGCGAGCACGCTTTCGGTGACCTCGAAGCGCAGCATTTCGGCGGGAAGGCCATGTCGCGCGATCTCCGCGATGATCTCGCCGGCGAGATCCGGACGCGAAAACTGCATCGCCGACAGATTGACGCCGACTTTCGGCACTTCGACGCCATTCGCCTGCTGCTGCCAGCGGACGATCCGTTCGCATGCGCGCGTGAGCACCAGCATGTCGAGGTCGTGAATCAGGCCGAGAGTCTCGGCAAGCGGGATGAACAGGTTTGGCGGGAGCAGGCCTTCGGTGGGATGAGGCCAGCGGACCAGCGCTTCGAAACTGCTGATACGACCGTCGGCGAGCGAGACGATCGGCTGGAAATGGACCGCGAGGCTGCCGTCGCGCAAGGCCGCGCGCAGGTCGCTTTCGAGGCGAAGACTCTGCAGCGCCTGGGCGTGCATCGACGCGTGGAACATCGAGATGCTGCTGTCACCACCGTCGCGGGCCCGCTGAAGGGCGTTGTCGGCATCGCGCAGCAGCGCTTCTGCGTCGTCGTCGTAGTCGCTGCTGAGCGCGATGCCGACGCGGCATTTCGGATACAGCCGCTGTCCCGCGACGTCGGTCGGCTGCGCCAGCTTCTCGCGGAGATTGGCCGCGACGCGCAGCGAGTCGGCTGGGTCCTCGATGCCGTTCAGCAGCAGCGCGAACTGGTCGCCGCCGACGCGCGCGACGATGTCGCCTTCGCAAAGCATCTCGACGAGCGCGGCGGCGATGCGGCGCAGCAACTCGTCGCCCGCAGCATGGCCGAAGCTGTCGTTGACGAGCCGGAAACGTTCGAGATTGATGCCCAGCACCGCGAACCCATGGCGGTCCGCGCGGCGCTGCTGCCCGAGCGCGCTGCGAACGTGCTCGAGGAACAGCGCCCGGTTAGGCAGACCGGTGAGGCGGTCGTGCAGCGCGTCGAACTGGAGCTGGTTTTCGGCGAGCTTGTGCAGATGCACGTCGCTGATCGATCCTGCCATCCGGAACGCGCGCCCGCTGGCGTCTCGCAGCGCGACGCCGCGTTTCATCACCCAGTGATAAGTGCCGTCCACCTGGAGTGCGCGGTATTCGAACTTGAACTGCGTGCTGTAACCCTTCAGGTGTTCGACGAGCTTGTTGCGATAGGCCTGCACGTCGTCGGGGTGGATCGCGTCGAGGATTGTCTGAGGCGCGCGGTGCAGGTCGTCGAACGCGAAGCCGGCGATTTCGCAGCAGCGCGGCGAACAGTAGACCGTGCCGGCGGTGATGTCCCAGTCCCAGAGGCCGTCGTTGGAGCCCTGGATCGCGAGTTCGTAGCGCTGCTCGCTCGTCTTCAGCCGTGCGGCGGTGTCCTGGAGTTCGCCGATGCGGTCCTGCAGGTTCGCGGCCATGATGTTGAAGCGCCGCGCGAGCCGGGCGAGTTCGTCGCCGCCATTTTCGGGCAGCCGGTGATCGAGCCGCCCTTCCGCGATCGCCTGGCTGCCGGCGAGAAGGCGACTGAGGTTGCGGGTCAGCAGATAGCCGATGCCGGAAAGGAGCGCGAACGTGAGCAGGATTTCAATCAGCGCGATGAACGCTCCCTGTTCGGTGATCGCGCGGCGCGCGGCGGCGAGCGTCGAAACCGAGACGCCGAACTGCAGGTAGCCGATCTCGTTGCGGTCGAGAAGCAGCGGTCGGCGGACATGGAGGAGGCGAGGCTGGCCGGTGTTGCCGTCACCGGCCACGCCCTCCGCCGGCAGCGCTGTCATCTCGGGCATGCCCGCCTGCATCAGCGTCCGCCCGTCGGGCGTGCCGATCCGGACGTAGACGAGTCCTTCTTCGGATTCGGCGAGCAGCTCGCCGAGAATATCCTGGAGCGCGTCGAGCTGACCCTGTTCGGCATAGGCCGTCGCCATCGCGTGCAGCATCGTGGCGTTCTGGTCGGCGAGCGTGTGCAGGCTCGCCGACGTCGCTTCGTTCATCAGCCGGACGCTGTTCGCGAGCAGCAGCGTCAGCAGCAGCACCTGGACCACGGTGCTCGCGAGAAGCAGCCGGATCCGGATCGAGGTGTGCTGAAACGGCAGGTTCACGTGTTGCCCGTGACGCTCAGCGCCGTGCGAGGCGGCGCACGGCCGGGGCGGCGTCGATGCCGCCCTTGCCGGCGAAGGTTTCGACGTTATCGACGATGCGGTCGGGGTCGTACAGGTAATTGACCATGATCCCCCAGGACTGGCCGAGACCCTTTTCTGAGATGTCCGCGAGCCAGTTGAGCCGTTCGACGCGCGCGCCGTTGCCGAGGTGGAAGCGCGCGACCGGGTCGAGTGGCGCATCGCCGCGCTTCGCCTCGAGCAAGTAGCCTGCAGCGACTTTAAGGAGCGGCTCGCGCAGCGCGTTCGCGAGCGCTTCGTCGCCCGGCCACGCCGTCGTGCCGTCGAGCACGAGTTTGAGCTGCGGCGAATCCGGACCGTCGATCCCGACGGCGGCGAGCCGCTTCCAGTCGGCGTCGGAAAAGGCCGCGAGCACGGCTGCCGTGTTTTTCGTTGCCCAGCGCACAAGGCCGGGAATCGGTGACAGCGTCGCGAACGTCTTGATGCGCGGAAAATCGCGCTGCACGTCGTCGACGACGCGCTTGAGCAGGAAGTTGCCGAACGAGACGCCGCGCAGCCCTTCCTGGGTCGCGCTGATCGAATAGAAGATCGCGGTCGTCGCACGCGCGGCGTCGGCGACCGGAGCGTTCTCGTCGAGGAGCTTCTGCACGTTGTCGGCGAGATCCTCCATCAGCGCGACTTCGACGAAGATCAACGGCTCGTCGGGCATCCGCGGGTGGAAGAACGCATAGCAGCGCCGGTCGGAACCGAGCCGGTTCTTGAGGTCGCGCCAGGAGCGGATCTCGTGCACCGCCTCGTACGCGACGATCTTCTCGAGCAGCGCCGCCGGAGAATTCCAGGTGACGCGTGCGAGTTCGAGGAAGCCGACGTCGAACCACGCGGTGAGACGCGCTTCGAGTTCGCGGTCGAGCGACTTGAGATCCTTGTGCTTCTCGAGGTAGCGCAGCAGGTCGACCCGCAGGTCGACGAGGAATTTCACGCCCTGCGGAATCGCGTTGAACTGCGTGAGAATGCGAATGCGCGAGGACCGCATTGCCGCGCGCAGCTGCGCTTCGGCATCCCACTGTCGATCGGTTCCGACCGCCGCCTGGTAGGCTTCGTGGGCTTTCGCGACTTTCCGGGTGTCGGGGCCGAACTCGACCGCGATCATGCGCAGGAAGGCGATGCGCCCGGCGTCGTCGAGCGAGAGATAGGTTTCCGCGAGCCGTGCCGCGCGCAGCCGCGTCGAGACTTCACCGCCGTGCCCTTCCGCGCATTCCTTCAATTGACGGCGGATGCGGGTGAGCACCTTCTCGGTCGGCTCGACGCTCTTCGCGCCGCCCGCGCCGGCGATCATCGCCCGAACCTTCGAGAGGCTGCGTGCTACCAGTCCGGATGCCATGCTGTCTCCTTTTTGCGGTCGACGGCTATGATTATGTCATCGGCTCGACTTCGCTGAGAACGCAGGATACCGGGCCGGAAAAATTATTTCGACCCAAATTGGGGCTGCCCGTGAGTTATTTCCGCTTCGGGAGAAACGAGCCTCTGCGCCTTGCCCCAGCGACTGCGTGAAGGCGCGAACGTCGGGTCGGCCGAGCGCCCCGCTCGGGCTTGAACGGCGTACATGCTCCGCGCACTGCCGGCGTCGAATATGACCTGAATTCTGCCACTCGCGTCGGACGCACAAGTGTCAATGTCGCCCGGCCGCAACGGTGCCGAAGGGGTGCGGCTTACTGGACGGAGGCCGCGCGTCGCCCCGACGCCATCAGCAGGGCGACGCCGGCGGCGACCATCGGTACGCACAGCCATTGCGCAGTGGACAGCCCGAGCGATAGCGTCCCGAAGATCCCCGGGTCGGGCGTGCGGAAGAACTCCGCCGCGAAGCGCAGGACGCCGTACCCGATCAGGAACACGGCGGAGACCGCCTTCCGCGGTCGCGGCTGCGCCGAATAGATCCACAGGATGACGAAGAGCAGCAAACCTTCGCCGGCCATCTGATAGAGCTGGGACGGGTGGCGGGGCAGGGCGTCTACCCACGGGTAGACCATCGCCCACGGAAGGTCGGGATCGGCGGGGCGACCCCACAGTTCGCCATTGATGAAGTTGCCGAGCCGCCCGGCTGCGAGCCCCGTCGGCACTAGCGGCGCGATGAAATCGGTGACCTGCCAGAAGCCCTTCCCGGCGCGGCGCCCGTACAGCCACATCGCGACGAGCACGCCGAGGAAGCCGCCATGGAAGCTCATCCCGCCTTTCCATACCGCGAGGATCTCGAGCGGATGTTCGAAGTAATACCCGGGCTGGAAAAACAGGACTTCACCGAGGCGTCCGCCGACGACGACGCCGATCATGCCGTACAACAGCAGGTCGTCGATCTGCTGCGCATTCCAGCCGAGTTCGGGGCGGCGGCGCGCATGAATACGGCCGAGCACGATGACCAGCACGAATGCGACGAGATACATCAGGCCGTACCAGCGCACGGCGAGGGGGCCGAGGGAAATCGCGATGGGATCGAACTGCGGGTGGATCAGCATGGGCGGCAGGCAGATAAGGACAGGATTGAAGACGCAGCGGCGAGCTCGGGAAATCCGATCCGCAAAGCGGACTCAGTCGAACTGCGAGCGGAATTTGTCGAACTCGCTGCGCAGCGACTCGAACTCGTCGCGCAGGCGCCGGACTTCGTCTTCGAGTTCGGCGGTGCGGCTGCGGCCCGCCGCGCCGCCCGACAACCCGGCCGCGAGCGCTTCGCCCATTTGCGCGAACGCGTCGCTGCCGCCCAGGAGGTGCGCGTAGCGCGTTTCCTTCGTACCCGGCGCCCGCGGCAGCGCGGCGACCATCGGGGGGTACTTCTCGCCGAGATGCTCCAGCACCTTGTCGACGGCGGCGATGTCGTCGAAGCGATACATCCGTTCGCAACGCTGGCGGATTTCGCCGACGGTCTGCGCGGCGCGCAACATCAGCGTCGCGAGCACGGCCTGTTCGGGGGGCGGCAGCGAATGACGCAGGCGGACGAGGTGTTCGTACTTGGATACCCGCGCGCTGGCCTGGTCGCGGCGCGACACGAGCTTGCGTGCCATGAGGCTGTCGATGGCGTCCTGCACGTCGGCTTCGGAGAGGTTCATCACCGGATCGCGGCCGGTGAGCTGGTTCGCGCCGGTCACGATCGCATTGATCGATAGCGGATAGTTGTCGGGTGTGACGAAGGCCTTCTCGATCAGCACGCCGAGGACGCGGATTTCGACAGGGTCGAGATCGTAGCCTTCGATGTCGGAGGCGGTCGGGGTGTTCTCGGTCATCGCTTTACCAGTAATCGTGAGTCGGACATACCGCGGCGGGAGGGCAATGATAGCCGAGCGGCGTTTGGCATCGGGTAGAATTCCCGGTCTGAACCGAAGTGGCGCGCGCCTGACGCCGCGCCCGCATCCGAGTCGAGGAAATCATGCCCCAGTACCGTTCCCGTACCTCCACCGCCGGCCGCAACATGGCGGGCGCCCGCGCGCTGTGGCGCGCCACCGGCATGAAGGACGGCGATTTCGAAAAGCCGATCATCGCGATCGCGAACAGCTTCACGCAGTTCGTTCCCGGTCACGTCCATCTGAAGGACCTCGGCCAGCTCGTCGCGCGCGAGATCGAGGCGGCCGGCGGTGTTGCCAAGGAGTTCAACACGATCGCGGTCGACGACGGCATCGCCATGGGCCACGGCGGCATGCTGTACTCGCTGCCGTCGCGCGAGCTGATCGCCGACAGCGTCGAATACATGGTCAACGCGCACACCGCCGACGCGCTGGTGTGCATTTCGAACTGCGACAAGATCACTCCCGGAATGCTGATGGCTGCGCTGCGGCTAAACATCCCGGCAATCTTCGTCTCCGGCGGCCCGATGGAGGCCGGCAAGGTCAAGTGGGAGGCGAAAGTCATCTCGCTCGACCTCGTCGACGCGATGGTCAAGGCCGCGGACAGCAGCTGCTCCGACGCCGAAGTCGACGCGATCGAGCGTTCGGCCTGTCCGACCTGCGGTTCATGTTCTGGCATGTTCACCGCGAACTCGATGAACTGCCTGACCGAAGCGCTCGGCCTGTCGCTGCCGGGCAACGGCACCGTGCTCGCGACGCACGCCGACCGCGAGCAGCTGTTCCGTCGCGCCGGGCGCACGATCGTCGATATGGCGCGCCGCTATTACGAGAAGGACGACGCCTCGGTCCTGCCGCGCTCGATCGCGACGTTCAAGGCCTTCGAGAACGCGATCAGCCTCGACGTCGCGATGGGCGGCTCGACGAACACCGTGCTCCATCTCCTCGCTGCCGCCCGTGAGGCGGAAGTGAACTTCACGATGGCCGACATCGATCGCATCTCGCGGAAGGTGCCGTGCCTGTGCAAGGTCGCGCCGGCCGTCGCGGACGTGCATGTCGAGGACGTGCATCGCGCCGGCGGCATCATGGCGATTCTCGGCGAGCTCAATCGCGCTGGCCTGCTGCACGCCGACCTGCCGACGGTGCATAGCAAGACGATGGCCGAAGCGCTGTCGCGCTGGGACGTGATGCAGGCGCACGACAACGCGGTGTTCGACTTCTACAAGGCGGCACCCGGCGGCGTGCCGACGCAGGTCGCGTTCTCGCAGGACCGGCGCTGGAAGGAGCTCGACATGGACCGCTCGCACGGCGTGATCCGCGATCGTGCGAACGCGTTCACCGAAGACGGCGGGCTCGCGGTGCTCTACGGCAACATCGCCGAGAAGGGTTGCATCGTGAAGACGGCCGGCGTGGACGAGTCGATCTGGACGTTCACCGGTCGTGCGCGCGTGTTCGAGAGCCAGGAAGCCGCGGTCGAAGGCATCCTCGGCGACCGTGTCGTCGCCGGCGATGTCGTCGTGATCCGGTACGAAGGGCCGAAAGGCGGGCCGGGCATGCAGGAGATGCTCTATCCGACGAGCTACCTGAAGTCGAAAGGGCTCGGCAAGGAATGCGCGCTGCTCACCGACGGGCGCTTCTCGGGCGGCACGTCGGGGCTGTCGATCGGCCACGCGTCGCCCGAAGCGGCGTGCGGCGGCGCGATCGCGCTCGTCGAGGATGGCGACGCGATCGAGATCGACATCCCGAACCGGCGGATCCATCTTGCAGTGTCGGACGACGTCCTCGCGCAGCGTCGCGTGGCGATGAACGCGAAGGGCAGCAAGGCCTGGAAGCCGACGAATCGTCAACGCGTCGTGTCGGCCGCGTTGCGCGCCTACGCCGCGCTCACGACGAGCGCGGACACCGGCGCGGTGCGCGACGTGACGCAAGTCGAGCGCTAGACGCGAAGCTCGGCGGATCTGCGGCTTTTCGCGCCTGCGCGAAGTCCCGGATCCGCCGTTTCCCGGTCGGCCCGTGCGCTGATCGACGCGGCGGGCCGTTCCTTGACCGCCTCTGGGCGCCCCTCTACCATCCGTCGCATGGACGCAGAACTCAACAAGCTCGAACATCAGCTCGAACAACTGATCGGCCTTTATGAAGCGGGCAAGGTCGAGGCGCGCGAGTTGCGCACTCGCGTCGCCCGTCTCGAGGCCGACAATCACGTGCTCGCCGACAAGGTCAGACTTGCGACCGAGAAGCTCGAAGCCCTGCTCGAGCAATTGCCGGAAGCCTGAGATGCAGAACGACACACTCGATATCACGCTGCTGGGCAAAGCCTACAGTGTCGCCTGTCGGCCCGAAGACAAGGACGCACTCCTCGCAGCGGTGTCCTATCTGGACGAAAAACTGAACAGCCTCGCGATCAAAACCGGCTCGTCCGGCGAGAAGCTCGCGGTGATGACGGCGCTCAACATCGCGCACGAGTTTTTGCAGTTCCAGCGTTCCGGTGGGTTTGACATGCAGGCCGTGAAGCGTAGAATCGGTCTCGTAAATGCACGCCTCGACGGGGTGCTCGCGCAGCAGGAAAAGCTTTTTTAACAAGGGCTTGGCGCGAGGCGATGGCGCGTGAAGATCAATCCCCCGCCTGGTCGTTGAAGTCGTAGATTCCTTGGACCAATGTCGAGAGACTTGGTCGCAGACCATGGATGCCGCTGGTGTGCCCGCCCCTAGCCGGGTGAGCCTTAAGCGGAAGGAAAGCGACCTCCCTGAACCCTAGGTTCAGGATGCCGGCGGAGACGGCACAGGTGGGGGACCATTCATGAGGCGCGGATTCCGATCCGCGCCTCTTTTGTTTTTCGTCGTCAATCGGAAGCCACTGTTCCGGGCAGATCCTCGCACTGCGTGAAAGCGGGGCCGGAGCCGCAGCGGGGCTCGGCCCGTGCATCGCCTGCGCAGAGCCGGCGTATATGCGAGTTGCTCGAGGTGCTGGCGTCGCAAGGAATTTCGGCTCCCGCATCGCCTGTGCAGGCGGACCGGGCGGAGACGGATGAAGGGCAGGAGCGGACGCAAGGGCGCGCCCTGTTTTCGTCTCCGTCCCGCCGGCGACGCCGCGCACCGCGACACTCCGCGCAGGCCGCTTCCGAACGACGGATCCTGTTCGACCCGAGGCTGGAGAAATGAATTTCGATGTCTGGTGGCTGAGCTACCCGGTGCTGGGGGCGGTCGTCGGCTTTTTCGCCGGCCTGCTCGGCGTGGGCGGAGGTGGCATCATGGTGCCGGTCCTGACCAGCCTCTTCATCGCACAGGGCTTTCCCGCGGGCGGGGTCGTGCATCTGGCGCTCGGCACCTCGATGGCGGCGATCGTGATGACCTCGATGTCGAGCCTGCGGGCGCACCACAACCACGGCGCAGTGCGCTGGGAGATCGTGCGCTTCATCACCCCCGGCATCCTGCTCGGCACCTTCGGCGCGACGTTCATCGCGTCCCGGGTGGCGTCCGCGCCGCTCGCGATCTTCTTCGTCTGCTTCATGGCTTACGTGGCGCTGCAAATGCTCGTGAATGTGAAGCCGAAGCCGTCGCGCGAACTGCCGGGGCCGCTCGGCATGGGTGCGGTGGGCGTCGGTATCGGCGGAGTGTCCGCGCTCGTCGCGATCGGCGGGGGCTCGCTGTCGGTGCCGTTCATGACGTGGTGCAACGTCAAGGTGCATAACGCGATCGGCACGTCGGCCGCGATCGGGCTGCCGATCGCGCTCGCCGGCACGCTCGGCTACCTGGTGAATGGCTGGAACGCGGGCGGGACGCCGGCGTACAGCCTCGGCTTCGTTTATCTGCCCGCGCTGGTGCTCGTCAGCTCGGTGAGCATGTTCACCGCGCCGCTCGGCGCGAAACTCGCGCACCGCCTGCCGGTCGCAACGCTGAAGAAGATCTTCGCCGTCGTGCTGATGCTGCTGAGTGCGAAGATGCTGCATTCGATCTTCTACTGATCCGCGCGGCTGCGGCCGGCGCGCCCGGTCGAGCCGGAGTCGCCGTCCCCTGCCGCTTTCGCGCCGTTGGCGCCACGCGAAGGAGGACGGCACATGCAGCGAGCGCGTACGGACGAATCGATCACCACGGAGGAGCCCGCGACGCTTGCGGCCTGGCGTGCACAGTACCGCAGGGTCCGGGCCGACAGCGAAGCGCTGTGCGCTCCGCTCGCCGTCGAGGACTACGTGATCCAGACGACCGCGGAGGCGAGCCCGGCGAAATGGCATCTCGCGCATGTCAGCTGGTTCTTCGAGACCTTCATCCTGCGGGCCTTCCTTCCGGGTTACCGCGAATTCGACGCATCCTTCCGCGTCCTCTTCAACTCCTATTACGAGCAGGTGGGCGCGTTTCATCCCCGCGACGCGCGCGGTTTCCTGTCGCGGCCGACGGTGGAAGAGGTGTATCGCTACCGCGCGCACGTGGACCGGCACATCGAGGCCTTGCTCGACGGCGCGGGCGAGCGGCCGTGGCCACAAATCCTCGAACGGCTCGGGGTCGGGCTCAACCACGAGCAGCAGCACCAGGAGCTCCTGCTGACCGACATCAAGCGCAACTTCAGCGTCAATCCGCTGCGTCCGGCCTATCGCCTCGACCTCCCAGAGCGGCCGGCAGCGTCCGCGTCGCCGGTCGAATGGTTGGATTTTCCCGGCGGTCTCGTGGAGATCGGCAAGGTCGGCGATGGTTTCGCGTACGACAACGAGCGCCCTCGCCATCGCGTCTGGCTCGAACCGTTCCGGCTCGCGTCGCGCCCGGTCACGAACGGGGAATTTCTCGCGTTCATCGACGCGGGCGGTTATTCGAATCCGGCGCTGTGGCTGTGGGATGGCTGGGCGCGGGTGCGGCAGTTGGCTTGGAACGCTCCGCTGTACTGGGAGCGGATCGACGGCGACTGGTGGCGCTTCACGCTCGGCGGGATGCGCCCCGTTGATCCCGCCGAGCCGGTGTGCCACGTCAGCCACTACGAGGCGGACGCGTTCGCGACGTGGTCGCGGCGGAGGCTGCCGACCGAGGCCGAATGGGAAGTCGCCGCAGCAGGCCGGCCGATCGAAGGCAATCTCCGCGATCGTGGCTATCTGGAGCCGGCTGCCGCAGGCGCGGGCGAGGGGCTACGCCAGCTCTACGGCGACGTGTGGGAGCACACCGCGTCGGCCTACCTTCCGTACCCGGGCTTTCGCACGGCCGAGGGCGCGCTCGGCGAATACAACGGCAAGTTCATGTCCAGTCAGATGGTGCTGCGCGGCGGCTCGTGCGTAACGCCGGCCGATCACATCCGGCCGAGCTACCGCAACTTCTTCTACCCGCACGAGCGTTGGCAGTTCCAGGGCCTGCGCCTCGCCGCCGACGCGGATTGAGCGGATTCAACGGGCGCTTGCAGCGCCGGACGCGGACGACGGGGCAGCTCCTGCGGCGTGCCGCGGCACTCGCGAATCGATGCATGAACCTGTGGAGCATACCTTTCGGCCTGCTCCACAGGTCCTGTCTTCAGCCGTTCCCGCCTTCGAAGCCTGCCATCAAGGTGCGCAGGTTGTGCCGCATCAGTGCGATATAGGTCGGTGCGGGACCGCCGGGCCCCGAGAGCGCGTCGGAGTAAAGCGTGCCGCCGAGCTTGGCGCCGCTTTCCTTCCGGATCCGTTCGACGAGGCGCGGATCGCTGATGCTTTCGACGAATACTACCGGCACCTTTTCGCGGCGAAGTTGCCGGATCAGCTGCGCGATCCCGGACGCCGACGGTTCGGCCTGGTTGCTGATGCCGACGGCAGCGAGAAAGCGGATGTCGTAGGCATGACCGAAATAGCCGAAGGCGTCGTGCGAACTCACGACCTTGCGGCGCTCGCGTGGGATCGCGGCGAAGGTCTGCCGGATGGTCTCGTCGAGCGACGTGAGTTCGGCGCTGTAACGCGCGGCGTTCGCGCGGTAGGTGGCGGCGCCCGTTGGATCGGCTTCGGCGAGAGCGTCGGCGATGTTGCCGACATAGCGCACGACGTTGCGTACGTCCTGCCACGCGTGGGGATCGACAGCGGGCTCGTTGTGGTCGTGCGCGTGCTCTGACGTTTCCGCGTTCGCCAGTGGTTCGATCCCGGTGCTCGCGACGAGCAATCGGCCCTTGTAACCCGCCGATTTGGCGAGCCGCTCGACCCAGCTGTCGAAGCCCAGCCCGTTCGCGACGACCAGCGTCGCGGCGCCGAGTCGCCGCGCGTCGGACGGGCGGGGCTGGTAGTTGTGCGCGTCGGCGTCGGGCCCGACGAGCGTCGTGACCGCGACACGCTCGCCGCCGACTTCGCTCACCAGATTGCCGAGGATGCTGAAGCTCGCGACGACTTCGAGCGGGGCGGCGCGCAAGGCGCCGGCGGCGAGGGCGGAAGCGAGGGCGAATGCCGCGAGAAGGGCGCGTCGGACGGACATGGAAGTAGGGAGCGAGTCAGGATTCGAGGTGGGGGCGCCGGACGAACCGTGCGCCGAGCATGCCGCCGGGGGCGAACGCGAGCGACAGCAGGTACGCGACACCGGCGACGAGAATGATCGACGGCCCGGCCGGGACGTCGGCGTGGAACGAGACGAGCAGGCCCGCCACCCCGCTCGCGAGCGCGATAAGGATCGCGAGCCCGAGGATGCCAGGCAGGCTCCTGGCCCATAGGCTCGCGGCCGCGGCAGGCAGGATCATGATGCCCACCGCCATCAGCGTGCCGAGCGCGTGGAAACCGCTGACGAGGTTCAGCACGACGAGGATCAGGAAGCCGTAATGCGCGAGCGGGCTTGCGCGGCTCACGCTGCGCAGGAACGCAGAGTCGAAGCATTCGAGCACGAGCGGCCGGTAGAGCAGCGCGAGCGCGATCAGCGTCAGGGTCGAGATCGCGCTGATCAGCAGCAGCGAGTTGTCGTCGAGCGCGAGCACCGAGCCGAACAGCACGTGCAGCAGGTCGAGATTGCGCCCGCGCAGCGACACGATCATCACACCGGCGGCGATCGATAGCAGGTAGAACGCCGCGAGGCTGGCGTCCTCCTTGAGCCGCGAAGAGCGCGCGACGAGGCCGGCCCCAAGCGCGACGACCAGTCCCGCAACGATGCCGCCGATCGTCATCGCGCCGAGCGACAGGCCGAACGCGAGATATCCGAGTGCGGCGCCCGGCAGGATCGCATGCGCCATCGCGTCGCCCATCAGGCTCATGCGGCGCAGCAGCAGAAACACGCCGACCGGTGTGGCGCCGAGTGCGAGCGCGAGGCAGCCTGCGAACGCGCGGCGCATGAATTCGAATTCGATGAACGGCGCGAGGAGGCTTTCGGGCGTCATGCGACCTCCGCCGCCGGATGGCGGTGGCAGATTCCCGCCGCCGCGTCGAATTCGCTGGCGAGCCGGCGCGCGGCGGCGAGCCGCTCTGGGGTCAGCACGTCGGACGTCTTGCCGAACCCGACCGGTTCGCGGGCGAGCAGCAGGCAGTCCGGGAAATGCCGGCGGACGAGTTCGAGGTTGTGCAGGACGGCGAGGATGGTGCGCCCTTCGGCATGCCAGCCGACGACGAGCGCGACCAGGTCTTCGATCGTCCGCGCATCGATCGCGTTGAACGGCTCGTCGAGGAGCAGCAGCGGCGCGTCCTGCAGCATCATCCGCGCGAAACGGGCGCGCTGCAGCTGGCCGCCGGAGAGCGCGCCGATCTGCCGCGATTCGAACCCGGAGAGTCCGACCGCGGTGAGCGCGGCTTCGACGCGTTGGGCCTGCTCGCGGCGCAGCCGCCCAAACGCGCCGATCTCGCGCCATAACCCCATCGCGACCATGTCGAACACGCACACCGGAAAGCTGCGGTCGAGCTCGCTTTGCTGCGGCAGGTAGGCGATGCCGTCGCGCCCGTTCTTCAGTCGGAAGCTGCCCTGCAGCGGCGAGAGTTCGCCGACGAGGGCTTTCAGCAGCGTGGACTTCCCCGCGCCGTTCGGTCCGACGACCGCGACCAGCGCGCCGCTCGCGATTTCGCAGCTAAGGTGGTGCACCGCCGGGTGACGGTCGTAGCCGAGCGTCAGGTTTTCGAAACGTACGGCGGGAACGGTTCCGGTGGCGGTCATGCGAGCGCCCATCCCACGGTGATCCAGAGCAGTGCCGCCGCCGCCGCGGCCATGATGAGTCGCACCCCGACGCTTTGCGTGAGCACCGACGTGACGAGGGGGCTCGGTGGAGTGCCTCGTTTGCCGGCGTGAGCGTGGGGCGGCCGGACGTCGGGATCGGCGGGTGCGGGAGAATGGAAAGGATGATTCATCGGGCTGCGTCGGAGAATTCGAAACGGCGGAAGGGCAGTACGCTCAGCTTCCGCCGGCTTCGTTGCGGCCGACCTGTCGCCCGCAGTCTGCGCAGGTGCCGTGGAAGACGAGTTCAGTGCGTTCGGGGCGGTAGCCCTCCGGCAGCGCGAAACCTTCGTCGGGTCGGACCGATTCGAGGCACAGCACGTGACCGCAACGATCGCAATGGAAATGCGCGTGCGGTGCGGCATTTTCGCCGCCGAAGTTGAAGCGCCATGCTCGGTCCGGCCCCTTGATGCGGTGAGCGAGCCCCTGTTCGACGAGCCAATCGAGCGTTCGATAGAGGGTGACGCGATCGTGCGGCACGGCCGCGGCGGAGAGCCGCGCGGCAAGGTCATCGTGGCTCAGGGAGTGCCCGCTGCTCTGCAGGATTTCGAGTACTGCCAGGCGGGTTCGGGTGATGCGGCCGCCGTGGGCGGCGATCAGCTCGGCGCTGTTTCGGGGCGGGTGAAGCGTCGCGGACATGGCGCGGAGTTCGAGGACGTAAAAATGCTAATGCAACAGTGTAGCATTTTGCGCTGCGAATACTCCAGCGGCCTCGCGCAGTTCAAGTCGACAGCAAGGCGGCGAGTTCGGTGTAAAGCGCCTCGCTGTCGCCGAGGTTCAGTTCCAGCAGCCGGCGCAGGTGCGTCAGGCTGTCGAGGTCTATCTCGCGGCACACGATCCCGACCCGACCGTGCTCGGCGTGAGCAACACTCGCGCCCATCCGGATCACCGTTTCGCGGTCGTCGAGCCGCAATTCCAGTTCGCAATGCTGCCCGGGCACGAGCGGTGGCAAGCCGTCCGGTTTCACCAGCGCGCCCTTCAGGGACAGGTCGCACAGCTCGCAGTCGACGGTTACGTCGCCCATCGAGAACGTAGCGGTCGTCCGGAACGGGATGCGGGAATAGAGGCGCCGCTGCGCTCGGTGCGATTGTTCGTGCTGCATGCCCGATCCCCTTCGTTCCCTTGTTCTGTTGCCGATTATGACGATTCATGCGGCGGCGATTCTGCAAGGAGTGCCGCCGCACCGCAAGCTTCCCGAGTGAGCAGCCTGTCACGGGGACTTGCGGCGCCACGTGCAAGAATTTCCCACGGACAAGAACGAGGGCGCGAACCCGCGACCCTTGCGGAATTCCGCGTCGGAGGGAGTGTCGCTTGGCAGAGGCAGACGGACTCACGGGAGTGCTGGAACACGCGGACGAGCGCGTGCGGGGGCGGTCGCGCCCCCAGGTGTCGCAGCGTGCCGCGGACGAAGGCGGAGGGCGTGCCGATCCGACCGATCTGGCCGATCCGCTGCTCGAATGCCTGATGTTGATTGCGCGGGCGCACGGCAACAGCCTGACCGCCGACGCTGCGACTGCGGGGCTGCCGCTCGAGGAAGGCCGCCTCTCGCCGTCGTTGTTCGCGCGCGCAGCGAAGCGGGCCGGGCTGAACAGCAAGTCCGTCAGACTGCCACTCGACGCACTCAACGATGCGCTGTTCCCGGCGGTGCTGCTTCTCGCCGGCGACAAGGCCTGCGTGCTGACCGGCTGGAGCCGCGACCGCGAGAGCGCCCGCGTGATCTTCCCCGAACTGAACGAATCGGCCGTCGATCTTCCGCTCGCGGAGCTGTCGAATCGCTACGCCGGCGATGCGATCTACGCGCGGCCGTTGCACCGCTACGACGCGCGCACGCCCGAAGTCCGGCCGGCGAGGCGCAGCCACTGGTTCTGGGGGGTGATCGCCGAGAACAGCGCGCTCTATCGCGACATCCTGCTCGCGGCGTTCATGATCAACCTGTTCGCCGTCGCAATGCCGCTGTTCGTGATGAACGTGTACGACCGCGTCGTACCGAACCACGCGGTCGAGACGCTGTGGGTGCTCGCGGTCGGCGTGCTGCTCGCGCTCACCGGCGACGCCGTGCTGCGCTCGATGCGCGGCTATTTCGTCGATCTCGCCGGCAGCCGCGCGGACGTCAAGCTGTCGGCCGCGATCATGGAGCGCGTGCTCGGCCTGCGCATGGAGCAGCGCCCCGAGTCCGCCGGCTCGTTCGCCGCGAACCTGCGCGCGTTCGAGTCGGTGCGCGACTTCATCGGCTCGGCGTCCGTCGTCGCATTCATCGACGTGCCGTTCGCGCTGGTGTTCCTGCTCGTCATCGGCTGGATCGCGTGGCCGCTGATGCTGCCGTTCGCGGTGGGCGTCGTATTGGTGCTGGTCTATGCAATGACCGTGCAGGGACGGATGCACGAGCTCGCGGAGACGACGTACCGTGCCGGAGCGCAACGCAACGCGACCCTCGTCGAGGGGCTGGTCGCGATGGAGACGGTGAAGGCGCTCGGGGCCGAGGCGCCGCTGCAGCGCAAGTGGGAAAAGAGCGCCGCGCTGCTCGCCCGCGTCGGCGCGCAATTGCGGCTGTTGTCGGCGACGACGACGAACGGCGCCGCATGGGTGCAGCAGACGGTCAGCGTTGTCATCATCATCGCCGGCGTCTACCTGATCCGTGACAACGCGCTCAGCATGGGCGGCCTGATCGCGTGCTACATGTTGTCGTCGCGCGCGATGGCGCCGATCGGCCAGGTCGCGGGCCTCCTCGTCCAGTACCACAACGCCGCGACCGCGCTGGCCTCGCTCGACGCGCTGATGAAGCAGGAAGTCGAGCGCCCGGAAGACACCAGTTTCATCAGCCGGCAGTCGTTCCGCGGCGAGATCGAATTCCGCGACGTGAGCTTCCATTACCCGGGGCAGGGCGTCGACGCGCTGCGCAACGTTTCGCTGCGCATTCGCGCAGGCGAACGCCTCGCGATCCTCGGGCGGGTTGGCTCGGGCAAGACGACGCTCGAAAAGCTGATTCTCGGTCTCTACCGCCCGACCGGCGGTGCCGTGCTCATCGACGGCATCGACCAGCGTCAGCTCGATCCGGCCGAACTTCGTCGTCATATCGGCTACGTGCCGCAGGACGTGACGCTCTTCTACGGCACGTTGCGCGACAACATCACGATCGCCGCGCCGCTCGCCGATGACGCGACGGTGATCCGCGCTGCGGAAGTCGCCGGCATCACCGACTTCGCGAACACGCATCCACAGGGATTCGACATGCAGGTCGGGGAGCGCGGCGCGCAGCTGTCCGGCGGTCAGCGGCAGGCCGTCGCGATCGCACGCGCGCTGATCCACGATCCACCGATCCTGCTGCTGGACGAGCCGACCGCGTCGATGGACCACTCGAGCGAAGAAGCGCTCAAGCGCAATTTGCGCGACTTCGCGCAGGGCAAGACGTTGATTGTCGTGACGCACCGCACGTCGTTGCTCGACCTGGTGGAGCGCATCGTCGTCGTGGATGCCGGGCGCATCGTTGCCGACGGGCCGAAGGACCGGGTCGTCGAAGCGTTGCGCCAGGGACGTATCGGGAGGGGCGTCTGATGGGCGCGCCCGGCCAGAAAGCCTTCGAACGCATCGGCAGCGTGTCCGAGCGCATCGCGAAGCCCGCACGTCCGCTGCTCGAGCGCTTTTTCGCGAGGCTGATCGCACCCGCCGGACAAGCCGGCCTCGACTGGTCCGCGGATGCCGACTGGGCGCGCATCCAGCAAGAGCCGCTGCGCGCCCGCCTGCTGTTGCGCGGCGCCGCGGTGGTCCTGCTGCTGTTGTTGGTCTGGGCCGGGTTCGCGAAGGTCGACGAAGTCACCCGCGGCGAGGCGAAGGTGATCCCGTCGTCGCAGGTGCAGATCATCCAGAGTGTCGACGGCGGCGTCGTCGAGGAAATGTTGGTACGCGAAGGAGAAAACGTCGAAGCGGGGACGCTGCTGCTGAAAATCGATCCGACCCGTTTCGTCTCGTCGCTCGCCGAGAACCGCTCGCAGTATTTCGCGCTGCGCGCGAAGGCGGCACGGCTCGAGGCGTTGACGGGCGGCAAGCCGTTCCAGATTCCGGAGGAGATTGCGCGCGAAGTCCCCGAGATCGCCGCGCACGAGCGCCGGCTGTACGAGTCGAGCGTTGCCGAGCTCGACGCCCAGGTGTCGATCGCGCGTCAACAACTGATGCAGCGGGAACAGGAGCTCAACGAAGTGCGTGCGCGTCACGAGCAGGCGAGCCGGGGCTACCAGCTCGCGCAGCAGGAGCTTTCGGTCACGCGTCCGCTCGTGCAGTCGGGCGCCGTGTCTGAAGTCGACATCCTCCGTCTCGAGCGCGACGTGTCCCGGCTGCGCGGCGAGCGCGACCAATCCGCCGCGCAGATCTCGCGCATCCAGTCGGCAATTTCCGAAGCGACGCGCAAGGTCCAGGAAGTCGAACTGAACGTGCGCAACCAGTTGCGCAACGAGCTCTCCGACACGATGGCGAAACTGGGCGCGCTGACCGAAGGCGGCCGCGCGCTCGAAGACCGCGTGAAGCACGCCGAGGTGCGATCGCCCGTGCGCGGCACGGTCAAGCGCCTGCTCGTCAACACGGTCGGGGGCGTCGTGCAGCCCGGCAAGGAAGTCGTCGAGATCGTTCCGCTCGATGACGCGCTGATTCTCGAAGCGCAGGTCAAGCCGAAGGACATCGCGTTCCTGCGACCCGGGCAGGAAGCGCTCGTCAAGTTCTCCGCCTACGACTTCGCGATCTATGGCGGGCTCGACGCGGTCGTCGAACACATCGGCGCCGACACCGTCACCGATGACAAGGGCAACGCGTTCTACACCGTGCGCGTGCGCACGCTCGAATCACGCCTCGGCGAAAACCTGCCGATCATTCCCGGGATGGTTGCCGAGGTCGATGTCCTCACCGGCAAGAAGACTGTCCTGTCCTACCTGCTGAAGCCCGTGCTGCGGGCCAAGGCCAACGCCCTGTCCGAACGATGAGTCAGAACTTCTTCCTGTACTCCGCGAAAGTCGAGCCGACCGCGCGTTGGCGCGAAGCGTTTCCCCTTGGCGCGGTGATGGGCCTCGATTCGCTTGCCGCCGCAGCGAGACCTTCCGACGTGATCTGGCTCGTGACCGCGCATCCCGGCTGGCAGGACCTCGTCGCGAAGCTGACTCGCAGCTTGCCTCGATGCCCGCTCGTCGTGCTCAGCTTCGCGCCCGATGTCGCGGAAGCGATGCTAGCGCTCGAACACGGCGCACGCGGCTATTGCCACGCGCTGTCGGTTCCGACGCTGCTGCGCGAAGTCGCGCTCGTCGTGCATCACGGCGGGCTGTGGATCGGGTCGGAACTGATGGCCCGCGTTGTGCACGCCGCGCGTCGCAAACTGCCTCCTCCGCCGGCCGACGCCTGCCTCGACGGCCTCTCCGCGCGCGAACGGGAGGTCGCGCACGAGGTCGCGGCCGGCCTCAGCAACAAGGAAATCGCTGCCAAACTCGGCATCACCGAACGGACCGTCAAGGCACACCTCGGAGCGATCTTCGAGAAGCTCGGCGTGCGCGACCGGCTCCAACTCGTCCTGCGCCTGCGCGTGCCGGCGGACGTGCCCTATCCGGAGTCGCAATGATCTTCGTGAAACGCAATGCAAACGGAGATGTGACGGCCGTCAGCCGGGGCCCCGTCGAGGGCGACGGCGGCGAAGACTGGCACCCGGTGAGCGGCGCCGAGCCGGAAGTGCTCGCGTTTTCGCGCGCGATCGTCGAGGCGGGAAACCCGATGAGCCCGTCCGACCTGGGGCTGGTGCGAGTGCTCGAGGATCTCATCGATCTCCTCGTCGACCGCGCCGTCATCCGATTCACCGATCTGCCGCTGCCCGCCCAGTCGAAGCTGCTCGAGCGCCGTGGGTCGCGCGAGGCGATGCAGCGTTCCAGCCTGCTCGAAGACGACGGCGTCATCTGAACGGATCTGCCCGTTGAGCGGACTCGCGCGCGAGTCGCGGGCCAGTCTGACTGCCGGGGCGGGCGCCGGCGACGGGAATAACGATGTCCGGCAGGCCCGTTCCTCTCAGCAGCGCTTCACGTCGGCGTCCGATCCCCGCCTTTCTGCATATCGGTGTGACATTTTTCGCGCCGCCTGTCCTCCGGTCCAATAGAACGGGGCCGCCGTCCCACGTAGGGTCGAATCAGGACAAAGACATCAACCCCCGCGCGCTGGCGGGCCACCCCAATCTTTCGGAGCTGCAATCATGACTGCACTGACCGCCACCGTCGTCGCCGTCACCGGCAACGCCTTCGCCCGCGACATCGACGGCAACCTTCGCCCCCTCAAACCGGGCGATACGCTGAAGGAAGGCGAATCCATCATCACCTCCGCCGGCGGACGCGTCGAGATCGCGATGCCCGACGGCGAAACGTTCGGCGTCGAAGAGAACGTCACGTTCAAACTGAGTACCGACCTCAGCGAAGCGTCCCGCCCCGACGCCCAGGACGCGCACCTCGCCGACGGAACGATCGACCAGGTCATCGACGCGATCAATCAGGGGGCGAGCCTCGACGACGTCATCGAGGCCCCCGCAGCCGGTCTCGCCGGTGGCGGCGGCGGCGAGGGCAGCAGCTTCGTGAGGCTGCTGCGGATCTCTGAAGATGTAAATCCCGCTGACTTCGAGTTCGACTCAGCGGCCACTCGGGAGGTCGAAGCGGTCGAAACTGGGGCGGCGACGTCAGTACAAGTCGAGATTGCCCCGCCTCCGTATGTCGGAAATGTCGCTTTGAGCGCGCCCGAAACTGCTTCCGAGGGAGGTGCGATCGTTTATGTGGCAACCGTCGATAACCCGCCCGCGGGAACGCCGCTCGTCTTGACGCTGTCGAACGGCGCGGAAATCGTTATTTTGCCGGGAGAAAATTCGGGGAGCGTCCAGGTCGCTGCGCCGGGCGACGACGTATATCTGGACGCTGAAACATTGATCGTGACGATCGAGGGCAGTGCTGGCGGAGGGTACGACAAGCTCGCTGTCTCCGGCCCAGTCAGTTCGCATGTCGCTGACACGCTCGACCCGACGACGGTGAGCCTCGCGGTGAGCCCGGCGTCGATCACTGAAGCGGGCGGCACGGTGACCTACACCGCGACGCTTACGCACGCGGCCGAGGGGGCGGTGAGCGTGAAGCTGTCGAACGGGCAGACGATCACGATCGCGGACGGGGCGACGAGCGGCACGGTCGAGTACACCTTCGCGGCGAGCGACGACGTCTATGTCGACCCTGCCAACGCTGAGGTGACGATCACCGGCGCGAGCGGCGGCAACTTCGAACAACTCGCGGTGAACCCGGGGCCGGCGGTGGTGGCGATCGGCGACACGACCGACGTGACGACGGTGAGCATCTCGGCCGCGGACGTGACCGAGGACGACCTCGGCGTGACCTTCACGATCCAGCTCGATCACCCGCCGCAAGGGGCAGCGAGCGCGCAGGTGCAGGTGGGTGCGACGACTTACAACGTCGCGCTCGACGCCGCG